>NZ_VUYU01000016.1 GCF_011682065.1 Massilia rubra | reverse complement strand
CCCCGCGCGCCGGCGCCGGGGGGGGCCCGGCCCGCCCGGGGCGGGGGGGGGGGGGGGGCCCCCCCCCGCCCCCCCCCCCCCCCCCGCCCCCCCCGCCCCCCCCCCCGCCCCCCCCCCCCGCCCCCCCCCCCCCCCCCCCCCCGGGGGGGGCCCCCCCCCCCCCCCCCCCCCACGCCGCTTCAGCGTCCGACCCGGTCGAGCTTGGCGACCGACAGGTCGAGCACTTTCATGCCGGCTTTGCCGAAATTGATCTGCGCGCGCGCGTTGCTCCCGCCACCCTCGATATTGACAATCACCCCTTCGCCGAACTTGGCGTGCGCCACCGATTCGCCGATGCGCCATCCCGGCCCGTTGCTGGCCGCTTTTTGCGCGATCTGCTGGGCGATCTTGTTGTCCGAGCCGCCGGTAAACTTGGCGTCGTCCCAGGCCGACTTCTTGTTGCCGAACCAGTGCGATTGCACGCGCGGCGAAATCCACTTGAGCGCCTCTTCGGGCAGCTCGTCGAAGAAGCGCGATTTCATGTTGTAGCGGGTCTGCCCGTGCAGCATGCGCGACTGCGTAAAACTCATGTACAGGCGCTTCCTCGCGCGCGTGATGGCCACGTACATCAGGCGCCGCTCTTCGTCCACGCCATCCATCTCGCGCGAACTGCTCTCGTGCGGGAACAGGCCTTCTTCCAGGCCGGTGATGAACACGGCGTCAAATTCGAGTCCCTTGGCCGAGTGCACCGTCATCAGTTGCAGCGCATCCTGCCCGGCCTGGGCCTGGGCGTCGCCCGCTTCGAGCGAGGCGTGCGACAGAAAGGCCGACAGCGGCGACATGACGACGTTCAGCGGCGTATCGGCGTCGATGATCTCGACTCCCTCGCCTTCGACCAGCATCTCGCCCACGCTGGCGTAAGTCTTGGGACCGAGGTAAGCTGGCGCGCCCTGGCCGAAGCCTTCTTCCTGCACGAACTGGGTGGCCGCATTGACCATCTGTTCCAGGTTCTCGATGCGGTCGGCGCCTTCTTTTTCGTTCTGGTAGTGCTGCAGCAGGCCGCTCGCTTCCAGCACCACGCGCACCATCTCGGGCAGCGCCAGTTGCCCGGTCTCGAAACGGGCGCCTTCGACCAGCTTCACAAAACTATTGAGCGAGGAACCCGACTTGCCCGCCACGTAGGGCACCGCCGCGTACAGCGAAATGCCGTACTGCTCGGCGGCCGCCTGCAGCGCCTCGATCGAGCGCATGCCGATGCCGCGCGTGGGGAAGTTCACCACCCGCAAAAAGGCCGAATCATTGTGCGGATTGTCCATCAGTTGCAGGTAAGCGATGGCGTGCTTGACCTCGGCGCGCTGGAAGTAGCGCTGGCCGCCGTACACCGTGTACGGCAGGCCGGCCGCGAACAGCGCATGCTCGATCACGCGCGACTGCGCATTGGAGCGGTACAAAATCGCGATCTCGCTGCGCAACGCACCCTCAAGCATCAGGCTCTTCGCTTCCTCGATGATCCACTGCGCCTCTTCCAGGTCGGACGAGGCTTCGTAGATGCGCACCGGCTCGCCGTGACCGGCATCGGTGCGCAGGTTCTTGCCCAGGCGCTTGCTGTTGTTGGCGATCAGGTGGTTGGCGCTGTCGAGGATGTGGCCGTGCGAGCGGTAGTTTTGTTCGAGCTTGATCAGGTTCTCGACCCGGAATTCGCGCTCGAAGGCGCTCATATTGCCGACATTGGCGCCGCGAAAGGCGTAAATGCTTTGGTCGTCGTCGCCCACGGCGAACAGCGCGCCGGCCACCTGCTGGCCCTGCCCCGCCAGCAGCTTGAGCAGGTTGTATTGCAGGTCGTTGGTATCCTGGAACTCGTCGACCAGGATGTGCTTGAAGCGCGCCTGGTAATGCTCGCGCAGCGGCTGGTTGCGTTGCAGCAGCTCATAGGCGCGCAGCAGCAGTTCGGCAAAATCGACCACGCCTTCGCGCTGGCACTGATTGTCGTACAGATCGTACAACTCGACCATCTTGCGTTCGATCGGGTCGTGCGCCTCGACCCGATTGGCGCGCAAGCCCTGGTCCTTGGCGTTGTTGATGAAATACATCAGGTTCTTGGCCGGGTACTTTTCGTCATCGACATTGTTCGCTTTCAGCAAACGTTTAATCATCGACAACTGATCCTGCGAATCGAGGATCTGGAAGGTTTGCGGCAGCGCGGCATCGCGGTAATGGGTGCGCAGGAAGCGGTTGCACAAGCCGTGGAAGGTGCCGATCCACATGCCGCGCGTGCTCACCGGCAGCATGGCCGACAGGCGCGTCGTCATTTCCTTGGCGGCCTTGTTGGTAAACGTCACCGCCATGATCCCGGCCGGCGAAACCTGGCCGGTCTGGATCAGCCAGGCGATGCGGGTCGTCAGCACGCGCGTCTTGCCGGAGCCGGCGCCCGCGAGAATCAGGGCGCTCTGCGGCGGCAGGGTGACGGCGGCGAGTTGTTCGGGATTGAGGTTGTGGAGGAGATTTTGCATCCCGTGATTATACCGGCGCGCCGCCATTGGACGGCGACGCTTTCGCTGGCGAACGGGCTTCCCGGCCGCCGGCTGCCGCCGGGGTCGCGCCTTCGGCCCTGGCCGCATCCGTGGCAGTGGCGTCGGCTTTGGCCGGCGCGGCGCGGCGATACGTCGACACCAGGGCGCTGGCCGGGTCGTTGACCGACAGTACGCCATCGCTGAGGCAATACGCCAGCGGCTTGGGCAAGGCCGCCATCAGCAGGTTGACGCACTGCGGCTTGTCCGGATCGGCGGCGACGATCTTGTAGGGATAGCTGAGCGGCCTGGCGTCGTCCCCGGCGAGCGCCAGCTTGACGCTTTTTGCATCGATCACCATCACGCCGTCCTTGAAGGTGCGCTCAAGCTGGGCAATCTCTTTTTCGCCGCCGTGCACGGCCTTGGCCTGCGCGACCATGGGCGCCAGGTCGATGACCCAGCGTCCCTCATTGCACAATCGATATGCAATTAAGTTAACATTGCGAGGCCGGGCGCGCGTGGCCCCGGCACCGGCCGCGCCAGGCCGCGCGCGACGGCGTCGCGCAGCACCTCGCGCATCACGCGCTCGGCCGCTTTGCCGTGCTGGTCCATCTCGCGCCCCAGCACATTCATCTTTTTACCCAGCGCGTCCATCGGCTTGCCCGCTTCTTTCATTTGCTCGCCGATGGCGTCGAGCGGCGCGCGCGCCTGTTCGATCCTGCCGTGCTGGCGCTCGAGCTGCGCGTGCTGCACGTCGAGCTGGCGTTCGATGTCGCTCAGCTTGACATTGAGCTGGTCGCGCCTGGCCGACAACTGCGCACGGGTCGGGCCGCCGGCGTCGTCGATCTGGCGCTCGAGCTGCACGATCTCGCGCTGCAAACGGGCTTGCTGCGGCGCCAGAGCCGCGATCAGGCCGGCGATACGGCGCGTCTCGGCATGTTCGGGCTGGTCGGCGCCGGCCTTGCGTTCCATCTCGCGCCCCAATTGCTCGACCACCTTGCCGTGCTTTTCCATTTCCTTGCCATGCACCTCCATCTGGGCGCCGAGGCGCTTGAGCGGCGCGTAGGCGGCGGAAACCCTGGCGATCAGGGCCGGGTCCTGCACCACGTAGGCCTGGTCGCCCTGGCGGAACCACAAAAAGTCCCCCTGGACGGTGTGCTTGGCGGCGGCGATGTCGTCGACATCGCGGCTGTCGCCACTTAACATGCCCTTGCGCTCGGGGCCTTGCACCAGCGCATACGACATCTCGCCAGGACCCTTGGTAATGCTGAGGGGAAGACGCGGCGGCGCCGGGGGAGCGGGCGGCAGCGGTGGCGCGGGCGGCGCGGCGGGAACGGCTACGGCGGCGCGCAAGGCCGGGATGGCTGGCGGTGCCGGCGGGGCTGGCGGGACCGCCGGCGCGCTGCCGGCGCGCACGGCTGTCGCCGGCGCCGGCGGCGCTGTCTGCGCGTTGGCGTAAAAGGCGGCGCAAGCGGCCGACAGGCCGAGAATCGGCAGCGCCATTTTCCAGTTCAGTGGTTCGGTATCCGGGCGGACCAGGCGTTTGATGCGGGACATAAGATTTCCTCCGTGAGCCCCATGGGCAAGTTGAGGGGTGGAGAACTGGAACTGGTCCAGTTCGGATAATGCAAGCGCCAGACGCCGCGGTTCGCCGAGCATGCTTGCTGCTAAATCATCTGCAATCTGTTCGCGCTCGATCCGCACCCGGTGCGACAGCCACCACACCGCAGGGTGATAGAACAGCACCATTTCGATCGCGCTCTGGATCAGGTTGACCAGGTAATCGAAGCGCTTGATATGCGCCATTTCGTGCGCCAGCAGGGCTTCGAGCAAATCGGGCGGCATGCCGCTCACCAGCGAAGCCGGCACCAGGATCACCGGTCGCCACCAGCCGGCCGTCACCGGGCCGGGCAAGTCGTGCACCAGCCCCAGCGCGACCTTGCGCGCCACGCCGAAACGCAGCGCCAGCCGGTCCACTCTCGCCTGCCAGGCGGCGTCGCGCAGGTAGCGGCCCGGTTGGCTGCGACGGCGCACCCAGGCCAGCCCGAGCATCAGGCGCAGCGCCAGCAGGCCGGCGCCGCAACTCCAGAAAAACATCAGCAGGGGCAAGCGCTGCTGCAACACCGGTTCCCAGCTGGCGACCTGCGCGGCCAGCAGCGGCGCGTCGGCCTCGCCGGCCGGCATGGCGATGGCGCGCAGCGGCAGGATGGTGGTGGCCGCGGCCTGCGCATCGAGCATGCGCTGCACTGTTCCAGCCAGCGGCAAGGCGGCGCACAGCAGCAGCGCGGCGCAGCCGACGGCGTAGCGCAGCTGGGGCCGCGCGCCGCGCAGCAATCCCATGCCGATGGCGGCCAGGCAGCCGATCAACAATCCCTGCCAGACAAAGTCGAGCAAGGCCCAGCCCAGGCTGGGCACGATGACGGCGAGCATGGCGTTCATGGGTGGGTTCCTGCGTGCATGGTCTCTCCGTCAAAGGGTGAATGTAGAATAAAATATCTAGATACTTTTGTCTAGAACTATTTTTCTACTTCCCGGGCAAGCGCGGGCGCGGCCCGGGTGAGCATGACTGTAGAGAGGAGGGGGCGCATGCTCCAGCGGCAGGCGATGGGCGGTCGATTCCGGGGAACAGGCGACCAAAACGCGGGCCTGGCGCGCAGGCAGGCGGCCCAAGCCGGCATTGGCGTCGTCAATGCCGGCTTGGGAACAACTAGAGCAGCGGAAAGCCGAGCTCGCGGCCGCCGTCGCCAAGGCGCGCCATGAAGTGGGCGATACCGCCCATGCCGACCATCAGGTCGGCGGTCGGCGCCACCGGGTCTTCCGCCAGCCACACCAGGCTGCCGTCGGCGCAGCGATGCCCGAGATGCGCGATGGTGCCGGCCAACGTGGCCGCCTTGTCGCGCCAGGCCGGCTCGCCCAGCGTGTGCGCCGCTTCCAGCAAGATCTCGCCGATCCCGGCCAGGCCATGGCAGATGGTCAGGTTGGGCGCGCGCAGATGGCCGTCGATGGCGCCCAGCGCGCGCCGCGCCAGCAGCGCCATGGCCGGGTCCCCGGTATGCCGGTATGCGCGCAGAAAAGTCAGCGCGATGCCGGGCGCGCCGTGGCACCACCAGTTCCACACCGCGCCCTGGCGGTCGCTGTAATGCCACTGCAGCGCCGCCGCGCCATCGGGCGCCAGCGCATGCGCTTCGAGCCAGCGCAAGCCGCGTGCGGCACTGGCGCGGCTGGTGTCGTCATTGAAGCGCGCGCCATGCTCGAGCAGGAAGAACACCATCCCGGCCACGCCGTGGGCGAAGCCACTGATGGTTTCGCCGGACATGCCGGGCACGCCCTCCGGCATGACCCAGGAGCCGTCCGGCGCCTGGGTGTCGGCCAGGTAGCGCGCGCAGCGCCCCGCCATGGCCAGCGGCGCAGCCGTGCCCAGGCTGTGCGCGCACAGCATGGCGGCCAGGCCCTGCCCCGCCGCGCCGTGCGTGAGGTCGGGCCAGGTGATGGGCGCGGCGAACACCCGGGCCACAAACTGGTCGATGCGCGCCGTGGCCGGCACCAGCCCGGCATGCACGGCTTCGGCGATGCCGACCGCCACGCCGGCGTCGCCGAAGTGCAGGCCCGGCATGCCGTGATCGGGCGTGAGGGCGTCCGACAGCAGCCAGTCCACGGCCTGGTTCAGCGCCGGCGCGGCGTCGTCGATGGCGATGCCGGCACGCCGCAGGCGCGCCAGCGCATACACCACGCCGGCCACGCCGCGATTGGCGCCGCGCCGCAGTTCGTACGAGGAGGCCTGCTCCTGGCCACCCGCCCCGTTCGCGATGCCCGCCGACAGCCACAGCCCCGATTGCGGATCGCGAAAGGCGTGGCGCAGCAGGCCCAGGCCGGCGCCGCGGGCGCAGGCGCCAAAGTCGATGGGTGGCGCCGGCGGCATGGCGGTCGCGCACGCGCCGCCCGCGCCCAGGCGCGCTTGGTAAGCCGCCAGTTGCTGGCCGATGGCGGCCAGGGTGGGCCGCGCCAGCGGGTCGTCGTCCACCCCGGCCAGCACCACGTTCAACAGCGCCTCGGGCACCGACGCGGCCAGATAGCGCACGTTGCGCACGCGCGAGCCGGCGCGCGCGAACAGGGTGCGGCGCGGATCGAGGCCGGTCAGGGCGAACAGGATCAGCGCCGCCACCGCATGGATATCCTGGGCGAAGGTGGGCGCCGCGCCGGCCTCCTGTTCCGGCGCCATGAAGCCCGGCGTGCCCTTGCCGAACACGGGACTGGGGTCGCCCACGTGCTGCGCGATCTCCAGGTCGAGCAGCCAGGTGTCGCCATCGTCGCCGAGCCAGACATTCGACACGCTCAGGTCGCGGTGCACGAAGCCGGCGCCATGCAGCCGTTCGACGGCGCCGACCAGCCGGCGCAGCGCGTCCAGCAGGCGCAATTGGCCGGCATGCCCGGCCGCGCTCCACGGACCGCGCTGCAGGGTCGCCTGCACCACGCTTTCGAGGTCGGCCCCGGGCAGGTAGGTCATCGCCAGGTAGCCGTCGCCGTCGACCTCGAAGTACGGGTCGCACGCCGGCACGGGCGCCACGCCTTTCAGGCGCGCGTGGATCTCGCCCTGGCGCCGCAGGCGCACCCGGATGTCGCGCCCGTGGATATCGGACAGGCAGTGTTTGCGCCCCTCCTTGATGATCCGTCCCGCCACGTCCTGCTGCGAGCTGGCCAGGATCGCCAGGTAGACGTTGCCCTTGGCGTGCTGCTTGACGACGTCGACCAGCACATAACCGGGGCCGAAGGTCGCCGCGCCGCTGGTGCGGCTGGCAGGGGCCGGCGCGGGTGCGGCGGCGAACGGGCAGGCGGCGAAGGATGGCGGCACGAAGGGCTGGGTGTAGGCGTCGGCAATGAGCTGGCCGGCGCCGTCCCGGATGTACAGGTGGTGCTGGCCGAGCAGGTCGCGCTCGACGATGGTGTTAAAGCCGCCGTAGCGCGCGTACACCAGGTTCCCGAGCGCCATGTCGGAGGTGATCACGGGGCCGTTGAAACCCTGCGTAGCCCGCACCAGCTGGGCGGCCAGCGCGCTGGCGGCGGCGTCGTCGGCCGGGTAGATGGTGCAGAATTTGCCGACCTGGGTGGCGCCCAGGTTGCCTTCATTGAGCAGTCCCAGGATGGTGGCGTCCCTGGCGATCTTGAAGGGTACCTGGCCGTCCCGCAGGATGGGAACGATGGCGTCGAGCAGGGCGTGGGCCTCGGCCGGCACGCTCGAGACGTGCAGCTTCCAGCCCTGCACGCGATCGGTGCGGCCGACCTTGAGCCACACGCCGCTGGTCGCGGGCGCCAGGCCGTGGTCAAGCAAATGGTCCTGGTAGGAAGGGGTGGTCGGCAGCGCGCTGTCGGGTGATGGGTTCATGTGGTGGCTCATTTCCAGGCGAAGAAGCGGGATCCGATATTGGTGGTGAAGCCGCAGCTGTCGCCGCAGGTATTGCCGCAACTGAATTCGGTGCAGGTGACGTCGCAGGTCGAGCCACCGCAGGTGACGCCGGCGCAGGTGTACGAGGTGCAGGAGCAGGTGTATTGGGGGCCGCAGGCTTGCAGCAGGCGGTCCCGGTCCAGCAGCGCGGTGGCGTCGGCGATGAACGCTTGCGGATCGATGGCGCGCAGCGCGCGCCGGGTTGGCTCATCGAGGTAGGCCAGCGTGGCCAGTGCGGCGGCGGGATCGGTGAGGAAGGCCTGGAACAGCTGCGCATTGCCGCGCAGCTCGCCGACCAGGCGGGTGAAAGTCGTTCTGTCCATGGCGGACTCCTTGTTCGGGTGGTGCGGGGCCGGAAAAGCGACGCGCCGGTGCCGCGCGACGCGTCGCCGTGGCGCTTAGCGATTCCAGGCTGCCGGATTGATGACCACACCGCCCATATCGGTAAAGTTGGTGGTGTAACCGCAGCTTTCGCCGCAGGTGTTGTCGCAGCTGCTCGAACAGGTATTGCCGCAGCGTTGCAATGCGCTGCTCACCCGCGAGAAGTAGGTGACGGCAGGGGTAGAAATTGCCACCTCGGCGGTCAGGTTGGTGGTGTAGCCGCAGCTGCCGCCACAGGTGTTGTCGCAGCTGCTCGAGCAGGTGTTGCCGCAGCGTTGCAAGATGCCCAGCGCACTGGCGATCAGGGCTGCCGGGTCCTGGCCGACCAACGAACCTTTGGCATGGCGGTCAAGATCGCTCACCTGGGCGATGACCGTTTCAGGGGTAAAGATCAGTTGATGGAAAAATGCGGGATCGGCTTTGGCCTTTTCGACCAGACTCTGGAATACTTTGGGATCCATTTGAAACCTCCACAAGACGAAGCACTACAACAGGGGTGCTCTTGCTGCATGGCTACGGACGAACGACACCCCGGGAAGTTCAATATAGGGCGGCGTGGCGGCGAGGTTTTTGATCGCGCCCAAACCCGCACTTGCGCGCGAGCGTGCCCAGGCCGGGCTACGGTGGCAGGTCCGTTAGAATGCCTGATCGCACACATTCTATTTGGGAGATGAACTTGGAAAAGAACGATTTCTGGACACTGATCGATGCATCGCGCCTGGCCGCGGACCACGATCCCGAAGCGCAGGTCGACACGCTCGAAGGCTTGCTGGCGGAGCTGGAAGCGGACCAGATCGTGGAGTTCGATCGCCTGATGGTCGAGCACGTCAATCGCGCGTATCACTGGGATCTGTGGGCGGCTGCCTACATCATCGGCGGCGGGTGCTCGGACGATGGCTTCATGGATTTCACGGGCTGGCTGATCGGCAAAGGCGAGCAGGTATACGAGGCCGCGCTGCGCGACGCCGACAGCCTGGCCGATGTGGTCGGCGAGGCCGACGACGAATGCCAGGTCGAGGGAATGTTGTACGCGCCCGGCAAGGCATGGGAGGAAAAGACCGGGCGTTCGGGCGACGACTTCCCGCGCCACATGTTCGCGTTCCAGGATGGTCCGCACGGCGAGAGCTGGGACGAAGACGCCGTCGACGCCAGGCTTCCGCGCCTGGCTGCGATGTTCAGCGAGTAGAGCGCCGGATCGGGGTCCGGCGCGGCTGGCTTGGCTTAGTACAGCACCACCGAGCGGATCGACTCGCCGCTCTTCATCAGGTCGAAGCCTTCGTTGATGCGTTCGAGCGGCAGGCGATGGGTGATCAGGTCGTCGATATTGATCTTGCCTTCCATGTACCAGTCGACGATCTTCGGCACGTCGGTGCGCCCGCGCGCGCCGCCGAAGGCCGAGCCTTTCCATACGCGGCCGGTGACCAGCTGGAACGGACGGGTCGAAATCTCCTGCCCCGCCGCCGCCACGCCGATGATGATCGACTGGCCCCAGCCCTTGTGCGACGATTCGAGCGACTGGCGCATGGTGGTCACGTTGCCGATGCATTCGAAGCTGTAGTCGGAGCCGCCGTCGGTGAGCTCGATGATCGTGTCGACCACGTTCTCCACCTTGGACGGATTGATGAAGTGGGTCATGCCGAACTTGCGCGCCATCGCTTCGCGCTCGGGGTTCAGGTCCACCCCGATGATCTTGTCGGCGCCGACCATCTTGGCGGCCTGGATCACGTTCAGGCCGATGCCGCCGAGGCCAAACACCACCACGTTGGCGCCCGCTTCGACCTTGGCGGTAAACAGCACCGCGCCCACGCCGGTGGTCACGCCGCAGCCGATGTAGCAGATCTTGTCGAACGGGGCGTCCGAGCGCACCTTGGCCAGCGCGATCTCGGGCACCACGATGTAGTTCGAGAAGGTCGATGTGCCCATGTAGTGGTAAATCGGCTTGCCGTCGATCGAAAAGCGGCTGGTCGCGTCGGGCATCAGCCCGCGGCCCTGGGTCGAGCGGATCGACTGGCACAGATTGGTTTTTTGCGACAGGCAGAATTTGCACTGGCGGCATTCGGGGGTGTACAGCGGGATGACGTGATCGTCCTTGCGCAGGCTGGTGACGCCCGGCCCCACGTCGACCACCACGCCGGCGCCTTCGTGCCCGAGGATGGAGGGGAAGATCCCTTCCGGATCGGCGCCGGAGAGGGTGTAGTAATCGGTGTGACAGATGCCGGTGGCCTTGATTTCGACCAGTACCTCGCCCGCGCGCGGGCCTTCCAGGTCGACTTCTTCAATCGTCAGCGGCTGGCCCGCCTTCCATGCAATCGCTGCCTTGGTTTTCATGTTGTTCCTGTCCCTCAGATGGTCGGAGCGCCGCAAGGGCGCAGTGTCGCCATCATATCAAGCTGGGGACAAGCGTGCATCTTCGGTGTCTGAAGGTGATCACACTACGCAGCAATTCCTGCCACTATATTAAGGACCGTCGTTCCCGCGCAGGCGCGAACTTGGATTCCCGCCTGCGCGGGAACGACGGAGGTCAGGCCGCCGTGAGCGCATGCTGCTCCCATAGCGAGTGCAACTGCCCGGTCAGGCGCAGCGGCATCAGGGGTTTGGGAATGACGCCGATGGCGCCCACCTCGGCATAACGGGCGATGTCCGCCGCCGCCGTCAGGCCGGTCACGAACAGCGCCGGCGTGTTGGCCAGGTGCGGTATGCGGCGCAGCATGGCCAGGGTCGCCAGGCCGTCCAGTTCCGGCATCATCACATCGAGCAAAATCAGGTCGGGCTTGAAATCCATCGCGGCCAGCAGCGCTTCGCGCCCCGAACCGCAGTCGCGCACGTCGAATTTGCCGATCACCTCCAGCACCAGCTTGGCCGTGGTGCGCACGTGCAGGTCGTCTTCGACATACAAGATCGATTTCAGGCCGTGGCTCGCGTCGCTGTTCATGGCTAATCCCCCGCCGTCATGCACGCAGGGATGCCGAGCATGGCCGCAATGGTGCTCCACAGCTGGCGCGGCGACGTCCACGGCTTGGGCAAGAAGGCGCGCACCGGGTCGCGCGCGTCGGGCAGGCGCGCCGAGTACACCAGCAGGGGCGTGGTCAACAGCTCGGGCATGAGCGCGCGGCCGTCGCCGTCGGACAGGCCGGGATCGAGCACCACCAGCGAAAACAGTTCGGTCGCGAGCACGCGGCGCGCCTCGGCGATCGTGCTCACATGGGTCACCCACGCTTCCGGCGCCAACAGCGTGGAGAGCACCAGCGCGGTCTTGTCGTCGCTGTCGATGTGCAGCACGCGTGGCGCGTTGCGCGCAGCGGTGGTGTGGCCGGCGCCGGCCTGCGGACGTGGCCCGAGCTCGAGCGCCGCATCCATCATGGGCGCGGTCAGGCGCGGCGCGTCGGCATCGATGCCGACCGGGGCCGGGCCGACCGGCCAACGCCGGGGGGTGTGGGAAAACAAGGTGCGGCGTTCGTTCGCGACAATTTGTGCGGGAGCGGCGGAAACACAGAGTTTGTAATTAGCGGTCGCTTTCATGGCGACTTCCTTTCTGAACCGGTTCGATCGATATCCCAAGTCGCAGCGCAACAACGCACATGGCAAAGGCGCAATGACATCGGGGAACAATCGGCGGAGCTGGGCCGAAAACATCTATCGGCCGCAGGGGAAAGGCGGCGCAGGAAAAGGGCGGACGCGAGCGGGTCAGGGCTCAATCACGCGAGGAACTGTGTGAACAAACTGAAATTCACGCTTTTAGTGTAACAAACATTTGCCCTACGGGAACAGTCCGCAAGAACTTTTTATGTGAAAGCGTGCGCAATGCGCAACGCCTTCGTGCGCAATCACTTGGCTTTGAGACGATTGGCGAAGCCGGAATGCAAACTGTTCAATGTTTCTTCAGCGGCAAGCAGCTGGTCGGCCACTTCGTTGATCTTGCGCCGGCTCGAGCGTGCGTGGTCGCGCAGCACTTCGAAAGCGGTGTTGCGGTCGGTCTGGAATTTGCCCATCAACAGGCCCACGGCCAGGCTGGTTTCGCGGCCGGCGGCCAGCGCCGCGTTCAGGTTCAATTCGGTGCGGCGCAGTTGGCGGATATCGTCGGCGCGCGCCAGGCCCGCTTCGAACGCCGGCATCAGGCGCTCGGCGTCGACCGGCTTGACCAGGTAGCCCAGCGCGCCGTAAGCGGCGGCCTGCCGGCTCGATTCGCTGTCGCCGATGGCCGACAAGAACATGAACGGCACCGTGGTGTGGGTCTTGAGGTGGTGCGCCAGTTCCAGCCCGCTCATGCCGGGCATGGTGATGTCGAGCAGGGCCATGTCCGGCTCGCCGGCGGCGATCTGCTGCAGCGCTTCTTCGCCGGACGATGCGGTTACGGTGTCGTAACCGGCGTGGCCGATGACTTCATTGAGAAACTGCAGGAGCAACGGGTCGTCGTCGACGATAAGGATGCGACGTTTCGCGACAGGGGCGGAATTTGGCACGGCAATCCTTTTACGCTGGGAAGAAGGGTAAAAAGATTATACGGCCCCGGTCGCGTTCGCGCACGTTTTACGCTGTGCGCCGAACAAGGCATCGAACTGGCGCGCGGCGCAAGTCGGGTCAAGGCTGGCGTAGACCGAGGTGATCGCCGCCACCATGTCGGCGCCGCGATCGACCAGCGGCGCCGCATTCTCGGGCGTCATCCCGCCGATGACCACCAGCGGCAGCGCGAGCGCTCTGCGCGCTTCCAGCAAGATATCGGGCGCGGTGGTGAAGCTGTAGCGCTTGACCGGCGAGGGATAGAAGCCGCCGAAGGCCGCGTAGGTGGCGCCATCGCGTTCGGCCGCGCGCGCCAGTTCCAGGTCGCCGTAGCAGGAGGCGCCGACGATCTTGCCGGGTCCCAGCGCGGCGCGCACCTGCGCCACGCTGGCGTCCGTGCCTCCCACGTGCACGCCGTCGGCGCCGAGCGTCAGGCACAACTCAAGGTGGTCGTTGATCACCAGCGGACGACCGTAGCGGCGGCACAAGGCCAGCAGCGCCGCGCCCTGGTGCCGGCGCAGCTCCGGGCTGGCGTCCTTGTGGCGGTACTGGACCAGCGCGACCCCGCCCTCGAGCGCGGCGCGGGTGCAATCGAGCAGGCGCCCGGTATCGTCCCAGTTGGGGGTGACAAGGTAAAGTCCTCGCATGGGGAGTGTCGCTTTCTGTTTCATAGTAAGGAAGGTAAGCGCTGTGGAATGCGCTGCCCGGCGCCGATCGAAAACGATTGCGCCAGGCTTTGATGGGTATAGGACTGGCCGCGTTCGAGGGCGTCTTGCATCGACTCGCCCAGCGCCAGGCGGGCCGCGATGGCAGCCGCCAGGGTGCAGCCGCTGCCATGGAACTCGCCGGGCAGGCGCGGCCAGCGCCACTCCTGTTCGTGCTCCCCGCCATGCCAGCGGTTGACGACGTCCGGGCCGTCGCCATGGCCGCCGGTGACCAGCACGTGCGGGCACATAAGCCGGCCGAGGGCTTGCGCTTCGCGTAGGTTCGGCACCACCAGGGTGGCCACGGCCAACAGGGGCGCAAGCGCGGCCAGCGCATCGCCGCGCGCGAGCGCATCGCCATGGCCGCTGGCCAGCACCGGGTCGAGCACCACCGGCAGCGCCGGGTCACGCTGGCGCAGTTGGTTGACCAGCGCGGCAATCGCTTCGGCGTTGGCGCGGTTGCCGGGGATGCCGAGCTTGACGGCGCCGATGGCGACGCTGTCGATCAGCGCCTGCGCCTGGCGCGCCAGCAGGGAGCAATCGACCGGCACGATGTCGTACACGCGGTTATGGTCCTGCACCGTCAGCGCGGTGACCACCGGCAGCGCGTGCGCGCCCTGGGCCGCGATCGCGCCCAGGTCGGCCGCGATGCCGGCCCCGCCCGACGGATCGAGGCCGGCGAACACCAGCACCACCGGCATGCAAGCGCCCTGCCCTGTCACGCGACTTTGCCGGTCACGGGCGACGACGGCACGGCGGCGAAGCGCCTAGGCATGCGCCCGGCCAAAAAGGCTCCGCGCCCGGCCTGCACCGCCAGGCGCATGGCGCCGGCCATGCGCACCGGATCGCGCGCGCCGGCGATGGCGCTGTTCATCAAGACGCCGTCGCAACCAAGTTCCATGGCAATGGCCGCATCCGACGCCGTGCCCACGCCGGCGTCGACCAGCACCGGCACCTTGGCCTGCTCGATGATCAACCGCAGGTTCCAGGGGTTGAGAATGCCCATGCCGGAACCGATCAGGGACGCCAGCGGCATCACGGCCACGCAGCCGATTTCTTCCAGCAGGCGCGCCTGGATCGGATCGTCGCTGCAGTAGACCATGACGTCGAAACCGTCCTTGACCAGCGCTTCGGCGGCGACCAGGGTTTCGGGCATGTGCGGGAACAGGGTCTTTTCATCGCCCAGCACTTCGAGCTTGACCAGGTTGCGCCCGCCGAGCAGTTCGCGCGCCATCTGCAAGGTGTACACCGCGTCCTTGGCGTTGTAGCAGCCGGCGGTGTTGGGCAGGATCGTGTACTGGTCGGGCGGCAGCACGTCGAGCAGGCTGGGAGCGTTGCGGTCCTGGCCGATGTTCACGCGGCGGATCGCCACGGTGATGATCTCGGCCTGGGCGGCGTCGGTGGCCTCGCGCGTTTGCGCCAGGTCGCGGTATTTTCCGCTGCCGACCAGCAGGCGCGAACGGTAGGTTTTGCCTGCGATGGTGAGGACGTCGCCACCCCCGTTGTTGTCGTTCATGTTCATATCCGGTTCCTTATATGTCAGCCGCCGCCGATGGCGCGCACGATCTCGATTTTGTCCAGCGCCAGCAGCGCTCGTTGCGGCCACTGCTGGCGCGGCACCACCTGCCGGTTGACCGCCAGCGCCATGGCCTGCCCGGTCGGCAGGCCAAGTTCCTCGACCAGGTCGAGCAAGGAGGCGCCCGGCGCCACGCGCCGTGCCTCGCCGTTGACTTCGATCTCGATCTCGATCACGGTCACACCTTTTTATAGAGCTCGCCGCCCTGGCGCACGAATTCGATGGCTTTCACTTCCATCCCCTGGCGCAGCGCGCTTTGCTCGCTCACGTTCATGCTGGCGGCGTAGTCGCGTACTTCCTGGGTGATCTTCATCGAGCAGAAATGCGGACCGCACATCGAGCAGAAATGCGCCACCTTGGCCGAATCCTTGGGCAAGGTCTCGTCGTGGAATTCGCGCGCCTTGTCCGGGTCCAGGCCCAGGTTGAACTGGTCGTCCCAGCGGAATTCGAAGCGCGCCTTGGACAGCGCGTTGTCGCGGATCTGCGCGCCCGGATGGCCCTTGGCCAGGTCGGCCGCGTGGGCCGCGATCTTGTAGGTGATGATGCCGTCCTTGACGTCATCCTTGTTCGGCAGGCCCAGATGCTCCTTGGGCGTGACGTAGCACAGCATGGCGGTGCCGTACCAGCCGATCATGGCCGCGCCGATGCCCGACGTGATGTGGTCGTAGCCGGGGGCGATATCGGTCGTCAGCGGCCCCAGGGTGTAGAACGGCGCTTCGCCGCACTGGTCCAGCTGCAGGTCCATGTTCTCTTTAATGAGCTGCATCGGCACGTGGCCCGGGCCTTCGATCATGACCTGCACGTCGTGCTTCCAGGCGACCTGGGTCAGCTCGCCCAGGGTTTTCAGCTCGGCCAGTTGCGCTTCGTCGTTGGCGTCGTAGATCGAGCCCGGACGCAGGCCGTCGCCGAGGCTGAACGAGACGTCGTAGGCTTTCATGATGGCGCAGATGTCTTCGAAATGCGTGTACAGGAACGATTCCTTGTGATGCGCCAGGCACCACTTGGCCATGATCGAGCCGCCGCGCGAGACGATGCCGGTCAGGCGCGAAGCGGTCATCGGCACGTAGCGCAGCAGCACGCCGGCGTGGATGGTGAAGTAGTCGACGCCTTGCTCGGCCTGTTCGATCAGGGTGTCGCGGAAGATCTCCCAGGTCAGGTCTTCGGCCTTGCCGTTGACCTTTTCCAGCGCCTGGTAGATCGGCACGGTGCCGATCGGGACCGGGCTGTTACGGATGATCCATTCGCGCGTTTCGTGAATGTGCTTGCCGGTCGACAGATCCATGACGTTGTCGGCGCCCCAGCGGATCGCCCAGGTCATTTTTTCGACTTCCTCGCCGATCGACGAGGTGACGGCCGAATTGCCGATGTTGGCGTTGATCTTGACCAGGAAATTGCGGCCGATGATCATCGGCTCGACTTCCGGGTGGTTGATGTTGGCCGGGATGATGGCGCGCCCGCGGGCGATTTCTTCGCGCACGAATTCGGCGGTGATGGTATCGGGGATCGATGCGCCGAAGGACTGGCCCGGATGCTGGCGTCCCAGCAGCTGGGCGCTGCGCTTGCCCATCGGGCCGGACGCTTCGAGCTCCTGCAGGTACTCCTGGCGGCGCAGGTTTTCGCGGATCGCCACGTATTCCATTTCGGGCGTGATGATGCCGCGCCGCGCGTAGTGCATCTGCGTCACATTGGCGCCATCGAGCGCGCGGCGCGGCGTGCGCTGCAGCTGGAAGCGCAGCGCGGCCAGCGCCGGGTCGTCCAGGCGCGCCTGGCCGTAAGCGGAGCTGGGGCCGGCCAGTTGTTCGGTGTCGCCGCGCTCCACGATCCACGGCAGGCGCGGGGTGCCGAGGCCCGAGCGGATGTCGATGGTCGCTTCCGGATCGGTGTACGGGCCGGAGGTGTCATATATATACACGGGCGGATTCGGTTCGGCGCCGAACGAGGCGGCGGTATCGGACTGGCTGACAGCGCGCATCGGCACGCGCAGGTCGGCGCGGCTGCCCTGGGCATAGACTTTACGGGAATTCGGAAAAGGCGCAATCGCCGCTTCATCCACCGTGGCGGTGGCGGAATCGAATTTGAGGGGGGCTTTCAGCGGTGCGTTCATGTGGCTCCATTGCGTGCAGGAGCCAGCAAAGGAGTCGGAGCCCGGAAGTGCGGCCGTGACGGCGCACCCATGGAACTCACTGGCTTCCCTTCGCTGGCATTATCCAGATCAGGTTCAGAGGGTGTTTCTCACCCGCGCCTCGCTGTTGCGATTTGCAGGACCCCTAGCGTGTGCCGCCTTGCGGCAGCGAGCGCAATTATACCTGCTGATCCGCCCGACAACATGGCTTTTTCGGCACGTGACCCAGAACAACACCGCCTTGCGGGCGAGTGGGACACTGGACCACCCGGGCCGGTTGCCAATGGCACCAGCCTAAGCGCCGTCTTTCCCGCGCAGGCGGGAATCCATGGCACCTCGGAGCAACGGCGGTATGGATCCCCGCCTGCGCGGGGACGACGAATCCCGGGTCGCCGGCTTGCATGCCAGTCGCCCGTCAATCGTCAGTTTGGAGAACCTTCATGATGAAACAGTCAACCACCGCCGACGCGGTCCGCTTGCTGGTATCGTTCATCGCCATCGGCGTCACAGCGCCTGCCGGCGCTGCCACCGACACCACGCGCGTGATCGTCGCCTTCAAACCCGGCAAGGCGGCCATCGTCAAGGCGGCGGTAGCCGGTGCGCACGGCGCGGTCAAGCACGAGATCCACGGCATGGATGCGATGGCGATCGAGGTGCCGGCCCAGGCCCTGAATGGCTTGCTGCGCAATCCGAACGTGGACTACATCGAGGAAGACGTGGTGCGCAAGGCGTTCGCCCTGACCTCGGCGTCGACCGGCACGCCGTACGCCACCGGCCAGCTGGTCCCGTACGGGATCAAGATGGTGCAGGCCGACCTGCTGCCCGATACAAACGCCGCCAACCGCAAGGTGTGCATCATCGATTCCGGCTACGACCGCGCGCATGAAGACCTGAGCGCCAACAGCGTCGCCGGCGAGTACGACGCCGGCACCGGCAACTGGTACACCGACGAAAACCACCACGGCACCCACGTGGCGGGCACCATCGCCGCCATCAACAACAGCGGCACCGGCGTGGTGGGCGTGAACGCCAACCGGCTCCTGAAACTGCACATCGTGAAGGTGTTCGGCGCGGCCGGCTGGGCCTATTCCTCGACCCTGGCCAGCGCCGCGAACAAGTGCGGCGGCGCCGGCGCGAACGTCATCAGCATGTCGCTCGGCGGCGGGCGCGCCAGCAAGACCGAGCAGCGCGCCTTCGATGCGCTGGCCGCCAAGGGTGTGCTGAGCATCGCCGCCGCCGGCAACGATGGCAACACGGTGGTCTCGTACCCGGCCGGCTACAGCAGCGTGATGATGGTCGGCGCGCTCGACGAGAACAAAACCTGGGCCAGCTTCTCGCAGTACAACAGCAAGGTCGAAATCGCCGGCCCCGGCGTGGGCGTGCTCTCGACCGTGCCGATGAACAGCGGCAGCGCGCCGGCTCTGACGGTCGGCGCCACCGTGTACGCGCCGGGGTCGATGGATGGCTCGCCGGTGAAAACGGCGACCGCCCCACTGGCCGACTTCGGCCTGGGCGACAAGACCAATGCCGCCGTCTCGGGCAAGGTGTGCCTGATCGCGCGCGGGACCATCGATTTTGCCGTCAAGGTGGCCAACTGCCAGAACAGCGGCGGCGTGGGCGCGGTGGTGTACAACAACGTCGCCGGCGGCTTTGGCGGCACGGTGGGCACGGCCACCCTGATCCCGTCGGTAACGGCATCAAGCCTTGAGGGCGCGCAGCTGAAAACCCAGCTGGGCCAGAGCGCCACGGTGGCGGTCAAGCCGGCCAGCTACGCCTACTTCGACGGCACCTCGATGGCGACCCCGCACGTGTCGGCGGTGGCGGCGCTGGTGTGGAGCTACTTCCCTACGTGCAGCGGAACGCAAATTCGCAGTTCGCTCGGCAAGAGCGCGCTCGACCTGGGCACGGCGGGACGCGACACCAGGTATGGCTTTGGCCTGGTCCAGGCAAAAGCCGCGTACGAGCGCATCAAGTTACTCGGTTGCGGCAATTGATCCGGGGCGGGTTCTGACGCAGGACCGTGCGGAGATGGTACGCTGATAGACTTTTGTTTATCCGGGGCGCGCCGCGCCCCTCCCCATCTCAGGCACGTATGACGAAAAAGATCTTGCTGTTAAGCGTTTCCGCCGGCGCCGGCCATATGCGCGCGGCCGAAGCGATTCGCGCCGCCGCCAACGCGGCGCCGGGCGGCATCGAGGCGACCCACCTGGACGTGATGGATTACGTTCCTTCTGCCTTTCGCAAGATGTACACCGAGTTTTACCTCAAGCTGGTGAACAAGGCGCCGGCGCTGTGGGGCTACCTGTACCAGGCCAGCAACGATGCGCGCCCGGACAGCACCATGCAGCAGCTGCGGCGCGGCCTGGAACGCCTCAACACGCGCACGCTGATGACCGCCATCGAAGAGGCGCAGCCGGACGCCATCGTCTGCACCCACTTCCTGCCGGCCGAAATCCTGGCGCGCGCGATCCGCAAGCGCGGCTTCACCACCCCGGTATGGGTGCAGGTGACCGACTTCGACCTGCACCGCATGTGGGTACACGAGAACATGGCCGGCTACTTTGCCGGCAACGAGGAAGTCGCCTACCGCATGCGCCGCTGCGGCATTCCGTCCGAACGCATCCACGTGACCGGCATTCCGATCATGCCGGCCTTCGGCCAGGCGCTCGATCGCGCCGAATGCGCGCGCGAGTTCGGGCTCGCCCCAAGCACCACCACTTTCCTGCTGATGGGCGGCGGCGCTGGCCTGGGCAGCCTGGACACGGTGGCCGAACGCCTGCTGGCCCTGGAGGGCACGTTCCAGCTGATCGTCTTGGCCGGCAAAAACGCCAAGGCGCTGGCCGCGCTCAAGGTCCTGGCGACGCGTTTTCCGGGACGCTTGCTGGCGCAGGGTTTTACCGACAAGGTGGAACGCCTGATGGCGTGCGCCGACCTGGTCATCACCAAGCCGGGCGGGCTGACAAGCTCGGAATGCCTGGCCATGGGCCTGCCGATGATCGTCAATTCGCCGATCCCGGGGCAGGAAGAGCGCAACGCCGATTACCTGCTCGAACAAGGCGTCGCCCTCAAGGCGGTTGACGGCCCCACGCTGGAATACCGCATCGCGCACCTGCTCGCGCATCCCGATCAATTGGCAGCCATGGGCCAACGCGCGCGCGCCCTGGGCCGCGCGCATGCGGCCGCCGATGTCCTCGACCATGTGCTGGCCAAGCCGGCCAGCACGCCATGACCACACTGAAAACAGCACCATGACCAGACTCCTGTTTGCCGCAACCCTCTTGACTGCCTGCGCCGGCGCGCTGGCCGACACCGGCATCGACACCGCCAGACTGAGCGAGACGCAAGTCGCCCTCGCCGACGTCAGCAAGGCCGGCCAGCCCGGCAAGGCCTTCATGGCCGCCACCATCATCAACGCGCCGCTGCCGGCACTGTGCGCGATGATCCAGGATTACGCCGCCTACCCCTCCTTCATGCCGAACGTGGACAAGGTGGCGGTCATGCGCAAGGAGGACGCGGCGCAGGTCGACATGACGCTCAAGCTGCCGCTCGGGAAGGTCAAGAAGTACCGCCTGCGCATGGAACCGAAGGTGTCCGCCGCGCAGTGCCAGCTGTCGTGGAAGATGCTGCCCTGGGCCGGCGTGAGCGCCGAGGAGTCGATTGCCGACACCACCGGTTACTGGCTGCTGGCGCCGCACGCGGCGGACAAGAACAAGACCGTGGTCAAGTACATGGTGTACACCGACCCGGGGCCGGTGCCGATGGGACTGGGCTGGATCGTCGACAGCATGAGCCGTGGCGGCATGCCCAAGACGCTGGAAGCGCTGCGCCAGCGCGCGGCCGCCCAATAAACGCCCGTCCCGGCTGCGCCCCGTAGTCCTCTATAATGAACGTTTTCGCAAAAATACACGACAAACCATGGAATTAGACAAATCTTTCGAGCCCGCCGACATTGAACGATACTGGCGCGCGGAGTGGGAAAAACGCGGCTACTTCGCCGCGACCACCGACGCCGACAAGCCGTCGTTTTGCATCCAGCTGCCGCCGCCGAACGTCACCGGCACCCTGCACATGGGCCATGCGTTCAACCAGACCATCATGGATGGCCTGACCCGCTACTACCGCATGCGCGGCTTCAATACCGCCTGGGTTCCGGGCACCGACCATGCCGGCATCGCCACCCAGATCGTGGTGGAGCGCCAGCTCGACGCGCAAAAAGTGTCGCGCCATGACCTGGGCCGCGAGAAGTTCGTCGCCAAGGTCTGGGAATGGAAAGAAAAGTCGGGCAACATCATCACCGGCCAGATGCGCCGCATGGGCACCTCGCCCGACTGGTCGCGCGAATACTTCACGATGGACGAACCGCGCTCGAAAGTGGTCACCGACGTCTTCGTGCGCCTGTTCGAACAGGGCCTGATCTACCGTGGCAAGCGCCTGGTGAACTGGGATCCGAAGCTGGGCACCGCCGTCTCCGACCTGGAAGTGGTGTCGGTCGAAGAAGACGGCTCGATGTGGTACATCCGCTATCCGTTCGCCGATGGCAGCGGCCATCTGACGGTGGCCACCACGCGTCCTGAAACCCTGCTCGGCGACGTCGCCGTGGCGGTCGATCCGACCGACGAGCGTTACGCGGCGCTGGTCGGCAAGATGCTCAAGCTGCCGCTGACCGACCGCGAAATCCCGATCATCGCCGACGAATACGTCGACAAGGCGTTCGGCACCGGCTGCGTGAAGATCACCCCTGCGCACGATTTGAACGATTACGCCGTCGGCCAGCGCCACAAGCTGCCGATGATCTGCGTGATGACGCTCGACGCCAAAATGAACGACGAAGCGCCAGAAGCCTACCGTGGCCTGGACCGCTTTGTCGCGCGCAAAAAGATCGTGGCCGACCTCGATGCGCAAGGCTTGCTGCAGGAAGTCAAACCGCACAAGCTGATGGTGCCGCGCGGCGACCGTACCGGCGTCGTGATCGAGCCGATGCTGACCGACCAGTGGTTCGTGGCCATGACCAAGCCGGCCCCGGAAGGCACCTTCTTCCCGGGTAAATCGATCGCCGAAGTGGCGCTCGACAAAGTCGCCCAGGGCGAGATCAAGTTCGTGCCAGAGAACTGGAACACCACCTACAACCAGTGGCTCAACAACATCCAGGACTGGTGCATTTCGCGCCAGCTGTGGTGGGGCCACCAGATCCCGGCATGGTACGACGATGCCGGCAATATCTTCGTCGCCAAGACCGAGGAAGAAGCCAAGGCCAAGGCGCTGGCGGCCGGCGTGACGGCGCCGCTGCGCCGCGACGACGACGTGCTCGATACCTGGTTCTCGTCGGCGCTGGTGCCCTTCTCCACCATGGGCTGGCCGGAAGAAACGCTCGACCTCAAGACCTTCCTGCCGTCGTCGGTGCTGGTGACGGGCTTCGACATCATCTTCTTCTGGGTGGCGCGCATGGTCATGATGACCGCGCACTTCACCGGCAAGGTGCCATTCGAGACCGTGTACGTGCATGGCCTGGTGCGCGATTCGAGCGGCCAGAAGATGTCCAAGTCGAAGGGCAATACGCTCGATCCGATCGACCTGATCGACGGTATCGATGTGGAAGCGCTGGTCGAAAAACGCACCACCGGCTTGATGAATCCGCGCGACGCCGAAAAGATCGCCAAGGCCACCCGCAAGGAATTCCCGGTGGGGATCGCGGCGTACGGCACCGACGCCGTGCGCTTCACGATGGCCAGCTATGCTTCGCTGGGCCGCAACATCAACTTCGACCTGGGTCGCGCCGAAGGCTACCGCAACTTCAACAACAAGCTGTGGAACGCCACCCGCTTCGTGCTGATGAACACCCAGGAAAAGGATTGCGGCGTGCCGGCCGACGCCGACCTGTCGCAGGGCGACCGCTGGATTTTGTCGACCATGCAGCGCGCCGAGATGGAAGTGGCCAAGGGCTTCGACGACTACCGCTTCGATAACATCGCCTCGGCCATCCACAAGTTCGTGTGGTATGACTACTGCGACTGGTACCTCGAAATGGCCAAGGTCCAGATCCAGCACGGCAGCGAAGGCCAGCAGCGCGCCACCCGCAACACCTTGCTGCGGGTGCTGGAAGTGATCCTGCGCCTGGCGCATCCGATCATCCCGTTCGTGACCGAAACGCTGTGGCAGACCGTCGCGCCGCTGGCCGGCAAAACGCTCAACCCGGCCGGCGACTCGATCATGGTGCAGCCATATCCTGAAGCCAATCCCGCGCTCATCGACGAGCGCGCGGAAGAGTGGATGGGCCAGCTCAAGGCGCTGACCGACGGCACCCGTACCCTGCGCGGCGAAATGAAGCTGCCGGAGTCGATGCGCGTGCCGCTGATCGTCGAAGCGGCCGACGCGGCCGACCGCGCGCGCCTGGAAAGCTATGCGGCCTACGTGCAAACGCTGGGCAAGCTGTCGGAAGTGAACATCGTCGACACCTTGCCGGAATCGCCGGCGGCGGTGGCGGTGGTAGGCGCGACCAAGCTGATGCTGAAGGTGGAAATCGATGTCGCTGCCGAGCGCGAGCGCATGTCGAAGGAAATCACGCGCATCGAAGGCGAAATCGCCAAGGTGAACGGCAAGCTGGGCAACGAGAGCTTCGTGGCGCGGGCGCCTGAGGCGGTGGTTGCGCAGGAAAAAGAGCGCCTGGTCGCGTTCTCGGCCACCATCGAGAAGCTGCGCGAGCAGCTGGCCAAGTTGCCGACCGCGTAAGCTGTTGCAACGGTGCGGCGCGCTTTTGCTTCTCCTGATAGAGCAAAAGCGCGCTGTACGTACGGAAAAATGTCATTTGGACATATCCACTGTCTTTTTTGCTTCACATTTGACAATATTTCCTGACAAGAACTTAAGGTTTCCCTATACTATCGCTCTTTGGTGAGTCGGACCCAGTCCCGCTATTGGTTCTCCGATGAACGCCTGCGATGTTCCTGATTTGTTCCCGTTGACCGACGTTTGCCGTCGACAGACACCCTGATACCCGGTTCCGTGCGCTTGCGCGGATCTGGCGTTCCCAGCGCGCATAACAACATCATCTACCGGTTGACGCCGGCACGCAGACAACAGCTTGCACAGCCCGCGGCATGGCCGTGATGGATTTCCATTGGCTGGCGCAGAACGACGATTTTTGAAAGAGGAATACCATGAAACAATCAGCTTATGCCATCGCCCTGTCCAGCGTCCTGATCGCCGGTTGCGGCGGCGGATCGTCCGATCACACTACCACGCCGGCCATGGCGCCGGCGACGCCCGTGGTCGTGGCGCCAGCGCCAGTTCCGGTGGTGACGCCCGCGCCGGTGGTGACGCCGGAGCCAGTCGCGGTGACGCCGGCGCCGGTGGTCACCCCGGAACCAGCTCCTGTTCCTGTTCCTGTTCCTGCTACCGCACCAGTGCCAACGCCCGCTCCGGCGCCGGTATCGGGTACGTCGACGTCCGCCTCGACGTCGTTCGCCGACTGCTTCCAGGTAACGCCTGGCACCCAATACACAACGTCCGATACCTACACTCACGTCGTTGTCCAGGAAATGTTCGAGGGCGTGATGGCCTACGGCATCGTGGAACTGCGCGATAACGGCGCGCGCCGTGGCGGTCCGTATTTCACTCTGGATAACAATATCTACAGGATGCTCGGTGTAGGCCAGTACGACACGAGCGGCGCCCAGAAAGGCAAGGACATCTTTTCCAAGGAAGCGTCGTTCCCGCTGACGATGGTCGCAGGCCAGACGGTCATGGCCAACTACACCAACACCAGCACCAGTTGGCACCTCGAGTTCGACAAGTCCGGCGCATCGCGCATGGTAACGAACACCGAGGTCGAGACACTGTCGGACGAATTGACCTTCGTCGGCTTCGACACGATCACCGTCGCCGGACGCCCGTTCGTCAACGCCTGCAAGATTGCCTTCCCTGGTTCGGTGGCAGGCCAGGTGTCGATGACGTGGCGCGCCAAAGGCTTCGGCTGGATCCGCACCGAAGAGCAGACCGCCCAAGGCGCGCTGGTGCCCGGCACGCGCGTCGAGATCGTCAAGATCATCGCGGCGCCCTGAGCCACTCCAGTAAGACCCACACAACCTGATACAAAGTTGTGGGGTCAGTGCGATGCCGGTTTGCTACACTAGCAGCGCTACATACACTAACAATACTGGAGACACCATGAAAGCACTGACAACAGCCACCCTGATCGCCGCCATGCTGGCCATGACGCCGGCAATGGCGCAGGAAACAGCGTCCCCGGTCGGCCTGTGGAAAAACATCGATGACGTGACCGGCAAGCCGAAGGCGCTGATCCGCA
Source organism: Massilia rubra (assembly GCF_011682065.1). Classification (GTDB taxonomy): domain Bacteria; phylum Pseudomonadota; class Gammaproteobacteria; order Burkholderiales; family Burkholderiaceae_D; genus Telluria_A; species Telluria_A rubra. Next base: position 142,367 of record NZ_VUYU01000016.1, on the reverse strand, counting down.
TCAGCGAGAACAACGGCGAGATCCAGGGCAAGCTGGAAAAACTGTTCCGTCCCGAAGGCACCGAGCAAAATCCCAAGTGCAACAAGTGCGAAGGCGTCAACAAGGACCAGCCGATCCTCGGCATGACTTTCATGAGCGGCCTGAAAAAAGAAGGCGACGAATACACCGGCGGCCAGATTCTCGATCCGGATAACGGCAAGGTCTACAAGAGCAAGCTGAAAGTCGTCGAAGGCGGCAAGAAGCTCAACGTGCGCGGCTATGTCGGCATGCCGATGTTCGGCCGCTCGCAAGTGTGGGTACGCGAAGAATAAACACGCCGTGAAATCCTTCCTCCTGCTGGCCCTGTCCGCGACCGTGCTCAGTTTCGCCGCCGCCGCTCCTGCGGTATCCGGCGAGCCAGACATTCGCTGGAGCTTCCTGCTGCCGGGCGGCTATCATGAGGGAGAAGCGCCGGTCCATCCCGGCGCCGGCTGGCTGGCGCTGGCGCCCGTCGGCAAACGCTGGGAACTGCTGCCGGCCAAGATCAGGAGCACGCGCTTCGAGGACACCATCTCCGATGAACCCGGCCAGCGCACGGGCGTGGCCATCGCATCGAGCCGGAAAAACGCGCTAGCCCTGCTGCGCCTGCCCTACCTGACCCCAGGTCCGCTCGAGGTAACAGACAACGAGACCGGAGAAAACGGCTCGCTGATCGAGGCCGGCAGCCCGGTCGATATCAGGTTCAAGGGCGTTGATTTCCGCATCGAGACGAAGAACAAGCGGGTTTTCCTGGTCAAGGGTGGGCAGCGCACGCCACTCAAGGAACTGAGCGTGGAACCGGGCATCGAGGCCAGTGTGAGCCTGCAATGGGCCGGCGACCTCGATCGCGACGGCCAGCTCGATCTGCTGATGGGCTACTCCGGGAACAACTCGTCGGGTTCTTGCCTGTTCTTGTCGTCGCAAAAGGCCAAGGGCTTCTTGCTGAAACACATTGCCTGCCACGGAGGCATTGGTTGTTGAGGCCGTGACGGCGCTTGCCCGTACATTGCCATTCAATTATGATTGAGTGATTGTAACGACATGGAGCGAGCATGATCATCGACCATCTTGGCATTGCAGTGAGCAACAGCGAACACGCCAAGACCTTCTTCACCAAGGCGCTGGCGCCCTTGGGCATCACCATCATCACCGAAGTCAAGGGCTGGATCGGCATGGGCAAGCAATCCAAGCCCGAGTTCTGGTTCGGCGAGCACAGCGCCACGCAAAGCCCCATGCACATCGCCTTCGCGGCCGGGAGCCGCGAGCAGGTGCGCCAGTTTTATGCCGCCGCGCTCGAAGCGGGTGCGAAGGATAACGGCGCGCCGGGCATCCGCGCCCACTACCATCCGGACTATTACGGCGCCTTCGTCATCGGCCCCGATGGCCACAATATCGAAGCGGTGTGCCACACGCCTGACACCTGACGGCCAGGGCCTCCTGTGTCACGCATGAGAAGGCGTCAGCCCGTCCCGCAGCGCGAGCGCGACATCGCTCGCCTGCGCGGCAAGCTCGAACGCGACAGCTATCCGCGCTTGCAGATGCTGCTGCTCGTTACACTCACCGGCGCGGCGGGCTTCCTGGCTTCCTTCCTGCTGCTGGCGGCCGGCATGCAGTCCATGTGGCTGCGCTATCCGGCATCGATCGCCGTCGCCTATCTCGTCTTCCTGTTGTTGCTGTGGCTATGGCTGCGCTGGCCCGGCGGCGATGCCGTTCTGCCGGACCTGACGCCGTCCAGAGGTGGCTCCGGCCCCTCCTGGAGCGGCGGCGGCGGCAGCTTCGACGGCGGCGGCGCAAGCGCCAACTTCGACTCGCCCGGCAGCGGGATCTTGTCCGACATCGGCGAGAACGGCATCGACAAAACGCTCGAGGCGGTTGGCGACGCCGAAGACCTGCTCATTCCCCTGGCGCTGCTCGCGGCCTTGGGCGCCGCCCTCGGGGCCGCCATCTTCATGATGTTCTCGCTGGTGTCGTCGGCGCCGCTGCTGTTTGCAGAGCTGCTGGTCGACGGGCTGCTGTCGGCCAGCCTGTATCGCCGCCTTCGGGGCCTCGACCGCGTCCACTGGATCGAGGCGGCCATCCGCCGCACCCGCCGGGTGTTCCTGGCGGCGGCGCTGACCATGGCCGTTGCCGGCGCCGGCCTGGCGCTGTACGCACCCGGAGCGCATTCCCTCGGCGAGGTCGTTGCCAGCAAACGCGCGCAGCGTTGAAGCACGTCCCGCCGTGCGGTTTACTGCGCGCCGATCGGAATGACCTTGCGCACGCTTGCGCGCTGCGCGGTCTGCTGCGCGATGCTGGCGCGGATCGTGGCCAATTGCTCGCCGCTGCGGTACAGCAGGTTATAGCTTTCGAACGGGATCATCTTCCCGTCCGGTTGCGCAAAGTGGATGCATGATTTTTTCAGCGCGCGCACGTCGAGCGAATACGCGTCCATGAACTGCACGATCAGCACGCGGAACACATTGTCGTAACTCAGGCCTGCCGGCGCGTCGATCAGCGGCAGGCAGCACATCAACTCCGACAGGCAGTTGGCCTGCGACTCGGGCGAATGATTGGTCGCGAACAGTTTGAAGATGTGCTCCTTCATGCTCTTTTTCAGCGTCTCGTCGCGTTCGAAGACGATGGTGTTGCTGCTGCCTTCGACCAGCGTTTGCGGATCGAGGTAGCGCGTCAGCGGCACCACCTGATCGCCCGTCTTGAGCGCGTACGCCATGGCCAGCGTATCCGGATTGCAGGGCACCGGCACGATATCGGCCAGCGTGAACAGGGACGTCTGTTCGGTGATCTTGCGGCGCACTTCCGACACGGTCAGCCGGTGCACGCGCGGATCGTACCGTTCCACCCGGCCGGCATCCTGGATCGGCTGCAAGGTCACGCCGCGCACGCAGGGCTGGGTCAGCGCGAAGTCGATGATGGCGCCGATTTCGTCGTCGTTGAGGCCCTTCTTGAGCGTGACCACCAAGGTGGTCGACAACTGCGCCGCGTTCAGGTTGGCCAGGGCCTGCGCGCGGATGCGGGTCAGGTCGGCGCCGCGCAGCGCCTTGTGCACGTCGCTGCGCAGGGAATCGAACTGCAGGTACACCTCGATGCCGGGCGCGTAGGTGGCCAGGCGGCGCGCGAAGGCCGGGTCCTGCGCCAGCACGATGCCGTTGGTGTTGACCATCACGTGCTTGATCGGGCGCGCCTTGGCCGCGTCGAGAATGTCCCAGAAGCGCGGGTGCAGGGTCGGCTCGCCGCCGGAGAGCTGCATCACGTCCGCTTCGCCCTCGTTGGCGACGACCGCATCGAGCATCTTGATGATGTCGTCGAAGGGTTTGTGCTGTTCGCGGTGGGTGCCGCTTTCGGCGTAGCACACGGGGCAGTTCAGGTTGCAGTTGTCGGTGATTTCGACGATCGACAAACAGGAGTGCTGCATGTGGTCGGGGCACAGGCCGCAGTCGTACGGGCAGCCGTATTGCATGGGCGTGTTGAAGGTCTGCGGCATCTCGGGATGCTTGACGAAGACTTCGCGGCACAGGCGGTAGTAATCGACATCGTCGCTCACCAGCACCCTTTCGGCGCCGTGCGCGCTGCACCATTTGTCCATGAAGACGTCGCTGCCCTTGAAGATGATCTTGGCCTCGACCGGATGCAGACAGGTGGAGCACACCGAGGTGGTGGTGTCGTAAAACAGGTAGGGTCGGATTTTCCGGCTCATGGTTCGATCGCTTTCAGTGGCGCCGGCCCGCCGAGCTGCCTGGCGAGTAAAGGGAGATAACAAAGTAGCGCGGCCACGCAGACCAGCTGCACGCCGCCCAGGCCCGCGCCGTAATCGTAGCGCAGCGGCTTGATGGCGTCGACGGCCAGGCGCCAGAGCAGGTAGCCGGACAAGAACAGCTTGAACATCAGGCCCGGTTTGTCGCGCCAGCGCGCGCGCAGCGCCAGCAGCAGGCCACCCCACGCGAGCACGAACAGGATGTCATACAGCTGGGTGGGGTGGCGCGCAATGCCGTCGCCGAAATCGACGCCCCACGGCAGCGCGGTGGCCTTGCCGTAGGTGCCGTCGTTCAGGCCCGCGAGAAAACAGCCGACGCGCCCAAGCGCGATGCCGACCATCAGCGGCAGCACGAACTGGTCGCCGGTGGAGTGGCGCTGGCCGGTCAATTTCTTGGCGATTTCCACACCCAGCAGGCCGCCGAGCAGGCCGCCGACAATCGACGTTCCGGACATCCAGACGCTGATGGTACCCGCTTGCGCGGCCCACAGGTGCGGGTACTCGATCCAGAACACCAGCTTGTTGCCGATGGCGGCGCCGAGGATGCAGCCGATGACCACAGCGTAGCCGCTGTTGCTCAGGATACCGCTGGCGCCGGCACGCGCGCGCTGGCGCCGGTACAGCTGCATGCCGACGGCAACTGCCGTCCATTCGAACAGCAGGTGTACGGCGTGGGCGACGCCGGGGGATAGGGGGAGCGTCATTGCTCCGACTGCGGCGGCGCTGGCGGCGCGCCTGTCTTGCGCAAGCGGCGGTAGATACCCCAGCCAAGCATGGCGGAAATGGTCACGCCGATGAGCCCAAAGACGAGCAATTCGTTCGGCGCTGCCGCAGGTCCCGAGTGCGCGGCAAGATACAGCCCGAGCACGCCACATGCGCCGATGCCGACCATGGCGATCAAGGCAATCAACAAGACGACGGTGCGTAGAAAGGACACAGCTGCCTCACGAGAAAATGTGCGTCACGATGGTGACCTCGGAAAACCTACTGCGCAGCGCAATTTTCGCCCTGCGATGCTCACCGTACCTTCGTACGGTTGCGCTTCTCGAACGAAACTTGCGCCGCTCGCTACGGTTTTTCAAGGTCCCCGATGGTAGCGAAGGCCGACTCACTTACCGGGTGCGCTGAACGCTCTATACAGCTTTCTACCAAGAAACCAGGCAAGCGTGGCGAAGATCGCCAGCCCAGCCAGGCCCATGAAAAAAGTTTCATCGAACATGTTTGCCGCATCGGCGTATGGCCGGAAACCGATCATCACGCCGAGCACCCCGCACAACCCGAAGCCGACCATGGCAAGCACGGCGACCAAGATGCCAAAAATACGTAAGACCTTCATGGTGACCTTTGCAGAAGTCGTCGCTGTTCATCGGAACGTGCCGTGATTGTACGCCGGTTCAGGGGCGTTTGACGTGGCGCGCCAGGTGGCGGTCGAGCTGGTTGGCGAAGTTCTGGCGGTCGGCCTGGCCGAAGGGCGCCGGGCCGCCGGTGTCCACGCCGCTGCCGCGCAATTCATCCATGAACTTGCGCATGGTGAGCATCTGCGCGATGTTGTCGTTGGTATAGAACTCGCCGCGCGGGTTGAGCGCAAAGCCGCCCTTGAGCAGCACGTCGGCGGCCAGGGGAATGTCACCCGTCACCACCAGGTCGCCTGGATTAAGCAGGCGCACGATTTCGGCATCGGCCACATCGGCCCCGGACGGCACCTGCACCGCGCGCACGAAGCGCGACGGCGGCACCCGCATGAGCTGGTTGGCGACCAGGGTCACGTTCAGTTGCAGGCGCTCGGCCACACGGTACAGGATGTCTTTGATCACGACCGGACAGGCATCGGCATCGACCCAGATTTGCATCATCTTCAGTTCTTTCTTAGCGGGTTAGCAGCGGGTGCGCGAAGTATAGCGCGCCGCCTTGGCGCCTCGCCTTGGCGCGCCGCCTTAGCGCCTCGCCTTGGCGCACCGCCTTGGCGCGCCCCGTTGGCACCGCATTGAAACATGTGTTATGTTTCGACAAGTTTAATAAATATCATGCAATTTTTCCTTTGAACCATGCCGGACACGAGTCCGTCGCATCATGCGGAGTCCGGATGTTACTTCTACAGGCGCTCGCCTTCCTGGCGGGCCTGGCGGCCCTGTTCGCCACTTCGCTGACCTTGCTGCCGCCGGCGCAACTGCATCCGTTTGCGGGCGGCGCGACCTTGCTGGTCATGGGCGCCGGCATTCTCGCCTTTGCTTGCGGATACTTTTTCTTTGCCGTGGTCGGTTATCGGACCCTGCGCTCGGCCTGGCGGCGCACACTGGCGGTGCTGATCGTCCTGTTTCAATTGATCGCGGGCGGCGCCATGATCTACCGTTATCCCGAGCCTGCCGTGCTGGGAGTGATGCTGCCGCTGCTGTGCGTGTCGATCTTCATGTTCACGTCCTTCGTGTGGCCGGCCAAACGCGACCCTGGATATCGTCCGCGACGCTGGCGCGAGCGGGCCGACGAGATGCTGCCACCCAAGTAAGCGCGCTTGATACGCGCGCGCTTGCAGGTCATACTCGACGATCTGCGACAATACCGGGCTTGCCTTTCATGAAAAATCCTCTTCTCACCGCTGTGGTGTGCTTCCTCCTGGCCGGCGCGCTGTTTTTTGCGATGTCGTCGAAGGAATATGCGGCGGGGTTTGCGCTGGCGGGAATATTTTTCGCGCTCACGGCGGGGAAAAAATTCCTGATGCGAAACCGGAAAAATCCGCCCTCATCCGATGCGCCCGACTGACAGATCAGCGCTATCAGAACGTCGAATCAGTCTGCCGGTTTTTGCCGGCGTCAATGTCACTTTCCGCTTGAAAGAATTAACTCAGCACGAGAACATATATGGATTTTGACAGGGCTGTTGTTATAGCTGCCGCAGAGTATGCTATGCGGCATCCGGCGAGCACGCTTCCAGAATGGTTTAAGGAGTGCGTCACCATGAACGGAAGTCAGACCAAAGAGAATCAATGGCGCATAACATATAACTTATCGCCGATATTTGAATTGGGGCCTAACCAACATTGGGAAGACATGAGTGGCCGCCGCGTTCTGGTAGAGATAGACCAGAAGACGATGAAGAGTAAGTTTTTCATTCATTGGCACGGAGCGCCGCCAATTGAGTTTTTCACGCTAGTGATCAGTAAAATCGATGAATCGGTAGAGGTTATGCTGGACAATGACATTTCTCATATTGATGCCGCCACGCTTGACCGTCTCGTCGCAAAATACATTGCGTAGCGGAGCGCGGAGAGCCCGTATCGGCTAATGTACGGCGGTCCTTCAGCAGAAAGGCGTGAAAAAATGAGTTACGGTTACGACTATATCGTCGGGAACATGAAATGTGCTTTTTGCGATTCTGTCTCGCAAGCCGACAGTCGCACTAACTTACAAACCAAAATTTGTGTGCGCGCGCAGTTGGCGAGCTACACAATCGGGTCCAGGCTGGATCTGGATACGTGCATCCCGGACTGCGGCTACGTGTGCCTTGTTCAGCCAACAATATCCAGTTCGTTCAATTTCATCGATTTTTGGGGATGCAGTGCATGCACACGTATTAACGGGGCCAACATCGAACTGGAAGAGGGCGTCATCATCTGCATAACATGCATTTCGTCTTCGGACAATGTTATTGAGGGGGTTAACTATATTTCCGACGACTATGATCTGTATGGCTGGGAGATTTGTGGCAGCGCCATTCACAGGGGTGTCGTTGATCTTGAAACAGGAGAATTGATGATTTCGGACATAAATCTTTCAGAAAAGTAATCATCGCCCAGCATCCCGCAGGCACTGTCCATCCCGCCCTCACTGAAAAATGGTAATCCAATGTATGTTTCCCGTCCTATTCTTGTCGCATTGCTTGGAATGATTTCCTTCCTGCCTGCCTGTGGAAAACTACAAGCGGTGGTTGATGTGGCCGAGCCCAAGGTATCAGTGGGTTTGGGAATGACGGCGAGCGACGTCGCGCGGGATTCAGCCAGCCGCGTCATTTTTCATGAGGTCATGCCCAATGGAATGCGTTCGGAATATCACGAGGATTTTACTCATGAGTTGCGCTACGTCCATCCTGTTCGTGGTTTTTCGATTTCCGGAATGGAATCGATCGCCATGATCATCAGAAATAGCGTCGTCAATCACATTGACGACAGGCCAAGTTCGAGGATGATGTCCCTCGATGCCGGGCTGGCGTGGTGCGAGAGGACTGCGGCCATCATTGACAAGGCGGGCTGGACGCGAGACAAAGACCGAACGACGGTTCTTTATTCAGGCGAGACCCAGCGCAGTTATCCGTCAATGCAAGCAGTGCGGGCCGCATTCGTCGATACTACCTTGGAAAGCCCACTCCAGCGCGTGAAGATGGTCAGCTGGAAAAATGAGAAACGCATCATTTCCATTGAACTGGAACGCAAACGGTATGGGGATGCGCCGTCTGGCGCGTTATCGGATGAGATCGCGTACATGGTGACGCTGTCGATCTACGACGATTTTCTGACGCCGGTCCTGGAAGCGACTACCCCACGCCCGTGAGCCCGGCTTGATGAACGGCCTGGATAAGCTCCATTTCTTAACAGGCACGCAGAGAACTGAATATGTTGAATCGCAATGATATAGTCGCCAATTTTTCCGGCGTTATCGATCTGGAACACGGGATTACACGAGCGTCGGAAGAGCTGCCGACAACAACTTGCTACAATTACTTTCGCTTCGGGGATACGTCCACCGAAGGTAATGATTTGCTGGTCATATCAGACAATATCGCAGATGATGATTTCGCCTCATCCATATTATTGAACGCGCCTCTGTTCATCGCAGCCGCGCATTTGAAAATTCATCCGCTTGCATTCAATAAATATGGATTTTCACATTTGATACTGGCCCCGCCAAATTTTCATTCCCATTTCAAAGGCATCCTGGACGACAAACGCGATCGCTTGCTTCTTTGTTTTCCGGTGCATCAATCCGAATTTTCAGGCGACGAATTGATCGACGATTTCTATTTTTTGCGCAGAAAAATGGTCGATACGCAGAATTGGCAACGGGAAGTCGCGCCGAAAACCTTTCTGTATTTCGATAACCCGAAAACGGGTGGCGGGACATACGGAGCGGGTTCCTTCGTCAACTATGCGACCGTCCTGCGTGAAATCGACAACCTGGATGGCGTCGTAAACGGTTTTCTTGAAATAACGAACTACCGGAAGAAAGTCATTGAAATACTATCTCCCGGCATGGGCCAGATTATCCTGATCCGCGATCGCGACGATGCGCAGCGTGCGTTTGTGTCGAAAGAGGACTTGCTGGCGACATTGTGGCGGTTTTTGACCGAGTAACACAAAGATTTTCAAAACGCAGCGGCAATGAAATCCCGGAGCCGAAAGACTATACGAAACCCGAATCAATTAACCTACCGATGAGGTCGCTGGCGAACCAAAGACCCTGCGACAATGGAGCCTCTAAATGAACCCCGAATGCTGCTCGGACGCCAGCCTGCGTCGATTTAGCCAACTTCTCGATCGCGATGTCTCATTCGATGACATGGCCAACCGGGAGCGCTTTGCCGATTTCACGGAATCGGACGTGCTTGAATTTCGTCGTCTGCTTCGTGCGAGCGGATCTATCGTAACCATCCAGTTCATGCGATGCAGAATAAAAGGCGCAGCACCGCTGCCCGAGGCCGTTAGCTTCTATCAGGGTGTTCTGCTGGACGGCTGCAGTGTCGATCAATGGGCATTGGCGCACCGGGATATCAAATGATGTTCTTGCGCGAAATAGTCATTTTGCATGATGATATGGGCCCTGCGGAGATGGACGAATTTTGCCCTCATACTGGGAAGCGGAGCGCTTTGACTCCGACGGAGATAGTTACCATTACGGCAGTGAAAACCGCTGAACTAGTCTCAAATTGTTGAAGTTTATGGCGATCAGGAACGGAGTAGCTTCGAGGTCACCGTTTATCGCGAGAAAAACATGCGTTTCGAGCGTGCAATCTGGGAACTGTTTTATTTAGGCGAATACGTCGACTACAAAAATCAAGGCCGTTACGACGACGACAGCATTCATCATGCTATGAGGCGGACGCGTTCATGACCGAGGTAATTGGGCCTTCACCAGGTGTCGGAACTTAATTGCCCTCTTCGTTCATCAAATGGTGGAACAGGACCGCTTCGGTGGGAACGAACCAATCCTGAAGTCACTTCGTCGGTTCATGGAATAGTTTGAGTAATCCTAACCCAACCCATGTGTATGCAATTGCTGATAATTCCGGGGCGTACTAGAAAATCGGGGAGAGTACCGACGGCATTAACGCGAGCGGCCTTTCATTGCGAGCAGAAAATCAAGTAAGGAATCATAATATGCTATATCCGGATAAGTCTTTTACCAGTGAAATTCGAAACACGCTTCCGAATAGAAGTGTAGGACTCGCGTATGAGACGCGCCTGATTGAACGATATCGTTCGATGTATGGCAGCGACCTTCCCCCTGGAAATTTAGCAAATAGGTAACGTATGAGTAATATTAGAAATCTCGTTGTGGGCGGGGTCTCCCTAGTAAAATGTAAAGCAAGGCAGTTTGGACCGGCTGCAATGAAAGCTCGCAACATACTCGAACCTGAACTTGAAAGAAATCTATATCTATCAGCTGCGCGCTTTCGCACCGTTAGCTTGATCCTGCGCTTTGGTACTCGTGATAAGCCGATCCCGGACATCGGTGATATTGACGTCAACAGGAGTATGTTGCCAGTAGCTATCGAGTTGGACGCTAAACATCTGGAAACTTTGAATTCCCAGGAGTTGGAAGATCATTTTAAAGTCGTGATGATCGAGGTTCTATGTGATGTAGCGGCAAATTTTGACTTGCCTTATGAATTTTTAGATAATCTCAGGGGCAAGTAGTGCAGGCCGCGCAGAATGGGTACCCAAGCAGCAATTTGACGCATTGGAGCTTAGTGCGGAACAGGTCAAGATCGACACGACTAAATCGATTAGACGAAATCTTGGCCTGCGCATGAATGCCGAAGGACAAGTGATCGCAAATGCTGATCAAACTGAAACGTTGTTAATAGCCATTACCAATTGGCGACAGTCAGTATACGCTGCTGATGCAGATTTTCTGGCGTTGGATTTGAAAATACAGGGAACGATAATTCACGGTTCGGTATAAAATCGAATGCGCCAGCTAAACGTTGCAGGCTTGAACGTGAAGCAGATACTTTACGGAACGAGTCCGTACAACAGTCCTGTAACGGGTTTGCCATACGAATATCGAATACTTGATTATTACCGTACGCTAGATAACGTGATCTTGGGCGTCAAACCGATTGGAACGCTCCTGCCGGGCCCACAGCACAATGATTTCAAGATTTTTCCCAATATCAATGACGTGCATTGGATTCATTGCCAAGGGTTCTAATAATGATAACGAAAAAAATGGTGCTACAACTTTCGTTAGCTTTGACAAAGGCCGAAGACATCGACTTGTTAAAAGGAGGGGCGATTTTTTCAACTGAGCGTCTCAGCGCGCCCGAACAAGATGCTGCAAGGGAAATCGCGAGTATCGTTCATGAATTATGTACCGGCTATTCGTACCTTCATTCGCCTGAATTCCTCAAATCTATCGATGGCAAGTCATTCGGTGTAATCGACATGCGGACAAAATTGGAAGCGTCTCCGTCGAAAAGAACTGAAAGATTGGAGAGATTTTATGAATGCATTAGAAATGCAGCGGACAATCCCGCGACTTTGCGCAATTTGATACCAGAAAACAGAATTGGTATGTTGGAAAGACTCAGCGATTTGTTGATGGCGCCAAATATTTCAGCAGAATAATTGGTGCAACTGTGGAACGGTGCCAGGTCTGACATTTAGACAGTTTGGGGGCATGAGGTGACCAGCCAAGGAGTCGCGCCTGGCTACCGAATTTACGGTCATTTTAACCCTTTAGAGGATTCAATCATGAACATTGAAATTAGACGTCGAGAAATGATGAGATTATATTCTCAATAATAGGAGGTAAGAATGAAGTTTGATAGAGCTACTGTTATAGCGGCCGCTGAGTACTATATACAACATCCTGCGGAGACTCTTCCAAAATGGTTTAACTCGTGCGTGAATATGCAGGGAATACCAACTAAAGACAATAAATGGATAATCACATATTTTTTAGAGAATGTTTTTGAATTAGCTCCAAGCCAACATTGGAAGGAAATATCGGGTCGTCGCGTTTTAGTGGAGGTAGATAAGAATACGAAGGAAGAACGCCTGTACATTCATTGGCAGGGAGGAACTCTTATTGAGTTCTTTAAGATAGCGATAAATAAATCAGACGAATCTTCAGAAATTTTATTAGATAAAGATATTTCGCAAATTGACGAGACAACTATTGAAAATCGTTCAAAGCCCAATAAATCTGAATCGTAGTACATGAGTTCAAATGTAAGGAAGACGTTCCGTCCCATTTTACAATTTTTGTGACTGTTCAGCGACTAAGTGTGGCCACTCGTGGGATCATGTACCCATTCGTAGCTGCCCTTCTTCAACGCCAGGCAGGGTTTGCGTACACCACTCATCAACAATAAGCGCTCAGCGCCCGCTTCCCTTACTGCGACGGCTGCAAAGCAATCATCGCCATGCCGGCCAGCGCCAGCGCGGCTCCAGCAACATCGAAACGAGTCAATGCAACGCCATCAACAAAGCGCAACCATAACAAGGCGACGCAAATATAGGCCCCGCCGTAAGCGGCATAGGTACGGCCGGCCGCTGCGGGGTGCAGCGTCAGAAGCCAGGCGAACAGGGCCAGCGAAAGGGCCGCCGGGATCAGCAGCCACATGCTTTTGCCTTGCTTGAGCACCAGCCACGGCAGATAGCAGCCGACGATTTCCGCCAGCGCCGTCACGAAGAAAAGTACAGCCAACTTCAAGATATCCAAGCCATTGTCCTTCCCTGTTTGCGCCAGCTCGGCGCAGAAACGCCACCCGGCCTATCGATACACCCGCTCCACCGGCAGCCTGGCGCGCGCCTCGTCGGGCCGGCCCGCCTGCACCAGCGCATGGATCTCGTGCGCCAGCGGTGTCACGTCGGTGATGGCGCGCACCCACTGCGTCACGTACAAGCTCACCGCTTCCTTGCTCAGCCCGATCTGGATCGAGCGGTATCCCAGCTTGTTCAGATGCAGGTCGCGCTCCGGGTCCCACTGAATGCGCACCGGATACCGATCCTTGTTGACCTCGGCCGAACCCTCGGCATCCCCTTCCGCATGGCTCAGGCAGCCGTGCTCCAGCGCCCATTCGAACCCATCCCGGCTGATATCGATCGCCAGGATGCGCCGCTGCCCGTCGTCCTTGAAACCCCATCCGGCGCGATACATCATCCACAAAAACGAAGGCTTGATCCAGGTCATGCGCTCCATCTTGAATGGCGGCGAAACGAAGGTTCCCCTGGCCAGTGCGGCCTCGGCAACCTCGTTCGAATAGGCCTGGTAGACGCGGATGGTGGCGTCATCATACACGGCGCGGATCTGGCGCTGGGGCACTTCCGGCGTCTCCTCAATTGCTGCTTGCATGCGTTGACTCTCCTGTTTTACGGTAGATAAACCTCGTAAATACCTGCCTGTTCTGGAAGAGTCTGAAGGACATACTCCCAAAAAACATTGTTTCCTGAAATCAAAACAGGCGCCGCGCTCAGCGTTGGCGACATGCCCACCATGATGAAAACACTCGCACTCTCGGCGATCGGTTTCTACCAGCGTCATCTGTCACCCTACAAGGGTTTTTGCTGCGCCTACTGCGCCTACACGGGCAACGCCAGCTGCTCGGCCTTCGGCGCGCGCGCCATCCGCCGCTATGGCGTGTGGGATGGCATGGCGGTGCTGGGAGGACGCCTGCGCAAATGCGGCGTCGCCTACCGCCGTTATCGCCCGCCTCCAGCGCCGCCAATGCGCCCGCTGCTGGTGCGGCCAGGCCAGGCCGGCGATTGCGTGCCTTGCGACTGCTCGGTCGACCTGCCCTCCCCCGGCGACGCCTGCGACGCCTGTGATACGGTGTCCGATTGCGTCGACGCCAAAGACTTCTGGGACTGGTGGAAGGATCGCCGCAAACAGCGCGAGGAAGAAGAACTGATCTACATTCCACCCCAGTCCGACCGGCGCGGCCAGCGCTGATTTACGGAGCCAGGTTGTCCCACAAGTCGCCCGTCGGGCTGGTGCGCGGGGCGGCCAGGCCGAAGTGCTGGTAGGCCAGCGGCGTGGCGATGCGTCCGCGCGGGGTGCGCTGCAAATAGCCCTGCTGGATCAAGTACGGTTCCAGCACGTCTTCGATGGTATCGCTCTCCTCGCCGATAGCCGCCGCCAGGTTGCCGATGCCGACCGGCCCGCCGCCGAACTTGAACAGCACCGCTTCGAGCAGTTTGCGGTCCATCACGTCAAAACCGACCGAGTCGACATCGAGCATGACCAGCGCGGCGTCGGCCATCGGCTTGGTGATTTCGCCGGTGCCCTTGACTTCGGCGTAATCGCGCACCCGCCGCAGCAGGCGGTTGGCGATACGCGGCGTGCCGCGCGCGCGCAAGGCGATTTCGCGCGCGCCTTCTTCGACGATCGGCGCATTGAGCAGGGACGCGCTGCGCGTGACGATGCGCGTCAGTTCCGCCGTGTTATAGAACTCGAGCCGCGCCACGATGCCGAAGCGGTCGCGCAGCGGATTGGTCAGCATGCCGGCGCGCGTGGTCGCGCCGACCAGCGTAAACGGCTGCAAGTCGAGCTTGACCGAGCGCGCCGCCGGCCCTTCGCCGATCATGATATCGATCTGGTAGTCTTCCAGCGCCGGATACAAAATTTCTTCCACCACCGGCGAGAGGCGGTGAATCTCGTCGATGAACAGCACGTCGTTCGCTTCGAGATTGGTCAGGATCGCGGCCAGGTCGCCCGGGCGCTCGAGCACCGGGCCGGAGGTCTGGCGCAGGTTCACGCCCATCTCGCGCGCGATGATGTGCGCCAGCGTGGTCTTGCCCAGCCCCGGAGGCCCGAACAGCAAGGTGTGGTCGAGCGCTTCGCGCCGCTTGCGCGCGGCCGAAATGAAAATCTCGAGCTGGCCGCGGATTTTCTCCTGGCCGACGTATTCGTCGAGCTGCTTGGGCCGCAGCGCGCGTTCGATCGCCTCTTCGTTGGGCGACGCCGGCGTAGGCGCAATGATGCGCTGCTCGCTGAAATCGTCGGTCTGGATACTCATGAATGAACCTTCGGATAAATGTGATTGCAGCTAAAGCTCAGCCTGTTGAATGGCGTCGAACTACCTTCCGTCATTCCCGCGAAGGCGGGAATGACGAGGCTGAATTTCGGGGCAAATATGGCTTAACTTAACAGCATTAACCTTTGGACAGCGCCTTGAGCGCGAACTTGATGCCGTCCGATACGGTGCTGCCGGCCGGCATATTCTTCAATGCCAAGGTGGCTTCCTTGTCAGAATACCCCAAGGCCAGCAGCGCATTCAAAATGTCAGATTTCGCATCGTGCTGCACCACGCCGCCGACCGAACCGAGATCGGCGCCGAGCTTGCCCTTCAGTTCCAGCAGCAAACGTTCCGCCGTCTTCTTGCCGATGCCGGGCACCTTCACCAGGCGCCCCGCTTCCTGCAAGGTCACGGCCTGGGCCAGGTCGTTCACCGTCATGCCCGACAGGATCGACAGCGCCGTGCGCGCCCCCACGCCGGTGATCTTGATCAACTGGCGGAACACGGCGCGCTCGGCCGCATTGCCGAAGCCAAACAGCAAATGCGCATCTTCGCGGATCGCCTGGTGCGTGAACAAAGTGACCTGCGCGCCGAGGGCGGGCAAGTCGTAGTAGGTACTCATCGGCACATCGACTTCATAGCCAACGCCGTTGCAATCGATCAGCAACTGCGGCGGATTTTTTTCGAGCAAAACTCCGGAAATACGTCCGATCATGGGAAGACCTTCAAGCGAGGTTAAACGAGACGGCCGCGCTTCATGCGCAGGCCGGAAAGCGAAGGCGCCAGCGCGCCGATCAGCGCCAGCGCGTCGATACTGTTGGCATGGCAGATGGCCACGCCGAGCGCGTCGGCGGCGTCGGTTCCGGGCAGGCCCGGCAGCACCAGCAGGCGCGCCACCATTTCCTGCACCTGTTCCTTGGCCGCCTTGCCGTGCCCGGTGACCGCTTGCTTGACCTGCAGCGCGGTGTACTCGGCCACCGACAGGTCGGCGCCGACCAGCGCCGTAATGGCGGCGCCGCGCGCTTGCCCGAGCAGCAAGGTCGATTGGGGATTGACGTTGACGAAGACTTTTTCCACCGCCGCGCAGTGCGGCTGGTAGGTGCGCACGATCTCGGCGATCCCGTTCAGGATCACCTTGAGGCGGCCGGGAAGCTCGCCTTCCGATACCGTCTTGATGGTGCCGGAGGCGATGTAGCGCAGCTTGTTGCCCTGCTTTTCGATAAGCCCGAAGCCTGTGGTGCGCAGGCCCGGGTCAATGCCAAGAATAATCATGGACGAATGGTATACCGCCGGAGAAACTTCGGTATACCAAACTTGCGCAACCCGTCGAAATTAATGACGGAAATGGCGCGCGCCGGTGTACAGCATCACCACGCCGCGCTCGTCGGCGGCGTCGATCACTTCCTGGTCGCGCATCGAGCCGCCCGGATGGATCACGCAGGTAGCACCCGCGTCCACCACCACATCGAGGCCGTCGCGGAACGGGAAGAAGGCATCCGACGCCACCGCCGAACCGGCCAGGGTCAGGCCGGCGTTCTGGGCCTTGATCGAGGCGATGCGGGCCGAGTCGATGCGGCTCATCTGGCCGGCGCCCACGCCCAGGGTCATGCCATTGGCGCAGAAGACGATGGCGTTCGATTTCACGAACTTGGCCACGCGCCAGGCGAACATCATGTCCTGCAATTGCTGCTGGGTAGGCTGCTTCTTGGTGACCACGCGCAGTTCTTCCAGGCCGACATTTTTCGCATCCGGCGACTGCACCAGCAGGCCGCCGCCGACGCGCTTGACGTCGAACGGGTTATTGGACGAACCGAGCGGAATTTCCAGCAGGCGCACGTTCTGCTTGGCCGCCATGATGGCGCGCGCTTCGGCGCTGAACGACGGCGCGATCAGCACTTCCACGAACAGCTTGGCGATCGCTTCGGCGGTCTTGCCGTCGAGCTCAACGTTCAGGGCGATGATGCCTCCAAAAGCCGAGGTCGGGTCGGTCTGCAAGGCGCGGCTGTAAGCGTCCAGCGCATCGGCGCCGATTGCCACGCCGCACGGATTGGCATGCTTGACGATCACGCAGCCAGCCGGCTGGCCCAAGCCGCCGAGCGACTTGACGCATTCCCACGCCGCATCGGCGTCGGCGATATTGTTGTACGACAGTTCCTTGCCCTGCAATTGCTTGTAGGCGGACAGGGAACCGGCGGCCGGCGCCAGGTCGCGGTAAAACGCGGCCGACTGGTGCGGGTTTTCGCCGTAGCGCATGTCCTGCACTTTTTCGAACGTCATGTTCAGGGTTTGCGGGTAAGCCGCGCGGGTGGCGTGCGCCTTGTCTTCGCCCAGGCTGGTCAGGTAGTTCGTGATCGCGCCGTCGTATTGCGCGGTGTGAGCGAACACTTTTTTGGCCAGGCGGAACTTGGTGTCATAAGGCACTTCGCCGGCCGTCACTTCCGCCAGCACCTGGGCGTAGTCGGTCGGATCGCAGATGACGATCACATCCTTGTGGTTCTTCGCAGCCGAGCGCAGCATGGTCGGGCCGCCGATATCGATGTTTTCGATCGCGTCTTCCAACGAGCAATCATCCTTGGCCACGGTCGCCTGGAACGGATACAGGTTGACCACCACCATGTCGATGGTTGGAATGTCGTGCTCGCTCAGCTTGGCGACGTGCTCGGGAAAGTCGCGGCGCGCCAGGATGCCGCCGTGCACTTTCGGGTGCAGGGTCTTGACCCGGCCATCGAGCATTTCGGGAAAGCCCGTGTAGTCGGCCACTTCCGTGACAGGCACGCCGTTATCGGCCAGCAACTTGGCGGTGCCGCCGGTGGACAGGATGCCGACGCCGAGCGCGGACAACGCGCGTGCAAAGTCGAGCACGCCGGTCTTGTCGGAAACGGAAATGAGGGCTTGTTTGATCATGGTGAGTGGCCTGGTTGTGGAGTATTCGGTGTTTGCACTGGCGCACCCCTCGGGCGCGATGGGCTCGCGCTCGATAGCACGGCCACTCAGTGTGTGCTAATGACTAATTACAGCAATCCGTGTTCCTGCAATTTCTTCCGCAAGGTATTACGGTTGATGCCCAGCATCTGGGCCGCGTGCGACTGGTTGCCTTCCGCCCGCGTCATGACGACTTCGAGGATCGGCTTTTCGACGGTGAGGACCACCATGTCGTAAATGTTCGATGCCTGCTGCTCGCCCAGGTCGTTGAAATACTCTTCAAGACTTTTCTGGACAACTTCCTGGATACTTTCTTTGCTCATATGATGTTGGTGCTTTTCTGCGGATTAAGTGTTTCGCCGCGGCTCTGCAGGCAGCGGTCGTTCCGGTATGTCGTCTTGCTGGCTGTGTGCCGTGTCAGGCTGCCAATGCTACTTGAGCAACGCCCGCGGGCCGGTATTGTAACCGTTCGCCATGAATGTGTTGGGTTTCAAAAAACGCATCGACGGCGCGCAGCTGCGCTTCGGTCGATTCGAGCAGGTTCATTTGCTGGCGGAATTCTTCCCCGCCGATCAGGTCGCGTACATACCAGCCGATGTGCTTGCGCGCCGTGCGCACGCCCAAAAACTCGCCGTAGAACGCGTAATGCGCCTGCAAATGTTCGTTCATCAGCGCGCGCACTTCTTCCACGGCCGGCGCCGGCAGGTGCAGGCCGGTGCGCAGGTAATGGTCGACTTCGCGGCAGATCCACGGCCGGCCCTGGGCCGCGCGCCCGATCATCACCGCGTCCGCCCCGGTCACCGCCAGCACGTATTTGGCTTTTTCGGGGGTGGTGATGTCGCCGTTGGCCACCACCGGAATGGATACCTGCGCCTTGACGGCGGCGATAGTCTCGTACTCGGCGTCGCCGCTGTAGCCGTCGGCGCGGGTGCGGCCGTGCAGGGTCAGCATGCGAATGCCGGCCTGTTCGGCGATGCGGGCAATGCGCAGGGCGTTCTTGTTCTCGCGGTTCCAGCCGGTGCGAAATTTCAGGGTGACCGGCACGTCCACCGCGCGCACCACGGCGTACAAGATCTGTTCGACCAGGTCTTCGTGCTGCAGCAAGGCCGAACCGCACCAGCTGTTGCACACCTTCTTGACCGGGCAACCCATGTTGATATCGATGATCTGGGCGCCACGGTCGACGTTGAACTTGGCGCAGTCGGCCAGGTCTTGCGGGTCGGCGCCGGCGATCTGGACCGCTTTCGGCTCCATTTCGCCTTCATGGTCGGTGCGGCGCGAACTTTTTTCGGTGGCCCACAGGCGCGGGTTCGAGGCAGCCATTTCGGACACCGCATAGCCGGCGCCCAGCTGCTTGCACAGTTGTCGGAAAGGACGATCCGTCACGCCCGCCATGGGAGCAACGAAAACATTATTGCGCAGCAAGTAAGGACCAATTTGCACGGGCGGGACGCTCTGAGTTTGCGGGAACCCTCTATTTTACCCGAAGTGCTGCTCAATTAATAAGCACTATTTTTCATTTGACAGCACTGCGCGGCCACAGAAACCGGATCGGAAAGGCTTGACACCGCTTAATTGAGCTCGTCGAGCACCTTCGGCTGCAAGTGTCCGACCTCGCCCCAGCTGACGAGGCTCAACTTGCCGCCAAGTACGCGGAAGCGGTTGATGCTGGCATTAAGAACCGGAAAGTCGCGTGGCGTTTCCAGCGACAGGCCAAGGGCGGCGCGGTAGGCGCATTCAAGCACGCCGCCGTGGGCCACCAGGGCCAGGGTCTGGCCGGGATGGGCGTCGCCCCACTTGATGATGGCCGCCACGGCGCGCTGGTAAAACTGGCGGAACGTTTCGGCCACGCGGGCGCCGGATGGCATCGGCACATCGATCTCGCGCGCCTGCCAGGCGGCGAACTCGACCGGAAAGCGCTGTTCGATCTCGGCGTACAGCAAGCCTTCGAAGCCGCCGAAGCAGCGTTCGCGCAGCAAGGGATCGCGCTGCACCGGCATGGCGCGCGTGCGGGCCAGCGCGTCGGCGGTCAGGGCGGCGCGCTGCAGGTCGCTCGAGACGATCAGGTCGATCCGCTCGCTTGCCAGGGCGTCCGCCGTCGCGTCGGCCTGGCGCAGGCCCTCGTCGTTGAGGGCGATGTCGATATGGCCCTGGAGGCGGCGTTCGGCGTTCCAGGCGGTTTCGCCGTGGCGGATGAGAATGATAGTGGTCGGGGACATGGGTAAGCCGGACACGCCGTGTCCGGACGAAAAAAGTTGCGTTCTCTAAGGAACCAGGGTGGCCGCCAGTTCGGGGTTGAGCGAATACACGCCGAGCATCTGCGCCTCGTCGAGGATGTGCCCGCGAATGGCCAGGCGCGCCTCGGGGCCGGTAAAGCGCCCTTCGAGCGCCAGGCGCGGAATGTCGAGCGCGTAGATGCAGAATAGATAGGTATGCACGCGCATATCGTTCCACGGCGGACAAGGTCCATCGTAACCGTAATACTCGCCCGCCATGCCCGGATCGCCTACAAACCACGTGGTGTAATCGTTTACACCCTGGCGCAACTGATGTTCGGTGCCGTTTTTGATGGTGAACGGCACCAGCGGCCCCGGTTTTCCGTGCGGCGTGACCCCTTCCGAGAACTTGCCTTCGGCGACTGAGCGCATGGCGACGGGAATATCGACCAGGGTCCAGTGATAGAAATCGGCGCGCGGCAACTCTTCCGCCACCACCACGCCGTCTTGATTGACATTGGTGCCGACCGTGGGCGCGTCGATATCGTAGCAAAACAGGATCAGTGACTGGGTGCCCGTGGGCACGTCGTCCCAGGCCAGGTGCGGGTTGCGATTGACGGACAAGCGGGTGTGCGTGTCCGGGTCGATCGTGGCAAAGGCGCACTCTGCGGGAATCAGGCCGCCATCGGTAAAGGAATCACTCCAGAGTCTCATCGCAATCTCCTGCACTGATGATATTGACCACAAACGGCCCGCTTGGTTTCATTTTGGGTGCACTTGCAGCCAGAAAGTGACCGGTCCATCATTCGTCAGCGACACTTTCATGTCGGCCCCGAACTGGCCGGTTTCGACCACAGGGTGGCGCGCGCGGGCCTGGCGCACCACATGCTCGAACAGGCGCAAGCCATCCTGCGGGCTGGCGGCCGGGGTGAACGACGGCCGCGTGCCCGACTTGGTGTCGGCCGCCAGGGTGAACTGGGGGACGATCAACAGGCCACCGTTGATGTCGGTCACGCTGCGATTCATCTTGCCGGCCTCGTCGCCGAACACGCGGTAGCCCAGCAATTTGCTCAGCAGGGCGTCGGCTTCCTTCTCGCTGTCGCCCTTTTCGGCGCACAGCAGCACCAACAGGCCGGCGTCGATGGCGCCGATGGTGGCGCCGTCGACCACCACCTTGGCATGGCTGACCCGTTGCAGCAGCGCGATCATGCGGTGAAGGTCACGCGCAGGAATTTGCGCTTGCCAACTTGCAGGACGAACTCGCCGGCCTCGATCTTGAGCGCCTTGTCGCTGACCACGGCGCTGTCGATCCGCACGCCGCCCTGATCGACCATGCGCATCGCTTCGCCGGTCGAGGCGCACAGGCCGGTTTTTTTCAGCAAGTGGGCCACGCCCATCGGCGCGCCATCGACGGTCATTTCGGGGACATCATCGGGAATGCGGCCCTCGGCACGGTTCTTGAAGTCGGTCAGCGCATCATCGGCGGCCTGGGCGGAATGGAAACGCGTCACAATTTCTTGCCCCAGAGCCACTTTAGCATCGCGCGGATTGCGCCCGCCGTCGATTTCCGCCTTGAGGGCGGCGATATCGGCGATCGAACGGAACGACAGCAGCTCGAAGTAACGCCACATCATCACGTCCGAAATGCTCATCAGCTTGGCGAACATGGTGTTGGCCGGTTCGGTAATGCCAATATAGTTGTTCTTCGACTTGGACATCTTGTCCACGCCATCGAGCCCTTCGAGCAGCGGCATGGTCAGGATGCACTGCTGTTCCTGGCCGTAATCCTTCTGCAGCTCGCGGCCGACCAGCAAATTGAACTTCTGGTCGGTGCCGCCCAGCTCCAGATCGGCCTTCAAAGCGACAGAATCGTAGCCCTGCATCAAAGGATAAAGGAACTCGTGGATCGATATTGGTGTCCCACTCTTGAAGCGTTTGGTGAAGTCGTCCCGTTCCATCATGCGGGCAACGGTGTAACGCGACGACAACTGGATCATGCCGCGCGCGCCGAGCGGGTCGCACCACTCGGAGTTGTAGCGAATTTCCGTGCGCGACGGGTCCAGCACCAGCGACGCCTGCTTGAAGTAAGTCATCGCGTTTTCTTCGATCTGCTCTTTAGTGAGCGGCGGGCGCGTGACGTTGCGGCCCGACGGATCGCCGATCATCGACGTGAAGTCGCCGATCAAAAAGATGACCTGGTGGCCGAGGTCTTGCAACTGGCGCATCTTGTTCAAGACCACGGTGTGGCCCAGGTGCAGGTCGGGCGCGGTCGGGTCGAGGCCGAGCTTGATGCGCAGCGGCGTGCCGGTTTTCTCGGAACGGGCCAGCTTTTGCGCGAATTCGCTCTCGATCAACAGCTCGTCGACGCCGCGCTTGGTGATGGCCAACGCTTCCAGCACGGAGTCCGTCAGCGGCAGTACAGGTGACCCTTGCGCAGGGGCGGCAGGCTTGGAGGTGGCAGGTGTTGTCATAGGTGCTTTGTAATAAATCTGTAGCAAAGTGTCGAAATTGTTGGGAAGATTCAAAAGTTTGATATACTGCTCGATCCGATTAATCTTGCCCAATGAAAACTAAACAAAACAATAACAAGAAATAGTTCAGTGCTCAACGCGAATGTTCAAGCGGCAAATTTTAACTGATTGCATGAACCCTACAAACAAATTCACAGGCAAACGCTTGACCGGCCTGCTAGGAACAACGCGAAAGTCGCGCATCATCGGCGCTGGCGCGGTCTTTCTTGCAGTGTGCGCATTTGGTGCCGCGGGCGTAGCGCCCCTGGCCCCCGATGCGTCCGACCTGCCGGTCAAATCGATCGCACAAGATCTGGAACTGCCGAACCTGGCCGACCAGATCGCTGCGCTGCAAAAGGACGACCAGCAATTCATCCACGAAGAGAAGGTGCGTCCGGGCGATACGCTCGCCGCCCTGCTCACCCGCCTCGGCGTGGAAGATGCCGCCGCCGTCAACTTCATCAAGTCCGATAAAGTCGCCAAAGCCGTGATGCAACTCAAGACCGGAAAACGGGTCCAGGCGCAAACGGATGAAAACGGCGAACTGCAATGGCTGCGCGCCAGCGTCGTCGACGGCCGCGACAACCCGGTCAAACAGATTTCGATCACCCGCACCGGCGACAAGTTCAGCGCCGAGGAAGCCCCGGCCAAGCTCGAACGCCGGGTTGAAATGCGCGCCCGCGAAATCAACAACTCGCTCTACTCGGCGACCGACGCCACCACCGACGGCGGCAAACTGCCCGACGTGATCGTCGCCCAGATCGTCGAAATGTTCTCCACCAGTATCGACTTCCGTTCCGACCTGAAACGCGGCGACCGCTTTAACGTGGTCTACGAAACGTTCTGGCAAGACGGCGAAATGGTGCGCGCCGGCCGCATCCTGGCAGGCGAATTCGTCAACCGCGGCGTGACTTACCAGTCCGTCTGGTACGAAGACCCGATCAGCAAGCAGGGCGGCTACTACACCTTCGACGGCAAAGCCCTCAAAAAAGCCTTCCTCAAGTCCCCCCTCGAATTTTCCCGTATTTCCTCCGGTTTTTCGATGCGCACGCATCCGATTTCCGGCTCCTGGAAAGCCCACAAGGG
Source organism: Massilia rubra (assembly GCF_011682065.1). Taxonomy (GTDB): domain Bacteria; phylum Pseudomonadota; class Gammaproteobacteria; order Burkholderiales; family Burkholderiaceae_D; genus Telluria_A; species Telluria_A rubra. Next base: position 118,632 of record NZ_VUYU01000016.1, on the reverse strand, counting down.
CGTCGATTTCGCGGCCGCCAACGGCACCCCGATCCGCGCGTCCGGCGACGGCGTGATCGACTTCGCCGGCGTGCAGGGCGGCTACGGCAACCTGGTCAGCATCAAGCACTGGGCCAACTACACCACCGCCTACGCCCACATGAGCCGTTTCGCGCCAGGCATCCGCAAGGGTAGCAAGGTCAGCCAGGGTGACGTAATCGGTTATGTCGGCTCGACCGGCTGGTCGACCGGCGCCCACCTGCACTACGAATTCCGCGTCAACAACGAAGCCGTCGATCCGATGTCGATCAAGGTCCTGGCGCAAGCGCCAATGACGCCGGCCGAACGCGCCCGCTTCCAGATCGCCGCGGGCGACATGTCGCACCGCTTCGCCCTGCTGCGTCCGACCACCGCATCGACCATGGCGCGCTAACGCTTCAGCGCGTACCATGCGAGGGCAGGACCCGGATCAACGATCCCGGCTCCTGCCCTTTTTTTCGCCCGCGTTTTTCGATTGGACTACTTATGAGCACGGATTCGACCCTGCATTCGACCCTCTACATCGGCATGATGTCCGGCACCAGCATGGATGGCGTCGATGGCGTGCTGGTCGATTTCGGCGGCGGCGCCATACGCACCCTGGAAGCGGCCTTCGTGCCCTTCCCGGACGCCCTGCGCGCCGACCTGATGGCCCTGCAAAGCAGCGGCGACAATGAAATCGCGCGCGAAGCGCTGGCCGCCGCCCACCTGGCCGGCTGCTACGCCGAATGCGTGGCGGCCCTGTTACCAAGCGCCCCCGGCCCGGTGCGGGCGCTGGCCGCGCACGGGCAAACGGTGCGCCACCGGCCCGAGCTCGGCTACACGCGCCAGATCAACCACCCCGCCCTCTTGGCCGAACTGACCGGGATCGACGTCATCGCCGACTTCCGCACGCGCGACGTGGCCGCCGGCGGCCAGGGTGCGCCGCTGGTGCCGGCCTTTCACCAGGCCTGCTTCGGCCAGGCCGGCCAGGCGCGCGTGGTGGTCAATATCGGCGGTATCGCCAATATCAGCGTACTGCATGCCGACGGCACGGTCAGCGGCTTCGATACCGGTCCCGGCAATGTGTTGATGGATCACTGGATCGGCCTGCACCAGGGCAAGGCCTACGACGCCGACGGCGCCTGGGCGGCCAGCGGGCAAGTCGATCCGACCTTGCTCGGCATCTTGCTCGACGAACCGTATTTCCGCCTGGCGGCCCCGAAAAGCACCGGGCGCGACCTGTTCCACGCCGACTGGCTGGGGCAACGCCTGGCGCAGGCGCCGTCGATGCCGCCCGAGGATGTGCAGGCGACCCTGACCGCGCTGACGGCGACCACGATCGCGCGCGCCATCCATCAGCAGGCCAGCGAAGTCGACGCGGTGTATGTGTGCGGCGGCGGGGCGTACAACGGCGCGCTGCTGCGCGAACTGGCGCAAGCGCTGGGCGGCAAGACCAAAGTGGAAACAACCGACGCCCTGGGCGTCGCCCCGAATCACGTCGAAGCGCTGGCGTTCGCGTGGTTGGGCTACCGCTTCACAAGGCGCGAAACGGGTAATCTGCCCCAGGTGACGGGGGCGAAGGGCCCCAGGATCCTGGGCGCCCTGTATCCTGCGTAAGCCGGCAGGCGGCCGCGAAGGCTGCCTGCGCTAAAGCACTTTATACCGAGAACGACGAACCGCAACCGCAGGTCGAGGTGGCGGTAGGATTCTTGATGACGAACTGGGCGCCTTCGAGGTCATCCTTGTAGTCGATTTCGGCGCCGACCAGGTACTGGTAGCTCATCGAATCGATCAGCAGTTGCACGCCGTTCTTGACCATGGTGGTGTCATCTTCATTGACGATTTCGTCGAAGGTGAAGCCGTACTGGAAACCCGAGCAGCCGCCGCCCTGCACGAAGACGCGCAATTTGAGGTCGGGATTGCCCTCTTCCTCGATCAGCTGTGCAACCTTTTGCGCGGCGCTATCGGTAAACACGATCGGGGCCGGCATCACTTCTGGCATTTCAGCAACTGCATTCATTTGGAACTCCTACGGGGGAACGGATATGAGTCATTATAGACTGTTGGGACAAGTCACGCTCATCGACGACTGCCGGCGACCGTCAAATGCAACACCCCGGCGCGGGCCGGGGCTGTACTGCCAGTGTACCTACAATGCGGCCATTCGGCCGGATTTCAAGCTGCAGCCTTGCGCCGGGCGCGGCGGCGTGCGCAAACCCCGAGCAAACCGAGGCCGGCCAGCATCATGGCGTAGGTTTCCGGTTCCGGAACCGGACTGAGCAGCACTGTGCCGCACGCGCCGAGCCTGCACGCATCGGCCAGGATCTGGCCATGGTCATTGATGCTGTAGGTGGATCGGATGCTCCAGCCGGCGAGCGGATCGAGCGCCGCGTCGAGCTGCAGCAACTGGCCATTCTGGTAGATGAAGCCATGTTGCAGGCCTTTGGCATCGGCACCGTAGCCGATCACCTGGCCCAGGTTGTTGATATCGACCGCCTTGGACGGGTTGCCCGCCGACCAGCCCAGGTCGGTCATGACGCCATCCACGTACAAAAAGGCCGACTGCACACTCGTGTCCCAGGTATGGGCGGACTGGCCAATGATCTGGCCGCTGTCATTGATGTCGGTCGCCGCGCTGGAGCCGCCTTCGAACGCGCCGAGGTCGGTCATCTGGCCGTTCTGGTAGATGAAAGCGCGCTCGCGCCATGACGGATTGTGGGCATAGCCGACGATGGTCCCGGCGTTGTTGATCGCGGTCGCGCCGCTGTGCACCCCGCCCAAGGTGCCCAGGTCTTTTGTGACGCCGTCGCTGTACGCAAAGGCGTGCGACGCGAAACGCGGATTGTACGGGTCGCCCCCAGGAACCCGCACATCGGTCTTGGAACTGCCGACCACCGTGCCGGCGTTGTTGACACCGTTGGCCCAGGCGGTCGGCAGCCCGGATCCGTCACTGAGCGGCTTAAGATGCGTGTTCGCCCCATTCACGGTCACATAGGCTTTGACAGGCCCGTCCGGCATGTACGACGCCCACATCTCGGTCGTCGCCATGTGGCCGGCATTGCTGATGGCGCTGACCCTGGCATCGGGATACTCGCTCATGGTGGGCAGGTCCAATACATGCGTCGTCCCGCCCGAATGATAGGCCGAACGCCCCATGGCCTGGCCATACAAGGTGCCGGCGTTGTCGATCAGGCGCCAGGAATCGTACTGGCCGCCGGTATTGACCGCCTTGACCGAGTAGGACGGGGCTGCCGCGGACGCGGGAGCGGCGAAGATGCCCAACAGCAGGGCGGACAGCAGGGAGCGGCCAAATGTCATGAGCGTCTTTCGGTGCGGGATGGATACCATCCATCATAGATGGCAAGATAACTTAAAATAAATATTGATTGAAATTGAAGTTTTTGATGCCACAGGCGTGGACGGGCACAGGAGCTGTCGCCCACAAGGCGCCTCCCCGACCGCCGGCTGGCTCTACGGCAGCCGGCGGGCCGCCTGCACGCTGCGCGGCTCAGGCCGCGTGTGCGGCGCTGGCGCGACGGCGCGCGCAAAACCCGAGCAAACCGAGTCCGGCCAGCATCATAGCGTAGGTTTCCGGCTCCGGAACCGGGCTCAGCAGAACCGTGCCGCACACGTCCAGCTTGCAGGCATCTGCCAGGATCAGGCAATTGTCGTTGATGCTGTAGGTGGTCTTGATGATCCAGTTGTCGAGCGGATCGACGGCGGTATCGAGTTGGAGCAGTTGGCCGTTCTGGTAAATGAAGCCGCGCTCCAGGCCGTTGGCATCGGTGCCGTAGCCGATGATCTGGCCGGCCTCATTGATATCGACGGCGCTGGAAGCGCGCTGCGGCGACCAGCCCAGGTCGCTCATCACGCCGTTTGCGTACAGAAAGGCGGACTGAACGTCGCTGCCGGCACGGTGCGCCGACTGGCCGATAATCAGGCCGGCATCATTGATCCCGGTTGCCAGGCTGGTACCGCCGGCGAACGCACCCAGGTCGGTCATCCTGCCGTTCTCATAGATAAAGGCCCGCTGTGCCGACGCGGCATTGTCGGCGCCGCCGACGATGGTCCCGGCGGCATTGATGCCCAAGGCGCTGCTGTGGGTGCCTCCCAGCGTGCCCAGGTCCTTCATTTTATTGTCGCTGTATACATAAGCATGGCTGGCGAAGCGCGGATAATGCGGATCGCCTCCCGGCAAGCGCAGATTGGTGCTCGAACTGCCCACCACCGTGCCGGCATTGTTGACGCCATGGCTGAACGTGTCCACGCCGCGGCCATGGCCGAACCCAGGGAGGAGCGTGGTGGCGCCGTTGAGCGTCAGGTAGCCATCGGCATAGACGACGTCGCCAATGGTGGTCCAGTATTCGTAGCTGGCCAAATGGCCGGCATTGCTGATGGCCGTGATCGCGCCGGTGGGAAACGGACTCGTGCTGACACGCACCACCGTGGTGCTGCCATTGGCATGAAATGCCGTACGCCAGTTTGAAGAACCGTACAGGGTGCCGGCGTTGTCGACCAGGCGCCATTGATCGTACTGGCCGGTATTGAGCGTCGTGACCGTGTAGGAGGGAGCGGCAAGCGCGGGCGCGACGAAGATGCCGAGCACGAGGGCGGACAACAGGGAGCGGACGAATCGCATGAGAGTCTTTTTATGGTGGGGTAAATACGACCCATCATAAAGACTACTTAGCCAAATGGAAAGCTTAATTAAAATTTAATATTGCAGGCAGCGGGAAGCGGCTGGGCTTCCCGCTCTTGTACTGCCTTACGGCAGCAGCGCGACCTGTTGCAAGCCCAGGGTTTCTTCCAGGCCGAACATCAGGTTCATGCACTGGACCGCCTGGCCGGAGGCGCCCTTGACCAGGTTATCCTGGACCACCAGGATCACCACGGTATTGCCGTTGTTCGGACGATGCAGCGCCAGGCGCAGCGTGTTCGAACCGCGCGTCGAGCGGGTTTCCGGGTGCGAGCCGAACGGCATGACATCGACAAAGGCCGCGTCCTTGTAGGTCGTTTCGAACAACTCCTGCAAGGCTTCGTTGCTGATATCGGTGGTCAGGCGCGCGTACAGGGTCGAATGCATGCCGCGGATCATCGGCACCAGATGCGGCGTGAAGATCAGGTTGACCGGCAGGCCGGTGAAACGCTGCAGCTGGGCCACGGTTTCCGGTGTGTGGCGATGGCCGGACACGCCGTAGGCCTTGAAATTGTCGCTCGACTCCGAGAACAGGGTGCTGATTTCAGCCTTGCGGCCGGCGCCGGACACGCCCGACTTGGCATCCGCGATCAGGGCGCTGGCGTCGATCAGGTTGGCCTTGAGCAGCGGCACGAAGCCCAGCTGCATCGTGGTTGGATAACAACCCGGATTGGCGATCAGGCGCGCATTCTTGACGGCTTCGCGGTTCAATTCCGGCAAGCCGTAGACGGCCTCTTCCAGCAATTCCGGGCAGGTATGCGGGATTTTGTACCACTGCTCAAAGGTTTCCTGGTTTTTCAGGCGGAAGTCGGCGGCCAGGTCGATCACCTTGACGCCGGCGGCCAGCAGGGCCGGGGCCTGGGCCATGGCGACGCCGTGCGGAGTGGCGAAAAAGACCACATCGCACTTGCTCAGGTCGACCTTGTCGGGGGCGGAGAACGCCAGGTCCACCTTACCGCGCAGCGAAGGAAACATATCGGCGACGGGCAAGCCATCTTCCTTACGCGAGGTAATCGCGGTCAGCTCCACATCAGGGTGGACCGACAGCAGTCGCAGCAATTCCACGCCCGTGTAACCCGTACCGCCGACGATGCCAACTTTGATCATATGTATTCCTTGAAAGTAAATAATGGGCCATGCCCGAAAGATGGTGATTCTAACAGCGCCTGCAAAACGCTGCGCAGCGCTGGAAAACGCAAACCCGCGCCAACCGGGGTCTGACCTCAATTAAGAAACTTTCTTAATTGAGGTCAGACCCCGGTCTTTTTCAAACTTGCAAACCCGGGGTCAGAGCTTTAATTAGCAAGATTGCCGACGATTATTGCGACATCATGCAAACCCGGGGTCAGAGCTTTAATTAGCAAGATTGCCGAAGATTATTGCGACATCAGAAACAAATCGGCACGGGCCAGTTCAAAATGCCGCCAATCTGATGCAATTGCTGCGTATGGGGACCGCCCGAGCAATAGTTGTCAGCATTTTCATGAAATGCAGCAAATAGTTGCAAGTAAAAGCTCTGACCCCGGTTGGAGTGCGCGCCAATCGGGGTCTGACCTCAATTAAGAAAGTTTCTTAATTGAGGTCAGACCCCCAGTCTTTCCAACTTGCAACCGGGCTTGTTGCGAAACCGGGGTCAGACCCCAAACTTGCAAAACCGGGGTCTGACCCCGGTTTCGCAACAAGCCCGGTCGGGATGCAGAAACAAAAAAGCCGCCAACTTCGCAGTCGGCGGCTTTTTTGAAGGGGGCGCACCGAAGTGCGCGCCAGAGGCGAATTAACGCTTCGAGAATTGCTTTGCGCGACGTGCTTTGCGCAGACCAACTTTTTTACGCTCGACTTCACGTGCATCGCGGGTAACGAAACCGGCACGTGCCAGGTCGCCCTTCAACGATGCGTCGTAGTCGATCAGTGCACGGGTGATGCCGTGACGAACCGCGCCAGCCTGGCCGGACTCGCCACCACCGTGAACGTTGACCTTGATGTCGAAACGCTCGACATTGCCGGTCAGTTCCAGCGGTTGACGGATGACCATCAGGCCCGTTTCGCGCGAGAAGTAGTCAGCGGCTGGTTTGCCGTTAACGATGATTTGGCCGGTGCCAACTTTGATGAAGACGCGAGCGACTGCACTCTTGCGACGGCCGGTGCCGTAATTGTAGTTACCGATCATGTCAGCTCCTTACTTGAACAGCACGAGTGCTGTAGGTTGCTGGGCAGCGTGCGGGTGGGAACCTTCCGCGTACACTTTGAGCTTCTTGATCATGGCGTAGCCAAGCGGGCCTTTAGGCAGCATGCCCTTGACCGCTTTTTCAAGCGCGCGACCAGGAAAACGCTCTTGCATTTTCTTGAAGTTGGTTTCGTAGATACCACCTGGGTAGCCCGAGTGACGGTAGTACGTCTTCTCGGTTGCCTTGGTACCGGTCACGCGCAGTTTGCCTGCGTTGATCACGACGATGAAATCGCCCGTGTCGACGTGAGGAGTGAATTCGGGTTTGTGTTTGCCGCGCAACCGGAGTGCCACTTCGCTGGCAACACGTCCGAGGATCAGATCCGTCGCGTCAACCACGAACCAATCGCGCTGGACTTCATGTCCCTTAGCGGAAAAAGTTTTCATGTTGACTTCCTAAATATAAAACTTATTAAATCGCTCAAATGGTGGTTCCGCTCGTACTACCCGCGGACTCTGCCTTATTGTCTTTTCCTGAGCAAACGGAAAGCCGGCTACTATAGCGCACTTCCCACAGCCGGGTCAAGCCCTTCAAGCGCCGTTCCGGTGATGCCGAAATGACATCGGCGCCATCCCTAGATAAATCGCAAATTGCCTGCGAGCAGCCCGCCCTAGACTGCACCACAGTCGCGCATTTAATTGACGGGGAAAAACTTTCTTGACCACTGAAACAATGTCAACCTACTATGTCTGAGCGCTTATCGTCGGGAGACCTCGTGATATTGAAATACCGCCTTGCCGCTTCATTGATGTCCCTGCTGTCGACGCTGGCGGCGCCCTGCCTGGCCGACGCGCCCCCGCCGGCGCGCATCTGCCACCTGCCCGGCGCCGAGGAAGGCTTGCGTTGCAGCACCTTGAACGTGCCGCTCGACTACCAGCAAAAAACCGGCGCCTCCCTGCCCCTGCACATCACCGTGGCCCCGGCCTTCCGCGAATCGGCGCGGCCCGACCCCGTGTTCGTGCTGGCGGGCGGTCCCGGCCAGGCCGGCAGCGACGTGCTGCCGGTGCTCTATTCCATTTTCCGGCGCGCGCGCGCCACCCGCGACATCGTCTTCATCGACCAGCGCGGCACCGGCCTGTCCGGCAAGCTCGACTGCGACGAGGAAGACCTGCCCGACAATCTCAGCGACGACGAGCAGAACGCCGCCATACGCCGCTGCCTGGCCGGCGTGCGCGCGCCGCTGGCGGCCTACACCACCGAGAACGCGGCGCGCGACATCGAACAAGTGCGCCTGGCGCTCGGCTACCGGACCGTCAACGTCTGGGGCGCGTCCTACGGCACGCGCCTGGCCCAGGCCTATGCGCGCGCCTTTCCCGACGCCGTGCGCAGCCTGGTGCTCGACGGCGTGGCCGCGCCCGACCAGATCATCCCGGCCGGCGGACGCGATGGCCAGGCCGCGCTCGACACCCTGTTCCGCCAGTGCGCGGCCGACCCCGGCTGCAACCAGGCCTATCCCGCCCTGCGCAGCGAGTTCAACAGCCTGCTGGCCAGGGTCAGCGCCACGCCGGTGCAACTGAACCTGCCCAATCCGCGCACCGCCGAGCCTTTGCAGATGAGCATGACCAAGGAGCGCTTCCTGAACACCGTGCACAACGTGCTGTATTCGGCGCTCGACGGGCGCCGCCTGCCGTTCCTGATCCACAGCGCCTGGCAGGGCCGCTGGGCGCCGTTCGTGGCGCGCCGCAATGTCGGCGCCGACCTGGCCGGCGAAGGCGGCACCGCGCTGGTACTGCACATGGCGGTGATCTGCGCCGAAGACTATCCGCGCATGACCCCGCAATTGCTGGCCGAGGACGCCAACAATTCCTTCCTCGGCAGCGGCCGGGTCGGCCAGTTGATGGAGCAGTGCAAGTCGCTCAAGCTGCCGGCCATGCCATGGCGCACGCCGACCCCGATCCTGGCGCCGGCCTTGCTGCTGTCGGGCGCGCTCGACCCGGTCACGCCGCCGCGCCGCGCCGAGGCCGCCGCACGCCATATTCCCAAGGCCCAGCACCTGGTGGTGGCCAATGCCGGGCACGGCATCTCCTCGCTCGGCTGCGCGCCGCGCCTGCTGCGCGAGTTTCTCGACGCCCCCTCCAGGCAGGTCGCCGCCGCCTGCCTGCGGGAAATCCCGGCCGCCAATTTCCAGGTCGGCAGCGCCGGTCCGCACCCTTAAGCACCGAGGCCACGATGATTGTCGTAGACGATGTAAAAAAACAATTCGGCGCCTTGCAAGCGCTGGGCGGGGTCAGCTTCGCCGCCGCCGACGGCCAGATCACGGCCCTGCTGGGACCGAACGGCGCCGGCAAGACCACCCTGCTGCGCCTGCTGGTCGGCCTGCTCAAGCGCGACCAGGGCAGCATCAGCATCGGCGGCATCGATCCGGCCGTCGATCCGATGGCGGTGCGCAAGGATATCGGCTTCCTCACCGACCAGTTCGGCCTGTACGAGCGCCTGAGCACGCGCGAATACCTGGCCTATTTCGGCGAGCTCAACGGCATGACCCTGCCCGCGGTCCAGCGCCGCATCGACGAAGTGGCCGACCTGCTGGTCATGCACGACATCCTGGAGCGGCGCGGCAAGGGGTTTTCGCAAGGCCAGCGCATCAAGGTGGCGCTGGCGCGCACCCTGCTGCATCAACCGCGCCACCTGCTGCTCGACGAACCGAGCCGCGGCCTGGACGTGATGAGCACGCGCGCCCTGCGCACCGCGCTGGCCGCCCTGCGCCGTGAAGGTTGCTGCGTGATCATGGCGACCCACGTGATGCAGGAAGTCACGCACCTGTGCGACGATGTGATCGTCATCGCCAAGGGCCATACGGTGGCCCAGGGCTCGCCCCAGGAACTGTGCCGCCGCACCGGCATCAGCAACCTGGAAGACGCCTTCGTCAGCCTGGTCGGCGAAGAAGGAATCTCGACATGAAGCCGGCTTTCCTCATCGTTTTTCTCAAGGAATTCAAGGAAACGCTGCGCGACAAGCGCGCGCTCGGCCTGCTGGCCCTGTTCACATTGATGTACCCGCTGATGCTCGGCTACATGCTGAACCAGCAGATCAAGCGCGCCACCCAGTCCGAACGCGAGGGCATGGAACTGGCCGTGATCGGCGCGGCGCGCGCACCGAACCTGATGGCGCAGCTCAAGCAAAAGAATATCACCGTGCAAGAGGCCGGGGAGATGGATGAAGACGCCATCGGCGCGCTGCTGCGCACGCGCAAGGTGGTCGCGCTGCTGCGCCTCGATCCCGAGTTCGGCGAACACTACCGGGCCATGCGCCCGGCCGGTATCGAGCTGTGGTACGACTCGGCCAGCGACAACAGCCAGCGCCAGCGCGATGTCGAGGAAGTGCTGCAAAACTACAGTTCGAGCATCAGCAGCGCGCGCCTGCTGGCGCACGGGGTCTCGCCCGCCATCATGACGCCGATTCGCCTGCAGCGCTACGACACCGGCAGCACGGCGGCGCGCTCGGCCGGGCTGATCGGCGCGATTCTCGGCTTCCTGTTTTTCCCGGCGTTCATTTGCGGTTTGTCGGCGGCGGTCGACAGCACCGCCGGCGAACGCGAGCGGCGCTCGCTGGAAGTGCTGATGGCGCAACCGGCCAGTCCCTGGTCGCTGATCACCGGCAAGTGGCTGGCGGCCGGTTCGCTGGCCGTGATCGGCATCACCCTGGAACTGGCGCTGGCGCACGCGGTGCTGTCCTGGCTGCCGCTGGAAGAAATCGGCATGAGCTGGCGCGTCACCTCGGCCCAGCTGGCGTGGGTGTGCGTGGCCACCCTGCCGCTATCCCTGCTGGCCGCCGGCCTGCATATTGCGCTGGCGATGAATGCGCGCTCGTTCAAGGAAGCCCAGAGCATCCTCAGCCTGGTGACCCTGATCCCCATGCTGCCCGGCCTGGCGGTATCGATGCTGGAATTGAAAACGGCGATGTGGATGTATGTGGTGCCGATGCTGTCGAACCAGACCCTGCTGCGCGAACTGGCCAAGGGGCAGGAACTGGGCGTGCTGCCGTTTTTGCTGACCTTTTTGAGTTCGATGCTGCCGGCGCTGGGCGCGGTGGCGTTCGCCAGCTGGCGCATGAAGAGCGAGCGCTACGTGCTGTCGGTGTAGGGCTGGCGGGCAAGGCTGGCGCGGCTCCATTACAATAGGCCGGGAACGCACTCATCGGAGAATGAAATGGAAGTCACAGTCAGCTGGAACGGCCCGTCGGGCATGAGTTTTCGGGCGCAAACGGGGTCGGGCCACATGGTCAGCATGGATGGGGCACCCGAAGGCGGCGGCCACAACCTGGCGCCGCGGCCGATGGAAATGGTGTTGCTGGGAACCGGTGGATGCACGGCGTATGACGTGGTGTTGATCCTCAAGCGCGGACGGGAAGATGTGCGCGGCTGCGACGTGACGCTCAAGGCCGAGCGCGCCGAGACCGATCCCAAGGTGTTTACCAAGATTCATTTTCACTTCACCGTGACCGGGAAGAATTTGAAGCCGGGGACGGTCGAGCGCGCGGTGAGCCTGTCGCACGACAAATACTGCTCGGCGTCGATCATGCTGGCCAAGATGGCCGAGATCACGCATTCGTTCGAGATTGTGGAAGGCTGAGCCGTTTAGCCGTTTAGCCGTTTAGCCGTGTAGCCGTGTAGCCGTGTAGCCGTGTAGCCGTCGTCCCCGCGCAGGCGGGGACCCAAGTTCGTTCCGTTGCCACCGGCAGATCAGCAAACTTGGGTCCCCGCCTGCGCGGGGACGACGCAGGTGGAGCGAACACTAAATGTAATACGCCGTCGTCGTCATCACCTTCGCCATGGCCGTCATCACGCCGCGCACCGGCGGCGGCACCGCCACCGCGCCCAGCGCCTGCGCGGCCGCCCCGTGCGCAATCTCGTCGATCCGCATCTGGTCCACGACCGCGCGCGACTTGGCGTCCTGCGCCGGCAGCAAGTCGAGATGACTGTTCAGATGCGCCTCCACCTGGCGCTCGGTCTCGACCACGAACCCCAGACTGCGCGCGTCTCCCAGTTGCGCGGCCACCGTGCCGAGCGCGTACGCGCCCGCATACCACAGGGGATTGAGCAAACTCGGGCGCGAACCGAGCTCGGCCAGCCGCTGGGCCGTCCACGCCAGGTGATCTTCTTCCTCGCGCCCCGCTTCGGCGAACTGCGCGCGCATCTCCTCGCTCTTGGCAAAGCGCGATTGCGAGTTGTACAGCGCCTGCGCGCACACTTCGCCCACGTGGTTGACCCGCATCAGGCCGGCGCTGCGGCGCTGTTCGGCATCATCGAGATGGCCGTCGTCCGCGTGCGCCGCCGGGGTCGGTCGCGATGCCGAGGCCACGCCCGCGATCACGCGCAGGGCCTTGTCCATGCTGACGATCAGCTGGTCGAGTGGATGGATGGATCGTTGTGCTGACATGCGCTGCCCCGGTGGCGATAAAACACCATTATAGGACGTCCGGCCCCACCGGGGCGCCGGCCGCCGGGTCGCCGGCTGCCGGGCCGCCCTCGCCCGCCAACGGGGCCGCCTGGGCCTCGATCCAGTCGAGTAGCGGCCCGCCGGGATCGATCCCGGAAATGTTTTTCGCCACGCCCAGGTTCAGCTGCAACAAAAAGGGGATGGTGTCGGACGGCACGTCCGGGCAATGCACGCCGAACGCGGCGATAAACCGGCTCGAGGACACCACCGGCACCACTTTCGCCCCGCTCATGAACTGCAGCACGCTGGTAATCGTGTGGCCCTTGCCGATGGTATGGTAAATGAACTGGTTGAAGTCCCTGTCGACTTTCTTGAAATCGATGGTTTCGGACGTCATCAGCCCGGCCAGGTAGTACAGGCCGAGGGTGACGCGGAAGTACGCGGTCCACTCGGCCGCGTTGCGCCCGCTGCTCGCGACGGCAAGAACTTTTTCTTTGATGGCACTGTCCATGGGCCCATTATCCACATTTCCGACCCGCTGTGGCGGGCTGCCGTGCTTGCGGCGGTGAATTTGTGCTGCTACCCTCACGCTTTGAGAGAAGGAACCCGATGATCGAGGTGAAACACCTGGCCAAGCGCTTCGCCGCGACGGTACACAAGGAGCGGCGCGCGCGCCAGCGCGACGTGCGCGAGAGCGATGGCTGGTTCCATGCGGTGCGCGATGTCAGTTTTTCCTGCGCCCCTGGCGAAGTGCTGGGCCTGCTGGGTCCGAACGGGGCCGGCAAGACCACCACCTTGCGCATCCTCTCGACCGCCCTGCGCCCGGACGCCGGCAGCGCCTTCATCGACGATATCGACATCGTGGCCGATCCGATCCGGGCGCGCCAGCGCGTCGGTTTCCTGTCCGGCAGCACCGGTTTGTACGGGCGCTTGAGCGCGCGCGAAAATGTCGAGTATTTCGGACGCCTGCACGGCATGGCGCCGGAGCGTCTCAAGAAACGCTGCGACGCTTTGTTCGAGCAACTCGACATGCACGCCTACGCCCACAAGCGCGCCGATGATCTGTCGACCGGCATGAAGCAGAAATGCGCCATCGCCCGCGCGGTGGTGCACGAGCCGCAGGTGGTGATCCTGGACGAACCGACCACCGGGCTCGATGTGATGTCGGCGCGCGTGCTGCTCGAATTTATCGCCAGCTACAAGGCGCTGCGCATTCCCCTGATCTTTTCCACGCATCACCTGCACGAGGTGGAAAAACTGTGCGACAAGGTCTGCATCATCAACCACGGCCGCAGCGCCTTCAACGGCAGCGTGGCCGAGTTGCGCGAGCTGGGCGGCAGCCACGATTTGTACGATGCCTTCGTGCATATCATCAATCAGGAAGGCTGAGCCATGTGGACCGTGTATTTCAAGGAATTACTGGAACTGCTGCGCGACCGCAAGACCTTCATCTTCACCCTGCTGCTGCCGATCGTCGCGATGCCGATGATTTTCGGCGGCCTGGCCTATCTGTCGTCGACCATTTTCAAGAAAGCCCAGCACAAGGAACTGACCTACGCCGTGTTCGGCAAAGAGCATGCACCGGGCCTGAGCGAGCGCTTCAAGCGCGAAAAAGGCTTGCGCGAGGTGTCGCTGGCCAATGAAGGTGCGATCAAGGCCGCCATCGACACCGACCGCATCACCTTCGCCATCGTGATTCCCTCCGGTTTCGAGGACGCCTTGGCAGCGCACCGCCAGGCCCGCGTCACTTTGCACTACAACAACGCGGTGGCGCTCGACATGACCCATAAGCGGGTGGCGGCGGTGATCGAGGCGCACAACGGGGCGCTGCGCGAGCAAGCCTTGTCGGCCATGAACATGAGCCGGGCCGAGCTGCGCTTTGCGCTCAATCCGATCGAGCTGGAAGAACTGTCGACCGCCGGCACGCGCGAGCGGATGGGCGCGCTGGTGGGCGGTTTTCTGCCCTACATCCTGCTGATGGTGTGCCTGATGGCGGCGATGTACCCTGCCATCGACCTCGGCGCCGGCGAGAAGGAGCGCGGCACCCTGGAAACCTTGCTGCTGGCGCCCATTTCGCGCACGGCGCTGGTGCTGGCCAAGTTCCTGGTGCTGTTTACGGTGGGGTTGACGTCGGCGCTGCTGATGGTGGCCAGCATGGGGCTGCTGCTGGCCGTGTTCGGCGGCTCGCTCGAAGGCGGCCTGGCGCAGATGGTGCGGGCGATCGGGGCGCGCGACCTGGCGATGGTGGCGCTGATGCTGGTGCCGACGGCGGCCATTTTTGCCTCGATCCTGCTGTCGATTTCGATTTACGCCAAGAGCTACAAGGAAGCGTCGGGCATGATTTCGCCGCTGATGATGCTGTTGATCGTGCCGATCGTGGTGGCCATGATGCCGGGGGTGGAGCTGAACTGGTTCTGGTCGATGGTGCCGTTGACCAATGTGTCGCTGGCCATGAAGGAACTGGTCAAGGGAACCATGGATTACCGCATGTTTTCGGCGATTTTGCTCTCCACCACCCTGATCGCGGGAGCGCTGCTGGCGTGGTGCAGGTGGTGGTTCAACCGGGAGGAGGTGTTGTTTCGGAGTTAAGGTGAAAAACCGGGGTCTGTCCCTAATGCCGTAAACGTAAGCTCCGTCTTTCCCGCGCCGGCGGGAATCCAAGGCATGTATGCGGAGCGAAGGTGCCTTGGATTCCCGCCTGCGCGGGAAAGACGGTTCTAACATTGGCGGCAAAAGCAAGCGTGCGTTGTCGCTACCTAAATAACCACCCTACTCAGACAATCCCCACTCCCCCAATTGTGCAATCTGAGCCCATCAAAACGCCGCGCGTCGCAACAGGCGGCCCGTGTCCACTCAAATTTTATACAATGCAACTCTAGAAGTGCGCCCGGCTACCCGCCGAACGTACGCACAGCGACCGTATCAGGAGTCAGGCATGGAATTACGCATCAGGAATTTATCCAAGACCTACGCCAATGGCGTAGTTGCCTTGGATAAAGTTACCCTCACCATCCCCAGCGGGATGTTCGGCCTGCTCGGCCCGAACGGGGCGGGCAAGTCGACCCTGATGCGCATCCTCGCCACCTTGCAGGAGTGCGACGCCGGCTCGGTCTTCTTCGGCGACCTCGACGTGCTCGACGACAAGGACGATATCCGCCGCCTGCTCGGCTACCTGCCCCAGGACTTCGGCCTGTACCCCAAGGTCACGGCCTACGAACTGCTCGACCATTTTGCCGTCCTCAAGGGCCTCTCGCAGCGCACCCGGCGGCGCGAAGTGGTCGATGGCCTGTTGCAGCAAACCAATCTGTTCGAAGTGCGCAACCAGCGCCTCGGCACCTTTTCCGGCGGCATGCGCCAGCGCTTCGGCATCGCCCAGGCCCTGCTGGGCGACCCGCAACTGATCATCGTCGATGAACCGACCGCCGGCCTCGACCCGCAGGAACGGGTGCGTTTCCACAACCTGCTCTCCGACATCGGCGACGACAAGACCGTCTTGCTCTCGACCCACATCGTCTCCGACGTGTCCGACCTGTGCGCCAACATGGCGATCATCAACAAAGGCCACGTGCTGCTGTGCGGCGAGCCGCAAAAGCTGATCGACGATATCGACGGCAAGATCTGGGCGCGCTTCGTCGCCAAGCACGAACTGGCCCATTTCCAGCAAGAACACGCGGTGATCTCGACCCGCCTGCTGACCGGCCGCACCCTGATTCACGTGTATTCCGAGCAAGATCCGGGCGAGGGCTTCGAGCCGGCCGCCGGCGACCTTGAAGACGTCTACTTCGCCACCATCGCCGGACGCCACGTCGCGGCCAGCAACTGTTGAAGGTGGCGTCCATGTTGGCAATCGCACTGTTCGAAGCGCGCCAGCGGCTCAAGCTGCTCTCGACCTGGGTCTACTTCGGCATGTTTTTCGCGCTGGCGCTGCTGTGGATGGCCGCCGCCGGCGGGGTCTTCAAGGAAGCCCAGATCACCTTCGGCGGGCGCCTGTTCATCAACGCCCCGCGCTCGATCTCGCTGACCGTCGCCTTCCTCGGCTGCCTGGGCGTGATCGTGATGGCCGCCATGATGGGCCGCTCGGTGCAGCAGGATTTTGAATACGATATGCACCACTTCTTCTTCAGCGCGCCGATCGCCAAGCACGATTACGTGTTCGGGCGCTTTTTCGGGGCCGCGCTGACCCTGGCGGTGGTGTTTTCGAGCATCGTGCTGGGCGCCTGGCTGGGGACCTACATTCCCGGCATCGAACCCGACCGGCTGGGGCCGTCCGGGGGCTGGATGTACCTGCGGCCCTACCTGTTCCTGACGCTCCCCAACATCTTCATCTTCGGCGCCATTTTCTTCGTGCTGGCCGCGCTGACGCGGCGCATGCTGCCGGTGTACGTGGCCAGCGTGGTGATGATGATCGGCTACATCGTGGCGCCCTCGCTGGCGCGCGACCTCGACTACAAAACCCTGGCCGCGCTGATCGACCCCTTCGGCACCACCGCCCTGATCCGCATCACCGAATACTGGACCATCGCCGAGCGCAACAGCCGCGCGATTCCCTTCGACGGTGTGTACCTGCTCAACCGCGCGCTGTGGTGCGGCTTCGCGCTGGTGGTGCTGCTGCTCGGTTACTGGCGCTTCCACTTCATCGGCGGCGCCGACGCCCGCCCGGCCGGGCGCGCGGAAGGCGAGGCCGCCCCGCGCCTGTCCGGCGTGGCCACGGCGACCCAGGAAACGCCCGACTTCCTGGGCCGCAGCCTGGCCCTGTTGCTGCTCAAGTCGAGCTGGCTCAACTTTCGCGAATCGGTCAAGGATGTGTATTTCGCCGTGATCGCCCTGGCCGGCGTGCTGGCCGTGTTCGGCGCCTCGCTCAACCTCGGCTCCATGTACGGCACCAACACCTATCCCGTCACCTACCAGGTGCTGGAACTGATCAGCGCCGCGTTTTCGCTGTTCATGCTGGTCGTCACCACCTTTTACGCAGGCGAACTGGTCTGGCGCGAACGCGAAGCGCGGGTCGGCCAGATGCTCGACGCCCTGCCGCTGCCGAGCTGGCTGCCGATGCTCTCCAAGCTGTTCGCCCTGGTCGGCCTGCAAGTGCTGATGCTGGTGCTGGTAATGATTTCCGGCATGCTGATCCAGCTGTTCCGCGGCTACTTCGCCATCGACGTCGGCCTGTACCTGCAAAGCCTGTTCCTGATCCAGCTGCCGCAATACGTGCTGGTGGCGGTGCTGGCGATCGCGCTGCAGGTGCTGATCAACCAGAAGTACCTGGCTTACTTCGCCATGATCTTGTACTACTTCGCCACGATCACCTTCGGCTCGCTCGGCCTCGACCATCCGATGCTGCTGTACGGCACCTCGCCCTCCTTCGTGTATTCGGACATGAACGGCTACGGCCACTTCCTGGTGCGCGAACGCTGGTTCGAGCTGTACTGGGGCGGGGCGGCGCTGATGCTGCTGGTGGCCTCGCTGGTGTTCTGGCCGCGCGGCTTCAACGCCGAACTGGGCAGCCGGATCCAGCTGGCGCGCCGCAACCTGAGCCTGCCGGTGCTGGCCACCTTCGGCGCCGCCCTGGCGCTGTTCCTCGGCAGCGGCGCGATCCTCTACTACAACCTGCACATCGAAGGCGACTACCAGACCGCCTGGCAAAAAGACCAGGGCCGCGCCCAGTACGAACTGCGCTACAAGAAATATGCGGCGCTGGCCCAGCCGCGCATCAGCGCGGTCGACCTGAAAGTGGCGATCGTGCCCGAACAGCGGCGCCTGACGGTGACTGGCGTCTACCAGCTCGACAACAAGGGCACGGGGCCGATCGACCGGGTATTCCTCAGCCAGGACCGCCTGTCCAGCCTGAAAGTGCGCTTCGGCCAGAAAATCACGCCGCTGGTGAGCGACCGCGAGCGCGGCTTTTACGGCTACCAGCTGAGCACACCGTTGCTGCCGGGGCAGCGCCTGGCGCTCGAATTCGATGTCGAGTTCGAAGCGCGCGGCATCCTCGGCCTGGAATCGGACACCCCGGTGCTCACCAACGGCACCTTCTTCAACAATACCCATCTGCCGCGCATCGGCTACCAGGCGGCGGCCGAGCTCGAGAACGACCGCGACCGCAAGCGCCACGGCCTGGGGCCGCACGCGCCGCTGCGCTCGCCGCTCGATCCGGTCGGGCTGGCGAACAACTACCTGGGCCAGGATGCCGACTGGATCGATTTCAACGCCGTCATCAGCACCACCCCGGACCAGATCGCAATCGCCCCCGGCACCCTGGAAAAGGAATGGATGTCGGCCGGACGGCGCTACTTCCATTACCGCATGGACAAGCCGATCCTCAACTTCTACGCTTTCCAGTCGGCCCGCTACGAAGTGCGGCACGACCGCTGGCAGGATGTGACGATCGACGTGTTTTATCATCCCGGGCACGACTTCAACGTCGAGCGCATGATCCGCGGCGTCAAGGCCGGGCTCGAATACAACTCGAAGCATTTCAGCCCCTACCAGCACAAGGTGCTGCGCGTGGTCGAGTTTCCGCGCTACGCCGCGTTCGCCCAGTCGTTTCCCGGCACGATCCCGTTTTCCGAGAGCGCCGGCTTCATCGCCCGGGTCGACGACAAGAATCCCAAGGATATCGATTACCCCTTCTACGTGGCCGCGCATGAAGTGGCGCACCAGTGGTGGGGACACCAGCTGGTGCCGTCGAACACGCGCGGCGCCACGGTGCTGAGCGAAACCCTGTCCGAGTACGCGGCCCTGATGGTGATGAAGCAGCACGTCGGCCCGGAACGCATGCGCCGCTTCCTGCGCTACAACCTCGACAAATACCTGATCGGGCGGGCGGTCGAAACCAAGTACGAGTTGCCGCTGGCACAGAACGAAAACCAGAGCTACATCCATTACCACAAGGGCGCGCTGGCCATGTACCTGTTGCAGGATGTGCTGGGCGAAGCGAAGGTCAACGCCGTGCTGCACGAGCTGCTCACCAGCCACGCCTTCCACGGCGCGCCGTATCCGAGCGTGCTGGCGCTGACCGACGCCTTGCGCCGCGCCACCCCGCCCGAGCATGCCTACCTGATCGACGACTTGTTCGACCATATCGTGCTGTACGAAAACCGCGCCACCAGCGCCAGCGCGACCAGGCGCGCGGACGGCAAGTACGAGGTGCAGGTGCGCGCCAGCGTCGTCAAGCAGCGCGCCGGCAAGCTCGGCGACGAAACCGAAGCGCCGTTGAAAGACGTGATCGAGTTCGGCGTCGACGACAAGGATGGCAAGCCACTGCTGCGCGAACGGCGCGTGGTCGAGCGCAATACCGTCAGCGTGACCATGGTGGTGGGCACGCGACCGTACAAGGCGGGAATCGATCCGGATAACAAGCTGATCGACCGCAAGCCGGGGGATAATATGATCGAGGTGGAGCAGTAGCCACGCCGCTGCCTGTCCGCGATTGAGCGACAGGATCGTTCAATTGCGGAGACAACACCGCTCAAACACCGCTCACTTTGCGCGCACGGGCTTGCAGCAGTACTAACAGTTGTACAAGGTCCATCCCGAATCTTGCGCGACAAATATTTCTTTTCGTATAAACTTCCACCTTTTCCGTGGAAGCTAGCATGCCCAGCGCAAAAACGATCGACCAGACCAGCTTTCGCCGTATCCTCGCCCGCAACGTCGCGTTGCCGCTGGCGATAGGCGTCGGCAGTGCGCTCATTTTTGTCGCCGTCATTTCTTACCTCCTGTCGGTCCTGAGCATGGTGGAACACAGCGAAAAAGTCATCGGCCACGCCAATGAAGCGGCCAAGCTGTCGGTCGACCAGGAATCGGGCTTGCGCGGCTATTTGCTGAGCAACGACGAAGCCTTCCTCGCCCCGTACACGCTGTCGAAAGGCAAAGCCGCCGCCACCATGGACGCGCTGACCAAGCTGGTGTCGGACAATCCGCCCCAGGTCGCGCGCCTGCGCCAGATTGCGGCCATGCAGGAGCAGTGGGAGCTCTACGCCAACAATGCGATCGCCCTGCGGCGCGCCAACAGCGACGTCATTACGCTGGTGCGCAGCGGGCGCGGCAAGGTCGCCTTCGACGAAATCCGCACCACCTTCAACGAGTTCCTGGCGGTCGAACAGCGCCTGCTCAAGCAGCGTAGCGACAGCGCCCAGAGCGTCACCCGCTGGGGCGTGGCCCTGTACCTGCTGGTCAGCCTTCTTCTGTCGGGCCTGCTTGCCTATTTCGGCCGGCGCGAACTGATGCGCCTGTCGGAGGTGTTCGGCGACGCCATCGACCAGCACCGCACCCACGGCGAAGCGCTGGAACGCCAGGCCTGGCAGCGCAGCGGGCAAACCCAGCTGGCCGAACGCAGCATCGGCCACAATAGCCTGCCCAGCCTCGGGCGCGCCACGCTCGATTTCATGTCGGAATACACCGGCGCGGCCGTGGCCGCCCTGTACGCGCGCGACGAAGACGGCAGCCTGCGCCGCATCGCCGGGTACGGCATGAGCCGCGAAGAACTCGAGCGCGAAGTGCGCTACAACGGCGCCGACACCCTGGTCGGCCAGACCTTGCTGTCCAAGCGCCCGATCGTGATGGGCAACCTGCCCGAGCACTACCTGAAGGTGACCTCCGGCATCGGCAGCGGCAGCCCGCGCCACCTGGTCCTGATCCCGCTCGATAACGACGGCGCGCCCAACGGCGTGGCCGAATTCGGCTTTCTCAACGAGCCGCGCAAGCGCGACCTGGAGTTCCTGGAACTGGTCGCGCCGAACATCGGCCGCGCCATCGAAGCGGCGCTGGCACGCCGCCGCCTGCACGACGCGCTGGGCGAAACCCAGCAGCTCAACGAAGAACTCCAGGTACAGCAGGAGGAACTGCGCACCGCCAACGAGGAACTCGAAGAGCAGTCGCGCGTGCTGGAAGAATCCCAGACCATCCTCGAAAACCAGAAGGCCGAACTGGAACAGACCAACGAGCGCCTGGCCGAACAGGCCAACGCGCTCGATGAAAAAAACGGCGCCCTGGGCGTGATCCAGCACGAACTCGAAGAGCGCGCGCTCGACCTGCAGCGCGCCAGCAAATACAAGTCCGAGTTCCTGGCGAATATGTCGCACGAACTGCGCACCCCGCTCAACAGCTCCCTGATCCTGTCCAAGCTCTTGTCCGAAAACGCCAAAGGCAACCTGGAGCCGGAGCAGATCCAGTTCGCCAACACCATTTACGCGGCCGGCAACGACCTGCTCAACCTGATCAACGATATCCTCGACATCTCCAAGGTCGAAGCGGGCAAGCTCGAACTGACGCCGGAAGATATCGCCCTGAGCGACCTGGCCGACGCCATGCGCCACACGTTTGCGCCGCTGGCGGGCCAGAAGCGGCTGACGTTCACGTCGCAGGTTGCGGCCGGCGCGCCGCTTACCCTGCACAGCGACGCCCAGCGCCTGCAGCAGATCCTCAGGAACCTGCTGTCGAACGCGATCAAGTTTACCGACGCCGGCGAGGTCTCGCTGACCATCGAAGCGCGTCCCGACGCCATGCTGGCCTTTGTGGTGCGCGACTCGGGCATCGGCATCGCCGTCGACCAGCACGCGATCATCTTCGAAGCCTTCCGCCAGGCCGACGGCACCACCAGCCGGCGCTACGGCGGCACGGGCCTGGGCCTGTCGATCTCGCGCGACCTGGCGGCCCTGCTGGGCGGCTCGATCGTGATCGCCAGCTCGCCCGGCCAGGGCAGCACCTTCACCCTGCTGTTACCAGGCACTCTGCCGGCCGGCACCCCCGGCCTGCCGCAAACGCTCGCCACGACGGCGCCAGCGGCGCCGCGCACCTCGCTCTCGCCACCGGCGGCGCCAGCGCCGGCCGTGCGCGCACCGGTGTTCGCCGATGACCGCGGCCACACCGTGGCGGCCGGGCGCAGCGTGCTGGTGATCGAAGACGACGCCACCTTCGCACGCATCCTGTTCGACCTGGCGCACGAGCTGCACTACCGCTGCCTGGTCGCGCACAGCGCCGCCGACGGCCTGCAGGCCGCCAACGAGTTCCTGCCCGACGCCATCCTGCTCGACCTGGGCCTGCCCGACGGCTCCGGCCTGGACGTGCTGCAAAAGCTCAAGGACAATCCGCGCGCGCGCCACATCCCGGTGCACATCGTCTCGGCCAACGACCGCGCCGAAGCGGCCATGCAGCTGGGCGCGATCGGCTACGTGATCAAGCCGGCCACGCGCGACCGCCTGAAACAAGTGTTCCAGACGCTGGAAGGCAAATTTACGCAGAAGATGAAGCGCGTGCTGCTGGTCGAGGACGACGAGCGCCAGCGCGAGAGCGTGGTGCACCTGATCGACGACGCCGATGTCGAGATCACCGCCGTGGCCACCGGCGAAGAAGCGCTGGCGCTGCTGCGCGCGTCGGTCTACGACTGCATGATCATCGACCTGAAGCTGCCCGACATGCAGGGCCACGACCTGCTGCGCAAGATGGCGGCCGAGGAAATCGTCTCCTTCCCGCCGGTGATCGTCTACACCGGGCGCAACCTGACGCGCGCCGAAGAAGCGGAACTCCTTAAATATTCGCGTTCGATCATCATCAAGGGTGCGCGTTCGCCCGAGCGCCTGCTCGACGAAGTCACGCTGTTCCTGCACAAGGTCGAATCGCAGATGTCGGTCGAGCGCCAGAGCATGCTGAAAACCGTGCGCAGCCGCGACCGCGTGTTCGACGGCCGCCGCATCCTGCTGGTCGACGACGACGTGCGCAACATCTTCTCGCTCACCAGCGCGCTGGAACAGAAAGGCATCATCGTCGAAGTCGGCCGCAACGGCTTCGAAGCGCTCGAACGGCTCGACCAGATTGCCGACATCGACCTGGTGCTGATGGACGTGATGATGCCGGGGATGGACGGCCTGGAAGCGACGCGCCGCCTGCGCGCCGACCCGCGCTTTGCCAAGCTGCCGGTGATCGCCATCACCGCCAAGGCCATGAAGGACGACCAGGAACAGTGCATGAAGGCCGGCGCCTCCGACTACCTGGCCAAGCCGATCGACCTTGACCGCCTGTACTCGCTGCTGCGGGTCTGGCTGCCGAGCATGGAGCGACTCTGATGAATGCACCGGACAGCATCACCATCGAGCTGCGCCTGCTGATGGAAGCGATTTATCTGAAGTACAGCTACGACTTCCGCGACTACTCGGGCGCCTCGCAAAAGCGCCGCGTGCATCACGCGCTGCACCAGATGGACTGCGCCAGCATCTCGGAACTGCAGTCGCGCGTGCTGCACGACCCGGACGCCTTCATGCAGCTGTTGCAGTACCTGACCATTCCGACCAGCGAGATGTTCCGCGATCCGTCGTACTTCCATGCCCTGCGCGAGCATGTGGTGCCGCACCTGCGCACCTATCCGTCGCTGAAGATCTGGATCGCCGGTTGCAGCACCGGCGAAGAAATCTATTCGATGGCGATCTTGCTCAAGGAAGAAGGACTGCTGGAGCGCTCCATCATCTACGCCACCGACATCAACCCGCATTCGCTCGAACGGGCGCGCAAGGGCGTGTTCGCGCTCGACCGCATGCGCGCCTACACCGCCAGCTACCAGATGGCCGGCGGGCGCGCGGCGTTTTCCGATTACTACACGGCCGCCTACGACGGCGCCCTGTTCGACCGCAGCCTGGTGGAAAACATCATCTTCGCCGACCATAGCCTGGCGACCGACAGCGTGTTCTCCGAAACCCATTTGATCAGCTGCCGCAACGTGATGATTTACTTTAACCGCAAGCTGCAGGACCGCGCCCTGGGCCTGTTCCACGAGTCCCTGTGCCACCGCGGCTTTCTGGGCCTGGGCAGCAAGGAGAGCCTCGACTTCTCGTCGCACGCGGACGCGTTCGAACCGCTGGTCAAGGCCGAGCGGGTGTTCCGCAAGGTGGCGCCATGAGCGCCCTCCATGCGAATGTCTACGCAGAGCTGCTGGCCGGACGCACCATCGACGCGGTGGTGATCGGCGCCTCGGCCGGCGGCATCGACGCCCTGCTGCGCATTTTGCCGGCGCTGCCGAAGGACTTCGGCTTTTCGGTGACGGTGGTGCTGCACCTGCCGGACGACCGCGACAGCCGCCTGGCCGACGTCTTCCAGCAGCGCCTGGCGATGCCGGTGCGCCAGGCCGACGACAAGATGAGCGTGGCGCCGGGCACCGTCTATTTCGCCCCGCCCGGCTACCACCTGTCGGTCGAGCGCGACTTCAGTTTTTCGCTGAGCCAGGAAGACCCGGTACACTTCTCGCGCCCTGCGATCGACATCCTGATGGAGTCGGCCGCCGACGCCTGGGGCAAGCGCCTGGCCGGCATTTTGCTCACCGGCGCCAGCGCCGACGGCGCCGCCGGCATGGCGCGCATTGCCGCCTGCGGCGGCCTGACCGTGGTGCAGGACCCTAAAGACGCCGAGATCGCCACCATGCCCCTGGCCGCGATCCGGCTGCACGCCCCCGACGCCATACTGCCCGTACCCGCGATCGGCGCGCTGATGACCGCGATGATGGAGAACCAATGAAGAGCGACCAACAAAAAATCAAGCTCCTGATCGTCGACGACCTGCCCGAGAACCTGCTCGCGCTGAGCAAGATCATCGAACAGGACGACCGCATCGTCTACCAGGCCAATTCGGGCGAGGCGGCGCTGTCGCTGCTGCTCGAACACGACTTCGCGCTGGCCATCCTCGACGTCATGATGCCGGGGATGGACGGTATCGAACTGGCGGAACTGATGCGCGGCACCGAACGCACGCGCAACGTGCCGATCGTGTTCGTCAGCGCGGCCGGGCGCGAACTCAATTACGCCTTCAAGGGATATGAAACGGGCGCCGTCGACTTCCTCTACAAGCCGCTCGACATCGCGGCCGTCAAGAGCAAGGTCAACGTGTTCGTGGCCCTGTGCCAGCAGCGCAATGAGGTCAAGCGCCAGGTGGCCGAACTGGAAGAGGGCCGGCGCGAGCTGCGCGCCACCCAGGTCGAACTGGAACGCGCGGTGAAGATGCGCGACGACTTCATGTCGATGGTCGCGCACGAACTGCGCACGCCGCTCAACACCCTGTTTTTGGAGACGCAATTGCGCGGCATGCAGCTCGATAAGGGCAACATGGCCGCCTTCAGCGAAGAGAACATGCGCAAGATGGTGGCGCGCGACGGACGCCAGATCCAGAGCATGATCCGCCTGATCAACGACATGGTGGACGTCTCGCGCATCCGCAGCGGCAAGCTGTCGATCCGCCCGGCCGAAACCGAGCTCTCGGCGCTGCTTTCGCGGATCGTCAGCGACCTGGCGCAGCGCACCGAGGCCGCCGGCGGCACCATCGAGCTGCACGCGCCCGAACCGGTGGCCGGCGTGTGGGACGAATTCCGGGTCGAACAGATCATCATCAACCTGCTTACCAACGCGCTGCGCTACGGCGGCAGCAAGCCGGTGAAAATCAGTCTGGAAGTACGCGACGCGCATGCCTGGATCGTGGTGCGCGACCAGGGCGTGGGCATCGCGCCGGAAGACCAGCTGCGCATCTTCGCCCCCTTTGAGCGGGCCGGCACCAAGGACGTGCGCGAGGGCCTGGGACTGGGCCTGTACATCGCGCGCCAACTGGCCGAGTCGCACGACGGCACGCTCGATGTCGAGAGCGCGCCGAATGAAGGCGCAGCGTTCCGCCTGGCCTTGCCGCTGGCCGGATCGCACGCATGATGGTGCCGGCCCCGTACCGGGGCCTGTGGCGGCGCGAAGGCATCTGGCGCACTGACGGCAGCAGCGACACCACCACGCCGGTGCTGTGGTTCCAGTCGGCGCGCTGGCACATCGACTCGCGCGGCTTCGCCGGCGTCACCATGGTGGACGGCGTGCGCTGCGAATGGCATCCCGAGATTGCCTTTCCCCCGCTCGGCCCGGAGATCGACGCGGGAACGATGCGCTTCGACAGCGCCGACAAGCTCGAAGAAACTGGCGTCGACGGCAGTTACCGCGAACTGTGGGTGCGCATCGACGCCGGCCCGGTGCGCGCGCAGCGGCTGCAGCGTGACGACGGCGCGCTGGCCTGGCTGATCGGCGGCGCCGGATGGACGGCGTGGGCGTACGGCCATCCCGGCGGCATGGCGCAATGCGGTTTCGCCAGGGGCGATGGTGGCGCGGCGACGCTGCCGCCAGAGGCCGGAAGCGCCTGGCGCGTGAGCGCCAGCGACGACTAGCAGCCTGTCGGCGGCTCGGCGTCGATAAAGCGCCGCACAAGCTGCATGGCCAGCGGCGCCGCATACCCCACCGGCATGCTGTCCGGCGCCGCGCTGGCCAGTTGAAAGGTCCCTTCCATCAGCGCCAGCAAGGCCGCTGCCAGCGCCTCCACGTTGGCCGTGCTTTTGCGCTGCGCGGCCAGGCTGGCCGAGAGCAGTTCGCGCAGCAGCGCCATTTCGGTATCGACCGCGTGCTGGTAGGCCGCCCGCACCTCGCTCTGGCGCACCGCTTCCGCGCCGATCACCACCCACGCCGCCACCGCACCCGCATCCGCCCCTTCGCCCAGGCCCAGGCGCGCTTCGACGTACGCGGCCAGGCGCTCGTCGGCATTGGTGGCCTTGTGCGCCAGCGCGAGGTAGCGCTGCCGGGCCGCCCCGGCAAGCGCCTGCACCAGCGCCAGCAAGATCTCGGCTTTGCTGTGAAAATGGTAGTGCAGCAG
The DNA here is from genome assembly GCF_011682065.1 of Massilia rubra. Classification (GTDB taxonomy): domain Bacteria; phylum Pseudomonadota; class Gammaproteobacteria; order Burkholderiales; family Burkholderiaceae_D; genus Telluria_A; species Telluria_A rubra. Next base: position 91,684 of record NZ_VUYU01000016.1, on the reverse strand, counting down.
GCCTGGAGTAAGCTGCGCGCGGCGCGCGATCAGCAAGATCGTGGCCTTTTCGTAGCCATGTTCGGCCATCGTATCCATCAGCGCTTGCACGATCTGCGCGCGGCGCTGTTCCGAATTGGGCTTTCTCGACATGCGTAATTTCACTTAAATTGGTTGAGCAACCAAATTATACTTGTTTTTCCTGGCCGCTTTCGCTAGCCTAGCAATATTGGGTGAGCAACCAAACAATCGAACGGAGCACACGATGAACGTAACTCCCCCGAAGGTACTGGTGCTGACCGGCGGGATCGGCAGCGGCAAGTCGACCTTCGCGCGCGCTTTCGAGGCGCTGGGCGTGCCCTGCATCGACGCCGATGCGCTGGCGCGCACGGTGCACCAGGATCCGGCGCATCCAGCCACGCTGCGCATTGCGCGCGCCTTCCCGCAGGCGATGGCGGCGGACGGCAGCCTGGCGCGCGGCAGCCTGCGCAACATCTTCGCGCTCGATGCGGCCGCCAACGAGGAACTCAAACGCCTCCTGCGCCCGGCGGTGCTGGCCCTGGCCGACGCCTGGACGCGCCTGCAGCGCGCGCCCTACGTGGTGTGGGAATCGGCGCTGGCGACCGACCAGGCCCTGCCCGCGGCGCGGGTGCTGGTGATCGATACGACGGACCAGCACCGCGCCGCGCGCATCGCCCTGCGCAATCCCGACTGGACAGCCGCGCAGGTGGCCAGCATCATCGCCATGCAGCTTGCGCGCGCCGACTACCTGGCGCATGCCGACGACGTGGTCCGCAACGACGGCACGCTTGACGACGTGCACGCACTGACCTTGCAACTGCATCACCGATACACCGACCTGTGGAGCTGAACCTTGAAAAAAATCGCATTCTCCGGCACGCTCGACCCGATCACCAATGGCCACCTGTGGGTAATCGGCGAAGCGCGCGAACTGGCCGACGAAGTCGTTGTGCTGATCTCCGAAAATCCCTTCAAAAAGCCGCAGTTCGACGTCGCCTCGCGCAAGGACATCGTCGAACGCAGCGTGGCCGCGCAAGGGTGGACCAATGTCAGCGTGGTGCTGGTGCGCGGCGACTACACGGCGCGCGCGGCCAAGCGGCTGGGCATCGACTTCCTGATTCGCGGCATCCGCAACACCTCCGACTTCGATTACGAAAACCTGATCCAGCAAGCCAACGTCGATGTGCTGCACGGCGCGAAAACGCTGTTCGTGATGCCGCCGCGCGACCTGGGGTCGGTCAGTTCGAGTTTTGTGCGCGGCTTGCAAGGACCGGTCGGCTGGCACTGGACCACGCGCCAGTTCATGCCGGCGCCGGCCTACGCGGCGTGGATACTGGACTGGCTGCGCAAGGACTGGGACAGCCTGTGGCCAAGCGACGACGCCAACGCCGCCGCCTGGTTCGCGCGCCTGACCGGCGAGAGCGCGTACGGCTCCGGCTCGCGGCCGTATCACAACCTCGATCACCTGGTGCACGGGCTGACCGAGATCACGGTGTGGGCGGCCAACGCCGGCGCCGGCGCGGCGCGGATGGCGGTGCTGAAAAAGGCATTCTGGTTCCACGACGCGGTGTATGGCGGCGGCAGCGGCGCCGGATCGAACGAGGAACAGAGCGCACAGCTGTGGCTCGCCTCAGGCCTGGACGGCGGTGCGGTGGCGGTTGAAGTGGCGAGCCTGATCCGCGCCACCGAGCACCTGGCGCCGGTGGCGTCGCGCCATGCGCTGCAAGACGTGATGCAGGGCGTGGACCTGGCTATCCTGGGCCAGGCGGCCGATGTGTACGATGGCTATGCGCGTTCGGTGCGGGCCGAGTACCAGCATATCGAGGAGATCGATTACCTGGCCGGGCGCGAACGCATCCTGGCGCATTTCCACGCGCAGGCTGTCGCCGGCACGCTGTATCCGGATGCGTACTTCGCCGACCTGTACAACGAGCGCGCCCGCGACAACCTGGCGCGCGAACTGGCAACGCTGCGCGAGCGCCAGTCGTTTGCGGGCGAATCCCCTTAAGTCATACGGGGGTGGCGCGACGACGGGCTGCTACACTCGGCACTCCGCCACTCGCCAAGGAAGTCTTCCGATGCCTGCTCGTTCCAGTCTGTCGCGCCTGCTGTGCGCGACCGCCCTTTTCATATCGCTGCCCGGCGCGCACGCCGCCGAAGATGCAAGCTACGGTCCCGAACTCGAAGGCTTCAGCTACCCGGCGCCGGTGCGGAAATTCGCGTTCACCTCGCAAAAAGCCAAGCTGCACATGGCCTACATGGACGTGAAACCGGCCACGCCGAACGGACATACGGCAGTCCTGCTACACGGGAAAAACTTTTGCGGCGCCACCTGGGAGTCGACCATCAAGGTATTGGCCGATGCCGGCTACCGGGTAGTGGTGCCCGACCAGGTGGGCTTTTGCAAGTCCAGCAAACCGGCGCATTACCAGTACACCTTCCAGCAACTGGCGGCCAACACGCGTGCGCTGCTCGAATCGCTCGGGGTCCGGCAGGCGGCCATCGTCGGGCACTCCACCGGCGGCATGCTGGCGGTGCGCTATGGGTTGATGTACCCGGAGCAGACGACGCAACTGGTGCTGGTCAATCCGATCGGGCTGGAAGACTGGAAGGCGGCTGGGGTGCAGTCCATCGATGTCGACACATTGTACGAGCGTGAATTGAAGACGACGGCGTCGAGCATCCGCGAGTACGAAAAATACACGTACTACGTCGGTCAATGGAAACCCGAGTACGAGAAATGGGTGCAGATGCTGGGCGGGATGAACCGCGGTCCGGGCAAGCAGATCGTGGCGTGGAATTCAGCGCTGATATACGACATGATCTACACGCAACCGGTCGTGTATGAATTTCCGCTATTGAAGATGCCGACCCTGCTGCTGATCGGCGAGCAAGACAATACCGCCATCGGCAAGGACCTGGCCCCGCCGGAACTGCGCCCAAGGCTGGGGAACTACCGGGTGCTGATGAAGCAGGCCGCGCAAAACATACCGAAGGCGACCCTGGTGTCGTTCCCGAAGCTCGGTCACGCGCCGCAGATGCAGGACCCGGACGCGTTTCATGCGGCTTTGTTGAAGGGAATGGCCGACGCCAGGTAGCCAGCCAGCCGCGCTAGCGCGTGGCCAGTACGGCCGTGGAATACGGCGCCAGCACGCGCCATCCCAGGGCCAGGTAGAGCGAGCGTCCCGCCTCGGTTGCGACCAGCAGGCGCTCGGACACGCCGGCCTGTTGCGCCAGCGGGTCCAGCGCCGCCATCAATGCACTGCCGAGGCCTTTGCGTTGATGCGGAGCGAAGGTTTCGATGCGGTCGAACACCGCGGTTGTACCGTGCACCACCACGCGCCCGAAAGGTGGCCACAGATTGTGGCCACTTGTTCTACACATCGCTCACTTAACCCGGAGCCGGCATTTGTCGGCTATCCAGGACGGCAGGGACTGACTGATCGGCGCCATGTCGTCGGGATCCATGCTTCCCATGTCGACCAGCAAGACCGTGCCGGATCCCAGCGACAGCATGACGGCCTGTCCTCCACTGTCGTCGCCAATGGCAAGATAACCGGGCGCGTATTCGCCCACTTCCAGGGTCTGGTTTCGCTCGATCACATCGTCGAGCGGATACACCACCAGGCCGTTGTCGAACCAGATACCGTTCGCACATGCAAGCAGCGCCCGATACGCATCGGGCAAGCGCATGCCCAATTGCGCTTCGACCTGGTCGATCGAGGTTTCCGCTGCGGGTGGATTGATCCTGGCGAGTGACGTCAGATGAACGATATTCATTGGCATTCCGGTCTAACGCGGTGTATGTCCAATGCGGTGCCAGGTCTGACAAACGGACACGGGCCCGGCTGAAGATACCGCAAATGCGATTTCAACAGCCGGGCCCGTGTCCGAATGTCAGACCTGGCACCGCATGGGGTGCGGCGGATTATTCTTCCGCGACCGCTTTCTTGACGGCGGCTTTTTTGGCTGCCGGTTTTTTGGCGGCTGCCTTTTTAGCAGGCGCTTTTTTAGCCGCCGCCTTCTTGGCCGGCGCGGCTTTTTTCGCGGTGGCTGGCGCCGCCTCGTCGCCCTCGGGATCGGCTACCGCCGCAGCCTTGCCTTTAGCCGGCGCCTTGGCCTTGCGTTCCTCGAACTCGAAGCTGATCTTGCCATCCTTGCCCTTGACCAAAAAGGCCTTGAACGGACGACGCGTGCGCTGCGACACAAAACCCGGCATCAGGTCGGTCTTGCCGTCGTTGAGCAGCTTGACCATTTGTTCCGGCAAAATTTCTTGCTGCAAGATGATGCGGCCGCTGCGGAAGTCGCAGGTCTTCGGCTTGGCTACGCTGTGCTCGCACACATACGCCAGGCCCATCTCGAACACGCCGCCGGCGCATTTCGGGCACGGTCCGAGCGCGGTCTGGCCGGTGAAGTCGACGCCTTCGCCATCTTCGCCACCGTCGTCGTTTTGCCCGAAATCAAATTCAAGTTTGCAATTCTTGATGTCTTCATCGCGCACGATGCGCAAAATGGCGGCAAACGGACGCCCCATTTTCGAGCGGAATCCCTGCATCGGGCCGATCGTGCGTTTTTCCAGCAACTCTTCAACTTCGGCAATCTCGAACTGGCGGCTTCCAGGCGTCTTGCTCATGTTGAATTCGCACTTGGTGCAGGCGAAACGACGGTAGTTTTCCTTGACCACGCCGCCGCAGTTCGGGCACGGCGTGTGCAGGGTCGCGTAGTCGCCCGGAATCGTGTCGTTGTTGTATTCCTTGGCGCGCTTGACGATGATTTGCGTCATCTGGGCAATTTCACGCATGAACTCGTCACGCGAAATCTTGCCCTTCTCCATTTGCGACAGCTTGTATTCCCATTCGCCGGTCAGTTCGGGCGCGGTCAGCTCGTTCACGCCGAGGCCGCGCAACAAGGTCATCAGCTGGGATGCCTTGGCGGTCGGAATCAGTTCTCGCCCTTCGCGCAACAGGTAGCGCTCGCCCAGCAAGCCTTCGATGATGGCCGCGCGCGTCGCCGGCGTGCCCAGGCCCTTGCCGGCCATGGCGTCGCGCAGTTCGTCGTCGTCGATCAGCTTGCCGGCGCCTTCCATGGCGGAGAGCAAGGTCGCTTCCGAGTAGCGCGCGGGCGGCTTGGTGACCAGGGCGTTCGGGCTGACTTTTTCGGTCTGCACTTTTTCGCCCTTGGCCACTGGCACCAGGTTGCCGCCGGTGTTGTCGTCCTTGTCGCTGTCGGTCGAGGCTTCCTTGCCGTAGATCGCCAGCCAGCCCGGATTGGTCATGACCTTGCCTTCAGTCTTGAACTGGTGGCCGGACACTTCGGTAAAGCGGGTGGTGACCTGGAATTCCGCAGGCGGGAAGAACACGGCCATGAAGCGGCGCGTCACCAGGTCGTACAGCTTTTGTTCCGGCTCCGACAAATTCTTCGGCGCCAGGGTGGTCGGGATGATCGCGAAGTGATCCGAGATCTTGGTGTTGTCGAAAATGCGCTTGTTCGGCTTGACCCAGCCCTTGTCGGTGATCTGCTTGGCGAACTGGTGGTAGTTATTGTTCTCCGCCAGGCTCACCATGGTGTCCTTGACGGTGTTGACGTAGTCTTCCGGCAGATGGCGCGAGTCGGTACGCGGGTAGGTCAGCACCTTGTGCTTTTCGTACAGCGCCTGGGCCAGGCCGAGCGTGTTCTTGGCCGAAAAACCGAAGCGGCCGTTCGCTTCGCGCTGCAGGCTGGTCAGGTCGAACAGGGCCGGCGCCATCGAGGTGGTCGGCTTCGATTCTTCCGTTACGTTGCCTTGGCGGCCCTTGCAGGCCATGGCGATGCTGTCGGCGGCGGCCTTGCTCCACAGGCGCTCGGAGCGCTTCTCGGGGTCGTTCTCGTCCTTCTTGAAGGCCTGGTCGAGCCAGCGCCCTTCGTACACGCCGGCGGCGCACACGAACTCGGCGCGCACTTCCCAGTAATCGCGCGAGATGAATTTCTTGATCTTGTCTTCGCGCTCGACCACGATCGACAGGGTCGGCGTTTGCACGCGGCCCACGGTGGTCAGGTAGAAGCCGCCTTCCTTCGAGTTGAAGGCGGTCATGGCGCGGGTGCCGTTGATGCCGATCAGCCAGTCCGCTTCGGAGCGGCAGCGCGCGGCATCAGCCAGCGGCAGCATTTCTTCGTCGCTGCGCAGTTGCGTGAAGCCGTCGCGGATCGCGCCCGGCGTCATCGATTGCAGCCACAGGCGCTTGATCGGTTGCTTGGCCTTGGCGTTTTGCGCGATCAGGCGGAAAATCAGCTCGCCTTCGCGCCCGGCATCGCATGCGTTGATGAGTTGGGTGACATCCTTGCGCTTGATCAGCTTGTTCAAGACCTTGAGGCGGGCCTCGGTCTTGGCGATCGGGTTGAGCGCGAAATACGGCGGAATCATGGGCAGGTGGGCAAAGCTCCACTTGCCGCGCTTGACGTCGTGCTCTTCCGGCACCGCGATTTCCAGCAGGTGGCCGACGGCCGACGACAGGACATATTCGTCCGATTCGAAGTACTCATCGTGCTTGGTGAAGCCGCCCAGCGTCTTGGCGATATCGTTCGCGACGGAGGGCTTCTCGGCGATGATGAGGGTTTTGGTCATAGGTTTTCTCGTCGTACTATATTAAGTGGTTCGGCCCGCGCATCATACATGCTTGGCCGCAGCAGGCGGGATTTTGCCGTCCTGATATCGAAATTGTAACAACCCGATAGAGCGGCCAATGATAAGCGGGTTGCCGGGAAGTCCGCAAGTAGCCACTGCATGCCAAAAGCCACAATCGTGCCGGCAGCGGGGGAAAAGCGTTGCTTGGAAGGGAAAACGGGACGCTGGCGGGCCTGATACGGACGGCGCCGGCCTGACTCAATGCAGCAAGCGCGGAGCCTGCTCGTCGTCGGAGCCGAACAGGTCGTCGAACATCAGCGCGTCCGGTTCCTTGCCCTGGCTCCACAACAGCATCAGCACGATGATCTTGAGCTTGCCCAGGCCCACCGGCGACTCTTCCAGCGCCAGCGCGCGTTCGATCACGATTTCGCGCTGCACGGGGCTGAGCACGCCCGCGCTTTCGAGGAACTGGATGAAGCCGACCGCAGAACTGCCCAGGGCGTCGGATTCGCGCTGCACGTAAAACCGCGTGCCGCTCGAGGTAAACGCCAGGGTCGCCTCGTCGCCCGCCATTTCGGTCAGGTCGGTCAGCCACACGAGCGCTTCCGAGATCTCGACATCGTCGAAACCGACAGCGGACAGTTTACGCGCCAACGCGGCCGGCTCGGGGCAGGCATCGGGGCGGTAGTACGTCTCGTAAAGGTAGACCAGGATATCGAACATGGCTCTACTCTATCAGTTAAGTTCGCTAAAACACAAGCCCGTCCGTGCGCCTCTTGCGCCCCGCCGACCCGATTTTTTAGCGCTTTACACGCTGGAACAATCCGCCCGGCAATCGTTCGAGATGACCGGCAAGTTCGAGCGCCAGCAAGCGGCCCGCCAGCACGGCCGGATCGCAGCCGACCAGCGCGCCGAGCGCATCGGCGCCGACCGGATCGTAGCCGAGCGCGTCGAGCAGCGCGCGCTGCGCGGCATGCAAGGATGCGCTGCTGTCGGGTTGGCGCGCCAGGGTGGCCAGCGGCGCCACGCGCAGCGGGATCAGGATGTCGTCGACGCAGTCGACCAGGGTGGCGCCCTCGCGGATGAGGATGTGGCAGCCTTTTGCGAGCGGCGCATGGATCGAGCCGGGAATGGCGAACACCTCGCGACCCTGGTCGAGCGCCAGCCTGGCCGTGATCAGCGAACCGGAGTTGGCGGCCGCCTCGACCACCAGCACGGCGCAGCACATGCCGCTGATCAGGCGGTTCCGGCGCGGGAAGTTGCCGGGCGTCGGCCCGCTGCCGAGCGGGTACTCACTGACCACGCAACCCTCTTGCGCAATGCGGCGCGCCAGCGCTTCGTTGCGGCTCGGATAAATGCGGTCGGCGCCGGTGCCGGTCACGGCCACGGTCGAGCCCGGACCGCGCAAGCCGCCCTCATGCGCGGCCGCATCGATCCCGAGCGCCAGGCCGGACACGATGGTCAGGCCGGCCGTGCTCAGCGCGCTGGCGAAGGCGCGCGCATTGGCCGCGCCCTGCCCGGTCGCATTGCGGCTGCCGACGATGGCCACGGCCGGCGCCGACAACAACGCGACCCGGCCGCACGCGTACAACAGCAGCGGCGGCATGGCCAGCTCGCGCAGCAGTGGCGGAAAAGCGGGGTCGTCCAGGGTGAGGAGGTGGTGGTCGGGGTCGGCCAGCCAGTCGAATACGGTGTCGAGGTAGGCGGCGCAGGCGTCCGGCATGGGCTCGCACACGGCGCGCGCGACGCTGTCGGAAACAATTTCGCGCAAGGCCAGGTGGGAAGCGCTGAAGATGGATTGCGGGGTGGAAAAGCGCGCAAGCAGGCGCTGCGCCGTCACGGCCCCCACGCCCGGCGTCTGCTCCAGGCGTACCCAGGCCGCCAGGCGCTCGGCCTGGCTGCGGGGGGTGGCGGGGTCCGTGTCTTGCACGGCGGTATTACTCCGGTGATCTGGCCACGTCGCCGATTTTCACCGGGTCGGTTACCTGCATGATCAAGCCGTACGATACACGGTTGAACACACGGAAAATGAACAAGGTGCCGGACTGCTCGTCAGGCAACTTGATCATCGTCTTCTTGGTGCCCAGGATGCCCCCTTTCGGCGCGCCCGGGTCGGGCACCGTTCTGCCCAGAGTGTACAACTGCAGCACGGTGCCGATATCGATTCCGTCAAGCTTGCCGCGATTAACGCTGACCACCTGGTTCTGGCCGGCATGCGTCACGCCCGAATAGATGCCCATGATGCGCGCGTCGACCTTTTGATCGGGCGGGTGCGGCATGTAGTTGCGGATGACGGTCGGCGGCGCCGGAATCAACAGGTCGCCCACGCCGATTTCCTGCTTGGAACTGGCCACCACGAAGGTGTGCGCGTCCACGCCCGGCTTGGCTTCGGCGAACAGCTTGGCCGTGCCCAGGTACACCGCTTCATAGGCGAGCAGCTTGCCGGTTTCCGGATCCTTGAGCGGGGTGCCCGGACGGAATACCTGGAAGGAACTGCCGCCCTTGAGGTCGCCGCGCACATAAATCTTGTCGTCCTGGCCGAGGAAGACGTGGCCATCCTGGGCCGCGGCGATGCGCGGCGAGCCCTTCAGTTCGTCGGCTTCGACGATCAGCGGCTGCGACAGGAACGGCTCGATCACGCCGGCCGGAATGGCCTGGATCGCATCCTTGCCCAAGCCTTCGGTACGGATCTGGGGCGACAGGCGCAAGGTGCCATTGGCGCTGCCCGAGCCATCGCCGCTACCCGGACGGGACAGCGACAAGCGGTTGTTCTTGCGGTCGAAGTAAACGATCTGACCCGGATAAATCCAGTGCGGATTGCGGATTTCTTCCTTGTTCAAACCCCACACCTGGGGCCAGCACCACGGGTGCTGCAAGAACTTGCCGGAAATGTCCCACAAGGTATCGCCCTTGACCACAACGTGCTGGTCAGGAGCGTTGGGCCGGAATTCGCAGGTGGCCGCTTGGGTCGGGGCTGCGAGCAGTCCCGCAAAAAGCGCCACAACCGCTACGCGGACGCCGACTGTGCTAAAATTTTTCATTGAGATGTCCGTAAAGTGCGGCATTAACACGGAATTGCTAGCTGGACACGTCACCTTGCCAGCCACAGCGCAAGAGACAGCGCGATTTAACGCTACCCTATCGACGATATCGATGATAAGGCTTGCCGAACTGGATCAAATTCTGCACATAAATCCTTGAACTAGCAAGAAAAACCATGCTCAACCCGGTTGCGGGTCTGTTGTGTTTTTGTTGTGTTTTAGAATTCTTATGCGTATGAGCACTTGAAATTATCACCGAATTGTTATCGAAATTACTAGACCTATGGCAATACTGAATATTCTCCGCTACCCAGACGCACGCCTGCACAAGGTGGCCAAGCCGGTCACCGAATTCGGCGAGCGCATCACCAAACTGGTGGCCGACATGGCCGAGACCATGTACGACGCGCCCGGCGTGGGCCTGGCCGCGAGCCAGGTTGACGTGCACGAGCAACTGATCATTGTCGATACGTCCGAGACCAAGGACGACCTGCGCGTCTTCATCAATCCGCAAATTATCTGGGCCAGTGCTGAAAAGCAAGTCTACGATGAAGGCTGCTTGTCGGTGCCGGGCATCTACGACGGCGTGGAGCGTCCCGCGCAGGTCAAGGTCAGCGCGCTCGACGCCAACGGCAAGCCGTTCGAGTTCAGCGCCGATGGCTTGATGGCGGTCTGCATCCAGCACGAGATGGACCATTTGATGGGCAAGGTGTTCGTCGAATACCTGTCGCCGCTCAAGCGCAACCGGATCAAGGCCAAGATGCTCAAGGAAGAGCGCGGGATGGAACGCGAAGCGGCGCTGCGGGCGGCGGGTCGCCGCCACTAAAAGCGGGCGGCCGGTAGCAGCAGTCCGTCGCAGCCGAGGTCTTCAAAACCGTCGTTCCCGCGAAGGCGGGAACCCAAGTCCGTAGTCCAGTCCCCGACTGCGCCGATCACTTGGGTTCCCGCCTTCGCGGGAACGACGGTTTTTAGCGTTACTGCCGTGTTTGGCGTTACTGCCGTGTTTGGCGCTGATGGCGGCCAGTCCGTTTGTACTTTGAACTGTTTAACCCAGGAACCCCATGAAAATCATCTTCGCCGGCACGCCGGAGTTCGCCGCCGTCGCCCTCCAGGCCCTGCATGAAGCCGGCTTCGAGATTCCGCTGGTCCTGACCCAGCCCGACCGCCCCGCCGGGCGCGGCCTGCAATTGCATGCCTCGGCGGTCAAGCAATACGCCCTGGCCCACGATATCGAAGTGCTGCAACCGCTCTCCCTGCGCCTCGACAGCAAGGACCCCGAACGCGCCGCCCAGGCCGCCATCGCGCACGCGCGCCTGCTGGCCACCGACTACGATGTGATGGTGGTCGCCGCCTACGGCCTGATTCTCCCGCGCAGCACGCTCGACATCAAGCCCTGCATCAACATCCACGGTTCCCTGCTGCCGCGCTGGCGCGGCGCCGCGCCGATCCACCGCGCCATCGAAACGGGCGACCTGGAAACCGGCGTGACCATCATGGAGATGGAAGAAGGCCTCGACACCGGCCCCATGCTGCTGATGGAACGGGTGCCGATCGCCCCGAACGACACCACCGCCACCCTGCACGACACCCTGGCCGCCCTGGGCGCGCGCATGATCGTCGAGGCGCTGCGCGCGCGCGCCGCCGGCGCCCTGCACCCGGTGCCGCAGCCGGCCGAAGGCGTGACCTACGCCGCCAAGATCAGCAAGGAAGAAGCCGCGCTCGATTTTTCCCTGTCATCAAACGAACTGGCCCGCAAGATCCGCGCTTTCAACCCCTTCCCCGGCGCGCACGCCGAGCTCAACGGGGTAGTCATCAAGATCTGGGGCGCCGAAGCGCTGGAAGCGGGCAGCGATGCGCCACCTGGGCAAGTGCTGGCGGCCGACGCCCAGCACGGCATCATCGTCGCCTGTCGACAAGGCACCTTGCGCCTGACGGAACTGCAAAAACCCGGCGGCAAGCGCTTGCCTGCGGCCGAGTTTCTTAAGGGATTCCCTTTGGACGGACTCAGCCTGGACTGAGCCACCCTGCCGGCGTCAGCTTATGGCTGGGCTGCGTCGCGCTCAGCCTGCTGCGCTTCCATATGTTCGCGCAGGATCTGGTTGATGCGGGTCTGGTAACCCGGACCTGCGGACTTGAACCATTTCAGCATATCCACATCGAGGCGGATCGTCACGATCTGCTTGAGCGGCGCGGCGGCCGATGGGCGCTGAACGGTGCTGGCGTCAGCGTTCTGCATGGATGCTGGCTCGGACCAGCTGGTTTGAAAATCATCGTTCATGTTTGTGTTCCCCGTAAAGACGCACTGCGGCGTCATCGAAGCGATTGTCGTCTTCGCATGTAACGCAAAGATTGCAGACACCTCACGTTTTGTATCGTCTTGTATCAAGTCACTATTTAAATACAAAACGATACAAAGCGAACTCATCAATTGCCCTCCGGGAAACCAAACGGGCACGATGACGTATAATTTTAGACCCGGTCCACGCCGGTTCCGACCCGCCAATTGAAAGCACAATCATGACTACCCACCCCGCCATGTCCACGACTGAAACCCGGCTGCGCGACATCCTGTCGCGCCGGATCATGATCCTCGATGGCGCGATGGGCACCATCATCCAGCAGTACAAACTGGACGAAGCGGCCTACCGCGGAGGACCGGGCGGGCGTTTCGCCGATTTTGCGGCCCCGGCCGGCAGCGGCGCGCGCGAGCTTTTCGTCAAGGGCAACAATGAATTGCTGACCCTGACCCAGCCGCACATCATCCAGGAAATCCACGAGCGCTACCTCGCGGCCGGCGCCGACCTAATCGAAACGAACACCTTCGGCGCCACCACCATCGCCCAGGACGACTATCACATGGCCCACCTGGCGCGCGAGATGAACGTGGCCGCCGCCAGGCTGGCGCGCGCCGCCTGCGACAAGTACAGCACCCCGGACAAACCGCGTTTCGTGGCCGGCGCGCTCGGGCCGACCCCGAAAACAGCCTCGATCTCGCCCGACGTGAACGACCCGGCCGCGCGCAACGTCACCTTCGACCAGCTGGTGGCCGCCTATCACCAGCAGGTGGGCGGCCTGGTCGAAGGCGGCTCGGACGTGCTGCTGGTCGAAACCATCTTCGACACCTTGAACTGCAAGGCGGCGCTGTTCGCGATCGACCTGTATTTCGACGAGAACCCGGGCATCGAACGCCTGCCGATCATGATTTCCGGGACCGTCACCGACGCCTCGGGACGGATCTTGTCGGGCCAGACCGTGCCCGCCTTCTGGAACTCGGTGCGCCACGCCAAGCCGCTGACGATTGGCCTGAACTGCGCGCTGGGCGCGGCCCTGATGCGTCCCTACGCCGAAGAACTGTCGCAAATTGCCGACACCTTTGTCTGCATCTACCCGAACGCCGGCCTGCCCAACCCGATGAGCGACACCGGTTTCGACGAACTGCCGGCCGACACCTCCTCGCTGCTGCGCGAATTTGCCGACAGCGGCTTTATCAACATCGCCGGCGGCTGCTGCGGCACCACGCCCGACCACATCAAGGCGATCGCCGACATGCTGGCCACGACCGCGCCGCGCGCGCTGCCCGACATCCCGGTGGCGCAGCGCCTGTCGGGCCTCGAGCCGTTCACCATCGACCAGGACTCCCTGTTCGTGAACGTCGGCGAGCGCACCAACGTGACCGGCTCCAAGGCCTTTGCGCGCATGATTCTGAATGAGCAGTACGACGAAGCGCTGTCGGTGGCGCGCCAGCAGGTGGAAAACGGCGCCCAGGTCATCGACATCAACATGGACGAGGCGATGCTCGACTCGAAGGCGGCCATGGAACGCTTCTTGAACCTGATCGCGTCCGAGCCGGACATTTCGCGCGTGCCGATCATGATCGATTCGTCCAAGTGGTCGGTGATCGAAGCGGGCCTCAAATGCGTGCAGGGCAAGGCCATCGTCAACTCGATTTCGATGAAGGAAGGCGAAGAAGAATTCATCCGCCAGGCGCGCCTGTGTCGCCGCTACGGCGCCGCCGTGATCGTGATGGCCTTCGATGAACAGGGCCAGGCCGATACGTTTGCGCGCAAGACCGAGATCTGCGCGCGCGCCTACAAGGTGCTGACCGAGCAGGTGGACTTCCCGCCCGAAGACATCATCTTCGACCCGAACATTTTCGCCATCGCCACCGGCATCGAAGAACACAATAACTACGCGGTCGACTTCATCAACGCCACGCGCTGGATCAAGGACAACCTGCCGCACGCGAAAATCTCGGGCGGCGTCTCGAACGTGTCGTTCAGCTTCCGCGGCAACGACCCGGCGCGCGAAGCGATCCACACCGTGTTCCTGTACCACGCCATCAAGGCCGGCATGACCATGGGGATCGTCAATGCCGGCATGATGGGCGTGTACGACGACATTGCGCCCGAATTGCGCGAGCGGGTCGAAGACGTGGTGCTGAACCGCCGCGAGGACGCCACCGAGCGCATGATCGAGATCGCCGGCACCTTGAAGGCCGGCGACAAGCAGGACGTGCAAACCCTGGCCTGGCGCGAAGGCACGGTGCAGCAGCGCCTCTCGCACGCGCTGGTGCTCGGCATCACCCAGTGGATCGTGGAAGACACCGAAGAAGCGCGCCAGGAACTGCTGCACAACGGCGGGCGCCCGATCCACGTGATCGAAGGCCCGCTGATGGACGGCATGAACGTGGTCGGCGACCTGTTCGGACAAGGCAAGATGTTCCTGCCCCAGGTGGTGAAATCGGCGCGCGTCATGAAGCAGGCCGTGGCCCACCTGATTCCCTTCATCGAAGAAGAAAAACTGCTGGAAGAAAAACGCACCGGCATTGTCGCCAAACCGAAGGGCAAGATCGTGATCGCCACCGTCAAGGGCGACGTGCACGACATCGGCAAGAACATCGTTTCCGTGGTCCTGCAATGTAATAACTTCGAAGTCGTGAACATGGGCGTGATGGTGCCCTGCTCCGAAATCCTGGCGCGCGCCAAGGTCGAAAACGCCGACATGATCGGCCTGTCGGGCCTGATCACGCCGTCGCTCGAAGAGATGGCCCACGTGGCCAAGGAAATGCAGCGCGACCCGCACTTCCGCATGCTCAAGATTCCCCTGCTGATCGGCGGCGCCACCACCAGCCGCGCCCACACGGCGGTCAAGATCGCCCACAACTACGACGGTCCCGTGGTGTACGTGCCGGACGCCTCGCGTTCGGTGTCGGTGGCGCAGTCGCTGCTCACGCCTGAGAGCCGCGACCAGTACATCGACGACATCGCCCAGGATTATGTGCGCATCCGCGAGCAGCACGCCAACAAGAAGGCGCTGCCGATATTGTCGCTGGCGGCCGCGCGCGCCAACAAGATGGCGCTCGCGTTCGAGCCGGTGCGGCCGAAATTCATCGGCCGCCGCGAATTCAAGAACGTCGACCTGGGCACCCTGGCCAGGTATATCGACTGGGGTCCGTTCTTCCAGACCTGGGACCTGGCCGGTCCCTTCCCGGCGATCCTGACCGACGAGGTGGTCGGCGAAGCGGCGTCCAAAGTGTTCGAAGAAGGCCAGGCGCTGCTCAAGAAGATCATCGAGGGGCGCTGGCTGACGGCCAACGGCGTGGTGTCGCTGATGCCGGCCAACAGCGTCAATGACGACGATATCGAGATCTATACGGACGACACGCGCGCCACGGTGGCGTTCACGTATTACGGATTGCGCCAGCAGGGCGTGAAACCGCTGGTCGATGGCGTGCAGCGCCCGAACCAGTGCCTGGCCGATTTTATCGCGCCAAAAGCGTCGGGTATCAAGGATTATATCGGCATGTTTGCGGTGACCAGCGGGCTGGGAATCGAGAAATACGAAAAGCGGTTTGAAGATGCGCACGACGATTATTCGTCGATCATGCTCAAGTCGCTGGCGGACCGATTGGCCGAAGCGTTCGCCGAATATATGCACGAGCGCGTGCGTACCGACTTGTGGGGTTATGCGGCGGGCGAGGACCTGAGCAATGAAGAGATGATCGGCGAGCGTTATGCGGGTATTCGCCCGGCGCCCGGTTATCCGGCCTGCCCGGAGCATACGGTGAAAGCCGCTATGTTCAAGGTGTTGCAGGCGCAGGAAATCGGCATGGAATTGACCGAGTCGTTCGCCATGTTCCCTGGGGCGGCGGTATCGGGCTTCTATTTCGCGCATCCGGAAGCGAAGTATTTCGTGGTCGGAAAGATCGGCGAAGACCAGTTGAATGATATGGCCAAGCGGCGTGGCGTGCCGAAAGAAGACCTGGAACGCTGGCTGGCGCCGAATTTGTCGTAAGGGCGCGTCGCTACTGCGACGCTGGCAGGTAATACACCTTGCCATCGCCGCGGCGGCCACCGCCATCGTCGTTCCCGCGACGGCGGGAACCTGAGTTCGCATAGCCGCCAGCAGCCATGCAACTAACTTGGGTTCCCGCCTGCGCGGGAACGACGCGGCGCCCGGTGAATCATGGGCTCAGATCGCGTAACGCACCACCTTGTCGCTCCACTCGAAGGCGGCCACTTCCAGTTCGATCAATTCTTCGCTGGAAATCGCCAGTTCGCGCAGCGCAGGCAGCACCTGGTCATCCGACTCTTCCATCCGCTCGATGCACTCGGCCAGGTGCAACAGGTCGCCGAAAAAGCCGCGGCGCCCCAGCAGCGCTTGCGATACCTCGTCGATGACGGGAATCTGCTCGACGATGACCGTCATCGGCATCCCGAACAAGGCATCCATCAGCGACATGATGCCGACGGTGAAAGCGATCTCGGCCACGTTGCGCTGGCCGGGACGCAAGCGCTGCGCCAGCAATTCGAGCAGGCGCCCGCGTGTGGTGGCAAGCAACAACAGCGGCGTCATGCTGTTGCCGCCGCGCGAAGGCTCGGCGTACAGCATGATCTGCAGCCAGCGCTGCAACTGGCGGCGGCCGAGAATGGTCAAGGCCTGGCTGATCGAATCGATGCGGTGGCGCATGCCGATGGCGGGCGTGTTGACCAGGCGCAGCAGGTTGAGCGCCAGGGTCACGTCGCGCTTGACCGCCCGTTCGATCTCGATATTGTCGGCGTCCGAAGTCACCAGGCCCATCAACTCGAGCACCGCCAGCTGGGATGGCGACAGCTTGCGCCCGCTGATCACGGCCGGCCGGGCAAAATAGTACCCCTGGAAATAGTCGAACCCCAGGCCGAGGCAGAGGTCGAATTCCTCGCGCGATTCGACCTTCTCGGCGATCAGCTTCTTTTTTTCGCGCTTGAAACGGGGCGCGGCGGCAGTCAGGCCGGACAGCGGCATGGTGCGCACGTCGAGCTTGACGTATTCGACCATCGGCAACAGCTGTTGCACCTCGGGCGCATCGAGGCGCACATCGTCGAGCGCAAAGCGAAAGCCGTGTCCGGTCAAGTCGGCAATGCGGTCGAGCACCGCCTGGTTGACCACCATGCTCTCGACGATTTCCAGCACCACCCGCTCGCGCGGAAGGAACACGAAGATGTCGCTCATCAGCACTTCGGCGTCGACATTCAGGAAACCGAGCGCATCGCCGATGACTTTTTCCAGGCCCAGCTGGGCGGTGTGGGCGATCACGGTGGCGGTGGCGGCGACATCGTTGTCGATCTCGGCCGATTCGCCTGCCGCATTGCGGAAAAGCATTTCGTAACCGTACAAACCTTGTTGTCGGTCGAGGATCGGCTGGCGCCCCAGGTAGAAATCACGCACTGGCATCTGTTGCGCCATGAGGTCGGATTCGGCGTCGTGGCTCATCTGTCCTGTAAATATCAATAATAACAGCCGGTAATGTAACCTAATTAATACCAGTGCGTGGAGGAAATACTTATCGCTCCTGTATTGACATTCCATCCACAAACACTTTGAATTCGCCGGGCGCGAAGGCGGTCCACTGTTCGTTGGTGGTCAGCGGTTCGGTAACGATGATGGCTACCCGATCTTCCGGGGTCGTGACTTGAGAAAAATCAACACTGACATCTTCATCGGACAGGCTGGCGGTAACAAAAGGATGCTGGCGAACCACATAATGCAGCTTGGTGGAGCAATGCACGAACAGGGCCGAACCGTCCGACAGCATCAGGTTAAAGGTGCCGTGCACGGCCACCGCGGCCACCAGCTCCTGCAATGCCGCGCGCAGCACGGGCAGCGCGGGCGCGCTGTCGCCGAAGCGGCTGCGCAATTCCTGAAGCAGGAAGCAAAAGGCTTTTTCGCTGTCGGTGCTGCCGACCGGGCGGTACGGGCCGTTCAAGGTCGGCGCGAACTCCTTCAGGTCGCCATTGTGGGCGAACACCCAGTAGCGGCCCCATAGTTCGCGCACGAAGGGATGGCAGTTTTCCAGCGCAACATGGCCCTGGGTCGCCTTGCGGATGTGCGCAATGACATTTTTGGATTGGATGGGATAGCGCTTGATCAGTTCGGCCACAGGCGACTCCACCGCCGCCTGGTGGTCGACGAAATGGCGCACGCCGGCGCCTTCGAAGAAGGCGATGCCCCAGCCATCGTGGTGGGTATCGGTGCGGCCGCCGCGCATGGCGAAGCCGGTAAAGCTAAAAACAATGTCCGTAGGGACGTTGCAGTTCATTCCGAGGAGTTGGCACATGGCGCAAGAATACCATGTTCGGGCGGCAATTCGGGGCGGCTGCCGCCGTGGGCGGCGACCTGGCCTGCCGCTGCCTGTCCGCCAGCGGCAGACAGGACGGTGAAACGATGCCCGTTCAGTGCCGGGCCTGCAAACATGTGTGCAATTAGTGCAACAGCACCGGTTGGCTCATCAGCGAGTCATACGAGCCCAGGAAGTCATCGATCTCTTCCATGGTCGGTTCGCTGGCGATCAGGTTGTTGACGTCGCGCCTGAACGATTGCGCAAGTTTGCCGCCGATAAATGCTTCACGACGACCGGATTTGTCGACGATTTCATAGCCGCCGAAGCGCAAGGCTTCGAGATTGTGATCGACGCCGAATTCGACCACACTGTACTGTTCACTGTTGTAGATCATGTTCATTATTGCTCCTTCGCTCGATCAGACGTTCCACTGTGCTCAACAGGGCAGGTGGGGCTATGCGGACCGATTTTCAAGTGCGCAGGTCCGCTGTCAGTTCCAACAGCTGATCGTATGGCGGCTCTTGCAGCCACGATCGCAACTGATCAAGGTGGTCCGTGGCGGCCAGCCCGATGAACAGCAGCTCGGGGCGCAGACGCAGGATCCGGTTTAATGTTACACGCAAAACGAGATTGCCGGTGCAGCAAAGGCAGCCGGGCGCGATGCGGTGAACATGCAGGGAGTCGGAAGGAGACAGCAGGGTTTGGCCGGATGGCAAGCCTTCGAGCACGACGACGACCAGAGCGCGCAGCGGGTCGGCAGCGCCGGCCTGGGGGCCGGCCTGCGCCAGGCGCGCCGCGATGGCCGCCTCGCGCTGCGCCGCCGGGCCGCCGGTGACCAGGGTCAGGGCGGTCCGGCGCGCAGGGGGTGCGCTCATCCGTTCTTTTTAGCCAGCTTGCCCGGCTCGACGCCGAGTTGCTTGAGCTTGCGGTACAGGTGAGTACGTTCCAGCCCGGTTTTTTCGGCCACGCGGGTCATGCTGCCCCCCTCGCGCCCCAGATGATGCTCGAAGTACATGCGCTCGAAAGCGTCGCGCGCCTCGCGCAGCGGCAGGTCGAAACTGAGGTTGAAACCGTGCCCTTCCCCGTTCGGCATGCCGCCCATGCGCGGCGCGATGGCCGATTGCGGGGTTTGCGCCGAAAACATGGCCGAGGCCGTCATCGGGCTTTCCTCGGGCTGGGGCGCGAGCATCGGACGCGGCGCGATCACCGGCGCGCGCACCACTTCCTGGGCCCGTGTCAGGCCCTGCTGCACCGCCTTGAGCAACTTTTGCAGCGCGATCGGCTTCTCGAGGAAGTTAAGCGCGCCGATCCGGGTTGCCTCGACCGCCGTATCGATGGTCGCGTGGCCGGACATCATGATGACCGGCATGGTCAGCAAGCCGTCGCGCTGCCACTCCTTGAGCAGGGTGACGCCGTCGGTATCCGGCATCCAGATATCGAGCAGCACCAGGTCCGGTGCCCCCGCCGCGCGCGCATCGCGCGCCTGCTGCGCGTTTTCAGCGAGCGTGATTGCATGGCCTTCGTCGCCCAAAATTTCCGAGAGTAACTCGCGGATGCCCATTTCATCATCAACTACGAGAATGTTTGCCATGTGTTTGCCTTCCTCTTTTTGCCCGCTCCAATGGCATGCAGCGCATACCGCTCACAGCCGCGATTTTATTCTTAGTTCAACGCTTGTGCCACAACGCTGGCCGGTGCTAACTTTAACAGTAAAATCAACACTGACGCGCCAGTTCCGTCACTCCGGTTCTGTATCTCTATCTTGCCGCCGTGTTCATCGATGATTTTCTTCACCATCGGCAGTCCCAGGCCGGTTCCGCGCACCTTCGAGGTCACATACGGCTCGAATGCGCGCGACAGGATTTTAGGGGCGAATCCCGGCCCGTTATCGACAATCGACAAGCGCACCGCGGTACCGGCCCCGTTCGCGCCGTGGTAATGAATCGCCTCGGTGGTGATATCGATGCGCGCCGGCGCTGCATCGGGGCCGCGCTCGCTCATCGCATCCTGGGCGTTTTGCAGCAGGTTATGGATCACCTGGCGCAATTGGGTCGCATCGCCCATCACCGATGGCAGCTTATCGGACAGCTCGGCATGAATAATATCGCTTTCGTCGCCGGATAGGTATAAATGCAAGATTTCGCCCACCAGCGCGTTCAGGTCGAGCTTGTCGAGCACGGCCGGCGGCGCCTTGGCATAGTCGCGGAAGTCGTCCACCATGCGCTTCATGGCGTCGACCTGATTGACGATGGTCGCCGTGCCCTTGTTGAGCAGGTCGCGGTCGGTGCCTTGCAGGCGCGACTCGAGCTTCATCTGCATGCGCTCGGCCGAGAGCTGGATCGGCGTGAGCGGGTTTTTGATCTCGTGCGCCAGGCGCCGCGCCACTTCGCCCCAGGCCATCGAGCGCTGCGCCGAGATGACATCCGAAATATCGTCGAACACCACGATGTAGCCGCTGCCGGCGCCCACCGGCAGGCGCGAGCCGCGCGCCAGCAGGGTGATGTCATGGTCGTCATTGGTGCCGAGCCGGCGCGGGATTTCGATCTCCTGCTGCCAGTGGGTGCGCTTGCGCGCCGAACCGGCCGCGCTCTGCGCGCTCTGGGTCGAAAAGGCCTTGGCGATGGCTTGCGCGAACACCTCCAGCCCGGCGATCGCGGCCAGCGCCATGCCCATGTGGCCGGCCACGTCGTGCTGCAGGATGCGCTCGACCGCCTCGTTCGAACTGACCAGTTTCGAATCGGCGTCCAGCACGATCACCCCGGCCGACATATTTTCCAGCACCGATTCGAGGTGCGCCTTGGCGCTCTGCAGGGCGGCGCGGTTGCGCTCGACCGCGCTGCGCGCCTCGAACAGCTGGCCGGTCATGGTGTTGAACGATTGCGTGAGCGTGCCCAGTTCGTCCGAGGTGGCCACGATCGGGCGCGGCGACAGGTCGCCCTCGGCCACCGCGCGCGTGCCCTCGGCCAGCACCAGCAGCGGCTGCGCCAGCTTACCGGCGATCACAAAAGCGCTGGCGATCGCCCCGAAGATCGCCAGCAGCAAGGTGAGCGTGAGCGTCTCGATATACATCTTGCGCAGGCCGGTGCGCGCCACGAAGCGCTCCTGGTACTCGCTGTAGGCGGTGCGCAGCACCTCGGCGTTGAGCGCCAGCTTGACCGGCACCGCCTGGATCAGCTGCAAGAAGCGCGGCGAGGCCCCGGGCGGCTCGGGAATGGCCAGCACCACGCGCAGGCGCAGGCTGGTGGCGCCATCGAGCGGGCCCGGCACGCTCCCGTGGTTGCCGCTGGTATCCTTGAAGTCGCGCTCCACCCCGCCCTCGGCCACCGAATACCCGCCCGGCATCACCGCCTGCAACAGCATGGCCGGCGTCGGCAGGTCGGCCTTCAGGTCGACCCGCGGGGCGGCCGCGCTGGTGATCAATTTGCCGTCCTGGCCGATGATGACCGCGCTCAGCATCCCCTCCTGCTCCTGCACCAGGCGCGTGAGGATATCGTGCGACGCGACTTCTTCCTGGCCGGCGATGGTGGCCGCGCTGATCTCGCCGATGGCCCCCAGTTCGCTGCGCGCCTGGTCGAGCGCGGCCACGCCCAGGCTCACGCCCGATTCGAGCGCCGCCTCGATCTTCACGTTGAACCACGACTCGATCGAGTTCGACACGAACTGCACCGACACCAGGAAGATGACCAGCCCCGGCAAGATGCCGATGCCGGCGAACAGCACCACCAGGCGCGTCATCAGGCGCGAGCCGAACTTGCCGCTCTTGTAGCGCACATACAGGCGCGCCAGCGCCACCACCACGAACACCAGCAGCGCGCCGGCCACGGCCGCGTTCAGGCCGAGCAGCCAGGTATAGTAACGGTCGAAAAAGCCCGAATTGTCGGAGGCGGAAGCGAGCAGGAACAGCAGGATGCTGACGACGGCGGCGCCGACCATCACGGCATAGCGCAAGACCTGTTTCACGCTGGTTCCAGTTCCACGTTGATCATTCCGCCGTATAGGGGAAGGTTTTGTTCTTGGAAGCGAGGCGCCAGTCGGAATTATTGAGCGCGTTGACCTGCATCGGCTTGGGCAGCAATTCCCGGTCCATGAACATGCGCAGGGTGACGTTATAGGTCTCGCCGCGCTTGAGCGCCGATTTCGGCGCGATCACCCAGCGGCTGGGCCGGCGGATCAGCACCATCGCGTCTTCCAGGGTCGGAAAGCTCTGCGCCATGCTGCCCAGCACCGATACATGGTACTGGCGCGTGAGCACGTTGTACCAGATGCGGATGGTCTGGCGCGCCGAGACAGCCTTGTCGTCGTACCAGTACCAGCGCGGGCGCGTCAGTTCAATTTCGGTGGTGAAGTACAGCTGCACGCCATGCTTGATGGCGTCTTCCAGGCCCTCGTTGAGCTCGAACGCATAGCTGGCCGCGAGGCGGTAGCCGTCATCGGTCGCCTCGATGTGGGCATGCGTGATATCGACCACTTCCGCCGCCCGTGCCGGCCCGAACGCGCATGCGGACGCGAACATCAGCAGCAGCTGGCAGGCCAGGAGTCGGAAAAATCGTAATGTCACAGGAGGGACAGAGCCTTAAAAGTTCGCATAGTCGAAGGACCCGTTACGTCGCGTTTTTTTGAAACAGGGCGTAGAACAAACCGTCATGATCCTGCACGGCGGTACCGGTCGGAAGCAACTGTCCCGGCGCGGCGAGGCGAGTCGCGTTGTGGCGCACCGCGAATGCGGCGGCCTGCGCCTCCGATTCCTGGGGCCAGAGCGAACATGTCACGAACAGCAATTTACCATTCGGGCGCAGCATCTGCCAAAGGTTGTCGAGAATTTTGGCCGAAAGTGTTGCAAGTTGGAGTGCATCGCCCTTGCGCCGCAACCAGCGGATGTCCGGGTGGCGCCGCACGATGCCCGAGGCCGTGCACGGCACGTCGGCCAGGATGCGGTCGAACTGCTGGCCGTCCCACCAGACGCTGGTCTGGGCTTCGAACGCTTTCAGCGTGGCCGACAAACCGAGGCGTTCCAGGTTCTCGCCCACGCGCTCGAGGCGCTTGGGGTCCGAGTCGAGCGCGGTCAGGTCCAGCTGCGCCAGTTCCAGCAAGTGGCACGTCTTGCCGCCCGGCGCGGCGCAGGCGTCGAGCACGCGCATGCCGTCCTGCACATCGAGCAGCGGCGCGGCCAGCTGGGCGCCGGCGTCCTGCACCGAGGCCAGGCCGTCCTCGAAACCGGGAATCAGGGCCACGCCCAGCGCTTTTTCGAGGCGCACCGCCGACGGGCCGATGCGCGTGGCGGCCATGCCCGCGTCGGCCAGCAATTGGATGTAGGCCTCGACCGTGGTCTTGCGCTGGTTCACGCGCAAGGTCAACGGCGGCTGGGCGTTGCCGGCCGCCAGGATGGCTTGCCAGTTGCCCGGATAAGCCGCTTTGGCGGCGTCGATCCACCACTGCGGATAATTGAACTGCGCGACCGGCTGCGTCAGCGCGCTCTTGAGCAGCTCCTCGCGTTCGCGCAGAAAGCGGCGCAGCACGGCGTTGACCATGCCCTTGGCGTGCGCCATGTCCGGATGCGAACTGGCCACGGTCACGGCCTGGTCGACGACGGTAAATACTTCGTAGGGCGGCTCGGCGCCGTCGGGCGTATCGATCAGGGTCAGGGCGCAGCACAGCAGGCTGGCCAGCATCGGCGGCTCGGGGGCCTTGGAGGTCATCAGGCCGAGCAGGGTTTCGCTGCGGCCGAGCTGGCGCATGGTACGGTAGGCGATATCCTGGATCGCCCCGCGCGCCTGTGGCGCGGCGGCGGTCACGCCGAAGGCGGTCAAGAGCGCCTGCGGCAAGGCGGCGCCGGCGCGCACCTGGGCCACGGCATTGGCCGCGCCGAGCAGGCACAGCGCGAGCGAATCGGGTTTCAGGTCGGGGCGGTAGCCGGGCTGGAGCACCGGTTTGACCTCGTAACTCGCGCGCATGCGCGGCGCGGCCGGCTTGGCGGTTTTGGCGGCGGCGGGTTTGATGGAGAGCGTCGGGCGCTTGTTCGTCATGGTCGGGGTCAGCTCGGCTACTTAATAAAGGCGCAATTGTACCGGTTTAGGTCCCGCACAGGCTTAAACGATCCTTTATGACAACACATTCTTCCAACGCCCAACGCCCGCCCTCCCAAAATCCGACAACCGGGGTCTGACCTCTGATTCGAAACATATTTCCAACCATCAGCAATTTTGCATGCAAAAACGGGGCGCTCCGGGCACCACCGCCTTGGGCGCCACGCCCGAGTCGGATCATTGTTGTCGATAACCAAAAAGATAACGTTTTCATTGCTAATCAGAGGTCAGACCCCGGTGGGGAGCGCACGGTGGGGAGCGCAAAATCCGACAACCGGGGTCTGACCTCTGATTCGAAACATATTTCTAACCATCAGCAATTTTGCATGCAAAAACGGGGCGCTCCGGGCACCACCGCCTTAGGCGCCACGCCCGAGTCGGATCATTGTTGCTGACAAGAAAAAAGACAAGGTTTTCATTGCTAATCAGAGGTCAGACCCCGGTGGGGAGCTTGTTGGCGGGGGTGGCGTTGTCGGTGGGTTGCGAGGGCGGACTCAGAGGGGCGGCAAACCAGTATAATTGAGCTACTATTGCCCGTGGCACTGCCACCGCTCGACTACTCTACAGATCACCGCTCATGCTCGCCTCACAAAAACAAGAAATCGCCGCCCTGTTCCAGGCCGCCCTCGCCCCCGTCCTCGATGGCACCGGCATCTCGCCGTCCGTCGTCCTTGAGCGCCCGCGCGATCCGTCGCACGGCGACATCGCCTGTAATATCGCCATGCAGCTGGCCAAGCAGCTCAAGATGAACCCGCGCGAACTGGCCCAGAAAATCGTCGCTTCCCTGCTCGAGAACCCGGCCGGCAAGGCCCTGGTCGAGAGCGCCGATATCGCCGGCCCAGGCTTCATCAACCTGCGCGTGGCAGCTTGCGCCAAGCAGTCGGTGGTCAAGGCCATCCTCGCCGAAGGCCAGGCCTTCGGCCGCAGCGACGCCGGCGCCGGCAAGAAGGTCATCCTCGAATTCGTCTCGGCCAATCCGACCGGCCCCCTGCACGTGGGCCACGGCCGCCAGGCCGCGCTGGGCGACGCCCTCGCCGCCCTGTTCGACGCCCAGGGCTATGCGGTCACCCGCGAGTTCTATTACAACGACGCCGGCGTGCAGATCGCCACCCTGGCCAATTCGGTCCAGGCGCGCGCGCGGGGCTTCAAGCCCGGCGACGCCGCATGGCCCGAGTCGGCCTACAACGGCGACTACATCGCCGATATCGCCACCGATTACCTGGCCGGCAAAACCGTCTCGGCCAGCGACGGCTTGCCCGCCACCGCCAGCGGCAATGTCGACGACCTCGATTCGATCCGCCCGTTCGCCGTCACCTATCTGCGCAACGAGCAGGATATCGACCTGCAAGCGTTCGGCGTGAAGTTCGATAATTACTATCTCGAGTCGTCCTTGTACGCCGACGGCAAGGTCGAGAAAACCGTCGAGGCGCTCATCAAGGCCGGCAAGACCTATGAGCAGGACGGCGCGCTGTGGCTGCGCACCACCGACTACGGCGACGACAAGGACCGCGTGATGCGCAAGTCCGAAGGCGGCTTCACCTACTTCGTGCCGGACGTGGCGTACCACGTCGTCAAATGGCAGCGCGGCTTCACCCAGGCCATCAATATCCAGGGCAGCGACCACCACGGCACCATCGCGCGCGTGCGCGCCGGCTTGCAGGCGGTCGGCCTCGATATCCCGCAGGGCTATCCGGACTATGTGCTGCACAAGATGGTCACCGTCATGAAAGGCGGCGAAGAGGTCAAGATCTCCAAGCGCGCCGGTTCCTACGTGACCGTGCGCGACCTGATCGAATGGTCGGGCGACGGCGACATCGCCAAGGGCCGCGACGCGGTGCGCTTTTTCCTCATTTCGCGCAAGGCCGATACCGAATTCGTGTTCGATGTCGATGTCGCCCTCAAGACAACCGACGAGAATCCGGTGCATTACGTCCATTACGCGCACGCCCGCATCTGCCGCGTGCTCGACAAGTTCGGAGCCGACCTGTCGTCGCTGTCCTCGGTTGACCTGGCGCCCCTGACCGCCCCCACCGAGATGGCCTTGCTGGCCAAGCTGGCGGCTTATCCGGACATGCTGGCGCGCGCCCGCATCGAGCTCGGCCCGCACCAGGTAGCCTTCTACCTGCGCGAGCTGGCCGCCGATCTGCACAGCTTCTACAACAACGAGCGCGTGCTGATCGAGGACAATGAGCCGCTCAAGCTCGCCCGAATGGCGCTGATCGCCGCCACGCGCCAGGTGCTGCGCAACGGCCTGGCCCTGATCGGCGTGTCGGCGCCGGAAAAAATGTAACCGCTAATGCGATTGAAAGCTCCAATGACACGCGATTCCCGCCCTCGGCTCAAGCTCTCGTTCAAGTACCAGCAAGGCAATACCCTCACCGGCATCGTCATCGGCCTGATCGTGGGCCTGGTGATCGCTGTCGCGGTCGCGCTGGCGATCACCAAGGGCGCGACGCCGTTTACCGATAAAACCGGCAAGGCCGGCAAGATGACGGAACCGACCGCCGGCCAGGCGGCCGATCCGAACAAGCCGCTGTACGGGAACAAGGACGCGGCGCGCGCGGCCAACAAGCAGATCACCGACAAGCCCAAGCCAGGCACCCCGGCCGAAGCCGATCCGCTCGGCGCGGCCATCGCGAATATGAAAGAGAAACCGGCCTTGCCGGCCACGCCGCCGCCCGCACCGAAGCCGGCGCCAACCCAGGTGGCCGCCGCCCCGGCCCAGAACGTGGCGCCGTCGGCCGCCGCCGAACCGGCCGAGGACAAGATCACTTACTACCTGCAGGCCGGCGCCTTCCGCGAAGTGGGCGACGCCGAGAACACGCGCGCCAAGCTGGCGCTGCTCGGCTTCGAAGCGGTCATCAGCGAGCGCGCCAACGACAGCGGCGTGCTGCACCGGGTGCGCATCGGCCCCTTCGGCCAGGTCGAGTCGATGAACAAGGCGCGCGCCAAGCTGGTCGACGCCGGCATCGACGTGGCCATCGTACGCAACCAGAAATAACCACGGATCACATACATGCCTACTCTTTTCAAGATCATGCTCGCCCTGGCGCTGTGCGGCGCGGGCGCGGGCGCCAGCGCCTCGCCCGAGCAGCCGTCCAGCGGCGTCGAATACGCCACCCTGGCCGCGACCCAGAACACCGACGCCGGCCAGAAGATCGAAGTGACCGAGTTTTTCGCCTACTACTGCCCTCACTGCGCCAGCTTCGAGCCGGTGCTGGCCGAGTGGGTCAAGAAGAACAGCGACAAGATCGTCTTCAAGCGCGTCCACCTGGGCCACACGCCGGCCGTGGTGCCGCAGCAGCGCCTGTACTACACGCTCGAATCGATGGGCATCGCGCCGCAGTACCACGCCAAGGTGTTTACCGCGATGCATGAGCAGCACCAGCGCTTCGGCAACGACGAGCAGGTGTTCGACTGGGCCGCCGGCGCCGGCATCGACCGCGCCGCCTTCACCAATGCCTACCGCTCCTTCGGCATCCAGGCCAAGCTGGGACGCGCCAACGGCATGGTGGCCGCCTACAAGGTCCAGGACTGGCCGAAGATCGCCATCGCCGGCCGCTACCTGACCTCGCCCACCCAAGCCGGCTCGGCCGTGACTGAGGCCAGCGAAGCGCAGCAGCAGCAGATGGCCCTGCAAGTGATGGATCACCTGGTCGCGAAAGCGGCCGCGGAAAAAAAATAGCCATGCTTGGCCGCGCCCCATGAACCGCGTGTTCATCACCGGCGCGTCGAGCGGGCTGGGCGCCGCGCTGGCGCGCGAATACGCCGCGCGCGGCGCCACGGTGGGCCTGGTGGCGCGCCGCCGCGACGCGCTCGACGCGCTGCGCGCGCAGTTGCCCCATCCCGAACGGCACTTGGTGTACGTGCTGGACGTGACCGACCGCGCCGCACTGGTCGCCGCCGCCGTCGATTTCATCGCCCGCTGCGGCGGGGCCGATATCGTCATCGCCTGCGCCGGCATTTCGGTCGGCACCCTGACCGAATACGCCGAAGACATGGAGGTGTTCGACGCCATCATCGCCACCAACGTCGGCGCCACCATGGCCACCTTCGCGCCCTTCATCGCCACCATGAAAGCGCAGCACACGCCCTGCCGCCTGGTTGGCATCGGCAGCGTGGCCGGGGTGCGCGGCCTGCCCGGCGCCGGCGCCTACAGCGCGTCCAAGGCGGCTGTGCGCGTGTATTGCGAGTCGCTGCGGCTCGAACTCAAGCCGCACGGCATTGGCGTGGTGACCATCGCACCAGGCTACATCGACACCCCCATGACCAAGCATAATTCCTATCCGATGCCGTTCCTGATGACGCCCGGGCGCTTTGCCGCCAGGGCCGTAAAGACCATCGCCGCCGGCGCCACCTACCGTGTCATCCCGTGGCAGATGGGCGTGGTGGCCAAGTTGCTGCGGCTGCTGCCCGACTTCTTGTACGACCTGGCCTTCGTCAACGCGCCCCACAAGGCGCGCAATGCAAGCAAGGGCGCGCCATGAACGAGACCTTCGCCATGGATGCGGGCGCGATCGCACGCCACTATGGTACGCCCGCCGGCGCGATCGACATCGAAGTGGTCACCGAAACCGGATCGACCAACGCCGACCTGCTGGCGCGCGCCGCCGGCCTGCGCCGCCCAGTGCTGCGCGTGGCCCTGCACCAGACGGCCGGACGCGGACGCGCGGGCCGCAGCTGGCTGTCCGCGCCCGGCACGGCGCTGACGTTTTCGCTGGCCTGGCATTTTGCCGGGCCGCTGCGCGAGCTGGCCGGGCTGCCGCTGGCGGTCGGGGTGGCGCTGGCCGACGCCCTCGGCGCGCTCGATGTGCCGGTCCAGCTCAAGTGGCCCAACGACGTGCTGCGCGACGGCGCCAAGCTGGCCGGGGTGCTGATCGAAACCCAGGCCGCCCCAAGCGGCGGCGTGTGGGCGGTGATCGGCGTCGGCCTCAATCTGCTCATGCCCGATGACATCGAACAGCGCATCGGCCGCTCCGTGGCCGCCGCTCCGTGGCTGGCGCAGATGGACCGCAACGCGCTCATCGCCCAGCTCCTGGGCGCGCTGGCGGCCAACCTGGGCCAGTTCGCGCAGGACGGCTTTGCGCCCTTTTGCGCGCGCTGGAACCGCCTGCATGCCTGGCAGGGCGTGCCGGTGGTGATCATCGACCGCGGCGTGACCCTGCACGAAGGGGTGGCGGCCGGCGTGGACGATTGGGGGCGCCTGCTGCTCGACACGGCCGCCGGCCGCATCGCCATCGTGGCCGGCGACGTGTCGCTGCGGGAGGCCTAGCATGCTGTTATTGATCGACGCCGGCAATACGCGCATCAAGTGGGCCCTGGCCGACGAGGGCGCCGCGCCAGGCCAATGGGTGGCCAGCGGCGCCGTCACCCACGCCGACATCAATCACCTGCCGGCCAATTGGCCGGCGCAGGGCGTCACGCGCGCGCTGGTGTCGAACGTGGCCGGCAGCAAGCTGCGCGACCAGTTGCAGCTGATGATGCCCAGCACCGACGTCACCTGGTTCGCATCAAAGGCGCAGCTGGCCGGCCTGCGCAACGCTTACCGCGATCCTTCCCAGCTCGGGTGCGACCGCTTCGCCGCCGCGCTCGGGGCGCGCGCACTCATGCCCGGCCAGGCGGTGATCGTGGCCACCTGCGGCACCGCCACCACCATCGACGCGGTCAGCGCCGACGGCGTGTTTTTGGGCGGGATGATCCTGCCCGGACTGGGCCTGATGGCCACCTCGCTGGCGCGCAATACCGCGCAACTGCCCCAGGTGGCGCCCGGCGCCACGCTGCCGGCCGGCTTCGCCGACAATACCGCCGACGCCATCCTGTCCGGCTGCCTGTCGGCGCAGGCCGGCGCCATCGAACGCGCCTGCGCGCTGCACGGCGCCAGCGCCTGCATCGTCTCGGGCGGCGCGGCGCAGTACATCGCTCCCGTGCTGCGCCTGTCGATCGGCCACCGGATCGTCGATAATATCGTCCTGATCGGCCTTCATTCCACCGTCACGTCTTCGCCACTCCAGGATAGCCCGTGTTGAAATTCATATTTTGGACCCTTCTTGCCATTAATGCCGTGCTGTTCGCGTTCGGCCAGGGCATGCTCGGCAACTTCAGGGAAAACGAGCGCGAGCCGGCCCGCATGCGCAACCAGGTCGGCGCCGAAAACATCAAGCTGGTCGCGGCGCGCCCGCCGCCGCCGCCCCCCGATACCACGGCGGAGGTCGAGCCGGTCGCGCCGCCGCCAACGCCGGTGCTGGTGATGAGCAAAGCGCCGGCGCCGCCAGTTCCGAAGCCGGAACCGAAGCCGGAACCCAAGCCGGAGCTGGTCGCGTGCACCCTGGTGGGAAACTTTGCGCCGCCGGATGCGCGTCGCTTCGAAGCCTTGCTGGCGCCGCTGGCGCTGGGCCAGCGCCAGACGCGCGAGAACGTCGGCGTGCCCGAAGTGACCAGCCATATCGTATTCATTCCTTCGCCAGGCAGCAAGGAAGCGGCCGACCGCAAGGCGGCCGAACTGAAGGAACTCGGAATCACCAGCTATTTCATCATGAACGACAACAGCCCGATGAAATATGCGATTTCGCTCGGCGTGTTCAAGTCGGAGACATCGGCCCAGACCTTGCTGGCGACCTTGACCAAGCAGGGCGTGGTCGGCGCCAAGGTGGCCGGGCGCACCAGCCAGGCGACCAAGATGGCGTACCGCTTCCGCGCGCTGGAACCGGCGGCCAAGGCCAAGGTCGATGCGGTGCTGGCGCGTTTTCCGGACCAGCAGGCGCGCAGCTGCAAATAAGGCGGCGGGAGTGCGGCGCGCTCAGCGCTGCACGATGATCGGTTTGAGGCGCAAGGTCGACGGCAGGTCGCGCAGCGCCCGCAGGGCCTCGTCCCGGCTCGCGAACGGACCGCTGAACAGCCGGTGCAGCGCACCGCCCTGCACCACGGCCACGCCGGACAGCGCGCCGCCCGTGGCCGCGATCTGCGCGCGCACGTCGGCCGCCTTGTCGGCGCGGCTGAAGGCGCCCAGCTGCAGGTAGAATCCGGATTGCGGCGGCGCCGGCGTCTGGGCCGCAACCGGCGCCGGCGTGAGCGCCAGCGCGCTGCTTTCGCCCGGCGGCGGCATGTCCACCGCCATCGTGTTCACTTCCCCGTCCGGTTCCGGCGCCAGGCGCCGGATGGTGGCGATGCGCTCCTGCGCGTTCGGCAGCAGCCTTTCGATTTCCACCGTGTGACTGCCCTTGCCAAGCAAGCCGAGTTTGAGCGCGGCCGTATACGACACGTCGACCACCCGGCTCGAATGAAACGGCCCGCGGTCGTTAATGCGCACCACCACCTGCTTGCCGCTATCGAGGCTG
Source organism: Massilia rubra (assembly GCF_011682065.1). Lineage (GTDB taxonomy): Bacteria > Pseudomonadota > Gammaproteobacteria > Burkholderiales > Burkholderiaceae_D > Telluria_A > Telluria_A rubra. Next base: position 60,026 of record NZ_VUYU01000016.1, on the reverse strand, counting down.
GTGATGCGCGCGTACGATGGAATCGGCAAGGTCGGATGGGCCGCCGTCATCTTGTACATGTCGTACAGTTCCCCCGACGAGGTTTTCTGGCCGTGGAATTTTTTGCCGTACCAGCTGCCCACGCCGCGCTGCCTGAAGGGCTGCTCGCCCAACATCGGGGTATAGGTTTTGCCGAACACGACGTAGGGCCGGTTGGCGTAGCGGGCGTAGGGCTCGTTCTTGACCACGGCGTCGGGCACGTCGTTCAGGTTGGGCGGCGGATTGTCGCCCGGGCCGTCATCCTGGTAGTAGCCGCCGCGCCCGGAACCGGCGCGCGGCAGGGATGGCAGCTCGCCATGCTTGGCCGGCTTGGCGCCCGGCGACGGGAACGGCAGGATGCGCCGGTGGCCTTCCGAATCGGTCCCGCAGGCGCTCAGAAAAAAGGCCAGTGCGCATAGCGCAATGGAAGGTGGAAGCGTTTTTGATACCGCCATCGTGGCTCCGTGGTCAGGTTTGCACCAGCTTGCGGTGCCGCTGGATACTCATCAGTATACCTGCCCCCAGTCCGAGGGTCACAAAAGCGGTCCCGCCATAGCTCATGAACGGCAGCGGCACGCCCACCACCGGCAGGATGCCGCTGACCATGCTCATGTTCACAAAGGCGTACGTAAAGAAGATCATCGTGATCGCGCCGGCCAGCAAGCGCGAAAACAAGGTCGGTGCATTGGCCGCGATCATCATGCCGCGTCCGATCAGCAGCAGGTACAAGAGCAGCAGGCCGAGAAAGCCGATCAGCCCGAATTCCTCCGAAAACACGGAGAAGATAAAGTCGGTGGTGCGCTCGGGGATGAATTCGAGGTGGGCCTGGGTGCCCTTCATCCAGCCCTTGCCACTCACGCCACCCGAGCCGATCGCGATGGTCGACTGGATGATGTGAAAGCCCTTGCCCAGCGGGTCGGCGTAGGGATCGATCAGGGTCATGACCCGTTCGCGCTGGTAGTCGTGCATCAGCGACCAGGCCACCGGCAGGCTGGCGGCGCCGGCCACGAACAAGCCAAGCAAGGCCTTCCACGACAGGCCGGCCAAAAAGATCACGTAAAAACCCGAGGCCAGCACCAGCAGCGACGTGCCCAGGTCGGGCTGCAGCTGGATCAGGCCGACCGGCACGGCCAGCAGCACGGTGGCGATGATGAACGAATGCCAGCGCACCAGCCCTGCCTTCTGGTGGAAGTACCAGGCCAGCATCAGCGGCATGGCGATTTTCATGATCTCGGACGGCTGGATGTCGAAGCCGATGTGCAGCCAGCGGCGCGCGCCCTTCTTGATCACGCCGAACATGAATACCGCAACGAGCAGGGTCACGCCGATCGTGTAGACCGGCACGGCCAGGCGCATCAGCGTCTGCGGCGGCACCTGGGCCGCCAGCCACATGACCACGAAGGCGATCATCATGTTGCGCAACTGGCCTTCGACGCGGCCGGGAAAGTCGGCGCCGGCCGAGTACATCGTCACCAGGCTGGTACACAGCAGCATGAAAATGACCATCGCCAGCGGCGCGTCGAACACCAGCAGGTAGGGTTTGGCGCGTCGCCATAGCGAGCGTCGTTCGTTCAGGCGCATGGCGTCAGTCCTTTGGCGCCGGCGTTTCGGCGCCCGGCTTGTATGGCATTTCGGTGGCGGTGTCGGCCTTGAATTCTTCGAGCGGCACCAGTTCCACGTCTTCTTTCGGCACCTTGGTGCCGTCCTTGCCGGCCGGGCGCTTGCCCAGCAGGTAGTAGTCGAGCGCCTTGCGCGCGATCGGGGCGGCCACCGCGGCGCCGAAACCGGCGTTTTCGACGATCAGCGCCAGGGCGATGCGCGGCTTGTCGGCCGGCGCGAAGGTGATGTACAGCGAATTGTCGCGCAGTCGTTCGTTGACGTTCTTGGCGTTGTACTTTTCGCCGCGCCGCAGGCCCACCGCCTGCGAGGTGCCGGTCTTGCCGGCCGCGACGTAGCCGGCGTTGGCGAACACGGTCTTGCCGGTGCCGCGCTCGGAGACGCCGACCATGGCGCGCTTGATGAAATCGATATTCTCCTGGCGCAGCGGGATGCGCGCGCTTTCCTTCGGCACCGTCAGGGTGCGCGCGCGCGTGACGCTATCTTCGACGATCTTGACCAGGTGCGGCTTCATCACCACGCCGTTGTTGGCCAGCGTGGCCACCGCGTGCGACAGCTGCAGCATGGTGTAGCTGTTGAAGCCCTGGCCGATCGAGACGTTGACGGTGTCGCCGCCGACCCAGGTCTGCATCAGCTTGTTTTTGGCGAAACGGCCGCGCTTCCAGTCTTTCGACGGCAGCACCCCGATCTTTTCGTTTTCCAGGTCGATCCCGGTTTTCTGGCCGAAGCCGAACGGCTTCATGAAGTCGTGGATGGCGTCGATCCCGAGTTCGTTCCCCAGCTGGTAATAATAGGTATTGCATGAAATGACGATCGAATCGGTCAGGCTGACCATGCCGTGCCCGCCCGCCTTGTCGTCCTTCCAGGTGTGGCCGCCCAGGGTGAAGTAGCCGGCGTCCGAAATCGTGTGGTTCTGGGTGCGCTTGCCCAGTTCCAGCGCGGCCAGCGCCATGAACGGCTTGAAGGTCGATCCGGGTGGATACGTACCCTGCAGCGGGCGGTTCATCAGCGGGCGGTCGAGCGAGGTATTGAGTTCGTTCCAGCTCTGGGTGTCGATGCCGTCGACGAACAGGTTCGGGTCGAAGCCGGGGCGCGAGACGTAGGCCAGGATGTCGCCTGTCTCCGGCTCGATGGCGACCAGCGCGCCGCGGTGTTCGCCGAAGGCTTCTTCAATGATCTTTTGCAGCTCGATGTCGATCGAGAGGATCAGGTTGCTGCCGGCGGTCGCTTCGGTGCGCGACAGGATGCTGACCGCGCGCCCGCTGGCGGTGCGGATGATCTTCTGGTAGCCGGTGCGCCCGTGCAGCTGCTCTTCGTAGCTTTTTTCCAGCCCTTCCTTGCCGATATGGTCGGTGCCGTTGTAGTTCGCCTTGTCGGGCCGCTCGTCGATCTCCTTCGATTCCTTCTGGTTGATGCGGCCGATGTAGCCGATCACGTGCGAGGCCGCTTCGCCCAGCGGGTACTGGCGGAACAGGCGCGCCTGCACCTCCACGCCGGGAAAACGGAAACGCTGGGCGGCGAAGCGCGCCACTTCGTCGTCGGTCAGGCGGGTGCGCAGCGGCACGCTCTCGAAGTTCTTCGACTCGGCCAGCAAGCTTTTGAAGCGCTTGCGGTCCTTCGGTTCGATCTCGATCAGCGTGGAGAGCTCGTCGATCACCGAGTCGAGCGTGTTGCGCAGCTTGGACTGGGTGATTTCGAGCGTGTAGGCCGAGTAGTTGCGCGCCAGGACCACGCCCTTGCGGTCGACGATCAGGCCGCGGTTGGGCACGATCGGAACGATGGCGATGCGGTTGTCCTCGGCCTGTACCGCAAAGCCGTCGTGCTTGACCACGGTCAGGTTGACCATGCGCCCGATCAGCACGGAAAAGCTGATGAACACCAGCACCACGAGCGCCAGCACGCGCATGCGAAACAGGTGGATTTCGCGGTCGTTATTGGTTAATTCAGTCATGACGCATCCGCACCATCAGATCGGGCGCGTATGGTCGCGGTCGACGGCGCGCCGCTGGGGCGCGAGCAGCATCCAGGTAATCACCGGCCACAGGGCGATGGCCACCACGCTTTCGATGAAGTGCGTCCAGTCGGGGAATTTGCCCGAGACGATCACGCGCACCACCAGCTGGATCGCCTGGGTGGCCAGCAGCAGCGGAAACACGTGCAGCGCCTGGGTCAGCACCGGGAACCACAGCACGCGGCGGTGGATCATGATGGCCAGGTAGGACAGCAAGGTGTAGGCCAGCGCGTTTTCGCCGAGCAGGGTCGCTTCGTGCACGTCCATCAGCAAGCCCATGAAAAAGGCCACGCCGATGCCGACCTTGCGCGGCTGGTGGATGCCCCAGAAAACCAGCACCAGCGCCACGAAGTCGGGCGCGCCGACCCAATGCCCCCAGGGCAGCAGATTGAGCATGAAGGCGCAGGTCAGGCTGAACGTAATGAACAGCGGGCTGACGGGCAGCAGGATGTAATGCGGGCGGTTCATCGGTTCGTATCCTTGGGTGCGGGCGCCGGCGTGGCGGCCGGTGCGGGCGCGGCGGGCGCCGGTACCGGCGTGGCCGCCCTGGCCGGCGTGGCGGACGTCCTGGCCGGCGTGGCCGCCGCCTTGACCGGCGTGGCGCCCACCCTGGCCGGGGTAGCGGCCGACTTGGCCGGGATGGCGTCCGTCTTGGCCGGCGGCGTTTTCGGCGCGTCGGCGACAATCGGGACGGCGCCCTCTTTAATCGGTGCCATCTTCTGCAGGTTCTTCTTGGCCGGCACGGGCGGCTCGTCGTCCGGGCGCTGCGGCAGTTGCGGCGCGCTGGTTAATATCAGCAGGTGGCGATTGCGGTCGATGCCGGCCAGCGGCTGGCACACCACGCCGCCGAACGCGCCGGCGCCGCTGGTCTCGACCTTGCTGACCTTGGCCACCGCCAGGCCGGCCGGGTAGACCCCGTCCATGCCGGAGGTGATCAGCACGTCGCCGACCTGGATGTCGGCATTCGGCGCGACAAAGCGCAGGTCGAGCGTGCCGGACTGGCCGCGCCCGTAGGCCACGCTGCGCAAGCCGTTGCGCAGCACCTGCACCGGAATGGCCTGTTCGCGGTCGGTCAGGAGCGTTACTTCGGAGGTGAACGGGAACACGCGCGTGACCTGGCCGACCACGCCGGCGTTGTCGATCACCGGCTGGCCGAGCGCGGCGCCGTGCTGGCTGCCGCGGTCGAGCACGATTTTACGGGTGGCGCTGTCGCGCGCGTCGTACAGGATTTCGCCCAGCATGGTCTTGACCGGCACATGCTCGCGCGCGCCGAGCAGTTTGCGCAGCTGGGCGTTCTCGGTGCTCTGGAGCTGGGCTTGCTGGAGTTTTTCGGCGACCGCGACCTGCTCGATCTTGAGGTCGCGCACTTCCTGCTTGAGCGAGGAAACGGAAGATAAATAGCCGCCCATGTTCGCCAGCGCGTCGCGCGGCATCAGGGCCGCCATTTGCAGCGGATAGAGTACCGTGCCGGCCACCTTGCGCACCGAGGACAACACCTGGACGCGGGCATCGATCATCAGCAGGGCGATCGAAATAAACGCAAAAACCGTCACCTTGACCCGGGCTGGGGCGCCTTGCTTGAAGAGTGGCGGAGGACTGTATTCCATGAAATCCAATAAGCGGGACTAAGGGCCAAGCGAGGGCCAGGCGAGAGCCCGGCGGGGCAACATCCGGGGACGGCGCGCCATGGTCAGACCTGCGGCTTGCATGCATTGTTCAATTGGGTCTGTCCCTGGTATCCCAATGCATTGCAAGCCGAAGATCTGAACGGTACGCCAGCCACGCCGGCAGTGCAAGCCGACACATCGCCGCGCGCGCGGCGCGCGGCGCGGCCTGCTTGCGATGACATTACTCGTACGAGAAGATCGAGCCCAACTTGTCCATCCGCTCGAGCGCCATGCCGGAGCCGCGCACCACGCAGGTCAGCGGATCTTCGGCCACCAGCACCGGCAAGCCGGTTTCTTCCATCAGCAGGCGATCGAGGTCGCGCAGCAGGGCGCCGCCGCCGGTGAGCATCATGCCTTTTTCGGCGATGTCGGCGCCCAGTTCCGGCGGGGTCTGCTCGAGCGCGTTCTTGACGGCCGAGACGATGTTATTGAGCGGATCGGTCAGCGCTTCGAGGATCTCGTTCGACGAAATGGTAAACGAACGCGGAATGCCTTCGGACAGGTTGCGGCCCTTGACTTCCATTTCCTTCACTTCCGAACCGGGGAAGGCGGAACCGATCGACTTCTTGATCGCTTCGGCCGTCTGTTCGCCGATCAGCATGCCGTAGTTGCGGCGGATGTAGTTGACGATGGCTTCGTCGAACTTGTCGCCGCCGACCCGCACCGAGCCCTTGTAGACCATGCCGCCGAGCGAAATGATGCCCACTTCGGTGGTGCCACCGCCAATGTCGACCACCATCGAGCCGGTCGCTTCGGATACCGGCAGGCCGGCGCCGATGGCCGCGGCCATCGGCTCTTCGATCAGGTACACCTGGGAGGCGCCGGCGCCGAGCGCCGATTCGCGGATCGCGCGCCGTTCGACCTGGGTCGAACCGCAGGGAACACAGATGATGATGCGGGGGGAAGGACGGAATACCTTGGAGTCGTGCACCATGCGGATGAACTGCTTGAGCATCTGTTCGGTGACGGTGAAGTCGGCGATCACGCCGTCTTTCATCGGGCGGATCGCCTCGATATTGCCCGGCACCTTGCCGAGCATTTGCTTTGCCTGTTTGCCGACTGCCTGGATCGTCTTTTTGCCGTTCGGGCCGCCTTCCTGGCGGATCGCAACAACCGAAGGTTCGTCGAGGAGAATGCCTTCTCCGCGCACATAAATCAGGGTGTTCGCCGTACCGAGGTCAATGGCCAGATCGCGGGAAAAGTAGCTGCGTAAAAAACCAAACATGAGTGTCCTGATGCGCAACGGACTGCGCGTAAGCATTAAAATGAGTAGAGAAACGCTACGAAAAATACAGCCGCCGCGCGCTGACTACCCGCACCGGCACGGCTGTTTGGATGCTGCGGCCACTCCTATTCGGCGCCGACAACGCATTAGCCCGCCATTCTACCTTATAATTTGCGCGTTAATCGCTGAAAAACCGGTGTTTTGCGCGCCTATTCCCCCTGTGAGATCAGGGCCTTTAGGAAGCTTTTATCGGCTTTAGCGCTCTGTTATCGAAACTTCACTATTCGTCCACAGTTTATTTGTCCACACTTTTTTGAACGCGGCCCGCGCCGCGCAAATTCCATGTCCCTGACACTTTCAGAAGTAGTACGCATCGCCAAACTGGCCCAGCTCGAGATGGACGAGGCCCACGCCGAAACCGCCCTGGTGGAATTGAACGGTATTTTCGCCCTGGCCGAGCAGATGAAGAACGTCGACACCAGCGGCGTGGAGCCGCTCTCGCACCCGCTGGCGGCGATCCTGGGCAAGCTGCCGCTGCGCCTGCGCGACGACGTCGTCACCGAGGAAAACGCGCGCGAAGCCTACCAGGCGCCGGCGCCGAAGACCCAGGACGGCCTGTACCTGGTGCCGCAAGTGATCGAATAAGGTCCCCTGAGGTCGCCCTCGTCACCGAGCCATTTGAGCCAACCCGAAATCACGTCAGTCGAGCATCCGCCATGCATACAAACACCATTCAACAGCTGTCCGCGCTCCTGCACGCGAAGCAGATCTCAGCCACAGAGCTGACCACCCACTTCCTGCAACGCGCCAAGGCGAGCGAACTGAACGCCTTCCTGCAGGTCGATGAAGCCTTGTCGCTTGAACAAGCCAAAGCCGCCGATCTGCTGCTGACGTCCGGCAATGCCGGCCCGCTGGCCGGCATCCCGATCGCGCACAAGGATATTTTCGTCACCAAGGGCTGGCGTTCGACCGCCGGCTCGAAGATGCTGGCCAACTACACCAGTCCGTTCGACGCGACGGTCGTGGACAAGTTCAGGCACGCCGGCATGGTCACCCTGGGCAAGCTCAATTGCGACGAATTCGCGATGGGCTCGTCGAACGAAAACTCGGCCTTCGGCGCGGTCAAGAATCCGTGGGACACCCTGGCCGTGCCGGGCGGCTCCTCGGGCGGCTCGGCCGCGGCGATCGCCGCGCGCCTGGCGCCGGCCGCCACCGCCACCGACACCGGCGGCTCGATCCGCCAGCCGGCCGCGTTTTGCGGCGTGACCGGCATCAAGCCGACCTACGGGCGCGTATCGCGCTTCGGCATGATCGCCTTCGCCTCCTCGCTCGACCAGGGCGGCCCGATCGCGCGCACGGCCGAAGACTGCGCGATGTTGCTCAATGAAATGGTCGGTTTTGATGCGCGCGACTCGACCAGCCTGACCGCCGAACAGGGCAATGTGCGCGAAGACTTCACGCGCGACCTGAACGCGCCACTCAAGGGCTTGCGCATCGGCTTGCCAAAAGAATACTTCGGCGAAGGCCTGGCGGCCGACGTCGAACAGGCCGTGCGCGCCGCGCTCGACGAATTTGTCAAGCTGGGCGCGACCCTGGTTGACATTTCGCTGCCGAAAACGTCGCTCTCGATCCCTGTTTACTACATCATTGCCCCGGCCGAAGCGTCGTCCAACCTGTCGCGCTTCGATGGCGTGCGCTACGGCCACCGCGCCAGCGAGTACAAGAGCCTGGAAGAGATGTACAAAAAATCGCGCGCCGAAGGTTTCGGCCCGGAAGTGCAGCGCCGCATCCTGGTCGGCACCTATGTACTGTGCCACGGCTACTACGACGCCTACTACCTGCAAGCCCAGAAGATCCGGCGCCTGATCGCCGACGACTTCCAGGCCGCGCTGGGCAATACCTGCGATGTGATCATGGGACCGGTCGCGCCGACCGTGGCCTGGGACCTGGGCGACAAGGCCAACGATCCGGTGGCCAACTACCTGGCCGACATTTTTACCCTGTCGACCAGCCTGGCCGGTTTGCCGGGCATGTCGGTGCCGTGCGGCTTCGGCCAGGGCGAAAAGAACAGCAAGCGCCCGGTGGGCCTGCAAATCATCGGCAATTACTTTGCCGAAGCCAAGCTGCTCAATATTGCCCACCAGTACCAACTGGCGACCGACTGGCACACCCGCGCGCCGGCCGGCATCTGATTTTCGCCGGGTGCGCACCAGGTGCGCACCGGCAACCTGACAAGAAAAGAGAACACTATGCAATGGGAAGTCGTCATCGGTCTTGAGAACCACGTGCAGCTCACGACCAACTCCAAGATTTTCAGCGGCAGTTCGATTCAGTTCGGCGCCGAGCCGAACACCCAGGCCAGCCCGGTCGACCTGGCTTTACCGGGCGTGCTGCCGGTGATGAACCGCGGCGCGGTCGAACGCGCGATCCGCTTCGGCCTGGCGGTGGACGCCAAGGTCGCGCATGAATCGGTGTTTGCGCGCAAAAACTACTTTTATCCGGACTTGCCGAAGGGTTACCAGATCAGCCAGTTCGCCGATCCGATCGTCATCGGCGGCAAGATTACCTTCGGCTTCGAAAAAGATGGCCAGTTCCAGACCAAGACTGTCAACCTGACGCGCGCCCACCTGGAAGAAGACGCCGGCAAGTCGCTGCACGAAGACTACGCCGGCATGACCGGCATCGACCTGAACCGCGCCGGCACGCCGCTGCTGGAAATTGTGTCGGAGCCGGAAATGCGCAGCGCGGCCGAAGCCGTAGCGTACGCCAAAGCGCTGCATACCCTGGTCGTGTGGCTGGGCGTGTGCGACGGCAACATGCAGGAAGGCTCGTTCCGTTGCGACGTCAACGTGTCGGTGCGCGAGGCCGGCACGACCGCGCTGGGCACCCGCTGCGAGATCAAGAACCTGAACTCCTTCCGTTTCATGGAAGAAGCGATCGCTTATGAAGTGCGGCGCCAGATCGAGCTGATCGAAGATGGCGGCAAAGTGCAGCAAGCAACCGTGTTGTGGGATCCGGACGCCAAGAAAACCACGGTGATGCGTTTGAAGGAAGACGCCCAGGATTACCGCTACTTCCCCGATCCAGACTTGCCGCCGCTGCTCATTTCGGACGAATGGATCGCCCGCGTCAAGGCCGACATGCCGGAATTGCCGGCCGCGATGCGCGCGCGTTTCGCCGGCGACTACAGCTTGCCGGAATACGACAGCCTGTTCCTGACCTCGTCGAAACAAATGGCCTCGTACTTCGAAGCCGTGGTCGCCAAGACCGGGAAAGAGCAAGCCAAGACCGTAGCCAACTGGCTGATGGGCGACGTGGCCTCGACCCTGAACCGCGAAAACGTCGAGATCGCCGATTCGCCGGTGGAAGCGTCGCAACTGGCCGTGATGATCAAGCGCATCGCCGACGGCACGATTTCCAACAAGAGTGCCAAGGAAGTGTTCGCGGGCATGTGGGAAGCCAGGTCGAACGACGAGCACATCGCCGATGTGGTCATCAAGGAAAAAGACCTGGTGACCATCTCCGACAGCGGCGCGCTGGAGAAAATCGTCGATGACGTGCTGGCGGCCAACGCCAAATCGGTCGAGCAATACCGCGCCGGCAAGGAAGCGGCCATCAACGCGCTGATCGGCCAGGCCATGAAGGCATCCAAAGGCAAGGCCAACCCGGCTGAGCTGACCGAGTTGCTCAAGAAAAAGCTGGCAGCGTAAGCAGCATGGCGCCATCTCCGCCAGTGCGTGGGGATGGCGTTGTTCCCGCACTCCCCTTCCCGGTCATGACCATCCATCCGTCCATCGAACGCATCCAGGCCAAGCTCCAGGCGCTCAGGCTGGCCGATCCGCAGCTGGCCCTGTTTGGCGCCTCCACCCACAAGTACCTGCTGGACCCGGTCAAGACAGCGGCCCAGGTCAGCGCGTTCGAGCGCCAGCACGGCATCGTGTTGCCGGACGAGTACCGCCAGTACCTGCTGCACGTCGGCGATGGCGGCGCGGGGCCGTATTACGGCATGTTGCCACTTAAAAGCAGCGACCGCGCCGGCCAGTTGTCGACAGCGTTTCAGATGAGCGGCGCATGGAACATGTGCTACGAGGGCGATCCAGGCGACAAGGACGCCTACATGCGGTGGGAAGCCGTGTACAGCGATGACAAGTGGCGCTGCGGGCTGCTGACGATCTGCGATTTCGGCTGCGGCGACGATGTGTGCCTGGTCGTGGCGGGCGAAGAGTACGGCCACATCTGGATGGATGACCGTTGCTGCGATGGCGGCATCCATCCGGACACTTCATTCGGTCAGACGGGACGCATCACCTTCCTGGCGTGGTATGAATTGTGGCTCGATACATCGCTGCGCGAAGTGCAGGACAATCCGGGATGACCGACAGATGATCCTTGCCGTGGACGTGCAATATGACGACGACTGTGGCTATGCCGCAGGGTTGCTGTTCGAGCGCTGGGATGACGCAGCGCCGGTAGCGGCGGTCAGCAAGAAGCAGCCTGGTGTCGGTGAATATGTTCCTGGCGAATTCTACAAACGCGAATTGCCCTGCATCCTCGCCCTGCTCGATGAACTCGACCAGCTTCCCGAGACCATCGTCATCGACGGCTTCGTGTTCCTCGACGGGCATTCCCAGGCCGGACTGGGCAAGCATCTGTACGATGCGCTGGGCGGCAAAGCCAGGGTCATCGGCGTGGCGAAGACAGCGTATGCCGGCATCGGCGACGACTACAGACTGCTGCGCGGCGACAGCGTCAAGGCGCTGTTCATCACCTGCATCGGGCTGGAGCTGGCCGAGGCCAGGCAACACATCGCGGCCATGCACGGACCGCATCGCATGCCGGTATTGCTGAAAACGGTGGACCGCCTCTGCCGCGAGCAGGCACTGGCGGGCGCGGCCGGCATTGCGCAGGATTTACCGCAGAGCTGAACGCGATTGAGGGCGCGCAAACAAGCGTTTGTTTTCGGCGTCAGACTGAGTGGTGTGAATCCGACCGACTACCCATCATGCTCACCATCGCCGACCTTGAAAAACTTGCCCGCACGCGCCTGCACGAGGCCACCGCTTTGTTGATCGCGCGGCAATTCGACGGATCGGCATATCTCAGCGGCTACGCCGTCGAGATGATCCTCAAGGCGCGGATTTGCGTCAACCTGTGTTGGGCCGGATATCCCGAGTCGCGTAAAGAGTTTGAACGCTTTCCATCGCTTCGTATGCACGACCTTGAAAAACTGCTCGACCTGACGGGCCTTCAAGAAAAAGTCCGGAACAAACTTGGCTCCCATTGGTCGAATGTGTATGAATGGTCACCTGAAGAACGATATCGACAGGCAGGAACGATGCCTGAAAGAGATGCGCGCGCCAGGCTGGCATCAGCATCGTTTCTTGTGAGGAATATATGAAAGAAGATTTGAAGGTTCTATTGAACAAGCTGGCGGTGATTGAACGCGAAATTTCGCAGGAAAAAGGAGACCTGACTTTCTTCGCCATGCTTCTAGCCTGGGGAGACAACGCATGGGAATTGGCCGCTTCCGCGCCCTGGATGGATCGATGTGCCACATTTGACGTAATCAGCTATATCGTCGACAAATACTATGCTGTCTGCGACAGCGCGGAGCGCGTCATGATTGCACACGTCAACATCATCGATACCGACGACGAAGAGCTCGATGACCTTCTGGACGACTTCGATGTCGAGCACAGCATGGTAAAAATGAAATACAGCCGCTATTTCGACAAGGAATTCGACCGCGGCTATATTTTTACCTGCAAAAGGCGCACAGCCGAAACGTCATTACCCGAACACGAGCATGCCACCGGCCAGCTTAACTAAGACGAGCGTGCAGAGGGCGCCGCGTGGCGCCCTCTGCCTTACACCCCGTAGCGGGTCCGGTACGCCGACACCGCATCCTTGTACTGCGCCATCTCCGGATCGGCCCCGGCCGCGTTCAGGTAGGTGAACAAGTCTTCCAGGTTCCCGATCGACACGACCGGAATATTGAACTCCTGGCTGACCTGCTGCACCGCCGAACTCGGGGACAATGCGCCATCCGTGCCCGAGCGCTCCATGCGGTCGAGCGCGATCAGCACGGCGCACGGCTCGGCGCCGGCGGCGCGGATCATGTCGACCGATTCGCGCACCGAGGTGCCGGCCGAGATCACGTCGTCAATAATGACGACCTTGCCCGCCAGCTTGGCGCCGACGATGGTGCCGCCCTCGCCATGGTCCTTGGCTTCCTTGCGGTTGTAGGCGAACGAGGTGTTGTGTCCCTTGCCGGCCAGCGCCACCGCCGTGGCCGACGCCAGGGTGATGCCCTTGTAGGCCGGCCCGAACAGCATGTCGAATTCGATGCCTGAGTCGATCAGGGTTTGCGCGTAAAACTGCGCCAGCTGGGCCAGGGTGGCGCCGTCATGGAACAGGCCGGCATTAAAGAAATACGGCGACTGGCGGCCCGCCTTGGTGGTGAACTCGCCGAAGCGCAACACGCCCGCCGACACTGAAAACGCGATAAACTGTTGGCGCAAATTATTCACGACGACCTCATTTGTTCATATAGAAAAGTGGCACTATTTTACGCCACCCTCCTCACCCCCTGGAACCATGCCAAAAATTATTTCCGCGAACCTGAACGGGATCCGCTCCGCTCACAAGAAGGGCTTTTTCAACTGGATGGCGAACCAGACCGCCGATTTCGTCTGCGTCCAGGAGCTCAAGGCGCAGTTGCCCGACATGACAGAGGAATTCCTGACGCCGGGCGGCTACCACGGCCATTTCCATTACGCCGAGAAAAAAGGCTACTCGGGCACCGGCATCTACAGCCGGGTTGCGCCGGACGCCGTGCGGATCGGCTTCGGCAGCCCGGAATTCGATGCCGAAGGCCGCTACGTACGCGCCGATTTTGGCAACCTGACCATCATTTCGGTCTACTGCCCGTCCGGCTCTTCCTCGCCAGAACGCCAGGAGGCCAAGTTCCGCTTCATGGAATTGTTCCTGCCGCACCTGCTTGAACTGCGCGCCGAGGGCCGCGAGGTGGTCATCTGCGGCGACTGGAATATCGCCCACCACGAGATCGACCTGAAAAACTTCAAAGGCAACAAGAAGAATTCCGGCTTCCTGCCGGAAGAGCGCGCCTGGCTGACGAAGGTTTTCGATGAAGTCGGCTTCGTCGACGTGCATCGCGGCATTGACAAGCGGCCCGAGCAATACACCTGGTGGAGCAACCGCGGCCAGGCGTACGCCAAGAACGTCGGCTGGCGTATCGATTATCACGTGGCAACGCCCGGCATCGCGGCGCAGGCCAGGGAAGTGTCTATCTACAAGGATGAGCGCTTTTCGGATCACGCACCGCTGATCATCGATTACCGCCTCTGAGAAAGGCACGCCAAGGCGCTACAGGACGCGCTGGCTCTCGAAGCGGCGCGGCTGCCCGGTCAAGGGGTCGTCGAAGCCGATTGCGCGCGCCAGCAGCTTGAGCGGGTTGGCGAAGTCATCGCCCTTGCACGGCAGCGCCTCGGGATAAAACGCGTCGTTCAGGATCGGCGCGCCCAGGGCGGCCATGTGCACCCGCAACTGGTGCTTGCGGCCCGTATGCGGCTGCAAGCGGTACAGCATGGCGTCACCGTGCGGCTTGATGACATCGACCACGCTCTCCGAATTCGGCTCGCCCGCCACCTCTTGCATGCGGAAAAATGGATTTCCCTCGACCATGCGGCTACGGTGAACCAGTGGAAAATTGAGCGCCGGCAAAGGCGTGGCCAGCGCTTCGTACTCCTTGTGCACGCTGCGCTTCTGGAACAGCGACTGGTAAGCGCCACGGGTAGCTTCCTGGTGCGAAAAAATCACCACCCCGGCCGTTTCGCGGTCCAGCCTGTGGATGGGCGTGAGCTGCGTCAGCCCTGTCTTGTTCTTCAGCCGCACCAGCAAAGTTTCGTGCAGGAAGCGCCCACCGGGTGTCATCGGCAAGAAATGCGGCTTGTCGACCACCAGCAAATGCGCGTCGCGAAACAGGATCTGTTCCTCGAAAGGAATCGGCGTCTCGGCCTCGAGCTCGCGGTAATACCAGATGCGCATGCCGCGCTTGAGCACGCAGTCGGGGCCGAGCACGGCGCCGCCGCCATCGACCACTTCGCCGCGCGCCATGCGGTCGCGCCAGGTCGCCTCGCCCACATCGGGAAAATGACCCGTCAGGAAAGCCAGCGCGCCGCCAGTTGGGTTGTCGTCGAGCCACAAATAACTGGGCGCGACGCCATCGCGGATGGGCAGCGGAACGTGCGCGTTGGCGTCGGCCTGGCGTCCCATTTAGTCGGTCGCGTTGCTGCGGTACGGCGGCAGTTGCCCGACCGTGGTGTTCTGGCTGCGCGCGTACAGCGGCAGCAGCACGCCCATGTGCGCCTGCATCTGGCGGATGCGTTCCTTGCCGCCCGGGTGGGTCGAGAGCCAGGCCGGCGGCGCGCCATTGTTTTGCTCTGCCATTTTTTGCCACAGGATAATGCCGGCGCGCGGGTCGAAACCGGCGCGCGCGGCCAGGTCCAGGCCGATCAGGTCGGCTTCGCGTTCATCGTCGCGCGAGAATTTGAGCGAGGCGAACTGCGCGCCGTACTGGGCCACGGTGTCGGTGGTGGCAGGGTCCAAGCCGAACACTTGCGCGACGATGGCGCCGCCCAGGCGCGCACCGACATTGGTCGCGGTCGACTTGACCGTTTGCCCGCGCCCGTGTTCGCGCAGTGCGTGCGAAATTTCGTGGCCCATGATGGCCGCCACCTCATCGTCGGTCAGCTTCAGCTTGGTCAAGATGCCGCTGAAAAACGCGATGCGCCCGCCCGGCATGCAAAACGCGTTCACCTGATCGGAGGAAAGCAGATTCACCTGCCAGTTCCACTTGGCCGCTTCCGGATTCCAGCGCGCGGCGTGCGGAATAATGCGCTTGGCGATGGCGCGCAGGCGGATCACCTCGGGATGGTTGTCGGGCACCAGCGCGCCCTTCTGCTGGGCCTGGCCCATCAGTTGCGTGTATTGCTGCGCCGCTTCTTCATCCATGCGCTCGGCCGAGGCCAGCACGCGGTAGCGCGGCATCGGCCGCACCTGGATGCCGTCCTGCACCGCCGCCCCGGACTTGCCCTTCGCCTCGGTCTTGATCGGCATCGGCAAGGGCTGGGCGCTAGCCAGGGTCGAACAGGCGAGTGCCACAGCCAGCAATATTGGTCTGATCTGTTTCATGTGTCGTTTCTATGCTGTGTATTTGATAACAACATCATCGCAGGAAACCGGCGTTGATGCGCACACGATAAGCGCGCACCGGTTTGCCTGCGTGATCTTATGCCGCCGGACGCGCTTTCTTGCGTAGCCGGAACACCGCCAGGCTGCCGCGCAGGTTGGGCAGGAAGGAGACCGGCTTGCCATCGGCCAGCGCGACCCGCTCCAGCACTTCGAGGCCGCATTCGTCCGCCAGTTCCTCGAAATCGTAAATGGTTGCGCAGCGCACGTTGGGCGTGTCGTACCACTGGTACGGCAGCGACTTGGAGACCGGCATGCGGCCCTTGAGCAGCGCCATGCGGTGCGGCCAGTAGGCAAAGTTGGGGAACGAGACGATCGCTTCGGCGCCGACCCGCACGATATCGCGCAGCAGCGCCTCGACGTTCTGCATCATCTGCAAGGATGACAGGCACAGGACCGTGTCGAAGGAATTATCGGAAAACAGGCCGAGGCCTTTTTCCATGTCCTGCTGGATCACGTTGATGCCGCGCCGCGCGCTGGCCAGCAGCGAGTCGTCGGCGATTTCGATGCCGTAGCCGGTGCAGCCCTTGCCGCTCTGGAGATAGCGCAGCATGGCGCCGTCGCCGCAGCCCACGTCGAGCACGTGCGACTGCTCCGGCACCCAATGCGCGATGAACGCCAGGTCGGGGCGCAGGCTGGAGAGGTCTTGAAAATTCATGCTTGCCCTTTCACCGGCATGGCTTCCCAGATGCGCTGATAGTAAGCGCGCACCATGTTCATGTAACGCTCGTCCTCGAGCAGGAAGGCGTCGTGGCCGTGGGGGGCGTCGATTTCGGCGTAGGTCACGCGGCGCCGGTTGCATACCAGCGCCTCGACGATCTCGCGCGAGCGCTCGGGCGAAAAGCGCCAGTCGGTGCTGAACGAGGCGACGAAAAACTCGGCCTTGGTGCCAGCCAGCGCGCGTGTAAGAGAGCCGCCGAACTCGCGCGCCGGATCGAAGTAGTCGAGCGCCTTGGTGATCAAGAGGTAGGTATTGGCGTCAAAGTACTCCGAGAACTTGTCGCCCTGGTAGCGCAGGTACGATTCGATTTCGAAGTCGATGCCGAAGTCGAATTTGTAGTCGTTGTTTTCGGCGGCGTTACGCAACTTGCGGCCGAATTTTTCGGCCATGTCGTCGTTCGACAGGTAGGTGATGTGACCGACCATGCGCGCCACGCGCAGGCCGTTTTTCGGCACCACGCCGTGCGCGTAGAAGTCGCCGCCATGGTAATCCGGGTCCGACAGGATCGCCTGGCGCGCCACGTCGTTGAAGGCGATGTTTTGCGCCGACAGCTTGGGCGTGGAGGCGATGACGACGCAGTGGCGCAGGCGGTCGGGGAACATGATGCTCCACGCGAGCGCCTGCATGCCGCCCAGCGAGCCGCCCATGACGGCGGCGAACTGCGCGATGCCGAGGGCGTCGGCCAGGCGCGCCTGCGCGGCGACCCAGTCTTCCACCGTCACCACGGGGAAGGCGGCGCCGTAGGGTTTATTGGTGGCGGGATTGAGGTGCATCGGGCCGGTGGAGCCGAAGCAGGAACCGAGGTTGTTCACGCCGATGACGAAGAAGCGGTCGGTGTCGAGCGGCTTGCCGGGACCGACCATCGTGTTCCACCAGCCGGTGCTTTTCGGATCGCCCTCGTAGGTGCCGGCCACATGGTGAGAGGCGTTCAGGGCGTGGCAGACCAGCACCGCGTTCGACTTGTCCGCGTTGAGGGTGCCGTAGGTTTCGTACACCAGGGTGTACTCGGCCAGGGCGCCACCGCCCTGCAACCGCAGCGGTTCGGCAAAGCGCATCGCTTGCGGGGAGACTATTCCAATGGATGACATGAGATTCGAAAAAATGATAAAACCGCTAAACTAAAAACCGTCGTTCCCGCGAAGGCGGGAACCCAAGGCATCGTCGATTACCGGAGAAAACTTGGGTTCCCGCCTTCGCGGGAACGACGCGACTGGGGCGGAGAACGACAGGAGAGCGGAACTACCTGTGGTCAAATCACCTGCAACTGCTGCACCGCCTCCACAATCGCGTGCGGCTCGGTGGTGCGTAAGATCTTGCGCGTTTGCGGGGTGATGGTGCTCAGGTCGCAATTGAGAATTTCCTGCTTCACCGACAACAGCTGCGCCGGATGCATCGAGAATTCGCGCAGTCCCATGCCCAGCAACAGGCGCGTCAACTTCACGTCCCCGGCCATCTCGCCGCATACCGCCACATCGATTCCCGCCTTCTTCCCCGCCATGATGGTCATCGCGATCAACTGCAAGATCGCCGGATGCAGCGGGTCGTACAAGTGCGCCACTTCATAATCGACGCGGTCGATCGCCAGGGTGTACTGAATCAGGTCGTTGGTCCCGATCGACAAAAAGTTCATGCGCTTGACGAACATCGGCAGCGCCAGCGCGGCCGCCGGAATCTCGATCATGGCGCCGACGTCGATCCCCACATCGTACTTTTGCCCCGCCTCGCGCAGCTGCGCCTTGGCCTGCTCCACCATCGCCAGGCACTGGTCGATCTCGAACACGTGCGACAGCATCGGGATCAGCAGGCGCACCTTGCCGAACGCGGAGGCGCGCAAGATCGCGCGCAGCTGCGTCAGGAACAGCTGCGGCTCGGCCAGGCAATAGCGGATCGCGCGCAGCCCCAGCGCCGGATTGAGCGCGGTATGCTCGGTCTGGTCGAGCGGCTTGTCGGCGCCGATGTCGAGCGTGCGGATCGTGACCGGCCGCCCCTTCATCGCCACGACCGCCTTGCGGTACTGCTCGAACTGTTCGTCCTCGCTCGGAATCTTGTGCGCTTGCCCGCTGCGGCCCATGAACAGGAACTCGGAGCGGAACAGGCCCACGCCTTCGGCCCCGCACTCGAGCGCGTGCGGACAGTCGTCCGGCAGCTCGATGTTGGCCAGCAAGGTGATGACGGTGCCGTCGCGCGTGATGGCCGGGGTTTTCTTGAGCTTCGAGAGCTTCTTGCGCGCCTTGAGCATGGCCGCCTGGCGCGCGCGGTACTGCTCCAGCACCAGGGTGCTCGGATTGCAGATCACCACGCCGGCGTCACCGTCGATGATGACCCAGTCGTCCTGTTCGATCAGTTGCGACGCCTGCGACATGCCGACCGCCGCCGGAATATCGAGGCTGCGCGCCACGATCGCCGTGTGCGAGTTCTGCCCGCCCACGTCGGTGACGAAACCGATGAACGAGCGGTCGCGGAACTGCAGCATGTCGGCCGGCGAAATATCGTGCGCGACGACGATCATCTGCGGCTGGAATTGATCGTCCGTCACGGGCGGCGGCGCCAGTTGGGCGGTGCCCATCAGGACCTTGAGCACGCGCTCGGCCACCTGCTGGATATCGGCCTTGCGCTCGCGCAGGTACGGGTCTTCGATTTCGTCGAACTGGGCCGACAATTCGTCGATCTGCGTCACCAGCGCCCACTCGGCGTTGTAGTGGCGCGTGCGGATGATGTCGAGCGGCGCTTCCGAAATCATCGGGTCCGACAAAATCAGCGCGTGCACGTCGATGAAGGCGCCCAGCTCCGTCGGCGCATCCTTGGGCAGGTCGGTCCACAGCGCCTGCAGGCCGCGATGCACTTCCGCCAGCGCGTCCTGCAGGCGCTTGACCTCCGCTTCGAGCTGTTCTTCCGGCACCAGGTAGTGCTTGACGTCGAGCGCGGCGGGCGTGAGCAGGTGCGCGCGGCCGATCGAGATGCCGCGCGAGACGGGAATGCCGTGCAGCGTGAACGATGCCATGGACATGCCGGTAGAGGTGCGCCCGACCGGCATTACTCGCCTTCGCCGAATTTATCGTTGATCAGCGCGGTGAGCGCCTCGACACATTCCTTTTCATCGGCGCCATCGGCTTCCAGGGTGACCTTGGCGCCCTTGCCGGCAGCCAGCATCATCACGCCCATGATCGACTTGGCGTTGATGCGGCGCGCGTTGCGGGTCAGCCAGACGTCGCTCGAAAACTTCGCCGCCAGCTGCGTGAATTTGGCGGAGGCGCGCGCATGCAAACCCAGCTTGTTGATAATTTCAAGATCTTGTTGAATCATTTTTTTGTCGTCTCTTCACACGGATCGCATACCGGTGGCCGCAGCCACCACCCACAGCTTTTTACGTCGGTCCTACCCTGATACGGTTATCGACCCGCACCGCCCCGCTTTGCGCGCCCGCCAGCGCCATCTCGACCACCACGTCGAGCGTGTCGCGCCGGTAGGTAATCGCGCGCAGCAGCATCGGCAGGCTGATGCCGGCGATGACTTCCACATGCCCGGCGTCAGCGAGGCAATT
Organism: Massilia rubra; assembly: GCF_011682065.1. Classification (GTDB taxonomy): domain Bacteria; phylum Pseudomonadota; class Gammaproteobacteria; order Burkholderiales; family Burkholderiaceae_D; genus Telluria_A; species Telluria_A rubra. The sequence goes on along the minus strand of NZ_VUYU01000016.1, from coordinate 39,956 downwards.
GCAGCAGTTGGCCGGCGTGCCGCCCTTGATATCGGTGATCACCAGCACGCCGCTGCCGTCGTCGAGGCGGCAGATCGCTTCGCGCGCCAGCTCGTTGACCTCGGCCAGGTCCTGGTCGGCGCTGACGTCGATCGCCTCGAAATGCTCGGTGGGACCACGGAACACGTGCGCCACCGCGGCCACGAAAGCCTGGCCGAGCGGTGCATGGGTCATCAACAGAATACCTACCATAATATGTTTGCCTTACTTTCCCTGGCTGCGCCGCTCGACGGCGTCGATGAACATCGCCGCCACGTCGAAGCCGGCCTGGTCGAAGATCTCCTGGAAGCAGGTCGGGCTGGTGACGTTGACTTCGGTGAGGCACTCGCCGATCACATCCAATCCTACCAGTAACAGGCCGCGCTCGGCCAGCACCGGGCCGAGGCTCTCGGCGATGTGCAGGTCGTGCGCGGTCAGGGGCTGGGCCACGCCGATGCCGCCGGCGGCCAGGTTGCCGCGAATTTCGCTCCCCTGCGGGATGCGCGCCAGCGCGAACGGCACCGGCTTGCCGTCGATGACGAGAATGCGCTTGTCGCCCTTGACGATCTCGGGGATGTAGCGCTGCGCCATGATGGTCTGGGCGCCATTGAGGGTCAGCGTTTCGATCACCGAGCCGAGGTTCATGCCGTCGGCGCCGATGCGGAAGATGCCGGCGCCGCCCATGCCGTCGAGCGGCTTGAAGATCACGTCGCCATGCTTGGCGTGGAAGGCGCGCAGGCGCGCCGCGTCCGAGGTGACCAGGGTGGGCGAGGTGAATTCGGTGAACTGGGCGATCGCCAGCTTTTCGTTATGGTCGCGGATCGCGGACGGCTTGTTGAAGATGCGCGCGCCCTGCTTTTCCGCCAGTTCGAGCAGATAGGTGCCGTACACGTACTCCATGTCGAACGGCGGGTCCTTGCGCTGGATCACGGCGTCGAACTCGGACAGGCGCATCGCGGTTTTCGGCGCGGCGCGGTACCAATCGTCGGCCTCGCCGGTCAGGGTGATCTGCGCGATGTCGGCGCTGACCACGCCTTCTTCCAGGGCCATGTCGCGCTGCTCGAAGGCGTAGACCGCGTGGCCGCGCCGGGCCGCTTCGCGCATCATGGCGAAGGTCGAATCCTTGTACGTCTTGAAGCTGGACAGCGGATCGGCGAGGAAAGCGATTTTCATGGGCGATTCCATTGAGGGTAATGACTGATTTTAGCCGGAAACGCCAATGTTGGCTTGGATGGGGCCGGATGAGCGAGTGGCAGCGGCCGGCGGCCCGCCAGGCCGGGGCGACAGGCACCTGCCCGGCACGAGGAATCGGCGTAGCGCTGAGCGGCGGCCAGCCGTTTCCGTGCTAGTGTCCGGGCCACGCCTGGCCGCCATCGTTATCAAGGAAAGAACATGAATGTCATTGATTTAATTAGCAGAAATCTGTTTCTGAATAAGTTGTTTCCGGAAGGTTTGCGCGGAGATGTTCTGTTGGGGCAATTAAGTTTTTCGGTAGGACGAATGGAACTGGGTATCCATACCCAGCAAAAACCTGCTGTGGAGACTGAAAAGTGGGGGACGTGGGGAACGGACTACAATGTCATTGTTCTCCACTTGTCAGGCTACGGTGGAAAATATGTACATATAGAAAACTGGTGGCATGCCGATTTTGCCCCCGTCGATCTGATCGAAGAAAACGGGATAGCGATGTTGACTCAGCGTGGCGACAACTGGTCGATCAAAATCGATGTGGATGACTTGATTTTCCAGCGCGGCAGCACCTACATCATATGATTTTCCCGAATGCAGGCTGCAGGAAGCGTTGCTTGCGTACGAAAATCGGCAATATCGACAGCGGATGCACGGGCCGGCGACCCGCAAATATCGCCCGCCTGCCAGCGCGTCAATACACCTCTGGATTCGGATCGGTCCGTTCCATCTCGAGCGAGGCCGCAATCAGCCCCAGCCTTGCCACCACGCCATACACATAGAAGCGGTTCGGCGCCGCCGTGCCCGGCTTGGCTTTCAGGTCCGGCACCGCATGCTGCTGGGCAAACGCCAGCGGCACGTACTGCGAACCGGGCGCGTTCAGGTTCTGGTCGATCCCGCGCTCGGCGTGAATCCGGTAGAAGCCGCCCACCACATAGCGGTCGATCATGTACACCACCGGCTCGGCCACCGCATCCTTGATGTTCTCGAAGGTCGGCACGCCTTCCTGGATGATGACGTCGCTGATTTCCACGCCATCCTTGATGACCGACATCTTCTGGCGCTGCGCGCGCGTCAGTTCGCGCACCTCGCTGGCATCCTTGATCGTCAAAATACCCATGCCATAGGTGCCGGCGTCCGGTTTCAGGATCACGAACGGCTTTTGCTCCTTGATGCCGTATTCCTTGTACTTCTTGCGGATCTTGGCCAGCAGCATGGTCACATTGTCGGCCAGGCATTCCACGCCCTGGTCTTCGTCGAAATTGATCGCGCCGCATTTGCTGTGAAAAGGGTTGACCATCCACGGATCGACATCGATCAGCTTGCCGAACTTCTTGGCCACTTCGTCGTAGGCGGCCAGGTGGTTGCTCTTGCGCCGCAGCGCCCAGCCCGCGTGCAGCGGCGGCAGCAGCGATTGCTCGTGGATATTTTCCAGAATCGATGGAATGCCGGCCGACAGGTCGTTATTGAGCAAAATGGTGCACGGATCGAAATCCTTCAGGCCCACGCGGCGCCCGTTGGCGGACCGCACCAGCGGCTCGACCACCAGCATGTTCCCGTCCGGCAGCGCCAGCGGGGTCGGCTGGGTGATCTCGGGCGACAAGGAACCCAGCCGCACATGCAGGCCGGTCTGGCGGAAAATCTGCATCAGGCGCGCCACGTTCTGCAGGTAATGCGGATTGCGCGTGTGCCCTTCCGGCACCAGCAACAGGTTGCGGGCATCCGGGCAATATTTGTCGATCGCGGCCATGGCGGCCTGCACCGCCAGCGGCAGCATCTCGGTGGCAAGATTATTGAAACCGCCAGGGAACAGGTTGGTATCGACCGGGGCCAGCTTGTAGCCGGCGTTACGCAAGTCGACCGAGCAATAGAACGGCGGCGTGTGCTCCTGCCACTCCATGCGGAACCAGCGCTCAATGGCGGGCGTTGCCGCCAGAATTTTCTTTTCGAGATCGAGCAGCGGGCCAGTCAGGGCCGTGACGAGGTGGGGAACCATGAATGAGACGTCCTTAAAGGCTGCTTGCTGAAAATGTTGAACTGCTCAAATCGGGGCGGAACCGGCTTTTTAAAGTCCCGGCAGAGCCCATGAAGCAAAAAGGCGCCCCGCGGGGCGCCTGGATCGACCCGCTTGCGCGGGCCGGGGCAACAAAATGAATCAGGAATGGTAGGCCGATTCGCCATGGCTCGTGATGTCGAGCCCTTCCCGTTCTTCTTCTTCCGGTACGCGCAGACCGATCACCAGGTCCACCAGTTTGTAGGCAATGAAGGACACCACCGCCGACCACAGGATCGTGGTGCCGACCGCGGTCAGCTGCGTGAGCACCTGGCCGCCGATCGAGTAATCCGCCGATGCCTTGTTGGCAACGTAGTCGAAAATGCCCTGGCCGCCCAGCGATGGCGCGGCGAACACGCCGGTCAGCAGCGCACCGAGGATACCGCCCACGCCGTGCACGCCGAACACGTCGAGCGAGTCGTCGGCGCCGATCAGGCGCTTGAGGCCGTTCACTCCCCACAGGCAGATAATACCAGCCAGCAAACCAATGACCAAGCCGCCCATCGGACCGACGAAGCCGGCCGCCGGGGTGATCGCCACCAGGCCGGCGACCGCGCCGGAGGCGGCGCCCAGCATCGATGGCTTGCCCTTGGTGACCCATTCGCCGAACACCCACGACAGGGTGGCGCAGGCGGTGGCCAGCAGGGTGTTGATGAAGGCCAGCGCGGCGATGTCGCCCGCTTCCAGCGCCGAGCCGGCGTTAAAGCCGAACCAGCCCACCCACAACAGCGAGGCGCCGATCATGGTCATGGTCAGCGAATGCGGGGCCATGGCTTCGCGGCCGTAGCCGACGCGCTTGCCGATCAGGATCGCGCCCATCAGGCCGGCCACTGCCGCGTTGATGTGCACCACGGTGCCGCCGGCGAAATCGAGCGCACCTTTTTGGAACAGCCAGCCGGCTTTGGCGGTTTCGCTGGCCAGGGTGGCGGCGTCGGTGATGGCGTCCGGGCCGGTCCAGAACCAGACCATGTGGGCGACCGGCAGGTAGCCGAAGGTGAACCACAGCACCATGAAGGCGAGCAAGGCGGCAAACTTGATGCGTTCGGCAAAGGCGCCCACGATCAGGCAGCAGGTAATCGCGGCGAACGTGCCCTGGAAAGCGACATAGATGAACTCGGGAATGACCACGCCCTTGCTGAAGGTGGCGGCGTAGGCAAAGGCACCCTTGGCCGGGTCCCAGATGCCGTTCAGCAAAGCGCGGTCGAAGCCGCCGATGACGGCGTTACCCGGCGTGAAGGCGACCGAATAGCCGTAGATGCACCACAGCACGATGATCAGGGCAAACACCACGAACACCTGCATCAGCACCGACAGCATGTTCTTGGTGCGCACCAGGCCGCCGTAAAACAGGGCCAGCCCGGGAATCGTCATCAGGATCACCAGCACGGTGGCGATGAACATCCAGGTGGTGTCGCCTTTGTGCGGCACCGGGGCCGGCGCGGCGGCGGGCGCGGCGACGCTGGCGCTGGCGGCGGCCGGCGTGACAATGGCGGTGGCCGGCGCTTCGACCGGCGTGACCACGGCCGCCGTGGTGTCAGGCTTGGGCGCATCCTGGGCCGAGGCCGGCAATACGCCGCCGATGGCGCACAGCACGGCCAGTCCGGCCAGCCATTTTGTTATCGTTTTATTCATCAGTATTCCCCTAAGCTTAAAGTGCTTCGTTGCCGGTTTCGCCGGTCCGGATACGCACGACCTGTTCCAGGTTATAGACAAAAATCTTGCCGTCGCCAATCTTACCCGTGCGCGCGGCGCGTTCGATGGCTTCGATGGCTTGTTCGACGATGGCGTCGTCGACGGCCGCCTCGATCTTGGTCTTGGGCAGGAAGTCGACCACGTACTCGGCGCCCCGATACAGCTCGGTGTGGCCTTTCTGGCGCCCGAAGCCCTTGACCTCGGTAACGGTAATCCCTTGCACATTGATGGCCGAGAGCGCTTCGCGCACTTCGTCCAGCTTGAAGGGTTTGATAATGGCGGTGATCATTTTCATGGCTGGCCTCTTAGAAAGTTTTGGACACGGTCAGCACGGCGCGCGAACGGCCCAGGTCCTTGCCGTTGACCGGGCTGACATACAGGTCGGTGTTGGCGCTGATGACGGCCAGCGCGACCGAGGCGAATCCGAAGTCCTTGGTCAGGCCGATCTTGGCGTCGTTGTAGCTCAGGGCGTCGTTGTGGGCCACGCGCTGGCGGCCGAGGTGCAGGTTGAGCACCAGGCCGGTGGCCAGCTCGAGGTTGACGCCCAGGTCCAGGTAGCCGCTGCCCTTGCTGTCGGTGGTGCCGAACAGGTTGGTCGTCGCGTGCGAGTATTTGATATAGGCCGGCCCCATGCCGACCTGGCCGTACAGCTCGAAGGTGTTGGCGTTCGGATGCAGTCCGTTGGAAGGGAAGCCGTAGTACAGGCCGCCAACGTCGTAGCTGATGCCTTTGGCGATCTCGCCTTTCTTGCCGCCGTACAGGTCGATTTCGACATCGCCGTCACCGCCCAGGTCGCTGGTCCACTTGATGGTCGACGCCCACACGCCGGCATACGCGCCGCTCGGGTTGTGGGTGTAGTCGGCGCCGCCCTGCACCGCCGGCTTCATGCGGCTTTGCGACAGGCCGCGATAGCGGTAATCGCTGGTCACGGCGGCGTTGAAGCTCACCACATTGTCGGGCACGGGCTCGTCGGCAGCCTGGGCCAGCGGGGCTCCCAGGGTTGCCAGCGCCAGGGTCAGCACGGCGGCGAGAGACAACGGAGTACACAGCTTGTTCATGGCGGTTCCCTTATGGTTTTTTAACAGAGACGGCGGTTGGGGTTTAAAATGAAGCCTGGAGCATGCACACTGCTTATCTACCCATTAGCAGAACTCGTGCCAGCTCCGCTGACGCCCGGACGCAACTTGTATTTGCGCCTGGCGTCCCCAACTTGCTGTTAATAAACAGTAAAATTTCCGCGATTCCGGTCGCGGCCGGCATACATGCACCAAACTGGCCCACCTGCCGCACCGCTGCGGTGCGCTACCGATTTCACGAGGATTGCGATGGATATGAACAGTTTTTTCAACGACTTGCAGGGCAAGATCAACCAGGCCATCGAAAGTTCGCCTGCCAAGGATATCGAGAAGAACGTCAAGAGCATGATGACCCAGGGCTTTTCCAAGCTCGACCTGGTCACGCGCGAGGAATTCGATATCCAGGCGCAAGTACTGGCCAAGACCCGCGCCAAGCTTGAAGCACTGGAACTGCGCGTGGCCGCGCTCGAAGAACAGCAGACCCCGGCCAAGCCGCAGGTCTGAGCGCATGCGGGCTGAGCGCCCGCATGCGTATTATCAAATCGGCCAGCCAACGGCCGAGGTGTCGCTTTGCCGCGCCGCCGGGCGGGGCAAGGCGCGGCGCGCCTGCGCTTTACCGCTGCATCAACAGGCGTTCGACGGCATCGATCTGGGCGGCGGAAAAGGCGTTCCGGCCCGCTTCGCGCGTCAGCAATTCGCCCATCGCCCACGCGTAGATCAGCTGCGCCCGCGTGCCCGCCTCGGGCGCGTCAAAACCGGCTTCCACCAGCAGGCTCGCCACGAAGGCGACGCGCCGTTCATGCACCCGACGCAACACCTGGGCTGCGCCCGGGTCTTGCGCGCCGAGCGTGTTGATGGCGTCGTACAAGCCCACATCGAGCTGCCCCACGTTGACCAGCAACAGGCGCAAGCGCGCCGGCGCATCCGTCGCGGCCAGGGCGATGCTGCCGATGATCTGGTCGGTGGCGATCGATTCCCAGCGTTCCAGGACCGCCAGCGCAAAGCTGGCGGCGCTGTCGAAATGCCAATAAAAGCTGCCCCGGCTCACACCCATCCGCTTGCACAGCGGATCGGCCTTCAAGGCTTGCGGCCCGTCCTCGCGCAAGACGGCCAGGCCGAAGTCGAGCCAGGTCTCGCGCGATAAACGTGGCTGTCCGGGCGAACGGGGCGACGACATAGCAAACTCCCAAAAATACGATGGCGGCGTCCGGGCGGGCGCGCGGCATGCGGTCTCATGCGCCGGCATCATAACTTACCGTCGGCAAACCCAACAGACCATACATCGTGTATAGTCGCACAATACACTATGTATGGTTGGCCGCAACCGTGGCCAGCCGGCGGTTGTCATCCCCAGGAGCACACCATGTTTGCAAGAGTCGCCCATGTTCAAGCCAAGCCAGAAAAAATCGGCGAGGTCGTTGCGCTGTACACCAGTTCGGTAATGCCGGTTCTTCAACAGCTGCAGGGATTCAAGGGGACGTATCTGTTGACCGATCCGGATACCGGCAAAGGCATGTCGATCACCTTGTGGGAGACCGAGGCCGACCGCCTTGCCAGCGACAGCGAGGCAGCCTTGCACGGACCGATCGTCCAGGTCATGCCGCTGCTGGCCGCGCCGCCCGTCGTGCTGGGGTTCGACGCCATCGAGGTGGTGTAAACGGCGGGCGCGGCAACTGACGGCGCGGTATTTCGCTGTGCGTCATGCTGCCGTCATCTGGGAGGATTATTCTGACGCTGTTGGTGACCTGCTCCAGCATGTCCCACAGGTTAGTCCGGTGACCTCGAACACCGGCACCAGACATGCGCAGCCGGATGCCCTCCGGCTGCTTTTTTTTGCCCGCAATCAGCGCGCCGGCACGCTCGCCACCGCCGATGGTCCGCTCAGGCCGCTGTAAGTCGATGCCTTGACCATATAGAAGTACGCCTCCTTGCCGGTCGCGCCGGTGTCGACGAAACTGGTGCCGGTCAACTCGGTGCCGACCCGCTCGAACGGCCCCGCCACCGTGGCCGAGCGCAATACGTCGTAGCTGCGCGCCATCGGGCTGGCCGCCCACTGCACGGTCATGCCGCCCTTGCTCGCGCTCACTTTGGCGGGCGGCGCCACCATGCTGCCGGGCGTCGCCAAGGGGGACGCGCTGCATGGCGCGTCGTCCCCTGATGAAAAAAATTACGCCAGTTCTTGCGGATTGGCTTGCTTCCACGCTGCAAATTGTTTCGTGAAAACCGAGAACAGCGCGTCGTAGATCTCGACCGGATCATCGTCGAGCACGGGCTCGTCGTGCCCGTACTGTCCCTGGCGCTTGCCGAACATGGCTTTCAGGTCGGCATTGATCCAGATGCCGTCCATGTGATGGAAGTAGATGTAGGCAAACTGGCGCAGGCCGGCCTCATCCGTCAGGTGGGTGTCCCACAGGCCGCGCGTCAGGCCAAGCTGGACCAGTTGCGACGGCCGCGCTTGCCTGCTGCGCATGGCGTCGATGAGTGCATCCTGGCCGGGGAACATGCTGCGCTCGAGCCAGCTGTTTTCCAGCGCCCATTGCACGAACAGGCCGGCGCCGCTGTTATGTTGCTTGGCCGCCTCGGGCGACGCCAGCTCGCGTCCTTGCCTGATCTGCACGCAGGCATTGGTGCGGCCATTGTTCATCCACAACTTGAGCTCGGTGTCACGCGCGCCATCCAGGGCCAGGGTGCATTCCTTTTCCACCTCGCCATCTTCATCGACGGTTTCCTTGTAGTGCTGCGGCAGCTTGAGCGCAATGGCGTCCCACAGCGCGTCGCCGTGCACGCCGAACAGGACCGGCTCGCTATAGGCGTCGCCAAGAAACACGCTGTCGAGGAAGGGGCAGATTGCCTTGCTGCTGATCTGCACCGGCGCGTAGTTCGGGTTCAGCACCTTGCGGCTGAACAGAAAGCTGATGTCGGCCTTTTTCGCCGTCAGCCAGATAGTGTCGTCGCGTTTGGCGTTGCCGATGGACTGTGGCGGGGCCTTGCCGAACACCTCTTCGGCGAGCGCGCACAGTTGCGGGTCGGCGGCGGTGCGGCCCACCAGGCTGCTCAGCATCTTGAGACGCTCGCCCATGCCTTCGATATGGTCCAGGTAGCCCGGCGCCATGGCGGGAGCGGCACCCTGCTGGCTTGGCGCTGCGCGCCGTTCGGGAGGGTCGCCTGCGGCGTAGGCGGAAAAATCGAATTGCCCGCTGACGGCAGGCGCGGCGATCTTGCTTTTGTTGAGCCAGGAGGTGAATGCCTTGCGCGCCGCCACTTGCTCTTCCTCGCGCTCGTCGTCGGGGAGATCGATCTCGGTCTCGGTTTCGCCCGCATCAATGGCCAGCAGAAAGGCTTCGAACGAGTCGGCCAGCGTGCGCAGTTCGCCTTCGGAACCGATCAGCACGACGGCGGGTGGCTCGACCGCTTCGCACAGGCCGACCAGGGAACCGTCGGGCAGGCTGAGGAAGGCCCAGGTGCTCGCGCCCCAGCGCTCCATGCCTTCCCAGGCATCGCCGCCGGCCAGGTTTTCCGGGGCCAGTTCGAAATAGCCGAGGTCGCCGTATTCATAGGGTGCCAGCCAAGTGAAGAATTTGGCCATCAGGGCCGGTACTGGCCGGCCGATTTCTTTTTCCCATGCCGCTACGTCAAAATCCATCGATATTCCTGTTCTCTGAAAGCATGTGCAAATGCCGCCGGTCGCGTTGCCGCGCGGCGGGTGTATGGATGCATTGTATGCCCTAAGTCGGCGGGCGCCGATTTAGCTTGCTTCCGGCCCCGGACCGGGCCGGCCGCCTTGACCACATATTCACTTGCAATACATCGAATTATTCGACCTTTCATGACGTTATATTCGAGTTGTACGATGCTTTTGTGCGACATATAGTGACCCTGTTGACCCAACAGGAGGAAATCATGCGTGTCACTATCGAGGCAAACGGATTCGTACTCACCGAGGCATTACGCTCGTACACCGAGCAGCGGCTGTCGATGGCATTGGGCCGGGCCACGATGGGCCGGGCCACGATGGGCGGTGCCGGCCACGCTGCGCCGGGTCGTGGTAACGGCGCGGCAGGCTAAGCGACTAACGACAATGGAGAGCATCCAATGAACGGTTTAGAAACGATTGCAAGCGCCCCCATGTGGGCAGGGTTTGTCGGCTTCGTGCTGCTCATGCTGGCCCTCGACCTGTTCGTATTCGGGGGCAACAAGGCGCACAAGGTCAGCGTCAAGGAGGCTGGCGCCTGGTCGCTGGTGTGGGTCAGCCTGGCCTTGTTGTTCAACGGCGGCCTGTGGTGGTATCTGAAGGGCACGGTGGGCGCGGAGATCGCGGACCAGAAAGCGCTCGAGTTTTTCTCGGGTTACCTGATCGAGAAAGCGCTGTCGGTCGATAACGTGTTTGTGTTCCTGCTGATCTTCACCGCCTTCCAGGTACCCCAGCAATATCAGCGGCGCGTGCTGATCTACGGCGTGCTCGGTGCGATTGTCATGCGCGCCGTGATGATCTCCGCGGGTGCGTGGGTGGTCAGCGAATTTAGCTGGGTGCTGTACCTGTTCGGTGCGTTCCTGCTCTTTACCGGCCTGCGCATGCTGGTGGCGGTCGACGAGGAACCGGATGTGGCGAACAACCCTATCCTGCGCTTTGCGCGCCGGCACTTGCGTGTGGCCGAAGACGATCACGGCGAGCGGTTTTTCATCAGCAAGGATGGATTGCGCTATGTGACGCCGCTGTTCCTGGTGCTGTTGTTGATCGAAGTGACGGACCTGGTGTTTGCGGTCGACTCGATTCCGGCGATTTTCGCCATTACGACCGATCCCTTCATCGTGTTCACGTCGAACATGTTCGCCATTTTGGGCTTGCGGGCGCTGTACTTCCTGCTGGTGGACGTGGCCGACCGCTTCCACTTGCTCAAGTATGGCCTGGCCATGGTGCTGACCTTTATCGGCGCGAAAATGCTGATCATGCCGTGGTATCACGTGCCGGTACAAGCCTCGCTGGCAGTGGTGGCGGTGCTGATTGCGGCAAGCTGCGTGGCCAGCCTTGTCATCACCCGCAAGGACGATAAGAAGTAGGCGGGGAAAGGAGGTCCGGTGCGCCGGGCCTCCTTTTTGCAAGGACCTCGATTCAGCTCAACAGCGTCTTCAACAGCGCTTTCTCGCTATCGGTGAAGTTGGCCACTGTCATCTCCTCATCGAGCAGGATCATGTAGCGGGTCCCGCTGGCCAGCAGGGCGATGGCCACGTTCTGGCTCCACGGCAGGAACAAGGGAGTGTCGCCGTAGCGCAGCACATTCGTGCCATGCCGCTCGACGCCATCGATATCGGCCGAGAATTTGACGTTGCGATCCTCATCGCATTCGTAGACACGGGCCAGTACCGGCCGCAGCACGACTTCCCGTCCTTGCAGGCGGCTATGGCGGAACTCCTTCCAGGCCTCGCTGCAGACCGCGTACTCAAACAAGACAAGCAGTCCCGCCAGCAGCAGGAAGGAAACGATCCGGTTACCCAGATGCTCGGTTGCGATCGAGGTGGTGATGCGCTCGGGATGCGTGGTGCTGCGCAAGACATCCACCTTGGTGCCGTGGCTGAAACCGAAGAACGAGGTATGTTGCTCCACCGTTAAAACGGCCTCGCGTGCCGGATCGGGTCGATAGGATATTTTTGCATCGCAACTGATAAACACCATCTTCGAGATTTTGCAGGAGCCTGACACATCAGCCTCCGACTCGACGACGACCGAATCGAACCAGGCGAGCCGTGCGTCCCTGACGATGTCAGGCAACCAGAACCAGATGAAGAAGGCGGCTAAGGCCACGCCAAACAGGCTCGAGACTGCTTTCCAGAAGTATTTGCCGCGCACGCCGCTATGGTTGACCTTCCTGGCCCGGGCTGGAAATGTTTTCAACAGCAACTGCTGTTTGTCGGCCGAAGAAAGTGTTTCGGGAGCGGGAATGGTCATGCAGGAACCTTTTGCGAAAACGGCGACGGGCGGTGCGCACATCGTTAAGAAAAGGATAATAACATTTATTCAACGCAATATAAATACATGCCAGCGGACTGACTGCGCCAGTGCAGCCCTAGTCAGGCGTATCGACGGGGCGGCGCCAGGCTTACCTGGCAAGCGGTTTGTCGAGCGAATCCCAGTCGTACGCCTTTTCGACCCGGTCGGCAATCTGGTTTATCAGCGCCATGCCGTTATCGCCGTTGGTCATGATGACCAGCCCATAGCCTTTGCGCACATGGCCGATCATCCAGGCGCGATAACCCCAATTGTCGCCACTGTGCGAAAAATACCAGCCCGCCCCGCGCCGGTCGACCGGCAGGCCGACTGCGAAGGGGCCAACGCCCGCGGGCGCGAGCATGTCTTTGGCGGTGCGCTGGTCCAGTATCTTGCCGTTCGGACCGCGTAGTGCGGTTTGGATTTCAATGATGAACTTCGCCAGGTCGCTCGGGGTGGTCCACAAGCCGGCGGCGGCCTGCTCGGGATAGACGTGCCAGGGTGCGGCCATGCGCTGACCGTGTTCGTCGTGCGCCAGCGCGGCGCGGGCGCTGTGGCCCGGCGCGGGCGGCTGCTCGAAAGAGCTGTTCGACATCCGCAACGGCGCCAGTACGGACGAGGTCATGAAGGGCGCAAACGGGCGCCCGGACAGCTGCGTCAATGCCAGTTGCATGATGACCAGGCCGCCGCCCGAGTATTTGAAAGCCTCGAACGGCGCCCGCGCAAACACCACCTTGCCGACATTCGACGGTGGCTGGCCGTCGAGAATCCGGACCAAGGTCGGCAATGGCGCGCCCGGCTCGTAACCAGGGAAGCCGAAGCCATCGTCGGCCCCCGAGGTATGGCTCAATAAGGAACGTGGCGTCACCGCCTGATGGCGCGTCAATGCCGATCGGGGAACCTGCCATGAGGTGATCATGGTATTGATATCGGCGTCGAGGTTCAGCCGGTTTTGCCGGACCAGGCGCATGGCCGCCAGCGCGGTCACCGGCTTGCTGATCGATGCGGCCTGGAAACGGCTTTCGGTATCGAGCAGGCGCCCGGTTTGCGCATCGGCGACCCCGTAGGCCTTGGCCCAGTGGATGTTGAAATCCTTCACGACGGCGATGCTGACCCCTGGGACCTGAAGACGCGCCATCAACGCCGGCATGCTCAGCGCATCGAGCTCGCCGGCGCCGGCATCGGCCGACGGCGGTGTTTCGATGCGGGCGATCAGCGAGGCGGCATTCTCCTGCGCGTGGACGGCCTGGCTCGGGATTGCCAATATGGCGAGCAGCAAGGGCGCCAACCAACGGGCCGGCTGGTGTCGGTATGGCTTGGTCATCAATGTCCTGTCCGGGTTATGCGCCGCACTGTCGGCAACGCGCCATCGATTATCTGTCAATTTTATCAAAATAGCACTACCCATCCGAGCCCCGGCCGGCGCCCGACGACGATCACCCGCGTGGAACAGCGGGAACCTGCCCCGCAATCCCTACCGTGCCTCGGTGACGCCATTGGCGTGATAGCCGCGCTGCCACGCTTCCACCTCGCCGGCGTGCGCGGACAGGAAAGCATGCATGCGCGCGAACCGCTTGACGGTCTGGCGCCGGAACACAAGGCGCACCACCGGTTCGACCAGCCAGCGCAGCACGCGCGGACCGGCTTCGATGTTGTAGGTGTAGATCAGCAGCGAGCCGCCGCCGGGGGCGCTCTCGTGTTTCATCGAGGCCGCCCACTTGGAAAAAGGAAAGGACGTGCCGACCATGCGCGCCGCCGCAAGGCGCGGGCGCTGGTAACTGATGAACTCGGTGCGCATCGACAGCGCGCGCAGCAGGCCACCGCCGGTGCTGGCGCTGACCGCGCCGACGGACGGGCATGGCGCGCCGCCGTCGACCTCGGTGTGCGAGACCAGGCTGTCCCAGCGCGCCCGCCATTGATGGTAGTGAAAGACGTCGAACACCACCTCGCACGAGGCCGGCATAGGGAAGACCATGCGCTCATGCGCCATGGCGCAGCGCCCCTTGCCCATGCATGCGCAGATCGCGGTCGATTACACCTTCGTGGCGAACCCGGCGGTTGAAGATGCGCGCCCCCCGCATCACTAAAACTTTCCATTCCACATGAACAAACCGCCTTGCCACGCCATTGTTGCGGCGCCTGTGCACGCCAGGAGAAACAAGACATGATACGCGTGGCGCGCCGCTGACGCCTGCTGCCTGCGCCAATTCGCCGAGACCGCCAGGAGCGCACCGATCGTACTCGCCAGCGCAAGCCATGCCAAGGCCTGGACCACGCGCAACAGCATGGGAAAGATGGGCGAGGTCACGAACAAGGCTTCCTTCGCCTGGATTAGACCAATGCCGGCATACAAGACCCACGGCAACAAGGTCAGCAAGCCTGCCAGGCGCATGCGATTGCGCACCTTGCGCGACGTCGACGACAAGGCAGCCTGCGGGCCGGAACGCAGGCGCAGCAATGCGGCCAGCGGCCACGCCAGCAGGCTGCACACGACAATGACAATCGACCCCAGCAAGACGGAAAACACGACCAGCTTGTGCTGGTGCCATGGAACTTGCTGCAGGATGTAGGTCGGGTTGCGGTTACTGCTCATCTCCCACTCGCCCAAGGCATTCTTGACGAAGTAAATGCGGCGCTGCGGATTGGCTGCGCTTTGCCATACGCCGGAAGCGACTTGACGCCACTCGACCGGCGCGCCATTCGGTCCGGGCTGTGTATCGATCACGAGCACGCCAGGGCGCACCATGCGCGCCACCGTTTGCTCCAACAAATTCACCAACGACAGCGGGCTCGATTCAAACCGCCAACTGGTGCGGTAGCTACCCTGCACCTGTTCGGATTCGTCGGGCCCGACGCTCTGTGACGGCGCGGCAATGTGTGGCGGCGGTGCAAAGTAGCGGTCGGAAAACACTTTTAACAGCGCATCGCGCATGGCCTGGCCCGCCGTGTTTTGCACGATAAACAGGCCAATGCGCTGTTCGGGCAACAGGTACATCCCGGAGTGAAAAGCGGGAATGTCGCCCGTATGTCCGATCAGCCGTGGCGCGACCTGGTCCATCTCGTAGACACCGAGCGCCATTCCCGGTCCCGCAGGATGGTGCCGAAATTGAACCGAATGCATCTGTGCAAACGTCTCCTGCCTGAGCAAGGACGGCCCGGGCGCGGCCTCGTCGCCGAGATGGGCGAGCATGAAACGCGCCATGTCGAGCGCAGTGCTGGACATGCCGGCCGCTGGCGCGATTTGCGCAGTATCGAACGCTCTGGCAGGCCCCGTCCCCGTGTCATACCCTTTCGACAACATCGGCGCCAGGCGCGGCGGCAACGGTTGTGCAAAACTCGAATGACGCATGCCAAGTGGCACAAAAATGTGGCGCTCGGCATAAACGTCGAAAGATTCGCCGGCAACCCGTTCGAGGATGTAAGCCGCCAGCGTGGTGCCATAACTGGAATAGGCCGGTACCTTACCTGGCGCAAAGATACGCTTGGGCATTTGCTGTACGAGATAGTCACGCGATGATGCGAGTTGTCCAGGCGCGACCCACCGTCCTTTCACCGTCTCTTCGAAACCGGCGGTATGCGACATCAGATTGCGCATCGTGATTGGTTCAGAGAACGTTGCGGGCACGGGAAAATCCAGATAGCGCGCTATGTCGGCATCGAGATCGATCCTGCCCTGCTCCACTAACTGCATGACGGCGGTGTACGTCACGGCCTTCGATATCGATCCGATGCGAAACAGCGTCGCGCCGGGTGACACGGGTGTTTTACGTTCGACGTCCGCATAGCCATACCCGCGCGCGAACAATACCTTGCCCTCTTTGACAACCACCACCGCGCTGCCGGCAACACCGGCCTTTGCCATCGCAAGTGGAACCTGTGCATCAAAGAGCGCGCCCACATTTTCCGTCGTCATCCCGACCGGCGCTGCCGCATCTTGCGCCAGAGCATGTCCACCGTATATCAAGCCGACCACTACTCCCAACGCCATACGGAGCAGGAATGCGCCCAACCGCCCCTCTCCGGCGCGATTGCAAGACGTCAAAAATCTGTTCAATCTATTGCTCCAATGCTTGCAACCCGGCCAAAAAGATGAGCAGTCTAGCATTGCCCCAAGCGCCACCCTCGATTCTATGAGCCTGCTGTAGATATCTCGAAAGGGAAAATGCCTCATGCGCGGTGCCGCGCACTGGCTGGCATGGAAGCGCGCCATCAGCGTCGAGGTGCATCCCTCCAATGGGGTTGCCATCGCCAACCATTGCTTTGATGCTGGTTGTTAATGAATCGGCCCGTCTATTTAATGCATCGGTTAATTCGCCATGCCCGATGAATATATCGCTCGCTGGGAATCTTTTTATATATTCCATTTCAAGGACGAGGGTGAGGGTCGATACGCTACGAGACTTCCCATTCGAGCTATCAATCGCCAGAGGCTAATAAATGAGCCCCATAGATGAAGCACTTGAACACGGCGCCAAACTGGATAAGATCATTTACAAGGTGATCAAGATTACCGCGTGGCTCATAGTTGGCATAGGAGTTTTCTTATGTCTGACGATCCTCGGTTTGATAGTCGGCATACCGATTATTGCAGGCGGCCTCATTTTTCTGAAGCTTTGTTTACCCTTCTACGAGAAAAAAATGCAACTGTCTTCGAGGCTTTTCGCCGAGGAACTTGAAATCAGAGAACATAACCTTCGCTAGGCCCGTGCCTCGCAAGCATCGGCACCGCGCCATGATCTGAGTTCATGCGCCTCGATTCAATGGTCTGACCCGGCAAGGCAGTCAGCAACTACCTACAAGCATCTTCATACTGGCAATCCTCGCGCGCACCTTTGGCTCGCATCAAGCGGGCAAGGCCGGGCAGGCCGCACCATCGGCAATTCCAAGCACTCATCAGGAATTCCCATGAGCCTCGCCGTGTTACGCAGCCGCGCCCTGGCCGGCATGGAAGCGCGCGCCGTCAGCGTCGAAGTGCATCTGGCCAACGGCTTGCCGAAATTTACCATCGTCGGCTTGCCGGACGCCGAAGTGCGCGAATCGAAAGACCGGGTGCAGGCCGCGCTGCAAAACGCCGGCTTCCAGATCCCCGCGCGCCGCATCACCGTCAACCTGGCCCCGGCCGACCTGCCCAAGGAGTCCGGCCGCTTCGACTTGCCGATTGCGATCGGCATCCTGGCCGCCTCCGGCCAGATTCCCTCGCGCGGACTGGAACGCTACGAGTTCGCCGGCGAACTGTCGCTGTCGGGCGAGCTGCGCCCGATCCGCGGCGCGCTGGCGATCACCTTCGCCATGCAGCGCGAAGCCGGCGCGCATCGCGGCTTCATCCTGCCGCAAGCGAATGCCGACGAAGCGGCGCTGGTGGCCGACGCCGTCATCTATCCGGCCGCCACCCTGCTCCAGGTGTGCGCCCACTTTGCCGCCAGCGACGACGCCTGCCGCCTTGCCCGCCACCAGCCGCGCGCGCTCGCGCGCCTGCCCGACTATCCGGATTTTTGCGACGTCAAAGGCCAGCATACGAGCAAGCGCGCCCTGGAAGTGGCGGCGGCCGGCGCGCACAGCGTGCTGATGGTGGGGCCGCCCGGCGCCGGCAAGACCATGCTGGCGTCGCGCTTTCCCGGCCTGCTGCCGGGCATGAGCGACCAGGAAGCGCTCGAATCGGCGGCAGTGCAGTCGCTCACCGGCGGCTTTTCGGCAAGCAACTGGAAGGTGCGGCCGTTTCGCAGCCCGCATCACACCACTTCCGGCGTAGCCCTGGTGGGCGGCGGCGCGGTGCCGCGTCCCGGCGAAATTTCGCTCGCCCATTGCGGTGTTTTGTTCCTCGACGAACTACCCGAATTCGACCGGCGCGTGCTGGAAGTGCTGCGCCAGCCGATGGAATCGGGCCGGGTGACGATCTCGCGCGCGGCGCGCCAGTCGGACTTCCCGGCGCGCTTTCAATTGATCGCGGCGATGAACCCCTGCCCTTGCGGCTTTCTGGGCCATCCGTCGGGCAAGTGCGATTGCACCAGCGACGCGGTGCTGCGCTACCAGGGCCGCATCTCGGGGCCGCTGCTCGACCGCATCGATATCCAGATCGAAGTGGCGGCGCTGCAGCCCGATACCCTGCTGGCCGACGCCGACGGTGAACCGAGCAGCGTCATTAGCGCGCGCGTGGCGCTGGCCCACCAGCGCCAGCTGGCGCGCCAGGGCAAGCAAAACCAGGGCTTGATCACCGGGGAAGTGGAAAGGCACTGCCGGCCCGACAAGGCCGGCGAGGCGGTGCTGCGCCAGGCCATGCTGCACCTGAACTGGTCGGCGCGCGTGTACCACCGCGTGCTGAAAGTGGCGCGCACCATCGCCGACCTGGCCGATGCGCCGGTCATCCTGGCCGAGCATGTTTCCGAGGCGATCCAGCTGCGGCGCGGGCTGCGCGAGCCGTGAGGGTCGGGCGGCGATAAAAAGCGCAGTCCACCCGGCTATCCTCGCTAAACAAGCCGGTCGGCGGATGCCAGGAATTGTCTCGGATTCCGGACGAACCTCGATGCCGCCGATGCCTGCAGCGCATCGCTCACGCATTCCAGCACCGGGGACAGAATGCGCCCGCCCTCGCACAGGACGATGCAGCAGTGCGCATCGCGGGCTGCGGCAACAACGGCAGCGAGCAGCGCCGCGTTGACGTTGCGGCAATCGAGCCGGACATGCACGCTGTCGTCCCATATCTGGATATGGTCGGTTTTCTCGTCGCCATACATGGTCGCCGCGTCGCTCCACGACGGTGCGCGCGGCAGCAGGCTGTTCGCCAGCATCTGTAGATGCGTGTTGTCGATACCTTCCCAGTAGTTCGGAACAAGCTCGGCCTGATCGAACGATGTCTCAGGCTCATTATCGCCATCTCCGGGCAGCAAATCGATCATCCGCCCGTGTATTCTGACAATGCCGGCAACCGGCATCACGATAAATCCACACTGCCAGGCAGCCATGCGGCTCCTATCGCTTTGTCCAGACGAAAAAACAGCCGGATCAACCGCCGCCTCACCCCGCAGGGTGGACGGCAGCCGATCCGGCTGCGGTGCTGCTAACCAGCAATTAGAACGTGTAACGTCCTGCCAGGGTGAAGTAACGGCCAACCGCGCCCGTCTGGTGCAGCGACGGGTTGTAGTTGATACGGCCGTAGGTCTGCACGTCCAGCGGTGCTTTTTTGTTCAGCAGGTTGCTGACCGACGCGGTGATCTCGAAGTTTTTCGAGAACGCCCATTTGCCGAAGGTGTCGAGCGTGGTGAACGAGGCGATACGGCAGTTCAGCAGTGCGACGCCAGCTTCATCGGAATCGAGGCACTCGCCGCCGACCTGGTTGGTGTTGCTGATGCTGCTGACGTAGTTGACGTTGCCAGTGATCTGGAACGGACCATTTTCCCAACCCAACACGAAGCGGACCTTGGTCTTCGGCGTGCCGCCGTTGCCCGACAGGTTGACGTCGCCGTGGGTACCTGCGAATTCGTAGACGGTGCCAGCGGCATCGGTACGGGTGAATTCTTTCATGTAGGTCACGGTGACGCCGGAAGTGAGCTTGCCGTTGTTGCCCAGGTTGAGGCGGCCGCGCAGATCGAGGTCGACGCCCGACGTCTTGGTTTCACCGGCGTTCAGATACGGTGCCTTGACCATCAGGATCTGGCCAGGCAGGTTCGGGAAGTTGGTGGTCGCTTCGCCGCGTACGATTTCAGCATCCGGGTAGCCGGCTGCGTTCTCGACCACGGCGCCAGGATCGGAACCACTGATTTCACCCGTACGCACGATCTGCCACAAGTCCACCGACAGGTTCACGTTCTTGATCGGCTCGATCACCATGCCCAGGCTGTAGCTCTTCGACTCTTCCGGCTTGATGTTCTTGTTACCGACGGTGATCGCGCCAACCGATTGGGCCGAGCAGTCCGCCGCCAGCTTGGTGACCGGGCAACGGATCGGATCGTTGGCAATGCTGGTGAAGGCCGCCACCGCGCTGTCGCCGTTTTCGGCGGCGCTCGGTGCGCGGAAGCCTTCGGCATACGTACCGCGGAATGCCAGGGTCGAGTTCGGGGTGAACTTGAAGCCCACTTTCGGCGTCGTCGAGCGGCCATAATCGGAGTAATCATCCGAACGCAGCGCGAATTGCAGTTCCACCGTTTTCAGGATCGGCACGGCCAGCTCGGTGTACAGCGCGGTCACGTCGCGCGAACCCTTCGATGCCGAATAACCCAGGCCGGCGATATCGTTGGTGTCGGTGAAAGGCGTCGCCTGGCTGTCGGTTTTTTCCTTGCGGTACTCGGCGCCGACGGCGATGCCCATCTTACCACCAGGCAATTCCATCAGCTCACGCGATGCCTTGAAGTCGAACGAGGTGCTTTTCGTGATACCCGAGTTGTACAAGGTTGGCGATATCAGCGCCAGCACATCGGCGTTGTTGATGACGCCCTTGCCGATACGGAAGGTACCGTTGTTCAGCGCCGTGCGCATCGCGCTGGTGCGGTAGTAGCCGTTTTGCGTCTTGTCGGTCTTGCTTTCCGCGTACAGCACGCCGGTGTCGTAATCCCAGTCGGCGAAGTTGCCCTTCACGCCGGCGAGGATGCGGGTGACCGTCGATTCCATGTCGGATGCGCGTGGACGCGATGCGTCTGCCCAGCGCGGACGTGCCGCCACGCCGAGGATGTTGTCCGGGTGGTTGGCCGGCATCAGCAGCTGGTCGGGGCCGGTGCTGGTGTTGTTGACGCGGGCGTTGACCAGATCGAAGCCGGCGCCGGTCAGGGAGGACGGGGTGGTGTAGGTTTTCGCTTCCGACTTGAACACGCCGACTTCGGCGTAGGCGCGGGTGGTTTCACCCAGCGCCAGCGTGCCGCGGGCGAACACGTTCAGGTTTTTGGTTTCTGGCTGGACGGTCGCGTAATCGACCGGATCCCACAAGCAACCGCCACGCGAGTTGTCGTGCAAGGTGCCGCCGGCCGGATCGAGATTGATCGGATCGCAGCTGCCTGGCAGGTTGGTGACATTGCCGTTCGGCGCGCCTGCGGCGTTTACCGGACGCAAGGTGCCGAGGAAGCTGCTGCCGCCGGCGTTACCGGCGCTGGTGTGGCCATTGCGCTGGTCGCGGCCGCCCCATGGACGCGCGTCAGCCTGGCCCAGCCATTTTTCGCGGCTGTTCTGGTCGATGCGTTTTTGTTGTTTTGCATCGACCGTCAGGAAGACGTTGTATTTGTCGGCCTGCAGGTCGCCGAAGCCGACCGCGCCGGAAATGCTGTTCACGTTGCCGTCGCGCTCGCCGGAGATACCGGTGCTGGCGGAAATGGTTTTACCAACATAGTTCTGGCGCAGGATCACGTTGACCACGCCGGCGATCGCGTCGGAACCATAAATGGCCGAGGCGCCGTCTTTCAGGATGTCGATGCGATCGACCGCGTCGAGCGGGATCGAATTCAAGTCGACGAAGCTGCGCTGGCCATCGTCGCCGAAGCCGTACGGCGCGGTGCGGCGGCCGTTGATCAGCACCAGGGTCGAACTGACGCTCAGGCCGCGCAGGGACACGCCCGATGCGCTGCCGGCGAAGCCGCTGGTAAACGAGCCGCTGATACTACCGTTGTTGTCGGCGGAAATACTGCGCACGACTTCGGCAATCGAGGTTTTGCCGGTTTGCTCGATATCCTTGCGGCTGAGCGTCTGCACAACCGAAATGGTTTCCGCTTCGGCGCGCTTGATGCTCGAACCGGTAATTTCCACTTTTTGCATGTCGCCTGCGCTCTGCGCATTGGCCATCTGCATGCTCAGGGCGATACCGCCGCCAATAAACATCACACGAATCGACCGCGACAATCTTGTCTCCACCATCATTGCAAAGCTCCTCATTTTGTAAGTGTATGAACGCGTTTCGCTCTCGTGAGGCGAAACGGCCACCGATTAATTATATTTATAGTCGTCTCTCGGACGCGTTCGCGAGATTTGCCGGAAATTCAAATCTTCGATTGCATATATAACCATTGCGAACTCTTTCCTGTCAATTATTGATCTTGTACATATATCTAGAAAACAACAATTGATGCCGCAACCCTGCGGTTTTTCGCCCCGCCCACGCAGTCTTGGAGCAGGGCAATCATGCATATTTGACGGCATATGCATGCAGTTAGCCTAGTTTTATGCGTATTTATGCACATTATTTGGCGTCGGGCGGATTTTCTCGGGGTCCCCGGCCGGCCACGATCTCGGTAAAAGGCGCGTTCGTTAAGATTCACCTAATTCGCGCCGATTACACCGGAAGTAAATACGGACATGCGTTTCGGGTAAGAATACCGCTCTGCGCGGTATTCACCGGCCCCATTTCCGGCGCCTGTAAAACGCACGGATTGCGCGGCGCGGCGGGTAAGTGCGCCGCTAAATGAACGCCTGGCACGCGCGCCTTAAAGCGCCTTTTCCGAGAGCGCCAGTTTGCCGAAAAAACGCGTGCGGCCGGGGGCCGGCGGCAGCGTTTCCCGCTTCACCGAGGCGTTGCGCGCATGCCCCCGCCGGGCCACGCCGGGTCCCTGCCGGGCCGCCAATAGGCTAGTATGAAAGATTGACTTCATCCTCCCCGCCGTTCCCATGCGCCTGCTCATCCTTTCCGACCTGCATCACGAACTCTGGCGGGCCGAAGCGCCGCGCATCGATCCGGCGCTGTCCCGTCCCGATGTGGTCATCCTGGCCGGCGATATCGATACCGGCGCCAGGGCCGTGCCCTGGGCCGCGCACAACTTCGCCGGCTTGCCGGTGCTGTACGTGCACGGTAACCACGAAGGCTACGGCCACAATCTCGACACCGTGCAAGCCGAGTTGAAGGCGGCCAGCGCCGAGTCCGGCAACGTCCACTTCCTGTCCTGCGACGAAAAAATCATTGGCAATGTCCGCTTCCTGGGGGCCACCCTGTGGACCGATTTCCGCCTGTTCGGAGACGACGACCGCCAGGCGGCCATGCGCGAAGCGGAGGCGGTCATGAACGATTACAAGCGCATCCGCCTGGCCAGGATGAACTACCGCAAGCTGCGCGCGGCCGATACCGCCATGTTCCACGCGCTCCAGCTATCCTGGCTGCGCACCCGGCTGGCCGAACCGTTTGCCGGACCGACCGTCGTGATCACCCACATGGCGCCATCGATGCGCTCGGTGCCGGACGCGTACGCGACGTCGCGCTTTTCGGCCGCGTATGCCTCGCGGCTGGACGAGCTGGCCAGCCAGGCCGACCTCTGGGTACACGGCCACATGCACGACCCGGTTGACTACCTGATCGGCAAATGCCGGGTGGTGTCGAATCCGTGCGGCTACAAGACGCGCACCGGCGGCACCGAGAATGCCCGCTTCGATCCGGGCTTCATCGTCGAGCTGGACGAAGGCATTGGCGTTTGCCAGACATAAAGCAGCGCATGGCATCGTCGAGCACGGACGCCTGACCGCCTCGGGCATACTCGACCAGATGCGCGCTCGGTCAAAAAACATCTACCGCGAAAACGTGTTCCCGTACCTGACAAAGCGTTTTTCGACGCCACTGATGATATAGCGATTCGCAAATGAGTGAAGCCAACGCTACCAGCAACTTTAATCGCACGCAATGCTAAATTTGGGATTCCCATACCTGCAAAATAGCGCATAATTATTGCAATAAAATTAACTTTTGGATGCAAAATGTGGGTTTTTACGAGTGTTGCAGATTGGATTGATGAACAAGGAAAAAGCGCCGATTCAGTATTGGATCAGTTGGTCGAAGACTCACATTACAATCACGGTGTAATGATTGCAGCCGCCACAACGCACTCATTCATGAAATTTGGTGCATCAATGTCGGACATTTTGCGCTTGGGCGATGGCGTTAAAAAGGGTGGAGTGTCTGGCTTTTTTGCCGATGGGATGAGGTTCATCGCTATCTTCCCGGTCGGCAAAGCCACACAAATGGCGAAATCTGCAGTACTGCTAAACAGAGCGAAGGTCATCCAAGACATTGCGCCAAGAGCAGGAATTTGCTCTTGGGTGGGTACGACCAAGGCATTGGCACAAACCGGGCATCATGCCAACGGAAAACTCTATGCACATGTTGCCGACTTAGCGGCCGCTGTGGGTATCTCGATTGATCGGCTTGGCGGGGTCGCTCTGGAAACGATGGCGCACAATCTGCAAAATCTGGGGGCGAGGATAGGAAACTTGGTATCAGTTCGCAATCTTGAGGAAATTTTGGCGAAGGGTTTGCTGAAGCGAGATGGAAGTGTAGTCCTTATTTCAGTAAGGTTGATGCGTGCTGGCAAGGACATTGGCGGCCATTTGATCTACGCGTTTTATGACACCTTCGGGCGGTTGCGATTCATGGACCGGACTATAGTTTCAAAAAACCAAGGTACCTATGCAAGCCTGGGTGAACTGGGCATCAAGTATGGAGCAGATGCGATGATTCCAAGGGCGGCATTGCCAATCTATAATATGTTCGTTAAATCCGTCGCTTACCAGACGCCAACGTTAGTGCTTCCAATTGCCGCCGTAGTAGCACAGTATCAGGAGAAAAAGCCTCAAGTGGCGAAGTCCCCTTCAAAAAAATAACACATCTACAGACTTCAAATTGTCCGCAAACACCCAAACACAGGAACGCGAGATGAACATCGATTTTGTGCCAGTACCCGAGCTGGCTTGTCCCCAATGCGGAGCTACCAATTGGCGACATTTCGATCTACCTGCCAACACCTGCTTACAACATGAATTGTTGCAAAACTGCGAGAGACTCATCAATGTAACCGTCTATGTATTTATTGCGGTAGGCTTCCTTTTCATTTTTCCCGCTCTGCAAGAGCTTGCTTTAATTGCCGTTGGAATGCTCTTATGCCTCGCACCAACAATCTTTCTTTTAATGCGATTGGGCGGTCATATCAGGTCGACAATTCATTTGTGCGAAAGTTGCGGTTTTTTCAGCTCAGAATAATTTTGCGGCTGCGCCACTCCTAACTAGCCGGTGATCAGCACCGTTCCTGCGTATAGCCGGGAACAGACCCACACCACATGCTTGATCACCCGTGAACAGAAGTCACAGTTTATCAATCAGAAAAATACCGTCGGATTTTCATTGTCGGAGAGTGAGAATGAAGGGGATGTATGGCTCTCGGAAGCACATGAAGAAAAAATTCCGATACGTAAAGAAGTGAAGTCGGCATGTTGATCGATGTAGGGACGCGTGGAATAATGGTCCCATCCGTAGCGGGCCGATCTTCAAAGCCAGACATGTTTTGCTTACACTGCTTATCGACGATAATCGACTGCTTATTTCATGGTTCCTGTCGCATTGTTGAACGAACGACGGAATTTTCCTGGAGCGGCACGATGGCCCTCAAACTGGACGGACCATTCAGAATCACATCGAGAGGAAATCGCATCCCTTTGAAGTTGAGCATGTCGATTCGTCTTAGATTCGGGCGCCGCAACTTATATGATTGTCCGGCTGACGTTCGCTAATGCAACAGAACCATCTATAATATGTTCGCTAAATCCGCCGTTTACCAGATGCCGAGCATAGTGCTTCCAATTATCGCCGTAGTAGCACATATGAAGACAAAAAACCTCAAGGGGCGAAGTCCCCTGCAAAAAAATAACCCATCTACAGTGCGCAAATTGTCCACCAGGACTCAGATATAGGAACGCCAGATGAACATCGATTATATGCCAGTACCCGAAATGGTTTGTCCTCAATGCGGAGCTAGCAAATGGCGACATTTCGATATACCTGGTAACACCCGCTTACAACATCGATTGTTGCGAAACGGCAAAATACTCATCACTGCAAGCGTCTCTGGATTTATTGCGGCAAGCTACCTTCTCATTCTTCCCGCTCTGCAGGCGCTTGGATTTATTGCTATTGGAGTACTTTTGTGCCTCGCGCCATCGATCTTCCTTGTACTTCGATTGAGCCACCATATCAGGTCGACACTTCATTTGTGCGAAAGTTGCGGTTTTTTCAGCTCGGAATAACTTTGCGGCTGGGCCACTCCCAACCAGCCAGTAATCGCAGCGTTCCTGCGTACAGTAGGGGACAGACCCACACCACATGCTTGATCATCCGTGAACCGAAGCCACAGTGAAGGTAGAAGCTTGTCCACCCAAACAAGCAATTGCGGCGCCGGCTCGACCGTTCCAGCCCAGCGGACAGGCAGGTCGCAGCGCCATCGCGCCTCGCGTGCAAGCTGTTGTTAAACCTCTTTGCAAAATTGCACCCTCGGAATATTTCTTGATGTTAGTATGCGCATCGGGCATCAGCGCCGCACCTGGCGCAGCCTCCGTGCCCGCCAAGCATCCGCCAGCGGCCAGCAAACATTGTCGGGGGACCCATGTCGGTTCAAGCCACACCGTTGCGCATTTCTCCTTTACTGGCCGTGCAGGGCCGCGAACACGACCTCGACTATGCTCCCGCGCCCTGGGTGCTCAAGCAATGCGCCGAGACCGACATCATCTTCCTGGCCAATCCGCCCGCCTACGAAGAACTCAGTGAAACCTACGCCTACGAAGTGACATTCAGCAAGGAATCGGCCGCACGCAAGCAGGCCGAGCCGATCCGTTACGCCTTCAGCACCATGCTCAAGCACTTCCGCGCCAGGGTCTTGAAGCGCAACAAGGTGCTGGGCATCCTGAACCAGTTGATCGCCGCCTCGCCGTCGGCGCGCATCAACGTGCTCGACGTCGGCTGCGGCTGGGGCGAGCTGCTGCAAACCCTGATGACCTCGCTGCCGCCTGCCCTGCGCGGCCGGGTCGCGCCGCACGGGGTGGAAATTTCGCGCGCGCTCTCGACCCTGTCGGACGACAAGCTGCGCCCGCTGGGCGGACGCTGCGTGCACGCCTCGGCCCAGGATGGCGTGCTGCGTTTCGAGGAAGATTATTTCGACATCATCGTCATGGCCTCCTACCTCGAACACGAAGCCAGTCCGCTCGAAGTGCTGGAAAACTGCCGCAAGCGCCTCAAGGCGGACGGCACCATCATCGTCAAGGTGCCCAACTTCGCCTGCTACAACCGGATGATCCGCGGCCCGCGCTGGAGCGGCTTTCGCTGGCCCGACCACGTCAATTACTTCACGCCCAAGACGCTGCGCGCGATCGCCGCGCGCGCCGGGCTGGACGTGGTGCGCATGAGCGCACTCGACACCACCCCGTTCAGCGACAATATGTACGCCTTGCTGCGCACCAGCAAGGCGCAATAACCCAGCGCCATCGCACAGGGCCATCATCGCGATCAAGAGGCTGCGCATTCCTGCTAACATTGGCGAATGCGAATCCCTTCTTTCAAACCCCTCATCCTCTCCCTGCTGGCCGGCGTGGCCCTGGCCGCGTGCAGCCCTCAATTCAACTGGCGCGATTACAGCAGCCAGGATGCGCCCTTCCGCGTGATGTTCCCCGACAAACCGGCCACCCACGCGCGCGACGTCGACCTGAACGGCATGACGGTCAAGATGACCATGACCGCGGCCCAGGTCAACGGCACCATGTTCGCCGTCGGCAGCGGCGAAGCGCCCGACGCCGACAAGGCCGAAGCGGCCGTGGCGGCCATGAAGACGGCGCTGGTGCGCAATATCGGCGCCACCATCAACAGCGAAAAGCAGGGCAGGGCCTCGGCCGCCGCCGGCAGCGCCACGGCGCGTTCGAGCGCCATCGACATCGACGCGAGCGGCGTGCAGAAAGGCGTGCCGATGCGCCTGGTCGGCCATTTCGAGTCGCGCAACAAGCGCTTTTACCAGGTCATCGTGATGGGCAAGGAAAAGGACATCTCGCAGGAACAGGTCGAGATGTTCATGTCCTCGTTCAAGCTGCAATAAGAACGTGACCGGGCACGTGACGGCGACCCTGGGCGGTGCGCGCGCGGCGCGCGTGTTCCTGTGCTTTGCGCTGGGCTACCTGCTTTCGTACGCGCTGCGGGCGGTCAACGCCGTCATCGCGCCGGCGCTGGTGGCCGAGATGGGCTTGTCGAACGCCGACCTGGGACTGCTCTCGTCGGCCTATTTCGTCGCCTTCGGCGCCATGCAGCTGCCGCTCGGCGTGTGGCTCGACAAATACGGCGCGCGCCGCACCGAATCGACCCTGCTGCTGTGCGCCGCCCTGGGCGCGGCCGTGTTTGCGAGCAGCAGTTCGCTGGCCGGCCTGTGGCTCGGGCGCGCCCTGATCGGGATCGGCGTGTCGGCCTGCCTGATGGCCGCCTTCAAGGCCTACCGCCAGTGGTTTCCGCTCGAACGCCAGAGCCAGCTGGCCAGCTGGATGCTGGTGGCCGGCACCTCGGGCGCGCTCACCGCCACCGTGCCGGTGACCATGGCGCTGCCGGCGATCGGCTGGCGCGGCATTTTCTGGGTGGTCGCGGCCCTGCTGCTGGCGGTCGCCGGCGCGATCTTCTTTTCACTGCGCGAGGTCGAACGCCAGTTCGACAGCGGCGCGGCCAAGGGTGGCGTGGCGCTTGCCGATGGCGGCTACCGGCGCATTTTCGGCAGCGCCTATTTCTGGCGCATGGGCGTGCCGGGCCTGCTCAATCACGGCATTTTCTTCGCGCTGCAAACCCTGTGGGCCGGACCGTGGATGACGACCGTGCTGGGAAAAAGCGCGCAGCAGACCGGCTCCATCCTGTTCGCATTCAATGCCGTGCTGCTGCTGTCCTACCTGGCGCTTGGCTGGGCCGCGCCGCGGCTGGTGGCGCGCGGCTGGAACACGCACCGCATCATCGGCGTCGGGATTGGCGGCATGGTGGCCGCGCAGGCGGCCATGCTGGCCACCAGTGCGCCGCTGGCCTGGCTGCTTTGGCTGCTGCTGGCGGCCTGCGTGCCGGTCACCACCCTGGTGCAGTCGCACGTCGCGCTGGCCTTCCCGGCCGCGCTGGCAGGGCGCGCCAACTCGGCCTACAACCTGCAACTGTTCATCGGCGCCTTTGCCACCCAGTGGGGCTTCGGGGTGGCGGTCGACCTGTTCAAGGCGCACGGCGCCCCGGCGCCCGACGCCTTCCGCGCCACCCTCGCCATCGCCGTGCTGCTGCAGGCCGGCGCGCTGGCCTTCTTCACCTTCAGCCGCGCACAACCCGGAAACGCACGACCATGAACCACGACAGCGGCGCCGCCCTGAAGCTGACGGCACTGAGCAAGCACTTCGGCCGCCCGGCCGTCGACCAGCTGGACCTGACGGTGCGGTGCGGCGAGCTGTATGCGCTGCTCGGCCCCAACGGCGCCGGCAAGACCACCACCTTGCGCATGGTGGCCGGCCTGCTGGCGCCCGACGCCGGCCGCATCGAGGTGCTCGGGGTGGACCTCGCGCGCGACCCGGCGGCGGCCAAGCGCAACATGGCCTACCTGCCGGACGACCCGATGCTGTACGCCAAACTGAAACCCACCGAATACCTGGAATTCGTGGCCGGCCTGTGGGGCATCGACGCCGACGAAGCCGAGCCGCGCGCGCGCCGCCTGCTCGACTGGCTCGACCTCGCCGCGCACGCGCACGAACTGACCGAGGGCTTTTCGCGCGGGATGAAGCAAAAGCTTGCGCTGGCCGGGGCGCTGATCCACGAACCGCGCCTGCTCATCCTGGACGAACCGCTCACCGGGCTCGATGCGGCCGCCGCGCGCCAGGTCAAGGACCTGCTGCTGGCGCACGTGGACGGCGGCGGCACCGTCATCCTCACCACCCACATCCTGGAAGTGGCCGAACGGCTGGCGCAGCGTATCGGCATCATCGAGCACGGGCACCTGATCGCCGAGGGCACGCTCGACGAGCTGCGTGCGCAGACCGAGGGCGGCACCCTGGAAGACGTGTTCCTGCAGTTGACAGGGAAACGCTGATGGCGCGTCCCGGCAGCGCCCTGTGGCTGCTGCGGCACGAGCTGCGTCTGGCCATGTTCGACATGCTGGGCATGCGCAAGGATGCGGCCAGCATGGGCATCGGCAAGAAGACGCTCGCGGTGTGGCTGATCCTCGCCACGCTGATGCACGGCTTCGCGTTCATGGCGCTGAGCCACGCCACGATCCCGGCCGGGCCGCCGGCGCACGCGCTGCTGAAGATGGTCGGCGCACTGATGGCCGGTATTTTCACGCTCATGCTCTCGACCGGCCTCAATGCCAGCGTGACGGCGCTGTTCGAGCGGCGCGACCTCGACCTGCTGCTGTCGTCGCCCATCCCGTCAACCAGCGTGTTCAGCGTGCGCCTGGCGGCGATCGCGGCCAGCAGTTGCACGCTGTACCTGTTTTTCCTGGCGCCGTTCGCGCATGCCGGCATCGTGCTCGGGCAGTTCCGCTGGCTGGGAATCTACCCGGCCATCATCGGCATGACGCTCACCTCGTCATCGATCGCGATGCTGCTCACCCTGGGGCTGGTGCGCTGGCTTGGCGTGCGGCGCACGCGCGTGACGGCGCAACTGCTCGGCGCACTGTCGGGGGCCGCGGTGTTTTTGCTGACGCAGGCATTTAACAGTGCGTTCGGGCCGGACGTGCAGCGCATCGTCACGCGCCTGGCCTCGCTGTTCGACGAGGGCGCCACGCTCGGCGTCGACAGCGTCGCCTGGCTGCCCGCCAGGGCGGCGCTGGGCATGCCGCTGCCGGCCTTGCTGATGCTCGCCACGGGCGGCGCGGTGTTCCTGCTGACAGCGCGCCTGACGCATCGCTTTTTTGTGCGCGGCGTGCAGCAGGCCGCGGGCGCAGCGCGGGTGGCCAGGGCGCCGGCGGGGGGCGTGCGCCTGCGCTTCGGGCGCGGTCTCGCGCGCACCGTCATCGTCAAGGAATGGCGCCTGATCTGGCGCGACCCGCAACTGATCGCGCAGGTGGGATTGCAACTGATGTACATGCTGCCTTTGCTCATGCCGCTGCTGTTCGGGCGCGCGGTCTCGCTACCGACGGTGGCGGCGGCGCTGGTGTTTTTATGCGGCACGCTCAGTTCCTCGCTGGCCTGGATCGTGATCGCCGCCGAAGACGCCCCCGACCTGCTGCGCGGCGCCCCGTGCAGCCAGGGCGCGATCCGGCGCGCCAAGCTAGCCGCGGTGGCGATCCCGCCGCTGGCGGTGGCGCTGCTGCCGCTATGCTGGCTGGGCATGCGCCAGCCAGCCGCGGCGGCCATCATGCTGCTTGCCTGCACCATGTGCGCATGCAACAGCGCGCTGGTGGTGGCATGGTGCAGCCCGCCGGCCGCGCGCGGCGACTCCAAGCGGCGCGGCAAGTCGAACCTGGCCCGCACCATCTTCGAACTGCTGACCGGCGCCGGCTGGGCAGGCCTGAGTTTCATCTTGCTGTACGGCCAGGCGCACGGCTGGAACGCGCCGGTCGTGGTCGGGGCCGTCATGAGCACGCTGCTGCTGATGGCCTTCGCGGCAACGGCATGGTTTTTCCGGGTGAAACCCGGTTGAGCCGGCGCACAGGCGTGACGCGCAAGGCGCGTATCGTCACGACCAAAATCGCCGGTTCGTGTTATCGTTTCACTATGTACGCATAATTAGAAAGTTCCTATGTTAATTACCTTTACCTCCAAAGCAGCATCAGAAGTTTTGATGTACAAGGAACACGCAAAACGCATCCTCGACCTGCTCCATAAAAATGCCGACCAGGGTGTCATCACGGCAGCCGAAGCGCCGCATGCCTTGCAAGTTCTCGAGCAAGAAATCGCCGAGAGCCGCCAGCATGCCGTGTCCGAAGATGTCGAGCGCGATGTCCATGCGCATCACAACGAAGACGGCGACGACGCCAACCACGAAGAAATCCAGGCGGTCAGTTTTTCGACCCGCGCTTATCCTCTGGTGGAAATGCTGCGCGCAGCCAAGGCCGGCGGTCACGACGTGGTCTGGGGCGTCTGATGTCCGCGCTGGTGGCGCAACACAGCCACCAGCTCGTTGCCGCCGACGGCACCTTGCTGCATGTCAGCGACTACCTGCTGCCGGCGGCGCCGCTGCGCGCCAGCGTCGTGATCATGCATGGCCTCGGCGAGCATAGCGGACGCTATCGCCACCTGGCCGCGTTCTTCAACGATTGCGGCCTGTCGGTGCGCTGTTACGACCACCGCGGCCATGGCCGCTCGCAAGGCAAACGCGGCGACGTCATCAACGGCGATCCGCTGCTGCAAGATGCCGAAATCGTCATCGACGACTTTGCCGCGCGCTTTCGCCTGCCTCCCTTTTTGTTCGGCCACAGCATGGGCGGCTTGTTCGCGGCGCGCTTCGCCCTGTCTGGCGTGTCGCCCTTGCGCGGCCTGATCCTGTCCTCTCCCGCCCTGGCGCTGCGCCTGTCGCGCCTGCAACTACTGCTGCTGAAGGCCTTGCACGCGCTGGCGCCGTCGCTGGCTGTGCCGAACGGCTTGCCGCCGCGCTGGCTGTCGCACGATGCGGGTGTCGTGGCGGCCTATCAATCCGATCCGCTGGTGCATGGGCGGATCAGCGCGCGCCTGATGCGCTCGATGCTGCGTTCGATCGATTATTGCCATGCGCACGCCGCCAAGTTGACCGTGCCGGCGCTGTTGCTCGCGGCCGGCGACGACCGGCTGGTCGACCCGGACGGCGTACGCCGTTTCGCCGCGCACTTGCCGCCCGGCCTGGCGCAGCTGCATGTGTACGAGGGCATGTATCACGAAATTTTCAACGAGCTCGACGCGGCCCGCCCGCTGGCGGACCTGCGCGCCTGGCTCGTCGCGCAAGACGCCTTGCAGAACAACTAGCCGGCTTCGTCGGTATGGATTCAAGAAAGCTGAATATTTGCATTTCGGCTGAGCAAACACTTGCGCTCGGTCAGTAGCAGGTACAACAGGCTGACGATCAGGCAGGTCCACCACATCGACCAGAGCGTGTGGGTGAGAAAGTGGGCGCCGCGCAGTTGCTGCACCCAGCCCAGCGCAAAACCGAGCCCGAGCATGGCCGCGCCCACGCGCAGGGCCGTGCGCGGCCGGTGCGGCAGCCAGAACACCGCCAGGGACACCAGCCATAGCGCGCTCGACGCGTGGCCGGCCGGCATGCAATGGCCAAGCGAGGCGTACGGCAAGGCCGACTGGAACAGGCGCACATAGGTTTCGTCGCCGCCGAACAGCGCCAGGTCCCACGGGCAATGCGAGGCGCTCATATATTTCAGCGCGCTGATCCAGGATGGCGCCAGCAGCGCCGACAGCGCCACCACGCGCAGGCGCAGGCGGAAAGGCATGGTCCAGGCCGCGCGTGGCCAGAGCAGGTCGAACAAGGCGGTCAGCACCATGCCGCCCGCCAAGGTCAGCAATACGGCCTTGGCCCAGACATGGCTGACCGTTTCGGCAAACCACGCATGGCGCCAGGGAAAAGTGCCGCTGGCCGGATCGAACATGGCTTGCGCCAGCATCAGGTCGAGGTCGGTGAAGGCGTTGATCCATGCGATCGCCAGTGCGCTGCCCGCCAGCGCCAGGACCAGTCGCTTACGACTCATGCGTGCACGGCCCGAAGATGTCGAGGCCCGGATTGTAGACCGCCGTGCTGATGCGGTGCATGCCCAGCACCGAATGGAATACATTGTCGTGCGAGAACGATTGTCCGGTGCGCGCCGCCAGGCAGCGCTGGTCGATATGGAAGCGCGAACGGAAGCCCTCCGACAGCCACAGCATGAATGGCACTTCGCGCTGCTCGGCCGGGGAAATCACATACGGCGCTCCGTGCAGATACATATTGTGTTCGCCGAGCGATTCGCCATGGTCGGAAAAATACAGCAAGGCGGTATTGACCAGTTCCTTCTCGCCGCTGGCCTTGAGCAATTCGATGGCCTGGTTGAGGAAGTGGTCGGTGTACAGGATCGAGTTGTCGTAGGCGGCCACGATCGATTCGCGCGAGCACGATTCGAGCTGGTTGGTCCGGCATACCGGGCCGAAGCGCTGGAAGGCGGCGGGCGCGCGTTTCCAGTACGCGGGGCCGTGGCTGCCTTTCTGGTGCAGGACGATGACCAGGTCCTTGCGCGCCTTGCGGATCAGCTCGGGCAAGCCGTCGAGCAGGCGTTCGTCGTAGCATTCGTCGTCGACACACCATTTGTTGCCGGGATCGGCCTGCGACAGGTCTTCGACCTCGACCCGGTCGCAGGTCCCTTTACAGCCAGAATTATTGTCGCGCCACAGCACGCCGAAACCGGCATGCGACAGCACGTCGAGCAAGCCCTGCTGCGCATAGGCCTTATCATCGGAATAGTTTTCGCGGCCCAAGGCGGAAAATACGCAGGGTACCGACACCGCCGTGGCCGTGCCGCACGATTGCACATCGGTGAAGTTGAGCAAATCAGCTTGTTTCGACAGTTCCGGATTGGTGAGACGGGCGTAGCCGTTGAGCGAAAAATTGGCGGCGCGCGCGGTCTCGCCAACCACGATCAGGGTGACCGAGCGAGCGCTGTTGCCGCCGGCGCTGGCGCGCCTGGTCGCGTCCATGCCCAGCGGCGCGACCACCAGCGCCTGGGCGCGGCGCTGCTTGACGTAGCCGTTGATGGCCTGGATGTAATTCGTCGGCGCCAGCAAATAGCGTAGTTCGCGGTGCTCGCGCAGCGCGGGCGCCAGGCTTTTGAAGAACAAGAACAACAATATCGCCGCCACCAGCAAGGAGCCGCCGATGTTGGCAGCCTGCAGCACCAGGCCACGCTTGCCCGCGCAAAACAGGATCTGCGTGCGCCATACCAGCAGCGAGGGCAGGATACCCAGCACGGTGATGGTCAGCAGCAGCTTCCAGTTCAGCAATTCGAGGGCTTCGTGGACATCGGTTTCGAGCAAGTTCTGGATCATCGACTTGTCGATCGCGGTGCCGTACTCGTTCATGAAGTAGTACGTGGCCGAGGTCGCCATGAACAAAACGACCAGCAAGGGCTTGACGATGAAGCGAAAATTGATGAGGTTCAGGCAGGCATTGAACAAGAGCACCAGCAAGGCGAAACTGCCCAGGTGCAGCGGCAGGTGCGACAGCCCGAGGCCGCCGGTAGCGCTGAAAAACGTGCGCCAGAAGGTGCCGTTGCACGCGGTGAGCAGGAATACCGAGGCGCCCAGGATGAGCAGGGAAGCGTGGATGCGCGGTGCGGTGTTCAATGTCAACGGAATCTCCAGGGTCAGCGATGCCACCTGGCAAGGCGGCACATGCTGGCGAAGATACCGTTTTGAACATCAAGCCGGCGTCAACCGGGCGTTAAGATTTCGTTAAAGCAGGATTGAAGCGGATTTCGAGAATGCTGCCGCCGCCCACGCGTTCGCTGTACACGAGGGTGGCGCCGAGGTACTCGCAGATGCGGCGCACCAGGGCCAGGCCGAGGCCCGCGCCTGCGGAACCTTTCGCCAGCGCCGCCGGCGCGGCGCCCTGGGCCGGGTCGAAGATGGCGCGCACGGCCAATGGCAGGCCGGGGCCGGTATCTTCGACCAGCACCGATTCGGCGCCAAGCCGGACCGCGACCTCCCCCTGCGCGGTGTACTGGCAGGCATTGCGGATCAGGTTGCCGACAGCCGCCACCAGCAATTCGGGCGGCGCAGCGATGGCGAAGGCGGGACCGCCGAGGAAGCGCAGCGCGACCGGCGTGCCGGCAACCAGCGACTGGGCGCGCTCGGTTTCGGCGCGGGCGATCTGGTCGACGCTGGTGACGGGATGGGCGATGCGGTCGCGCGAACGCGCCAGGGTCAGCAGCACGTTGACGCAGGCGGACGCCTCGTTGGCGGCGCGCAGAATACGCTCGGCCGCGGCGGCGGTGGCCGGATTGGCATCCGGCTGGGCGAGGATGATTTCGGCCGCGCCCGTGATCACGGTCAGCGGCGTACGCAATTCGTGGCTGACGTCGCCGGTGAACAGGCGCTCGCGCTCGAGGTAGGTGCGCAGCTCGCTGGTGTGGGCGGCGAAAGCGCGCGCCAGCACGCCGAGTTCGTCGCTGCGTTCGAGCAGGGGCAATTCGGCGGAACTTTCGCGCACGGCGGCAGCCAGGGTGGTAATCGGGGTCACGAAGCGGCGCCCGATGAAGCCGCCCAAAAACAGCGAAAACAGCATGATCCCGATAAAACCGACGCCGAACATCGAATAGACGACCAGTTCGATCTTTTCGTAATCGCTTTCGTGGTCGACCACCACATAATTGCCGGCGTCATCCTTGCCCGCAAGAACGTGCAAGCCGATGCCGTCGACATGGACTTCGCCTACGCCTTCCGGCAAGTTGCGCAGCGGCGGGGGAATGGCGTTGCCGTGGTGAAAACTCAGGCCGGCGGGCATGGCGACCGGCAAGCCGCCGGCATGGCGCGGTGCGGCCCAGGCGGCGGCCTCGGCAAGTCGATTATCGACCAGGTGGACCTCGATGCCTTCGACCGCGACGATGGCGATGGCCGCTAAAAAGAGCGAGGAGCCGAGCGCGAACAGCAGGTAGGCGACGGCGATGCGGCGGCGCAGGGAGTCAGGCGGCTTCATCGGCGCTCACCAGTTTGAAACCGAGTCCGGGGACGGTGCGCAGCATGGGGAAAGGAAACGGTTTGTCGAGGGCCTGGCGCAGGGCATGAATATGGGTGCGCAAGGCATCGCTGTCGGGGCGGTCGTCGCCCCAGACGGCTTGTTCGATCACGTGGCGCGGCACCACGTTGGGCGCCTCGCGCATCAGGCGTTTGAGGATGGTGTAGCCGGTTTTGGTCAGGGCCAGCGGGATGCCGGCGCGGGCCGCTTCGTAGGTGCCGGTGTTAAAGCTCAGCTCGCCGACGCGCAGGATGGCGGCGCCACCGACGGCGCCGTTGGCGCGGCGCAGCAAGGCCTTCAGGCGGATGTCGAGTTCGACCAGGGAAAATGGCTTGACCAGGTAATCGTCGGCGCCACTGTCGAAGCCGGCGACCTTGTCTTGCAAGGTGTCGCGCGCGGTCAGCATCAGGACCGGGATGTTGCTTTTGAGTTCGCCACGGAGTTTCTGGCAGATATCCAGGCCGGTCAGGCCGGGCAGCATGACGTCGAGAACCACCACGTCATAGGTGTTCTGGGCGGCCAGCGCCAGGCCGGCATAGCCATTGGCGGCCGAGTCGAGGATGTAACCCTTCGGTTCCAGGAAACCGTACAGGTTGGCCACGATGTCGGGATTGTCTTCGATGATGAGGATGCGCATGGGGCTATTCTAGTGCACTGCGGCTGCCGGGGGGCGCGACCAGCCTGCGGCGGGCGTGGGCGAGACTGCGTATGTTGCCAACTGCTACAATCACTGCCTTTTTTCGATGTGGCAGATTGCAACAATGACTCAGGATTCCATCAAGCGCGGCGGTTTTAGTTCCAGTTTCGGGGTATTGGCGGCAACGCTCGGCTCGGCCGTTGGCCTTGGCAATATCTGGAAATTCCCTTATCTGACGGGCGCCAACGGCGGTGCCGGTTTTTTGCTGATCTATGTGCTCTGCACGTTGGTGGTCGGTATTCCGGTCATGATCGCGGAAATCACCATGGGGCGCGCGGCGAAGGCCAATCCGATCACTGCGCTGCAGCGCTTAAACCCGGGTAAAGCGCCGTGGTGGCTGATTGGCGTGGCGGGCATGGCCGCCGCTTTCCTGATCCTGTCGTTTTATTCCGAAGTGGTCGCGTGGGTGTTTGCGTATGTCATCAAGGCCATCGACGGTTCCATTCTCAGCAGCGAGCGACGCGTGGCGGAAAGCGCCTTCGGGGCGCTGATCGGCGATCCGGTTCAATCGCTGTTGTGGCAATGGTTCGTGCTGGCGTTTATCGGCGGCATCTTGCTGCTTGGCGTGACCAAGGGCATTGAAGGACTGGCCAAGAAATTAATGCCGGTCCTGTTCGTGCTGCTGCTCTTGCTGTGCGGGGTCAGCCTGTCGCTGGAGAAAGCCGCTGACGGCCTGGCCTTCCTGCTGCGCCCGGAGTTCAGCAAGATCAGTGCTGGCGTGGTATTGACGGCAATGGGCTTGGCGTTTTTCAAGCTGTCGCTGGGAATGGGAACGATGATGACCTACGGTTCCTATTTTCGCGACGATCAGAATATCCCGCAAACGGCCTTGAGGGTCATGGCCGCCGATCTGTGCGTTTCCATGCTGGCGGGGATCGCCATCTTCCCGGCGGTATTTACATTCGGATTTGAACCGTCAGCGGGTCCCGCGCTGGTCTTCATGACGATTCCCGCGGTGTTCTCGCAAATTCCGGGTGGCCACCTGCTGATGATCGTTTTCTTTGTGCTGGCGGCGGTAGCGGCGACCGGAGCGATGCTGTCGCTGATGGAGGTGCCGGTGGTGATTTTGCATGAGCGCCTTGGCATGAGCCGTCCGAAGGCGACCTTGATCACGATTGCCTGCCTGATGCTGCTCGGTTCCACGTGCGCGCTGACGAATAACGTGCTGTCCGGCGTCAAGGTGTTTGGACTGAATCTGTTCGACCTCTTCGATTTCGTGTCCTCGAATATCTTGCTGCCGCTGGGAGGCATTTTGCTTGCCCTGTTTGCAGGCTGGGTATGGGGTGCGGATCGATTCAACGATGCCATATCGAACAAAGGCAGTCTGTCCAATGCGGCGACCGCGCGCGTGGTGCTGTTTTTGCTGCGCTACGTGTCGCCCTTGCTGATTTTGCTGGTGATGCTCAAAGGGTTGAAGGTATTTTAAGCGGCGCGAAAGGCGTGGCCATCATGCTTGTCATGCGCTTTCACGAGTTGGAATGAGCCGCCCCTCGCGATAGGCGCTGCCGAACAAGCGGGCCAGACAGGCGCTCACGTTGCGCAGGGCCAGTTGCGGGCATGCCTGCCGCGTGGCTGCGGACTCACGGTGTCGTCGCACAGCGCGCGCGAAGCGGGAATTGAATTTTTTTGGCGCCGACTCTGGCCGGAAGCCTGCATCGGTCGCGATGGCGCCGATTTTGAACTTGCTGCGTCCGTGTTTTTACCGTAACGATGGATATTGATGTTGACTGCGTCATTGATCAGCAGCGTTGCCTCAATTGACCAGAAAATCGCCTCCCATGGGCGGCCGCATAATTGCAATAGTGCGGCGGAAAATGAGCGGCCGGGCAACCTCCCGGCTTGGTAAAATCGGCGCTCACATTTTACTATCTATCATCAGGTCGTTTCACGGGCCATCAACCATGGGCCACGAGAGCGAACGATGACACAACAACAAGTACAAACCAGCCAAGCTCAAGCTGCCCCAGCAACGGATGCATGCGCACTGGGGGCGCTGATGACCAGCTACGATAAAGGCTTTCCAGCAGCAAACGTCGGATGGTGTGTGGCTGCGCGCCTGTTCCACTCCACTCGACCTACGCCACAATAAGCCGGCGAAAGCGAGCGATGACACACGGCGACCAAGAACGAGGCGCGCACGCGCTGGGTCACCGAACGCTACCTACGGCAAAAGCCGTTCATTTCTGTTGGTCGGCTGGCTCATGTCGGCGCTGTTTGCCGGGGCCGGCGCCTTTGCGCTATGGATGAACATGCGGATCATGGAGAGCGCCGGGTGGCCTCACCGGCTCGTTTATCGATATTGCCGGCGGCAAATGAGGCAAAAGCCGGGGCATCGACACGTCAGCTCCACCACCACGCGATGTTGCATCTCCTAAATCGCCGTCAAGATACGACACCACTCAGGAACCGGTCGATTGATACAAAACGCGGACGAAAAAAAACCCGCATGGCTTTCGCTCACACGGGTTCTTCTCTTATAACTAGCCTGACGATGACCTACTTTCACACTGGTTGCAGCACTATCATCGGCGTAAAATCGTTTCACGGTCCTGTTCGGGATGGGAAGGGGTGGTACCGATTTACTATGGTCATCAGGCATAACTTGTACAGCTTGGTGCTCCCGACCGGGCAGCACTGGCTTGAATCTGGAAGAAGTATCGTTTTATTGTATTACTTGGGTAGTGATTGCGTATCAACACAAAACACAACGCGCATTTCTTATCTCTGTACCTGCTAAGGTTATAGGGACAAGCCGTACGGGCAATTAGTATCAGTTAGCTTAATGCATTACTGCACTTCCACACCTGACCTATCAACGTCCTGGTCTCGAACGACCCTTTAAAGAGCTCAAGGCT
>NZ_VUYU01000015.1 GCF_011682065.1 Massilia rubra | reverse complement strand
CGGCGATTTCGGTCGAGCCGATGGCGATCGCGTTGGTCCCGCTCTGCACTTCCGACACCACCCGCGTGAGCGAGTCGTTCATCGCGTGCAGGGCGCGCATCAGGTCACCGATTTCGTCGCGCGAGGCTGCGCCGAATTGCGTGGTCAGGTCGCCGCTGGCGACCGTGCCGGCCACCGCCACGGCCGCTCTCAAAGGCACCGTGATCGAGCGCGTGATCAGGAAGGCGCACGCGGCCCCGGTCAGCACGGCCAGGGTGCCGAGCACCAGCAGCAAGGTCACGGTGCGGGTGTTGGCGCGATCGATGAGGATGGCGATATCGTCGATCGCCTTGCGCTGCATGACCAGCATGGCTTGCAGGCTGTTTTGGTACGCATTCGCCGCCGGCATGAAGCTATCGTTGAAAAGCGCCACCGCCGCGTCGGCATCGCCCGCTTTTTTGGCGTTCATGACCTTGTCCTTGGCCGCCTGGTAGGCGCTGCGCTGCGCCTGGATCGACTTCATGGTCGCCAATTCATCGGCGCTCACGAGCAGCGGTTCTAGCGTCTTGATCAACTCCGTGCTGCGCTTGACGCTGTCGGCGATGGTCGTCGCGAAGGTGCTCGAGAGGGTATTGTCGCTGCTGCGCGCGATCAGCGCGGTGCGGGTGATGGCCGCGTAGGTGTTGCCATACCAATCGGAAATCAGGCGTTCCTTGGCCAGCGGCTCGGCCATCATGCGCTCGGTGGCAAGCGCGTTATCGCGCGCGGCCATGATGGCGTACCCGGTCGATACGATGGACAGCATCAGGACGACGGCAAAGCTGATGGCAAGGCGTGAACCGATGCGGA
Source organism: Massilia rubra (assembly GCF_011682065.1). Lineage (GTDB taxonomy): Bacteria > Pseudomonadota > Gammaproteobacteria > Burkholderiales > Burkholderiaceae_D > Telluria_A > Telluria_A rubra. The sequence continues at coordinate 169,573 of NZ_VUYU01000015.1, read as the reverse complement.
TATCAGAGAACATGATGTTTTCCTTGCAATGGACGGGGGGATGGCAAGCCCCGATTATCCGCCCGTAACGCTGTCCCGGTTCGTTGGTATCTGGAAAATATTCAATATGCATGGGTTCGATTGTTGTTGAACCGTAACAAGGCCGGCATGCCTGCCAGCCGGGGGCTTGGCGCCACGAAACGATCAGTCGATTTTCCAGAAAGACAAGCTCAGCTTTGCCGTGTTGATTGTATTCAGCGCCGCTTTTGTTGTGATTTTTGGCAAGTCATTCATTTTCCCAACCCGGCGGCACCTGACGCTTGCACGCTGGCATCCCATCCGACTAGAATGAATCACTGGGCGCTAACATGGCGCGTCGGGCAAGCTACTGCGCCAGATCAAGGACATTGCGGGCGCATGCACAGCCTGCGAGCCGGGGATGTCCCTTGACCGGAGGGTTGATGTTCAGCACGCAAACGCTTGCCAGCCGCCTTCTCTACACCATGCTGCCGTGGTACCTGCTGCTGTCGGTGAGCATGACGGTGCTGCAACTCGGCATCCAGTATTTCTCGGTCAGCCGCGCCATCGCCGGCGACCTGGCCTCGCTCGGCCGCACTGTGGAACCGGGCGCGGCGCAAGCGTTGTGGGAGCTCGATACCGCCCGCCTGCGGGCCGTGGTGCGCGGCGTGCGCCAGAATGCGATTGTCACCGGGGTGCGGATCAGGAATATCGACGGCCAGGAGCTCGTTGGCGACGGCGATCGTCCCGCTGTGCGCTCCGGCGCGGGCAGTTCGGCATTGCCCGGCTACCAGCAGGAAACGGTGGCCTTGCGCTACACGGAGCGCGATAACAAGCAGCGCCTGATCGGTCATCTCGAACTGTATGCCAATGGCGACGTGTTGTGGGATCGCACCAAGTACAGCTTCTTCGTGGTGCTGTTCAATTCCGTGCTCGGCAGTACGCTGTTGTGGCTGATCGTGTCCTGGACCATCAGCTATCGCCTCTCGCGCAGCGTGACCGAGGTCGCGCGCGGGGTGGCGCAGTGGCGCGCCGCGCACGGCGGGCGCAGGGCGGACAACATCGCCTACCCCTACCAGGACGAACTGGGCCAGCTGGTCGGCGCCCTCAACGACAGCCAGGCGCAGCTGTTCGAACTGGTGCAGGAGCTCAAGGGCGTCAACCAGAACCTCGAGCATCTGGTGGCCGAACGCACCTGCGAATTGCAGCAGGCCAAGGACGCCGCCGAAGCCGCCAATCTGGCCAAGGGGCAATTCCTGGCCAATATGAGCCATGAAATCCGCACGCCGATGAACGCGATCCTGGGCATGCTCTACCTGGCGCTGAAAACCGAGCCGGCCCCGGCGCTCCGGAATTACCTGGGCAAGGCGCAAAGCGCGGCGCTGTCGTTGCTTGGCATCATCAACGACATTCTCGACTTCGCCAAGATCGAAGCCGGCAAACTCGACATCGACATCATCCCGTTCAGCCTCGACGATGTGCTGCAACAACTGACTGACACGCTTGCATACCAGGCCGGGCAGAAAGGGGTCGAGTTCCTGATCCGCTACGATCCGGCGGTCCCCTCGGTCCTGCTGGGCGACCCCTTGCGCCTGGGCCAGATCCTGCTCAACCTGTGCGGCAATGCGATCAAGTTTACCGAGCAGGGCGAAGTCGAACTGAGTTTTCGCGCCGTGGCCAGCAGTGACAGCGAGATCACCATCGACATGGCGGTGCGCGACACCGGCATCGGCATGTCGGCGCAGGTGCAGGGCGCATTGTTCACCAAGTTTACCCAGGCCGACCAGAGCACCACGCGCCGCTTCGGCGGTACCGGACTGGGCTTGGCGATCAGCAAGGAACTGGTCGAACTGATGGGTGGGCGCATCTGGATTGCTCACTCGGCGCCGGGGCAGGGCAGCACCCTGTGCTTCGAACTGACCCTGGCGCGCCCGGGGCCCGCGGCGCCGGCGCCGGCGCCGGCGCTGCTGGTCGATCCGGTCGGCCCCTTGCTCAAGGGGATACGGGTCATGGTGGTCGACGACAGCCAGTCCGCACGCGAGATCATGGCCGACATGCTGCGCTTCCTGCAGCTCGACGTGGCCGTGGCCGCCAACGGCGCCGAGGCGCTGGCCGCGCTGGCCGCCGCCAGCGCGCAACCGTTCGACCTGGTCTTGATGGATTGGCGCATGCCCGACATGAACGGCGACGAAGTGACCCGCCTGCTGCGCGCCGATCCGCGTATCGTGGCCTCGCCCAAGGTGGTCATGCTGACCGCTTATGGCCGCGAAGATGTGTTCCGGCTGGCGCAGCAAGCGGGCGTGGATGGTTTTCTCATCAAGCCGGTCTCGCCCTCGACCCTGCTCGATGCGATGTTGTCGGTGCTGGGCCGCAAACGACTCCTGGACAACCCCGGGCGCCGCCCGCCGGCCTTGCGCCCGCTCGCATCGGGCTTGTCCGGCGTACGCCTGTTGCTGGTCGAGGATAACGACATCAACCGCGAGTTCGCAAGCGAACTGTTGCGAAGCGAAGGCATCCTGGTGGACGAGGCGGCCAATGGCCGGCAAGCCGTCGAGATGGTCCGCAGCGTCAGCTACGACGGGGTGCTGATGGACGTCCAGATGCCGGTGATGGACGGGCTCGAGGCGGCACGCCGGATCCGCGCCATGGCCGCCGGCGCCGACGGTGCGCGCTTCGCCGCGCTGCCGATCATCGCCATGACCGCACTGGCGATGGCCCATGACGCCGAACAGAGCCGCGCGGCCGGCATGAACGACCATGTGACCAAGCCGATCGCGCCCGAGCGCCTGCTGGCCACCCTGGGCCGCTGGATACGGAGCGCGCCGTCGGCGACCCCGTCGGCGACCCCGCTTGCGCCGCCGGCGCCGGCCGCGTCCGACATCCCCGCCGACTTGCTGGCGCTGGCCAGCCTGGACGCGCGCGAAGGCATCCGCCGCATCGGCGGCAAGGCCGCCGCCTACCGCCGCCAGCTGCTGCGCTTTCGCGAGCACTACGGCGACGCCGCCGCGCGCCTGGCGGCCATGCTGGCCGCGCCGGACCATGACAGCGCCGACGCGTATTGCCATACCCTGCTCGGCGTGACCGGCAATCTGGGCGCGGGCGCCCTGTTTGCCCGGCTGGCCGCCATCAGCGCCAATCTCAAGCACGATACGTCCCCCGACGCGGCCGCGCTGGCGTCGCTGCACGAACTGCATGCCGCGCTGCTGGCCGACATCGACAGCCTGGCGCCCGCCGCCGCCGCCGGCGGGCCGGCCATGGCGGGCGCGCCCCTGCTTGACCTGCTCGACCAGTTGAGCGGCGCACTCGATTACGACCTGGGGCGGGCCGTCTTCTTGCTGGCGCAATTGCGCGCCAGTGCGGCCGGCACCGGCGCCGCCGCCGCGATTGCCGCGATCGCGGACTGCGCCGACGCCTTCGACATTGAACAAGCCGTGGCCCTGACCCGCGCCCTGCGCCTGCAACTGAGCCAGGCCGGCCAGCCCGATCCCATGCCGCCGCACGCCGCCGCGGCGCCCTTCCAGCTGTCATCCGGAACTTCTCCATGAATCGCTTCAGCCAACATCGCCCACGCATCCTGATCGTCGACGATGTCCACGACAACCTGCACCTGCTGATGAATATCCTCGGTGCGACCCACACCATGACGGCCGCCACCTCGGGCCAGAAGGCGCTGGAACTGGCGCGCCGCACGCCGCAGCCGGAATTGATCCTGCTCGACATCAGGATGCCGGGCATGGATGGCTACACGGTCCTGTCAAGCCTGAAATCGGACCCCGCCACCAGCCATATCCCGGTGATTTTCGTCTCCGCGCTGGACGACGCGGCCGATGTGGCGGGCGGCCTCGAACTGGGCGTGGCGGACTACATCACCAAGCCGGTCGACCCGGAATTGCTGCTCTTGCGCGTCAATACCCAACTGGCCTTGCAACGCTACCGCGCCGATGCGGCCCAGTTCGAGGAGGCGCCCGGCGCCGAGCCGGCCGCCGTGCCGAGCGTGCTGCTGGTCGACGACGTGCAGCAAAACCTGCACGGCCTGCTGGAAGGCTTGCGCGACGAGTACCGCATCATGCTGGCCGATTCCGGCGCCAGGGCCATTGAGCTGGTGCAGGGCGCGGCGCCGCCCGACCTGATCTTGCTCGACATCAGGATGCCCGGCATGGGTGGCCACGAGGTATGCCAGTACCTCAAGTCCTTGCCGGAGCACCACCGCATTCCGATCATTTTCGTCACCGTGGCCGACCAGGCGCAAGACAAGCTCAAAGGCTTCGCGCTGGGCGCGGCCGATTACATCACCAAGCCGTTCGATATCGAGGAAGTGCGCGCGCGCATGCGCACCCACCTCGAACTGAGCCGGCTGCGGCGCCACCTCGAACGGCAGGTGGCCCAGCGCACCGCCTTGCTCCAGAAAAGCGAAGAAAAATACCGCATCCTGGCCGAATACTCGCCGAACTGGGAATACTGGCTGGCCGAGGACGGCAGCTACCTGTACGTCTCGCCGGCCTGCAGCGCCGTGTCCGGGTATGCGCCGGCCGACTTTTTCGCCGATCCCGGCTTGATGGAAAAAATCGTCGAGCCGGCCGACCGGGCGGCCTGGAAAGAGTGCGGGCCGGACGGCGGCCAGGCCGAAAGCGCCCCGTTCGCGTGCCGCATCCGCGCCGCCGACGGCAGCGAGCGCTGGGTCGAGCATGTGGCCAGGCGGGTGCGCGACGCCACCGGCCAGGCGCGCGGCTGGCGTGGTTCGTACGCCAACATCACGCAGCGGCGCCAGGCCGAACAGCAGCTCGATATCGCCATCCACCGCGACGCCCTGACCGGCCTGTCGAACCGCGCCTTGTTCGGCGAATTGCTGGCGCACGCCGTCAAGCAGGCCGGGCATGCGCAATCGGAGTTCGCCCTGCTGTTCATCAACCTCGACAACTTCATGACGATCAACGAAAGCCTGGGGCACAGCGCCGGCGACCGCTTGCTGGTCGAGGTGGCCGCGCGCCTGCGCGCGCTGTTGCCCGGGGTGGACGCGATCGCGCGCGTGGGCGGCGACGAATTCAATATCGTGCTCGAGCGCGAAGCGAACGCGCCCGGCGCCGACCTGCTGGCCCAGCGCATCATCGACGCCCTGTCGCTACCGTACCAGCTGGACGGCACCAGCGCCTACGTCGGCGCCAGCATCGGCATCGCGCTGTATCCGGCCGACGGCGTCGATCTGGAGACCTTGCAAAGCAACGCCGCCGTGGCCCTGCACCAGGCCAAGGCCAAGGGGCCGGGGAGCTTGCGCTTTTTCTCGCCGGAGATGAGCGGGCGCGCCAGGGAGCGGCTGGCGCTGGAGGCGGACCTGCGCGGCGCGCTCGAACGGCGCGAATTCTCGCTGCACTACCAGCCCCAGATGGACTTGCGCAGCGGCGAGCTGGCCGGCCTGGAAGCGCTGATCCGCTGGACCCATCCGGTGCGCGGGAACGTGGCGCCGGCCGCCTTCATCCCGCTGGCCGAGGAATGCGGCCTGATCGTCGAGCTGGGCGACTGGGTCCTCCGCACCGCCTGCCGCCAGATCCGCCGCTGGAGCGACGCCGGGCTGGCGCCGCGTCACACGGCGGTGAATATCTCGGCGGTGCAGCTGAGCCGGGGGCGCCTGCTCGACTCGGTCAGGCGCGCGCTCGACGAAGCCGGCATCGCGCCCGAACAGCTGGAACTCGAAATCACCGAAAGCTTCGTCATGCTCGAACGCGAACTGTCGTTCCAGTCGCTGGCCGACCTGCGCGCGCTCGGGGTGCGCCTGTCGATCGACGATTTCGGCACCGGTTATTCTTCGCTCGCCTATCTGCAGCAACTGAAGGTCCACAAGCTCAAGATCGACATGTCCTTCGTGCGCGACATGATGAACAACAGCGGCAATGCGGCCATCGTGCGGGCCGTGATCGCGCTCGGACACAGCCTGGGACTGGAAGTGATCGCCGAAGGCGTCGAACAAGCCGCGCAGGCACGCCACTTGCGCGAACTGGGCTGCGACGTGATGCAGGGCTACCTGTTCAGCCGGCCGCTGACCGGCGACGACGCCACCGCCTTCCTTGCCGACGCCGGCAAGCGCACGCTCACTTTTTAGCCGGCCGCACCGGTTGAATGCTCAACCTGGCCTTGAGTTTCTGCACATCGCCCGATTTGACCAGCAGGTCGACGATGGCGTTCATTTGCTCCACCGAGATGGGGCCGTCTTTCCTGACCAGGTTCGACAGCGCGACTTGCGAATCGTAGCGCTCGGCGACGATCAGTTGCTGGCGCACGTTGGGGTCGTTCATGTACTTCGCCATGATCACTTCGGGAACGATGCCGACATCGGCCCGGCCAGCCTGCACGAAGCGGATCACCCCTTCGTTGGAGCTGAACAGATAGGCGTTGAAGTGTTTCCAGATATACGATTCGTCGGTGTTATTGTTAAATAGCTGGTAATGGTAGCCGCGCACGCCGGCCACGGTTTTCGTCGCCAGGTCGTCGAACACCTTGTGGCCGCCGAAACGGTTGGCGCGGCGCGCGAAATAGATATCGCCGCTGGTGAAGATGGTTTTGGTGGGCAGCAGGCCGAGTTCCGGCCGGGTCCACAAGGTGGTACGCAAAGGATACACGTCGGCCTCCTTGTCGATGAAGACGCGGTCGACGCGCAGGCGCGGGTAGATGACCAGGTCGAACTGGAAGGTATCCTGCACCTCGTTCATGCGGTTGATGAAATCGGCCAGGTCGCCCGCGGGCACGTTGCGGCTGTCCAGGTACATCAGCTGGGCCCACGAATCGGTGGCGACGACCACCTTGATGCGCGCCTGTGCATTGGCCGTGCACAGCGCCATGCACAAGGCCAGCAGGGAAGACGTCAGCAGCGTTCGAAAGTGGCTCACCGTGTACCCGCTAAAGGAGGATCTTGACGCATAGCATACCGCGAAACCGGCGTTCATCCAAGGTGCTGCGTACGGCGTGCGGCGTGCAGGCCGCGCCGGGGCATCAGCGGTCTTGCAGCATCGCCCCGATCACGCTCGACATGCCCTCGACCACCCTGGACATGCTGGCGTAATCGAGTTTATCGGGCGTATCGGCGCTGGTGTGGTAGTGCGGGTAGCGCATGGTAGCGGTATCGGTGATCATGATCGCGCTGTAGCCCTCGAGGTTATAGGAGGTGTGATCGGACCAGGTGACGCCGCGCACGAACGACGGCGCCGCCAGCGCCTGGGCGGGAAAGGACGAGGCATCGCGGAAGGCCGACACGGTCCTGCGCACCAGTCCCATCGAGCCGAGGGTGCTGACGAAGCCGATGAAATTGCCCTGGTCGGGATAAAACGCGCCGATGCCGGGCGGGTAACGCTGGCTGTTGCTGGCGTTGGAATAGTAACCGATGGTTTCCAGGATAAGCGCCGCTTCCACGTTCGCCCCGCGCGCCTTGAGTGCGCGCGCATGGCGGCGGCTGCCCATGCCCGGGCCGTTGTAGTAGGGCGGCTCTTCGTTCACGAACAGGACGAATTTGAGTTCCTTGCCGGGAGCCGGCGCCAGGCCCTTGAGCAAGCGTGCCAGTTCCAGCACGGCGGCGGTGCCGCTGCCGTTATCGTTGGCGCCCGGCGTGCCGGGTGCGGAATCGTAGTGGGCGCCGACGATATAGATGCGCTCCGGCTGCTTGCCGGGCGCGGTGTTCGATATCGACACCTCCAGGTTGCGCACCTTGTGGCCATCGAAAACATACTCGTCGCGGCGCACCGTGTAGCCCTGGGCGGCGAGGGTCGCTTCGATATACAGGGCGGCTTTTTCGAGTTCGGCGGGCGTGCCGGTGTTGTGCTCGGTGGAAGCGATGGCGCGCACGTGGGTGGCCAGGCGTGCCGGCAAGTCGGCTTGCTGCGCGGCGCCCGCGCTGGCGGAGAGCATGCAGGCGGCGGCGATGACGGTTGTATTAAATAGCGTGCTCATATGGTTTCCATGAAACCCCACCCCGGTGTCAGGTCTGACATTCGGACACGGCTTCAGCTGTGCAGCGGCTGGGCTCGTGTCCGAATGTCAGACCTGACACCGGCGGGGTGGTGCAGCGGCTGGGCTCGTGTCTGAATGTCAGACCTGACACCGGCGGGGGGCGGGGGAGTTTATTGCGGCGCGGTCCAGCCGCCGCCGAGCACGCGGTAGAGCGTGACCTGGTTTTGCAAGCGCTGCAAATTCGCCTGCACCGCCGCCTGTTCGGCGGAAAACAGCGAGCGCTGGGCATCGAGCAAGTCGAGGTAGCTCGACGCGCCGTTGCGATAGCGCAGGTCCGACAGCTTGAAGCGCTCGGCCTCGGCTTCGGCCACCGCGCGCTGCGCACGCAACTGCTCGCCGAAGGTCGCCTGGCCCGCCAGCGCATCCGATACTTCGCGGAAGGCCGTCTGCACCGATTTTTCGTACTGCGCCACGGCGATGTCGCGCCCGGCCTTCGCGCTACCCAGGTTGGCGCTGTTGCGGCCGTAGTCGAAGATCGGCAGCACCATCTGCGGCGCAAAGGTCCAACCGTACGAGCCGCCTTTGAACAAGCCGCTCAACTCGCTGCTGGCGCTGCCGGCATTGCCGGTGAGCGTTATGCGCGGGAAAAAGGCCGCGCGCGCAGCGCCAATGTTGGCGTTGGCGGCGATCAACTGCTGCTCGGCGGCGAGGATGTCCGGACGCACCGTCAGCAGGTCCGATGGCAGCCCGGCCGGCAGTTCGCTCAGCGACATCGCTGCCAGGGTGGTGCTGGTGTCCGGCCCGGCCGGCAAGCTCTGGCCGACCAGCAGGGTCAGCAGATTCAGATCCTGCGCGCGTTGGCGCTGTTGCTGCGCCAGCACCACGCGCGCGCTGTCGAGCAGCGACAATCCTTGTTGCAGGTCGAGCTTGGAGACCACGCCATTGTCGTACTTGAGCTGGATCAGCTTGAGCGATTCCTCCCGCGCGGACAAGGTTTTTTGCGTCAGGCCCAGCAGTTCTTCATCGGCCAGCAGGCTCAAATACGCGTTCGCCACCGACGCCACCAGGCTGATATGCGTGCTCTTGCGCGCTTCTTCGCTGGCCAGGTACTGCGCCAGGCCGGCGTCGCTCAGGCTGCGCACGCGGCCGAACAGGTCCAGTTCGAACGAGCTGACGCCAATCCCGGCCGTGTACAAGCTGGTGATGCTGTCGTCCGGCCCCGGCGAGCGGTTGCCGGCCACGCTCAGGTTGAGCGAGGGCAGGCGGTCGCCGCGGCGGATCTGGTACTGCGCGCGCGCCTGTTCGATGTTCAGGATCGCCACGCGCAGGTCGCGATTGTTGTTCAGCGCCAGTTCGATCAATTGCTTCAGGCGCGCATCGGCAAAGAAGCGCTGCCAGGCGATGCCCGATGCGGCTTCGGTACTGGCGCCGCCGACGGCTTGCAGCGGAAAAGCGGGGGCCACCGGCGCGGCCGGACGCTCGTACTTCGGCGCCATCGACGCGCAGCCGGCCAGGGCCAGCGCCAGCGCCAGGGGAGTCAGTCTTGTCATCAGATCAGTCATGTTTTACCTCTGCGATCGGCGCGGCGCCATCTTCATGCGCGTATTTCTTGCGCTGGCGCTCGCTGCCCTTGAATAGTTTGCGCACCACCACGAAGAACACCGGGATGAAGAACACCCCGAGTGCGGTCGCGGTGATCATGCCGCCGGCCACGCCGGTGCCGATGGCGCGCTGGCTGGCCGAACCGGCGCCGCTGGCGATCACCAGCGGCATGACGCCGAGGATGAATGCGAACGACGTCATCAGAATCGGGCGGAAGCGCAGGTGGCACGCTTCGATCGCCGCTTCGACCACGCCCTTGCCCTGCGCTTGCAGGTCTTTGGCGAATTCGATGATCAGCACCGCATTCTTCGCGCCCAGGCCAATGATGGTGATCAGCCCGACCTTGAAGTAGACGTCGTTCGGGAAGCCTCGGCTGCCTGCGGCCAGCAGCGCGCCCAGCACGCCGAGCGGCACCACCAGCAGCACCGACACCGGAATCGACCAGCTTTCGTACAGCGCGGCCAGCGCCAGGAACACCGCCAGCAGGGCGAAGCCGAGCAGGATGAACACGGTCGAACCGGACAGTTGTTCTTCGCGCGACTGGCCGGTCCATTCGAAGCCGAAGCCCGGCGGCAGTTCGGAAGCGATGCGTTCCATTTCGGCCAGCGCTTCACCGGTGCTGCGGCCCGGCGCGGCGTCGCCGGCGATGCGCATGGTCGGGTAGCCGTTGTAGCGCACCGTCTGCATTGGACCTGTGATCCAGCGCGTCGTGGCGAACGACGACAGCGGCACTTGCTGGCCCTTGTTGTTGACCGCGTTCAGCTTCAAGAGGTCTTCCGGCTGCATGCGGTCCTTGGCGTCGGCTTGCACCACCACGCGCTGCAGGCGCCCGGCGTTCGGGAAGTCGTTCACATAGGACGAGCCGAGCGAGGTCGAAATCGCGGTGTTGATGGCGTCAAAGGTCACGCCCTGCGCATTGGCTTTGTCGCGGTCGATTTCGAGCTGCACCTGCGGCGCGTCTTCCAGGCCTTCCGGACGCACGCCGGCAAGAATCGGGCTCTTGCTGGCCGCGCCGAGCACCTGGCCGCGCGCCGCCAGCAGCGCTTCGCGTCCCAGTCCGCCACGGTCCTGCAGGCGGAACGAGAAGCCGGTGCTGCTGCCCAGTTCAGGAATCGGCGGCGGGCTGATGGCGAAGATGAAGGCGTCGCGTACCTTGCTCATGCGGCCCGAGATGCGGCCGGCCACGTCGCCGGCGCTGTGGCCCGCGCCGGTGCGCTCTTTCCAGTTCTTGAGCGTGATGAAGCCGAGCGCCATGTTCTGGCCCGAACCCGAGAAGCTGAAACCCTGCACGCCGACCATACTGGCCACTTCCGGCTGCGCGAGGATGAAGTCTTCGGCCTCGCGCAGCGCCTTGCCGGTGCGTTCCAGCGTGGCGCCAGGCGGCAGCTGGAAGTTGGCGATGATGTAGCCCTGGTCTTCGTTCGGCAGGAAGGAGTTCGGCAGGCGCACGAACAGCAGGCCCACCACGGCGACCAGCGCGACGAACACGATCATCGAGCGGCCGGTGTGGCGCAAAGTGGTGGCGACCCAGCCTTCGTACTTCTTGGCGGTGCGCGTAAAGCCACGGTTGAACCAGCCGAAGAAACCGGTCTTGGCATGATGGTGGCCGGCTTCCACCGGTTTCAGGAAGTGGGCGCACATGGCCGGCGTGAGCGAGAGCGCCATGAAGGCCGAGAAAATGATGGAGGTGACCATCACCGCCGAGAACTGGCGGTAGATGTTGCCGACCGCGCCGGCAAAGAAGGCCAGCGGCACGAACACCGACACCAGCACCACGGTCACGCCGATGATGGCGCCTGAAATCTGGCCCATCGCCTTGCGCGTCGCTTCGAGCGGCGGCAAGCCTTCTTCGCTCATGATGCGCTCGACGTTTTCGACCACCACGATGGCGTCATCGACCACGATACCGATCACCAGCACCATGCCGAACATGGTGAGCACGTTGATCGAAAAGCCCATCGCCAGCAGGCAGGCGAGCGACCCAAGCAGGGCCACAGGCACCACGATGGTGGGAATGAGGGTGTAGCGGAAGTTTTGCAGGAACAGGTACATCACCAGGAACACCAGCACCACCGCTTCGACCAGCGTTTCGAGCACTTGCTTGATGGAGATCTCGACGAAGGCCGAGCTGTCGAACGGCACCGCGTATTTCATCCCGGGCGGGAAATACTTGGACAGTTCGGTCATGCGCGCACGTACCAGCTTGGCCGTTTCCAGCGCATTGCCGCTCGGGGCGAGCTGGATGCCGATACCGGTCGACGGCTTGCCGTTCAGGCGCGCCGACGTGGAGTAGCTCTGGCCGCCGATTTCGATGCGGGCCACTTCCTTCAGGCGCACGGTGGAGCCGTCCGGATTGGCGCGCAGGATGATATTGCCGAATTGTTCGACGTTGGCCAGCTGGCCGGTGACCACCACGGTGGCGGTAATGGCTTGTCCGCCGATGTTCGGCAGGTCGCCGATGGTGCCCGAGGCCACTTGCGCGTTCTGGGTGCGGATGGCGTTGTTCACATCGGCCGGCGACAGGTTAAAGCCGACCAGCTTGGCCGGATCGATCCAGATGCGCATGGCTTTTTCGGTACCGAACAACTGGGCCTGGCCGACGCCGCGGATACGCTGGATTTCAGGCAGCACGGTGCGCGAGGCGTAGTCGCCCAGCGCGATCGGGTCCCATTTCGGATCGTCCGACGAGAGGATGGTAAACAGCAGGAAGTTCGAACGCGCTTTATCGACGCGCACGCCCTGCTGCACCACCGCCTGCGGCAGGCGCGGGGTGGCGCGGCCAAGGCGGTTCTGCACGTCGACCTGGGCCAGGTCGGCATTGGTGCCGGTCTCGAAGCTGAGCGTGATGGTGCCGGTGCCGTTGGCCTGGCTGTTCGATTCCATGTAAATCAGGCCGGGCGAACCGTTCATCTCGCGTTCGATCACGCTGATGACGCTGTCCTCCAGGGTCTGGGCCGAGGCGCCAGGGTAGCTGGTGGTGACCACGATCGCCGGCGGAGCGACGGTCGGGTACTGGGCGATCGGCAGCTGGGTGATCGCCACCGCGCCGACAACCATGATGAATAATGCGATCACCCACGCAAAAATGGGGCGGTCAATAAAGAAACGAGCCATGAAGTAGTCCTGTTATATGTTTAACGTCCGGCGGCCGGCGCGGCACTGGCCGCGGGCGCGGCGGCGGCACTGGCGGCTGGAGCGGCGGCGGCGGGAGACGAGGCGGCGGGAGCGCCACCTGCGGCCGGCGCGGCGTTGCGCGTCCACGGCACCGGCTTGACCGTCATGCCGGGCGCCTGCATTTTCTGGAAGCCGTCGACGACGACCTGTTCGCCCGGCTTGATGCCTTCCAGGACGATCCAGTTGCCGTTCTGCTGCGACGCCACCTTGACCGGACGCGGGCCGGGCTTGCCGTCCGGGCCGATGATGATGACCGTGTCGCCCTGGCTGCCGCGCGTGACGGCTTGCTGGGGAATGAGCATCCCGGCCGGCAGTTCGGCCTGCGACAGGCGCACGCGCACGTACTGGCCCGGCAGCAGCATGCCATCCTGGTTGCCCACTTCGGCGCGCAGGGTGACCTGGCCCGAGGTCGGGTCGACGCTCACGTCGGAAAACAGCAGCTTGCCCTTGTTAGGCAGTTCGGAGCCGTCTTCCATGATGATCGACACCGGCAGCGATTCGGCGTTGCGCACCTTCAGGTTGGCCGACTTGCGCAGGCGTTGCAGGTCGGTGGCCGATTGGGTGAAGTTGACGTAGACGTTATTGGTTTGCTGGATCAGGGCCAGCTGGGTCGCTTCGGTGGCGCTCACCAGCGCGCCTTCCGTGACCAGCGCGCGGCCGATGCGACCGGCGATGGGCGCGGTGACCTTGGTGTAGCCGTTGTTGATCTGGGCGATCTGCACCGCCGCCCTTGCGGCTGCGACGTCGGCCTCGGCCTGCTTCTGGGTGGCGACGACGTTGATGTATTCCTGCTTGCTGACGGCGTTCGCTTCCACCAGCGGCTTGTAGCGCGCGGCCTGGGCGGCGGCCTGGGTCAGGTTGGCCTGGGCCTTGCCGAGGGTGGCCTGGGCGGAGAGGAGCGAGGCGGCGTACGAGGCTGGATCGATCTGGAACAGTTCCTGGCCGGCCTTGACTTCGCTACCCTCTGTAAACAAGCGCTTGAGCACCACGCCGTTCACGCGCGCGCGCACCTGGGCCACGCGGATCGGCTCGACCCGGCCCGGCAGCTCGGTTTGCAGGGCGACCGGCTCGAACCTGGCCGTGATAACCCCCACTTCCGGCGGCGGGCGCTGGGCGCCGGCGCCTGGCGCTGCGTCTTTCTTGTCGCCGCAGGCCGATAACAAAGCCAGCGCAGCGAGGGTGCAGGCGGCGATCCGGCGCAGCGACGGGGACGCGGACGGGGAAGGGAGGAGGGTGTGGCGCATTACGTGTGCATCCTTTAAGTAGGCGACGAGCTGTCCTTACACGCGCAGGAGGGTGTAATTACAAAGTTCATCGCGGGCTTCTTGATTTTGGAATATACTAACATGACTGTATGTTTAATGTTTGACAGCCCCTGAAAGGGAGTAGTTGCATGGTCCGCAGGACAAAGGAAGATGCGCTGGCAACGCGCGACAGCATCATGGATGCGGCCGAGCAGTTGTTCATCGAACGGGGTGTGTCGGGAACGAGCTTGCAGCATATTGCGAGTGCGGCCGGGGTGACGCGCGGTGCGATTTATTGGCATTTCGAAGACAAGGGCGCGCTGTTCAACGCCATGATGGAGCGCGCCACCATGCCGCTCGAGTCGGCGATGCAGACCCTGGCCGGGGCGGCGGGCGAGGACCCGCTGGGGCATTTGCGCAGCTATGCGCTGTGCGTGTTCGACTTGACGATCAACGATCCGAAGGCGCGCCGGGTGTTCGAGATTGCCACGCTCAAGCTGGAGTACGTGGGCGAACTGTCGGCGATTCGCGAGCGCCGGATGCAGCATCGCGAGCATTTCCTGGCCAGTGCCGAACGGATCGTGAAGGAAGGGATTGCGCATGGCCGGTTAAAAGACACGGTCAAGCCGCAAGCGGCGGCGCTGGGCTTGTTCATCCTGATCGAGGGACTGGTGCGCGGCTGGCTGATCATGCCGGATTTTAATCTGGAGCAGCTCGGTGCGGAAATCGTCGATACGCATCTTGATTCTCTCCGCGCTTGATTAGGTCGTCGTTCCGCGCTGTAATGGACAAGCCGCTATCCGTAAGTCCGTCGTTCCCGCGCAGGCGGGAACCCAAGTTCACTCCGTGGCCACAGGCGAATCGTTAAACTTAGGTTCCCGCCTGCGCGGGAACGACGTAGCGGTGGGATGTCAGCGCTTCAGGATCTAGCGCATACCCGTAATAATCTGCTTGAGTTTCCCCGAATCCGCACAGAACGCGCGAATACCTTCGGCCAGCTTCTCGGTCGCCATCGCATCTTCGTTCATCATGAAGCGGAAGGTCTTTTCGTCGATCGCCACCTTCTCGATCGCCACCGCCGACGCATTGGCAACGAGCTTGCGCTCGACCGGCTCATTGCTGTCGGCCAGTTTTTGCAGCAGTTCCGGGCTGATGGTCAGCAAATCGCAGCCGGCCAGCTCCAGGATCTGCGACGTGTTGCGAAAGCTCGCGCCCATCACTTCGGTGGTGTAGCCGAACTTGCGGTAGTAGTTATAGATGCGCTTGACCGACTGCACGCCCGGATCTTCCGCGCCGGTATACTCAAGGTCGTTGGCTTTCTTGAACCAGTCGTAGATGCGGCCGACGAACGGCGAAATGAGCTGCGCGCCCGCTTCGGCGCAGGCGATGGCCTGGGCCAGCGAAAACAGCAGGGTCATATTGCAGCGGATGCCTTCTTTCTGCAAGATTTCGGCGGCGCGGATGCCTTCCCAGGTCGAGGCGATCTTGATCAGGACGCGCTCGCGGCCGGCGCCGGCTTCTTCGTACAGGGCGATCAGCTCGCGGCCCTTGGCGACGGTCGCTTCGGTATCGAACGACAGGCGCGCATCGATCTCGGTGGAGACGCGCCCCGGAATGATCTTGAGGATTTCCATGCCGAAGTCGACCAGCACGCGGTCGATCACGTCGCCGGTGGACAGGTCGGGGAAGTCGCGCACGGCTTTTTCGAGCAGGGGTTTGTATTCGGGCTTTTGCACCGCTTTTAAGATCAGCGACGGATTGGTGGTGGCGTCGCGCGGCGTGTACTGTTTGATCGACTGAAAATCGCCGGTGTCGGCAACGACCTTGGTAAATTGCTTGAGTTGTTCGAGTTGGTTCATGGTTGCGCTAACTGGTGAGAGATCAGAGCCTTATTGTACAACCATGTACCGGCTTGTCTATCCGATAAAGGAATCGAATTGCATGTCGAATTCCTGCAACGCTTTCTGCGCGTTCTGCATCTTCTTCCTGAACTCCGGCCCGCGCTGCAGGGCCAGCCCCACCGCCAGCACGTCGATCACCACCAGGTAGGCCAGGCGCGCCGAAATCGGCGTGTACGGGTCGATATTGAACACCAGGTCGATCGGGATCAGCACCGTGGCCATGTCGGCCAGCGGAGTGCCCGAGGGCGCCAGCACGATCACATCGGCCCCGCCACGGCGCGCCAGCTTGGCCGAGCGCACCAGCGCCGAGTTATTGCCGCGCTGGGAAATGGCCACCACAGCGTCACCGGCGTGCAGCAGCGAGGCGGCGATGCTGTGGATGGCCGGGTCGGCATAGGCCACCGTCGGTACGCCCGAGCGGAAGAATTTGTGCTGGGCGTCGGTGGCGACGATGCCGGACGTGCCCTGGCCGTAGAACTCGATCTTTTTCGCGCGCGACAAAATATCGAGCGCGCGCTGGATCGCTTCGGGATTGAGGTTATTGCGCAGGTCGAGCAGGGTGTTGATCGAGCGGCTGCAGATCTTGTTGACCAAGTCCGCCGCCAGGTCGTCCTGGGTCGGCTGCTCGTTGGCGCCGGGCAGGGCCAGGGCCAGGCCCTGCGCCAGTTTGAGCTTGAATTCGTGCCAGCCGTCGTAACCCAAGGTGCGGCAAAAGCGCACCACGGTCGGCTCGGACACCTGGGCGCTCTTGGCCAGCGCCGTGATGTTCTGGCTGACCGTGGCCGACGGCTGTTCGAGCACGGCCAGCGCGACTTTTTTCTCCGATTTGGAGAGCGAGTCGAGCTGGGTGCGGATGGAGTCTAAAAGCACGGGGTTAGTCTTCTCTTAATCTTCAGGTAAAGCTTCTTCACGCCATTGCAAGCCATCGCGTCCTATCAACGCGCTGGCTGCGGCAGGACCCCAGGTGCCGGCGCTGTACGGAATCGGCACGCTGTCTTCCTGGTCCCAGTGATCGAGGATCGGTTCGACCCATTCCCACGCCGCTTCCAGCTCGTCGCCGCGCATGAACAGGGTCAGTTGGCCGCGCAGCACGTCCAGCAGCAGGCGCTCGTAGGCGTCCATGCGCGGGGTCTTGAACTGCTCGCGGAAATCGAGTTCGAGTTCGGCTTGTTTCAGGCGCATGCTGTCGCCCGGCGTCTTGGCCATCAGGTTCAGCGACAGGCCTTCGTCCGGTTGCAGGCGGATCACCAGGCTGTTTGGCTGGAAGCTGCTGGTCGGCTGGTTGAAGATCGAGTGCGGAATCTGCTTGAAGCGCACCACGATTTCGGCCAGGCCGCCGGCCATGCGCTTGCCGGTGCGCAGGTAGAACGGCACGCCGGCCCAGCGCCAGGTATCGATTTCGGCTTTCATGGCCACGAACGTCTCGGTGCGCGACTGCTGCGGCGCATCCGGTTCGTCGCGGTAGCTCGGCACGGCCTTGCCATCGACATGGCCGGCGCGGTACTGGCCGCGCACGATGTTCTGCGCCAGCGTGGTCGGGGTGAAGCGCTTGAGTGAGCGCAGCACTTGCAGCTTGGCGTCGCGCACGGCGTCGGGAGCGATCGAGGTGGGTGGTTCCATGGCGACGATGCAAAGCAGTTGCAGCAGGTGGTTTTGCAGCATGTCGCGCAGGGCGCCGGAGGTATCGTAATAACCCATGCGGTTGCCCACGCCGATTTTTTCGGCGATGGTGATCTGCACGTCCGAGATCCATTCGCGGCGCCACAGCGGCTCGAACAGGATGTTCCCGAAGCGCAGGGCCAGCAGGTTCTGGACCGTCTCTTTGCCGAGGTAGTGGTCGATCCGGTAGATCTGCGATTCGGCGAAGACCTTGCCGACTTCAAAGTTGATCTGCTTGGCCGATTCCAGGTCGCGCCCGAGCGGCTTTTCGAGCACCACGCGCGAGTTGGCGGTGGCAAGACCGGCGGCGGCCAGGTTGTCGCAGATTTGCGCAAACAGGTGCGGCGGCGTGGCCAGGTAGTAGACGCGGGTGATCTTGTCGTCGTTGCGCAGGGCTTCGACCAGGGCGGGGTAGGTGGCCGCATCGGTGGCGTTGAGCGACACGTAGACGATGCGCTTGACGAACTTGGCCCAGCCTTCCTCGACCAGCTTTTTCACGTGCGGCTTGGAGGTGCTGTCGACCGTTTGCAGGAATTCTTCTTGCGAGATGTCGTTGCGGCCGACGCAGATGATGCGCGCGGTCTGCGGCAGGTCGTTGGCGACATCGCGCGCGTACATCGCCGGAAGCAGCTTGCGCATCGACAGATCGCCGCTGCCGCCAAAAAGAACGAGGTCAAAATCGGTAAGAGCCATAGTATGTGATCGCAGAAAGTAGGGGGCCGGATGATGATGCCGCTAGTTGCCGCCGGCTGGCGCACGCAAGGGAGCACAAGCAGAAAGGGTAGCGAAGCTGTTTGTGTAAATTTACTACATATATATGTGGTTCGCAAGAAATTTTACTACGTATTTCCAGATCAAGCCGATTCGATCCGCCTGCCCGAAAACATCAGGATGCCGCAAGGTCGGCGCTCGCCGCGCTGATAACCTTGGCTGGAACGGACGCGTTACGGGCGGCCGTACGGCCTGCCTGCTTCGTGCCCGGAGCACAGCCTTTGTTCCGGCAGGGGCTGAGCCCGAAACAGTGCCTGCCGGCGAGTGCCGTTGCGAAAGGCTTGCCGGTCGCCCCCGATGTCAAGTGGACGCCGCAATTCCACATGCTGCATGCCTGGATCTACGAGTTGAATCGCTGCGGCACCTTTGCCCATGCGCATCCCGATCTTGCGCCGGGGTCGCCGCCGCTGGAAAGCAGCATGCCGACACCGAACGTCGATCCGCAAGACCCGCATCCCGCCTTTCCGTTTGCCAGGGGTACCATGTGCGCCTGGCTGGGTGAACTCGGCCAGGTGCCGGCGTTCTGTGCGCAGCAGAAGTAAGGACATTGGCCGCTTGCGGGTATTGCCCACTCACTTTACCGGCAAGCGGATCGTAAACGTGGTCCCCTTGTCCCTGCCCGCGCTGGCCACCGACAGCGAGCCGCCGTGCAGCTCCACCAGGTGGCGCGCGATGTACAAACCGAGTCCCAGTCCGGCCGCATTGGCGTGGCGCTGCAGGTTGAAGGCTCCGAACACGTGCGGCAGATCGTGCGCCGCGATGCCCTGGCCCGAATCGGCCACGGCGATTTCCACCTGCTCGGCGCCCTCGCTGATCGCCACGCGGATGGTGCCGCCGCGCGGCGTGAACTTGATCGCGTTGAACAGCAGGTTCCACAGCACCTGCTGCAAGCGCCGCCCGTCCGCTTCCAAGCGCACCCGGTCGCCGTAATCGACCGGCGTGACCGCCAGCATGATCTCCTTTTCGCTGGCGCTGCCTTCCACCGTCGACAAGGCGTCGCGCAGCACCTGTCCCAGCGTCACGGCGGTGCGCGTGATCGACATTTGCCCGGTCAGGGTGCGCGCG
This sequence comes from Massilia rubra, assembly GCF_011682065.1. Classification (GTDB taxonomy): domain Bacteria; phylum Pseudomonadota; class Gammaproteobacteria; order Burkholderiales; family Burkholderiaceae_D; genus Telluria_A; species Telluria_A rubra. The sequence goes on along the minus strand of NZ_VUYU01000015.1, from coordinate 150,228 downwards.
GCGTCGATCAGGTCGTCGATCATGGCCGCTTCCTGGCCGATGTGCACGCGCATCGCCATCAAGCCGCTTTCCACCTTCGGCGGCAGGTCGCTCACGGTTTTGAGCAGCACCTCGATGCGCATCGACAGCGCCGACAGCGGCGTGCGCATCTCGTGCGACACGGTCGCCAGAAACAGGTCGCGCGCGCGGTTGACGCGATTGAGTTCTTCGATGGTTTCGCGCTGGCGGTCGATCGAGCCGGCCAGCGTTTGCAGCAGCGCGCCATAGGTAGCCAGGCGCGCTTCGGACACCGGCGACTCGAGCCGCACCTCGCTCCACAGCGCATGGCCCGACACGCCCACTTGCGCGCCGATGCTCTCGCACGCCATCGGCGAACTGAAATCGTTGAAGCGCCAGCCGTACACCAGCACCCCGTACACCTGGCCGAACTGGGTCAGCGCCAGGCTGCACACGCGCATGCCATGAAAACTGCTTTCTTCGGCGCTCTGGCCGGCGAACACGCGCGCGGCGATGCGCTTCTCCAGGGCCGTGCCGGGGCCGTCGTCGCGCCACAAGGCCGATGTGGCGAGCACGCGCGCGGTGGAGGAGGCCACCAGCGGCCCCACCTGGCGCCAACCGCGCACGTCGTACAGCGACACCGTCAGGCCGCTGGCCTGCGAAAACTGGGTCAGCGGCGTGATCCATTCATCCCAGTCGATGCCGGCATCGCTGGCGACGGCCAGGTTGATCATGTCGGATTATCGGTCGGCAGTTCGACCGAGTCGGGCAGGGGCGCGCCGCGCGCCACGGCGTCTTCGATGAGAGGACTCTGGCGCGACGGCGAGCGCGAAAGCAGGCCGTAATACGAGGAAAACGGCAACTGCGGCACCACGCCGGCCGGATCGGCGTAAGCGCCTTCTTCGTCGAGCAGCTGCAAGCCGCCTTCGGCAATCACGTATTCGCGCGTGATCTGGCGATTGCGGCTGCCGCGCACCTTGGGCACGGCGATCGCGCGCCGCAGCACGGTGGAGATTTCGACATAATTGAGCAGGATGATGTTGTCGACCAGGTGCGAGCCCTTGAGCTCTTCGCTGATCTGCGAAATGCCGAGCAGCTCGGGGCTCTCGTAATTGAAGAGGATGGTCGCCAGCCGGTTCTTGAAGAAGGTGGCCAGCGCGTACAGGTAGTCGGCCACCTCGGTCGGGCTGGTCATCTCGTACACCGCGCACGAGTCGAAGACCACGCAGTCGATGCCCTTTTCCTCGACCAGCTTGATGATGCGGTCGAAGTGGATATCGAGTTCGAGTTCGAGCGGGGACTCGTAGTGGATGAACAGTTCTCCCTTGTCCATCAGGCCGGCCAGGTCGAACCCGAGGGTGGCGGCGTTGCGGATCAACTGGCGCGGGTGTTCGTCCAGGCTCACCAGTAGCGTCTTGTGGCCGGTGCTGATGGCCGCGGTGAGGAACTGCACGCTGAACACCGTCTTGCCGGTGCCCGAGATGCCGCTGACCATGGTGACCGAACCGGCATACAGGCCGCCGTCCATCATCTCGTCGATGGCCTTCGAGCCGGTCGAGATGCGCTGGTCGGAGGTTTGCTGGTCGTTCAGGCTGATCGGGCGCGACTGCGCGCGGCGGTAGACGTGGACCCCGCGCCCGCCTTCGATGCGCATGGTGTGGCTGCCGGCGATGAAATCCTGGCCGCGCGACTTGAGTACCGTCAGGCGCCGGTGCACGCGGCGGCGGTGCTCTTCGCGCGCCAGCGAGATGATGGTGTCGAACACGAAGCGCTCGTGCGACGGCACCGAACCGAGGCTCTCGTCGCGTTCGGCCGTGACCATGGTGGTCACGCCCATGCGCGCCAGGCCTTCGATGAGCAGGTGCACGTCTTCGCGGAACGGCTTGTCGTGCACTTCGGCGTACAGGCGCATCGGGGTCAGGCCGTCGATCAGCAGGCGCTTGGCGCCGATCGACTTGAGGGCGTCGGCAAAGGCGCCGTCGGCATTGCGGAACTCGCCGAGCAGCACGGCCGGACTGGTCTGGATCACCTTGATCTTGCCGGCGTCAATCAAGCCTTGCAGGTCCCAGTTGAAGCCCGCCGCGTCGCGCAGCAGCTTGGCCGTATCGAGTTCGAACGAGACGATGGCGCCGGGTTCGTCGTACAGGGCCGCGCCGGCGTAGATGAATCCCAGGCCGAGCGTGGTCTTGCCGGTGCCGGGCGCGCCTTCCACGATCAGGTTGTTGCCACGTGGGATGCCCCCCAGCAGAACTTCGTCCAGTCCGGTGATGCCTGTTTTGACCAGCATGTTCAAATGACTTCCTTCAATGTGTTTTATGCATTCTTAATTGCACGCTAGTTTATCACCGGGCATCCAATCGTTTCAGTACAACTGCCATTTTGCCGTGCACCGTTGTTAGCAGGTATATTACTCAGCGGAATCGATGGCAATCCCACAACCCTCGATCGCCCTGGTAGCGATTAACTCGATAGGATGGATATGAAATACTTGGTAATAGCGGCGCTGCTGGCCGCCGGTCCGGCGTGCGCGAACGGCCTGGACGACATGAAAGCGGCGCTGGGGCTGTTGCAGGGCCAGGGCACGCTGCGGGCGGCATACGAGGTGCGCGAGACGCACACGGAGTTCGACGCCAAGCCGCTCAAGGGGCCGGAAACGGCGATGGCGGCGGCGCAGGTGGAGGACGATCCGGCCGGGTTGGTGATCCGCTGGGACCGCGGGCTGCTCAAGCGCGCGGCGGACGAGTCGAGCGTGGCGAAGGGAGCCAAGCGCAAGCAGGCTTTGTCGCAACTGGTGTCGTCGAGTTCCGCGCCGCGCCTGGCGATGGCGATGAATTACGCGCCGCGCTTGCTGCAGATGCTGGCGATCAGCCAGTTCAAGGCGGAGCGCGCCGATACGTATCAGGGCAAGCCGGCCAGGCTGGTGGAGCTGATGATGACGCCGCAGGAAGAGGTGAACCAGAACGTCAGCATCAAGGACAATACGATTGAAGCGCGTTTCTGGCTCGGGCCGGACGGGGTGCCGCTGGGGGCGGTGACGACGCACACGATCAAGGCCAAGCTGATGGTGTTCATGTCGTATGAGAAGACCACGAAGGAAGAGTTCACCTTCGGGGTGGTGAATAACCGGCTGGTGGTGCTCAAGCGCGAGATGCAGGGCAAAGAGAAGGGGCCGGGGACGGAGAATGAGTTCAAGAATTTGTATACGATGACGCCGAAGTTGTAGCTGTTGCGCATATCGCTGGCGTCAACACCGTCGTTCCTGCCACTTCAACTGGCAGGACCGACGGTTTGAAGGCTGGCGAAATACGATGGGGCTACGGCTGGTACTTGTTTTCCTCCCGCCCCGCCACATCCACCCTCAGCGACAGTACGCAGCCATTCAAGGGATAGCTCGCGCGCTCCGCCTCCGGTCGCCCGTGGCTGGCGCTGGTTACATACAAGGTGCGCAAGTCGTCGCCGCCGAACGCGATCATGGTCGGGCACTTGACCGGCAGCTTCACTTCGCGCAGCAGTTCGCCCGATGCCGCAAAGCGCAGCAGGCGCGCGCCTTCGAACATCGCGCACCAGTACGCGCCTTCGCTGTCGACGGCGGCGCCATCGGGCCGCCCGCCGTAGTCGTCCGCCTTTTTATCGGCCGAAAACAGCTGGAACGTCTCGCGCGCCTTCGCTTCTGCGCTTGCGACGTCGAAGCGATAGCGGTCGATCCGGTGCGCGGCGGTGTCGGCGTGATACATCGCTTGCCCGTCCGGCGTAAAACCGAGTCCGTTCGAATTCATCATCCCGCCCGACCATTTGAGGCTGATAACGCCTTTCTCCAGGCAGAACATCTGCGCCGCCTGCTGGTCGCGCGGCTCGTAAATGGTGCCGACCCAGAAGCGCCCGGCCGCGTCCACCCGGCCATCGTTAAAGCGCGTGGTGGCGGTGTCGTACGGCGCGGCGGCGATGTCGGTTATCGCGCCGCTGGCGGTGTCGAGGTGCACGAAGCCGGCGCGCGTGGCCACCACCAGGCCGCCGCCGGCGTGGATGGCCAGCGCCGCCGGTTCGGTCGCCATGCTCCAGTGGCGGTGCGCGCCGCTGGCCGGGTGCAGCGCGTGCACCGTAAAGCCGCCGATGTCGACCCAGTACAAGGTCTGTTCGGCGGCGTGCCAGAGCGGGCATTCGCCCACCAGCATCGGGGTGTCGTAGGCGAGCGTGATGGCCGCTGCGATGGCGTCGGTACCCATTACACCGCCGCCTTGGCCATGGCGATCAGGCCATTGGTGGAGCTGTCGTGCAGATCGGGCTGCGGCTCGCCGGTCAGTTCGGCCTCGATCTTCTTGGCCAGCACCTTGCCCAGTTCAACGCCCCACTGATCGAAACTGTTCACATCCCAGATCACGCCCTGCACGAAGGTCTTGTGCTCGTACAGCGCGACCAGGGCGCCGAGCGTGTAGGGCTTGAGGTACTCCATCAGGATCGTATTGCTCGGACGGTTGCCGGGGAAGGTCTTGTGCGGCGCCAGCGCTTCGATTTCGGCCAGCGACAAGCCTTGCGCCTGCAAATCGATCCGCACTTCGTCGATGGTTTTGCCGCGCATGAAGGCTTCCGACTGGGCGAAGCAGTTTGCCAGCAGCGCGGCGTGGTGGTTTTCCAGTTCGTGGCCGGGGCGCAGCGCGGCGATGAAGTCGATCGGCGTGATGTCGGTACCCTGGTGCAGCAGCTGGAAGTAGGCGTGCTGGCCGTTGGTGCCGCAATCGCCCCAGATCACCGGGCAGGTCGGGGTGTCGACCGGCTGGCCGCCCTTGGTCACGCGCTTGCCGTTGCTTTCCATGTCGAGCTGCTGCAGGTAGGCCGGGAAGCGGTTCAGGTCCTGGTGGTAGGGCGCGATCGAGACCGAGCCGCAAGCGAGGAACTGGCGGTTCCAGAAGCCCACCAGCGCAAGCAGCACCGGCATGTTCGCTTCGAGCGGCGCTTCCCGGAAGTGCTGGTCCATCGCGTGCGCGCCGGCCAGCAGGTCGCTGAAGTGGCCGAAACCGACGCACAGCGCGACCGGCAGCCCGATCGCCGACCACACCGAATAGCGTCCGCCGACCCAGTCCCAGAACGGGAACATATTGGCCGGGTCGATGCCGAAGGCCTTGATCGCTTCGGTGTTGGTGGAGACGGCGACGAAATGACGCGCCAGCGCGTCTTGCGGCGCGTGTTGCAGGAACCAGGCGCGCGCGGTCTGCGCGTTCATCATGGTTTCGGTGGTGGTGAAGGTTTTCGAGGCGATGATGAACAGCGTGGTGTCGGGATTGACCTTGCCGAGCGCAGCATCCATGTCGTGGCCGTCGACGTTGGAGACGAAGTGCATGGCCAGGCGCGGGTGCGCGTATTGACGCAGCGCCAGGCAGATCATCTTCGGTCCCAGGTCGGAGCCGCCGATGCCGATGTTGACGATGTCGGTGATCGGTTTGCCGCCGTGGCCAAGCCAGGTGCCGGCGCGCACGGCGTCGGTGAAGATGCGCACCCGGTCGAGCACTTCGTGGACGTCGGCGTTGACGTCCTGGCCATCGACCACCAGTGGCGTGCCGCGCGGCGCGCGCAGGGCGGTGTGCAGCACGGCGCGCCGTTCGGTGAGGTTGATGCGCTCGCCGGCGAACATGGCGTCGCGCTGGTTTTCGACGCCGCGCTCCTGCGCCAGCTCGACCAGCAGTTCAAGCGTGCGCCCGTCAAGCCGGTTTTTTGAATAGTCTAGGAACAAACCCGCCGCATCGACGGTCAGTTTCGGGAAGCGTTGCGGGTCGGCGGCAAACAGGCCGCGCAATTGCCAGTCTTCGGCCTCGATCGCGTGCGTTTCGAGGGCCTGGAAGCTGGCGGTGGAGGTAAGGGCAGGCTGGCGCATTGGTACTCGCTGTTCGGTTGGTTAAAATCGGGTGCCGGCCGCGCGGCCAGCGCATCGCAGAAGATTATCGAATGATACAGAAATTCACGTAAATTCACTACAAAAAACTGGCGGCCTCAAGTAGTCGAGCGCCAGCCTTTATAGATGTTGCCAGTCATCTTCATCGACTGTTGCTTGGCAACGGATGACTAAAGTGAGCAAGCCTGGCGACCGGGATGTACGGTACTGGCGAATTTTGTAGTAAAATTTCACGAAATAAATTCATAAGGAACGACCATGGCGTTGCATCCCGTAGTTGAATCGGTCACCAAACGCATCATCGAACGCAGCCGCCCATCGCGCGGCGCGTACCTGGCGCACCTCGACGCGGCGCGCGTCGACGGCCCGCAACGCGGCGCCCTGTCGTGTACCAACCTGGCGCACGGCTTTGCCGCCTTCCCGGCCAACGACAAGCTGATGCTCAAGCAGGTGAAGAAGCCATCGGTGGCGATCGTCTCGGCCTACAACGACATGCTGTCGGCGCATCAGCCGTTCGAGCACTTCCCGGCCATTATCAAGGATGCGGTGCGCGAGGTGGGCGCCGTGGCGCAGTTCGCCGGCGGCGTGCCCGCCATGTGCGATGGCGTCACGCAGGGCCAGCCGGGCATGGAATTGTCGCTGTTTTCGCGCGACGCGATTGCCATGGCCACCGCCATCGCGCTGTCGCACAATATGTTCGATTCGGCGGTGTACCTGGGCGTGTGCGACAAGATCGTGCCGGGCCTGTTGATCGGCGCGCTGCACTTCGGCCACCTGCCGGCGGTGTTCGTGCCGGCCGGGCCGATGACGACCGGGATGTCGAACAAGGAAAAGGCGCGCATCCGCCAGCTGTACGCGCAGGGCAAGGCCACGCGCGACGAGCTGCTCGAATGCGAGTCTCAGTCGTATCACGGGGCCGGCACCTGCACCTTCTACGGCACCGCCAACAGCAACCAGATGCTGATGGAGATCATGGGCCTGCACATGCCGGGCGCCGCTTTCATCACCCCGGGCACGGCGCTGCGCGACGGCCTCACGCGCGCCGCGGCGCAGCGCGCGGTCGCCATTTCGCAGCAGGGCGGCAGCTACACGCCGGTCGGCCAGATCGTCGATGAAAAGTGCATCGTCAACGCGGTGATCGGCCTGCTCGCTACCGGCGGCTCGACCAACCACACCTTGCACCTGGTGGCGATCGCCAAGGCGGCCGGCATCGTGATCGACTGGAACGACTTCAACGAGCTGTCGGCGATCATACCGATGCTCACCCGGATCTACCCGAACGGCGACGCCGACGTGAACCACTTCCAGGCCGCCGGCGGCCCCGGTTTCGTAATCCGCGAACTGCTCGACGCGGGCCTGCTGCACGACGACGTGACCACCATCCTCGGCAAGGGCTTGCGCGCGCACTGCGCCGAGCCATTCCTCGATGGCGAAAAAGCGATCTGGAAGGAGCTGCCGGCCTTGAGCGGCGACGACAGCGTGCTGCGTCCGGCGGCGGCGCCGTTCGCGCGCGACGGCGGCATGATCCTGGTGGCCGGTAACCTGGGCCGCGCAGTGATGAAAATCTCGGCGGTCAAGGAAGAACACCGCATTGTCGAAGCGCCGGCGCTGACTTTCAATTCGCAGGAAGACTTCATGCACGCCTACACGGCGGGCAAGCTCGATCGCGATTTCGTGGCGGTGCTGCGCTTCCAGGGTCCGCGCGCCAACGGCATGCCGGAACTGCACGCGCTCACGCCGGCGCTGGCCAATCTGCAGGATGCCGGCCGCCACGTGGCGCTGGTGACCGACGGGCGCATGTCCGGCGCGTCGGGCAAGGTGCCGGCCGCGATCCACGTCTCGCCCGAGATCCTGGCGGGCGGCCCGCTCGGACTGGTGCGCGACGGCGACATCATCCGTCTCGACGCCACCACCGGCACCCTGGAGGCGCTGGTGCCGGCCGCCGTGTGGGCCGCGCGCTCGCAGGCCACGGCCGACCTGTCGTCCAGCCATATCGGCATGGGCCGTGAACTGTTTACGATGTTCCGCAATGCGATCAGCGAAGCGGAGAAGGGCGCCACCACCTTCCCGCTGCCGTCGCCGATTCCCACCACCGTGTCGCTGCACGACACCGCCGACATTGGCGATACCGTGCCCGGCTCCGACGAAGACTTTTTGATCAAGAACCCAAAATGACCATGACCCTACTCGACATCATGCGCTCGGCGAGCGTGATTCCCGTGATCGCCATCGACGATCCAGACCATGCGGTGCCGCTGGCAAAGGCGCTCGTTGCGGGCGGCATCCGCGTGCTCGAAGTGACCTTGCGCACCGCGCACGGCCTGGGCGCGATCCGCGCGATGGCGCAGGTGGAAGGCGCCATTGTCGGCGTCGGCACGCTGACGCAGGCAGATGAATTTGCGGCGGCGCGCGACGCGGGCGCGGTGTTCGGCGTTTCGCCGGGCCTGACCGCCTCCTTGATCGAGGCGGCGCGCAAAAGCGGCTTGCCGCTGCTGCCGGGCGTGATGACGCCGTCCGAAGTGATGGCCGCGCGCGAAGCGGGCTTTCGTCAACTCAAGCTGTTCCCGGCGGTGCCGGCGGGCGGCGTGGGCATGCTCAATGCGATCGGCGGACCGCTGCCGGATGTGACGTTCTGCCCGACCGGCGGCATTTCGATCGAGACCGCGCCGCAGTTTTTGGCGTGTAAGAACGTGGCCTGTGTGGGCGGTTCGTGGCTCACGCCGAAGGACGCGATCCTGGCCGGCGACTGGGCCCGCATCACCGAGCTGGCCAGGGCGGCGTCTGCACTGCGCTAAGGCTTGATGGCAGTGCGACCTTTCTGGCGCGGCCAACCTGGGCGTCCCATGACGCCTGGTGAAATCAAGATGGCCTCCAGGCTGTTCGGCGAGTCCATCGATTACGCGCGGGTCGAGGTGCACGCGCGGCGTTACCTGCCGTTTGGGCTGCAGCCGAAAAACTGCGCCATGACGCCCAACGGCACCATCTACTTTCATCACTCCCGCTGCCTGCCCGATTTTTCGGCCGGCAGCGAACACGCGCGCCACTGGTTCATGCACGAGATGGTGCATGTGTGGCAACACCAGCTGGGTTACCCGGTGTGGTGGCGCGGCGGGGTGCGCATCGGCTTGAGCTATGTGTACGAGCTGGCAGCGCACAAGACGCTGGCCGACTTCAACATGGAAGCGCAGGGCGACCTGCTGGCCGACTATTATGTGCTCAAGTTCCTGCGCTCCTCCACGGCGATGGAGCAGCAGCGCTACGCGCGCAGCCTGGGGCTGTTCGAGACGGTTCTCGCCGGCTTCCGGCACGATCCGGCGGGCCGCAATCATCTGCCGGGCGCGCGCCGCTAGCGTGCGCCTTTGCCTGGCGACAGGCAGTTCCGATCTCCTGCTTTGCGCTGCAATCGCGTTCGTCTCCCGAACCAGCTTTATTGTCTTCAATGCATCCATCGTGACGCGCTGCGCGTCGGGTCGGACAAGTTTCCTGATTCTGCGTCAAGTCCGACATAACGTTTGCGCATGTGCGCAGTCAACACTGCGCTGAGCCACCTCTCTATTCTTGGTATTTACTTACAGAATCTTTCATGGGGGAATCTTTCATGCGGCCCAATCTGCTCATCTTGTGTGCTGTCGTTGCCGCCACGTGGTGCGTGAACGCTGGTGCGGCGCCGCCTGTTGGCGAGCTCGATGTGCGGATGGGCAGCGGCGGCACGCCGTGCTTTACGGTCTTTCAGAAAGATGAGCGCCGTTTCGGGGCGCCGGAATTTCGTTCGATCAGCGTGAGTGAGGTGACGCCAGCGGGGAAGGCGCTGATGTGGGCCATGTCGATTCCCCCGCAACGGCCATTTCTGGTTACGTTTCGCCTGTGTATTCCGTATGCGGGGCGCTTACCCGTCTTGCCGAAAACGACAGCGTTGCCACTTCAGCCGGGCAAGGTCTATGAGACGCTGATCGAGATCACGCCGCCGATGCTGTCCAGCGCGCCACGGGCTTATCGTGCCAGGTTTTGCCTGAGCGCAAAGGCGGGTGGGACGGTGCAACTTCACACGCTCAGCGGCGCGGCGTTCGAAGGCAAGGGGCGTGCCGGCTGCAGTGGCTAGGCATTTAATGCATGCATTGAGCAGCAAACGTCTTGTCGGTGTAGCGATTTTGACGTAGCTGAAGGAAATTTAGCTTTCTCCGCAACATCTTTTCTGCATTGTTGTCACGCGTCGTGATGTTTCTGCGTTCGCGCAACCCGGCGTCGCTTTCGTTCCTCTACTGTCAGTTAAAGATTCCAATCGGAAACATCTTAAACCGACAAAAGTGGGCTGAACATGGCGACTATTTCCTCTTCTGAATGTTTGCAGGACCTGGTCGGCGAGCGCCAGCATGATCGCCTCTTGCGCTTGTCATTTCCGCACGATGACGGTCCCTTTGCTCAGTTGCTCGTCAACCAGTTGCACGCCTCGGAAGGATTATCGAAGCCGTTCGAATTTGTCGTCGAACTGTTGTCGGGCGATCCAGGCATTCCACTGAAAGAAGTTCAGGGAAAGCTCATGTGCATCGAGCTGGTGCGCAAGGATGGCAGCCTGCGTCATTTTTCCGGCCACGTATTTAGTTTTTCTTTGAAACGCGTCGATGGTGGCTTGTCGTTTTACGAAGCCCGGCTGGCGCCCTGGTTCAAGTATTTGAGCCTGCGCAAGGACAACTACCTGTTTCACTACACCTCCCTGTACGAGCAGGCCAGGAGCATCTTCGGGGATTACGCCAATCTGGCCGATTGGGATTGGCGGGTACAAGGGGCAAGCGGCGTAATGACCGATTGCTGCCAGTTCGACGAGACCGACAGCAATTTTCTGGAACGGCGCTGGGCTGCCGCCGGCATTTTCTATTGGTTTGAACACAGCGCCACTGGTCACAAACTGGTGTTGTCGGACGATTCGAGCGCCGCCCCTGCAATCGACGGAAGCGATCCGGAGATACCGTTCCAGCGCCATGGCGGCGCAGTCGAGGAAGATGGCATTGCCGAATGGTCGCCGGGGCGCCAGATCACGGAGGGCAGCATTGCCCTGGTTTCCTACGACTTCAAGGCGCCACAGCCGGCTCTCACCTCCCTGCCGACTGTTCATCAGCAAGGCCAGGTATTGCATGTGGAGTCCTATGAATACACGGGCGCTTTCGGGTTCAAGGATGGCGGCGATGCGCGTTCGCTGGCCCAGACCCGCATGGAGGGGCTGGAAGCGAGCGGCAAGCACTTCAAAGGCGCGGGTAACAGTCGCTATGTCATGCCGGGGCGCTGGTTCCGGCTTACCGGTCACTTCGACCGAGGGGCGACGGAGCATGACGAGCAGGCCAGGGAGTTCCTCATCGTCGAGGTGATTCACAGTGCGAGCAATAACTACCATGTGAGTTCGACGGCGCCCTCCCACTACGGCAATACGCTGGTCTGTGTGCGAAAAATTGTGCCATGGCGTGCACCGCGCAGTCATCACAGCAGCGAGACAAAGATCCACGGCATCCAGACAGCCACTGTCGTCGGTCCCACCGGTGAAGAAATTCATACGGACATGTATGGCCGTGTACGAGTGCAGTTTCATTGGGACCGCGCTGGGGCCAACGACGAAAAGAGTTCGGCATGGATCAGGGTGGCGACGCCGTGGGCGGGTGAAAATTTCGGCATGGTATCAATTCCGCGCATCGGGACGGAGGTGCTGGTGCAGTTCATGGATGGCAATCCGGACCGGCCGATCATCACCGGCATGGTGCCGAATGCGAATACCCTGCCGCCGTGGGCGCTTCCGGCCAACAAAACCCAGAGCGGGATCCTGTCGCGTTCGACGCCCGGCGGTCAGTACGACAACGCGAACGCACTGCGCTTCGAAGACAAGAAGGGGCAGGAGCAGTTGTGGCTGCATGCGGAGAAGGATCAACTGACCGAAGTCGAGCACGACGAAGACAAATGGGTCGGCAACGACCGGCGCAAGACGGTGGACCGTGACGAAACCAGCCATATCAAGCGCGACCGGACCGAAACGGTGGACCGGGATGAAACGATCACGGTGCATCACGATCGTACCGAACGGGTCGACCATGATGAACGTATCAGTATCGGCGGCAACCGCAGCGAAGATGTCGGCGTCAATGAAACGATCTCCATCGGCGCCAACCGCACCGAGACCGTGGGCAAGAACGAAACGATCAGCGTTGGCGTGAACCGCAGTAAAACGGTTGCTAAAAACGAGAAAGACAGGATCGGTAAAAACTGGTCGATCAATGTCGCCCGCATGAAGACCGAGACGATCGGCATGGCATCCATGCAGAACGTCGGCATGGGCCGGATCGACACGGTGGGCATGGCCTACAACTTGAACGTGGGCATGATCATGGCGACGGTGGTGGGACGCAGCCAGACGACCAAGGTCGGCAAGGTTGTGTCGGTATCGGCCGGCGAGACGATCGAACTGGTGTGCGGCGGATCGAAGTTCGTGATGACGCCGGACGCGATTTACCTGGAAAGCAAAGACATCCATATCAAGGCGAGCGCGAAGGTTCATGTCGACGGGCCTGCCGATGTGCTTCTCAATTCCGGAAGTGCGGAAAGTGCTCCGGGAAGCGACGGGGAGAAGGCCAAATGACCGCCCCGCTTCCTGCGGACCACGGGCGCGCCGCGAGCAACGCCACCATCGTCAACCACACGGGTATGCCGCATTTCTGGTTTCAACAGACAGGCCCGGAAGGTGAGTGCCTCGATGTGCTTGTGGTACGCGCCACGTTCGATTTTGCGGCGCATGGCGAGACCATTACGCTCGCGCAAGAACAACATCCTGTCGTTGCTGGCGATACGTATGCCGGGCCGGTATCGAGCGATCCGCTGCGCTCCGTGATACAGGAAGATGGCGATCTGGTGCCGTATAAACCCGGCACCGACATTCTTGTCAGCGGCCACGCACTGGCCCCGGGCGGACTGGCATGCGCCCAGTGGGTCGCCGGGATACGCGTTGGCACGCTCAAGAAGCTGGTACGTTTGCATGGTCCGCGCCAGTTCCGCAAGCAGGCGTTTGGCTGGCGCCTGGGGACGGCTTCACCTGTCGAATCCGTATGCCTGGACTACCGGTTGGCGTACGGTGGCTGCGTTGACGTTGCGGCTGCATTCACCAGCGACGGCGAGGCGGACACGATCAGGCACAGCGCCAATCCGGCGGGCATTGGCTGGTTACCTGCGCCGGGCGATTACAAGCATCTGGGCCGGGCTGGGCGCACATTCGTCGCGCGCTGGGTGGCTGAACAAAAGATGCTCGCCGCTCCCCAGATCGAGGCGCCGCTCGATCCCGTCACCCATCCTTTCTCGCGCTTGCCGCCGCAGGGATTGAGCGCGATCGTACGCTGGTGTACGCCGCGCGTGGATTACCAGGGCGACTTTGACGCGCTCTGGCGCGCCAAGCGGTATCCACTGCTGCCAGAAAATTTCGATTCGCGCTATTTCCAAAATGCTCCCGCCGACATGGTCATTACCCCGCATTTGCGCGGTGACGAAACCGTGACGATGACAGGCCTGCTTCCTGATAAAACGGACATGGTTTTGCCCGGATGGATGCTCATTGTTGTTGCCCGGCTTGCCAGCGGAGGCAATGTGATCAGCATCCCGCTGCTCGACACCCTGCGTTTCGATCTGGACCGACGCCAGGTGTCAATGGTCTGGCGCACGCATTTCTACGACGACGATCCTGTGGTGGACATTGCGATCGCGGCTACTTCCTCCGGGAACGCAGCCGCGCCAGCTCAGCCGGAAGTGCAACCATTGAGCGGGGTGGATGATGGGGCAGACCCGACATATCGCGCACGCTGAGGGTTGGCTGGCTGTCGCAACGGAGTCCGACCTGTGCAAGGTGGGCAAGTGCATCGTCGCGTTTAACAGCTTCGCGCGGCTCGATCACCAGTATGCGGCATCGCCGGATGTGAAGGCGCGGGGGACGCCGGTGTACCGCGTCGGCGATCTTTTCAAGAATACGCAAGCGAATGCGGGTGCGCATATTGTTTCCGGGACATCGCTGAATACTGGCTATCTCCAGATACTGGAGGGCCACTCCAACGTCAAGGTCAACGCAATACCTGTGGCGCGCCATGACAGCGCCTGCCGTATCAATTGCGACAGCACCGGCATGGGCGGTGCGCGAGGGCGGATCGTGACGATGACCAAAACCGTTGCGGCTGCGGTGGCGAAACCAGCCGGCGCGCCGCCAGGTGCTGGGGCGCGTGTCAGCAAAAAACTTCTTCAATTGAAAGCGCTGCGGGACGCATTGAGGGAAGGGCGTCTGAACCTGGATGCGTTTGACGGCATCTTCGATTTCGATCGTGCAAATGCGGTGTTGAACGGTTGGATTAGCGACCGGCAAGGAACTCCAGGAACCGTCAGCGATTGGTATGCGCAGCTGGAACGGGGGGCACTTGGCGCTACGAAGGACTTCGTCATGGGCATAGGCGAACTTGCGTATGAAGCGGTTAAAGGCGTGCCCAAGTTGGCTCGCGAGATGACACCGACGGGAAGTGTGCTTGCTAGTCTGGACCGCCAGATACTTGCCGAGGAAATCAGCCTGGGAAATATCGAAGCCCCCAGCATCACGAAGGATGTGGTGGGCATGGCCAAGGCACTGGTCAAGCCTGTGACCGATCCATGGATGAAGGGACAGTACGTTGAAGCGGGGACGCGAGGCGGGATTGAACTATTCACTCTCGTGATTACGCCGATTAAAGCGCTACGTGCCGCGCAAGCAAAAAAACTGTCGGATCTGGCGAAGGCCAAGGATGCAGCCGCTGCTGCGAGCGCTGCCTCTCTCTCCAGCACGACTGGTGGTGCTACCGTCGCAACCGGAAGCAGTGTAGCTGGGAGCGCTAGTAGTGCTGCCAAAAAGACAGCTACCGCTGCTGTCGGTTCGCCCGCTATCAGCTCGACTGCTGCTGTAGGCGCGCCTGCCGTCCGCGCCACTGCGGCTGTCGGCACACCGGCGGTGAGCGCTACCGCAACGCCTGGCACTAGCGCCGCCTTGTCACGTGGGGGCGTCTACGTCGCACGTGTCCCAAAGCGAGCACGGCCGCCAGCAAACGGATATACGGGGCCAAATGCATATAAGACTCATGGGATTGTTGATAGTCCTGCCAATAGCCCCGAAGGACGAAGACTCGTGGAGTCGTATACATCTCAAGGTTTCACGCCAGCGGAGGCAGCAGATAAAGCGAGCAATTTGATGGCGAGTGGATCAACTCTGCCAAAAGCAGTTGACTTAGCACCTGGCCAATCTCTCTATAAATTAGTCCCAGAAGGCGATATTCCTGGAAAATATTCAGCCTTTTTTGCGACGAAGGACGAAATGTCATCCTTGAAAGGCATGAGCTACGATCAAATTTCCGATCGTCTTGGAATCCCTTTGGAAAGCCAACAAACTGTACGCTTTGACGTTCACGAAGTCGTAGCAAACAGGAAAATTACGGTGTTTGAATCGACGATTGCCAGAACTTCGCAAAACGGATATCTTCAACCGGGAGGTGGGGTTCAGACGCTGATCACCGATCGGAGCGCGTTTACGTCCCCTGTTCTAATTGGAAAATTGCCATGAATGTGACGAAAAAAAGGCTTGTCAGATTGGTGGGGAATACTGGTTTCTATGCCGAAGTGGATGTGGTGAAACTTAGACGTATTGCAAAGAATCTCCTGAGCTATATACAGACCAATATTGACCCGAATAATGATGAGTATGGCATATTGAAATGGGTGGTTCCGATGTGTAAAGCAGTTCTTGATGGTTCGATTCAGCTGCCTGTGCCCTACGTGGACTTGCCGCTTAGTTATCCCATGCGCGAAGGACTCCTGCCCTTGGATTTTCAGGAAATTTTTTCTGAATTCAGAGTGACTGCGTCCGGGATGGCTTTGACTATGTCAGAGAAAATCGTCATCGATGGTGTTCCGCACATGTATGCAGATTTTGAGGAGTGAACACAGAATCTACTGGTATTGTTTACATGTGCGCGGGGTCGAAGGCTGCCGCTCTACCTAATCCCTCCAGAAACTATTTCTGGTCGACGAACTCAAACTCCACCAGCGCCTCATCCGGCCAGCTTGCATCATGCAGCGGCACCATATACGTCGTCCGGTCCTCCCTCACCGCGTCGGCCGGCGCCGTTTCGCTGCGTTCCCCCGCCACCATGCGATACCCGGCCAGCGCGCGCGGCGCCAGTTGCAAGACATGCACGCGCGCCGTCCGGCACGGCCCCCCGAACGCGCTGATGATGGTGCGCTTGGCGAAGCCCATGTCCTTGCGGTCCACCGCCCAGCGCACCTCGCATTCGAGCCGCAGGTCGCCCAGCCGGCGCGCGTTGGCCGGCACCTCGGGCGTATGCACGGAAGGGCGCCAGCGGAAGCTGCCTTTCTTGCGGTTGAGGAGCACTTCGGCTTCCTCGTCCAGCGCCGCCTGGTTGCGCGGCATGGCAAACGTGCCGTCGGCAGCCAGCGGCACCGCCATATTGGTCTCGTTGCCGGCGATACGGATGGTCACGCCCTCGATGCTGGCGTTCGGCGTGCTCGGGCGTAGCAGGAAGCGCAGGGCCGCTGCCGGCGCCAGCGTGTGCTTCGCATCGAACGCGTCGAGCCCGGCAACAAACGCGCGGTAAGTCTTGAAATCCGGGTCGCGCAGGGCGTTGACCTGCACCGTCCCGACCTCCTTCGCCGCGTCGGCTTCCTTGGCCGCCCCGGCTTCCTGGGCGGAAGCGGCGCCGGCGGCCAGCAGCATGGCAATCAGTAATGGCAATGTCATCAAAGTCTATTCGTAACGTAAACAATCGACCGGCAACAGGCGCGAGGCGCGCCGCGCCGGGTAAAAACCGAAGAACACACCCACCAGGCTGGAAAAGCCGCAGGCCACGATCACCGCCGACAGGCTGATGACGACATCGAACTTGCCGGTGGCCGTGATCGCCGCCGCCAGGCCCATGGCAATGGCAATGCCGAGCACGCCGCCGGCAAGGCAAATCACCACGGCTTCGGTCAGGAATTGCAGCAGCACATCGCGCGGCTTGGCGCCGATGGCCATGCGGATGCCGATCTCGCGCGTGCGCTCGGTCACCGACACCAGCATGATGTTCATGATGCCGATCCCGCCCACCACCAGCGAGATCGCGCCGATCAGGCCGAGCAGGGCGGCAATGCCGGCGCTGATCTTGCCGGCGGTCTCGGCAAACGAGGCCAGGTTGTCGATGCGGAAGTCGTCCGGCTCTTCGAACTTGATGTGATGGCGGTCGCGCAAGGTTTCATTGATGTCTTCGATGGCATCCTGCAAGTTGCCGTCCGACTTGCCCTGCGCCACGACGTAATGCACATTGTCGGGGAAGGGGTTGCGGATCAGGTGGGCGCGGGCGGCGGTGATCGGCACCAGCACCAGTTCCGACAAATCCGGCCCGTCGATCTGCTTGCCTTCGCCGTGCAGCACGCCAACGACCTGGAAGGCGACGTTTTCGATGCGGATATATTTGCCCAGCGGGTCCATTTTGTAGAAGAACTGGTCGGCCACCTTGTGTCCGATGATCACGCTGCGCGAGGCGGCGCGCACGTCGGCTTCGCTGAACACGCTGCCGAGCTCCATCTTCCAGTTGCGGATCTTGAACATCGCAGGCGTCACGCCGCTCACGCTGCTGGACGAGGTTTCGTTGCCGACTGCAAGCTTGAAGCCGCCTTGCAAGGCCGGTGCGGCGCCGGCCAGGCTCGGTAGGGTATTCAGGGCGGCCGCATCGGCCAGGGTCAGGGCGGGAGCGGCGCCGGTGCGCATGCGCTGGGCCGCAGCGCGGTTGCCGCCCGGCGAAATGAACAGCATGTTGGTGCCCAGCGCTTCGAGTTCCTTGCCGATGAAGCGCTGCATGCTGTCGCCCAGGGCCAGCAGCAGCACCACCGAAGTGATCCCGATGATGATGCCGAGCATGGTCAGCGCGGTGCGCAGGCGGTTCGCGCTCATCGAACGGAACGCTTCGATCACGACCTGGAAGAAGTTCATGCGGCGTCTCCGTGCGCCAGCGCCTGCTGCTCGTGGCTCAGCGCCAGTTCGCGCAAGCCCTCGGCGGCGGGGCCGTCGTACAGCACGCGCCCGTCTTTCAGGCGCATCAAGCGCTTGCTGTAGGCGGCGATGTCGCTCTCGTGCGTGACCAGCAGGATCGTGATGCCGCGTTCGCTGTTGAGTTGCTGGAAGGAACGCATGATCTCGACGCTGGTCTGCGTATCGAGGTTGCCGGTCGGCTCGTCGGCCAGGATCAGCGGCGGGTCGCCCACCAGGGCGCGGGCGATCGCCACCCGTTGTTGCTGGCCGCCGGACAATTGATTCGGCGTGCGTTTGGCGTAATCGGCCAGGCCCACCCGTTCCAGTTCGACCAGGGCCTTGGCATGGGCTTTGGCGCGCGCCACCCCGGCGTAGATCAGCGGCAAGGCCACGTTTTCGGCCACGCTCATGCGCTTGATCAGGTTAAAGCTCTGGAACACGAAGCCGATGGTCCGGTTGCGCACGGTCGCCAGTTCGGCGCGCGACAGGGTGAGCGTGTCGATGCCGTTGAGCAGGTAGGTGCCGCCGGTAGCTTGGTCCAGGCAGCCGAAAATATTCATCAGGGTCGACTTGCCCGAGCCGGATTGCCCCATCACGGCCAGGAAGTCGCCGCGCGGCACCAACAGGTCGATGCCGAACAGCACTTGGGTTTCCATGCTGCCCGAAAAATAGCTTTTCGTGACCTGGCGGATATCGATCAGCGGCGTCGCTGTCCCTGGCGCCGGCATCAGAAGTCGCTCTTGGCGGCGGCGTTGGCGCGCGTAATGACCTTATCGCCCTGTTTCAGGCCGCCCGACAGCACTTCGGTGTAGCGGAAGTTGGACAGGCCGATCTTGATGTCGACCGGCCTGGCCTCGTTCTTCTCGTCGAGCTTGTAGACCTTGAAGATGCGCGCCGTTTCGCTCTTGCTGCGAAAGGCGATGTCGTCTTCCTCGGCGGGTGGCGGCACCGCAGCCGGGGTTTTGCCGCTGGCCTTTTGTTTTTTCTGTTCCTTTTCCACTTCCTCGTCGCTGAGGCGAAAGCGCAGGGCGGCGGTGGGAATGCGCAGCACGTTGGGACGGTTGCCGACCACCAGGCGCACCTGGGCCGTCATGCCCGGTTTGAGCAATTCTTCCTTGTTTTCGACGTCGAGCACGACGTTGTAGGTGACCACGTTCTGCACCACGTTCGCCGCCAGCCGGAACTGGCGCATGCTGGCCGCGAATTCGCGGTCGGGGTAGGCGTCGACGACAAAGTGGGCCGGCTGGCCATCTTTCAGCGCGCCCACGTCGGCTTCCGAGACGCTGGTGTCGATCTGCATCTTGGTCAGGTCCTTGGCGATCTGGAACAAATTCGGCGTGGTGAAGGAGGCCGCCACGGTCTGGCCCAGGTCGATGGTGCGCTTGATGATCACGCCGTCGATGGGGGCGCGGATCACGCTGTTGTCAAGGTCGGCCTGGGCGCGCGCCAGTTGCGCCTGGGACAGCTTGATATTGGCCTTGGCCACGTCGAGCTCGCGGCGCGCCTGGTCCAGGGTCAGGCTGGACACGTAATTTTGCGCCACCAGCTGTTCGTTGCGCTCGAAGTTCGCTTGCGCCAGGCGCATCGACGCTTCGGCCGAGGCGAGGCCGGCTTCGACCTGGCGGATCTGGGCGTTGAAGATGGTCGGGTCGAGTTTCAATAGCACCTGGCCCTTTTTCACGTGGTCGTTGAAGTCGGCCTTGAGCTCGACCACGGTGCCCGACACTTGCGAGCCGACATTGATCAGCGCCACCGGGTTGATGGTGCCGGTGGCCGTGACGGTCTGGGTGATGGTGCCGGTGTCGACCAGCGCCGAGCGGTAGCGCGACTCCGGGATCACGGGCGGTTTTTTCGATTGCAGCCAGGCGGCGCCGGCGACGCCGGCGGCGATCACGGCGATCAGGATGGCTACGCGTTTCCGGGTGAATAGGGACATGGGCTTCGACAAGGCTGGCGCGGCTGCGCGACGTTGTAGTGTCCGCCATTTATGCTAATTAAGCAACATGCATACGTGCAACTTTTTCGTGGACGGGGAAAATATCGATGATCTCGATCACGTTGCGCAGGCGCGTCATGAACAGGTCGAGCAGGCCGGGGTCGATGGCGCGCAGCTGGAGGAAGACGACGTCGTCGGCGGCGCTGCTGTCGAGTTCGAGCGCGGCCAGGTGCAGGCCGCCCCGGCGGGCGATGGCCAGCACCGCTTCGAGGGTGTCCAGGGTGGCCGCCTTGGGGACGGAAAAGTGGAGGGGCAGGTGGCTATCGTTCATGCCTGAAAGGATATCCCGGGGGCGGCGGAATAGGCTTTCGAAGTGGGCGCTGGTTTCGATGTTGGTGGAAGAATCTTCTGCTAAAGATGTGGTATCGTGGAAATTCTTCCTTGAAGGGGTGAAAAGCCATGAATGCTGCCGAACTTGACGAGATTGACCGCAAAATCTTGCGCGAGCTGCGCCGCGACGGGCGCATCTCGAATACCCAGTTGGCCGAGCGCATCGGGCTGTCGGCCTCGCCGTGCTGGAACCGGGTGCGCCAGATGGAGGAGGCCGGGGTGATCGAGGGCTATACGGTGCTGCTGAACCAGCAGGCGCTGGGCGTGCCCGATACGGTGATGATCGAGGTGACCCTGGACCGGCATGACGACGATACCTTCGAACGCTTCGGGCAGGCGCTGGCCGACATGCCGGAGGTGCTGGAGGCGTATTTATTGACCGGGGAGTACGATTACCTGATCAAGGTGGCGGTGGCGGGGACGGCGGGGTATGAAGAGTTTTTACGGCGCAGGTTGTACAAACTGCCGGGCTTGCGGCACAGCAGGTCGACGTTTGTGTTGCGGGTGTTAAAGCGCAGTCATTCGCCGGAGCCGTAGAGCTCGTCGTTCCCGGCCTCGGCGGCCCCCTTGGCGGGAACCCAAGTTTTTTGAGCTGCCAGTGGCTGCTGCACGAACTTGGGTTCCCGCCTGCGCGGGAACGACGGAGTCAGCGGCGGGAACGACGGAGTCAGCGGCGGGAACGACGGAGTCAGCGGCGGGAACGACGGAGTCAGCGGCGGGAACGACGAGATCTTGATGCCTACACCGCACTAAACCTCACCACCCGATTCCGTCCGGCGCCTTTGGCCATGTACAGCGCCCGGTCGGCTTCGCCCAGCAACACGGCAATATCGCTCGGATGCTCGAGCGCGTGCGTCGCCAGGCCAATGCTCACCGTGACATACCCGGTCAGCTCGGCCTTGGCATGCGGAATCCCCAAGTCGGCAATGCGCTCACGCATCTTCTCGGCCAGCACCTGGCTGTGTTCGGGCGTCATCTCGGGCAAGATCACGGCAAACTCTTCCCCGCCATAGCGCGCGATCAGGTCCGCCGGGCGCTGCAGCATGGCCGCCAGCGCGTGCGCCACCTTGATCAAGGTGTCATCCCCCTGCTGGTGGCCGTAATGGTCGTTGTAGGGCTTGAACGAATCGATATCGATCATCAACAAGGACAGCGGCGTGCCCGAACGCTTGGCGCGGCGCATTTCCTTTTCCATTGCCACATCGAAATGGCGGCGGTTGGCAATCCCGGTCAAGCCATCCGAAAAGGTTTGCGAGCGCAACTCGAGCGCCTGGTCGCGCAGCAAGCGTTCGCGGTGAACCGCCACGCTCACATCGGTAATCTGGATCAGGCAATGGCGCGCCAGCCCCGGCACGTCGAGCGGCGTGACGGCCACCGCTTGCTGCATGCGCTCGCCCGTGGCGCGCGCGGCGGCATTGACGTACAGCCCGAATGGCGCCTTGTGCAAGGTCTGCGACAACACCGATGGAAAATTGTCGCGCAAGGCCTGGCGCACCGCGCTGTCGATGCGCTTGCCGGTGAGCTCGGGGAACAGCAGGAAAAAATCCTGCCCCACCACGCTGTCGGCTGGCAAGTCGGAATACTGGCTCATCCAGCGGTTCCACACCACCACCCGGCCCGCGTGGTCGAGCACGATGGTGCCGAGATTGATCGCGCCCAGCACGCTTTCGAGCATGCCCTGGCCGGGTGCCGCGGCGTGGGCCATGTCAGGCCGGACCCATGATCTTGGCAAGGTAGAGGTCGACCTGGTCTTGCAGGTCTTGCAGCGCGGTCAGGTCGAGGATGAAGGCCACATAGCCGTGGATCTGGTGTTTTTCGAGGATGAAATCGATATGCAGCATCAGCACCACGGTGTCGCCCTGGCCGCCGGTGGCGCTCAGGATCTCTTCGCTGGTGCCGACATGGTATTCGGGCAGGGAGCCGCTCAGTTCCTGCGCGAAAATATTGGCCAGGGTGCCGACGCAGGAATTGAGGATGATATTGCCGATTTCGCTCAGCGCTTCCTGCTCCATCTCCGTCAATTCCTTGAGCGGCACCGACTCGCCCACCATCAGGCGCACGATGTCGAGGCTTTTGTCCTCGGGGAACATGAGGATCGCTTCGGTCTTGAACGCGCCTTCGTAATGCTGGCTCACGCCGCACACACGGGCGCTTTCCTTGTTGCCAAGCATCTCAGCGGCGTCCGCACGGTTCAGGAAGCTGATCGACGGCACCGACATCGTCACTTCTTCATTGACGATCTCGCTCATCGACTTGGCCGCGTGGCCGACGCCGATGTTGAAGATTTCGACCAGCGCATCGTGCTGCAGTTCGCTGAGATTGAACATGTTCACTCCAGGGCGCCGATCAGGGCATGGATGCGCGCTTCGGTGATGGGCTTTTCCAGGAAACCGATGCCCAGTTCGTTGGCGCGGTTGCGGGTGGCGTTCTGGACATTGGCGGTACACAGGGAAATATGGGCGTCCGGGCAAGCCGCACGCAGGTGCTCGGCGGCGGCCAGGCCGCCCATGCCGGGCATGTTCACGTCGATCAGGATCAGCACGGGCGTGAGCGTCTTGACCTTCTCGATGCCTTCTTCGCCGGTGCCGGCCTCTTCCACCTGCCAGCCGGGCTGCTTGCTGAGGATGAATTGGCGGGCCATCAGCCGCGATACCCGACTGTCATCGATGACGAGGACCGTTTTCGTTTCGTTCATGTCACTTTCCCAGAGAATCTATGCATCGAGGCATTTTCGCATAGTTTCCCACGCCGTATAGGTAAAACGGGGCAGCCGTGCCACCGACGGGGTGACGTTCATGCGACATGGCAACAAAAAGGGGCAGGAAAGGTGTATTGGCGGGGTGTGATCCGTTAAAATAAGGGCATTCTTCCATTTTCTCCCCTAATTTTTGACATGACTCAAGACGAATTGAAACAAGCCGTGGCGCGCGCCGCGATTGCCTACGTGGTTGACGGCGCCATCATCGGCGTCGGCACGGGCTCCACCGCCAATTTCTTCATCGATGAGCTGGCCACCATCAAGGACCGCATCAAGGGGACCGTGGCCTCGTCCGAAGCGACCGCGGCGCGCCTGCGCGGGCACGGCATTGCCGTGTACGACCTGAACGACGTGACCGAGATTGCCGTCTACATCGACGGCGCCGACGAAATCACCGCCAGCGGCGCCATGATCAAGGGCGGCGGGGCGGCCCTGACGCGCGAGAAAATCGTCGCCTCCGTCTCGCGCCAGTTCGTCTGCATCGCCGACGGCTCCAAGCTGGTGCAGACCATGGGCGCCTTTGCGCTGCCGGTCGAAGTGCTGCCGATGGCGCGCGCGGCCGTGATGCGGCGCCTGGCGGCCCTGGGCGGCCAGCCGCGCCTGCGCCTCAAGGCGGGCAGCGAGCAAGCGTTCATCACCGATAACGGCGGCGAGATTATCGACGTGGCGGGGCTGTCGATCACCGCTCCGCTGGCGCTGGAGCAAGAAATCAACCAGATCGTTGGCGTGATCGCCGTCGGCCTGTTTGCCCAGCGCGGGGCCGATGTGTGCCTGCTGGGAACAAGCGAAGGCGTGAAGACGCTGACGTTTTAATCGTTACACGACATCGATGCGGCAAGACATCGATCAAACATGCATTTAAAGAAGTTCAACGATGGGGATAACATGAAGCGATTGCTTTTGGCGGTGACGTGTGTGGCGGTGGTGCTGGGTGGCTGTTCGTCGGTCGGGAAGAAAAAAGTCGCGGTGCGGCAAGCGCCGGTGAAAGTCGCCACGGTGCAAGCGCCGGCGCTTGACGCCAAGGGCCAGCCGATCGCGCATGTCGCGTTCCGTCCGGGCATTTCATCGGTGACGGTGGAAAATATGGCCAAGAAACAAGGTTGCACGGGCGGCGTTGGGGCCGGCCTGATGACGCCGCCGGGTCCGGTCGAGGTGTACCGCATGGTGTGCGATAACCGCACCATTTACCAGGCCAAGTGCGAATTGCGTCAGTGTAGAGCGATTTAAACGCGGGGGGTAAACACCGGTGCCAGGTCTGACATTCGGACACGGGCTCATCCGCAAGGCGGATGAGCCCGTGTCCGAATGTCAGACCTGGCACCGGTTGGGCCGGTTGGGGTGTCAGTCAGCCGGTGGCACGTAGCCTTGGGCTGCGTCGGCGCCGTCGCCGAAGAAGTGTTTTTCCATCTGCGTGGCCAGGTATTTGCGCGCGCGCTGGTCGGCCAGGTTCAGGCGGTTTTCATTGACCAGCATGGTCTGGTGCTTGAGCCAGGCGGCCCAGGCTTCTTTCGAGACCGTTTCCCAGATTTTCTTGCCCAGCTCGCCCGGGTAAGGTGGAAAGTCGAGTCCTTCGGCTTCCTTGTTCAATTTGACGCAATGGACGGTGCGGGCCATGTGTACTCCTCAAGCGGATATGTGTAAAGGCGTGATTATAGAGACTTAATCAGCACTTGGGATTTGCGCTGCCAGTTATACATATGCTGGCGGTCCTTGGGCAGCGCATCGACCGTGGCCGGCTTGAAGCCGCGCTTCTGGAACCAGTGCGAGGTGCGCGTGGTGAGCACGAACAGTTGCTTGAGGCCAGCCGCGCGGGCGCGGTTTTCCACGTGCTTGAGAATGCGCTCGCCGTCGCCCTGGGTTTGCACGTCCGGGTTGACCGTCAGGCAGGCCATCTCGCCCATTTTCGATTCCGGGAACGGGTACAGGGCGGCGCAGCCGAAGATCACGCCATCGTGCTCGATGACCGAGAACTGGTCGATTTCGCGTTCGATCAGTTCGCGCCCGCGCTTGACCAGGGTGCCGTCCGCTTCCAGGGGCTCGATCAGCTTGATGATGCCGCCCACGTCTTCGATGGTGGCGCGGCGCAGGCTTTCCAGGTTCTCGTGACTGATCATGGTGCCCACGCCATCGTGGGTGAACAGTTCGAGCAGGGCCGAGCCGTCCATCTCGAACGGCACGATGTGGGCGCGCGGCACGCCGCTGTTGCAGGCCTTGATGGCGTGCTGCAGGTAGAACGCGGCGTCGGCCGGCAAAAAGCCCGCTTGCAGCACGGCTTCGGCCTGGTGCGACGACAGTTCGCGGATTTCGGCGCCGCCTTCATCCAGCATCATCGGCGTTTCGGTGATGAACACCAGTTTGTCGGCGTGCAGGGCGATCGCGGCCGACACGGCCACGTCTTCCATGGTCAGGTTGAACGCTTCGCCGGTCGGCGAAAAACCCAGCGGCGAGAGCAGCACCGGGCTGTCGGTGGCCAGGATCGCGTGGATGGTCTCGGCGGCGATCTTGCGCGGCATGCCGGTCAGTTCGAGGTCGACGCCGTCGATCACGCCAAGCGGGCGCGCGGTGACGAAGTTACCTGAGATGATGCGGATGGCGGCGTGCGCCATCGGCGTGTTGGGCAAACCCTGGCTGAAGGCGGCTTCGATATCGAGCCGCAGTTCGCCGGCCGCTTCTTTGGCGCATTCGAGGGCGGCGGTGTCGGTGATGCGGATGCCGTTGTGAAAACGGCCTTCCACGTTCCTCAGCGCGAGCTGCTCGGCGACCTGGGGACGCGAGCCGTGCACGATCACCACCCGGATATCGAGGGCGACCAGCAGCGACAGGTCCTGGGCCAGCACCGGCAGCGCGCCGGCGGTGACGAGTTCACCTGGAAAGGCGACCACGAAGGTCTTGCCACGGAACGCGTGGATGTACGGCGCGACTGAGCGCAGCCATTGGACGAATTGGTTAGGAGTTTCCATTTGGCGCATTATAATTCGCTGCGCGACTTGCGCGCTAAATTCATGTAAAAACAATGTCAGAACAGAGTAACAAGCCTTCCACACCGCCGTCGCCACCCGTCGCCACGCCCCGCAATGCCAGCGAGGAGGGTCCATCCGCCGCGCGTGCGGACCAACCGCGCACGCCGCGCCCGCCACGGGAAGGGCAGGCGGACGGCGTTCGCGCCCCGCGCGAGGGGCAGCCGGCCGGTGAACGACAGGCGCGCGCGCCACGTCCGCCGCGCGAAGGCCCGCCAGCCGCTGAACACCCGGCGCGCACGCCGCGTCCACCACGGGAAGGCCAGCCAGCCGGCGTTCGTGCCCCGGGTGAACGTGCGCCGCGTGAGGGGCAGCCAGCCGGCGAACGTCCGGCGCGCGCTCCCCGTCCCCCGCGCGAAGGTGAACCAGCCGGCGTTCGTGCCCCGGGCGTTCGTGCCCCGGGCGAACGTGCCGCACGCGCGCCGCGCGAGGTGTTGCGCACGCCGCTGCCGCCGATTACCTTTCCCGAGGATTTGCCGGTTTCCGGGCGCCGCCAGGATATCGCCAAGGCGCTGCTGGAAAACCAGGTCATCATCGTCTCCGGCGAAACCGGCTCCGGCAAGACTACCCAGCTGCCCAAGATTTGCCTGGAGCTGGGACGCGGCCAGAAAGGCCTGATCGGCCACACGCAGCCGCGCCGGATCGCCGCCTCGTCCACCGCCAAGCGCATCGCGCAGGAACTGGGCACGCCGCTGGGCGTGCACGTGGGCTTCAAGGTGCGCTTTACCGACACCCTGCAACCGGGCGCCTCGGTCAAGCTGATGACGGACGGGATCCTGCTGGCCGAAACCCAGACCGATCCGCTGCTCAAAAACTACGACACCATCATCATCGATGAAGCGCACGAGCGCAGCCTGAACATCGATTTCCTGCTCGGTTACCTGAAGCAGTTGCTGCCGCGCCGTCCGGACCTGAAAGTGATCATCACGTCGGCCACCATCGACGCCGACCGCTTCGCGCGCCACTTCGCCAACGGCGACAAGCTCGCGCCGGTGATCGAGGTCTCGGGCCGCCTGTACAAGGTGGAGGTGCGCTATCGCCCGGTCGACCGCGATCCGGTGACGGCGACGCCGCCCCCCGCGGCGGGCAAGCCGATGCCCAAGGCGCAGGCCGCGCGCGACAAGCGCGACCTGATGGATGCGGTGGTCGACGGCGTCGACGAATTGTGCCGCCTCGGTTCGGGCGACGTGCTGGTGTTCCTGCCGGGCGAGCGCGAAATCCGCGATTGCGCCGAGGCCCTGCGCAAGCATCATCCGCCGCACGTCGAGATCCTGCCGCTGTTCGCCCGCCTGTCGGTCGAAGAGCAGGAGAAGGTCTTCAAGATCACCAATGCGCGCCGCATCGTGTTGGCCACCAACGTGGCCGAAACCTCGCTGACGGTGCCTGGCATCCGCTACGTGGTCGACGCGGGCCTGGCGCGCGTGAAGCGCTACAGCTTCCGCAACAAGGTCGAGCAGTTGCAGGTCGAGCCGATCGCGCAGTCGGCCGCCAACCAGCGCGCCGGCCGCTGCGGCCGCGTGGCCGACGGCGTCTGCATTCGCCTGTACGAAGAAAACGATTACCTGCAGCGCCCCAAGTTCACCGAGCCGGAAATCCTGCGCTCGTCGCTGGCGGCGGTCATCCTGCGCATGAAGTCCCTGCACCTGACCGATGTGGAGACGTTCCCGTTCATCGAGCCGCCGCAGGGCCGCGCCATCGCCGACGGTTACCAGCTGCTGCAGGAAGTGGGCGCGGTCGACGAGTCGAACGACCTGACCCCGTTGGGCCACAAGCTGGCCAAGCTGCCGCTCGATCCGAGGGTCGGGCGCATGATCCTGGCCGCGCTGGAAAACGCCTGCCTGACCGAGATGCTGATTATCGCTTCCGCGCTGTCGGTGCAGGACCCGCGCGACCGGCCGATGGAGCACCAGCAGGCGGCCGACGAGGCGCACAAGAAGTTCGCCGACGAGAAGTCCGAATTCCTCACGTATATCAAGATCTGGACGTGGTTCGAGGCGGCCATCGAGCACAAGAAAACCAACCGCCAGTTGATGGAAACCTGCCGCACCAATTTCCTGTCGCAGGTGCGCCTGCGCGAATGGCGCGACGTGCATTCGCAGTTGCTCACCATCGTCAAGGAGCAGGGCTGGCGCATGAACGAGCTGCCGGCCACGTACGAAAACCTGCATACGGCGCTGCTCACTGGCCTGTTGGGGAACATCGGCTTCAAGTCCGAGGACGAACCGGGCGCCGGCTACCTGGGCGCGCGCGGCATCAAGTATCACGTGTGGCCGGGTTCTTCGCTGCTCAAAAAACCGGGCAAGTGGATCATGGCGGCCGAACTGGTGGAGACCACGCGCCTGTACGCGCGCTGCGTGGCCAACATCGCGCCGGAGTGGATCGAGCGGGTGGGCAGCCACCTGCTGAAAAAATCCTGGGGCGAGCCGCGCTGGGAAAAGCGCGCCGCGCAGGTCACCGCGTCCGAACGCGCGACCTTGCACGGGTTGGTGATCTACAGCCAGCGCCGCATCAACTACGGCCAGTTCAACCCGGCCGAAGCGCGCGAGATTTTCATCCGCGATGCGCTGGTGGCGGGCGACTACGACACACGCGCGCCGTTCTTCGCGCATAACCACAAGCTGGTGAAAGAGATCGAAAACCTCGAGCACAAGTCGCGCCGTCTCGACGTGCTGGTGGACGACCACCTGATCGCCGCCTTCTACGACAAGCTCATTCCGACGGATGTGGTCAACGGTGCCGGTTTCGAGAAGTGGCACAAGGACGCCACCTTCAAGGAACCGAAGCTGTTGTTCCTGAACCGCGACGAGTTGATGCGGCACGAGGCGGCCGGCGTGACCACCGAGTTGTTCCCGAAGGCGATGTCGGTGACCGGCATCGAGATGCAACTGACCTACCACTTCGAGCCGGGCAGCCTGCGCGATGGCGTCACCCTGGCGGTGCCGCTGTTCGCGCTCAACCAGTTGCCGCGCGAGCGCGCCGACTGGCTGGTGCCGGGCATGCTGAAGGAAAAAGTGCATCTGCTTCTCAAATCGCTGCCGCAGAAGTTGCGCCGCCATTGCGTGCCGCTGCCCGATTTCGCGGCGCGCTTTTGCGAGCGCGTGCACGAGGCGGGCAAGTTCGGGCGTGGCGACCTGATCGACGCGATCATCGCCGACATCCGTTCGCAAACGAGCCTGATGGTCTTGACCACTGACTTCAAGCCCGAAACCTTGCCGGCGCATCACTTCATGAACTTCAAGGTGATCGACGAGCATGGACGCCAGCTCGACATGGGACGCAACCTGGCCACCCTGCAGGCCGAATTCGGCGGGCAGGCGCGCCAGAGCTTCCAGAAGCTGGCGGAAGTGTCGATTCCGGCCGCGCCGGGCAAGGTGCAGGCGACGGCGACGAGCTCGGCGGCGTCATCGAAGAGCGCGGACCCGGGCACGCAGCCGAACGCGCCCAAGGTCAGCCAGCATACCGGCCTGACTTCGTGGACCTTCGGCGAACTGCCGGAGCTGCTCGAGATCGTGCAGGGCAAGCTGACCCTGATCGGCTTTCCGGCGCTGGTCGACAAGCAGACCCACTGCGACCTGGAAGTGTTCGACGACCCGACCGTGGCCACGGCCACTCACCGGATCGGCCTGCGCCGCCTGTTTGCGCTGCAGTTCAAGGAGCAGATCAAGTTTGTCGAGAAGAATATTCCCGGATTGCAGCAGATGGGCATGCAGTTCATGGCCATGGGTTCGCAGGAAGAGTTGCGCGACCAGATCATCCAGAAGGCGATCGACATCGCCTGCCTGCAAGATCCGCTGCCGACCGACGCGGCCTCGTTCAACAAGCGCAAGGATGAGGGTAAATCACGCCTGACCTTGCTGGTGAACGAGATTGCACGGCTGGTGTCGCAGGTGCTGACCGAGTTCCATGGCTTGCCCAAGAAGCTGCAGGGCGTGCAGGCGCAGGCCGCGGCCGACATGCAGTCGCAGTTGCAGGGGCTGGTGCACAAGCGCTTCCTGATCGACAACGATTACACGCAGCTGGCGCATTTTCCGCGCTACCTGAAGGCGATCAATGTGCGGCTGGAGAAGCTGCGTGCCGATCCCGCGCGCGACGCCAAGCTGATGGCCGAGTGGACCCAGTCCGCCAGCCACTTCATGCGCGCCGCACGCGACCGCCTGGCGGGGAAGAACACCGATCCGAAGATGGTGGAGTTCCGCTGGATGCTCGAAGAACTGCGCGTGTCGCTGTATGCCCAGGAATTGCGCACGCCAATGCCGGTCTCGGCCAAGCGCCTGCAGAAGGTGTGGGAGTCGATGCAGCGCTGATGCTGGCGCAGGCGCACCGACGTCACGCGCACGGATAGCCAAGGGCGCCACCTGCCAGCGCCTTGGCTTATTCGTGCGCGTGACGCGGGTGCGCGCAGGCCAGTTGCACTGGTCAGTTGCACCGGCGCTGCGCCCTCCAGCGCTACTCGTCAAGCATGCTTCATAGTCCGGCGCCCATGCCGCTCGTGCCCGCGCCGCTTGTTCCCGCAGTGCCACCACCCATGCCGCTCGTCGCTGCGCCGCTGCCGCCCATGCCCGCTTGCGCCCCCGCGCCCATGCCGCCCATGCCCGCTTGCGCCCCCGCGCCCATGCCGCCGCTGGCGTCGGTGCCGTAGAACCCATGCACCTGGTTGGCCCAGCCGATGTCGCTCATGTCCGGCCAGGCGTCCGGGTCGAAGCCAGGGGCGTTTTTCAGGCGCTCTTTTTCCACATTGAGCACGAAACGCTTGCTGACCGTATCGAGGTGCAGTGCCTGCCACGGCACCGCGAACAGTTTTTCGCCCAGTCCCAGCATGCCGCCGAAGGCCAGCACCGCGTAGGCGACTTGCCCGCTGCGCATGTCGAGCATGATTTCCTTGATTTCTCCCAGGTCGTCCTGCTGGGAATTGACCACGTTGTCGCCGATCAGGGTGTCGGCGCCCATCAGGGCCGGGCCGGGGCCGGCGCTGCCTTTGTACATGCCGTATTTGTCGCGCTCTGTGTAGTTCATGTCGTTCTCCTGGGGTTGTTGGGTGTGCGGACCGCGCCGATTGCGGACCTTATGCAAACAGACTAGGTTTTCGCGCAAGCCGTTCTTTGATCTGGCTCAATGGTGCCGGGCGCGCGCCACGTCCGCCAATGTTGCTTTTTTGTTCATCGGGCCGGCTAAGCGGCGCAACGCACGGAGCGGCGCCGCGCGCGCACGCTATGCTGGTTGAAAGGAGACTTTCGCCATGGATCTCAACGCACGCTGCACCCCCGCCGGCCCGCTCGGCCAGCCGCTTCCCACGCCTCCCACGCCTTCGTTCGGCGCGTTCCTGTGGGCCCGCCTGCACCGGCGCGTGATGGTGCGCTTGCGATGGTAAAGTCGAGCGCCCCCTTGCTGCGCAGCTTGATGCGCGTGGGCAAAAAGCAGCAACGTTCGGCGGCACGCCTGCTCACGGCCTTGTTTGCGCCGCCCAAGCCGGCGCCCAAGGTACGCGCCAAGCCCAAACCGGCGGCCACGGCCACGCCCAAGCCGGCGCCGAAACCCCGAACCGCTTCCGCACCCAAACCCAAGCCGGCAGCGCGCGCCGCACCGGCCAGCTTGGCCAAGGATGCGCCGGCGCCTGGCAAATGGCTCACCGCGCGCTACGCCGGCCAGGCCGGGCCAATGTTGCGACAGATGAGTTACTGGCTGTATCTGCCCGATGGCGCGGCGCCGTCCTCGGGCTGGCCGCTGATCGTCATGCTGCACGGTTGCGAGCAAAGCGCCACCCAGTTCGCCCAGGGCACGCGCATGAACCAGACGGCGCAGAAGGCCGGCTATGCCGTGCTGTATCCGCAGCAATCGCTGAGCGCCCATCCACATCGTTGCTGGAAGTGGTACGACCGCGCCACCCAGCAGGGCGGCGGCGATGTGCCGGTGATTGTGGGCATGATCAGCCAGGTGCTGGCCGCCTACGGCCTCGACCGCTCGCGGGTGTTTATCGGCGGTATGTCGGCCGGGGCGGGCATGGCCAATATCGTCGCGCTTAACCATCCTGAACTGTTCGCCGGGCTGGGGCTGCATTCGGGACCCTTGTACGGAGCGGGGCACAGCACGGTCGGGGCGCTTGGGGTTATGCAACATGGCAACGGTGCGCGGGTCGACAGCGCGATTGCCGAAGTGCTCGAACGGCATCCGGGGTTTCCATCGATGCCGACCATCCTGATCCAGGGCGAGGACGATCGCGTGGTGCGTCCGGTCAACCAGGCGCACTTGCGGCGCCAGGCGATGCTGGTCAATGACTTGCCGCCGGCCACGCCGGTGCGAGTGGCGCAGAAGGCCGGGGGACGCAGTGGCTTGCCGTACCAGCTGCATGACGTGTACCGGGGCCGCAAGCTGATCCTGCGGGTGGCCCAGATCGCCCAGCTGCAACATGCCTGGAGCGGGGGCGACGCGCGCCTGTCATTCAATTCGGCGGCGGGACCGGATGCCAGCAAGATGCTGGTCGACTTTTTCAGCAAGCACCGGCGTTGACGTTCGTTTCTTTCTGGGCAATGATGCGCGCTTGTTCATCCCTTCCCGGAATCCGACCATGCGCCACTGGTATGCAAATCTAGACAAGAAAAATGTTTTCGCCACTGGCGTCGGGTTGGTGACGCTCTGCGGGCTGATTGTTGCCTTGATTTTGACGTTCCTGCCCGAGCCCGAGCATATAGTGGGGACGTCGGTATTCTGTTGCGCCCTGACGGTGCCGATAGCGCTGTATTACTGGATTGGAAAAGGCGCCGTCGAGCTGGGTATCGATAGCTGGACCGACTGGTTGTGGCTGTCTTTGGGCTTCTTGCTGTTGTTCATCCTGTTTATGGCAATCGATTACGGCTTGTACAATTTTTCTAATAAGGAAATCGTGCCTGATCAGTCAGGATTTGTCATTGGCTTAAGTACTTTTGTTGTATTAGGCATGGCCCTGATGGCCTTGCCCGGCGCCCTGCGGGTGTGGCTGCTGCAGAGATGATGCTTGACTGGAAAAATTTCTAATCAGAGGTCTGACCCCGGTGGTCGGCGCACGATAGGCCTTGCCAAATTGGCAGCCAGCGAGTACTGTATAAACATACAGTACTTTGTTGGCCCCACCATGAACTCCCCCGATTTCCTTGCCGCGCCCGAGACTTTGCATCCCGCCTTGTGGCGCGCTTCCCAGCTGGCCCACGCGGGTACGCGCTGCGTCGACAGCGGCCATCCCACGCTCTCGCCCCAGTTGCCCGGCGGCGGCTGGCCCAGCGGTTGCCTGGTTGAGTTGCTGCTGCAACAAAGCGGCATCGGCGAATTGCGCCTGCTGCGCCCGGCCCTGGCCAAGGTGGCCGAACGCCGCATCGTGCTGCTGCAGCCGCCCCATCCACCGCAGGCGCTGGCGTTGGCCGCGCTCGGCTTGTCTCCCTCCCAGCTGATCTGGGTGCGCAGCGCGCGCAATGCCGATGCCTTGTGGGCGGCCGAACAGGTGTTGCGCAGCGGTAGTTGTGGCGCGCTGCTGTTCTGGGCCAGCCATGCACGGCCCGAGTCCCTGCGCCGCCTGCATCTGGCGGCCCAGGGCGGCGAAGCCCTGTTCTTCCTGCTGCGCCCGCTCGCGGCGGCCCAGGATGCCTCGCCCGCGCCGCTGCGCCTGAGCTTGCGTCCGGCCCTCGGCGGGCTCGATATCGGTTTCGTCAAACGCCGGGGGCCGCAGCGCGACGCGCCCCTGTTTCTTCCCCTGACTCCTTGTTTACTTCAACGCCATGCGACTCTGGATCGGCCTCTACTTGCCCCGGCTAGCGCTCGACGTGTTCAGCCCGCACTGGTCGGCTGAGGCCGCCAGCGTCGTACTCGAGAGCGAGCGCGTGCTGGCCGCGTCGGCGCTGGCGCTGGCGGGCGGGGTGCGCGCGGGCATGCGCCGCGGCGGCGTGCTGATGCTGCTGCCCGCCGCGCGCCTGCACGAGCGCGCGCCGGCGCGCGAGGCCGCCGCCCTGCAGGCGGTGGCCATGGCGCTGTTGCAGTACACGCCGCAGGTCACCCTGGCCGAAGAAGCGACCTTGCTGATGGACGTGGGCGCCAGCCTGCGCCTGTTCGGCGGGGTGCGCGCACTGTGCCGGCGCATTCGCGCCAGCCTGCGCGCGCTCGGCTTCGTGGCTCAGCTGAGCTGCGCGCCGACCGCGCGTGGCGCTTGGCTGCTGGCGCGCGGCGGGGCCGGGCACGCGCTCGGCATGGCGTCGCTCAAGCGCCGCCTCGACCGCCTGCCGGCCGCCTTGCCGCTGCCGGCGCGTCCGTTTGCCACCTGGCTCGACGGCATTGGCTGCGTGTCGCTGGGCCAGTTGCGGCGGCTGCCGCGTCCGGGCTTGCAGCGCCGCTGCGGCGGCGCCTTGCTGGCCGTGCTCGACGCGGCCTACGGCATGACGGCCGAGCTGTTCGACTGGATCGCCGCGCCCACCACTTTCCAGGCCCGGCTGGAATTGTTCGACCGGGTCGAACAGGCCGACGCCCTGCTGGCCGGCGCCCACAGCCTGCTGCTGCAAATGACGGGCTGGCTGTGTGCGCACCAGCTGGCGGTGGGGCGCATCGTGCTGCTGCTCGAACACGAGCGCGGGCGGGTGGCGCGCGCGCCCACCGTGCTCGACATCATCCTGGCCGAGCCCACCTGGCGCGACGAGCATCTGGTGCGCCTGCTGCGCGAGCGCCTAGGCAGCCTGACGCTGGAGGCGCACGTGATCGGCCTGGTGCTCGAAGCGCCCGAGGTGCAGGCCATGGCCATGCCGAGCGAGTCGCTGTTTCCCGAGCCCGGCGGCAACGAGCAAGACCAGTGGCGCATGCTCGAACTGCTGGTGGCGCGCCTCGGTCCCGACAATGTGCTGCAGGCGGCCCCGCGCGCCGATTACCGGCCCGAGCTGGCCAACCGCTGGGTGCCGGTGCAGCAGGCGCAGATGCAGTTGCCGCCGGACGTGCTCAGCTTGCCGCGCCCGGCCTGGCTGCTGGCCAAGCCGGTGGCGCTGCTGATGCGCGATCACCGGCCGTTTTACGGCTCGCCGCTGCGCATGGCGTCCACCCCCGAGCGGATCGAGGCCGGCTGGTGGAGCCAGTCGCAAACCCGCGATTACTTCATCGCACAGGGACAGGACCATGCCCATTACTGGGTCTATCGCGAACGCATCGCCGGGGCCGATGGCGATAGCGCGCCGCGCTGGTTTTTGCACGGCTTGTTTGGTTAGGGAATCGGCAGCGGCTCCCGGTAGTGGCGTCCGGCAACGGCGTCCATCCCAGGTTAAGATGTTCGGATTCATTATTCACCAGGAGCAGGGATGCACAGCGAAAAACAAGAGTTTCCCGGCGCCGATGGCCACAAGCTGGCGGCCCGTCTCGATGCCCCCGACGGGCCGGCGCGCGCGTATGCGCTGTTTGCCCATTGTTTTACCTGTGGCAAAGACGTGTTCGCCGCCAGCCGCATCGCCCAGGCCCTGACCGAGCATGGCATCGCCGTGCTGCGCTTCGATTTTACGGGGCTGGGCGCGAGCGAAGGCGATTTTGCGAACACCAATTTTTCATCGAATGTGCAGGACCTGGTGGCCGCCGCCGCCTTCATGCGCACCTCGCTGAAGGCGCCCGAGATCCTGATCGGACACAGCCTGGGCGGGGCCGCCGTGCTGGCCGCCGCCGCCGGCATTGACGAGGTGCGCGCGGTCGTGACCGTGGGCGCGCCGAGCGATCCATCGCATGTCAACAACCTGTTCGGCGAGCAGCTCGGCGTGATCGAAGCCGAGGGCGAGGCGCTGGTGCAACTGGCCGGGCGGCCGTTCACCATCAAGCGCCAGTTTTTGCTCGATGCCGCCGAGCAGAACCTGAACGTCAGCACGGCCGCGCTCAAGCGTCCCTTGATGGTCATGCACTCGCCGCACGACCGCACCGTGGGGATCGATAATGCGCTGCATATTTTCCAGGCGGCCAAGCATCCGAAGAGTTTTGTGTCGCTCGATGATGCGGATCATTTGCTCACGCGCAGGGAAGATGCGGTGTGGGTGGCCGGCATGATTGCGGCGTGGAGCGCGCGCTATGTGAGCGCTTGAGGAGGCGGTACGAGGAGGCGATACGAGAAGGCAGGCTGCCGCTGTTAAAAAGCGGCAGTAAAACGTTGCTGCATGAAAGGAAGGACGCGGTTTATTCGTCGTCGAATTCTTCGGCCAGGTTCTTCCAGCCCTTGAGCTTGGCGAAGGCGCTGAATTCCTCGGGCGCTTCGAGCACGATCAGCTTGCGGTCTTGCAGGCCAGGGTCGCTGTGCGAAAAATTCGGCCCTACGTAGCCCAGCGCGCGCAGGCGATCGATGATGTTGCCGACGAGGACTTTGTCCTTGTACAGCCCACCCTCGATCGGTGCGGCGAAGTCCACGTACACGTCAATAATCCCGTAACCCTCGTCGAAAATGCGGATCGCCTTGACGTCGTGGGAACGGCTGCTGCTGTCGCTGGCCTTGAACGGGCCGCTCAGTTGGATGTCGGTATCGGTAGTCATAAACGCAGCATAGCACCATCGGCGTGAACCGGTAGTGCGCCGCCGCGGATCGTCACGCGCCGCCGGCATCCGGCGTTGGCCTCAGGCGCCGGCGACGGGCCTTGCTCAGCGGCGCGGCTGCAGGATCGCGTCGAGCCGGTCCTTGCTGCCGGGAATGCGTTCCAGGCGCGGATAGCGCAAGCCGCCATGGTAATCGAGCGCCACCGTGCGGAAATTGCCGCCTTTGCGCACCAGCAGTTCGATCGGCGCCTTGCCGTCGCGCGCCGCCTTCACGGCCGCTTTCAGCACCTCGGGTTTGTAGGCGCGGTTGTTGACGGCCACGATGCTGCTGTTGCCAGACAAGCCGGCGCGAAAGCCAATGCCATCCCATTCGATCGCCTCGATCGCGCCATCGTTCTTGACGGAAAAACCAAGCGAATAACTGAAGTCGCTCATCTTGTTGCGCTCTTCCTGGCTTTTGATCACCTCGGTCGGCGTGTCCGTGTAGACCAGCTTCCAGCCGGCGCGCGCCAGGCCGTCGAGCGGTGCGCCGGGAGCATTGCCGTCCAGCTTGGCACGCAGGAAAGGCGCCCAGTCGAACGCCTGCACCGATGCCAGGGTGCGCACCACGTCGTCGAACTGGTAGTAGACCGGGCCGATGCTGCCATTGTCGACGCCATAAAAGGTGCGCGCAAAATCATCGAGCGAACGCTTCTCGCCGGACAGTTCGCGGATGCGGGTATCGACGTCCAGCCAGATCAGCATGCCTTCGACATAATAATCTTCGCTGCGCTGCCAGTTGCTCCAGCCCAGCGCGCGGCGGGCTTGCACGATCGGATCGTTGACCGTGTCCTGCAAGGCACGCCAGGAGCGGCCCTGCACGTGGTCGTAGCGCGCGGCATAGGCGGCGATGGCGTCGCGGATGCCGCCGGCCGACACCAGTCCCGAACGCGCCGCCAGCACATTGCCCCAGTACTGGGTCTGGCCTTCGTACACCCACAGCAGGCTGTTCTGCAACGGCACGTTGAAGTTCGGCACATCCTGGTCGGCCGGGCGGCGGAACTTGCCGTTCCACGAGTGCGTGTATTCGTGCGGTAGCAGGTCGCGCCCGAGTTCGGTCTTGGCCCAGTCGGTGAAGTAACCGGGCTTGACGCCGTTCTCGCTCGACTGGTGATGTTCGCGCCCGATGCCGCCGAATTCGTCCGACAGCGAAAACAGGAAATCGTAATGCTTGTAATGATGCGAGGCGAACAGCTTGCCGGCCTGCTGCACCAGCGCGCGGTGCAGGGCGATCTGTTCCGGCTTCGCTTCCAGGCTCTCCGGATTGTCGGCCACCATGTTCAGGTGCACCGGCACCTTGGCGCCGGGATCGAGGTCGATGCGGCGGAAGTGGCGGCCCGCGAACACGGGCGAATCGATCAGCGTTTCCAGGTCGAGCGGCTTGAAGCGGATGTCGTTGCCCTGGCGC
Source organism: Massilia rubra (assembly GCF_011682065.1). Lineage (GTDB taxonomy): Bacteria > Pseudomonadota > Gammaproteobacteria > Burkholderiales > Burkholderiaceae_D > Telluria_A > Telluria_A rubra. Next base: position 112,244 of record NZ_VUYU01000015.1, on the reverse strand, counting down.
GCGGCCGTTTCCAGCGCGGTGCCGTACTGCCAGCCATCGGGCAGGGTGAGCGAGGCCTGGACCGGGATGCGGCGGCTGAAGTAGCCGGCCGGATACAGGGTCATCGCTTGCCATTGCACGCCGACAATTTCGCTGGTCATCGTGATGCGGCCCTGGGCGGGCTCGACTGGGGAGAGGAACTGGTATTCGGCCTCGACCGCGGTGGCGCCCTCGGGCACAGTGACGTGGAAGGCATGCACGTGGACCGGATCGCGCGTCCACGCCAGCGCCTTGCCGCCGGCCGACAGGCGCAGGCCGGCCAGCTGGTTCAGCGGTCCGCTGGGGCCGTGGTTGCCAGGCACCCACTGCGGATAGAGCAGGGTCAGCGGGCCTGGCGCGGCCGGGATGGTGGCGCGGACGCGGAAAATCTGCTGTCCTACGTTGGTGGCGTCAACCTTGAGCACGATGGTGCCGGGGTAGGGCAGGTCGCGCGGCGCGGGTACGTCGGCGCGGGCGGGCAGGGCCAGCGTGGCGAGCAGGGCCAGGGAGCAGAGGGACGAGCAGGCGGACGGAAGAGGGCGACGGCGAAGCGGAAGGGGCATGGGATTGTCAATACGGTAAAGATCAGCAAGGTCTGCGGGTATTCGCAGGGGAACACGATTCTACCGAAAAGCCTTGCGTACCCCGGGCCTGGCGCGTCTGCCTGGAAAGGAATCGTGTTCCGGCGCCTGCGGCCCCGGCCGCGAAAGCGGTGAAGGGCCCGAGGCTTTCCCGGGGCGCTGGAAAGCCGGCATTGTGTATCCGTTGCAAGAGCCCCGCTGCGCAGACAAGCTGTGAACAGCAAGTCATGACGCACACCGGGGAGAGTTGTGTGTGTTGCTGGCCAGCCTACTGCGGCAAAGTGTCTTGTTTCGCTGTCTCGTTTTGTCTTATTTTGTCTCATTTTGTCTCGTTTGAACGAAGACGCGGGACCGCTGTCCAAATGAGACAGAATGAGACAAAACGAGACAAAAATGGACACCCAAACGAGACACTTTGCCGCAGGAGGCTCGCCGGTAATAGGTACAACACTGGCGCGTTTGGTTGCCCACTTGCATGCACGCGGCGACCAGTTGTCGATCGATGACGCCCTGGGCATGGCCATCGATGCCTGGCTGGCCGCCGACACCTTGCGCGCTGCAGGCGGTGAAGCGAACGGTTATCAGTGGAAATGCCTGCTGTTGCCGGACGGGACCCATATCCGCATGACCGTGGACGGGCGCACCGAGTATGCCAGCGTCGTCGGCGACGCCATCATGTATCAAGGGCGCAGCGTGTCGCCGCGTGGCATGACGCTTGCCATCGCGGGCGAGGGGCGCAACGCGTGGCGCGAACTGGTGATTCGACGCCCGGGGGACGCAGGCTGGGTGCGCGCGTCGGTCTTGCGCAGCCGCATCGAGCGCGCCGCCCGCCAGCCGCAGCCGCAGCCGCAGCCAACGACACCCGCCGACAGCATGGCCGCCGCCGCGCGTTGCATGTCCGATGCCTTGCGCAGCGCGATGGTGCTTGTGGAACACGTCAACGCGCAGACGGCGCGGCAGCACGAGGAGCGGCGGCGCGGAGCTTGCCGCCGCGAGACCGATAAGCTGGGTGATGATTGCGCCTTCGAATGATGTTGCCGGCGCGCTGGCTGGCGGCGACGAGCGCATCGGCCAGTTGCTTGCGCTTGCCGCAGCGATAAGTGTGGGCGCCGTCCGCACTTGTCGATCACCTTCCGCCGTTCGCCGTTCGCCGTTCGCCGATTGCAGCTTGCGCCTGTCGCTTGTCGCCCGCAACTTGTCGATCACCTCCCGCCGTTCGCCAAGTGCAGCTTGCGCCCGCCGCTCGCCGACCGCGCCTGCGCCGCTTCACGGCATCGATCTGTCGCTGAATTGTCTTTGCTCCAGCCAATTTTTTCAAAATATTTTTCGGTGCATTGGGCAAAAAATCGACTTTTTCAAGGCCTTGAAAACCCTTGGTGTCGCCTTTAGATTGGATTCAACGGATGCTCCACGGAGGTCCGTCAACTTATCGCTTAACTTCTAAAAGGATACTTATCATGCGTACATTCGACCTTGCTCCTCTCTATCGTTCCGCTATCGGCTTCGACCGCCTGGCCAATCTGCTGGAATCGCAGCGCACTGAAGCGCAGCCCAGCTATCCACCGTATAACATCGAACTGGTCAGCGAAGACAAGTACCGCATCGTGATGGCGCTGGCTGGCTTCGACCGGTCGGAAGTCGAGATCATCACCGAACGCGACAGCCTGCACATCACCGGTCGCAAGCAGAAAGAGGACACCCAGCGCACCTACCTGCACCGCGGCATCGCGGCACGCGATTTCGAGCAGCGCTTCCAGCTGGCGAACCACGTCAAGGTCACCACGGCCTCGTTCGACAACGGCATGCTGACCATCGAACTGGTGCGTGAAGTGCCCGAGGCGCTCAAACCGCGCCGCATCGTCATCGACGGTGGCGAGAACGTGCAGGCGCTCGAGCAGCGCCAGGCTGCCTGACCAGCACCAGCCGGCACGCGATCCGCAGCAAGCCGAGATAGCGAGCTGAGCTAAACACCGGGGCGCCCGCAGCAAGGGGCGCCCCGTTCCACGTGCTGGCCGGCTTGTCGTTAGCGCCGGCAAGGCCATTAAGACAACCCTAAGTCTGATGCCGCATCATTCCACCATCGGCCAGGCGTCAAGTGGTCACGATGCTGCAAAACCAAAGAAGCAAACAAGAAGCACAGCAACACAGCAAACAATAACAAGCGTTCATTACCGAACATATCCTTTCAAACCAGGAGTACGTCCATGCATAACGAAGGTGCCATCACTGTCATCACCGCTAAGCGTCTCACGCTAGCCCTTGCCGCCGCGGGCGCCATTGGCGGAGCGGTTGGTGCGATCGCGGTCAACCATAACAACGCAGTCGCCTCCGCTCCTGTTGCGCTCGCCGCGCAGACACCGTCCGCCGCGCCATCGTCCGCACCGGCGGCCACCCCCGTCAATCCAGGCGCCCCCGCGCCGCTGGCGGCCGGCGTGGTGCTGCCCGACTTTACCCAGATCGTCTCGCGCAACGGCCCGGCCGTGGTCAATATCCGCGTCATGGGCAGCACCAAGACGGCCATGGGCCCGCAGCGCGGCCGCGGCATGCCTCCGCAGTTCGACGAGGACGACCCGTTTTTCGAATTTTTCCGTCGCTTCCAGGGGCCGCAGATGCCCCGTGGACAACAACGCGACACGCCCGTTTTTGGCGCCGGTTCCGGGTTCATTATCAGCCCGGACGGTGTCATCCTGACCAATGCGCACGTGGTGCGCGACGCCAAGGAAGTCACGGTCAAGCTCAACGACCGGCGCGAGTTCCGCGCCAAGGTGCTCGGCTCCGACCCCAAGACCGATGTGGCGGTGCTCAAGATTGACGCCAAGAACCTGCCGGTGGTGCCAATCGGCAAATCTAACGATCTCAAGGTCGGTGAATGGGTGCTGGCGATCGGCTCGCCGTTCGGACTGGAAAGCACGGTCACGGCCGGCGTGGTCAGCGCCAAGGGGCGCACGCTGCAGGACGACAGCCAGGTGCCGTTCATCCAGACCGACGTGGCGGTCAATCCCGGCAACTCGGGCGGCCCGCTGTTCAATACCAAGGGCGAAGTGATCGGCATCAATTCGCAGATCTACAGCCAGACCGGCGGCTACATGGGCTTGTCGTTCGCCATTCCGATCGATGTGGCTTACCGCATCAAGGAGCAGATTGTGACCACCGGCAAGGTGCAGCATGCCAAGCTGGGCGTGTCGATCCAGGAAGTGAACCAGGGTTTCGCCGATTCCTTCAAGCTCGACTCGCCCGAGGGCGCGCTGGTGTCGAACGTGGAAAAAGGCGGCGCGGCCGACAAGGCGGGCCTCAAGTCCGGCGACGTCATCCGCAAGCTGAACGGCCAGCCGATCGTGGCCTCGGGCGACTTGCCGGCCATGCTCAGCGTGGCCCAGCCGGGCGACAAGGTCAGTCTCGACGTCTGGCGCGACGGCAAGATCGTGCGCATCGATGCGCGCCTGGCCAACGCCAGCGACAAGGTGGCGCAGGACGAGCGCGAACCGGCCGCCGGCGCCGACGAGGGTGCGAAACTGGGCCTGGCCCTGCGTCCGCTCGACCCCAACGAAAAGCGCCAGTCGGGAATCGTCTCGGGCCTGGTGATCGAAGATGCGGCCGGGGCGGCGTCCACGGCCGGGGTCCAGCCGGGTGACGTTTTACTGTCCGTCAATGGCCGCCCTGTCAATTCGGTCGAGCAGGTGCGCGATGTGGTGGGCAAGGCCAGCAAGTCGGTGGCCTTGCTGATTCAGCGCGGTAATGACAGAATCTTCATTCCGGTGCGGATCGGGTAATCCTGCCCTTCCGCCCGCAGGGTACGAGAAAGTAGGATGTGATGCGCTTGCTGCTGGTGGAAGACGATACGATGATCGGCGAAGTGGTGCTCGACCTGCTCAGGGCCGAGCACTACGCGGTCGATTGGGTCAAGGATGGCGAAATGGCCGATACTGCCCTGCGCCAGTCGCAAAGCTACGACCTGGTCCTGCTCGACCTGGGCTTGCCGCGCAAGGATGGCCTGGAAGTGCTGCGCGCCATGCGCACGCGCAAGGACCGCACCCCGGTACTGGTGGCGACCGCGCGCGACGCGGTCGAGCAGCGCATCGCCGGGCTCGACGCCGGGGCCGACGATTATGTCCTCAAACCCTACGACCTTGACGAACTGCTGGCGCGCATCCGCGCCTTGCTGCGGCGCGCCGCCGGGCGCGGCGAACCGATCTTCGAATACAAGGCCATCAGCATCAATCCGGCCACCCGCGAAGTGCAGGTCGACGGCGTGCCGGTCACCCTGTCGGCGCGCGAATGGGCCGTGCTCGAAGCCTTGATCGCCCGTCCCGGCGTGGTGCTCTCGCGCGCCCAGCTGGAAGAAAAGCTCTACAGCTGGCGCGATGAAGTGAGCAGCAACGCGGTGGAAGTGTATATCCACGGCTTGCGCAAGAAACTCGGCAGCGATCTGATCCAGAACGTGCGCGGGGTCGGCTACATGGTGCCCAAACTATGAACCTGGCGCACTCGCTGCGCGGCCGTCTGTTGTGGTTTTTGCTCGCGGCCATCAGTATCGCCGCCGTGGCGCAAGCGTCGATCGCCTATCGCACGGCGCTGTCTGACGCCGACCAGATTTTCGATTACCACATGCAACAAATGGCGCTGTCGCTGCGTTCCAGCGCGCCGCTGTCGAATACCGAAACGGCCGCGAACGTGGAAGCGGACGCCGAAAACAACGAGTTGATGGTGCAGGTCTGGACCCCGGACGGGGTGCGCGTGTTCCGCACCGTCTCGCGCACCACCCTGCCGCAGCACGCGGTGCTCGGCTTTTCCAACATCAAGGCTAACAACACCACCTACCGCGTGTTCTCGGTGCAAAGCAGCACCCAGACCCTGCAGATCGCCCAGGACATGGCGGTGCGGCGCAATATGGCCGGCAACCTGGCCTTGCGCACGGTCGGTCCGATTGCGGTGATGATGCCGATCCTGATGCTGGTCGTGTGGTGGGTCGTGAGCGGTTCGCTGCAACCGGTCTCGCGCGTGCGCACCCAGGTGGCGGCGCGCCAGGCCGACGACCTCTCGCCCGTGTCGGAAGCGGACTTGCCGGACGAAGTATTGCCGCTGGTGCAGGAATTGAATCTCTTGTTCGGCAGGGTGAAGACCGCCTTCGACGCCCAGCAGCATTTCGTGGCCGACGCCGCGCATGAACTGCGCACGCCGCTGCAAGCGCTGAAACTGCAGGTGCTGAGCCTGGAGCGGGCGGACAGCCCGGAAGCGCGCGGGGTGGCGGTGGGCCGGTTGACGGCCGGCATCGAGCGCGCCACCAGGCTGGTGGAGCAATTGCTGGTGCTGGCGCGCCAGGAAGCGAGCGCGGCGGGCGGAGTAAAAACCCAGCCGGTCGAGTTGGCCGACCTGGCCAAGCGGGCGCTGGCCGACCTGGCGGGCGCGGCGCAGGCGCGCGGCATCGACCTGGGCCTCACGCGTGCCGATCCGGTGCAGGTGGCGGGCCAGCCGGACGCCCTGATGATCATGCTGCGCAACCTGATCGACAACGCCTTGAAATATACCCCGGCCGGCGGCACAGTGGATCTGAGCGTGACCGGGGAAGGCAAGGGTACGGCGCTGGTGGTGGAAGATAGCGGGCCGGGCATACCGGCGGAAGAAAGGGAGCGGGTATTCAACCGTTTCTACCGCATCGCCGGCAGCGAGGCCAGCGGCAGCGGACTGGGGCTGGCGATCATCAAAGCGATCGCCGAGCGGCACGGAGCCAAGTTAAGTCTGGGCGAATCGGCCAAGCTGGGTGGTTTAAGCGTGCGCATCGACTTCCCTGCTGCAAGCAAAGCCGACGCCTAGGGGTCAGACCCCGGTTTTTCAGTTGGGGGTCTGACCCCGGTGTTACCGAAGTCGATAGAAGTCGTAGGGGTCAGACCCCGGTTTTTCAGTTGGGGGTCTGACCCCGGTGTGACCGGAGTCGATAGGAGTCGATAGGGTCTGACCCCGGTGTTACCGCGCCTAGAACGGCCTACTTCTTAATAATCGCCTGCAACAGCGCAAACGCCTCATGCCGGATCGTGGCATCGGCGGCGGCCAGTTCCTTACGTGCCTGCACCAGCGCGGGTTTCTTGAGCATCTTCTTCTCGGCCGCGTTCGGCACCGGCGGTTCCGGCGGGAACATGCTGGCCCGGCTGTTATAAGTCTGCTGCAACAAGCGCTTGCCATAATCGGACGCATAAAACGTGGTCAGCTCATTGGCCGCCTCGACCCCGATCACGCGCGCCACCGGTAGCGCCAGGCGCTTGTAGATTTCCTGCGGCGGCACTTTGTCGAGCTTGGCGAACACGCTGTCGCGCTGTTGGTCATTCACATAGCGGCTGGCACCGGCCACCGAGCGCATCATTTTTTCCGACTGCATGGCTTCGAGCATGGCTTGCACCGCCTGGACCCGGGCGGCATCGGGCGTGGCCACCGTGGTGGACGCCGCCACCGTGGCGGCGGGCGCGGCGGCCGGCGCTGCCTGCGTCAACGGCGCGCCGGCCAGCAGTGCGGCCATTGTCAGCGCGTAAATTGGTTTCATTCTTCATCCTTTTTCAACAGTCACAGGGCTGCCCGTTACCGGGCCAGCCGACACAATAATGCAAAAGGGCAGGCCAGGTCTACGCGACCCGGCCTGCCCCCTACCAGCTAGCGCGCGCCGCGCTTAAAACTTATGCCACAGGCGGGCGAAATACGATGCGCCGTTCATGCCGAACTGCACCGACTCATACTTGAAGCCGTTGTCGGTCTGGTCCGGATCCTGCTCGGTCGGCTTGACATTGAAAATATTCGCGCCGCCCACGGTCAGCTTGGTCTTGTCGCTGAAATTATACGTAAAACTCAGGTCGGCCGAGGTTTTTGGCTTGTACACCTGGTTCGGGGTTGGCGCGCCGGACCAGGTACCCAGGGTTTGCTTGCCGAAGTGGATCACCTTGAAGTCGGTGCCGATCTTGCCCAGCGCGTATTCGAAGCCCAAAGTCGCCTTGCGCCGCGGTCCACCCTGTTCCAGGAACAGGCGCTCGCGCTGGGACAGCAGCACGTCTTCATAGCCCTTGAACGCGGCCGGCGCATTTACCCCGGTCACTTCGGTCTTGCTGATGTTCATGGCCAGGAAGGTGTTGAGCTTGCCGCCGGCCAGCTCGCTGCGGTTCGACACCGTCAAGTCCAGGCCCTGCGTCTTGGTATCGATGGAATTGACGAAGAACTGGGCCGCGCCCACGCCCAGGGTGCTCAGCAGCGGCACGATCGGCGCGTAGTTATTGGCGTCGAAACGGCCCGAAAACACGATACGGTCGTCGATCGCGATGCGGTACAGGTCGGCCGTGATCGAGGTGGTCGGGGTCGGCGTCCAGGTGCCGCCCAGGGTGAAGCTGACCGACTCTTCTTCCTTCAACTTCGGAATCCCGATCGCATTGGCCACGTTGCCGCCGTTCGGCGCGAACACCGAATCGACCGGATTGCCGTTGACGAACTCGGTGAAGGTCGACGAAAAGAACGCTTGCTGCAGCGACGGCGCGCGGAAACCCGTGCTGGCCGAACCGCGCAGCAGGATCGCATCGCTGATCTTGTAGGCTGCGGCCAGCTTGCCGGTCACGCTGTTGCCGAAGTCGCTGAACTTCTCGTAACGCACGGCCGACAGCACTTTCAGGCGCTCGGTGACGTCGGTCTCGACATCGATGTAGGCCGCCACGCTATGGCGGCTGTTGTCGGTCGCGTCGCCCGGGCGAAAGCCCGGGAAACCCTGGCTGCCCGGGTCGCCGCCGAAGCCGGGACCATCGACATCGTTGTACGAACCGGCTTCGCCGGCGAAGATTTCGTAGTTTTCCTTGCGGAACTCGGCGCCGAAGGCCAGGTTCAAGCCGCTTAAGATGTTCGGAAAGAAACGGCTGGCGTCGGCATTCGTGGTCAGCTGCATGGCGGCAAAACCGCCGGCGTCGAATTGCGAGGCCGACACGCCCTTGCCGCCCTTGAGCAGGTCGGCGTTGGCGATCGAGGCATTGAGCGTATTGCTGATGTTGTAAAGCATCTTGTTGTAGCCATAGGTCTGCGAAAAGTCCGCATTCCACTCGCCCAGCTTGGCGCGATAGCCGACCGTGCCGTAATGGTCGTCGATGTCGGCATTGATGTACGGCGCAAAACCGTTCGGATACATGGCTTGCGCATTGCGTACCGGAATCTGGTCCGGACCGCGGCCGAACGCGGCCGAGGAAGCATCGCGCTTCTGGGTGCCGGCCGTGAAATACAGCTTGCCGTCGACCATCGGGATCTCGCCATTCAGGTACAAGGTCTGGTTGTTCACCTTGCTGTCGCCGATGGTGCGCAGGCTGCCCGCGTCGGCCCGGTTCGAGCGGCCACGGTCCAGATATTCAGCGGTGATGCCGACCGCGCCGCCGGCCACTGCCACGCCGCAATAGGCCGAGGCCAGGTAGTTCTCGCCGTCGCCGGCCGAATACTGGCCCGCGCCGAGCACGCTCTCGCAGCCGAGCGATTTTTTCAGGTCGATATTGATCACGCCGGCGATCGCATCCGAGCCGTACTGGGCGGCGGCGCCATCGCGCAGCACCTGGATGTTCTTCACCGCCAAGAGCGGAATCGCATTCATGTCGGTGCCGGTGTTGCCGCGGTTGCGCGCGCCGAAAATGTTCACCAGCGAAGTGCTGTGACGGCGCTTGCCGTTCATCAACACCAGGGTTTGATCCGAGCCCAGGCCGCGCAGGGCGGCCGAGTCGACCAGGTCGGCGCCGTCGGCCCCGCTCTGGCGTGTGGAATTGAACGAGGGCGAGATGTAGGTCAAGGTCTGGGCCAGGTCGAACTGGCCGCCCTGTTCGGCCAGGCGGGTCATGGGAATCAGGTCGACCGGGACCGCCGTATCGGTGGCGGAATTGGCCGAGACGCGGCGTGAACCAACCACGCTGACGCTGGGGATGACTTCTTCCTTGGCGGCTGGCTGGGCCGACTGGGCGAAGCTGGCGGGGGCGTACACGGCGAGAGCGGCACTGCCGTACAAAGCGAGCAAGATGGACCTACGTAAAGGGGTGGTGGTGAACACGCGACGGTCTCCGGGTTTTTATTAGAAGGAGATTGATTCTAATGTAATTTCCATGCCCTACGTCCAGCGCGGTGTGGCGCAATGACAACGTTGTCAATACCCGTTGACGGCCTCGGCCCGTCCGCCCACCAGGATCAGATTTCCTTTGAAGCGGGTGCGGATCAGGCAGGGTGCCCCCAGTGCAGCACCCTGATGCACCGTGATGGTGCAGCCCAGATGGGCCGCCAGCGCGCCCGCCGCCACGCCGGTGGCGCGGTCTTCCATGGCTGGATCGAGATGGTTGAAGTTGCGCCCTTCGTACGTGTGCGCGCCGCTGCGCCACAGCACGTAGCAGCCGTTGACGCCGTGTTCGCGGCCCCACGCCACGATGCGCTCCAGCGGCGGGCGCAGGGCGTGCAGGGTGGCGCGCTCAGGCACCTCGATCAGCAGCTTGGGACTGCCGACCGAGGCCAGCACCGGCGCGCTGGCCAGCGTCAAACCGGGCTGGCCCAGCAGCCAGGCGGCCAGCGCGGTATCGATCGCGACCGCGACGGCTGGGACAGGCTGGGCTTGCAGCGCGACAAAATAGTCCTCTCCCTCGCGCCTCAGCAGCAGGGCTTGCGCATGCATCGCCGTGCTCAGCACAATATCCGACGGCGGCTGCAGCGCCTGCCCGGCGCGCCCGAACAGCACCTGCGCCGCGCCCAGGGTGGCGTGCAGGCACAGGGGACTCCTGGCATGCGGATAGTAATAGTCGGCGATGACACCCTGGTCCGGGCCGGCGTCGAGAAACACGCAGGCCGGATGCGGCTGCGCGCGCGCGAACGCCTGGCGTGCGGCGGGCGTGGCCGGCCCGCCTTCGATCACCAGCGCCATGTTGCCGTGACCGGGCAATGCACCAAAACAGCGCACCAGATGAGTCTGCATAGTTATTCCCAATTGGTAAGAAAATGGAGGGAGGTATACTGTGTTTCCATACAGTAGTTTCCTCCATACATTTGATTGTAATATTTTTTCCATGAGTACCGCCGTCGCCGCCCCCAGCCTGCCCGATTACGCCGAGTTGTATTGTTTGACCAACTTTTCCTTCCTTCACGGCGCTTCCCACGCAGAAGAACTGGTGGCCCGCGCCGTCCAGCTCGGGTACTCGGCGCTGGCGATTACCGACGAATGTTCGCTGGCGGGGGTGGTGCGGGCCCATGCCGAAGCCAAGAAGGCGGCGCTGCCCCTGATCATTGGCGCCCATTTCCACCTGTGCCATGAGGATGGCGGCGCGGCCCTGTCGCTGATCCTGCTGGCCCAGAACCGCAATGGCTACGGTAACCTGGCCGAGCTGATCACCCTGGCGCGCACGCGCAGCGCCAAGGGGACCTATCTGCTCACACCCACCGACCTGGCCGCGCCCGTCGCCGCCTACGCCCACCTGGCCGGCATGCCCGACTGCCTGGCGATCCTGCTGCCCGCCTATCCCGGCCACGAGCTGGACGACCTGGACCGCCTGCACACCCAGGCCGCCTGGATCGCCGCCACCTTTCCCGGGCGCGCCTGGCTGGGCCTGAACCTGCTGCACCGCGCCTTTGACGAAGCGCACCGCGCCACGGTCGACGAAGTGGCCTGGCAACACGGCCTGGCCGTGGTGGCGCTGGGCCACGTCTGCATGCACGTGCGCTCGCGCAAGCCGTTGCACGACACCCTGTGCGCGATCCGCCTCAACACGCCCGTGGCCGAGTGCGGTTACGAACTGGCGCAAAACGCCGAACAGCACCTGCGCGCGCGCCTGCGCCTGGCCAACCTGTACAGCCCCGAGGCGCTGGCCGAAACGCTGCGCATCGCGCGCCTGTGCACGTTTTCGCTCGACCAGCTGCGCTACGAATACCCGGATGAACTGGTGCCGCCCGGACAAACGGCAGCGGGCTACCTGCGCGCCGAAACCTACATCGGCGCGCACCACCGCTTTCCGCTCGGCATACCGGCCAAGGTGCAGGAACAGCTCGAAACCGAGCTCGGGCTGATCGGCGAACTGCGCTACGAACCCTATTTTTTGACCGTGTACGACATCGTGCGCCATGCGCGCTCGATCGGCATCCTGTGCCAGGGGCGCGGCTCGGCCGCCAATTCGGCCGTGTGCTACTGCCTGGGGATTACCGAAGTCGACCCCGCGCGCGGCAATCTGCTGTTCGGACGCTTCATTTCCAGGGAGCGCGACGAGCCGCCCGACATCGACGTCGACTTCGAACACCAGCGGCGCGAAGAAGTGATCCAGTACATCTACAACAAATACGGGCGTGCGCGCGCCGCCCTGGCCGCCGTGGTGATCAGCTACCGCCCCAAGAGCGCCCTGCGCGACAGCGGCAAAGCGCTCGGGGTCGACCTGGCCATCGTCGAAAAAGTCGCCAAGACGCACCATTGGTTCGACAGCAAGGACGACCTGGTCCAGCGCCTGGCCGAATGCGGGCTCGACCCGGATTCCCCGCTGGCCCAGCAATGGGCCACCCTGGCCCAGCGCCTGCTTGGCTTTCCGCGCCACCTGTCGCAGCACCCGGGCGGTTTTGTCATCGCCGCCGGCAAGCTTTCGCGCCTGGTGCCGATCGAAAACGCCGCCATGGCGGACCGCAGCGTGATCCAGTGGGACAAGGACGACCTGGAAGAACTGGGTTTGCTGAAAGTCGATGTGCTGGCGCTCGGCATGCTCACGGCGCTGCGGCGCGCGCTCGAGCTGGTGGGCGAGCTGCGCGGCACGGTGTTTTCCCTGCAAGACATCCCGCCCGAGGACCGCGCGACCTACGACATGATTTGCGCGGCCGACACGGTGGGCGTATTCCAGATCGAATCGCGCGCGCAGATGAGCATGCTCCCGCGCATGCTGCCGCGCACCTTTTACGATCTGGTGATCGAAGTGGCGGTGGTGCGGCCGGGGCCGATCCAGGGCGGCATGGTCCATCCCTACCTGCGCCGGCGCCAGGGGCTGGAAAAGCCCGACTACCCCAAGGAGGAATTGAAGGAAGCGCTGGCGCGCACCCTGGGCGTGCCGATCTTTCAGGAACAGGTGATGCAGGTGGCCATGATCGCGGCCGGCTTTACTGCGGGCGAGGCCGACCAGCTGCGACGCGCCATGGCCGCCTGGAAACGCAAGGGCGGGCTGGAAAAATACTACGGCAAGATCGTCGAGGGCATGCTGGGGAAGGGCTACACCCTGGAATTTGCCGAATCGATCTTTAACCAGATCAAGGGATTCGGCGAATACGGCTTTCCCGAATCGCACGCCGCCAGTTTCGCGCTGCTGGCCTACGCCAGTTCCTGGCTCAAGTGCCACGAACCGGCCGCCTTCCTGTGCGCCTTGCTCAACAGCCAGCCGATGGGATTCTACAGCCCCTCGCAACTGGTGCAGGACGCGCGCCGCCACGGCATCGAGGTGCGCGCGGTGGACGTGGCCATCAGCGGCTGGGATTGCAGCCTGGAGGTGGGGGAGGGCAGCCAGCCCGCGGTGCGGCTGGGTTTGTCGCTGCAGCGCGGCATGCGGCCCGAGGCGGCGGCGCGGATCGAAGAGGCGCGCGCCGTCAAGGCCTTCGGGAGCGTGGCCGACCTCGCGCGCCGGGCCGCGCTGGACCGGCATGACCTGCAGGTGCTGGCCGGCGCCAATGCGCTGGCCGGCTTGTCCGGCAACCGGCGCCAGGCCTTGTGGCAAGCGCTGGGCGCGGTGCCCGACAAGGACTTGTTGCGCCCCACCACGCCGCAGGAAGAGGACCCCCTGCTGGACGCTCCGAGCGAAGGCGAAGACATTGTCGGCGACTACCGCGCGCAAGGCTTGACCCTGGGACGGCACCCGCTGGCGCTGCTGCGCGCGCGCCTGCTCGCGCAGCGTTTTTTACCGGCGTCGCAACTGAACGGGTTCAAGCAGGGACAACTGGCGCGCGCCTGCGGCATCGTCACGGTGCGGCAACGTCCGGCGACGGCCAAGGGCGTCCTGTTCGTCACCATCGAAGACGAGACGGGCAATGTGAACGTGATTGTCTGGCCGAGCCTGGTGGAACAACAGCGGCGCGAAGTGCTGGGAGCGAGTTTGCTGGGGGTGTACGGGGTGTGGCAGCGGGAGGGGGAAGTGCGGCACCTGGTGGCCAAGCGGCTGGTCGACATGAGCCACCTGATGGGCCGGCTCGACACCAACAGCCGTGATTTTTGCTAGTCCTGCAACCGGGGTCAGAGCTTTAACTTGAAACATTTCTTAACGGGGAGGCAGAGCCCGACGCTCCGACGTCCCACTAAAGCCTGGGAACACGCAGGACCGTTAACCTCAAAACCGTCATTCCTACCATTGGCAGAAATGACTTCCCGCGCAGGCGGGAATCCAATGTCGCACCGTTACAGACGACTCGACAGAATTGGATTCCCGCCTTTGCGGGAATGACGGTCTCGAGGGTAGCGAAAGGGGCAGCGTCTGCCGAGAGCCAGCATCCCCTTTTCCGCGCAACTTACTGCGTGTTGGTGCCGTAATAGCTGTGAATCTGGCTCGACCATTGCTGGTTGGCCATGTCCGGCCAGTGATCGGTGTCGAAACCTGGCGCATTGTCGATGCGCTCTTTCTCGATATCGAGCGTGAAACGCTTGTTGGCGGTGTCGAGCGTCAAGGCAGCCCAAGGCACCGCAAACAATTTCTCACCAATCGTCAGCACGCCGCCGCTCGACATGACTGCATACGCAATCTTGCCAGTACGCATGTCCAGCATGATTTCCTTGATTTCACCAAGGTGCTCGTTTTTCAGGTTATGCACATGGTCGCCGATCAGCGTATCGGCGCCCATCAGTTCCGGACCCGGGCCTTTCGAGCCCTTGTCGACATACATGCCGTAAGCATCGCGTTCTTCGTAGGACATTTTGACCTCCTGTGGTAAAAGTTCAATCCTGAGGCTTGAGCAAGATCACGTCTGTTCGCTGGCGCACACCAAATGAATAATCGGCAATCTTTCAAATTGATCAATAAGACATCCCCGACGTAGCCGCCGGCTCGGCCGTCGTTGCTGTTCTTTACCTTGTTTTGCGGAAGCATTGGCCGGTTTAAGGTATAATTTCAATTTCCCGCACGTGCCGTTCGGCACCATCTGCAATGACCAAATTTGTCTTCGTCACCGGTGGCGTTGTGTCTTCCCTTGGAAAAGGGATTGCCGCCGCCTCCCTCGCCGCGATCCTCGAATCGCGCGGCCTTAAAGTCACCATGCTCAAGCTCGACCCGTACATCAACGTCGATCCTGGCACGATGAGCCCGATGCAGCATGGTGAAGTCTTCGTCACCGACGACGGCGCCGAAACCGACCTCGACCTGGGCCACTACGAGCGCTTCATCAGCACCCGCATGCGCAAGGTGAACAACTTCACCACCGGCCAGATCTACGAATCGGTGATCCGCAAGGAACGCCGCGGCGAATACCTCGGCAAGACCGTGCAAGTGATCCCGCACATCACCAACGAGATCCAGGATTACATCTACCGCGGCGCCGAAGGCGTGGACGTGGCGCTGGTCGAAATCGGCGGCACCGTGGGCGACATCGAATCGCTGCCCTTCCTCGAAGCGGCGCGCCAGCTGTCGCTGCGCGCCGGGCGCAAGTCGGCCGCGTTTGTCCACCTGACCCTGGTGCCCTACATCGCTTCGGCGGGCGAGCTGAAAACCAAACCGACCCAGCACAGCGTGCAAAAGCTGCGTGAAATCGGCATCACCCCGACCGCGCTGCTGTGCCGCGCCGACCGCCCGATTCCCGACGACGAACGCGCCAAGATCTCGCTGTTCTCGAACGTCGAAGAGCAGGCCGTCATCTCCGTGTGGGACGCCGACACCATCTACAAAGTACCGCAGATGCTGCACGACCAGGGCCTCGACGCCATCATCCTCGAAGCGCTCGGCCTGGAAGCGCCGCCGGCCGACCTGTCGATGTGGACCAAACTGATCCACGCGCTGGAAAACCCGAAAGCGGACGTCACCATCGGCATGGTCGGCAAATACGTCGACCTGACCGAGTCCTACAAGTCGCTCACCGAAGCGCTGCGCCACGCCGGCATCCACACCGAGAGCCGGGTCAACATCGAATACCTGGACTCGGAAGACATCGAGACCAAGGGGTGTGAACACCTGGCCAAGTACGACGCCATCCTGGTGCCGGGCGGCTTCGGCAAGCGCGGCGTGGAAGGCAAGATCATGGCGGCGCGCTACGCCCGCGAAAACCAGATTCCCTACCTCGGCATCTGCCTCGGCATGCAAGTGGCCCTGATCGAATACGCGCGCCACAAGGCTGGCCTGGTCAACGCCAACTCGACCGAATTCGACACCGACACCGACCAGCCGGTGGTGGCCCTCATCAACGAGTGGCAAAACCATGACGGCAAGGTCGAAAAGCGCGACGAAAAATCCGACCTGGGCGGCACCATGCGCCTCGGCGCGCAAACCTGCGCGGTCAATCCGGGCACCCTGGCGTTCGACATCTACGGCAGCGTCGTCACCGAGCGCCACCGCCACCGCTATGAGGCGAACAATCACTACCTGGCGCGCGTCGAAGCGGCCGGCATGATCGTCTCGGCGCGCACGCCGACCGAAGACTTGTGCGAGATCATGGAACTGCCGCGCACCGGAGAAAATGCGCACCCGTGGTACATGGGCGTGCAGTACCATCCCGAGTTCAAGTCGACCCCGCGTACCGGCCACCCGCTGTTTACGTCGTTCATCAAGGCCGCGCTGGCGCACAAGGCGGCCAACGGCCAGGCAGCGGCGGTCGCCCCTAAAGGAGAAGCAGCATGAAGCTTTGCGGTTTTGACGTCGGCCTCGAGCACCCGATTTTTCTCATCGCCGGCACCTGCGTGATCGAATCGCGCCAGATGGCGATGGACACCGCCGGCACCTTGAAAGAGATCACCTCGGCGCTGGGCATCCCGTTCATCTACAAGTCTTCTTTTGATAAGGCCAACCGCTCCTCGGGCACCTCGTTCCGTGGTCCCGGCATGGACAAGGGCCTCGAGATCCTGGCCGACGTGCGCCGCGAAATCGGCGTGCCGGTCCTCACCGACATCCACACGATCGAAGAAATCGCCGCCGTCTCGAGCGTGGTCGACGTGTTGCAAACGCCAGCCTTTTTGTGCCGCCAGACCGACTTCATCATCGCCTGCGCCCAGTCGGGCAAACCGGTCAACATCAAGAAGGGCCAGTTCCTCGCGCCCGGCGACATGAAGAACGTGATCGACAAGGCGCGCCTTGCGGCCAAAGAAGCGGGCCTCAATGAAGACAACTTCATGGCCTGCGAACGCGGCGCCTCGTTCGGCTACAACAACCTTGTCTCCGACATGCGCTCGCTGGCGATCATGCGCGAATCGAACTGCCCGGTCGTGTTCGACGCGACCCACTCGGTACAACTGCCGGGCGGACAGGGCACCTCATCCGGTGGCCAGCGCGAGCACATTCCCGTGCTCTCGCGCGCAGCCGTGGCGGCCGGTATCGCCGGCCTGTTCATGGAAACGCACCCGAACCCCGCCCAGGCGCTGTCGGACGGCCCCAACGCCGTGCCGCTCGGCCGCATGAAGGAACTGCTCACGACCCTCGTCGAACTCGACCGCGTGGTCAAGAAAGCCGGCTTCCTCGAATCGCACTTTGCGTAAGTTTGTGTAGTGCGGCACTTGCTGCCATCCCGATCGCCCTGACAGATGCAGGCGGACCGCCAACGGTCCGCCCACCTTTTTCTTACCCTTTGGAGATTGAAATATGAGTGCTATCGTTGACATTATCGGCCGCGAAATTATCGATTCACGCGGCAATCCGACCGTCGAATGCGACGTGCTGCTCGAGTCGGGCGTGATGGGCCGCGCGGCGGTGCCGTCGGGCGCGTCGACCGGTTCGCGCGAAGCGATCGAACTGCGCGACGGCGACATGAAGCGTTACTTCGGCAAAGGCGTGCTGCAAGCCTGCGAAAACATCAATACCGAAATCTCCGAAGCCATCATGGGCCTGGACGCGAACGAACAAGCCTTCCTCGACCGCACCCTGATCGACCTCGACGGCACCGAAAACAAGAGCCGCCTGGGCGCCAACGCCATGCTGGCCGTCTCGATGGCGGTCGCCAAGGCCGCCGCCGAAGAAGCCGGCCTGCCGCTGTACCGCTATTTTGGCGGTTCGGGCGCGATGCAAATGCCGGTGCCGATGATGAACGTCATCAACGGTGGCGCGCACGCCGACAACAACCTGGACATCCAGGAATTCATGATCATCCCGGTGGGCGCACCGAGCTTCAAGGAAGCGATCCGCTACGGCGCCGAGATCTTCCACACGCTCAAAAAGATCCTGCACGAGAAAAAGCTGGCCACCTCGGTCGGCGACGAAGGCGGCTTCGCGCCGAACGTGGCCAACCACGAAGAAGCCATCAAGCTGATCATGCAAGCGATCGAGCAGGCTGGCTACGAGCCGGGCACGCAGATCTGCCTGGGCCTGGACTGCGCCGCATCCGAATTCTACAAGGATGGCAAATACCACCTTGAAGGCGAAGGCATGCAGCTCACCGCCACCGAGTTCACCAACATGCTGGCGACCTGGTGCGACAAGTACCCGATCATCTCGATCGAAGACGCGATGGCGGAAAACGACTGGGAAGGCTGGAAGATCCTGACCGAAGCGCTGGGCAAGAAGGTACAACTGGTGGGCGACGACCTGTACGTCACCAACACCAAGATCCTGAAAGAAGGCATCGAAAAAGGCATCGCCAACTCGATCCTGATCAAGATCAACCAGATCGGCACCCTGACCGAAACGTTCGCGGCGATCGAAATGGCCAAGCGCGCCGGTTACACGGCCGTCATCTCGCACCGTTCGGGCGAGACCGAAGACTCGACGATCGCCGACATCGCCGTTGGCACGAATGCCTTGCAGATCAAGACCGGCTCGATGTCGCGTTCGGACCGCATGGCCAAGTACAACCAGCTGCTGCGCATCGAAGAAGACCTGGGCGACATTGCCAGCTACCCTGGCCGTAGCGCTTTTTACAACCTGAAGTAAGCTGACCGCACCGGCCGGCCACGCGCCGGCCGGTGCCACCCTCCTTTCATGCGCCTCATTACGCTCGTTCTTGCGACCCTCCTGATCCTGATCCAACTTCCGCTGTGGCTGGGCAAGGGCGGCTGGCTACGCGTGGGCGAATTGGAAAACCAGGTGATGGTTGCGCAGCGCAAGACGGTGGAACTCAAAGCGCGCAACGCCAAGCTCGACTCCGAAGTGCACGACCTGACGAACGGGACGGGCGCGGTGGAAGAGCGCGCGCGCTTCGAGCTCGGCATGATCAAGAAAAACGAAATCTTCATCCAGATTCTGGATGCCAACGGCCATCCCAAAGAATCGGCCACCCCGCTCCCGCCGCCCAAGCCCGACGCCAAGACCACCCCCTGAAGCAAACTCCTAGCACCGGGGTCTGACCTCTGTTTCGAAACTAATTGAGACTTAGCAAGGTTTCCCTCAACCGGGGTCAGAGCTTTAACTTGAAATAGTTTTCTTCTGGATAGACTATTCTCTTAAAATCCTCGCACCGGGGTCTGACCTCTGATTCGAAACAGTTTTCGCTTGAATAAGTTTTGGGCCAAAATCGCGCGTGCGCCAGGCACAAGTTTCCTCCCCATCGATCTATAAAATCGTCGCTCCCACTATGGGGGTGCTTGATAGGGCGTATTTCGCGAGGCGCCATGCGTCGTCCGGAAAGCGCCAACTGGAGTTGGCGGAGAGAAAAAAATTGCTAATCAGAGGTCAGACCCCGGTTGCATTCGTTTTTACAGTAAGTACCAACTCGCGTTGCCGGATAAGCCGAAATTGCTAATTAAAGCTCTGACCCTGGTTGTAGGTGGGCGGCTCGTCAGCTTATCGGTGGTGATACCTAAGCATCAGAAAAATCCTCTGCCTTTTCTATCATTTTCGTTGACAACTACCGGCAATCGGTATTTAATTTCTGTAACGACAGAAATGAATGAAATTGGAGAAATTATGGCGCTGGGACCGACCGAACAGAAATTCGTGCTGCATTGGGGCGAGATGGGCACGCGCTGGGGCGTGAACCGTACCGTGGCGCAGATTCACGCGCTGTTGTTCCTGGCTAACCGCCCGCTGGCCGCCGAGGATATCGCCGAGGCCTTGTCGGTCGCGCGCTCGAACGTGAGCAATAGCCTCAAGGAGCTGCAAAGCTGGAACCTGATCCGCGTCACCCACTTGATGGGCGACCGCCGCGATCATTTCGTCGCCCTCCACGATGTGTGGGAGATCTTCCGCGTCATCGTCGAGGAACGCAAACGGCGCGAGATCGATCCGACCCTGACCGTGCTGCGCGAATGCGCCATCGAGGGCAATACCGACAGCGCGCTGGAACCAGCCTCGCTGGCGCGCATGAACGAGGTGCTCGCTTTCCTGGACATGCTCGGCACCACCTATGACGACTACAAGCACCTGCCGCCGGCGACCCTGCAGCGCTTCCTGAAAATGGGCGGCAAGGTCGCGCGCTTCCTCGGACCGGATGACAAGGCCCCATCATGAGCGGCGCCGAACTGACTCTCTACTTCGACGGCAAATGCCCGTTCTGCCGCGCCGGCATGGACAAGCTGGCGCGCTGGGACCGCGCCGGGCGCCTGGCCTTTGTCGATATCGCCGCCCCCGGCTTCGATCCCGCCCACCTGGGCGTCGACATGGCCGCCCTGAACCGCGAGCTGCATAGCCAGGCGCGCGACGGCCGCGTGCTGGTCGGCGTGGACAGCTTGCTGCGCTCCTACAGCCTGGCCGGCCAGGCCTGGCGCGTGCTGCCACTGCGCGTGCCCGGCCTGCGCGCCGTGTGCAGCTGGTCGTATCGCCTGTTCGCGCGTCACCGCTACATGATGTCGCGCGTGCTCGGTTATCGCGCCCCGGGCTGCGCCGATGGCGTGTGCGAGCGTCCCAATCCCTTCTTCAAACAATGAAAGCGCGTATGCACTCACCATCCCTGCGCCAGTGGGCTATCCGCTGGATGTTCGCCACCATCGTCACGCACCTGGTGGTCGGCATGCTGCTGCCATGGTTCGCCGACGCCGCTGTTTTTCGCGATTACCATCGCGGTATCGAAACCGCCTTCTGGGGCGCCAGCGTGCCGGCCCAGGCCCACGCGCAGCAGATCTGGTGGATCTCGCTGTTCGGCCCCACCGTGCAAAGCGCGGCGCTGTGGATGGGCGCCCTGGCGTATATTGGCGCGCGCCAGCGCAGCGCCTTTGCCTGGGGCGCGCTGATCGCCGGCATGCTGTTGTGGGCGCCGCAGGACATGCTGGTGTCGCTGCGCGCCGGCTGCATGGACAATATCTGGATCGATACCTTCGCGCTGGTGACCATGCTGCCGCCGCTGGTGTACCTGTTCTGCGTCGACCGCAAGCAAACGGTGCACACATGATCGCGTCCGAAGGCGAATTATTCAAAAAGATCCTCGGTCCCGCGTGGCGCGGCCTGCATCCCGACATCCAGGCGCGCTTCGACCATAACCCCATGCCCGGCAAGCCGCTGCGCTACCAGGGCCAAATGACGGAGCTGACTTGCTCGAAAGTCGGGCGCTTGCTCGGCTACCTGACCATGCCGCTGATCCAGGGCGCGCTGATGCCGTATAACGATGCCGACTTCCCGGTCGATATCGAGGTGTATTCGAAGGAGGGCAGCGCGGCCATTTTCAAGCAGCGCATCTATCGCCTCAACGGGCGCAAGCCGGTGCAGTTCACGTCCTACATGTTGGAGAGCGCGCGCGGCGAAGTGCTCGAATACGTCGGCATGGGCATGGGGATGAAGCTGGTGCTGGAGGTGCGCGACGGGAACCTGCATTTCGAGAGCGATGGCTATTTCTGGCAAGTGATGGGTGTGCGCATTCCGATGCCGGCCTGGCTCACGCCGGGCAAGACCTATCTGTGTCACCGCAATAACGACAGCGCGCAGTTCGATATCCGTATCGAGATCCGCCACGCGCTGTTCGGTACAACCTTCACGCAGGCGGGCGTGTTTCGCGAGGTACGACCATGAATACCCACTTATTGGCATTGCAGTTGATGGCGTGCCAGGGCTGCCTGGGCGCCTTTGACACCCTGTATCACCATGAACTGACCGAGGCGCTGCCCGGCCGCGCCAGCGCCAGGCTGGAACTGTCGATCCACGCGGTGCGCGCCCTCATTTACAGCGCCATGTTCATCGGCCTGTCGTACTGGCGTTTCAATGGATTGTGGGCGGTGCTGCTGCTGGTGGTGTTCGCGGTCGAAATCGTACTGACCTTGTGGGACTTCGTGGTCGAGGACCGGACCCGCCTGCTGCCGGCCACCGAACGCGTCACGCATACGGTGCTGGCGATGAACGGCGGCGCCTTCATCGCCTTGCTGGCCCTGAACGCGGGCGAAGCGCTGGCGCAGCCGACCGCGCTGGCGTGGGAGTCGCACGGCGCCTTGAGCGCCTTCCTGTTCCTCTGCGGCGTGGGCGTGGGCTTGTCCGGCTTGCGCGATGCGTTTGCGGCGCGCGCGCTTGCCCGCCAGGCGGCGCAGGAGCGCGCTCCCGCCTTGCGCTTCGGCGAGCGTGAGTGCGCGGTGCTGGTGACCGGCGCCACGGGCTTCATCGGCCAGAAACTGGTGCGCGCACTGCTCGCCGACGGCCATCGCGTCACCTTGCTCACGCGCCAGCCGCGCGCCGCGGCCTGGATGTTCGACGCCCGCGTGGAGTGCATCGCCGACATGGCAGCCTTGCCGCCGGCGCGCCGGATCGACGTGGTGGTCAACCTGGCCGGCGCCCGCATCCTGGGCTGGCGCTGGAGCGAAGCGCGCCGCGCGGCCTTGCGCGCCAGCCGCATCGGCACCACGCGCAAGGTGGTGGCCTGGATCGCGGCGGCCCATCACAAACCGGCGTTGATGCTGTCGGCGTCCGCCATCGGTTACTACGGCATCCAGGCGCAGGGCGACAACACGGTGCTCACCGAGCGCGATGGGCCGCAGCCGATGTTCATGTCGGACCTGTGCCGCGAGTGGGAAGAAGCGGCCGGCGCCGCCGCGGCGTATGGCGTGCGCGTGGCGTGCATGCGTTTCGGCCTGGTGCTCGGCACCCAGGGCGCACTGCCGATGATGCTGTTGCCGGTCAAGCTGGGCATGGGCGGCCCGCTCGGGGGCGGGCGCCAGTGGCTGTCGTGGATCCATGTGGACGACCTGATCGCCGGCATGGCCCACCTGTGGAGCGGGGACGAGGGCGGGGCCTTGAACTTCACCGCGCCCGAAGTGCTTTCGCAGGCGGACTTCAACAAGGTGGCGGCCAAGGTGTTGAAGCGCCCGTACTGGCTGCCGACGCCCGGCTGGCCGATGCGCCTGGCGCTGGGCGAACAGGCCGATTTGCTGCTCGAAGGCCAGCGCGTGGCGCCGGCCAGGTTGCAGGCCGGCGGTTTCGTCTTCCGCCATCCGACCCTGGCCGGCGCGTTGGCGAACCTGTCCTGAGGGCTCAGTCGATCACGATCTTGACGGCGACCTTGCCTTCGCCGCCGGGCTGTCCTGGCGCACCAGCAGTCAATCATTCCCCCGGGGCCTGGAACGCTGGCCGATCCGCTCACCTTAAACAGCTTGCAGGCCGGGTGCGCATATCGCATCTATCCTGTACCTCAAAAACTCAACAGGTCTTTCAATTCCTGGGCATTGCGGCGCGAGATTTCCAGTACTTTGCCGTCGCTCATGGTCACCTCGTAACCCATCGAGATCGATTCTTCGATGGCGCGGATTTCCTGCAGGTTGATGATGCACTGGCGGTTGGCGCGGAAGAAGAACTTGACCGGCAAGCGCTCCTCGATGCTGTTCAACGATTTTTTGACGTAGGCTTTTTCACTGCCGAAAAAGATGCGCACGTAGTTTTTGCAGCTCTCGATATAGCGGATCGTCTCCAGGCTCACCAGGTGGCAGCGCTCGCCGTCCTTGACGAAGATTTTGCTGTTGATGTCGAGCGGCGGCCTTGCTACCACTGCCGGCGCTGCCTCGGCGGCCAGCTTGGCGATGGCGGTGGCCAGCCGTTCGTGGCTGACCGGTTTGAGCAGGTAGTCGACGGTGTTGTAGTCGAACGAGCGGATCGCGTATTCGGAGTACGCCGTCGTGAAGACGATGCGCGGCAGGTAGTCGAGCATCTCCAGCAGGTCGAAGCCGCTGGCGCCGGGCATGTGGATGTCGAGGAACAGCACGTCCGGCCGCAGGTCGGCGATCAGCGGCGCGGCCGTTGCGGGATGGTCCGCCTGGCCGATCACCTCGACCCCGTCGAACTGGCCGAGCATGCGCACCAGGCCCTCGCGCGCCAGGCGCGAGTCTTCAATGACCATCACCCTCATGCGGCGCGCTCCAGCGGCAGCGTGATAGCGACCTTGAAGACGCCATCGGCGTGCGCCGCGTCCAGGGTGGCCAGCTCGCCATACAGCAGATGCAGGCGCTGTTCGATATTGAGCAGGCCGATGCCTGTGCAGCCGGGTGTCGCCACCTGCGCGCCCGGGGCGTCGTTGCGCACTTCCAGTTGCAGGCACTGGCCCAGCTGGCGCGCCTCGACGTTGAGGGTGCCGCCGCCCTGGAGCTGGTCGAGGCCATGCTTGATGGCGTTCTCCACCAGCATCTGCAAGACCATCGGCGGCATCAGCGCGTCATCGAGGCCGGGCGCGATGCGAAGGGAGAAATCGAGCCGTTCTTCCAGCTGCGTCTTGACGATGGCGAGGTACTTGGTAATGATGCCCACTTCATGGTGCAGGCGGACTTTTTCGTGCCGGCTGCTTTCGAGCGAATAACGCAGGATGTCGGAAAACGAGGTAATCATGGCGTCGGCGCGCTGCGCATCTTCGTGGATCATGAAGCGGATGTTATTGAGTGAGTTGAACAGGAAGTGCGGATTGAGCTGGTTCGACAGGCTGCTCAATTGGGCTTCCTTGAGGTTGTTTTGCAGGCGCAGGTTGAACAGTTCGGCGTTCTTGATGCGCCGGCTGCTGCTCACGCTGATGTAGATGAAGCCCCATATCGCCACGAACAGCTGGCTCTTGGGCGCTTCGTCCATGAATTTGTTCATGATGAGTTCGGACGGGATCACCGGTATCTTGAGCGCTTTGTATTTGGCGCTGATGGCTTTCAAGAACATCGGCGCGACCACGGCGGTGACGCAGGCGCCGATCACCATGCCGGCCAATGCGCTGTACAGGACCACGATGGCAATGAGCCGGGCAATCGGCACGGCGTCGCCGCCGCGCCGCTTGTACAGCCAGCGCAGCACCAGCACCGCCAGCGTGTAGAACGGAATCCACACCAGGCTGGTGTAGACCTGCAACCTGACCATGAAGCCCCACACGACGGCGATGGCGATGCTGGCCATCAGGCCGACCGCCACCGCGCTGAAGTGGTAAAGCCAGAAGTGGCGGTCGCGCGGGAAGAAGTGAAGTGGCATGCGGTCGGCGTATCCAGTGGATGATTGGAGAGCGCATTCTAACAAGATGGCCGGTGCGCCTTCGTTGCTGCTTAGTTGCCCGCTTACTTGGCCGCTTTGCGCCGTTCGCGTTCGGCCGCGCGCGCCGTCACCAGTTCCGCCTCGAAGCGCGTCGCCGATGCAGCCTGCGCTTGAACCGGTCCGCCCAGCGCCAGGCGGAAGCCTTCGCCGATGCTGCTCGCGTTATCGTCCCCCGCATGGCCGCGCACCACCGTGCGCACGTCGCGCGACGAGAAGCTGCCGCCGCGGTGCATCATCATCGGCGACTGGCGCTTGCTGCAGTTGGTGGTCCATGCCGAGCCGTCCACCGGCGCGCCGTCGTAGTTCAGGTGTTCGCAATCGGCTACGTATTCACCCACATTGCCGATCATGTCGTACAGGCCGAAAGCGTTCGGTTCGTACATGCCGACCACGGTGGTAAACGCGGCGCCGTCTTCGCAGGTGGCGGGTTTTCCGCTGCGCCCGATGATGGCGGCGATCGCCTTGCTGCCCGTGAAATCGCGGATGTTCGCATGGCGGCACACCTGGGTGGCGTCGTTACCGAAGTAATAGTCGCCCTTGCTGCCGGCGCGCGCGGCGTATTCCCATTCGGCTTCGGACGGCAGGCGGTATGGCTTGCCGGTTTGCGCCGACAGCCATGCGGCGTAGGCGGTGGCGTCGAGCCAGGTGACGCACATGACCGGATGGTAGTCGCCCGGCGCGTAAGCGGGCGTGTTCCAGGCGCCCGGTCCCATGTCCATGCCCCACTCGGCGCTGGAGAACTTCCAGCATTGGTTTTCTGTCTTGTGGCCGGTCGCTTCGACGAACTGGCGGAACTGGCCGACGGTCACTTCATATTTCGCCATCTGGAAGGCGGGCACGCGCACCTCGTGTATCGGCTGGTCGGTCGGATAGTTCTTGTCCGGACCCGGAACCGGGCCGCCCATCGCGAACGTGCCGCCTTTGATGGCGGCCATCGGCGGTTCGGTGACGTTTCCGGCGCCACTGCCGGCGGCGGCTGCCGCGCCGTTTGACGCCATCAGGGCCAGTGAGAACAGGAGGGTGTTTTGCATGTCGTGCCTTCATCAAGTGGGGTGGTGAGAATGAAGGGCATTCTGGGCGAGCGCGCTGCCGTTTTGGCAAAAAGGTGCCGACCGGCGCTATGCGGGGATGAGCGGCAATGCGCTTCGACAGACACGTCCGGTAACACTTCTTACCGGTGCATGCTGGTTGCAAGGAGCCAATCGCGGTGTAATGGCTGCATGGACGACACGCAGTAGTCGCCCTGGTCCCCGAAGAGACGGTATTTTCAGGCGACCCATTTGCTGCAGGTAGTATTGACGACAGGAGTTCATATGCATAAGAAAGCCCTCATCATCGCCCTCATGGCTGTTTGCATGGGCACCGGCAGCGCCGCCTTCGCGCAATCGCGCGACTACCGCGGCGAGCATGATCAGCGCAGCGAACGCAATGAACGTTACGAGCGCGGCGACCGCGATGGCCGCCGTGACAACGACCGTTACGATCATCGCCGCGGCGACCGTTACGACGGTCCGCGTGGGGGCTACCAGGGCCACGATCGTGGCTCGTCGGAGCGTCAGCACTATCGCCGGGGCGCGTACCTGGAGCACCAGCATCGCGGCAGCAGCTATGTGGTCAGCGACTGGCGCAGCCGCCGCCTGAGCGCGCCGCCGCGCGGTTCGCACTGGGTGCAGGCCAACGGCGACTATCTTCTGGTGGCGATTGCCACGGGACTGATCACGCAGGTGCTGTTGAATCAATAGCGCTCATGCCGGGGCGGCGGCTACAATGCCGCTTTTGCCCCGGCTGCGCCGCCCGACCCGTCATGACCCCGAACCACGACACGTTTCATCCCGACCTGCGCGTGCTCCAGCGCGCGTACGACACGCACGGCCTGGCATGGAGCGCGCCACGGCATGAGGCGGAAAGCGCCGACTATGCGGCCGCCAGCTTCGAGGTCGACGCCCTGCGGGTGCGTTTTCGCGTCGCCAAAATCACGCCGACCAAGGTGGGGCAGTTCGTCACGCTGTGGAAGCGCATCGGCGCCGGGCCGATCCAGCCGTTCGACGACACCGATGCGGTCGACCTGTTCGTGGTCAGCACCCGCGATGGCGAGCGGTTCGGACAGTTCGTCTTCCCGACAGCGGTGCTGGCCGCGCGCGATGTGGTGGCGCGCGGCGGGCAGGGCGGCAAGCGTGCGATCCGCGTGTATCCGCCATGGGTTGTCACGACCAGCAAACAGGCGCAGGCCACGCAGCGCTGGCAGCTCCCGTTTTTTGTCGCCGCCGGCGCCGATGCCATCCGCATGGGCACGCTGTACAGCCGGGCCGCGTCACCAGGCGCACTCCAGGCGTGACACGCTTGCCATGTACCTGCCATCGGGTGCACAATCTGTCATTACCAAGCACCGCATCCATTTTCATTCACGTGCACTGCCATGAGCCGCCGACAAAACCGAACCAGGCTGGTTTTTGATACATCCCTGAGTACATTGCCGGAGCCGGATATCCGCACCATCCTGCGTGCTGCCGACCCGCTGATCACCACTGCCGGACGCGCCATGCTGATCAAAGTCCTGCGGGGTTCGCGCGCGCAGGAGGTCCTCAAGCACGGGATGGATGACAATCCCTGCTACGGCGCTTATCAGGGCCGCAGCGAGGCCGAGGTCCTGGCCATGGTCGACTGGATGATCCTGAACGATTACCTGGGCCTCGATTTTGACGGTGACTTGCCGCTGCTGTTCTATTCCCAACGTGGATGGCGCATCGAACGCGAGATTGTCGCCAACGAGCTGATAGACGGCTTCGACAAGTTGCTGGCGCAGTCCGCGCCGCCGTATGACATGCTGTATCTGAAGGACCGCAGCCGTGACCTGATATTGCTGCTGCTCGGGATCCTGCATGAACGTTCCGATCCGAAGTATGTGCCCATCCTCGAGGCGTGGGCACAGGTCGACTATGCCAAGGTGCGCAAGGAGATCGCCCGCGTCATCGGGCATCTGGGCGCGTCGGCGTCTGCGTCCCATTCTGCTGCGACTTCCAGTACTCCAGCGGCGACGTGCCCACCAGTTTCGTGAAGTCGCGCGTGAAGTGGGCCTGGTCGAAAAAGCCCAGCTGACTTGCCAGGCCCGCCAGGTCCACCGGCCCCGGCCTGGCCAGGCGCCAGCTCGCTTCCTGCAACCGGTAGCGCTGGATCACCCATTTGGGCGACACGCCCACATAATTACTGAACAGCCTTTGCAGCGCGCGTTCTTCGATCCCCATTTGCGCACACAGGGCGGCCACGCTGGCCGGGCCATCGACGGCGGCGGCGGCGGCCACCGCCTGTTCGGCGATCAGCGCGCGTGCGTCGGGCGCCGGCAGCACGGCGAGCAGCATCGCTTCGGCCGCGCCGACCATGTCGGCGTCGCCGGCGCCCCCTAACACGCGCTGTTCGGCCTCCATCGTCGGTACGCGCAGGACGTCGTCGAATGACATGGTGCGGTCGGCCAGGCGCGAGACCGGATGGCTGATGAAGGGACGCAGCGCGCCCGGCCTGAAGCGCACCCCGAGCACGCGGCCGGCGCCGGCCACGCTGCGCTCGAACGCGCCGCGCACCACGCCGTGGATGGCGCTCTGGCCCCGGTCGAACACCAGGTGCGCGTTCGGATACGGCAGCACGCGCTGGATCTCGGGCGCGCGCTCGCCCATGTTCCATTCGACGATCCAGTAGTAGTCGACAAAGTTCGCCAGCGGCGCCGCCGGAGGGTAGGTGGCCAGGCGAATGCGGCGCGCCATGCCGAGCGGATCGACGATGCCTTTCGGCGTTGCCGGGGTGGTGTCGGATTTATCCAAGATGTTTGTCGTCCTTGCGCTTACTGTGGTGGTTTCCGCGAGCGAGCACGCGTTTGCATGCGGCGCCGCCCATCCTCTAGCCGAAAGCTTGCCATGTCCTTGTTCCGCTCCAGCGCAGCCGCGCTGTCCCTGTTGGCCGTCCTGCCACCCGCCAGCGCCCAGGCGGCGTCCGTCATTGCGCGCGCCAGCGGACCGTTCGAGATCACGATCATACCCGCCGGCGCCCCCGAAAAGGAAGGCCGCACCGCCACCGCCCGCATGGCGCTCGAGAAGCGCTACGCGGGCGCGCTGGCCGCCAGCGGCAAGGGCGCCATGCTCACGGCGGTGAGCGATACCAAAGGCTCGGCGGCCTACGTCGCCATCGAGCGGGTCAGCGGGACGCTGGCGGGGCGCAAGGGCGGTTTCGTGCTCCAGCATGCGGGCACGATGCGCGCTGGGACGAGCCAGGCGACGATCACCATCGTTCCCGATTCGGGCACGGAGGAGTTAACTGGCATCAGCGGCGCCATGGCGCTCACCGTCGTCGACGGCAAGCACTTTTACGCGCTCGACTACGCGCTGCCCGACTAGCCGCGCACGGCGTCGACAAAGGCGCGCAGCGCGGGCGGCATCTGGCGGCGGCTGGGGTAGTAAAGGAAGTACTGGGACGGCGCGGGCTCGCACTCGGCCAGCAGCACCTGCAGCCGGCCGGCGGCGATGTGGGCCGCCGCATCGGCGTGATAGGCATAGGCGACGCCGGCGCCGTCGAGGGCCGCGCGGATAATCAGTTCGTCATCGTCGAACAGCAGCGCGCCGGTGACGGCGACCGAGAAGCTGCGCCCGCCCTGCGCGAACTCCCAGGCGTAGCGGCTGCCGCTGGGGAAGCGCCGGCCGATGCAGTTGTGCCGTTCCAGCTCGCGCGGCGTGCCCGGAATGCCATGCGCGGCCAGATAGGCGGGGGCGGCGACGACCACGAAGCGTTGCGGTGGGCCGAAGGGAATGGCGATCATGTCGGCCGCCAGCCGCTCGCCGAAGCGCACGCCGGCGTCGAAGCCGGCGCCGACGATGTCGAGCAGGCCGTCGTCGGTGACCGCCTCGAGCTGCACGCGCGGGTAAGCGGCGGCGAAGCGGCCCAGCATGGGGGCGAGCAGCAGGCGGGCGGCGGAGCGCGGCAGGTTGATGCGCAGGGCGCCGGCCGGCACGTCCTGCAGGCTGTCCAGTTCGACCAGGGCGTCGGCGATTTCGCCGAGCGCGGGCGCCAGCCGGGCCAGCAGGCGCGCGCCGGCCTCGGTCGGCGTCACGCTGCGCGTGGTGCGATTGAGCAGGCGCACGCCAAGGCGCTCTTCCAGCGCGCGCAGGCTGTGGCTCAGCGCCGACGCGGACACGCCGCGTTCGACGGCGGCCTGGCGGAAGCTGCGCAGGCGGGCCACGGCGGCAAAGGCGTCGAGTTCGTGCAGGTCGGTCATGGATTGATGAATCTCTCTCAGTAGTGCATGCGCAATAAGGCATCTTATCCGATCAAACGAGGCCGCGCATACTGGCCGCTCCATTCAATACACGAGGAGTTAGCTGTGATGAAAACGCGCACATTGGGTTCGACCGGTTTGTCGGTGTCGGCCATCGGCATCGGTTGCATGGGAATGAGCTTCGCCTACGGCGGCGCCGACGAGGCGGAATCGATCCGCACCTTGCACCGCGCCGTGGAACTGGGCGTGACCATGTTCGATACGGCGGAAGTCTACGGACCTTACGCCAACGAGGAGCTGCTGGCGCGCGCCTTGCGCGAGCTGCGCGGCAGGGTGACGATCGCCACCAAATTCGGTTTCCGGATCGGCGCGCAGGGGCAGGGCATGGAGCGGGTGACGGGGGTGGACAGCCGCCCGGAACATGTGCGCGAAGCGGTCGAGGGCTCGCTGGCGCGGCTCGGCGTGGAGGCGATCGATCTGCTGTACCAGCACCGGGTCGATCCGGCGGTGCCGATCGAGGAGGTGGTTGGCGTGATGGCCGATCTGGTGCGCGAGGGCAAGGTGCTGCATCTGGGCTTGTCGGAGGCGTCGGCCGACACCTTGCGGCGCGCTTGCGCGGTGCATCCGATCGCCGCGCTGCAGTCGGAGTATTCGCTGTGGAGCCGCGAGGTGGAGGACGAGGTGCTGCCGGCCTGCCGTGAACTGGGCGTGGGCTTCGTGCCATACAGCCCGCTGGGACGGGGCTTTCTTACCGGGCAGCTGGGGTCGACCGAGGCGCTGGCGGCGGACGATTACCGGCGCGGCCTGCCGCGCTTCCAGGACGCGGCGCTGCGCGCCAACGCGGCGATGGTGGCGCGCCTGGAACAACTGGCCGCCGCACGCGGGGCCAGCGCGGCCCAGCTGGCGCTGGCCTGGTTGCTGGCGCAGGGTGATCACATCGTGCCGATTCCGGGCGTGCGCCGGCTGGCCAACCTGGAGCAAAACGTGGCGGCTGCGGAACTGGTGCTGAGCGCGGCCGACGTGGCGGCGATTGGCGCCGCCGTGCCGCGTGGCGCGGTGCACGGGGCCCGCTACAACGAGAAGGAAATGGGCATGGTCGGGCTGTAAGGAAGGCGCGCCGGCTTGCGGCATGCTTGCAGGCGGGCGACCACCCAAGGGCGTCAGGCCGGCGCCAGGTCGAGCAGGTACAGCGCGCCGTCGATCTGCGCGCCGTCGACCATGGCAAGCTGCGGCAAGTCGCGCGCGTGGACGAAGCCGCATTTGCGCAGCACCGCCGCCGAGCCCTGGTTGGCGTGCGTGATCTCGGCGCGCAGTTCTTTGAGCTGCCAGGTGGTGCGCGCCAGGCCGATCAGATTGCGCAGGGCGTACGTAGCCAGGCCCTTGCCGGTCTGGTCGCGCGCGATGCGGTAGCCTACTTCGGCCGAACCTTCGGCGCGGTCGATGCCCTTCAGGTTGGCGCGGCCGACGATGCGGCCTTCGCCATCGAGCAGCACGCACGGATGCCAAGCGCCGCTGGCATGGCCTTGCAGGTACTGCGCAATGTGGCGCGCCACGCCGCCGGGCGAATAGAAGGCCGGCTCGCGCGCTTCCACATGGCGTTCGAACCAGGCGCGGTTGGCCAGTTCGAATGTCAGCAGGGCCTCGGCGTCGCCATGCGCGAGGATGCGCATGGTGTGGGCGGAGGCGCCTGTCATGCCGATGCCGGCGGTGCGCTGGCGATGGTGGCCAGCACGGCGCGCACGTGGTCCGGCACGCTCACCGAACGATTGGTTTCACGGTCGACGTAGACGTGCACGAAATGGCCCGCCGCAGCCGGCAGCGCTTCGTCGTTGCGGTACAGCGCCAGCTCGTAGCGCACGCTGGAGTTGCCCAGCTTGGTCACGCGCACGCCCACATGCACCGTGTCTGGAAAGGCGATCGAGCTAAAGTACGAGCAGCCCGTGTCGACCACCAGAGCGACCACGGTGTCGGCGTGGATATCGAGCACGCCGCGCGCGATCAGGAACTCGTTGACGGCGGTGTCGAAGAAGCTGTAGTAGACCACGTTGTTGACGTGCCGGTAGGCGTCGTTGTCCATCCAGCGCGTCGGAATCGCCAGAAAATGCGGGAACGCGGAGCGGGGCGAGTCGCGCATGTCAGTGCTTCACGTCGCTGGCGGGTATGAGCACTTCGACCGGCGTGTCGCCGACGAACAGCTGCGTGCAATCGACCTTGTCGAACGAGTAGTGCTTGCCGCAGAAGTCGCAGTCGATCGCCAACTGGCCGAGTTCCTCAAGGGCGCCGTCGACTTCTTCGCGTCCCAGCATCTTGAGCATGTTGCCGACTTTTTCGCGCGTGCAGCCGCAATGGAACTGGGGATGGGCCGGGTCGAACACGCGGATCGTCTCTTCCCAGAACAGGCGGTTCATCAGGGTCTGGATGTCGGTCGAGAGCAGTTCTTCCTGCTTCAGGGTCGAGGCCAGCATGACGGCGCGGTTCCAGGTTTCGAGTTCGTCGGCTTCGCTGCTTTGCTTGATCTGGTCTTCCTTGCCGCTGTGGCGCGGCAGCTTTTGCAGCAGCAGGCCGCGCGAGACGGTGTCGTCGGCCGCCAGCCACAGGCGCGTGTCGAGCTGCTCGGAACGCAGCATGTAGTTTTCGATGACGGTCGCCATGTCGTCGCCGTCGAGCGGCACGATGCCCTGGTAGGGCTGCTGGCCCGGCATCTTGTCGACCGGGTCGAGCGTGATGACGAAGCGCGCCTTGCCGCCCGGGTTGAGCAGCTCGGTCAGGCTGGCGTCGTCGGCCACGGTGGCGCCTTCGGTCACCTTGGCGGTGGCGCGCATGCGCAGATCGGAATCGCATTCGACCACCAGCAGGCGCACCGGCCCGTCGCCGTGGATCTGCATGATGATGGCGCCGTTGAACTTCAGGTTGGCCGACAGCAGGGCCGCCGCCGCGACCATTTCGCCTAGCACCGTCTTGACGGCCGGCGGGTAGCTGTGGCGCTGCAGGATCTCGCTCCAGGTGGCCGAAATTTCGACGAATTCGCCGCGTACGGCGGCGTTGTCGAAAATGAATTTTTGCAGGGTGTCGTTGTTATTGTTTGTAGTCATTGTTTATCCAATCTTTTTCAGTTGCGTCTTGAACAGTTGGGCGCGCGCCACGTAGCTGGCGGCGCTGCCTTCGAGGCGCGCGATGTCTTCTTCACTCAGAGTGCGCACGGCCTTGGCCGGGGCGCCGATGATGAGCGAGTAATCCGGAAATTCCTTGCCTTCGGTCACCAGTGCACCGGCGCCGACCAGGCAACCCTTGCCGATCCTGGCGCCATTGAGGATCACGGCCTGGATGCCGATCAGCGAGCCGTCGCCCACCGTGCAGCCGTGCAGCATGGCCTGGTGGCCAACGGTCACCTTGCTGCCGATGGTGAGCGGAAAGCCCATGTCGGTGTGCATGACCGTGCCTTCCTGCACATTGCTGTCGGCGCCGATCGTGATGCGCTCGTTGTCGCCGCGAAGCGTGACGCCGGACCAGACCGAGGTATTGGCCGCCAGCGTCACTTTGCCGATCAGGCTGGCCGAATCGGCGACGTAGGCGGACTCGTGAATCTCGGGCGCGTGCTCGCCCAGTTGGTAGATAGCCATGTTGGTGTCAGGAAGCGTTGGAATGGCGCTATTTTACGCCGCCCCCGCGCTTTCGACGCGGCACGGCCGTTTCTGGCCGCATCGAGGAGAGGATGTTGGGCGTTTTCTTCTAATCACAAGGCGGGACGACGCAAGCGCGTTTGTTTCGCGTAGGATAGATTTATTTTCTGACACGATTATCTTGGAGGTATCATGCGATTGTTCCCTGTTGCGCTGGCGCTGTGCGGCGCCCTGGTGGTCCCGGCGGCGGGAGCGGCCGATTTCACCACGACCGCCGGCTATGCCCAAGCATGCGGCACAGCCGCGCGCAGCGCCGTGCCGCGCGACGACGATGCGCGCGTGGCGGCTGTCATCTGCCGCGATACGGCGCTGGTGCGCCAGATCGTCACCTGGGGCACGCAGGGCTTCGCGCGGATGGAGACGCAACGCATGCCGCGCGAGGCGGTCGTGGTCGAGGTGCGCAAGGAAATCGACTACGTGATCGGCGAACTCGGCGCCACGCGCAAGCTGCTGGCCCAGGTCAAGCTCGGCAAGCGCAAGTCGCTGCGGCTCGCGCCCGCGCAATGGGAACTCGACATCGACGGCGACGGCGCCGTCAAGCTGTGGGAGAAATACCTGTTCGCCCTGCCCAAGCGCGGGCACCAGGCGTTCCGCTTCAGCGGCCCGAGCGACGACCTGGCCTATTACGAGCGCGAATACAACCTGGGCGCCGTGATCCACGTCGACCAGAGCGATATTTTATGGTCGCTCGCGTACCATCATTTCATCGAAGGCTTGCTGACCAATGTGCGCGCGTTCGAGTTGAGCGACAAATTCGATGGCATGATCCTGGCGCGGCCAGCCTTGATGAAAGCGGCGCACCAGCTGATCGCCAATGGTTTTGTGATTTCGGGCAAGATGCGCCAGGAAGTCTTGGCCGAGACCGATGACGACGAAGAGTGGATCGGCCATCCAGGGCAGGTCAACAGCGTGTTCCCGGTGCCGCTCGACACGGCCGATTTTGCCAGTTGGGGGATGATGATCAAGGAAATGTCGGCGTTGTGGCAGGGACGCACCTTGTTGCCGGCCACGCGGGGCGGGCGCGGCATGTTGGCGGCGATGGCGCCCTTGTGTCCCGAGGGGAGCGGCCTGAATGTGGCCAGCCTGTATCTGAAGCCGCCGCCGGCCGGGACGGTGTACGCGTTTCGCGATACCAAGCTGCCGACCAATAGTTGCCAGCGCATCGACAAGGCGCACCCGCTGTCGCCGTTGCCGCAGATGGCCGAGCAGGCGCAGAAATCCGATACGGGCATGGGCTTCTTGCGATATCTGTACTGGACAAACTAAGAGACGACGAAACGGGCCGCGCGCTCATCCTGATCGACGGCGTTGACATAGCGGCCATGAATTGTCTTTGGCATGGGAGGACGGGCGGCGCAGGCCGCGCCATCGGATCGGCGTTCGAGCCGCGTTTTTCCTGCTTGTTCGATGACGGCGAGTATGTCGAATGGGAATCGGATATTCAATGCTCTTGCTGGCTGCATGCGCGCATGCGCGCATGCGTCGGCCTTGGCTATTCCAATTTGGTATCTACAATGTAGATACAACTTGGGAGCCGAAGATGGAACTTTCCGTCCAAAAATGGGGCAATAGCGCGGCAGTGCGTTTGCCCACCGAGTTACTGAGCATGCTCAAGGCCACGCTGGGTGACAAGCTGATCGTTAAAGTGCAAGACAATGGTGTGTTGCTAACAGTGAAACGTCCGGTCTATGCCTTGGCCGACCTGGTGGCGCAATGCCACCCCTGCGCCCCCAAGCCGGTCGATCTTGCCGCATGGGGCAAGATGACGCCAGCAGGGCGCGAGATGTGGTAAGGCGCGTCAAATTCGAGCGCGGCGGCGTTGTCATTGTCAATCTCAACCGACCGAAGGCCATGATCAAAAAGGGAAGCGACCTGCGCTTGTGCTGTCGGCCATCAGGTGCGCATGCTCGATCTGAGGCGCACGGCGCCAAACGGGGCGAAACAGCGCCGGAGTGTGTTGTTGAAGATGCCCTGGCGCGCCTGCGGGCGATCACCGACTGACGCCCACCATCAACCCCGACTGATCCTGGTAACGGCAACGGCAACGCATAAAAACTTCTCCGGTATAATTCGAACGGTCGTTCTTTTTTATTGCCGAGTCCCTCATGAAACCTTCCCGTTCCGAATTTTTGACCGTGCGCGGCTTGCGCACCCACGTGCGCCACTGGGGCAGGGAGGGCGCGCCCAAGCTGTTCATGGTGCATGGCTGGATGGATGTGTCGGCCTCGTTCCAGTTCGTGGTCGAGTGCCTTGAGCAAGACTGGCACGTGATCTCGCCCGACTGGCGCGGTTTCGGGCTGACCGAGCGCAGCCACTCGGACACGTACTGGTTCCCCGACTACGTGGCCGATCTCGACGCCATGCTCGACCATTACGCGCCGGGCGAGGCGGTCAACCTGCTCGGCCACAGCATGGGCGGCAACGTGGTTGGTATTTACGCCGGCGCCCGGCCCGACCGGGTGCGCCGCCTGATCAACCTGGAAGGCTTCGGGATGCCCGCGTCCGACCCGAAGAAGGCGCCGCGGCGCTATGCCAAGTGGCTCGACGAGATGCGCACGCCACCCGCGCTGCGCACCTATCCGAGCCAGGCGGCGGTGGCGGCGCGCCTGCAAAAGACCAATCCGCGCCTGATTGATACGCGCGCGCAGTTCCTGGCGCAGCACTGGTCGGCGCAGAACGCCGCCGGCGAATGGGAGATTTTGGGCGATCCGAACCACAAGAAGCCGACCCCGCTCGGCTACCAGGTGGAAGAAGTGATGGCGTGCTGGTCGGCCATTACCGCGCCGGTGCTGTGGGTCGAGGCCGAGGATACCAATATGTGGCAGTGGATGGGACCGCGCGAGGAAGCGCGCATCGAGGTCGACCGCCGCCTGGGGCATCTGAAGACGGTCACCTCGCGCATGATGGCCAATGCGGGGCATATGCTGCATCACGATCAGCCGGAGCAACTGGCCAGGATGGTGGAAGCGTTTTTGGCCTAGATCGGCCGGCTTATCCGCCAGACGCCGCGTCAATCGCTCAGTCAGCGTACAATAAAGCCTGACCCAACCTGTTGCCGATCCGAGCCTTGCCTGCGTATGCTGAATGTAGATCTTCATTGTCACTCGACCGTGTCCGACGGTGTCCTGGCGCCCGCCGCCGTCGCCGCCTACGCGCATAAAGCGGGCGTGAACGCGTGGGCGCTGACCGACCACGACGAAGTCGGCGGCGTGGCCGCGGCGCGCGCGGCGGCCGATGCGCTGGGCATGCGCTTCGTGTCCGGCGTGGAAATCTCGATCACCTGGGCCAACCACACCGTCCACATCGTCGGCCTGCAGATCGACGAGAACAATCCCGGCCTGGTGCAGGGCCTGGCCGCCACCCGTAGCGGGCGCGATGCGCGCGGGCGCGAGATGGCCGCGCAACTGGCCCGCGCCGGCATTGCCGGGGCCTACGAGGGCGCGCTCAAGTTCGTCGACAATCCCGACCTGATCTCGCGCACCCACTTCGCGCGCTTCCTGGTCGAGTCGGGCGTGTGCGCGAACATTCCGGAAGTGTTCCGTAAATACCTGGTCGAAGGCAAACCCGGCTTCGTTCCGCACCGCTGGGCCACCCTGGCGCAGGCGGTCGGCTGGATCCAGGGCGCCGGCGGCGTTGCCGTGATCGCCCATCCGGGCCGTTACAAGCTCGGCCTGGTCGGGCAGGGCGCGCTGTTCGATGAATTCAAGCAGCTTGGCGGCACGGCGATCGAGGTGGTCACCGGCAGCCATACGCCGGACCAGTATCCCTTGTACGCCGAAGAAGCGCGGCGTTACGGTTTCCTGGCCTCGCGCGGCACCGATTTCCATGCGCCGGGCGAGTCGCGCGTCGATTTTGCGGCCTTGCCGCCGTTGCCGCGCAGCGTCACGCCGGTCTGGCACGACTGGTTTTAGTTGCCGGCTTAAGCGGTTCTGAAGAGCGCCGTTCTTGCCATGGCAGCGGCGGCGCGGCTCTTGTATTTGGCACCGTCAGCCTTACTTTATTCTTCCGGGGATCTCGAAAAACCTACTGCGCGGAGCAATTTTCGCCCTGCGATGCTCACCGTACCTTCGTACGGCTGCGCTTCTCGGACGAAACTTGCGCCGCTCGCTACGGTTTTTCGAGGCCCCTCCTGTTCACCAATGTCGACGCCGGGAGGCTTGCCATGAAGCGTATTTTGCTGTTCCTTGCCACTAACCTTGCCGTGATCCTGGTCCTGACCATCGTGCTCAACGTGTTGGGCATCGGGCGCGGGGTCAGTGCGTCCGGCATCAATATCGGCCAGTTGCTGGTGTTTTCGGCCGTGGTCGGCTTTACTGGCTCCATCATCTCCTTGTTGATGAGCAAAATGATGGCCAAATGGTCGACCGGCGCGCGCGTGCTACAGAACCCGTCCGGCGAAGGTGAACTGTGGCTGGTCAATACCGTGCGCAAGCTGGCCGAGCGGGCCGGCATCGGCATGCCCGAGGTCGCCGTCTACGATGGCGCGCCGAACGCTTTCGCCACCGGCGCCTTTAAGAATTCCGCGCTGGTGGCCGTGTCCACCGGCCTGCTCGAAAGCATGGACCGCGACGAAGTCGAAGCCGTGCTGGGCCACGAAATCGCCCACGTCGCCAACGGCGACATGGTCACCCTCACCCTGATCCAGGGCGTGGTCAATACCTTCGTGGTGTTCCTGGCGCGTGTGGTCGGCTTTTTTGTGGACAAGGTCGTGCTGCGCGGTAACAGCGACCGTGGTCCCGGCATCGGCTACATGGCCACCGTGTTCGTGTGCGAACTGGTGTTCGGCCTGGTGGCCTCGATCATCGTCGCCTGGTTCTCGCGCCAGCGCGAATTCCGCGCCGACGCCGGCTCGGCCAGGCTGCTGGGCAGCCCGCGTCCGATGCAGCAAGCGCTGGCCCGCCTCGGCGGCCTGGCGCCCGGCGCCTTGCCCTCGCAAATGTCGGCCTTCGGCATTTCGGCCAGCGGCAAGGGCTGGGGCGCGCTGTTCTCGACCCACCCGCCGATGGAAGAACGCATCGCCGCCCTCAACAACCTGCCTGCCGCATGAGCCAATTTTTCGCCATCCATCCCGATAATCCGCAGGCGCGCCTGATCAAGCAGGCCGCCCAGATCATTCATGCCGGCGGCATCGTCGCGCTGCCGACCGACTCGTGCTACGCGCTGGTCTGCCACCTCGACGACAAGGGCGCCGTGGACAAGCTGCGCCGCATCCGCGGCATCGACGAAAAGCACCACCTGACCTTGCTGTGCCGCGACCTGTCCGAAATCGCGGTCTACGCGCGTGTCGACAACCGCCAGTTCCGCCTGCTCAAGGCGGCCACGCCGGGGCCGTACACGGTGATCCTGGAAGCGACCCGCGTGGTGCCGCGCCGCCTGTCGCACCCGTCGCGCAAGACCATCGGCCTGCGCGTGCCCGAAAACGCCATCGCCCAGGCCCTCTTGGCCGAACTGGGCCAGCCGCTGCTGGGCACCACCCTGATCTTGCCCGACCCGGACGGCGAGGGCGATGAATTGCTGACCGACGCCGACACCATCCGCGAGCGCATCGACAAGCAGGTCGACCTGATCATCGACGGCGGCGCCTGCTCACTGGAGCCGACCACCGTGATCGACCTGACCGGCGACGATGTGGTGCTGGTGCGCCAGGGCCGCGGCGACGCCGCCGCGTTCGGACTCTGACTGTGGCTGCCGGCGCCGCCGCGCCCGGCCCGCGCGCCCGCCCTGCCGGAAGCGGGCGATGAGCAGCTCTTACCACACGCTGCTGGCGCTGCTCGTGCTCGCGATTCCGGTGCTGTTCGCCATTTCCCTGCATGAAGTGGGACATGGCTTTGTGGCCAACTACTTCGGCGACACCACCGCCGCCGACGAAGGTCGCCTGAGCATCAATCCGCTGCGCCACATCGATCCCTTCGGCACCGTGCTGTTGCCGCTGATGTTGTACTGGCTGATCCAGTTGCCGTTCGGCTATGCCAAGCCGGTTCCGGTCGAGTACGACCGCCTGCGCAATCCCAAGAAGCACATGGCCTTCGTGGCGCTGGCCGGCCCGGCCGCCAATTTCCTCATGGGCGTGCTCTGGAGCGTCATCGGCGTGCTGCTGGTCGCCGGCGGCGTCACCGAGCGCTTCTTTTACGACATGGTGCGCGCCGGCGTGGCGGTCAATGCCGTGATGATGGTCTTCAACCTGCTGCCGATCCCGCCGCTCGACGGCAGCCACGTGTTGGCCAGCATCTTGCCCGAGCGCGTGCTGCGCATGCTGCCGACGGTGCCGCCGGACGGCGGGCGCAGGGTGGCCAGCCTGTTGCCGCCCGGCCTGCTGGCGGCCCTGCCCAAGCGCGCGCTGCGCCTGGTCAATGACGTGGCCGTGCTCGACGTGCTCATCTTCACCGCCTTCATCCTGCTGATGCGCCTGCATGTGCTCGACAGCTTCCTGTTCAAGGCCATGACGGTGGCCAGCGCCGCCTTCGCCAAGGTCGCCGCGCCCCTTGCCTGGCTCCTCTCAATGGCACGCGGATAGCCGCCTGCTCTTGCCTGTTACTCTATAAAGGAATTTCCCATGACTGACGCACTGACTAACGCCGACGCTTCCGCGTGGATCGCCCGTTTCGCCCCGCTGGCCCGGCGCGGCGAGGCGCTTGACCTGGCCTGCGGCACGGGCCGCCATGCGCGCCTGCTGGCCGCGCTCGGCCACCCGGTCATTGCGCTCGACCGCGATCCGGAGGCGCTGGCCGCGGCCGCCGGCCCCAGCATCACCACCCTCGAATTCGACCTGGAAGACGGCACCGCGCCCTGGCCTTTCGAGGACGGGCGCTTTGCCGTGATCGTCGTCACCAATTACCTGCACCGGCCCTTGATTCCGGCGCTGGTGCGCAGCCTGGCGCCGGGCGGCCTGCTGATCTATGAAACCTTTGCGGGCGGAAACGAAGCCTTCGGCCGTCCGAGCAACCCGGCGTTCTTGCTGCACGAAGGCGAGCTGCTGCGCCAGGCGGCGGCCCATCACCTGCGCGTGCTGGCGTTCGAAGATGGTTTTACCAGCGTGCCGAAGGCGGCCATGGTGCAGCGCCTGTGCGCTTGCGGGGCCGATTTTGCCCGCGAAGACGCGCGTCTTGACGGGGGCGCGGCGGTGACCGAGGCGCGATTCTAGTCAACAATGAACCATTCGGGCGGGCGATCCGCTACAATCAGGACTTTATTTACCAGCATAGTTACCTACATATGATCAAGGGCAGCATAGTAGCAATCGTCACCCCGATGCATGCAGACGGCAGTCTGGACCATCCGGGCCTGCGCAAGCTGATCGACTGGCACATCGCCGAGGGCACCGATGGCATCGTCATCGTCGGCACCACGGGCGAATCGGCCACCGTCAGCGTCGAGGAACACTGCGAACTGGTCAAACTGGCCGTCGAGCATACCCGTGGCCGCATTCCGATCATTGCCGGCACCGGTGGCAATTCGACCTCGGAAGCGATCATGCTGACCGACTATGCCAAGAAAGTCGGGGCCGATGCCGCGCTGGTGGTCGTTCCCTACTACAACCGTCCGACCCAGGAAGGCATGTATCGCCACTTCAAGGCCATCGCCGAAGCGGTCGACCTGCCGATCATCCTGTACAACGTGCCGGGCCGTACCGTGGCCGACATGAGCAACGACACCGTGGTGCGCTTGTCAAGCATCCCGAATATCGTCGGCATTAAAGATGCTACCGGCAATATCGGGCGTGGCCTGGAACTGCTGCGCAATGTCGATAAATCGTTCGCCGTGTACTCGGGCGACGATCCGACCGCGATCGCGCTGATGTTGTGCGGCGGCGCCGGCAATATTTCGGTCACGGCCAACGTGGCCCCGCGCGCCATGCACGAGCTGTGCGCGGCCGCGATGGGCGGCGACATCGCCCGCGCCGTCGAGATCAACAACACTGTCATGCCGTTGCACCAGAAACTGTTTATCGAGCCAAATCCGGTCCCGGTCAAATGGGCCCTGGCGGAAATGGGCCTGATGCCTGCCGGCATACGCCTGCCCCTGGCGCCGCTCGGGCAAGACTGCCACGACGCGGTCCGCGGCGCGCTGCGCGACGCCGGCGTCCTACCACAGCCCTGACCCGCAAGGGTCGGATCATCCCAGACACCAGCTGCCTTTCAGCTTCTCATTCAGTAACGACATGACTATTCGCAATACATTAACAATGGCCAAGGCCCCGGCATTTTCTCCTGCAGCGACGCGTGGCCTGGTGCTGTCGGCGCTGATGGTCAGCCTGTCCGGCTGCGGCATGATCAGTTCCGTGATTCAACAGGACAAGCTCGATTACCGTGGCGCCAAGAAGGCCGCGTCGCTGGACGTGCCGCCCGACCTGACCCAGCTCGAGCGCGACAACCGCTACGCCATTCCCGAAACGCGCGGCGTGGCGTCGGCCTCGACCTACCAGCAGCCGAAGGGCACGACGGCGGCGCCGGTGGCTGGCGGCCAGCCGATCGGTGCGAACGGCACCGACGCCGTGCGTGTCGAGCGCAGCGGCAACCAGCGCTGGCTGGTGGTCAACCAGACCCCGGAGCAACTGTGGCCGCAGCTCAAGCAATTCTGGGCCGATTCGGGCTTTACCGTCATCAATGAGTCGGCCGTCACCGGCACCATGGAAACCGACTGGGCCGAGAACCGCTCGAAGATTCCGCAAGACTTCATCCGCCAGTCGATCGGCAAGGTCTTCGATTCGCTGTACTCGACCGGCGAGCGCGACAAGTTCCGCACCCGCCTCGAGCGCACCGCGAACGGCACCGAAATCTACATCAGCCATCGCGGCGCGGAAGAAGTGCTGGTCGGTTCGCAAAAGGATTCGACCACCTGGACCACGCGTGCGAACGATCCGGGCCTGGAAGCGCAATTCCTGAGCCGTTTGCTGGCCAAGCTGACCGGCGTGGCCGATGTCAAGCCGGCCGAAGCGGCCGTGGCGGCGGCGCCGCAAGCGCCGCAAAACGCCAAGCTGCTGGGCGATTCGGTCGAAGTGGCCGAAGGATTCGACCGCGCCTGGCGCCGGGTCGGCCTGGCGCTGGACCGGGTCGGCTTCACGGTGGAAGACCGCGACCGGGTGCAGGGCGTGTATTTCGTGCGCTATGTCGATCCGGACCTGGCCGAGAAAGATGGTTTCCTGAGCAAGCTGTTCAGCTTTGGCTCCTCGTCCGACAAGGCCAAGGAAGCGCAGCGTTTCCGCGTGGCGGTCAAGACAGAAGCGGGCGCGACGGTGAGCAAGGTGACGGTGCAGAGCAACGATGGCAAGCCTGAAACCTCGCCAACCGGCGCCAAGATCTTGAAACTGCTGAGCGACGAGTTGAAGTAATCGTGTACGCAGGAATGAAAAAACCGGCCGAGGCCGGTTTTTTTACGTCGCTGGCGCTGGTCTCCGATGCGGATCGGAGGCCAATTGCCACTTCACGAATCGCCAGACGAAAAAAAACCGGCCCGCAGGCCGGTCTTTTTCA
Source organism: Massilia rubra (assembly GCF_011682065.1). Lineage (GTDB taxonomy): Bacteria > Pseudomonadota > Gammaproteobacteria > Burkholderiales > Burkholderiaceae_D > Telluria_A > Telluria_A rubra. The sequence goes on along the minus strand of NZ_VUYU01000015.1, from coordinate 68,729 downwards.
AATCGTGCTGATTAGTGCGCAGCCGATGCAGCAGCCGAAGCTGCGGTCGATGCGGCAGCCGAAGCAGCAACAGCAGCGTCAGCAGCAACCGAAGCGGCCGAAGCGGCAACTGCAGCAGCAGTAGCAGCGTCAGCAGCTGGAGTTGCTGGAGCTTCAACTACTGGTGGTGGGGTAACGGTAGCAGGAGCTTCAACAGCTGGGGTCACTGGAGTAACTGGGGTTTCTTCTTTTTTGGTGCAAGCAGCCAGGGCTACAGCCAGCAGGGAGACGATCAGCAAAGATTTTTTCATGGGTTTTCCTTAGTTAATGCACTAAATGATGACAACGTATATTGCGATGAATAATTACCGGTAATTATCGCTCGTTAGGGAATTCTCGTTAGCTTTCGTACCTATAATGGTGCTTGACAGACAACGGAAACTTCCTAACCCGATATTATAGCTAAATTTGGTGCTTCGCAATAGCACCATGATGCTTTTATGGAAGCTTTTTGCGAAGTGGCAACATTCATATTGTGATAAAAGTCATCTTTATGATCATTTCATCGGCTAATTTGCTGCATCTCCAATTTATATTCTGATCGGCCTGTTTTGGGCCTTACAAACCCTTACAAACCAGTCGTGGTCGGATGTAACGTTGAAACGGCCTCGATCCAGATTGCCCCGAATCTTTCTTGGCTGAGATCGGTAGCCGCCGGCGCATCGAAAGCCGCTTCCCCGCGCATGTGGTCGCTGTGAAAGCGGCGCACGATGTGCGTGCCGTCGGCGATGCAGAAGGAATCGGTCAGGTGATGCAGCGAGCGCGGCGTCGCCCTTACCTCGATCTTGTGGTTGAACTCGCGCAACAGGCGCACGAAGCGCGGACAGTTGCGCTCGATATGGGCGCTGTCATGCATGGCCAGCTGCATGGCGCCGCCGCCGGCGAGAAAACGGCGCAGGGCGGCATCGGTCTCGCTGCTTCCAAGAGGAAACACCGAAAAATCCGGATCGAACATTTTCAGCGTCACCTGCGCGCGCCCCAGGCAGTCGCGCAGCTGCGCCTCGAATTCGGCGTGCGAGTTGAACTTATGAACGGCGGCGTCGGTCATGGCAGTGTCCTTGAGAGCGTATGCGTCAATATCAAGCGAGTTCGATCCATCCATCCTGGTACCAGGTATACAGCGCTTCCATCACATCGTCGGAGGCGCCGTCCAGGGCCGCGCCGCCGATGGTCCGTTCGTTGGCCAGCACGTCGAGCACGGCCTTGTCGGCGCGGCCGACGGCAAACGATTCGCCGTTGATGAACACGTGCTTGCCACGATACAGCATTTGCGACTTGAGCGAGAGCGCCACGCCGCGCTTGGCGACGGCCTCGGCGAAGCGTCCCATGGTGAGCGGCTTGGCCGGTCCCGTGAAGAACACATTGTGCTTCGGCTCGGACATGTGCTCGCCGACGAAAATGGTCACGTCTTCCTCGGTGAAGCGCACCTTGTTCATTTCTTCGGTGATGGCGGCGAGCATGTTGCGCGGGATTTCGGCCGGATTTTTTGCCACTTCCAGGTCGGGATCGGCGTAGCGGCCCGGCAGGTCGATCGAGTCGGCCATGAACTGGAGAAACGCTTCACCCAGTTCCTGGTAGGACGGCGAACGGAAACCGATCGAGTACGTCATGCAGTCGCCCTCGGCCACGCCGTCGTGCGCGTAGTGGGGCGGCAGGTACAGCATGTCGCCCGGTTCGAGCAGGAATTCTTCTTGCGGCTTGAAGTTTTTCAGGATTTTCAGCGGCTTGCCCTCGACCAGCGACAAGTCCTTCTGCGCGCCGATGCGCCAGCGGCGCTTGCCGTGTGCTTGCAGCAGGAACACATCGTAGGAATCGAAATGCGGACCGACCCCGCCGCCATCGGTGGCGTAGCTGATCATCAGGTCGTCCAGGCGCGCGTCCGGGATGAATCGGAACTGGCGCAGCAGCGCGTCGCAGCCCTTGTCGGCCAGGTTGGCGCCTTGCACCAGCATGGTCCATTCACGCTGCGTGCGCGGTGGCAATTCGGTCAGCGGACCGTGCTGCATGCTCCAGTCGCCGTCGACCTGGGTGATCAGGCGCGATTCGACATGGTTCAGTTTGGCAAGCGCGGCCAGCGCGTCCAGCTTGAGCAAGGGCTTGAAGCCGGGAATTGCCTGGCGGATCAAGAGCGGTTTCTTGTGCCAGTAATCGCGTAAAAACTGGGCGGGCGTGATATCGCCCAAGAGCGTTAATTTTTTCATGCGACATTATAACCAAGTCCGAAACAGGGCAAGGCGGCGGGGAGGTATAATCCGCCAGTACACACTGAAAGGAAGCACTATGAAGATTGCCAAAAACACGGTCGTAACGGTCAAGTATAAATTGTCCGACGCGCAGAACAATCTGATCGAAGACGGCAGCCAGCCGATGGTCTATCTTCACGGCGGCTATGAAAATACGCTGCCGAAAATCGAAGAAGAACTCGATGGCAAGGAAACCGGCTACGCTTGCGTCCTGCAGATCGAACCGGACGACGCGTTCGGCGACTACGACTCGGCCCTGGTCAAGGTTGAAGCGCGCGAGCGCCTGCCGGAGCCGCTCGAAGTCGGCATGCAGTTCGAAGGCATGCCCGATGGCCCGGACAGCGATGAAGAAACCATGATCTTCACCGTCACCGACATCGCCGACGACAAGGTTGTCCTCGACGGCAATCACCCGCTGGCCGGCATCGCGCTGCGCTTCGAGCTGGAAGTCACCGACGTGCGCGAAGCGCTCGACGTTGAAATCGCGCACGGCCACGTGCACGGCGCGCATGGTCATCACGACCATGACGACGAGGATGACGGCGAAGAGGGCGACCACTTCCGCAGCCACCCGGTGCATTAATTCCCCGCATGCCGGGGTGGGCTCGCGCCTGCCTCGCATCCGGTCCATGCGGCGCCCGAGATCTTCTCCGGCGCCGCATCTGCGTTTACAGCTGCGTTGACGGCTGTGTTTACGGCTTCTGAAGCAGGAACATCTTCTCGCTGCCCGGCGCCACGCGCATGCGCAGCACACCCGATCCCACGCTCACATGGCCCAGGTTGGCGCGCCATGCAATCGCCGGCGCCGGTCCCACCGGCAGGGCGGTATCGACCAGCAGCACCTTGCCCGCGAATTTTTGGGCCGACGCCAACACCTGGTGGCGCACCGCCGCATAGCCATCCTTGCGGTTCTCGCCCGGTCCCAGCATGGACAGCAGGCCTGGCTTTTCGCTGTGGATCTTCATGTCGCCTTCGGTAAACAACACCACCGCATCGAGCTTCTTGCGCTGGGCCGTGCCGAACAGGCGCTTGAGCCAGAACCGGTTGGCCACCGCGCGGTCTTCGAACTCGCTGTTGCGGCCCGCCTCGGGACGATAGTGATTGTTATCCGACGACAGGTTCATGGTCGCGTACAGCACGTTCCCGACAATCCAGTGCGCGTTCTCGGCGTAGCTGCGGAACTGCGAACTGGTCGACAGGCGCAGCAAGGGCAGCTTGCGCTTGCCGAGGGAATCGGCGTCCGGATAAAACAATTCGCGCATGCGGTTCAGGCGATCGACCGCCACCTGGCTGCCGGCGCCGTTGGTGCAGCCGCTCCAGTCGCTGGCGGCGGGCGCCACGATCATCGGCCGGCGCGCCTCGGCGAACAGGTCGCGCCGCTGCGTGTACAACTCGTCGCTGCACGGCTCGCGCTCGGCCTTGACGCCGGTGGCGACGATAAAGGCCACCGCGCCATCGTCGCTGGCGGCGATGGCTTGTTCCAGTTGCGGCTCGCCGCCGCCATCGGCAAAGCGATGGCCGATGATGGCGAACTGGTAGGGCGCCGGTCCTTTGGCGGCAGCCGTTTTGCCTTGCGCGGCGGTGGCGGCCGGCGGCGCCGCCAGCCATGCCGCGCACAGGAACGCGGCCAGTGGCGCGGCGCGCATCATGGCGTGGCGAGGCGCTTGAGCTGGTACAACTGCTCGAGCGCTTCGCGCGGGGTCAAGGCATCGGGATCGATGGCGGCCAGCGCGTCGAGCAGGGCATCGTGCATGTCTTCCTGCGCTGCGTCGTGCGCGTGCGGCGCCTGGGCCGGCTCGTCCGGTTCCACGCACGGCAGCGCGAACAGGTCGAGCTGCGGCGTGGTGTCGAGCGCCTGCGATTCGAGCCGCGCCAGGTGCTTGCGCGCCGCCTTGATCACCGCCTGCGGCACGCCGGCCAGCTGCGCCACCTGTAAACCATAGCTTTGCGACGCGGGCCCTGGCTGCACCGCGTGCAGGAACACGATGCTGTCCTTGTGCTCGACCGCCGACAAGTGCACGTTGGCCGCGCTCGGGTGGCTTTCGGGCAGTTGCGTCAGTTCGAAATAGTGGGTCGCGAACAGGGTGAAGCTGCGGCTCGCGTCGATCAGGTGGCGCGCGATGGCCCAGGCCAGCGCCAGGCCGTCGAAGGTCGAGGTGCCACGGCCGACTTCATCCATCAGCACCAGCGACTGCGCGGTGGCGCCGTTGAGGATCGCGGCCGATTCGGTCATCTCCACCATGAAGGTCGAGCGTCCGCCGGCCAGGTCGTCGGTGGCGCCGATGCGGGTGAAGATGCGGTCGATCGGGCCGATGGTCGCGCTGGTGGCCGGCACGTAGCTGCCGATGTAGGCCAGCAAAGTGATCAGGGCCACCTGGCGCATGAAGGTCGATTTACCGCCCATGTTCGGACCCGTGATCAAGAGCAGGCGGCGTTCGTCGTTGAATTTGCAGTCGTTGGCGATGAAGCGCTCGATCTGGTTTTCCACCACCGGGTGGCGGCCCTCGCAGATCACCAGGCAGGGTTCGGCGACCAGTTGCGGCGCGCACCAGTTGTGCTGCAGCGCGTGGGTGGTGAGCGCGGTGAGCGTGTCGAGCTGCGCCAGGGCCTGCGAGATGGTTTGCAGGGTGCCGATATGCGGCGCCAGGTCGGCCAGCAGCTGGTCGTAGAGGAGCTTTTCGCGCACCAGCGCCTTGTCTTGCGCCGACAAGGCCTTGTCTTCGAACACCTTCAGTTCGGGCGTGATGTAACGCTCGGCGTTTTTCAGGGTCTGGCGGCGGCGGTAATCGTCCGGCACCTTGTCGGTCTGGCCGTGCGTGACTTCGATGTAGAAGCCATGCACCTTGTTGTACTCGACGCGCAGGTTGGCGATGCCGGTGCGGGCGCGTTCGCGCGTCTCCAGGTCGACCAGGAACTGGCCGGCGTTTTCGGACAGGCCGCGCAGTTCGTCGAGTTCGGCGTCGAAGCCGCGCGCGAACACGCCGCCGTCGCGCACCATGGCCGCCGGTTCCGGCGCCACCGCGCGCTCCAGCAGGTCGAGGCAGATGGCGGGCGTGGCCAGCGCATCGTGAATGGTGGCCAGCAGGCTTTCTTCGCCGGCGATAAAGGCTTGCTGCACCGAGCGGCGCAGGGTTGGCAACTGGCGCAGGCCGTCGCGCAGGCTGGCCAGGTCGCGCGGACGGGCCGAGAGCAGGGCGATGCGGGTGGTGATGCGTTCGATGTCGGGCACCTCGGCCAGGGTGGCCGAGAGGGCGCCGGCGGCGTCGCTTTGCGCCAGCGCGGCAATGGCCGCATGACGGGCGCGCGCTACGTTCTGCTCGCGCCGCGCATGGTGCAGCCAGTGGCGCAGCAGGCGCGAACCCATCGCCGTGCGGCAGTGGTCGAGCAGCGAAAACAGGGTAGGGGACTCCTGGCCGCGGATGGTTTCGGTCAGCTCCAGGTTGCGCCGGGTGGCCGCATCGAGGCCGATGAATTCGTTCTCGGTTTCGGTCGACAGGCTGCGCACGTGCTGCAAGCCGCGACCCTGGGTCGACTGGGCGTAGCGCAGCAGCGCGCCGGCCGCGCCGAATGCCGCGCCCAGGCCATCGGCGCCAAAGCCGGTGAGGGTGGCCACGTTCAGTTGGTCGAGCAGGGCCTTGTGGCCGCCGACGACGTCGAAGTGCCAGTCCGGCACACGCTGGGTGTGGGCGGTGCCGTCGTCGTCGAACAGTTCGGCGCCATCGCCGCGCAAGATTTCGGCCGGGGCGATGCGTTCGAGTTCCTGTTGCAGGCGCAGGCCCACGGTGCGGCTGTCGCCGGAAAACTCCATCAATTTGAGGCCGCCGCTGGCCAGCGACAACCACGCCAGGCCCGTGGTGACGACCTTGCGCTGGCTGATCATGCACACGGCCAGCAGGGGGCGTTCGGCTTTTTCGGGCAGCAGGTCGGCGTCGGTCAGGGTGCCGGGGGTGACCACGCGCATGACCTTGCGCTCGACCGGGCCTTTGCTGGTGGCCGGGTCGCCAATCTGTTCGCAGATGGCGCACGACTCGCCCAGCTTGACCAGCTTGGCCAGGTACGGGTCGAGCGAGTGGAAGGGGATGCCGCACATCTTGATCGGGTTGCCGTTGGAGGCGCCGCGCGCGGTCAGCGTGATGCCGAGGATGCGCGCGGCCTTTTCGGCGTCGTCGTGGAACAGCTCATAGAAGTCGCCCATGCGGTAGAAAACCAGCATGGTCGGGTATTCGGCCTTGATGCGCAGGTATTGCTGCATCATCGGCGTGTGCTTTTCGGTCGCGCCGTTCTTGATGGCGGCGGCGTTGATTTCGGTCGGGGGAGTGGTCATGTGTTCTTTGTCGTTGAGGCCCGGCATGTCTGGTAAGTTGCCCGCCAGGGTGCGACGCGGCGCTGCGTTGTCGTAAAGGGCGCCATTTTACCGCTTTCGTGCTGGGGTGCAGGAGCAATGCGCGCCGATTCAGGACGAATCGCGGGCCGAGAATTGACGATTGGCGAATTCGAGCGGGGAAAATTAGTCAGAACAGCGCTGTTTCAGGCATCAACATGAATAGTTGGCCTGTGAACGGATATCCCGTCCACCGAAATCGCTTCGATGATCAAGTTGGCGTATCCTCTGGCCGCGCTCAGCGGGAGGCTACCTGTGAAGATCAGGCTTCGGACCAAATGTACAAAAATCGGTAGCCGCGAGCTCGTAGCCAGCGAGCTTCGTCCTCCGCTGCTTCCAAACTTCATGAGCGCCCGGGTCATCCAATATGTCGATAATCAAATAGCCATGCCTTGGGTCGCTTGCATAGAGAACATAGCGGTCGCTCGATCTATGTCTTCTCTTGTGCTTGTTCTCGAAGTCCGCCAGCCATGTTGCTTCATCTTCTGGATTGCTTGGTATGAGGTGAACGTGACTTAAGTAGCTTCCCGGATCGGCGCCTCTATCGTGGCAAAACCATTCGTGATCGAATTCATTACCTGATTTATAGTATTGAAATTCATCGCGAATAGTTTCGACGATTTCTTCTGTGAACCCTCTTTCCAGAAGTGCAGAGTAGGTTTGAGCAAGCACAAAGACGGCATTGCTCATTGCTCAGGATTTCTTCAACAGCCGTTCTGATCTGCTGATCACGGCCTCGGCGGTGAAAAGATCCTTGTTCTCTCGGAGCGCGTGCAATGCAGCGTCGCGTGCCTCTGGGCTGCGGCGCTTGGTCTGTGTATTGGCAGTCCCAGCAATATTCGCGTTTTTCGACTCGCCGACACGCGTACTGCGATTGCTCTGCTTCTTTTCGCCATTCAAGGAAGGGTCCGGCAAATTTGTCTGCACGCCAAGTTTCGCTGCCATGAGATCTCCCTGTAAACACTGTTAGTCGGAAATCCTCTGCATTGACCGTTAGCAGAAGGTCAAGATCGCTCTCCTCCCGGTCATCGCCTCGTGCGGTGAAACCGAACACACACACGCTTACCAGGCCGCGTCCCAAGCCGAGGGCGCGAAGTTTTTCCCGGTAAAGCGAGAGAGCCGGGTAGGGTTTCATACGTCGATACTATCATGCCCGGGCAGGTGCATGCAGCCAAGCGCACCCTCAACGGCGGGGAAAACTGTCACTTTCGCCGTCGCGCCAATCCAAGCCAAACAAAATTCCCAATGACCCTCATTAATACAAACAATGAGGTGCCCGGCCTATCTTGTCGTATCATAGAAACCAATGAGAGCTTCTCATTCGATAGTTTTTCTTAACCCACAAAACCACGCACGAGGATATCCATGTCGCTGATCAATACCCAAGTTCCAGAGTTTAAAACCCAAGCCTTCCACAACGGCAAATTCGTCGAAGTCTCGAACGAGTCGATGAAGGGCAAGTGGTCGGTCGTCATTTTCATGCCTGCCGCGTTCACCTTCAACTGCCCGACCGAAGTCGAAGATGCGGCGCAGAACTACGCTGAATTCCAGAAAGCCAACGCCGAAGTGTATATCGTCACCACCGACACCCATTTCTCGCACAAAGTCTGGCACGAAACCTCGCCAGCCGTCGGCCAGGCTAAGTTCCCGCTGGTGGGCGATCCAACCCACAAGCTGACCCGCGCCTTCGGCGTGCACATCGAAGAAGAAGGCCTGGCGCTGCGCGGCACCTTCATCATCAATCCGGAAGGCGTCATCAAGACCCTGGAAATCCATGACAACGCCATCGCCCGCGACGTCAAGGAAACCCTGCGCAAGCTGAAAGCTGCCCAGTTCGTCGCCGCCAACCCAGGCCAGGTGTGCCCTGCCAAGTGGAATGAAGGCGCAAAAACCCTGACCCCATCGCTGGACCTGGTCGGCAAGATCTAAATAGCAATGTCATAGCACTACCCGGGGAAGGCGCGGCGCCTTGCGCTGCCTTCCCCGCGCCGGGAACCAGCCCGACGGTTCCCGGATTTAATTCAAGGCACTTTCTTACGGATATCAACATGCTTGACGCCACCTTAAAAACTCAGCTGCAAGGCTATTTGCAAAACCTGCGCGCGCCGATTCGCCTGATCGCCACGCTCGACGACAGCGACAAAAGTGCCGAACTGCGTGAACTGCTGGCCGAGATCAGCAGCCTGTCCGATAAAGTCAGTGTCGATGAGTCGGGCGCCGACAGCCGCAGCCCCTCGTTCGTCATCGCCCGCGAAGGCGAGACCCACGGCGTGCGCTTCGCCGCGATTCCGCTCGGCCATGAATTCACCTCGCTGGTGCTGGCCTTGCTGTGGACCGGCGGCCATCCGCCCAAAGTGGAACCCGACGTCATCGACGCCATCAAGGCGCTCGACGAATCGATGGATTTCGACGTCTATATGTCCCTGTCCTGCCACAATTGCCCCGACGTGGTGCAGGCGGCGACCCTGATGGCGGTGTTCAATCCCAAGATCCGCACCGTGATCATCGATGGCGGCATGTACCCGGCCGAAGTCGAGGCGCGCCAGGTCATGGCGGTCCCGATGGTCTTCAAGAATGACAGCATGTTTACGTCCGGTCATATGACCGTGGAAGAACTCGTCGCCAAGCTCGATGTGAGTTCGGCTGACCGTGAAGCGAAGAAACTCAATCAAAAGTCGGCCTACGACATGCTGATCGTCGGCGGCGGCCCGGCCGGCGCGGCGGCGGCGGTGTACGCGGCGCGCAAAGGCATCCGTGTCGGCGTGGCGGCGGAGCGCTTCGGCGGCCAGGTCAACGACACCATGGCCATCGAGAACTACATTTCGGTGCTGGCAACGGACGGCCCCACATTCGCCGCCGCCCTCGAGGCGCAGGTGCGCCACTACGAAGTCGACATCATGAACCTGCAGCGGGCCGAGCGGATCATTCCCGCCGCCACGCCGGGTGGCTTGATCGAAGTGCACATGGAAAACGGCGGCGTGCTTAAGGCGCGCAGCGTGATCGTCTCGACCGGCGCGCGCTGGCGCAACGTCAACGTACCCGGCGAAGCCGAGTACAAGAACAAGGGCGTGGCGTATTGCCCGCACTGCGACGGCCCATTATTCAAAGGCAAGCGCGTCGCCGTGATTGGCGGCGGCAACTCCGGTGTGGAAGCGGCGATCGACCTGGCCGGCATCGTCCAGCACGTCACCTTGGTTGAGTTCGCCGATGCGCTGAAAGCCGACGCGGTGCTGGTCAACAAGTTGAAGAGCCTCTCCAACGTGACCATCCACGTCAACGCGCAAACGACCGAGATCACCGGTGACGGCCAAAAGGTCAATGGCCTCGGCTACAAGGACCGCGCCAGCGGCGCCGATCACTTCGTGGCGCTGGAAGGCGTGTTCGTGCAAATCGGCCTGGTGCCGAATACCGAATTCCTGAAAGGGACTTTGGAGCTGAGCAAGTACGGCGAGATCGTTGTCGATGCCAAATGCCACACCAGCCTGCCTGGCGTATTTGCCGCCGGCGACGTGACCACGGTGCCGTACAAGCAGATCGTCGTTGCTGCCGGCGAAGGATCGAAAGCGGCATTGTCCGCGTTCGATTACCTGATTCGCCAGCCAGTGGTCAGTGATGTCGCCAGGGAAGAGGAAGTGGCGGAAGCTGCCTGATGCAAGTCTGTTGACCAACAAAAATGCCCGGATCATGCCGGGCATTTTTTTGGGCGAGACAGAATCGCCGCTGTGACCGCGCTCCCTGACATTGCGCAGACCCGCGCGCGGTGAGTGGCATACTCTGGGATCTGGACTGCTCGCGCAGCACCGATTCCTGTCCGCAAAGAGTCTCCGGCATGTTCATTTCCACGAACTGGTTCAGACGCATCCTGGTCGCCGCGTTGACCATGCCGGCACTTGCCATGGCCGCAGCAAACAGCGACGTGCCGGAAGTTCAACTCGTCATCGATGCCACGGCCGCCAGCGAGCCTGTCATGGTCGATGACTGGTTGCCGGTCGCGCCGGACCGATGCGGGCAGCAATGTCATGCCGAGCGGATCGACACGCCCAGTCCGGTGCCTGAGCCCGACACGTATGCGCTGATGCTGGTCGGCCTTGGCATGGTCGCCGCCGCCGCGCGCCGTGCGGTCAGCGTGGGCGCCAACCGCACCGTGTCCTCCAGCGAACGGCATGGCGGCGCCAAACTTCCTTTCAATAACTGAGTACGCGGACTGCTTACACCCCGCAGTAGGCAGTCTTGACGGTCGTAAAGAACTCGGCCGCATACGTGCCCTGTTCACGCGATCCGTAGCTCGACCCTTTGCGCCCGCCGAACGGCACGTGGTAATCGACCCCGGCCGTCGGCACATTGACCATCACCATGCCCGCTTCGGCGTGGCGCTTGAAGTGGGTCGCATACTTGAGCGAGGTGGTGACGATGCCGCTGGCCAGGCCGAACTCGGTATCGTTGGCCAGCGCCAGCGCGTGCTCGTAGCTATCGGCCGGAATCACCATGCCGACCGGGCCAAAGATTTCTTCGCGGCTGATGCGCATGTCGTTGCTGCAATCGGTGAACAAGGTCGGGCGCAGGAAAAAGCCCGGCGTGGCGCACTCGATCCGCTCGCCGCCGAAGGCCAGGGTGGCGCCTTCCTCGCGGCCGATGCCGATGTATGCCATATCCTGGTCGAGCTGGCTCTGGTCGACCACCGGGCCGATATCGATGCCGGCGCCGAGCGCGTCGCCGACGGTCAAGGCAGCCAGCTTTTCTTTCACGGCCGCCACAAAGGCCGGGTAGATGCCTTTTTCGACGATCAGGCGGCTCGACGCCGTGCAGCGCTGGCCCGTCGAGAAGAACGATCCCTGCACCGCGCAGTTGACGGCGGTGGCGAGGTCGGCGTCGTTGAGCACGATCAGCGGATTCTTGCCGCCCATCTCGATCTGCACCTTGGCCATGCGGCCGATGGCCGCCAGCGCCACCTTGGCGCCGGTTGCGGCCGAGCCGGTGAAGCTGATCGCGTTGACGCGGCGGTCATGCAGGAAGGCTTGGCCGACCACGCTGCCGCGACCCATCACCAGGTTGAACACGCCCGGCGGCAGGCCGGCGCGGCTGATGATTTCGGTCAAGGCCCAGACGCTGGCCGGCACCAGTTCGGCCGGCTTGATCAGCACGCAATTGCCGTAGGCCAGCGCCGGTGCGATTTTCCAGGACGGAATGGCGATCGGAAAATTCCACGGCGCGATGATGCCGACCACGCCGACCGGCTCGCGCGTGACTTCCACGTCGACGTTGGGGCGCACGGATGGCAGCTTGTCGCCGCGCAGGCGCAGGCATTCCTGGGCGAAAAATTTGAAGATGGCGCCGGCGCGGGCGACTTCGCCGATGCCTTCGGGACGGGTCTTGCCTTCTTCGCGCGAGAGCAGGGTGCCGAGCTCTTCTTTGCGGGCCAGGATTTCGCTGCCGATCTTGTCGAGCGCGTCCGCCCGCATCTGGATGTTGGACAGCGCCCAGCCCGGTGCGGCGGCAGCGGCGGCGGCGATCGCCAGCTCGGTTTGCTGCGCGTCGGCCTGGGCGTAATGGCCGATGATGTCGTTCGTATTCGACGGGTTGATATTGGCGGACGACGAAGCGGCGTCGACCCAGGCGCCGTTGATATAGTTCTGTTTCATGGAAGCTTTCTACGTGGCTCGCAAGGGATCGCGATGCGTGTTTATCAAAAAGCAAAAGCTTACCATTGTGGGGGGAATGGTGCCGGAGGGAGGTGGCCGATGACGGGCGCTTGTGCCGATTGCGGCGCGTATCGCGAGTGCCAGCAACCGATAGCGCGTCGTTTCTGCCGCCAGCGACTCGTCGTCTCCGGCATTGCCGGAACCGACTTACCGCGCAGGCGGGAACCCAAGTCCATACCGCAGTTTCGGGCGAATCACAAAACTTGGGTTCCCGCCTGCGCGGGAACGACGGTGGTTACAAGTATACTAATACTTGTAATGCAAGGCCAATCCCACCGTGCGGTCATAGCGGCGCGTATCGCGCACCAGGCCCGGGTCCTTGTTGAAGTAATCGTGATACGGCTGGTCCAGCAGATTATTCCCATCCAGGGTCACGGTCAGCTGTTTGTTGATCCGGTACGACAAGGAGCCATCGAGCGAGCGTAAAGGCGCCACATACAAGTCCAGTTTGTCATTGCCGCGATAGCGCTCCTCGGCCATGAACTTTGAGCGCCAGTTGTACGCCAGCCGCGCCGACCACGCCTCCTTCTCGTACAGCCCGACCAGGTTATACGATGTTTTCGACATCCCCAAAAAGGCCGACTCGCGCCCATCCGGATTGGTTTGCTTGCCGGTGATGTAGGTAAAATTCGCCTCCATTCCCAGCCCGCTCAGCATCCCCGGCAGGAAGTCGTAAAACTGCCGGTAACTCATCTCGAAGCCTTCCAGGTTGGCCTTGGCCAGGTTGTAGCGGCGCGTCACATCGTACTCGCGGCCATTGATGATTTCGCGCGCCGCCTTTTCCACCGAACGGTCGGTGAACTTGTGCTGGAAAACAGTCCCGGTCAGGGAGCCGGTCGGCGCAAAATACCACTCCAGCGCCACGTCGATATTATCCGACCTGGTCGGCCGCAGATTCGGATTGCCCGCCGCGCCGGTGCCCAGGATGCCCGACGAGTTTGGGGTCGCCGCCACGCCTTCGACCAGGCGCAGCGCCGGATTGTAATCGGCAAATGCCGGCCGCTCGACCGCGCGGCCGGCGACCACGCGCGCCACCAGGGTCGGGGCCAGGTCCGCGCGCAGCGCAAAACTCGGCAGCACGTCGGTGCGGCTGGTATCGACCGACACCGGCGCGACCACGCCGACGATCGACGAATTGCCCTTGAGCGTTTGCTCGGTGCGCACCACGCGCGCGCCCACCACGCCGCTGATCGGCACACCCAGATGGAAGCCGAATTTGGCCTTCGCATACAAGGCCGACGTGCGTTCCACGTCGCTGTAGTACGACAGCGGATTGTCTTCCAGCTGCGCCGCCGAACCGGTCAGGATGGTGCGCACCACGTCGGTGTGATCGAGGATGTAGTTATGGTCGGCCACCACGTAGCGGTCCACGCCATAGTTGCCGCCGGTCGGCGCCGACAAGGTCCACAAGCCCGGGAATTGACTGGCCGGCGCGCCCTTTTGCGGGCTATTGTCGTACCACATATCGCGAATGCCGCGCGAGGACGCCTTGCGCTCGGCCAGGCGCACGCCGCCGGCCAGCTCCTTCACGAAACCGAGGATGCCGTTATCGGTGGCGTCGTACACCACATCGCCGCGCCAGTCGTTCGACGTGCCCTGGCGCGCGTTGGCGATGTCTGTGCCGCCGCGCACGCGGAACCTGGCGTCGTCCGGGTCTTCCATGTTCGTGCCCGGGAAGTCCATGTAGCCGCCGCCCGAGCGCACCGCGCCCACGAAGCCGCGCGCGGTGTAATCGAAATCGAAAATCACACGCCGCTCCTTGAAGTAGCTGGCGGTACGCGCCGCCTCGGTGGTGAAACGCAGGTTCGGCGTGGCGTCCCAGCGCGCACCCAGCGCCACCTGCTCGTTGGTCACATCGTGCTGGTAGGCCTGGGTCGAGGCAAAGCCCGGCGCGTCCTGGTTCAGGCGCGTGATGGTATCGAGATTGTTGGTGCCCGGCTTGGTCGTGATGGTCGCGCCGGCGAAGTGCGGCGGGAAACCAATCATGAAATTATTCTGGTAGCGGTGGTCGATATTCGTGCGGAAGCCTTCCGCGAATACTTCCACGGTCGGCGCCGGGCGCCATTGCAGCGCGAAGTTGCCCGCCTCGCGTTTGCGGTCGCCGTTACCCATGAAGCGGCCGAAGTTCTCGGCGCCGGTCACGCCATTGTCGATCGGGAGCGGAAAGCCGGCGAAGGCCACTTCATCGTGATAGCGCCCGCGCTGGTACGACAAGCCGACCAGCGCGCCGATGTCGCCGATGCCGGTTTTCCAGCGGTCGCTGAACATCGCGCTCACGTCGGGATTATTGGTCCTGGCCTTGTCGCGGTTTTCCACGCGCGGGTTCAGGTTGATCTGGCGGCCCTTGAAATCGAAGGGACGGTTGGTGCGCACATCGATCACGCCGGCGGTGCCGCCTTCGGGCAGGTCGCCGCCCTGGGTCTTGTAGACATCGATCCGCTGCAGCATGGAAGCCGGCACGTCGGCCAGGTACAGGCTGCGGCCGGTATCGGAAAAGAACTCGCGCCCGTTCAGGAGCGCGACCACGCCACCTAAGCCGCGGATGATCACGGTGCCGGCTTCGCCGCCGCCGCGCTGAACCTGCACGCCGGTGACGCGCTGCAGGATTTCGGCCACGTTCTTGTCGGGGAACTTGCCGATGTCGTCGGCGACGATGGAGTCGACCACCTGGTCGGCG
The DNA here is from genome assembly GCF_011682065.1 of Massilia rubra. Taxonomy (GTDB): domain Bacteria; phylum Pseudomonadota; class Gammaproteobacteria; order Burkholderiales; family Burkholderiaceae_D; genus Telluria_A; species Telluria_A rubra. Next base: position 53,690 of record NZ_VUYU01000015.1, on the reverse strand, counting down.
TTCTTCTTGATCGCTTGCGCGCTTTGCGCCGCCTTGCGCACGCCGCTGACGGTGACCACGGCCGTATCAGCGGGGGCGGGAATGGCTTCCTGGGCGGCCACGGAGAGATGCGTCAGCATGCCTGTGGCGAGCAGGGACGCGACCAGCGATTTGAGCACGATCGGACGGTCCGCGCGGGAGCGGCCGCGGGCGAGGGCGGGATTGTTCATGGGTCTCCATTATCGTTATTGAGCTAGTGTCCCGAGTTAGAAATTCGTTGAATAAATATGGCGACAATCGCACCGATACTGCGTCACAAATGTTCGCCAGGCCTCGGCCTGTCTGCGCTTTGTTCCTTGTCTCGTTACGATTTCACCACATTTAATCATCAACGAATTTCTAACTCGGGACACTAGATGCTCTTGTTTGCCCGAATAATAGGGGACGCGCGTGAATTGCTCCAATCATGTTTTTGCGGCTGCCGATACCGATCTGGGTATCGGCGTGTTGCAAAACCGGCGGACGGCGAACCGGGGTCTGTCCCCGGTTTTGCAACCTGGCTGGCCTACTCGTCGTTCTGCCAGAACGGACCATTTTCCACGAACACCACCGTCGTGCGCGGAGGGATGCTGAAGGTGCCGCTGGCGCGCTCGTAGCTTGCCGTCTTCGCCAGCCGGTCATGGTCCGACTTGCGCTGCACCTTGTGCAGCGCCAGCTTGCGTCCTTTGAGTTCATCGATCGTGATGCTCCTGGCGACCTTGTCGACGTTGAAGAAGGTCGCCACGCTGCCGTACTTCGCGCCCGGATAACGCCGCCCGTCGATGCTCATCGCAATCAGGCCGGCGATCTGCTGCGGTCCCGTGTTGTGGAACCTGAGCCGCTCGCTCACCTCTTTCGCGCTGCGCAGGCGGAACAGGGTGGTGTCTTTGCGAATCTCCAGCAGGTCGAGAAAGTAATCGCGCGCCGACACAATCGCCGCCGCATCGGGCTTGATCAGCGCATTGGCCAGAATCGGCGACATCCACTCCCAATTGGCCTTGTTCACGCCCGCCATCGGCAAACCGACGCCGAAGTTATTCGACTGGTACGAAAAGTCGAGGCGATTGAACCAGTCGCCCGCGTTATAGCTGTCGCGGTCGAGCGACTTCGAACGCAGGATCTCCTGCCCAGCGTGGAAGAACGGCACGCCCTGCGAGAGCATATTGATGGCCGCGCCCAGGTTTTGCACGCGCACGCGATCGGCCAGGCTGGTCGACTGCGGCAGCTTGAAGGCATTCAGGTCGAACAAGGTCTGGTTGTCGTGCGCTTCGACGTAGTTGATGGTCTCGGCCGGACTGGCCGCAAACCCCGCCTTCTGCCCGGCATAATCGATGTCCGCATTCTTGCGCAGCACCCCGGTGCGGTCGGTGAAGCTGTAGTCGCGCAGGGTGCCCGACAAACCCACCTTGATCAAGTCGCCCAGGCGCAGCAAGTCGTCCCTGGTTTGCACGCTGCTCGCATTCGGATCGGTAAAGGCGCCGTTGATGAAGCCCTGCTGGCTGATCAGCTCAAGCCCGCCATCGCAGCAGCCGCCTCCGCGCACCGCGTCGCGCAGGCGGTCGTTGAACGAGCCGACGCCGGTGCCGAACATATTCGCCTGGCGCGCCTGCACGAAGCGCGCGTCGTTGCCGACCGTGCCGAAGTTCCAGGCTTCGCCGTACAGGTAGATGTCGCGCTGCGCCGCGCGGTCGACTTTCGCTTTCAGGTCGGTGATGACCGACAGCGGCGCCATGCCCATGATGTCGAAGCGGAAGCTGTCGACCTTGTAATCGGTGGCCCAGGTGACGACGGAATCGGTCATCAGCTTGGCCATCATCGCGTTTTCGGCGGCGGTGTCGGCGCAGCAGCTGTCGTTGGTGATGGCGCCACTCGCATTGAGGCGGTAATAGTAGGTCGGCACGATCTTGTCGAGCACCGACAGGGGACTTTGCTGCGCGCCGCTGGTATGGTTGTAGACCACATCCATCGTCACCCGCAAGCCTTGTTCGTGCAGCGACTTGACCATCGCCCGGAATTCGCGCACGCGCACCGCGCCGTCGCTGGCGTTGGTGGCGAAGCTGCCATCGGGTGCGCTGTAATGGACCGGATCGTAGCCCCAGTTGAAGCAGTCGCTGTCGCCGGCGGCGGCGACTGCCGCCTGCTGCGTCTCGGCGTTGGCGGGGGCGTCCGGAATGGCAGGCGTGGCGCAGCCGGTTTCATTCACGCTGGCGATGTCGAAGCTGGGCAGCAGGTGAATGTGGCTCATGCCGGCGCGTTGCAGCGCGCGCAGATGGCGCATGCCGTTCGAATTCACATCGGTAAAAGCGAGGAACTTGCCGCGATGGTTGGCCGGCACCGTCATGTCGCTGGCGCTGAAATCGCGCACCTGCAATTCGTACAAGGAGATGTCGGTCGGATGGTCGAGGCGCGGAAGCGGATGCGCATCCCAGCCGGCCGGTTTGAGCGCCGCGCTGTCGAGGTTCGCGACAAAGCTGCGCTGGCCGTTGGCGTTCAAGCTCAATGAATACGGATCGGTGACCACGTTGCTCACCACCGTGTTATTGGCCCAGCGCGAAAGCACGTTGACGGTGTAGGTGTAGTAGGCGCGGTTGGTCCAGGCGGCGTTGGGGGCGGTGTAGTGCCACACGCCGCTGCTGCCGTCGCGCGTCATCGGCACGCGGCTGGCGCTGGCGGCCGTGGGGTCCGGGTACACATTGAGCGCGACCGATTTGGCGGTCGGCGCCCACACGCGGAAGGTCGGCACGCCGGCGCGGTTGAAGGTCGCGCCCAGCGCGCTGTTGGCGGCGGCCGGGGCGAACAGCGCGTCGAGCAGGCCGCTCGTTTGCAGCGACGTGACCTGTACCAGCTTGCCGGTGGCATCGAATTGCGCGATGGCGAACTGGCCGCTGACCTTGGCCGGCAGGCCGGCCAGGTCGGCCCTAGGCACCGTCAACGCGGTGGACGTAGCCAGGTGCGGATACTTCGCTTGCAGCGCCGGCGACAAGGCGCCGGCAACGCGCAGGTCGATGCTGCCATCGGCGCCGGTGACGCCATCGGGCGCGGAGCCCATGCCGCCGTTGGCGGCATAAAACAGCTTGTAGCTGGCGGCAAGCGGCGTGCCGGGCCAGGCCAAGGTGTCCAGCGAAAGCCAGTGCGCGCCGGCGTTGGCCAGGTTGCCCAAGCTGATCGCCGGGGCGCTGTTGTAGACCTTGCAGTCGCCTTCGAGCAGCCAGAGCTCCTGGCCGCGCGCGGCGATGTCGGGCGCAAAATCGCCGGCCTGGTCGCTCGCGCAGTTCTTGTTGCCGCTGCCGTCGGTGAGCAGGAAGTCGATTCTGGTTTTGGTGGCGTCGACCGGAATATCCACATAGCCGCCGTAGCTGTCGCTGGCGGCCAGCATGAAACGGTCCTTGATCCATTCCACGCTCGGCTTGACGGGGCCGGACCAGGAGTAGACGCCCCACTGGGCTTCGTCGCGCTGGGCGCGGCGGTAATGCAGGCGCATGGTGCCGGGCGCCACGGCCACAATCGCGACCGAGGCGCGCTGGACCGATTCGGACCTCGTCGCCGGTGCTGGCAAGTTGCTGTCGGCGCCGTCGGAACCGCCACAGGCGGCCAGCAGGCTGGCGCACAAGCCGGTGATAAGAACATGCGCGGGAATGCGTGAAGTAATACTACCTAGAGAATGCATGTGCAACTCCTGAAGAGGGGAATGTGCAGCGGCGCCCTTGTCCTTACTACGTCGTTTTTGTGACGCCGCTGGCGATCGGCATAAAGCCGATGTAATATTACTACACATCGTTTCAGGAGTTGTACGAAAATCAAGGCGAGCGCCGTCCGCCGCCGGCGAGGGCGGGGACCGGCGATGCTTGCGGAAGAAAAGGGAGGTGGAGGCGGCGTAGTCGGACTACGGGCAACTCAGCTCAGGGCAGGGCCCAGATCCAGCGCACGATGTGGAAGAAGACCGGCGCGGCGAAGCCGAGCGAATCGAGGCGGTCCATGTAGCCGCCGTGGCCGGCGATGCCGGTGCCCCAGTCCTTGGCGCCGAGCGAGCGCTTCACGCCCGACATCACCAGGCCGCCCATGACGCCGCCGATGACGATCAGCGCGGCCATGCCGGCCGCCTGCAAGGGCGTGAACGGGGTGACAAACGCCAGCAGCGCGCCGATTCCCATCGTCGCCATGCCGCCGCCGATCAAGCCTTCCCAGGTCTTGTTGGGGCTCAGCTTGGGCACCATCTTGTGCTTGCCGAAGAGTTTACCGAAGATGTACTGCAGCACATCGCTGATCTGTACGATAAAGACGAAGAAGAACAGCAACTGGGCGTTGTGGCCCTGGAAGCTCGGGATGTCGAGCATCAGCAGCGCCGGCGCGTGGCTCACGCCGTACACGCAGAACATCACCGCGAACAGGATGCGCGCGTTGCGCGACAAAAAATCGTCGGTATCCTGGCTGATCGCGCTGGCGGCCGAGATGAGGAAGAAGATATACACCGGGATCATGATCGCGAACAGCCCGTACCACTGGGTCCACAGCAGCCAGTACTGGGCCGGCAGGGCGATGAAAAAGGCGATGAACAGCGGCCAGTAATCGCTCTTCCTGGTCGGCGTGAGGGTGAGGAACTCGCGCAGCGCCATCAGCGAGGCGAAGCCGAACACCACGATCGTCACATAGCGGCCCAGCACCAGCGCCGAAAACAGCACGACGGCCATGATCCACCACGCGTTGATGCGGGCGTTCAGGTTGATGATGGTGGCGTTGCCGGGATTCCTGAGGCGCAGCACGAAGCCGACGCTCGAAGCGAGGACCAGGATTGCCAACAGGATCTGGCCGGTAAGCATGAATAGGGGAGTCATCGTGGTCTTCTCAGAAAGTATCGGCCAGGTCGCAAACGGCCTGGTGCATGCGGGCGATGAAGGTTTCCTTGTCTTCGCCGTGGTCGTTGTAGAGCGGCGCGCCGAAGTGCGAGCGGCACAGCAGTGGTAGCGGAAACGGCGCGCCCTTGGGCAGCGCGCGGTGCAGGTTTTGCTGGTACACCGGGATCAGCGCCAGGGTCGGGCGGTCCTTGCTCAAGTGATACAGGCCGGACTTGAACTCGCCCGGCAGGGTCGTATCCCTGCGCGTTCCCTCGGGAAAGACAATCAGCGAATCCCCTTGGTCGAGTGCGCTTTTCAGCGGCAGCAGCGCGTCGGCGCCGCCTTTTTCGCGATCGACCAGCACCACATTGAGCAGCGTGTGCGCGATGTAGCGGCGCATGGCGGTCTTGTCCCAATAATCGGCCCCGGCGACGGGCCGGGTGCGGTCGCGCATGGCCGGCGGAATGGCGGCCAGCAGGCCGGTGGTATCGAGGTGGCTGGTGTGATTGGCGAAAAACACGCAGGGATGAACGGGCGGCACATCATAAAAGGCGGCGCCGCCGACGACCAGGCGCTGCAAGCCGAGCAAGGTATCGCGCTGCAGGCGGAAAAAGGGGTTCAAGGTTTAGCTTTCTGTTCGGGCTGGCGATGCCCGGCCGGCGGTCGAGTATCTTTGATCGGTACTAAGTACCCGGCCATAAATAACTGTGATTTTTGTCTTCCATAGCCGGCGCGCTGCGGCGTTGCCCTCCGCTCGCAGTGCTCGCACTGCGTCGCGTCGGGCGCCTTGCATCGCATCCGGCTATGTTCGCCAAAAACTCACACTTATTTCTGCGCGGGTACTTAAAGCGGCCAAGTGTAAATGTTATTTAACTGTCTATCAACATTAATATTTTTACCTGTGCAACTTTTCCCACAACCGGGGTCTGACCTCTGATTCGTAATTAATTGCATCAATGCATCAAAATTCACAACCGGGGTCAGAGCTTTAATTAGCAATTAGTTGCACGTATATATCGGGGGTACCGTCGAGATTTACGCTGATGCTGTCGTTAGCCTGGTCGATATCGGGCAGTTACAGAGGGAGAACGTCCCGTGAATGAACTCGTGGGACTGTGCGGAATTTTTAGAGTGGAAATAGTTTCGAATTAAAGCTCTGACCCCGGTTGTAGGAGGTTGGAGCTTCATTCGGCGGTTTGTCTGACCTCTGACGGGCAATGTTTCGAATCAGAGGTCAGACCCCGGTTGGGGCTTAGCCTTGGGCGATGCGGCCGGCGATGTGGGCCAGGGCTTCGTCGACCTGGTCGATCAGGATCAGGCACAGGTCGCCTTCGCCGAGGCGCGCCAGGGCGGTGTCGATGGCGATGAATTCGCCATCGATTTCGTCCACGTGGGTGGTGCGCACGGCGCCCGCCAGGCCCTGGCGCAGCAGGGCGACGACTTCACCGTCGGCACGCCCGCGCTGGCACTGGTCCTGGTACAGCAGCACGTCGTCGAACGCGGCACCCAAAATCTCGGTCTGCTGGCGGATGTCTTCGTCACGCCGGTCGCCAGCGCCGCTGATGACCACCGAGCGCCGCTTGGCCGGCATGCTTTCGACCGCGCCGACCAAGGCCAAAATCGCGTCGGGATTGTGGCCGTAGTCGGCGATCACGGTCGCGCCGCGGTAGCTGAAGACGTTGAAGCGCCCCGGCGCGTTGTCGCTCTCGTTGGCGAACGATTTGAGCCCGGCGCGGATGTCGTCCCAGCTGGTGCCGACCGCCCATGCCGCCGCGACCGACGCCATCACGTTGTCGACCTGGAAGCCGATGCTGCCGCCACGCGTGATCGGTACGTCGGCTAGCGCGATGCGGTGTTCGACCTTGCCTTGCGCGGCAACGAGCATGGCGCCGTCCACGTACACCACGCGTTGTCCCTGGGCGCGGTGGGTCGACATGACCGGGTGTCCGCAATCGGCGGTGAAGAAGGTGACGCTGCCACGGCAGTTGTTGGCCATGTTGACTACCGCAGGGTCGTTGGCGTTCAATACCGCCACGCCGCTGTCGGCGACATTTTGCACGATCACGCGCTTGAGCACGGCCAGGTCTTCGACGGTGGTGATGTAGTTCAGGCCCAGGTGGTCGCCCGCGCCGATGTTGGTGACCACGGCCACCTGGCAGCGATCGAAGGCCAGGCCTTCGCGCAGCAGGCCGCCACGGGCGGTCTCGAAAACGGCGGCGTCCACGTCAGGGTGCAGCAGCACGTTGCGCGCGCTGCGCGGGCCGCTGCAGTCGCCGCTGTCGATGCGCCGGCCTTCGATGTAGACGCCGTCGGTGTTGGTCATGCCGGTGCGCAGGCCACCGGCGGTGAGCAGGTGGGCGATCAGGCGCACCGTGGTGGTCTTGCCGTTGGTGCCGGTCACGGCGACCACCGGAATGCGGCCGTCGTCGCCGTCGGCGAACATCGATGCAATGATCGCTTCGCCGACCGGGCGGCCTTTGCCGAACGAGGGTGACAGGTGCATGCGCAAGCCAGGGGCGGCGTTGACTTCGACGATGCCGCCGTTCTGTTCTTCGATCGGTTTGAGTACGCTGTCGCATACCAGGTCGACGCCGCAGATGTCCAGCCCCACCATATGGGCGGCGGCGATCGCGCGCGCGGCCACTTCCGGGTGCACGTCGTCGGTGACGTCGCTGGCGGCGCCCCCGGTCGAGAGGTTGGCGTTATTGCGCAGGATCACGCGCTGGCCCTTGGCGGCGACCGATTCGGCCACCAGGCCTTGCTTGGACAGGCTGGCCAGCGCGATGTCGTCGAAGCGGATCTTGGTCAGCGAGGTCGAATGGCCATTGCCGCGGCGCGGGTCGAGGTTGACCTGGTCGACCAGTTCGCGCACGGTGTGCTTGCCGTCGCCAACGACGATCGGCGGGTCGCGCCGGGCGGCGGCAATGAGTTTGTTGCCGATGACGAGCAGGCGGAAGTCGTGGCCGGGCAGGTAGCGTTCGACCAGGATATCGTCGCGAAATTCGGCGGCGGCGTGGTAGCCGGCCACCAGTTGTTCGCGCGTGGTGACGTTGACGGTGACGCCCTTGCCCTGGTTGCCGTCCTTCGGCTTGATCACGACCGGCAGGCCGATTTCGAGCGCGGCGGCCCAGGCGTCGTCCGGGTCGGCGGCCACGCGGCCGAGCGGCACCGGCACGCCGGCCGCGTGCAGCAGTTTTTTGGTCAGTTCTTTATCCTGCGCGATCGATTCGGCAATCGCGCCGGTGCTGTCGATTTCGGCGGCCTGGATTTTGCGCTGACGGCTGCCCCAGCCGAACATGACCAGGCTGCCGTCGGTCAGGCGCCGGAACGGGATGTTGCGCGCCACGGCGGCCTGCACGATGGCGCCGGTGCTCGGTCCCAGGCGTACGTCTTCGTCGAGGTCGCGCAGTTGCAGGAGGGCGGCGCCAAGGTCGAACGGGGTGTCGGCGGCGGCGGCGGCGCACAGTTGCGCGGCCAGGTCCATCGCCAGGCGGCCGACCACTTCTTCGGAATACTCGACCACGACCTGGAAGATGCCTTCTTCGGGCGTGGCGGTGGTGCGGCTGAAGGTGACCGGGCAGCCGGCTTGCGCCTGCAGGCCGAGCGCCGCCAGTTCCAGCACCTGGGCCATGGCGATGCGGTCGTGGTGGCCGAGCGTTTGCAGCGGGCTCATTTCGGGGAAGCGCGCGCGCAGGCGTTCTTCGAAGTCGGGCAGGGCGCCGACATCTTGTTCGGCACTGGTGCAGGCGACGATCGCTTCGATCGAGGTGTGGTGGCTCCAGAGGTTGGGGCCGCGCAGGGCCCGTACGCGAGATACTTCCATAAAGCGTTTCATCCTAAGTGTTGCGCTGGTGCGTCGCTGCGCCCTCGGGCGTTGACACTGCCGGCAGCCCGGCCGTCTGGCCGGGCGCTGTGTTGTTAAAGTTTGGCTTTGGTGGGTTTGGTCGCCGCCGTGTCGAAGGTGCGCAGGCCGGCGCCGATCAGCGCGGCCGGAACATCGAGCGCCCATGCCGCCGCCACTGCCGCCAGCACCGTTTCGGGATACTGGGCGGTGCCCGGCTTGAGCGTGGACATGCGCAGCAGCACCGTTTCCTGCGCGCCGTCGCCGAGCACCACGTCCTGGCCGCGCATGAATACCGCGCGTTCGCCGGCGGCGCGGTGCGCCACGATGACCGGCAACTCGGGGTCGACCGCGTAGAAAATCACGCGCCCGTCGCACAAGCCGGCCAGTTCCGCCACGCGCGCGTCGGCGCCGTTGAGCACCGCCGCGCCGTCCGGCAGGATCACGTCGACCTGGCTGCGGATGACGTTGGCCATGCCGTCGGCGTCATGGATGTGGAATTCGGCCAGCGCTTCCTGGCCTTCCATGTCGGTCACCACGCCCACCGCGCACTTGTCGTAGGCCAGGCCTTCGGACAGGATCATGCGCGCGTTGCTTTCGAAAACAGCCACTTCGACGGTGCGGTTGATCAGTAGGCGCTGGCCGGCGTCGAAGGTCATGGCGTTCTCGCCCGAGACCTGGCGCTGGTCGAGGAACAGGCCCTGGCCGCTGACCACGCCCGTGTGCTTGCCGGTCAGGTTGATCAGGCAGCCGATCAGGCGCGCAATCAGGCTGGTCCCCTTGGTGCCGGTCACGCCGATGATGGGAATGCGCCCGCTTTCGCCCTCGGCGAACAGGTGCTCGATGATGGCCGTGCCGACCGGGCGCGCCGCGCCCTGGCCGGGTTTCAGGTGGGCCAGCAGGCCCGGGCTGGCGTTGACTTCGATGATGGCGCCGCGCTGTTCGTGGAGCGGGCGGGTAATGTCTTCGGCCACCAGGTCGATGCCGGCGATGTCCAGGCCGACGATGCGCGCGGCCAGTGCGGCGGCGTGCGCGATCGAGGGATGCACCTGGTCGGTGACGTCGATGGCGACGTTGCCGTTCGGTTGAATCAGCACCTTCTGGCCGGCCAGCGGCACCGAGTGCGCGCTCATGCCCTGGCGTTCGAGTTCGAGGATGATTTCGGCCGAGACGTCGGGCTTGACCGGGTTCAGTGGCGCGTCTTCGCCTTCGCCGCGGCGCGGGTCGGTGTTGATCTGGCTGTTGACCAGCGCGATGATGTCGCCCGTGCCGTCGCCGGTGACCCAGAGCGACTCGCCCTTGGCCGCGGCGACCATGCGCGTGCCCACCACCAGCAGGCGGTGTTCGTCGCCGGGGATGAAGCGCTCGACGATGACGCTGGCGCTGTCGCCTTTGCGTGCGGCCAGGTGGTAGGCTTTTTCGACGTCGGCCTGGGTCATCAGGTTGAGCGAGACGCCGCGTCCGTGGTTGCCGTCGTAGGGTTTGAGCACGACCGGCAGGCCGATGTCCTGCGCTTCCTCCCACGCTTGCTCCGCACTGCGTACCAGGCTGCCCTCGGGCACCGGTACGCCGCACGATTGCAGCAGCGTCTTGGTCAGGTCCTTGTCGCTGGCGATGCTTTCGGCAATCGCGCTGGTGCGGTCGGTTTCGGCGGTCCAGATGCGGCGCTGGGCGGCGCCGTGGCCAAGCTGCACCAGGTTGCCGTCGGTGAGCCGGATAAACGGAATCTTGCGCTCGGTGGCCGCTTCGACGATGTGCGCCGTGCTGGGACCGAGGCAATGGCGGTCGACGATGTCCTTGAGCTTGGCGACGGCGGCGTCCAGGTCGAACGGCGTGTCGTCGATGGCGGCCATCAACAGCGTGCGTCCGGTCTCGAGCGCGGCCAGGCCGACTTCTTCCTGGCGCGTGCGGAAGGCCATCTTGTAGACGCCGCGCTGGCCGGTGGAGCGGGTCTTGCCGAAACCGGTGCGCATGCCCGCCAGGTTCTGCAATTCAAGAACGACATGTTCGAGGATGTGGCCGGACCAGGTGCCTTCGCGCAGGCGCTCCAAAAAGCCGCCGCGCTCGCCCACGCCGCAACGATGTTCGATCAGGCCCGGCAGCAACACGGTCAGGCGCTCGTACAGGCCGGGCAGCAGGTTCGACGGAAACTCTTCCAGCTCGCCAATATCCAGCCACGCCTCGATCACCGGGCGATAGGTCCAGATGTTGGGTCCGCGCAGGTGGCTTACCCGCAGAACACTGATTTCTTTCTTCTTTGTCATGTCGTTATTTCTTGATAACAGGCTTGGCGTTGTTCACGCCCTAAGACCTCGTGAGGCTTTTCGAAGCGCATCATGTTGTATACTTGCTAGAGACGAAGCTTACCGTGCTGAACCGATTTCTGCCAGTCTGGATTCCCGAACGCGTCGCGCGGGCCTGCTCCGCAGCATGCCGGTGCGGCATTCCAGGGCGCCCTGCTGCCGGCGCCCACGTTGAACAATTTCCGCCCGTAAATTCGTGGCCCAGAGCCGGAACCGCACTACGATGACTATAGATCCATCTGTTTCTCCTATGACGACGGCCACCGGGCCGCTTTCCCTGCCTGAACACTGGCAGGCTGACGTCGCTAAAAAACTTGCACCAGGGGAAAACGTTCTAAGTGGCGTCGAGGTTGACCTCGATGCCAAATTGCATTTCAAAAAAGGTCTGGTGCTGGTCACCAGCCGCCGTTTGCTGGCGCGCGCGCCGGGTGAAAGCGCGTGGCGCGAGTGGGCTTTCCGTCCCGGATTGTCGCTCACGCACCACGATCACGCCGGTGTTGGCCATCTGCAATTGTTCGACGAACAAGGTTTGCTGGACGCCTGGCGCTTCACTTTGGGGCAGAACCTGCACGCGATCCGCGTGCTCGACCATTTCAGCGAGCAGCGCGACAGTTTCCTGAGCGGCTTGCCGGTGCAGTCGGCCGAGCAGAATGTGTGCCCGAGCTGTAAGGCGCCGCTCGAACCGGGGCAGGATGAATGTCCGATCTGCACCAAGGTGCTGTACACGCCGCCCTCGACCTGGACCCTGTTCCGCCTGTGGCGCTTTGCCAGGCCGTACAGCGGGCAACTCTCGCTCGGCTTTTTCCTGATGCTGGCCAGTACCGCGGCGCATATGATACCGCCGTATCTGACCATGCCGCTGATGGATAATGTGTTGATACCGTTCCAGAACGGGCAGCCGGTCGACCAGCAACTGGTGTGGATGTACATGGCCGGCCTGTTCGGCTCGGCCGTGCTGGCCTGGCTGCTGGGCTGGGGCAAGACCTATGTGCTGGCGCTGGTGTCGGAACGGATGGGCGCCGACCTGCGCTCGGCCACCTATGAGCACCTGATGAAGCTGTCGCTGGAGTATTTCGGCGGCAAGCGCACGGGCGATTTAATGTCGCGCATCGGCAGCGGCAGCGACCGTATCTGCGTGTTTTTGTCCTTGCACCTGCTCGATTTTGCCTCCGACGTGCTGATGATTATCATGACCGGGGTGATCCTGTGTTCGATCAATCCGATGCTGGCGGTGATTACCCTGGTGCCGCTGCCGTTCATCGCGTGGATGATCCACATCGTGCGCGACCGCCTGCGCACCGGCTTCGAGAAAATCGACCGGGTCTGGGGCGAAGTGACCAATGTGCTGGCCGATACCATTCCCGGCGTGCGCGTGGTCAAAGCGTTCGCCCAGGAACAGCGCGAAGCGACGCGTTTTCGCGATGCCAACAAACATAACCTGGCCGTCAACGATAAATTGAACCGGGTCTGGTCGCTGTTTTCACCGACGGTGTCGTTCCTGACCGAACTCGGTTTGCTGGTGGTGTGGGTATTCGGCATCTGGCTGGTATCGAACAAGAACATTACGGTTGGTGTGCTGACCTTGTTCATTACCTACAGCAGCCGGTTTTATGGCCGTCTCGATTCGATGAGCCGCATTGTGTCGGTGACGCAGAAATCGGCATCGGCCGCGAAGCGCATTTTCGATATTCTCGATCATGTATCGAGCGTTCCGGAGCCGGCCAATCCGGTCAAGCTCGATAAAATCGAAGGCCGCATCGATTTGCGCGAAGTCGGTTTCCGTTACGGCAACCGCGCGGTCAATCGCGGTATTTCGCTCAATATCAAGGCGGGCGAATTCGTGGGCCTGGTGGGACATAGCGGATCGGGCAAGAGCACCCTGGTCAACCTGATCTGCCGTTTTTATGACGTGTCGGAAGGGGCGATCCTGCTCGATGGCGTCGATATCCGCTCGTTCGCGGTGTCGGATTACCGCAAGAATATCGGGCTGGTGTTGCAGGAGCCGTTTTTGTTCTTCGGCACCATCGCCGAGAATATCGCCTACGGCAAGCCGCATGCGACGCGCGAGGAAATCATCGCGTCGGCGCGCGCGGCGCATGCGCACGAATTCATTTTGCGCCTGCCGCAGGGCTACGATTCGATGGTGGGCGAGCGTGGGCAGGGCTTGTCGGGCGGCGAACGCCAGCGCATTTCGATTGCGCGCGCCTTGCTGATCGATCCGCGCATCCTGATCATGGATGAAGCGACTTCCTCGGTCGATTCGGAAACCGAGAAAGAAATCCAGAAAGCGCTCGATAACCTGGTGCAGGGCCGCACCACGATCGCCATCGCGCACCGTTTATCGACCTTGCACCGGGCCGACCGGCTGGTGGTGCTGGACCGCGGCGTGGTGATGGAAGAGGGTAGCCACGACGAATTGATGGCGCGTGAAGGCGCGTATTTCCGCTTGTACGAAGCGCAGGCGCGCAACGTCGATACGGATATGGACGACAAGGATTGATGATGGCAAGCGCAGCAAGTTCGGTATTCACATTAAGCCGCGACAGTTTCGGTAAATTGACCTTGACGGCGGAAGACGGCGAAGTGCATGTCGGCGTCTCGCCGGTGCGGGCCTTTCCGATCCAGGCGCCGGACCAGGGTATTTCGATGGTGCTGACCAATGGCAAGGAAGTCGGCTGGATCGACAGTTTGGCGGCACTGCCAGCGGCAATTCGCGAATTGGTGCAAGATGAACTCGATGGGCGCGAATTCATGCCGGTGATTCACCATATTGTCAGTGTCAGCAGTTTTGCCACGCCCTGCACATGGGAAGTCAAGACCGACCGGGGTGATACCGCGTTTACGCTCAAGGGCGAAGAAGATATCCGCCGGATCGGCGACGCGTCGCTGCTGGTGGCCGATAACCACGGCATCCAGTTTTTGATCCGCGATATGTTCACCATCGACAAGCACAGCCGGAAGATTCTCGACCGGTTTTTATGATGGCGTTTTGACGGAGATTGCATGCACTATTTGTTATGTTACGAGCTGGCCCCGGATTATCTTGAAACGCGCGGCAAGTACCGCAGCGAGCACCTGAAACTGGCGTGGGAAGCGCAGGAGCGCGGTGAACTGATCATGGGCGGGGCGTTTTCCGATCCGGCCGATATGTCGGTGTTGTTCTTCCAGAGCGAATCGCCGGCGGTGGTCGAGGCGTTTGCCAAGGCCGATCCGTACCTGCTGCATGGCGTGGTGACCGGGTATAAAGTCCGGCAGTGGAATACCGTCGTCGGCAAGGATGCTTTTTCGCCGCTGCGACCTGAATAAGCGGGTTAATCAAGCCCTCACACCCGTCGTCCCCGCGCAGGCGGGGACCCATAGCACGCTGAATTCAACCGAAAACCCATGCGCGCCTTCCACGCCTCCGTCTTCCTCTTCCTCGCAGTACTTCACGCCACCGTCCTCGCCGCCGACCCTCCCAAGCGCCCCAAAATCGGCCTGGTGTTATCCGGCGGCGGCGCGCGCGGGGTAGCCCACATCGGCGTGCTCAAAGTCCTCGAAGAAATGCGCATCCCGGTCGACTACGTGGTCGGCACCAGCATGGGCTCGATCGTGGCCGGGGCCTACGCCATGGGCAACCGTCCGGACGAGCTGGAAAAGCGCATCGCCGCCGTGGAATGGAACAATGTCCTCACCGACAGCCCGCCGCGCCTGGAGCGTTCCACCTATGCCAAGGCGACCGAGCGCAAGAACATCGTCAGCGGCGAGATCGGCTTTTCCGACGCCGAAATGCGCCTGCCACGCGGCCTGAACTACGGCCAGCAGATCGAATTCTTCTTCAACACCCTCGCCGCGAAAACCGGCGACGTCACCCACTTCGACGAGCTCGACATTCCGTTCCGCGCGATTGCCACCGATATCGAAAACGGCAAGATGGTCGTGCTCGAACGCGGCGGCATCGCGCGCGCGATGCGGGCCAGCATGTCGGTGCCCGGCGTGTTCGCCCCGGTCGAGATCGACGACCGCGCGTTGCTCGATGGTGGGCTGGTGCGCAACCTCCCGGTCGACGTGGTGCGCGCCATGGGGGCCGACATTGTGATTGCCGTCAACCTCGGCACGCCGCTGCTCAAGCGCGACAAGATCGTCTCGGCCTTCGGCGTTGGCCAGCAGATGCTCAATATCCTCACCGAGCAGAATGTCGAAGCCTCGCTGCGCGAACTGACGCCGAAAGACGTGCTGATCCTGCCGCAACTGGGCGATTTCAGCGCGGCCGACTTCGAAAACTCCGCCAGGACCATCGACATGGGCGAGGCCGCTGCGCGCGTGGTGGCGGACCGGCTGGCGCCGCTGGCCTTGTCCGACGCCGATTTCAAGGCGCACCTGGCGGCGCGCGCGGCGCGCCATCCGGCGGTGGTCAAGGTTAATTCGGTGCGCATCGATACCAGGCAGTTGAAACACGTCAGCGAGGGGCTCATTCACCGCAAATTCTCGATCAAAGCGGGCCAGGCGTTCAGCACGGCGGAATTGCACGCCAATATGAACAGCCTGTATTCGACGGGTGATTTCGAAAACGTCACGCACCGTTTCGAGCATGGTCCGGAAGGGCGCACCCTGGTGATCGAACCGGTCGAAAAGGAATGGGGGCCGAATTACCTTCAAGCCGGCGTGCGCCTGTCGACCGACCTGGCCGGCGAAAGCGATTTTACGATCTTGCTGGCGCATCGCGGCAAATGGCTGACGCGCTCCGGGCTGGAGTGGCGCAATACCGTTTCGCTCGGCCAGGTCAACTCGTTTACCTCGCAGCTGTACCAGCCGCTTGGCGGTGAAAGCCGCTGGTACGTGGCGCCGTCCGTACGTTTTTCGCAGAACAAGGATAACCTGATCATCAACGACAAGGCGGTGGCGACTTACAGCGCCAAGCAGGCGTCCATCGGCATCGACCTGGTCAATCACGTCGATGACGACAGCACTTTCAAGGTGGGGCTGGAACGCGGCACCGAACGCTCGGACCCGAGCATCGGCGTGTCGCAGCTGACCACCGAGAAAAGTCAGATCGGCGTCATCAAGCTTGAATATGTTCAGGACCGGTTGGATGATTGGGTGTTTCCATCGACCGGCAATTACAGCTTTGTGAATGCGCGCATTGCCCCGACCTCGGTCGGCGCCACGGTCGAATACAAGCGGCTTGAAATGGGGCACGAAATGGCCTGGAACCGGGGCCCGCACCGGTTCAGCGTGGCCGGGCGCGCGGGCCATCTGTGGGGCGACGATTTACCGCTGATGGAATTGTTTTCGCTGGGTGGATTTTTGAATTTGTCCGGTTACCAGGCACGCCAGTTCCTCGGCGGCGATTATCTGTTCGGGCGCGGCGTGTACACGCGCAAAATGACGTTGCTGGGCATGCGCGCTGTGTATCTGGGCGGTTCGGTCGAATTGGGGAAAATGACGCGGCGGTTGAACGGCGACCAGATGGAACGGGCGCAGTTTGCCGGTTCCATGTTCGGCGCGGTCAATACCGCGCTGGGACCGTTCACTGTGGCGGTGGGTGTTGGCGAACGAGGCAACCAGACGTTTTATCTATTCTTCGGCAAGCCGTGAACACGTTCCGCGTCGCGCTCGACGAGGTGGTTGGCAGGCAACTGAGGCGGGATGGCATCGTGTTTGAAGATGTTTCGATAGTCCGCATATTCATCGACGCGAAAGACATGCTTGAAGAGGCGGACTTCGATGGTGCCTTGGTCTGTTTTGATGAGTTGAAACACAGTCTTTCCGGTCGCGGGAATTACCTGGTTTTTACCTGCGCCTGTGGCATTGCCGACGATGGCGGCTGGGAAAGCGTCGCTGTGGATATGACCGATTCCACCGTCAACTGGACAATGCAAGCTGGCTCGCGCGCACTGAATTATTGTTTCGATCGCACCGTCTACGTGGCGGAAATTGCGGCGCTCGGGAAGAAACTCGCTTCCAGTGCGCTGCCACTCGAACCGGGACAGGTGGTGTTTCCTGACGATTTCTTTCCCCGCAAGGATTCATGCTCGGTTGACGGCCAAAAGCGAACGCAGACGAAAGACGATACATCGCCATTAATACCATAAAGGGTGGGAAGGATGGGCCTTGAGAATCCTAGCGTGGTTGACGCTGTCGGCACTGAAACTGTATCGGGCAGCGTTGTCCTGTCGATCCTTGACTCGTGGGACTGGACTGATGAACGTGATCATTTGCTGGCGTTGCAAAGCAAGTTGAACGCGTACTTCGGTTTTGTCGAGAGTGGCCAAATGTACGAGGCGTATCCCGCCGCACAAGGCAAGTCGCTGCGGATTGACATCATCAGCCGTTATCCGTTGCCGACAGCCGCCGTTCAGTTTCTGACCGATGCGAAGGTCGTCGCGGAGGGACTGGATGTTTCCTTGCGTTGGAATGCATTCCCTGCCGGCGCAGCGGCCTAAGCAAGTGCGCATAAATTCTTGTCATTTCCAGCTTCCATAAGCGGCGCCTTGCTGTGCTGCCCACCGCTAGCAGTACACGCACTGCCTCGCGGCGTGTGCCTCGCATCCGGCTATGTTCGCCAAAAACTCACGCTTATGTCTGCGCGGGTATTTAGGGCTGTTGCGCGGTAAGGAGAAGATGGCACGCGGGTGAGGAAGACATTTATGAAAATATCGGCTATTCAGACAGATGAACTTTATCCGAATGGCAGCTAAAGTCAATATAGCCGAATAGCGGCTAACCAAATATAGCCGAATATCGGATAAATTTCCGAGGAAGACGCCCGCCGTGCCGGCGGTAAGCTGACGCCACCACACCTATCTCAGGCCCCTTGGCGCACGTCGGCGACCCGGAGCACGCTCTTTATCGCTCGTTAAGAGAGCACGAGGAAAGACCGGTTCGGGTAACGATGGTGCTGTCCCTCCAGGTAAGGGACGCTGCAGATGTGCTTATCGGCGCAGGCGCGCGTCGCCAACGATGTAAGGCAGCAGGCGCGCGATATTGCGGGCGTCGTCGATGCCGCGATGGTGGGCGCCTTCGAACTTCATGCCGGCCAGGCGGATGGCTTCTCCCAGCCCCGGTTTCTTGGATAATTTCTGGCGTTCCGCCATCAGTCGCTTGACGTTCGCGTGCGAGGCGCTGATCGGATAAGGCACTTTGTGGAAGGCGCAGTCCTGGTGCAGCTGTTTCAGGTCGTAGTCGCCCCAGGAGCAGAAAACGAAGTCGCTGTACTGATATAGCCAGGTCTTGAAGTGGCCGATCGCTTCTTCAAACAGGGGCGCACTGTCGACGTCTTTTTGCTCAATCGAGGTGAGCGTGGTGCAGAATGGTGTCAGTTGCGGATGGCGCACCGGGCGAATGAAGGTCTGGAATTCATCGACCACGGCCAGGCTGGCGCCGTCGACCATCACAGCGCCGATTTCGATGATTTCCATATGGTCGCGTGGCACTGTGCTCTTGTCGCAGCAGGTGGCTTCAAAGTCGATGACGAGATAACGGGATGCTTGCATTCAGTTGAGTTTCCTTAAGTAGATAAAACGCTACTATAACGAAAACTCCCGAGCCGGCCGGAAAACCCCTCTTTCACAGCCGCTCCCGTCATGCGCTTTCTCTACTTTGCCGACGCAATCCAGCGATCCACCCGCGCCTCTAACAGCGGCAGCGGCAAGGTGCCGTCGCCGATCACCACTTCGTGAAACTTGGGCAGGCTGAACTTGTCGCCCATCGCCGTGCGCGCCCGCTCGCGCAATTCCAGGATCTTCAGCGCGCCGATCTTGTAGCTCAATGCCTGCGCCGGCCACACCATGTAACGCTCGATCTGGTTCTTGGCGCGCGCTTCGCTGTAGCCGAGTGTCTTGCTGGCATACGCAATGGCCTGCTCCCGGGTCCAGCCTTTGGCGTGCATGCCGGTATCGACCACCAGCCTGACGGCGCGCAGCAATTCATCGTTCAGGTGCCCGAAATACGCTTCCGGATCGTCATACAGACCGAATTCGTGCCCCAGGGTTTCCGCATACAGCGCCCAACCTTCGGTAAACGCCCCGATATTCGGATTTTCGGTATTGAATTTGCGGAAATCCGGTACGTCGAGCTCCTTCAGCAGTCCCGCGTGAAAATGGTGGCCGGGCTGGCCTTCGTGCAGGTACAGGGTGACCATGCCGGTGCGGCTGTAGTCTTTGGGATCGTTCACGACCGCCCAGAACACGCCCGGATGCGAGCCGTCGGCCGCCGCCGGCGTGTAATGGTCGGACGCCGTGGCGCGCGTCAGTTCGGGCTCCAGCTGTAACTGGAGCGGCGCTTTCGGCAGCAGCGAAAACAGCGCCGGCAGCTTGGTCTTGATCTTGCTGTCGATCTGGCGATAGGCATCGAGCACCTCGGCCTCGGTCTTGAAGGACTTGAATTTGTCCTGCGCCTCCACCCATTGCGGCAGCCCCGCCGGCGCGCCGCTGTAACCGAGCTTGGGACCGAGCAGCGCCCATTGCTGTTCGATGCGCGCCACTTCCTTCAATCCCAATTGGTGAATCTGTTCGGGATTCATCGACACCGTGGTGCGGTCCTTGATCTGCGCCTGGTACCACGCGGCGCCGTTCGGCAGCGCGCTCCAGCCGTCGCTGGCGCGGCTGGCGGGCAGGTATTCCTTTTCCAGGTACAGCGCCAGCCGCTCGAGGGCAGGGGACAGGCCGGTGGCGACTGTCTTGCGATAAGCGGCGCTGAGCCGGTCTTTATCGGCCTGCGAAAACGCCGCCGGCAGGTTCTTGATCGGCGTGTAAAAGATATTCGCTTCCGGCGTGGCGCTGCGCAGTTGCTGGAACTGGGGCAGCATCGCCACCGTGATCGCTTTCGGTTGCACGATGCCGCGCTTGACGCCTTCGCGCATGTTGGCAATCGCCTGGTCGATCCAGGCCGGCAGCTGGTTCAGGCGGCTCAGGTAATCCTGATACTGGGCCACCGTATTCAAAGGTTGCGAGCCGGTGCCGCTGGCGTAATTGGCCAGGGTGCCGGGCACGTTATCGAAGTGGTTCAGCGGCAGCAGGTGTTCGGGGAATTTTTCCAGGCTCAGGCCGCTATCGAGTTCGAAGGCCAGCAAGTCGTCATTGAGCTGGTCCGCTTCGCTCAGGCGGGCACGCGGAATGGCTTTCAATTGCGTCTGCAGGCGCCGGTACAGCGCAAACTGGCGTGCGCGGCTTTTCGGCGAAATGCTCATTCCCAGTTCGCTGTTATAGCGGCTGTCGCCATTGGCGGTGATCAGCAGCGGATCGAAATGCGCGCGCGCCTGATAGAAGGCGTCGGCCAGTTTGTGAAGCCGGGTCGCTGCGGCGGCGCTGGCGGCCGGTGCGGTGCTGGCGGCCGGCGCGGCGCTGGCGCCGCTCACCGGCAGGGTTAATACGGCCAGCAATGCCGTGGTGCCGAGCAGCGGGCGGGAGAGGCTGAAACGCATGACGATTCCTTGTACATTGAGTGAAGAGAATCCAGGCAGGATAGCGCAAATGGCCGCAGCTGGGCAGCTGAGCGACGCTGTATGATGAGCGGCGCTTTGCGCCGCCTATCCCCTCTATGGAAACGCCATGTCCGATTATTCGACCGTTTTGCCGCATATTGTCGTCGTCACCACCGGCTCGGCCGGCGATCTGTTTCCATTCCTGCGGCTCGGGATCGGGCTGCGCGAGCGCGGCCACAAGGTCACGATCCTCGCGCCCCAGATGCACGAGCCGCTGGTGCGTCATGCGGGCCTGGAATGCCATCCCTTGCCGGCCGATCCGGTGGTCCTGGACGATCCCGACCTGTGGCATCCGCGGCGCGGTTTCGGCGTGGTATGGCGCGCCATCCGGGACGGCATGGAAGCGATGCGCGCCTTTGTCGCGGCCCTGCCGCCGGACCAGCCGTGCACCTTGCTGGTCCATCCGCTGGCCGTGGCGCATGCCGACCTGCGCCGCGCGGAACGGCCCGATATCCGGATCGTGGCCGCCTACCTGGCGCCATCGAACCTGCGCACGGTGCACGACTTGCCGGTGCTGGGACCGTTCCCGATACCGGGCTGGCTGCCGCTGACAGTGCGGCGCTGGCTGTGGAACATGGTCGAGTCCACGGCCATCAACCCGGTCGTCGTGCCCGAACTGAACGCGATACGCCGCGCGCAGGGGCGCGCGCCCATATCCAGCTACATGGACGAGATGTACAGCGCGCCCGATCTGTCGGTGACCCTGTTTCCGGAATGGTTCGGCGCGCGCCAGCCGGACTGGCCGTCGCCGCTGCTGTGCGGCGATTTTCCGCTGTACGATCCGCATCCGGAGGCATCGATTGCGCCGGGCCTCGTGCAATTCATGCGCGCCGGCAGCGCCCCGATCATCGTCACCCACGGTACCGCCAACATGCACGCGGCCGCGTTCTTTGCCAGCGCACTGGCGGCGGCGGAGCGGCTCGGCCGGCGCATCGTGTTCCTGACGGCGCACCGGGCGCATGTGCCGGCCAACTTGCCGCCAACGGCGTTCTGGCAGGATTACTGCCCGCTGGCGGCCTTGCTGCCGGACGCGGCGGCGCTGGTGCACCACGGCGGCATCGGCACCACGGCCGTCGCCTTGCGCGCCGGTACGCCGCAGCTGGTCGTGCCGATGGCCTACGACCAGTTCGACAACGGCGAACGCGTCAGGGCGATGCACGCCGGCCTGACGCTCAAAGCGAACCGCGTCAGCGTCCGCACGCTGGCCGACGCCCTGCACAGCCTGCTGCAATCGCCCGAGATCCATATCGGTTGCTCGGCAGTCAAAGAGCGCCTGGCGGCCGGGGCAGGGCTGGACGCGGTAATCGATGCCATATCGAAAACGGTATCGAAAACCGGAAAAATATGATTGGATTGATTCTTTGGCTTTCCTTACTATCCGGTTCAAGGGCTAAAAATACCCAAGAATCATATAACTAGAACGCCAAGGAGACGTATGACATCGCACGCACCAGGCCCCGTCGCGGCCATTTCCCGCACCCCCTTGACCTTGAAGCTGATCGTGGTGGCCCTGGCCGGCGCCGGCATGCTGAGCGGCGCCTCGGTATGGGCGCAGGATGCCACTGCGCTTGATTCCACCAGCGTGGTTACGGTCTCCGGCGTGCGCAAGGCAGCCCAGAGCGCCCAGGCCATCAAGCGCAATTCGGACGAAGTGATCGATTCCATCGTGGCCGAGGAAGCCGGCAAGTTCCCGGACAAGAATGTCGCCGAAATGCTCGGTCGTATCACCGGCGTGCAGATCCGCCGCGAAAACGGCGAAGCGCGCGAGGTCGTCATCCGTGGCTTGCCTGGCCTCGTGACCCTGCTCAACGGCCGCGAAATGTTCACCGCCGGCAAAGAGGGCCGCAGCCTGTACCTGGCCGACATTCCGGCCGCCATGCTGCAACGGGTGGACGTGTACAAGACCCAGGGCGCCGAGATGGTCGAGGGCGGCACCGCCGGCGTGATCGATGTGCGCACCGCGCGTCCGTTCGACGCCAAGGGGTTCGCGTCGAGCCTCACGGCGCGCGTGGAAAACCGCGACAAGTCGAAAACCAACGATCCCAACCTGTCGGGCATGATCTCGAACCGCTGGAAAACCGGCTACGGCGAGATCGGCGCGCTGGCCGGCTTGTCCTACCAGGATGGCAATTACCACGACGAAATTACCTGGAATTCGCCGCCGAAGGACCGCGCGGCCGACATCGGCGCCGGCATCTCCGCGCCGGACGAGCTGGGCCATGTGCTGTACCAGGGCCAGCGCAAGCGCGTGGCCGGCAATGTTGCGCTGCAGTGGCGCCCGAACGCGGCCCTCGAATTCTTTGCCGAAGGCATCTCGACCGAAATCCATCACGATGCCGAACGCCAGTTCTATGTCGGCGCGCTTGGCCTGAACAAGAATTCCGCCTTCACCCTGATTCCCGGCACCAAGCAGGTGCAGACGGTGACATCGACCAACAGCAATCCGTTCGCGCTCGGCTCGACCCAGGCGCCGCACGATTACTCGCTGGGCAGCCAGGGCGCCATCGGTGCGCGCTGGAACGTGTCGCCGACCTGGCGCGTGACGACCGAGCTGGCGCGTACACTGAGCAAAGTGCGCCAGGAGTTTCCGATTGTCGACCTGGTGGCGGCGCCGCCTACCATCACCGGCAACACCTACGTGAATGGGGGAGCGCAGTTTTCCTATCCCGGTTACGACATGAGCAACCCGAACAATTACCGGGTCGCCACCTTCTTCGACAATCACAACCATGCCGAAAGCCGCGCGACCGACTGGCGCGCCGACGCCACCTGGACCCCGGAAGAAGACGGCTTCATCAAGGACGTCTCGACCGGCGTGCGGGTCGCCAAACGCAATGCGGCCTATGTGCACGAGCTGGACGGCTTCCGTCCGGCGCCGGGCAATATTCCATTGAACTCGGTGCCGGGCCTGGCCTGCAATTCGATGCCGATGGCGGGCGACTACGGCATGGCTTCGTGGGTCACGCCATGCGCGGGCTTCATGCACGACCATATCGGCGACTTGCGCAAACTGTTCGGCGATGGCAGCAAGTCGGCGGAAGACAAGCTGTCCCAGTTCAACAACCAGGAAACCACCTACGCCATCTACACCAAGGCCAAGTATGGTTTTACGGCCGGGACCATCCCGGTCGACGGCACGGTCGGGGTGCGCGTTGTGCAGACCAAGGGTGTGCTGAGCGGCTACTCGCAATCGAATGGCGTGATCGTGCCGGTATCGAGTACGCCATCGTCGACCGACGTGTTGCCGAACGCCACCCTCAAGGCCATGATCTTGCCGGAAGTGCAGGCGCGCCTGACCGCCGGCAAGTCCATGCAGCGGGCCAACTTCGACCAGTTCAATCCGGGCGTGTCCTACAACGTGCCGAGCACCACCGTGCAAGCGGTGGGCACGGGCGGCAATCCGGACCTGAAACCGATCGAAGGCAAGAATTTCGATGCCGCGGCAGAATGGTATTTTGCCCCGACCGGCTCGCTCACGGCCACCGTGTTCCGCCACGACTTCAAGAACTACATCCTCACCAGTTCGACCAAGGAAACCTATAACGGCATCGTGTACGACGTGAACCGGCCGCGCAATATGTCCAAGGGCACCTTGCAGGGCGCGGAATTGTCTTACCAGCAGTTCTACGACAAGCTGCCGGGCTGGCTGGGCGGCTTCGGCCTGCAAGCGAACGTGACCTACATGAAGGGCGACCTGACCGACACCGGCGGCGTGCTCAAACCGTTCGTCGGCATGTCCAAGCTGTCGTACAACGTGGTCGGCCTGTACGAGCGCGATGGCTGGTCCGGCCGCGTGGCCTACAACTGGCGCGACAAGTATGTCGACACCTTCAACTACCGTGGCCTGGGTTTCGACTTGATCGTCGACCCGATCAAGACCATGGATGCCTCGCTCTCCTACAAGATCAGCGAAGCGATGAGTGTGACCGTGGACGTGGAGAATTTGCTTGACCGTAAGTACCACGATTACCATGGCGTCGCCAGCAACCCGCGCGACATTCGCCGCTACGACCGCGTGGTTGGCCTGTCGCTGCGCTACAAAATGTAGGGGAACCTCGAATAACCTACTGCGCGGCATCATTTTCGCCCTGCGATGCTCACCGTACCTTCGTACGGCTCCGCGTCTCGGACGAAACTGAAGCCGCTCGCTACGGTTCTTCAAGGTCCCGTAAGTTTGTCAGGCGATCGTCCCGGAAGCGTTGCGTGGAAATTGAACGCAGCGCTTTCTGTCCTTGTATGGCTGAGAAAGTTTGCATGAATACGCTCGATAAGAATTCCCAGAAATTATCCACCCTCGAAAAAGTGGGCTTCGGCACCGGCGACATGGCGCTCAACGTCGTGATCTCGTCGATGATGCTGCTCATCACCTTCTTCTACACCGATATCTACGGCTTGCGCACCGAGCACCTGGCGCTGCTGTTCGTGGTGGTCAAAGTCATCGGCGGCGCGGCCGACCTGGCCATGGGGCAGGTGACCGACCGCTTCACGGCGCGCTTCGGGCGCTATCGCCCTTGGCTGCTGTGGCTGTGCGTTCCCTATGGCGTGAGCGTGTTTTTCGTGTTCACCACGCCAGGCTGGGGCTATGACGCCAAGCTGGTGTGGGCGTATTCGACCTACATCCTGATGACCCTGATGACGGCCGGGGTCGGCATTCCGTATATTTCGCTGATCAGCGGACTGACCAGCGATCCGCAGGAACGCCTGTCGGCCAACGGCTACCGGCTGTTCTTCGCCAAGGTCGGCGCCTTTATGGTGACCATTATCGTGCCCAAGCTGGCGGACAAATGGGGTGCGGGGAACCTGGCCGTCGGCTACCAGTCGGCCATGGCGCTGATGGCGGTGATGGGCGTCGGCTTGTTCCTGTTTTGCGTGTTCACTACCAAGGAAAGGGTGGTGCACGTGGTCGAACGGCAGCCTTTGATGGAACAGTTCAAGCTGCTGATGCGCAACGACCAATGGCTGATCCTGTGCGGCGTGTGCCTGACCGGCACGGTCGGCTACGTGGTGCGCGGCTCGGTCGCCATCTATTACGCCATGTATTACCTTGGCGGCGACACCGATACCGTGGCGGCGTTCTTGTCGACCGGCGTGGCGGCCGCGATCCTGTCGATGGTCGCCTCGACCTGGATCACCAAGTCCTATTGCAAGGTCAAGCTGTTCCGCTACACCCAGCTTGGGGTGGCCCTGATCAGCGTGCTGATGTACGTGTTCGTGAAGCCGGGCGACATGCTGCTCGCGTTTATCCTGTACTTCCTGCTCTCGTTCGTGGTCGACCTGCATGCGCCGGTGTTCTGGTCGGCGATTGCCGAAACCATCGACTACGGCCAGGTCAAGACCGGCAAGCGCGTCTCCGGCTTTGCCTTCGGCGGCATTTCGGTATGCCAGAAGGCCGGCATGGCGGTGGCCGGCGGCATGGTCGGGCTGCTGCTGACCTATTTCCAGTATGTGCCGAACCAGGCGCAAAGCCCGCTGGCGCTGAGCGGCATCGCCTTGATGCTCACCGTCATCCCCGGCTTCTTCCACTTCCTGATGGGCGTGCTGATGTTCAAGTACCGCATCACCGACAGCTACTACGACGAGGTCAAGACCGACCTGCGCAGCGCCGGCTTCGCCACCACGTAATTTACCAGACCCGCTTAAGCAAACCCAATGACCATGCAGACACTGTCCCCCCTGATCGCGCAACGCGCCGATCCGTTCATTTACAAGCACAGCGACGGCTATTACTATTTCACGGCCTCGGTGCCGGAATACGACCGCATCGAAGTGCGCCGAGCGCGCACCATTGCGGAATTGCCAGGCGCGCCCGCAATCGATGTATGGCGCAAGCCGGATGCCGGACCGTACAGCGAACTGCTGTGGGCGCCGGAAATTCACTTCAACCAGGGCGCGTGGTACGTCTACTTTGCCGCCGCCCCGAGCCGCGAGATCAAACACAAGCTGTTCCAGCACCGCATGTACGCCGTGCGCAACACCAATCCCAACCCGCTCGAAGGCGAGTGGGAATTCATGGGGCAAGTCGACAGCGGCATCGACACCTTCTGTCTCGACGCCACCACCTTCACCCATGACGGCGTGCTGTACTACCTGTGGGCGCAGAAGGACGAGGCGATCGAAGGCAACTCCAACCTGTACATCGCGCCGATGGCCACGCCATGGCAGCTTGGCGGGCCGCCGGTCATGCTCAGCAAACCCGAATTCGACTGGGAAATCCGTGGCTTCTGGGTTAACGAAGGCCCCTCCGTCATCAAGCGCAACGGCAAGATTTTCATCAGTTACTCGGCCAGCGCCACCGACGAGAACTACGCGATGGGCCTGCTGTGGGCCGACGAGAACGCCGACCTGCTCAATCCGGCATCGTGGACCAAGCTGGCCGAGCCGGTGCTGCAAACCTGCTACGAGCACGGTATCTACGGTCCGGGCCACAACAGTTTTACCTATGCCGAGGATGGCGACACCGTGATGCTGGTGTACCATGCTCGTACCTACACCGAGATTGTCGGCGACCCCCTGTGGAACCCCGACCGCCATACTTTCGTCAAGCCATTACGATGGGACGAGCAGGGCATGCCCGTGTTCGGACGCCCGTCAATCGCCTGAGCCACCTTAACGAGGAAGCACCGTGCAAGCGAGCATCACGCAATCCGCATTCGGCCACCTGCCCGACGGCAGGGCGGCCACCTTGTTCACACTGACCAATCCAAACGGGCTGCTGCTGAAGATCACCGATTTCGGCGGCATCATCACCGAAATCCACACGCCCGACCGCCACGGCGCGCTGGCCGACATCACGCTCGGCTTCGACACGCTGGCGCCGTATGTGAAAGAGTCGCCGTACTTCGGCGCCCTGATCGGGCGCTACGGCAACCGCCTGCGCGACGGCCGCTTCACGCTCGACGGCCAGGTGGTGCAACTGCCCGCCAACGACGGCACGCACCACCTGCACGGCGGCGAGCAGGGCTACCACCGCGTGCTGTGGCGCGCGATCCCCTTCCAGGAAGGCGATTCGGTCGGCCTGACCTTGATCTACCGCAGCCGTGACGGCGAGCAGGGCTATCCCGGCACGCTCGACGTGACCGTGGTATACGAGCTGACGGCCGGCGACGAGCTGGTGGTGACGTTCGACGCGGTGACCGACAAGGCGACGCCGGTCAACCTGACCCAGCACGCGTACTTCAACCTGGCGGGCCAGGGCGACATTCTCGGCCATCTGCTGCGGATCGACGCCGACGCCTACACGCCGATCGACAGCACCCTGATTCCGACCGGGGAACTGGCGCCGGTGGCCGGCACCGCGTTCGACTTTCGCACGCCGCACCCGATTGGCGAGCGCATCGGTATTGAAGATGAACAACTGCGCCACGGCAGCGGCTACGATCACAATTTCGTGCTCAACAAACCGGCCCCCAGGGCGATGACCCTGGCCGCGCGTGCGCACGAGCCGGTCTCGGGCCGGGTGCTCGAACTGTTCACCGAGGAACCGGGCGTGCAATTTTACAGCGGCAATTTCCTCGACGGCAGCTTGACGGGCAAGGGCCAGGCCTATGGCTATCGCAGCGGCTTTTGCCTCGAACCCCAGCACTTTCCCGATTCGCCCAACCAAAGCGCATTTCCGAATACCATCTTGCGCCCCGGTGAAGAATATGCGACCGTATCCCGATACAAATTTTCGGTGGAGAAATGATGCTTGAGTTAATGGTCGACGCGAAAAATGCGCTGGGCGAATGCGTGCTGTGGTGCGAACGCAGCGGCAGGGTGTTCTGGACCGATATCCTCGGCTCCACCTTGTGGGCGCATCATCCGGCCACGGGTGTCACGCGCAGCTGGGCGATGCCGGAGCGGCTGGCCTCGTTCGCGCTGACCGATCACGACGAGCGCTTGCTGGTCGGGCTGGCGACGCGGCTGGCTTTTTTCGAGCTCGGGAGCGGGGAGGTGACGCCGGTCTGCGAGGTCGAGGCCGGGTTGACCACGCGCCTCAATGACGGGCGGTGCGATCGGCAGGGGCGTTTTGTGTTCGGCACCTTCAACGAAGTCGAGCCGCGCCTGCCGATCGGCGGCTTTTACCGGCTCAACCGCGACTTGCGCCTGGAGCGCCTGCCGCTGCCGCATGCGGCGATTGCCAACAGCATCTGTTTCAGTCCCGACGGCGCCACCATGTACTACTGCGATTCGCCGCAGCGGGTGATCCGTTGCTGCGACTACGACGTGGTCAGCGGAGCGCTGTCGAACTTGCGCGTGTTTGCGCAGGTCGAAGGTGAGGGCGAGCCGGACGGCTCGTGCGTCGATGCGCGCGGGTATCTGTGGAACGCCCAGTGGGGCGCGGGCAAGCTGGTGCGCTATGCGCCGGACGGCGCCGTCGACCGCACTGTGGCGTTGCCGGCCAGCCAGCCAAGTTGCGTGGCGTTCGGCGGGGCGCTGCTCGACCAGCTGTACGCGACCAGCGCGCGGGTGGGCTTGGCCAATCCGGGGGATGCCGATGGCGGGCTGTTCACGGGGACGGTGCCGGGCGTGCGCGGCTTGCCGGAGAGCCGGTTTGTCTGTTGATCGTTAGCTCTCGGTGGGCCTGACCGGGGCGAGGCTACATGACTCTACGTTCCTGTTCGTGTGATCGTTATGCGCTCTTTATCCCCAGCTCGATAGCGACGCGTCTCACTTCCGGGTGCAATGGCAGCGCCAGAGCGCCATCAAGGTGAATTTTTGGCTTCGCCCGGTCGAACAATACGAATGCCCGTCCCGTGTTGAGATGGCGTGCCATGTAGACGAATCCATCCACATGGGCAGGATGGTCGTGAATGGCTTTGGACCATCGTTGGGTCTTTTTATATGAGGCAGTCCCTGAAAATCCCGCATGCAGGCCAAGTCTTTTCAAAGCGGCGCCGGTGAAGTCGGCAAGCATCAATGGCGCGCCCGCAAAGCTGAGTACAAAGCGTGACTCTATGCGGTCCGCAACAATGTAATACCTACCGTTTTTTGGCCTCACATCGTGCAGCAATGTTTCGGCCACTGCGACAAGTAAGCCTTCGCCAAAGTAGCATGTGCCGAAAGCTGTCGGGGAGCCTGAATCGGGATCGTCGAAACGATTCGCACCGGACCGCCCGAAGTAGGGCTCACCGGAAGTGTGCCCTGACACACGCACAAGCATGGATGGCTGCACGCGTTTCAGGTGTAGTCGTTGCTTGAAAAAAGATGCGGAAGGCGAACTCAGCGGAGCGGCCGTCATCCTTATTCTTCCACCAGGCCCTGCGCCAGTGACAATATTCTATCCATCCGGGTTGGTATCACATCCAGTGGCCGCCTATTTCCCAAGGAAATACTCGGGGTGGTGAAGAAGGCAAATTTTATGCTGCCAGACAGGTCCGCAAGGGCCTTTGATATGGTCTCCAGATCGCGATGCTCGTACTTTGGGTCCGCAAAGAAAGCGGGATACAGCCGCTCGCCTTCCGGACCATTGACGCTGAACATGCGTTTCGCCCTGACGGCCGCACCGAGAGCC
Source organism: Massilia rubra (assembly GCF_011682065.1). Taxonomy (GTDB): domain Bacteria; phylum Pseudomonadota; class Gammaproteobacteria; order Burkholderiales; family Burkholderiaceae_D; genus Telluria_A; species Telluria_A rubra. Next base: position 23,740 of record NZ_VUYU01000015.1, on the reverse strand, counting down.
TGCGCAGTCATCCCCAGTCGCTCGCGCAAGGTCGACGACGATATGAGTCGCCCAGCCTTGACGTCCGCCATGCGCCTGGCGCGTTCCTGGCGCCGCAGTTCCTCCATGAGCAAACGCCCCTCGCTGGCGTCGTTCGTGGCTGTTGGCTGATCGGCCTGGAGCGATGCGATCAATTCCGACAGTTCCTTCTTCATTTCCCGAAAAATTGCGAGACGTTTTTCTTGGGGGACCGCGAGCGCGATCCTTTGATATGCCGGCGTAAACCAGGTGCGTCGTTGTTGGTCTTTTGAAAGTACCGGATCGGCAAACGTGGCAACTGCGTCAGCCAGCATTTGTGCCCCGCTTGCGAGCGGCTTTCGGGCGTGAATTTTCGCCTTTGGGGGAACACCCGTGGAAGTATTGCTCATGTCAGCTCCGTGGGCTGATGTCGTAGGCCCCAGTCTATCCCGCCAGGACAAAGAAAACAAACAATGCAAAAGCTGAAATCAATCCAAGGCTATTCGCAGGGGATTGATACCAATTCAGATATCACTATCGCCAAAAAAGTGATTGGAAAGGCATCCCAAGAATCTTTAGTATTCCCTCTATCGCTGCCGAACGACGACATGAGTTCGAGACGGCATCAGAATAACCAGGAGGAATACATGTCTGAGACGAAAAAGCCGAAATTGCGCTCCGCGGAGTGGTTCGGCACCCAGGATAAAAACGGTTTCATGTACCGCAGCTGGATGAAGAACCAGGGCATCCCCGACCACGAGTTTCAAGGCAAGCCGATCATCGGCATCTGCAACACCTGGTCCGAACTGACTCCCTGCAACGCCCACTTTCGCCAACTGGCCGAACACGTCAAGAAGGGCATCCTCGAAGCCGGCGGTTTCCCGGTCGAGTTCCCTGTGTTTTCCAACGGTGAATCGAACCTGCGCCCGACCGCCATGCTCACCCGCAACCTGGCCAGCATGGACGTGGAAGAATCGATTCGCGGCAATCCCATGGATGCCGTGGTGCTGCTGGTCGGCTGCGACAAGACCACCCCGGCCCTCTTGATGGGCGCGGCCAGCGTCGACCTGCCGACCATCGTCGTCAGCGGCGGTCCGATGCTCAACGGTAAGCTTAACGGCAAGAACATCGGTTCCGGCACCGCCGTCTGGCAGTTGCACGAACAGATGAAGGCCGGCACCATCACGCTGCACCAGTTCATGTCCGCCGAGTCCGGCATGTCGCGCTCGGCCGGTACCTGTAACACCATGGGTACGGCCTCGACCATGGCCTGCATGGCGGAAGCGCTCGGCACTTCGCTGCCGCACAACGCCGCCATTCCCGCCGTCGATTCGCGCCGCTACGTACTGGCGCATATGTCGGGCATCCGCATCGTCGAGATGGTGCAGGAAGACTTGCGCCTGTCCAAGATCCTCACGCGTGAAGCGTTCGAAAACGCGATCAAGGTCAACGCCGCGATCGGTGGCTCGACCAACGCCGTGATCCACCTGAAAGCGATTGCCGGGCGCATCGGCGTGCCGCTCGAGCTGGAAGACTGGACCGCGATCGGCAAGGGCACCCCCACCATCGTCGACCTGCTGCCGTCCGGGCGCTACCTGATGGAAGAGTTTTACTACGCCGGCGGCCTGCCGGGCGCTATCCGCCGCCTGGGCGAAGGCAACCTTCTGCCGCACAAGGATGCGCTGACCGTCAACGGCAAGAGCCTGTGGCAGAACTGCGAAGAAGCACCGATCTACGACGACGAGGTGATCCGTCCGCTGGCCAAGCCGCTGATCGAGGATGGCGGCATTTGCATCCTGCGCGGCAACCTGGCGCCGCGCGGCGCCGTGCTCAAGCCGTCGGCCGCCTCGCCGCACCTGATGAAACACCGCGGCAAGGCGGTCGTCTTCGAAGATTTCGAGCACTACAAGAGCCGCATCCTCGACCCCGACCTCGATGTCGATGCCGACTCGATCCTGGTGATGAAAAATTGCGGGCCGAAGGGGTATCCGGGCATGGCGGAAGTTGGCAACATGGGCTTGCCGCCCAAGTTGCTGGCCCAGGGCGTGACCGACATGGTGCGCATCTCGGACGCGCGCATGAGCGGCACCGCTTACGGCACCGTGGTGCTGCACGTGGCGCCGGAAGCGATGGCGGGCGGACCGCTCGGCATCGTGCAGGATGGCGACTTCATCGCGCTCGACTGCCACAACGGCAGCCTGAACCTGGACATTTCCGATGAAGAAATGGCCAGCCGCCTGGCCGCCCGTGCCGGATCGCAAGCGCCGGTGGCCAAGAGCGGCTACCAGAAGCTCTACATCGACCACGTGCTGCAGGCTGATGAAGGCTGCGACTTCGACTTCCTGCTCGGCAGTCGCGGCTCGGCCGTGCCACGCCATTCCCATTAACTTCAGCGGCGGTGTCAGGTCTGACATTCGGACACGGGCTCATCGGCTTTGCCGATGAGCCCGTGTCCGAATGTCAGACCTGACACCGCTGATGTACACGGAGACAAACCATGTTACTCGTCCAATTTACCAATGAAGCCGGCGCCCGCCGCGTTGCCGTGCTTGAGCAAGACCAACTGCGCGTCGTCGACGGCTACGCCAGCACCTACGCCCTGGCGCAACAAGCCATTGCCGGCAAGACCAGGCTGGCCGAGCTGGCCAGCGCCGCCATCGGCGCGGAAACCCATTCCTACGAAGCCGTGGCGAGCGCCGGCCGCCTGCTGGCGCCGCTCGACCATCTCGATGCCGCTCACTGCTACGTCACCGGCACCGGCCTCACCCACCTCGGCAGCGCCGATACGCGCGACGCCATGCACAAGAAAATCGGCGGCGACGTCGAGACCCTGAGCGACAGCATGAAAATGTTCCGCATGGGCGTGGAAGGCGGCAAGCCCACCGCCGGCGCGCGCGGCGTGCAGCCGGAATGGTTCTACAAGGGCGACGGCTCGGTGGTGCGCGCCAGCGGCCAGCCCTTGCAGATGCCCGAGTTCGCCCTCGATGGCGGCGAAGAGCCCGAAATCGCCGGCCTGTACCTGATCGGCGACGACGGCCAGCCGCACCGCCTCGGCTACGCCATCGGCAACGAGTTCTCGGACCACGTGACCGAGCGCCAGAATTACCTGTACCTGGCCCACTCCAAGCTGCGCAATTGTGGCCTCGGCCCGGCGCTGCTGGTGGGCGAACTGCCCGCCCACGTGGCCGGCACCTCGCGCATCATCGCCGCCGATGGCGCCGTGCGCTGGGAAAAGGCGTTTGTCAGCGGCGAGCAGAATATGTCGCACTCCATCGCCAACCTGGAATACCACCACTTCAAGTACGGCCTGTTCAACCGCGCCGGCGACGTCCACATCCATTTCTTCGGCACCGCCACCCTGAGCGTGGCCGACAACATCACGGTCCTGGCCGGCGAAACGTTCGAGATCGAATCTCCGGTGTTCGGCCCGGCCCTGCGCAACCGCCTCGACCGTCAGCAATCCACCTTTACGAAAGTGAACGCTTTATGACCATTACCGGTGAAGCACTGATCGGCGGACACGCAGTCCGCGGCAACGGCGGCTCCTTCCAGGCGTTCGACCCGTCCACGCGCGAGCCGATCGAACCGTCCTTCCACATGGTCGACGCCGCCCAGATCGACGAAGCGTGTCGCCTGGCGGAAGCGGCCTTCGATCCCTTCCGCGCGACCAGCAACGAGGCCCGCGCGACCTTCCTGGAAACCATCGCGGCCCAGATCCTGGAACTCGGTGACGAACTGATCGTGCGTGCGATGACCGAATCCGGCCTGCCGCGCGCCCGTCTCGAAGGCGAGCGCGGCCGCACCATGGGCCAGCTGAAACTGTTCGCCGACCTGCTGCGCGAAGGGTCGTGGGCCGATGTGCGGATCGACAGCGCCTTGCCGGAGCGCCAGCCGCTGCCGCGTCCCGACCTGCGCCTGCGCATGATCGGCCTCGGTCCCGTTGCCGTGTTCGCGGCAAGTAACTTCCCGCTGGCGTTTTCGGTTGCCGGTGGCGATACCGCCGCCGCGCTGGCCGCCGGCTGCCCGGTCGTGCTGAAAGCCCACTCCGCCCATCCCGGCACGTCCGAGCTGGTGGCGCGCGCCGTGGTCAAGGCGATTGCACTGTGCAAGTTGCCGGCAGGCGTGTTCGCCCTGTTGACGGGCACCGGCAACGGCATCGGCCAGGGCCTGGTGGCGCATCCGTCTATCAAGGCGGTTGGTTTTACCGGCTCGCGTTCGGGCGGACAAGCGCTGATGGCCGTGGCCGCCGCGCGTGCGCAGCCGATTCCCGTGTATGCGGAAATGAGCAGCATCAATCCGTTTTACCTGATGCCAGCGGCGCTGGCCGCGCGCGGCGAGCAGATCGCCACCGCCTTTGCCGGATCGATGACCATGGGCGTCGGCCAGTTCTGCACCAATCCCGGCCTCGTGCTGGGTTTGAAAGGGCCGGATTTCGACCGTTTTGCGGAGAAGGCAGCGCAGGCCTTATCGGGTATCGACGCCGGGACGATGCTGACGGCGGGCATCGCCTCGGCGTACCAGAGCGGCGTGCACAAGCTGGCGCAGCATGAGGCGGTCGATTCCTTGAAAGAAGCGACGCACGCGGAAGGCAAGGGCGGCCCCGCGCTGTTCCGCACCAGCGGCAAGGCCTTCCTGGGCGAACAGGCGCTGCATGGCGAAATTTTCGGACCGGCGTCGCTGCTGGTCGCGTGCGACAGCGTTGAAGAAATGCGCGCCATTACCGAGGGCCTGGAAGGGCAGCTGACCGCGACCGTGCAGATGGACGAGGGCGATACCGAACTGGTGCGTGCCTTGCTGCCTGTGCTCGAGCGCAAGGTGGGGCGGATTCTGGCCAATGGCATGCCGACCGGCGTGGAAGTATCGACCGCAATGGTGCATGGCGGACCGTTCCCGGCCACGTCGGACGGGCGCAGCAGCTCGGTGGGCACGGCGGCGATCCAGCGCTTTTTGCGGCCGGTGTGCTACCAGAACCTGGCGCAGGGTTTGCTGCCGGAAGTGCTGCGCGATGTCAATGCGGGCGTATGGCGCCGCCGGGATGGGGCGCTGACGAAGGATTAAGCAGCGTAGCCCTCGCGCAGGCGCTCCCGCTAAATCCAGCTCCGTCATCCCCGCGCAGGCGGGGATCCAAGTTCGCACCGTAGCAATAGGCTGGTCAACGAACTTGGGTTCCCGCCTACGCGGGAACGACGGTGGAAATCGCGGGGACGACGACATAAAAACGTTGGAGACACCATGAAAAAATCAGCCACCTACCCAAGCCTCTCAGGCAAGCGGGTCTTCATCACCGGCGGCGGCACCGGCATCGGCGAGTCGCTGGTCGCGTCCTTCGCCGCCCAGGGCGCGCAGGTCGCCTTTGTCGACATCGTGCGCGACGCCAGCGAAGCGCTGTGCCTGCGCGTGGCCGAATCCGGCGCCCCCGCACCGCTGTTTCGCCACTGCGACATCACCGATATCCCTGCCCTGCAAGCGACCATGGCCGAACTGGCCGCGCAACTGGGCGATTTCGACATCCTGGTCAACAACGCCGCCAACGACCAGCGCCACCAGACCGAAGACGTCAGCGTCGCGTTCTACGACCAGCGCATCGCCATCAACCAGCGCCCCATGTTCTTCACCTGCCAGTCGGTCCTGGCCGGCATGAAGAAAAAGGGCGCCGGCTCGATCATCAACGTCGGCTCCATGTCCTGGCACGCCAAGAACGGCGGCTACCCGGTCTACACCGCCACCAAGGCGGCCACCGTCGGCCTCACGCGCGGCCTGGCGCGCGACTTCGGCGCCCATGGCATCCGCGTCAACACAGTCACGCCCGGCTGGGTCATGACCCAGCGCCAGCTCGACCTGTGGGTCGATGAAGCCGGCAAGGCCGACATCAAGCGCAACCAATGCCTGCCCGGCCCGCTGATGCCCGACGACGTCGCGGCCATGATCCTGTTCCTCGCCTCGGACGACAGCGCCATGTGCACCGGCCAGGATTTCGTAGTCGATGCCGGCTGGATTTAAGACACTACCTACAATAAAAAAGATTCAGGAGACAAACATGCACATCATCAAACGCAGCATCGCCGCCATCAGCCTGGTGACCGTCAGCGCGTGGCCGGCGTTCGCCGCGGTCAACGTGACCATCGACGCCGGCAAGCCCGGTCCGGTCATCAACAAGAATGTCTACGGCCAGTTCGCCGAACACCTCGGCACCGGCATCTACGAAGGCATGTACGTCGGCACCAGTTCCAACATCCCCAACACCAAAGGCTGGCGCAACGACGTCATCGGCGCCTTGAAACAACTGCACGTGCCGCTGGTGCGCTGGCCGGGCGGCTGCTTCGCCGATGAATACCACTGGAAAGACGGCGTCGGCCCGCGCGCCAAGCGTCCGGTCAAGGTCAACACCAACTGGGGCGGGGTGGAAGAGAGCAACGCCGTTGGCACCCACGAATTCTTCGATCTGGTCGACCTGCTGGGCGCCGACGCCTACGTCAACGGTAATCTCGGTTCCGGCACCGTGCAGGAAATGGCGGACTGGGTCGAATACATGACCTCTGACAGCAAATCGAGCCTGGCCAACCTGCGCCGCAAGAATGGGCACGAGAAGCCGTTCAAGGTCGCGTACTTCGCCATCGGCAACGAGGCCTGGGGTTGCGGCGGCAACATGACGCCTGAGCACTACACCAATCTGTACAAGAATTACGAAACGATGCTCAAGGCGCCGAAGGAAAGCCGGCCCCTGATGATCGCCAGCGGCGGCAACGATCATGACACCAAATGGACCGATGTGATCAGCAAGAACGCCAAGGGGCAGACCTCGGCCATCAGCTTCCACTACTACACCATCCCGACCGGCAAGTGGGAAGGCAAGGGCGCAGCCACCGGCTTTGCCGAGCCACACTGGATCTCGACCCTGGCGAATACCTTGAAAATCGATTCGATGATCAAGAACAACATCGCCGTGCTGGACAAGAATGATCCGGAGAAGAAAATCGGCTTGTACGTGGATGAGTGGGGCACCTGGTACGACGTGGAAACCGGCACCACGCCCGGCTTCCTGTACCAGCAGAACACCTTGCGCGATGCGGTGGTGGCTGCGCTCAACTTCAACATTTTCCACCAGCACGCCGACCGCGTTCACATGACCAATATTGCGCAGATGGTCAATGTGCTGCAGGCCATGATTCTGACGGAAAAGGACAAGATGCTCCTGACCCCGACCTATCACGCCTTCCACATGTATGTGCCGTTCCAGGACGCGACCTCGTTGCCGGTGACGGTGGTGGACGATACGGCGTACACCTTGGGCGAGACCACCATTCCGGGTATCAGCGCATCGGCGGCGCGCGCCAAGGATGGCAAGCTGTATCTGTCGCTGGTCAACACCAATCCGGGCAAGCCGGCTGATGTGGTGGTGAATGTGTCGGGTAAACAATTGGCTGCGGCGACTGGCCGCGTGCTGACGGCAACAGCCATGGACGCGCACAACACCTTCCAGAACCCGCAGGCCATCAAACCGGCGCCGTTCAGTGCCAAGGCGAGTGGCGGTAAACTGACGGTGACGGTGCCGGCGAAAGCGGTTGTGGTGGTGGCGCTGGAAGGGTAACCAGCTTCCTTTTCCCTCAGTCTCAAACCTCGTCGTTCCCGCGCAGGCGGGAACCCAAGTACGTAGCGCCGCCTGTGACTACGGTACTAACTTGGGTTCCCGCCTGCGCGGGAACGACGGGAAGTTGTTCATTCGGAGATTACTATGCAGTCACTGATCCCATCTCTTCTCTGCGCCGCCAGCCTGCTCTTCACCACCGCCGCCCATGCCAAACAAGTCAGCGTCCACGACCCCGTCATGGCCAAGGAAGGCAATACCTTCTACCTGTTCAGCACCGGCCCCGGCATCACCTTCTACAGTTCGCCAGACATGCGCAACTGGAAGGAAGAAGGCCGCGTCTTCCCGGGCCAACCCACCTGGGCCAAACAGGCCGCCCCCAGCTTCAACGACCACATCTGGGCGCCGGATGTCTATTTCCACGACGGCAAATACTACCTCTACTATTCCGTCTCCGGCTTCGGCAAAAACACCTCCGGTATCGGCGTGACCACCAACGCCACCCTGAACCCGCGCGCCGCTAACTACCAATGGCAAGACCAGGGCATGGTCCTGCAATCGATCCCCGGCCGCGACAACTGGAACGCCATCGACCCCAACATCGTCGACGACAGCAGCGGCACGCCCTGGATGTCGTTCGGCTCGTTCTGGAGCGGCATCAAGATGGTCAAGCTGGACGCCTCGCGCACGCGCCTGGCCGAGCCGCAAGCCTGGCACACCATCGCCCAGCGCACGCGCCCGGCCGGCGTGCCCGAGGAAGAAGCCGGCCCGGCCGAAATCGAAGCCCCGCACATCCTCAAAAAGAACGGCTACTATTACCTGTTCGTCTCCTGGGGCCTGTGCTGCAAAAAGGAAGCGAGCACTTACCACGTGGTCATGGGCCGCTCGAAACAGGTCACCGGCCCCTACCTCGACCGCAGCGGCAAGGACATGGCCAGGGGCGGCGGCTCCTTGCTCATCGACGGCAACGCGCAATGGAAAGGCGTCGGCCACAACAGCGCCTACACCATCGACGGCAAGGACTTGCTGGTCATGCATGCCTACGAAACCGCCGACAACTACCTGCAAAAGCTCAAGATTCTCGACATCAAGTGGGACAAGGACGGCTGGCCCACAGTCGACCCGCAAGACTTGAATCGCTACCAGAGCAAGCAACAATAAGGCGGTCATGAAACGACATTTCCTGGCGGCGGCGCTGATGGCGGCTTGCGCGATGCCTGTCGCTACGCCTGCAACGACGACGCACGCAGCATGCTGATCGCACTGTCGGACTGGGCCTTGAAGCTCATCGCCGCGCTGACACCCGAACAGATGCACACCATGCTGCGCAGCGAGCACGGTGGAATATCTGCCCTCGACGCCGGGCGCAAGTTCGATGTACTGGTCAATGGCGAGACGGTTGCATCGCTTGACCTCGAGGCGTCTCCGGGACAGGAAATATACACGCGCGATGTTGCGATTCCGAAGTCCATCGTGGCTGTCTCAGGCGGCAAGCTGGTCGTGAAGTTTGTTGCAAAGCCCGGTTCGTTGGCTGGAGGGTTGTATGGCGTCCGCTTATTGCGAAGCCTTTGATCCACCCCGTCGTTCCCGCGCAGGCGGGAACCCAAGTTCGTGGAGTAGCCACCAACGGTTCGACAAACTGGGATTCCCGCCTGCGCGGGAACGACGGCGGTGAAAGTAACGCTCCAAGTCGATACCAATTTCGATATCACATCGATCAAAAAATTGATTGGATGACTATGTGACTTTCTCATAAGATAGGGCAATAAAAAGGAGTCCCGAATTCCACCCCCTAATAAACAGGAGACAAACATGAACATCACCCGCAGGGCCGTTCTGGCCACCGCATTGCTCGGCGCTTTCGCCGCTTTCCCGGCGCTGGCCGCCAAACCGCTGACCATCGGCTTTTCCCAGGTCGGCGCCGAAAGCGAATGGCGCACCGCCAACACCATTTCGATCAAGGACGCGGCCAAGAAGGAAGGCGTCAACCTCAAATTTGCCGACGCCCAGCAGCGCCAGGAAAACCAGGTCAAGGCGATCCGCTCCTTCATTGCCCAGCGCGTCGATGTCATCGCCTTCTCGCCGGTCGTTGAATCCGGTTGGGAAACCGTGCTGCGCGAAGCCAAAGCCGCCAAAATCCCGGTCATCCTCACCGATCGTGCTGTCAACGTCACCGATCCGACCCTGTACGCCGCTTTCATCGGTTCCGATTTCGTGGAAGAAGGCCGCCGCGCCGCTCGCTGGCTGGTCGAACGTGCCGCCAAAACGCCCGATCGTACCTTCAACATCGTTGAATTGCAGGGAACCGTCGGCTCCGCACCGGCCATCGACCGCAAGAACGGCTTTGCCGAAGTCATCGCCGCCAATCCCAAGCTGAAAATCACCCGTTCCCAGACCGGCGACTTTACCCGCGCCAAGGGCAAGGAAGTGATGGAAGCCTTCCTCAAGGCGCAGGGCAAGGATATCCAGGTGCTCTACGCGCATAACGACGACATGGCCATCGGCGCCATCCAGGCCATCGAAGAAGCCGGCCTGAAACCGGGCGTCGATATCCTCGTCATTTCGATCGACGGCGTCAAAGGCGCGTTCCAGGCTATGATCGCCGGCAAGATGAACGTCACCGTCGAGTGCAGCCCGCTGCTCGGGCCGCAACTGATGTCGATCGCGCGCGATGTCGTGGCCGGTAAACCTGTGCCGAAGCGCATCACAACGGTCGAGGGCGTGTTCCCGGCTGAAGTGGCTGCCAAGGAACTGCCGAACCGCAAATACTAGGCCCGGCCATGATCAAGGCACCGAACGCCGCCGCTCCGGTGCTGGAGCTGCACGGCATCAGCAAGCAGTTTCCCGGCGTGAAGGCGCTCAGCGATGTGGGCCTGACCCTGTATGCGGGGCAAATCCACACCCTGATGGGCCAGAACGGCGCCGGCAAGTCCACCTTGATCAAGGTGCTGACCGGCGTGTACGCGCCCGACAGCGGCACCATTGTCATGGAAGGGCGGGAAATCCGCCCCGGCTCGACCCAGGATGCGCAGCGCCTGGGCATCAGCACGGTGTACCAGGAAGTCAATCTGTGCCCGAACCTGTCGGTGGCCGAGAATATCTTCATCGGCCGCTATCCGCGCAAGTTCGGCATGGTGGACTGGGGCGGCATGCGCGCGCAGGCGGCCAGGCTGCTGGAACAGCTGGAAGTGCGCATCGACGTGCGCGCCCAGTTGTCCAGCTTTCCGCTGGCGATCCGGCAGATGGTGGCGATTTCGCGCGCGCTCAATATTTCCGCGCGGGTGTTGATTCTCGACGAGCCAACCTCCAGCCTCGACGAAGCCGAAGTGCAGTTGCTGTTCCGTGTGCTGCGCAAACTGCGCGACCAGGGCATGGCGATCCTGTTCGTGACCCATTTCCTGGACCAGACCTACGCGATTTCGGACCGCATCACCGTCATGCGCAACGGCGAGCGCGAGGGCGAGTACGCCTGCGCCGAGCTGTCGCGCCTGGCGCTGGTGAACAAGATGGTCGGTGCGCCCGACGCCAGCGAGCATCCGGCCGAGCTGGTGCATCCTGGCGCCGCCCAGGAACCGCCAGCCGTCCTGATGCAAGCGCGTGGCCTGGGACGCAAGGGCGCGCTGGCGCCGCTCGACCTGGATATCCGCGCCGGCGAAATGCTGGGCCTGTGCGGACTGCTCGGTTCCGGCCGCACCGAAGCGGCGCGCCTGCTGTTCGGGGCCGACAAGGCCGACAGCGGAACGCTGCGCATCGGCGAGCGCAGCCACCCCTTCGCTTCGCCGCGCGACGCCATCGAAGCGGGCATCGGCTTTTGCTCCGAAGACCGCAAGCACGAAGGCGCCATTCTCGAGCTGTCGGTACGCGAAAACATGATGTTGGCCTTGCAGGCGCGCGCCGGCATGCTGCGCGCCATTCCGCTGCATCAACAAGAGGCGCTGGCGCGCGATTATGTGAAGTGGCTGGGCATTAAAACGGCCGATATCGACACGCCGATTGGTTCTCTGTCGGGCGGCAACCAGCAGAAAGTGCTGCTGGCGCGCTGGCTGGTAACCAAGCCGGCGATGCTGATCCTCGACGAACCAACGCGCGGCATCGACGTGCGCGCCAAACAGGAAATCATGGATTACGTGAGTGGACTTTGTCGTAAAGGGATGGCAATTCTGTTCATCTCCTCCGAACTCCCCGAAGTTTTGCGCTGTAGCGACCGCCTGGTCGTCCTACGTGATCGCAAGGCCTGCGGCGAATACCAGCGCGGCGAACTGGACGACACGTCCGTGCTGCAAGTGATCGCCGGGGAAGCGGCATGATGGCCGCACCGGTCCAGGCCGCCGCAAAAGAAAACGCCACGCCGGCGCTGGCGTCGCTGCTGCGCCATCCGCTGTTGCGCCCGCTGGCGGCGCTGGCGGTGCTGCTGTTGATCGACCTGGTCGCCATCCCCGGTTTCTTTCACGTCTCCATCAAGGATGGCCACCTGTACGGCAGCCTGATCGACATCGTCAACCGCGCCGCCCCGCTCATGCTGGCCGCGCTCGGCATGACCCTGGTGATCGCCACGCGCGGCATCGATATTTCGGTGGGCGCGGTGGTGGCGCTGTCGGGCACGGTGGCGGCCATGCTGATCGGCGGCGGTCCGCAAGCCGAAACGCCGCTGGTCTGGGCCATGGCGGCCGCCATCGGCGCGGCCCTCCTGTGCGGGCTGTGGAACGGGGTGCTGGTCTCGGCGCTGGGTTTGCAGCCGATCGTCGCCACCCTGATCCTGATGGTGGCGGGCCGGGGACTGGCGCAGTTGCTCACCGATGGACAGATCGTCACGGTCTACTACGAACCCTTCTTTTTCCTCGGCGGCGGCTATTTTGCCGGCCTGCCGTTTTCGCTGACCGTGGTGGCGCTGGTGTTCGCGGTCATCGCGCTGATGATGCGCAAGACCGCGCTCGGCCTGTTCATCCAGGCGGTCGGCATCAACCCGGTGGCGGCGCGCCTGGCGGGCCTGAAGACGGCCTCGCTGATGATCTTCGTGTACGTGTTTTGCGCCGCCTGCGCCGGCCTGGCCGGGCTGATGATCAGCTCGAATATCAAAAGCGCCGACGCCAATAATGCCGGCCTGCTGCTCGAACTCGACGCCATCCTGGCCGTCACCCTGGGCGGCACCTCGCTCGCCGGCGGCAAGTTCAGCCTGGTCGGCAGCGTGATCGGCGCGCTCATCATCCAGACCTTAACTTACACCATCTACTCGCTCGGCGTGCCGCCGGAAGTGAACATGGTGGTCAAGTCGGTGGTCGTGTTCCTCGTTTGCCTGTCGCAATCGGCGGAGTTCAAACAATTGTTTTCGCGTGCGAGGACTGCATGAAGTCGCCTTACTTTACGCCGCTGGTCACGGTCGTCCTGCTGCTGGCCATGCTCGGCATCGGCGGCGCCGTGTATCCGGGCTTGCTGTCGGTCCAGGTGATCCTGAATCTGCTGATCGATAACGCCTTCCTGCTGGTGCTGGCGATCGGCATGAGCTTTGTGATTTTGTCCGGCGGCATCGACCTGTCGGTCGGCTCGGTGCTGGCGCTGGCCACCATGATCTCGGCCTGGCTGCTGCAAGTGGCGCACTGGCCGCCGCTGGCGGTGATCGCCCTGGTCCTGCTGCTGGGCGCGCTGTTCGGCGGCGGCATGGGCGCCATGATTCATTACTTCAAGCTGCAACCGTTCATCGTGACCCTGGCCGGCATGTTCCTGGCGCGCGGCCTGTGCTACCTGATCAGCATTAACTCGATCACCATCGAAGATCCGCTGTACCTGGCCATGTCGCAAACCCAGCTCGGCTTTTTGGGCGGCTTTGTGTCTCCGAGCGCGCTCATTGCACTGGTGATGCTGGCGCTGGCCATTTTCCTGGGCCACTTTACCGCCTTCGGGCGCGGCGTGTATGCCATCGGCGGCAACGAGCAATCGGCCCTGATGATGGGCTTGCCGGTGGCGCGCACCAAAGTGCTGGTGTACGCCTTCAGCGGCTTTTGCGCGGCGCTGGCGGGCGTGCTGTTTTCGTTCTACATGCTGTCCGGCTACGGCCTGCATGCGCAGGGCACCGAGCTGGACGCCATCGCGGCGGTGGTGATCGGCGGCACCTTGCTCAGCGGCGGGTATGGCTACGTGGCCGGTGCGCTGTCCGGCGTGCTGGTGCTGGGCACGATCCAGACCCTGATCGCCTTCGACGGCACGCTCAGCTCGTGGTGGACCAAGATCGTGATCGGCGCCTTGCTGTTCATCTTCTGCGTGGTGCAGCGCCTGATGGCCATGGGCGCGGCGCGGCGCGCGGCGGGCTGACACCCTGCGCGGGCCGCCCTGCGCGGGTCGCCCTGACGTGGGCCGCCCTGCGCGGGTCGCCCGATCTCATTCTAACGACAAGCAACAGGAGACAACAATGATCAAGTACGCACTGGGCGCACTCGCGCTCGGCTTCGCCACGGGCATCGCTTCGGCCGCCAACCCCATCATCAGCAATATCTTCACGGCCGACCCGGCCGCCCTGGTCGACAAGGGCCGCGTGTATCTGTACGTCGGGCACGATGAAGCGACAGCGGACGGCAAGGATTACGTCATGAATGAATGGCGCGTGTATTCCTCATGCGACATGAAAACCTGGAAAGACCACGGTTCGCCGCTGCAGTTTTCCACCTTCACATGGGCCGGGCGCGATGCCTGGGCCGGCGATGTGACCAAGCGCGACGGCAAATACTATTTCTATTCCACGGTCGACCACAAGACCATTCCCGGCAAGGCGATCGGCGTGGCCGTGTCCGACAGCCCGACCGGCCCCTTCGTGGACGCGCGCGGCAGCGCCTTGGTCAGCAACGACATGACCAAGCACACCGACATTTTGTGGGACGACATCGATCCGGGTGTCTTCATCGATACCGATGGCCAGGCCTGGCTGTACTGGGGCAATACGGTGCTCAAATACGCCAAACTCAAGCCCAATATGACCGAGCTGGACGGCCCGATCATGAGCCTCGCGATCGATTCCTTCACCGAAGCGCCGTACGTGCACAAGCGCGGCGCCACGTATTACCTGTCGTACTCGCGCTTTTTTCCCGAAGAGATGGTCTACGCCACCAGCGCCAGCCCGGCCGGTCCGTGGACCTTCAAAGGCGTGATCATGGACAAGAACGACAAGGTCAAGACGATTCACCAGGCCATCATCGACTTCAACGGCAAGTCCTATGTGTTCTATCACAACGCCAAATTGCCCGGTGGCGGCGAATTCCGCCGTTCGGTGGCGCTCGAGGAACTTCATTACAACCATGATGGCAGCATCAAGTTCGTGCCGCAGACGGCCAGCGGGCCGGCCGCCAATCCGTCGCCGGGCTGCCAATGATATCCAGATCGGTATGTTGCAACGCATATCGATATCAATCAGGGGTATGATTCAATGATGGAGACACTCAACCCCAACTGGTTTTTGAAGGCGCGCCTGAAAACGCGCCAGCTGCTGCTGCTGATCGCGCTCGACGACCACCGCAACATCCACCGCGCCGCCGAGGCGCTGCACATGACCCAGCCGGCGGCGTCGAAACAGATCAAGGATCTGGAAGAGATGCTCGACGTTAAGCTGTTCGAGCGCCTGCCGCGCGGCATGGAGCCCACCATGTTCGGCGAAACCATGGTGCGCCACGCCCGCATGGCGCTGACCAGCCTGGCGCTGGCGCACGACGACATCGTCGCCCTCAAAGCCGGGCTGGCCGGGCAGGTCGAGGTGGGCGTGATCATGACGCCCGCCATGGCGCTGCTGCCGCGCGCGATCGCGCGCATCAAGGAGCAGGCGCCGATGCTGCGGATCGGCGCGCATATGGAGACGAGCAATATCCTGATCGACAAGCTGCAGCACGGCATGCTCGACTTCATGATCGGGCGCATCCTCGAAAAAGACAATTCCGCCGGCCTGATCTACGAAGAACTGAACGAGGAGCCGGCCTGCGCGGTCGTGCGCGTGGGCCATCCGCTGCTCGGCGTCGACCAGCTCGAACTGAAGCACATCGCCGACCAGCCCTGGATCCTGCCGCCGCACGGCAGCATCTTGCGGCACCGCTTCGACATGATGTTCCGCCGCGCCGGGCTCGACATTCCCGTGAACGTGGTCGACACCACCGCGCTGCTCCTGATCACGGCGCTGCTGCAGCAGACCGATTCGCTGCATGTGATGCCGGTCGAGGTGGCGCGCTATTACGCCTCGCTCAAGGTGCTGAGCATCCTGCCGATCGAGTTGCCGTGCAAGATGGATGCCTTCGGTATCATTCGCCAGAAAGACCATTTGCTGTCGCCGGGCGCGGAGCTGCTGTTGCAGGCGGTGCGCGAGACGGCGCAGGAAATGGTTTGATGCGGCTGGCGTACCTTACATTTGCTGCTGCTGGGTCGCAACGAAATTGGGCTCCCGCCTGCGCGGGAGCGACGAATGTATCTCTTTAGGGAGTATTTGGATGAGCAACGACATTACCCCCGCGCGTCCGCGCGAGATCACCCTGCGTTTCCTGGCCGAGCCGACCGACGTCAACTTCGGCGGCAAAGTCCACGGCGGCGCCGTGATGAAATGGATCGACCAGGCCGGCTATGCCTGCGCGGTCGGCTGGAGCGGTTATTACTGCGTCACCGTGTATATCGGCGGCATCCGCTTCTATAAACCCATCTTCATCGGCCAGATCGTCGAAGTCAAGGCGATGATTGTCCATACAGGCAACTCGAGCATGCATATCGCCATCGATGTCTCGGCTACCGAGCCGAAGACCGGTGCGCGCAAGCGCACCACGCGCTGCCTGGTGGTGTTCGTGGCGGTCGACAATGCCGGCGACACCGTCAAGGTGCCGTCCTGGACCCCGGTCGACGAGGACGACAAGCGTTTCGAGCAGTACGCCATCCACATGGCTGCCTTGCGCAAAGAACAAGAAGAAGAGTTGCTCGCCACCGAAACAAGCCCGGCTGTGTGACAATAGCGCCACACTTTGTGGTTTTTCGGTGAAAATTTTTCAGTTTCCAAACAGTTATGTTCGCTACCGAACCGAACCTGTGTTGTGATTAAGGAATAGTGGATACCGAGCTAAGCACAAAGGCATTAGCGATAACGACATCAGCGATAAACCAACGGGTAGGCCAAGTCTGCCCGCAACACACATACGAGAGAATACAACATGACCCTGACTAAGAAAATCGGTACTCTGAGCGCAATCGGTTTCGCCATGCTGGCAGCACAAGCATCGGCACAAGACCAATTCGTGAATCCAGAGTGGGCAAATACCGCGACCTACATCGGCGCTGGTATCGGCCAGTCGCGCAGCTACACCAAAGCGGCTCCAGTGATCAAAAACCTGAACAGTCAAGGCGGGTTCGTCAATTCGTGGAGCACCGACGAAAAAGACGTTGGTTACAAATTGTTCGTTGGTAAGCAACTGAGCCGCTACTTCGCAGTAGAAGCTGGTTTCTTTGACCTGGGCAACTTCAACGTCCAAACCCGCAACAACCTGGGCGGCGTCATGAACGCTGAACAGAAGTACAAAGGCGTGAACCTGGACCTGATCGCACAAGTGCCGATGAGCGAGCGTTTCTCGGTCTACGGCCGTGCCGGTATGCATTACACCAAAGCGACCACCCAATTCTCGGGTAACCGCGCTGTTGGCCTGTTCGCTGGTAAGTCGAGCGAGAAGAAGCTGAACCCGAAATTCGGCGTTGGCCTGGAATACAAATTCACCGAAGCGCTGGCCCTGCGCGCCGAAGCTGAAAACTATCGCATCGACGACGCACTGCGCAGCAACGGTAACACCAAGCTGTACTCGATGAACCTGGTCTACAAACTGGGTCGTCCGGCAGCATCGGCGCCAATGCCAGCACCAGCGCCAGCACCAATGCCGGAAGCGACGCCAGCACCGGCGCCAGCACCAATGCCAGCACCAGCGCCGGCCCCAGTGCCAGTGTCGGAAAAAGTCTCGTTCGCTGCTGAAGCCCTGTTCGACTTCGACAAATCGGTTGTCAAGCCAGAAGGCAAAGCAGCCCTGGACGATCTGCTGAACAAGCTGCAAGGCATGAACACCGAAGTGATGGTTACCGTTGGCCATACCGATTCGGTCGGTTCGGATGCTTACAACCAGAAACTGTCGCTGCGCCGCGCTGAAGCTGTCAAAGCTTACATCGTGTCGAAAGGTGTTGAAACGTCGCGCGTCTACACCGAAGGCAAGGGCGAGTCCCAGCCAGTTGCTGACAACAAATCGGCTGAAGGCCGCGCTAAAAACCGTCGCGTGACGGTTGAAGTGGTCGGTACCCGTACCGCCAAGTAATCCTTCGCCTCACTAAAAAAGCCGCCGCGCCCCTTGGGGCCGGCGGCTTTTTTGCGTTTACGGCTGAGTGTGTTGTTGGAGTAATGAATATTCCTCAATTAAAAAGGCTATGTACGGTGGCGAACGGAGCGGGGCATGACAAAAGGCAATAGTGACTGACGTTGCTGTTTTCCGGCTACAAGCTCACCCGAAGGAACCAGAATGACTATCAAAAAACACGCGACGGCACTCATGTGCGTCGTCGGATTGCTCGCAGTTTCTTTCCTCGCCGCCTGCGGCGGGGGCGGGGACCAGGGGCGTGACCCGATTCTCGGCCAGGCCGCCGCCAACCTGGTCAGCGTTGCCGTCACACCAGCCAACGCCACCGTGCTGACCGCCGAGACGCGTCAGTTCACCGCTACCGCCACCTACGCCGATGGTTCGTCGCGCGATGTGACGGCCGACTCGGCCTGGTTGTCGGCCTCGCCCGGCATTGCCGGCGTGAGCCCGGCCAAAGGCCTGGCCACCGGCATCAGTTCCGGCAGCGCCGCCATCAGCGCCACCTTTTCCAGCAAAAGCGGCGCCGCCACCCTGGTCGTGACGACCCCGTTGCCGCCGCCGCCGCCCGTGGTGACCCTGTTGTCGATCACGGTGACGCCGTCGAGCGCGACCATCGCGCCCGGTGCGACCCAGCAATTTGTCGCCATCGGCAACTACTCGGATAAATCGACCGCCATCATCACCAATTCGGTGACCTGGACGTCGGGCACGACTGCCAACGGCACCATCGTGGCGTCCGGCATGGCGACCGGCGTCGCAGCCGGCAGCACCACCATCAGCGCCAGCAGCGGCGGCCAGGTCGGCGGCGCCGTGCTCAATGTCACCGTGCCACCCGTGATTCCGGTCACGCCACCGATCACGCCACCGGTTGTGCCGCCCGTGGTGCCGCCTGTTGTCGGTCCGATCGAACCTCCCGGCGTGCCGCAAGTGCCAACCGTCCCACCGGTCGTGCCGCCTACCTCGGGCATCAGTCTCGGTCGCGCCGCCAACTTTGCCGTGCTCGCGGGTACCTCGATTACCAATAATTCCGGTGGCACCACCCTGGTCACCGGCGATGTCGGCGCGCCGTCGCAAACCACCGCGCCGGTCCAGGCCGCCGGTTACGCCAACTACAGCTCGGGCCAGATCCTGGCCGGCGCGCTGGAAGACTTGCAGATTGCGGTCACCAGCGCCAACGGTCAAACCTGTACCGTCAATTCGGCTTCGGGTGTCGATCTCGGTGGCCTGGTGCTCACTCCCGGCGTGTATTGCTATGCAGGCGCCATCAGCATTACCGGCACCTTCACGCTCAACGGTCCGGGCGTGTACATCTTCCGCACCGCCTCCACGCTCAACAGCACGGCCAACGCCGTGGTCGCACTGAGCGGCGGCGCCTCGGCTTCCAGCGTGTACTGGATCCCGGCCGGACCGACCACCCTGGGCGCGAACGGCGTCTTCAAGGGATCGATCCTGAGCCAGTCGGCCGCCATTACCGTCGGTGACAACACGACCCTGCTGAGCGGTCGTACGCTGAGCGGCGCCGCGGTTACCCTGCGCAATAATCAGATCAGCAAATAAGCCGACCTTCCATTTTTCCGAAAGAACATCATGACATTAGCAAAACACATCGGCGCCCTGAGCGTCATCGGCTGCGCCCTGCTGGCAAGCCAGGCCGCCCGGGCCGACGAGCCCTTCGTCAATCCGGAGTGGGCCAACAGCGCCTGGTACATTGGCGCCGGCATCGGCCAGTCGCGCGCCAACATCGACAATGAACGCCTGACCCGCAGCCTGACCGCCAACGGCGCCAGCCTGTCGTCCTTCAAGGTCGACGAGCGCGACCTGGCCTACAAGCTGTACGTCGGCAAGCAACTGAACCGCTACTTTGCGATCGAGGCAGGCTTTTTCGACCTGGGCAAGTTCGGCTTCGACGCCACCACCTCGCAAAATGGCAGGCTGGTCGGCGAAGCGGGTTTTCGCGGCGTCAACATGGACCTGGTGGGGCAGTTGCCCCTGTCCGATCGCTTCTCTGTGCTGGGCCGGGTCGGCATGAACTACGCCAAGGCCAGCACCCACTTCAGCGGCAACCGCCTGTTCGCGGTGACCAATCCCAATCCGAGCGAGCGCAAGCTCAATGCCAAGGCGGGGCTGGGGCTGGAATACAAATTCAGCGAAGCGCTGGCGCTGCGCGCTGAAGTCGAGCGCTACCGCGTCAACGACGCCGTCGGCAATCGCGGCGATGTCGACATGGCGTCGCTGAATCTTGTGTACAAGCTCGGCCGCCCGGCGGCGAGCCGCCCGGTCCCGGTCGCGCCGATGGCGCCAGCCGCACCGAGCGTGACGCCGGCGCCGGCCATCGTCCAGCCGGCCCCGGCCGCGCCGGTTGCCGTCTCGGAAAAAGTCTCGTTTGCCGCCGAAGCGCTGTTCGACTTCGACAAGTCGGTGGTCAAGCCGGAAGGCAAAGCGGCACTGGACGATCTGCTCAACAAGCTGCAAGGCATGAACACCGAAGTCATGGTCACCGTCGGCCACACCGACTCGGTCGGTACCGACGCTTACAACCAGAAACTGTCGCTGCGCCGCGCTGAAGCGGTCAAAGCCTACATCGTCTCGAAAGGTGTTGAAGCCTCGCGCGTCTACACCGAAGGCAAGGGTGAAACGCAACCGGTCGCCGACAACAAAACCGCCGAAGGGCGCGCCAAGAACCGCCGCGTGACGGTGGAAGTGGTCGGCACCCGCAGCGTCAACAAGTAACTCACCCGCAACAATTTCTTAACCGAGGTCAGACCCCGGTTTAACCCGCCGACATCCGTTCTTTCCCAAACTTGGGTGGGAACGGAGGTCGGCGGGACATTTCCGTTGTATTTAAGTACAATGTTGCCGATCTTTAAGTCGTTATGTTCGCTATCGAACAGAATAGCGCGGTGCGTAAGATAATCATGTCGGATACACCTCGTAACGGCGAGAAATTTTCATTCCCAAGGACGCTTTAATGAACATCCAAAAATATACAAGAACTTTGCTCTGCACAACCGGCCTGCTGGCTGCGGCGGTGCTTGCCGCCTGCGGCGGCAGCAGCGACCACGGCCGTGATCCGATCCTGGGCCTGCCGGCTGCGGAATTGGTCAGCGTCAGCGTCACCCCGGCCACGGCCACCGTTCTGGTCGGCGCCAGCCAGCAATTCCTGGCCACCGCCAGCTACGCCGACGGTACCTCGCGCAACGTGACCAACCTGTCGACCTGGGCCTCGGCCTCGCCGGCCATCGCCCAGGTTAGCCCTGCGGGCGGCCTGGCTACCGGCCTGACCCCTGGCAGCGCAGCCATTACTGCCGCTTTCGGTGCTAAAACCGGCGCCGCCACCCTGCGCGTCGAGGCCATGACGCCCGTCACGCCACCCGTGGTAGTGAGCCTGACCGGCCTGTCGGTGACCCCGGCCAGCGCCAGCGTCCGTGTCGGCGCCAGCCAGCAGTACACCGCGATCGCCACCTATTCCGACAGCTCGACCGCCGTCATCACGAACAATGTGAACTGGGTCTCGGGCAGCACGGCAATTGCCACCATCGCCCAATCGGGCAGCGCCACCGGCGTTGCCGTCGGCAATGCCGTGATCACGGCCAGCTCCGGCGACAAGAGCGCCACCGCAGCGCTGACTGTCACGCCTGCGCTGATCATCGACCCGCCGCCGGTCGTCGTGGTGCCGCCTGTCGTCGTTCCACCAGTCGTGGTGCCGCCAGTCGTGGTGCCACCAGTGACCGTACCGCCGGTCACCACGCCACCGGTGGTTGACTTTCCGAGCGATGGCGGCATTGGCCTGGGCAGCATCAACGAATTCGCCGTGTTGGCGCGCACCACCATTACCAACAACGCCGGCGGCACGACCTTCGTGACAGGTAACGTTGGCGGCCCTGTGCAAAATGTGGAACCGCCGCAAGCGATCGGTTACATCAACGTCAAATCGGGTTTCGAGCTGAGCCGTCCTTTCGAGGACCTGCAAGTGGCCGTTATCAATGGTAACAACCGTCCTTGCACCGTCCTTTCGGATACCGGCATCGACCTCGGCGGCCTGGTGCTGAAACCTGGCGTGTACTGCTACTCGGGCGCCATCAACCTGACCGGCAAGCTGACCCTGAACGGCAGCGGCGCTTACATCTTCCGCGCCAAGTCGAACCTGACCACGGCTGCCAATTCGATCGTCGAACTGACCAATGGCGCGTCGCACAACAATGTGTTCTGGATTCCTTTCGGCGAAACCAATCTGGGCGCCAAGAGCGCGTTCCAGGGCACCATCCTCGCCGGCGGCGAAGACATCAAGGTTGGCGACGGTGCGTCGGTCCTGAACGGTCGTTTGTTGAGCGGCAAGGCTGTCGTCCTGCTCAATAACAAAATCACCAAATAAAAAAACTTTCGAGAGAATACAATGACATTCACAAAAAAAGCCGGCCTTGTGGGCGCCATCGGTTGCGCCCTGGTAGCCGGGCAGGCGACGGCGGCGGACGACGTCTTCATCAATCCGGAATGGGCTAACAGCGCCTGGTACGTGGGCGGCAATGTCGGCCAGTCGCGCGCCAATATCGACGACGTGCGCCTGATCCGCAGCCTGACCGCCAACGGCGCCGCGCTGACCAACTTCACGGCCGATGAAAAAGATGTCGGCTACAAGCTGTACGTCGGCAAGCAGCTGAACCAGTACTTCGCGGTCGAAGCGGGCTTGTTCGACCTGGGCAAGTTCGGCTTCAAGTCGACCACCACCCAGAACGGCACGCTCAACGGCGAAGCCGGTTTCCGTGGCGCCAACCTGGACTTGGTGGCGCAAGTGCCGCTGTCGCAGCGTTTCTCGGTGTTCGGCCGCGCCGGCATGAACTATGCCAAAGCGACCACGCGCTTTAACGGCAACCGCCTGTTCGCGGTGACCAATCCGAGCCCGAGCGAGCGCAAGCTCAACGCCAAGGCCGGTTTCGGCCTGGAATACAAGTTCAGCGAAGCGCTGGCCTTGCGCGGCGAAGTCGAGCGTTACCGTGTCAACGACGCCGTGGGCAACCGCGGCGATGTCGACCTGTTCTCGGTTGGCCTGGTCTACAAGATCGGTCGTCCGGCCGCCCGCCCGGTTGCCGCCCCGGTTGAACCGCCGCCGCCGGCGGTAGTGCCAACCGTCGCGCCAGCGGCGGCCCAGCCGCCGGTCGAGCCAGCCAAGCCGGTGCCGACGTCGGAAAAAACCACCTTCTCGGCCGAAGCCCTGTTTGCCTTCGACAGCGCAGTGCTGCGTCCGGCGGGCAAGGCATCGCTCGACGAGTTGCTCGGCAAGCTGCAAGGCATGGATACCGACGTCATGATCACGGTCGGCCACACCGACTCGATCGGCAGCAACGCGTACAACGAGAAGTTGTCGCTGCGCCGCGCCGCGTCGGTGAAGACCTACCTGGTATCGAAAGGCGTCGACGCCGCGCGCGTGTACACCGAAGGCAAGGGCGAAACCCAGCCGGTAGCCGACAACAAAACCGCTGAAGGCCGCGCCAAGAACCGCCGCGTGACGGTGGAAGTGGTCGGCATGCGCCGCTAAGCCGATCCGGCTGGCTGTGCAAAAAACCGCCGGGCTGCGCGCCCGGCGGTTTTTTTACGTTCTATCGATCAATTTTCGTGTGGCAGCCCCACGGGTGTCAGGTCTGACATTCGGACACGGGCCCAACAATACACGGCACCCACCCCCGCCCACCCCCGCCGGTGTCAGGTCTCTTAAGAAACAACACCGCCGCCCCCTCCCGGCCATGGTGTTGTTCATGCGGTAGCCGGGGTAAGTGTCATGCCCAACTGTTCCGCGCGTTTTGCAAGATTGCGTAGCAGGCGG
>NZ_VUYU01000014.1 GCF_011682065.1 Massilia rubra | reverse complement strand
GCTGGCTGACCGAGACGCTGGAAAAACTACCCACCTGTCCCAACAGTCAGATCGATTCGCTTCTGCCATTTGCTCAGATTACGGGGAAATAGATTCCGCTGGAAGGTGGGACGGTCGGATGCTTACAAATAAGCGTCGGCTTCGTCCGGCGCATCGTATGTGTACCATAGGCGGCGGGGTCTAAGCGAATTGCCGCAAACCAGCGATGTGCGATTCGTGCGTATTGCCTGGTCGAAAGGTGTGGCGAATCATGGATGCGACTAGGGAAGAGGAAGTCGCCGGCTTTCAATTCGGCTCGCGCAATCCAGTCGGTCAAGCTCTGTCGAGTTCCTTTCGTTAGCTCGAACTGTACGGGTTGCTTCGTCTTCTGTTGCATGACGATGGCTCGGGCACTGACTCGACCGCCACTCGCGATGTCGCGCAGCCGAAGCTGGACCAGGTCACACCCCCTGAGTTTGCTGTCGATAGCCAGATTGAATAGAGCTAGATCGCGCACGCGTTCGTAAATCTCTAGGCGCACGCGGATCGCCCAAATCTCGCTGAGCCTGAGCGGCGACTTCTGGCCAACAAGTTTGCCTTTATTCCAAACGGGCCGACCGGATGGGTTCGATGCTGTTTGCATGTTCATGATCACCTCCATAGTAGGAGCTTGACTATGCGCCGATGGCAGCCTGAGCATCGCGCGGAAACTAGCCCTTGCGAATTGTTTTACCCCGACCAGAGATGTAGAATGGAAAATATCTTCGGCGCTGTTAGGGCCGAGTCCGGCCAGGTGCAGTCCTTCGCGAGCGGCCAGAAGTAGACGGTCATTGACGACCACTGGGAACGCAACTTCGGGCATGCCAAACGGCCTGCCACTACCACATGAATCCGGCCATGAGCAAACGCGCCCAGAAGGATCAGCAAATCTCTGTCGCTGCCGACCCGAAGCAATGGTCGGAACAGAGCAAGCGTTCAGTCGCCTACCATTTCAAACGCGAGTATGTTGATGAACCATACAAGTGCTCGAGGTGCAGCGTTGCTTGTACGTTCACTGCCCAAGACCAGAAGTACACCTTTGAAATCAAAAAGGCCAGCAAAGATCAACGGCGAAAGTTCTGCTCTACATGCTGGTCGGAGTCAAATCGGATGCGTGCTACGCTTTCTGAATACGATCTGCGCTGGACTGCTGAGAAGTCCAGCCTACGGGCTAACAGAGAATTTCTGACCGAATGGCTTGAATTGTTCATGCGCTGGAAGCAGTTCGCGCCATACAAGCACGACATTGCAAAGATTGCTATGGTTCGCTGCTTGCTGAAACTCGGGTAACCGCGTCGGAGCTACATACTTGGTCGCGAACGTCGGCTCTGGGGCGTTACCGGTCATTCAAAGTTGATCCTGATCGTACCATTTTCGGCTGAGACGTGGAATTTTATGGAAAGCAAAATCAGGTCTGCGCCTTGCATGTACGGCGTTGTTCGACTGCAGCTTTGCATAACCACGCACTTTCCATAAGAACGGTTATGCAAAAATTTCCATAACCGTTCCACTGCACCCCAGCCCCCTACTGGGCGGCAGCATCCCGCTTGGGGATCTCCAACCCTTTCGCCACCGCCGGTCGCGCCACGAAGTGCTCCACCGCGCGTGTCACATGCGGAAAATCGGCAATGCCGACCAAATCGCCCGCTTCGTAAAACCCGATCAGGTTGCGCACCCACGGCAGAATCGCGATATCGGCGATGGTGTAGGTCTCGCCCATGATCCAGGTGCGCTGCGCCAACCGTTCGTTGAGCACGCCGAGCAGGCGCTTCGATTCGGCCACATAGCGGTCGCGCGGGCGCTTGTCCTCGTAGTCCTTGCCGGCGAACTTGTGGAAGAAACCGAGCTGGCCGAACATCGGGCCGATACCGCCCATCTGGAACATCACCCACTGAATGGTCTCGTAACGTCCAGCCGCGTCAAGCGGCAGGAACTGGCCGGTTTTCTCGGCCAGGTAGATCAGGATCGCGCCAGATTCGAACAGCGCCAGTGGTTTGCCGTCCGGGCCATTCGGATCGATGATCGCCGGGATCTTGTTGTTCGGGTTGAGCGACATGAATTCGGGCGTGAGCTGATCGTTGTGATCGAAGCGCACCAGGTGCGGCTCGTACGCCAGCGCGGTTTCTTCGAGCATGATCGATACCTTCACGCCATTCGGCGTTGGCAGCGAATACAGCTGGATACGCTCGGGATGGGCGGCAGGCCATTTTTTGGTAATCGGGAAGGTCGACAGGTCGTTCATAGCTCACTCCTTGAAAGCGGGTCTGGTGACGTCCCTCGTGGGGACATCCGGCCCGACAACATAGCAGAAAATTTATGTTTGCTGTTTTTGCTCCCTCCCCGCTTGCGCCCTCTCCGCACGCCAGGCGATCACCAGCGCCGTCGCCAGCAACGCGCAAGCGAGCGCGAACGTCCTGTGCATGCCCGCCGCCACCGCCTCTAACGGCGCCGCAACCGTGTCCGTCCCGGCGCCGAACGCGAACACGGCCCCCATCAGCGACGCGCCGGTGACCAGCCCCAGGTTGCGCGCCAGGTTCAGCATGCTCGCAACCACCCCGCGCTGGTTGGCGCCCGCCGTGTCCATCAGCGCCGTGTTGTTCGCCGCCTGGAACAGCGCATAGCCGATCGTCAGCACCACCAACGGCGCAACATAGCCCGGCACGCCGCTCGAAACAGGCAGCAGCGCGAACGGCACGCTCGCGCCCAGCATCAGCGCCAGGCCGGCGATGGCGACGCCCGCCGTGCCGGCGCGCTCGACCAGGCGCCCGGCCGGCACGCCCGACAAGGCCGCCACCAGCGGCCCCGCCGACAGCACCAGGCCGACGGCGGCCGGCGCCAGCCCCAGTGCGCGCGACAGATAGAACGGCCCCACCACCAGGGTCGCCATCATCACCGTCGACATCAGCGCCGTCGTGCCCAGGCGCGCGCCGAGCAGCCGGTCGCGCAGCAGCGCCAGCGGGATCAGTGGCGACGCCGCTTTCGCACCGGCCCGCACGAACAGGCAAGCCCCCACGGCTGCGGCCAGCAACAAGGCCAGGTTCGGCGCGCCGAAGCCGCCCCCGACCGTCATGGCCAGCGCATACGCGCCCAGCGTCAGCGTCAGCAACAGCGTGCCGATGGCGTCAAAACCGGTCCGCTCGCCGTCCAGGCGCGCCACATCGGCCGGCAAGCCCCGGTACGCCAGCAGCCACGTCACGATCCCGAGCGGCGTGGTGATGAAGAACAAGGCGCGCCAGCCGGCGGCCCCGATCAGCACCCCGCCCAAGGTCGGCCCCAGTGCGGTGCCGACGGCGGACATGGTTCCCAGCAGGCCCATGGCGCTGCCGCTGCCCCCTTTCGACGCGGCGCCGGCGGCAAAGCTCATGGTCAGCCCCATCATCGCCGCCGCGCCGAGTCCCTGCAACGCGCGCGCGGCGATCAACCACGGCAGCGTCGGCGCCAGCCCGCACAGGATGGACGCCGCCGTGAACAGCGCAATGCCGGCCAACAGCAGCCGGCGCCGTCCGGTCAGGTCGCCTAGCCGGCCAACCCCGACGATCAGCGTGGTAATGGCCAGCAGGTACGCCAGCACGATCCACTGCACCTGCCCGAAGCGCACGCCGAAGGCCTGCGCCAGCGCCGGCAAGCCGACGTTGGCGATGCTGGTGCCGAGCGACGAGAGCAGCATCGACAGCGCCAGCGCCCCCGCCAGCGCGCGCGGCCGGTTCACGTGAGCAGCCATACCGCTTCGCACGCCGCAAAGCGGCCTTTGAAGCCGCCCGCCACCTCGGCCTTGTCCAGCAGCGTGACCGCATACGCATGGCCGTAGCGCTGCCGCACTTCGTCGTTGCCGACCGAAAACGGTGGCCCGGCCATGAGCGCCTGGTCGTACTGGTAGCAGATCAGCAGTTGCGGCGCCCGCGCCGCCAGTGCGCCGACGTGGACCACATAGCGCGCACGCATCGCTTCCGGCAGCGCCACCAGCGCCGCCCGGTCGTAGACCGCGTCGACCTCGCCGAGCATGCTGGCCGACAGCGCAAACAGGTCGCCCACGAAGATATCGATGTGCGGCGCGCGATAGTGCAGCAGCTCCGCGGCAACGCTGACTTCCGGCGTGACGCCCAGGTCGGCAAACAGCTGGTCGACGGCGAGCTGGCTCAGTTCGACGCCTGCCACGCGATAACCTTGGGCAAGCAGCCAGTGCACGTCCAGCGACTTGCCGCACAAGGGCACGAACACCCGGCTGCCCGGCGCCAGCTCCAGCCTTCCGACATGCGCCACCATCAGCGGATTGGCGGCGCCCTCATGGAAACCGATCTCGTTGCTTGCCCACTTGCGATGCCAGAAGTCCCTGTCCATATCGATCATCCTCGGTTAAAGGCGCCGACGGCCGGCACCCAAACCCAGTCTAACCGGCCGTCACCCATGGCGGAAGACGCACCGTTTGCACTATATTGCTGCACCAGACGCCACATCACGGCCGAACTGCGCTATCGTAAGCGCATGTCCCTGCCCGACCTGAACCTGTTGATTACCCTCGACGCGCTGCTGGCCGAAGGCAGCGTGGCCCGTGCCGCCCGCCGTTTGCACCTGAGCCCCTCGGCCATGAGCCGCGCGCTGGCGCGCCTGCGCGAAGCCACCGGCGACCCCTTGTTGGTGCGCGCCGGGCGCGCTCTGGTGCCCACGCCACGCGCCATCGCCCTGCGCCAGCAGGTCAGCGATCTGGTACACGACAGCGTGGCCGTGCTGCGTCCTGTCGACAAGCTCGACCTGGCGCAGCTTGCGCGCACGTTCACCATCCGCACCAGGGAAGGGTTTGTGGAAAATTTTGGCGCACAACTCATCGAGCGCGTGCGCGCCGAAGCGCCCGGCGTGCGCCTGCGTTTCGTGCCCAAGCCCGACAAGGACAGCACGGGCCTGCGCGACGGCAGCGTCGACCTGGAAACCGGCGTCATCGGCAAGTCGACCGGCCCGGAAGTGCGCACGCAAGCCCTGTTCCGCGACCGTTTCGTGGCCGTCATGCGCGCCGGCCATGCGCTGGCCGCGGGCGCAATTACGCCCGCCAGCTATGCCGCCGGCGAGCACATCGGCGTATCGCGCCAGGGCGGCGAGAAAGGCCCGCTCGATGACGCCTTGCTCGCGCTCGGCCTGGAACGCGCGATCGTGGTCACGGTGGCCGGCTTCGCGCCCGCGCTGGCCCTGGCCCGCGAAAGCGATCTGATCGCCACCGTCCCGGAACGCCACACCGGCCTGCTGCGCGATGGCATGCACAGTGTCGCCCTGCCCTTTCCCATGCCCGAATTTACCGTGTCGATGCTGTGGCATCCCCGGCTCGATGCCGATCCGGCCCACCGCTGGCTACGCGGGCACCTGCGTGCGGTTTGCGGCGCGGACCGGGGGTAAGTGGATTACGGGATCAGGTCGCACTCGACCAGCGTGCTGCCTTTTTTCCTGGCCTCCAGATAGCTCACCTTGCCGTGCGAATCAAGGCCGATCGAAAAACTCCGGTCATCCGGGGTCGTTCCGGAATAGGAAAAACTCTTCTCAGGCTTGATGATCAGGTCTTCGTTTTCCAGCGTGCTTAAATCATAGCTTGTCGCGCCGATCGTTAATACGCCGTTTGCGATGGCATAGTCAGTCGTGTCGGACTTGCGGGTTTTCCGGTTCTGGCACGTCATCCTGGCCTTTGCATCGAGCAAACCGGCATATTGGGCATAGATGCTCCGGGTGCCGGGCCGAACCTTGGTGGCCAGCCTGCACTCGATGTCGGCAACCCCGGCGCGCTTGACACCGTCGTGAAACTCGGCGATGCCAAACATGTAGCTGTCAACGTGGACACTGACCGACAGCAACGGCTCACCGCTGACTTCGCGCGACAGGCCGATCGAGGCCACCGTGCCCCGCCTCAAATCGGCGGTGACACTACCGGCGCGCAGCGTGCCGTCCGCAGTGACGATCAACGGCCCGAGTTTTTTCGGGACCGGGTCGGGCGGGATCTTCATCGACTCGCACTGGGTGTCGTAGTTTCCTGCCGCGGCGGCCAGGATCGGCGCCCAGAGATCAATGTCCGGCAAGCCTGGCTTGCCAGCCCGCGCTGTCGGGACAGCAGGCGCTGCGCTGGCCTGGATTGCCGGCGCCATTTCCCTGGCCTTGTCACTGCATGCGGACGCTACCAACATGATGAGTAAAAACGACAGCGCACGGCGCTGACGGGGCTTGGTCATCGATTATCTCCGGAGAATCTGAAAAACGAACAAAATGACATGTGCGCCTGCCGGAATTGTAAGGGATGCCGATCGTATGATGATTTAATTAAGACTGCTATTTTGTACCTTGGGCCGGTCTCGCCGCGCCCAACTATAATGCCGCTCACGATCCGCTTTCGCCCGCATTTGCCAGCCATGCCCCTCAAACAGTACATCAACACACTCGCGGACGGCCAACCGTACCGTCACGCCTTGTTTTACAAGCTTCCCGGCGGCCTGCGTTTTTGCATGGCCGAAGGGGAACACTTTGCCCGCGTCCTGACGGCTGTGCGCAAGGGCAGCATTGTCTGTGAAGACGTGTTCGCCGACGCCGACACCATCCTCGTGCACCTGCAAAACTACGCCACGCCCAACCGGTTCGACATGCGCTTCACGCTCAGGCAGCTCGCCATGGCCGGCATCGCCATTCCGCGTGCGCGCGAAATCTGGGCCGAGCCGGTCCCGCGCCAGGATCCGGACGATGATGAAAGCTGGTGCCTCAATGCGCTGTTCGAACTGCCCAAGTCGTGCCTGGCGAGCCTGCTGTGGTGCGCGTTTGCCGCCGACTTCGGGGAATTGCGTCCCAACCCCCATTGCCAGGTCTACCTGATCAACCCGGCATCGGGGCTCATGGCCCACCCCTACGACGACCGGGGAATGGACGTGGTCGGGACCAACCGCGAGGCGCTGCGGCAGCTGTACAGCACGCATTACGCCTGGCTGCTCGAGTACGATCTCGACACGATGGACCGCACCTTCGCCCAACCCTAACGCCTGACCGCCTGCTTTTACCTCGCAAAACAACAACGCGAAAATATACATAAGCGCTTATATAATTGCTGCTAAGATAACGACATGAAACAAGGACTCGGAACGCAATTGCGACACCTGATCGAACTGCTCGATGGCGCCGTCCTGCAGGCGTACGTGGACGCCGGCCTCGATTACCGGCCGCGCTACACGCCCGTGATGCGGGTTTTGGCCCAGCAGCCCAGCGCGACCATCGGCGAACTGGCCGAACTGGCCGGCATCACCCAGCCGGCGGCGACGCAGACAGTGGCGCTGATGAAGAAGGAAGGCATCCTGCTGGTCGTTGCTGGTGGCGAAGATGGGCGGCAACGCGTGGTGCGCCTGAGCCCGCAGGGCGAGCAACTGCTGCCGCGCCTGCAGGCGTGCTGGCAGGCGACCAGGAGCGCCGCCGACAGCCTCGATGCGGAACTTGACTTTCCCTTGTCCGACTGCCTGGCGCAAGCCATCGCCGTGCTCGGGCAGCGCTCCTTCGGCGCGCGGATTGAGGAAGCCAGCAAAAACACACGTTCACCCACCTGACGAAAGCGATGATGGAACATTCCCTGAGCATGGCGACCGACAAACCAACCCTGGCAGCGCGCCTGATGGCGCATCCCCTGATCCGCATCGTGCTGGGCATCGTACTGACCTTCGCCGCGGTCCCCGTGGTGATGATCGTCGCCTCCAAACTGGTCGATAAGCCGTACCGCATTGTGTGGCCGCAATTGCTGGCGGCCGTGCTGGTGTGGTTCGGATACCGCTTCTATGTGCGCCGCATCGAACAGCGCCAGCCCGGCGAACTGGCGCTGCCCGGCATGGCGAAGGAACTCGGCATCGGCCTGCTGATCGGCGCCGCCCTGGTCGCCCTCACGTTCGCCACGCTGGCGGCGCTGGGCGTGTATCGCGTCGGCGGCGTCAATTCGCCCGGCCTGATGCCGATGCTAGTGCCGCTGGCCGAGTTGGTGCTGGTCGGCATGGCCGAAGAGATGGTATTTCGGGGCATCATCTTCGGCGTGACCGAGCGTTCGCTGGGCAGCAAGGCCGCCATCGTGATCTCGGCGCTGGTGTTCAGCCTGGCTCACCTGCCCAATGACGGCGTGTCGGTGCTGGCGATTGCGGTGATTGCCGCGTATGCCGTCATGCAGGCCGCCCTGTACATGACAACGCGGCGCCTGTGGGTGTGCATCGGCACGCATGTGGCATGGAATTATTGCGTCAGCCAGGTGTTCTCGTCGACGGTATCCGGGCACGCCGCCAGCGCCGGCTTGCTGCGCGGCGAGCTTGCGGGCAATGTGATGCTGACCGGCGGCGCTTTCGGTGTCGAAGCCTCGCTGGTGTCGCTGGCGCTCATTGCCACTGTTGCGGCGTTCTGCCTGTATTACCATGCCAAACAGCCAGGCTCGCTTCCAGCAAGCCAAACAGTTTAATCCGGGCGGCCTTGCTGGGATACCATCGTCATCGCCTGGTCGAGTTCACTCGTCAACTGCTGAGCCGTGGCTTTGTTGACCGAAACATCCTTGGGAATGACGAGCGGGGTCCCGAACGTAATACGGATGAGCGGCCTGCGGAACAGGTGGATCCAGCGAAACCGGTCTGGTCCATCGTAATGGGCTGGGACGATTTCCCCTTTGGCACGCAATGCGATCGTGGCCGCGCCCCGCTTCGCGTCGGCATTGTCTTGATTTCGCGTGCCCACAGGAAAAATCAGGACGAGCCCGCCCTGTTCGACCAGCGAAACCGCGTGTTTGATGGTCGCGGTCGACGGGCTGGCCCGGTCCACCGGAAAACCGCCGCCGGAGCGAACAAACCAGGCGCTGATCGGATTGTCGAAGAGTTCCTTTTTGGCCATTTGATGCAAGGTGCGTGGCAAAACCGCGTAGCCAACCCATAAAGGATCGACATAGCCCACGTGATTGCAGACGACGACTTTGCCGAGCGGGCCGTTGAGGTGCTCGGAACCAGTGACCGTCACTTTGCCAAGCCGCGACATCAAGCGCCTCAATACGCGAATGAAGATGGGCGGTTTTTGAGCGGCTAAAGATTTGTTGTTCATCATCGGGGAAACAGAGCAGTGGTTGCCGGGCGAACGTCAGAACGCCAACGCGATCAAGTAATCATGCCGGTCAACCCGGCGCAGATAGGACGCTTGGCTCGATTACCGCAGGGGGCTGCATTCTATCAGGTTGCGTCCCTTTTTCATCAGCTTGAGATGTTTCGGCTTGCCATGCATATCCAGATCAAGATCGAAACTGCTGTCATTATCGGTGTTTCCACTATAAGAAAAACCTTCCTCCGGCCACATAATGAGATTTTCGTCTTTTAGCGTATTCAGATCAAAACGCGTTGTTCCAATCGTCAAGACGCCTTTGGCCATCTCGTAATCGGCCTTGTCGACTTTTCGCGTCCTGACATGCCGGCACGTCATCTTGCTTGCCGCATCAAAGAAACCGGCGAATTGGACGTAAATGCTCTGCGTGCCGGGTTGGACCTTCTCGGCAAGCCGGCACTCGAACATGTTGGGCGTCCTTCCAAACGCGGCCTGCTTGGTGCCGTCATCCTGTTCTACCGCGCCGAACGATCCTGCTTTTGAAGCGATGCTCACCGACAGCAGCGGCTTACCGCTGATGTCCCGTGAACGGTTCAGCGAGGCCGTCCTGGCCGGCTTCAGGTTGCCGACCACGCTGCCAGCATGCAGCGTGCCGTCCGCAGCGATGATCAGCGGTCCGTTTTGCTTCGCTGCCGGTTGAGGCGGAATACTCAGCGATTTGCATTGCGCCGTGTAGTTTCCTGCTGCGACGGCGAGAAACGGCGCCCACAAATCGATGTCAGGCGCATCTGACGTGCCGCCGGGTGCGCTCTTGACCGCAGCCGGGGCAACGCCCTGGTCGACCGGTACAGTATTATTGGATGTAGCATTGCAGGCGGCCGAGACCAGTGCGATTGCTAAAAACGTCAACAGCGCGCGGCGTTGAGGGGGCATGGTCATCGAATATCTCCGAAAAATCTGACAGCGTGGAAGAGTGTTAAATGCAACGCTCTAACCGTATCTTGACCATGCGGATCGAGTCTTCCACCTTTTTCGCATAGCCGTCGGTTCCGCCATTGCTCGACTTCCCGCTATTGAAACCGATTGTCACGAGGGCTCTGCTGAAATCGCCCGCATCCGATATGCCGTGCAATTTTTCACCATAGCTCTCGTCAAAAGAATTACACGCTATTTTAAAGTTTGGAAACACGGCCATTTTCACCTTGGGATCGCGTAATGCCGTAATCGTGCCGATCTGAAAAGGTGCAGGCGCGTGCATCGAAAAGAAATTATTGCCTTTGTCAGCAAATCGGCCTTCCCCATGCTTGCACTCGTGCGCAGCGAGCCCAAGAATATTCTCGGTCGGCATTTTAAGTTTCCGAGCCAAGGCGCCAGCCTCGCGAGCGTGCAGGGATACGAACAAAACCGCATTATGAACATTGCACGCTTTTTCCATATTATTCCTGGTTCGAGATTATTTGTAGATGCTATTTTACCATTATAAGAAGATTAATAACGTTAGACATCGGGGATTTCCTGGTATTTTGTTTCGGACCCCGACCGCGCCGTTTTGCGAGCAATTCTGTACGACACTATACAGGACAAGGAATTCCAGTATAATGACAAGATGGATATCAATCACATCATCGCAAGCCGCATCAGTGCCCTGCGCGCCACGCACAAACTGTCGCTGGACGCGCTGGCGGCGCTCAGCGGCGTCAGCCGCTCCAACATATCGCTGATCGAACGCGGCCAAAGCAGCGCGTCGGCTACCGTTCTCGACAAACTGGCCGGCGCCCTGGGCGTCACCGTCTCCTCGCTGCTCGAGGACGGCGCTGCGCACGCTGACCCTCCATCACCCGTATCGCGCGGGTCCGACCAGCGCGTGTGGACCGATCCCGCGTCAGGATATCTACGGCGCACCCTTTCCCCGGCCGCGCCGTCGTCGCTTCAACTGGTAGAAGTTGTTTTTCCGCCCGGTCAACGCGTTATCTACGATGCCGCCCTGCGCAATGAGGGAACCGATCAACAGATCTGGATGATGGATGGTGTCATGGAAATCAGCGTCGATGAACAACACTGGCGCCTGGAAGCGGGCGATTGTCTTGTCATGCAATCGGATCAGTCGTTTGTCTATTTCAATCCGATGCAATCGGCTGCGCGTTATCTTGTCGCTTTGGCGACGCTTCCCTCCAAACCCATCAGGAGAAATGAAGCCGGGTAACGGCACCCAACTGCCCGCGATTCACAGAATGTTTTTTCAATATCGTTCTCACGCATCCAGGTAAAACAAGGACAAACGATGTTTTCTTCTTCCACCATAACGATCGGCGTTGAATCACCAGACCAGCCCGACGTGATCGCCCTTATTGCCGAGCTAGACGCTTACCAGGACAGTCTGTATCCGCCGGAAAGCAGGCATGCCCTGGACTTGGCGTCGTTAAAGCAACCCAATGTCTTGTTTGCCGTCGCGAGGGATGAGATCGGCCAGGCAATCGGCTGCGGCGCGCTGGTTTTCTTTCCCGAATTTGGTGAAATCAAACGCCTGTATGTCCATCCTCGCGGTCGAGGGAAAGGCATCGCCAGGAAACTACTGATGACGCTCGAATCACGCGCAGTGCACGCCGAGTGTAAATTACTCAAGCTCGAAACCGGCCCGTATCAAGCTGCGGCATTGGCCCTGTATGCTTCAGCCGGCTATGAGCGCCGTGGGCCGTTTGCCGATTACACCAACGACCCGCTGAGTGTCTTTATGCAGAAACATATCGCAGCATGAAAAGTGGCTTCGTCACTAAAATTGAAGGCTGATCACGATGACAGACGGGCAAAACTAATCTAACTGGCATCTTTGCGCGAACGAAAAGCGGCTACCTTCATCCTGTTTCCGCAAACCGGGAGATTGTGCAAACGCTGGCAAACCTGCCGCCACGCCGATGACAACCCCGATTACTTGCCGCGTGCAACTGTATCGCATGTCATTCTCGGCTCACGGTGCATTCGCTTGGTTAGATTGATTCAGCGAGACAGCCAAGTTCGCTGCGCGCATCCTCATCGCTTGGGAGTGGCTTGCCAGTCCGCTCCGTAACGTCTCGCACAGCCATCCCTGTCACCATTGCGCCCGCCCTGTTCCGTCATCGTGCCCATCTGATGGTCGATGGTTGCTTAAAGATGACATTTTTATCACTATGCCATCGTAAACAAGCCTATCCATTCACGGTTTTCGTGACCCTGAGGCGCTATCGCTTAACGCAGGTTGAGCGCCTCGGACAGCGACCACTTGAGCGGCGCGCCGCTGGCGTCGGTGATCGTCGTCAGGTCGCCGAAAATGCGGCCCTGCATGCTGTCCGGCAGGCGCACGAAGTTGGCGTTGCCGACAATCGCGTCACCGTGCGCAAAACCCCAGGCGAAGAATTTCAGGGTGGCGATGGTCTTTTCCGGATTGTTGCTCGCTTGCGAGGCAACAATGAAAGTACCCGACGTGATCGGCCAAGTGGTCGGGCCGACACGGTCGGTCAGCATTTCTTCGTATTTGGCCTGGGTAACCCACGGGCTGTTCTGCAGTGCGGCCGTGAAACCTTCGGCGCCCGGCGCGACGACCTTGCCATCATGGTTTTTCAGGCGCGTGAACGCCAGTTTGTCTTGCACCACGTATTGATAATCAACGTAGGCAATCGCCCCCGGTGTCTGCTTGAGCGCGCTGACAGCGCCGTTGCTGCCGTTGACCTGCGTAACGCCGTTCGCCCAGGCGACCGTAAAGTTGCGGCCGTAGGCTTGCTTCCAGGCCGGGCTGACTTTGCTCAGGTAATCACTGAAGTTATAGGTCGTACCCGAGCCATCCTGGCGCGCGATGACGCTGATGCCCAGGTCCGGCAATGCCACGCCCGGATTGGCTGCCGTCAGCTTCGGATCGTTCCATTTGGTGATCTTGCGTGAAAAGATATCGGCCAGCAGTTCGCCGGTCAGTTGCACTTCACCGCGCTTGAGACCTGGCAGATTGACCACAGGCACCACGCCCGAGACGGCGCTCGGGAAACAAATCATCTTGCCAGCCTTGAGATCGGCCTGTGATGGCGCGATGTCGGTCGCGCCGAACTCGACGGTTTTAGCCTTGACCTGCTTGATGCCTTCGCTCGAGCCGTTGGCCTGGTAGTTCAGTTTGAGGTTTTGCGACTTGCCGTACACATCGGCAAGCTTGACGTACAGCGGCTGCGCTGCGGACGAACCAGCGCCGCTGATATCGATGGCGTGGGCCGCAAAAGTGGATAAAAGTAATGACAGCGTGACAGTAGTTTTTACAGCAGAGAACATAAATTCCAGGGGTCTTAAAGTAATCGGAACCGCGCCGGCTGCAAGGCAGCCAGGAAACGAGCAACCGAAGAGAATAACAGATGTACAACACCCCGACAATCCGTGCAAATACTTAGTTTTGCTTAAAAATAGGGAAAATTCCCAAGTAAACAGTCACTTATGAGTATTGCATAAAGAATATCCCGTCCGCATGGCTAGCGGCCTCCCCCGAGCGCGCCGGCGTCGCTGCTGTTACAATCGCCCCATGCGACGTTTGTTCATTATTTTCATGCTGCTGATCTTCCCGCTCCAGGTGAGCTGGGCGGTTGCGAGCGCGTATTGCGCGCATGAACCTTCGTCGACCATATCGCATCCCGGCCATCATGAGCATGGCGGCGACGATCATGCCAGCCATGACGAATCGCCGTTCGGTATCGACCAGGATTGTGGCGACTGCCACTTCACCAGCGTCGGCATCACCACCTCCACCAGCGGCGCCATCGCGCCACCGCCCACGGCGTACGCCCACGCGGCCGACGCCGCGCGCCCTGGCACCTTGCGCCCCACCCGTCCTGAACGTCCCAAGTGGCAAGGCCCTGCCTGATCCGGCTGCCGCTGCCGCACTTCTGATACCAGCTCATCGCTAGACGTCACTGCCGTAATCGACACATGCACCGCTGGCGCGCCCGGCCGGATTCCCTTGTCTTTTCAACCAGGAGAATTCGATGTACAAACTCGTCTTGCCGTTAGCAATTGCTGCGGCATTGCCCTGCCATGCGCAGGCTCAAACTACAATGAATGCCAAGGCGCCGGCCGTCGCGGCGCCAGTCCCCGAAAAGGCCGGCTCGCCCGTCCTACCGTTGGGCGCGAAAACCACTGCGGCAAGTCCGCCCGTTGCGGCGCACGTCAATCCCGACATGCAAGCCGCTCCGCTCAGTGCGGTGATGCGTCCGGCAACCGATGCGGCCCCTACTCTGGCGCCGCTGTTGCTGGCCGGCGCGTTGGCGCGCGTGCTGCAAGCGAACCCGGACCTGCGCGCCGGCGCGCATGAAATCGGGGCCCAGTCCGGCGCCGTCATGCAGGCTGGCGTCGCCCCCAACCCGGAGCTGTCCACCTTGGTCGAAGACGCGCGCGAACCGGCCAGGACCACCACCGTCCAGCTCAACGTTCCGATCGAACTGGGCGGCAAACGCACGGCGCGCGTCAATGCCGCGCAGCTCGGGCAAGACGCCGCCGGCGCCGAACTGGCCGTCAAACGCAATGCGGTCCTGGCCTCGGCACGCGCCGCCTTCTACGACTTGCTCGCCGCGCAGCAACACCTGCGCATCGCCAACGATTCGCTGGCCCTGGCCGATGGCGCGCTCGCCGCAGCGTCCAAACGCGTCCTCGCCGGCAAGAATTCGCCGGTCGACGAAACGCGCGCCCGCATCGCCGCCGCCAGCGTCAAAGTCGACCTGGCGCAAGCCGGCGGCGAACTGGCCGGTGCGAAAAACCGCCTCGCCGCGCTCTGGGGCGGAACCGGGCGCGACATCGGCCCGGTCGCGGGACAGCTGGACCGCCTGCCGCCCCAACCCACCCTGCCCCATCTGATGGAACGACTCGGCGCGGCGCCCGCATTACAGTTGGCGCAGGTCGAACTGGCGCGCCGGCAAGCCCTGTCGCAAGTCGAACGCGCCGGTCGCGTGCCCGACCTGACCGTCAGCATCGGTGCCAAGCGCGACGGGCAAGCGGGCCGCAACCAGGCGGTGTTTGGCCTCGCCATTCCCCTGCCCCTGTTCGACCGCAACCAGGGCAAGCTGCACGAGGCGCTGCAACGCAGCGAAAAAGCACGGGTCGAACTTGACGGCGCCCGCGCGCGCCTGACCAACGAACTGGCTCAGGCGCACGAAGCTCTCGCCGTCGCCCGCGAACAAGCCCAACTACTGGGCGACGACATCTTGCCCGGTGCGCAAAGCGCCTACGAGGCCGCCCGCACCGGTTTCGAGTACGGCAAGTTCAATTTGCTCGATGTAATCGACGCCCAGCGCACCTTGTTGCAAGCGCGCACCCAGCACCTGCGCGCCCTGGCGGACGCCCATCGCGCCGCCGCCGACATCGACAGCATCCTCGGCGCCCAAGGCGCCACCCAGACAGTGGAGTAATGCATGAAAACCCCTTTGAACAGAAAACAAGTTATCGTCATCATCGTCGCCCTGCTGATCGGCGCCCTGCTCGCGGCG
The DNA here is from genome assembly GCF_011682065.1 of Massilia rubra. Lineage (GTDB taxonomy): Bacteria > Pseudomonadota > Gammaproteobacteria > Burkholderiales > Burkholderiaceae_D > Telluria_A > Telluria_A rubra. Next base: position 157,094 of record NZ_VUYU01000014.1, on the reverse strand, counting down.
CTGATCGTGACGCGCAAAAGCGCACAGCCGCAGCACGACGACCATGAGGAGCACGGCGGCCATGCCGAAACAGGCCAGGTCGACCACGGCGGCAAGCCGCACCAGGAAGACGCAGTCCCGGCACGCGGCCCCCACGGCGGCAAGCTGTTCGTCAGCCAGGGCTACGGCCTGGAAGCTACTATCTTCGACCACAGCGCCGGCCCGCAGTTCCGTATTTATACTTACCAGGACGGCAAAGCGCTCGATCCCACGGCCAGCAAGGTCCAGGTGACGCTCGAACGCCTGGGGCGGCCAGCCCAGACCATGCGTTTCGCACGCGAAGAAGACTACCTGCGCGGCGACGCCGTGGTCGGCGAGCCGCACTCGTTCAAGGTTGGCGTGCTGGCGGAGCACGGCGGCAAGACTTACCGCTTCGCCTACGACCAGGTCGAGGCGCGGGTGACGATGTCGGAAACCCAGGTCGCCCAGAACGGCATCGACATCCACACCGCCGGTCCGGCGCGCATCAAGAGCGTGCTTAAACTCAATGGCGAGATCGCCCTCAACGCCGATCGCACGGTGCACGTGGCCCCGCGCCTGGCCGGCATGGTCGAGTCGGTCAGCGCCAATGCGGGCCAGACGGTGCGCAAGGGCCAGGTGCTGGCGGTGCTGTCGAGCCAGGCCCTGGCCGGCGAGCGCAGCGCCTTGCTGGCCGCGCAACAGCGCCTGGTGCTGGCGCGCAGCGTGTTCGAGCGCGAGCGCACCTTGTGGCAACAAAAAATCACAGCGGAACAGGATTATCAGCAAGCCCGCGCCGCCATGCAGGAAGCCGAGATCGCCACCCAGGGCGCGCGCCAGAAACTCGACGCGCTCGGCGTCGGCGCCGGCAGCCTCGGGCAGCTGGCGCGCTATGAAGTACGGGCCCCGATCGATGGCGTGATCACGCAAAAAACCGTGGCCGCGGGCGAATCGGTGAAGGAAGAAGCCAGCTTGTTCGTGGTGGCCGACATGTCCACCGTCTGGGCCGAGCTCTCCGTGAGCGCGCGCGACCTGGAAACCATCCGCCAGGGCCAGAACGCCACCGTGCGCGCGGCCGACGCCAGCGCCAGCGGCACCATTTCCTATGTCAGCCCCCTGGTCGGCGAGCAAACCCGGGCCGCCAAGGCGCGCGTGGTCTTGCCCAACCTCAAGGGTGTATGGCGTCCCGGACTGCCGGTGACGGTGGACGTGGTTGCCGCCGAGGTCACCGTGCCGGTCGCGGTGCTGCTCGAAGCGGTGCAGAACGTCAATGAATTGCCCTCGGTATTCGGCCGTTACGGCGACCATTTCGAAGCGCGCCCGCTGGTGCTTGGGCGCAGCGATGGCGAGTCGGTCGAGGTGCTCAGTGGCCTGCTGGCGGGCGAGAAATATGCCGCCAAGAACAGCTTTTTGATCAAGGCCGACCTCGGCAAAGCCGGCGCCAGCCACGACCATTAAGGACCGCCATGTTCGATACTCTTATCCGTTTTTCCATCGAACGCCGGTGGCTGGTGCTGATGCTGGCCGCTTTCATGGCCGCGCTCGGCATCTATAGTTATCGCCAGTTGCCGATCGATGCCGTGCCCGACATCACCAACGTCCAGGTCCAGGTCAACACGTCCCTGCCCGGCTATTCGCCGCTGGAAGCCGAGCAGCGCATCACCTTCCCGGTCGAAACGGCGATGGCCGGCCTGCCCGGCCTGGAACAGACCCGTTCGCTCTCGCGTTACGGCCTGTCGCAAGTGACCGTGATTTTCAAGGATGGCACCGACATCTATTTCGCCCGTCAACTGGTCAACGAACGCCTGCAACAGGCGCGCGCCGGCTTGCCCGCCGGCGCCTCGCCGGAGATGGGGCCGATGTCCACCGGCCTGGGCGAGATCTATATGTGGACCGTGGAAGCCAAGCCCGGCGCGCTGAAAACCGACGGCACGCCATTCAATTCCACCGACCTGCGCCAGATCCAGGACTGGATCGTCAAGCCGCAACTGCGCAATGTGCCGGGGGTAACTGAAATCAACACCATCGGCGGCTACGCCCGCGAAATGCACGTGGCCCCGAATCCCGGCCAGATGGTGGCGCACGGGCTGGCCCTGTCCGACATCGTCGAAGCGCTGGAACGCAACAACAGCAACGTCGGCGCCGGCTATATCGAACGTGGCGGCGAGCAATACCTGGTGCGCGTGCCGGGCCAGGTCGGATCGAGCGAGGATATCGGCGGCATCATTTTGCGCTCGTCGCAGGGCGTGCCGCTGTACATCCGCGACGTGGCCGAGGTGGGCGTGGGCAAGGAATTGCGCACCGGCGCCGCCTCCGAGAATGGCCAGGAAGTCGTGCTCGGCACGGTCTTCATGCTGATCGGCGAAAACAGCCGGGCCGTCTCGGCCGCGGTGGACAAGAAACTCGGCGAGATCAACAAAACCTTGCCGGCCGGCGTGATCGCGCGCACCGTCTACGACCGTACCGACCTGGTCGACAAGGCGATCGGCACCGTGCGCCAGAACCTGCTCGAAGGCGCGGCGCTGGTGATCATCGTGCTGTTCCTGTTCCTCGGGAACATCCGCGCCGCGCTGATCACCGCGCTGGTCATTCCCCTGGCCATGCTGGCCACCTTCAGCGGCATGGTTGCCAATGGCGTCAGCGCCAACCTGATGAGCCTGGGCGCGCTTGACTTCGGCATCATCATCGACGGCGCCGTGGTAATCGTGGAAAACTGCGTGCGCCGCCTGGCCCACGCCCAGGCCGCCGCCGGCCGCCCCCTCACGCGCGAAGAGCGCCTGCGCGAAGTATTCGCCGCCGCAGGCGAAGCGCGCCGCCCGCTACTGTTCGGCCAGCTCATCATCCTGGTGGTGTACCTGCCGATCTTCGCCCTGACTGGCGTCGAGGGCAAGATGTTCCATCCGATGGCGTTCACGGTCGTGGCCGCGCTGGTGGCGGCGATGGTGCTATCGGTCACCTTCATTCCGGCCGCCGTGGCGCTCATGATCGGCAACAAGGTCAGCGAGCACGACAGTCGCCTGATGGCCTGGGCACGCCGCGCCTACCTGCCCCTGCTGCGCCGCTCGAGCGCCAACAAGGCGCCGGTGCTGGTCATCGTCGGCGTGGTCATCGGCCTGTCGGCGCTGCTGGCCACGCGCCTGGGCAGCGAATTCGTGCCCAGCCTGAACGAAGGCGACATCACCATGCACGCGCTGCGCATTCCCGGCACCAGCCTGACCCAGGCGGTCGAGATGCAACTGGCGCTGGAACGCACGATCAAGCAACTGCCCGAGGTCGATACCGTGTTTTCCAAGATGGGCACGGCGGAAGTGGCGACCGATCCCATGCCGCCCAGCGTGGCCGACACCTTCATCATGCTCAAACCCGAGTCCGAGTGGCCCAGGCCGAAACGCAGCAAGGAAGAGTTACTTGCTGCGCTGGAACAGGCGGTTGGCAAGGTTCCGGGCAACAACTACGAGTTCACCCAGCCGATCCAGATGCGCTTCAACGAGTTGCTGTCCGGGGTGCGCAGCGACGTGGCGATCAAGGTGTTCGGCGACGACAGCGCCGTCATGGGGCGCAGCGCCGAACAGATCGCCGCCGTGCTCGAAACCATCCCCGGCGCGGCCGATGTGAAGGTCGAGCAGACTACCGGCCTGCCGATGCTCACCATCCGCATCGACCGCGCCCGCACCGCGCGCGTGGGCGTGAACGTGGGCGACGTGCAGCAGGCGATCGCCACCGCCATCGGCGGGACCGGCGCCGGTTCGCTGTTCGAAGGCGACCGCCGGGTCGACATCGTGGTGCGCCTGCCCGAGAACCTGCGCGCCGACCTGGACGCCATCCGGCGCCTGCCGATCCGCGTGGCGGCGCGCGAGGGCGACCGGGCGGCCGCCTATGTGCCGCTAGGCGACGTAGCGCAGCTGGACATGGCGCCCGGGCCGAACCAGATCAGCCGCGAAAATGGCAAGCGCCTGGTGGTCGTCACCGCCAACGTGCGCGGGCGCGACATCGGCTCGTTCGTGGCGGACGCGGGCGCGGCCATCGGCCAGCAGGTCAAGATTCCGCCAGGGTACTGGATTACCTGGGGCGGCACCTTCGAGCAGTTGCAATCGGCCACCAGCCGCCTGCAGTTGGTGGTGCCGGCCACCCTGGCGCTGGTGTTCATGCTGCTGTTCGTCATGTTCGGCAATATGCGCGATGGCTTGCTGGTGTTTACCGGCGTGCCGTTTGCGCTGACCGGCGGCATCGTGGCGCTGTGGATGCGTGGCATTCCGATGTCGATCTCGGCGGCGGTCGGGTTTATCGCATTGTCCGGCGTGGCGGTGCTCAATGGACTGGTGATGATTTCGTTCATTCGCGGCTTGCGGGCGGAAGGCATGCCCTTGGCGCAAGCGGTCGAAACCGGGGCGATGACGCGCTTGCGGCCGGTGCTGATGACGGCGCTGGTGGCCTCGCTCGGCTTCGTGCCGATGGCGCTGGCGACCGGCACCGGGGCGGAAGTGCAGCGACCGCTGGCGACCGTGGTGATCGGCGGGGTGCTGTCATCGACCTTGCTGACACTGCTGGTGCTGCCGCTGCTGTATCAGTGGGCGCACCGGCGCGATGCCTGAGCCGAGATGCGGGCGGCGACGCCGCCCGCATTCACTCCCTCATTCATGCCGGCGCATATACTATGGCGATATAGGAAGCGCAACTGGAAATTGAATGCCTTACGATATTACATGCTGGGTTGAAGTGGGCACGGAGCCGATGAAATCGGCCTCGCCCAGGGTGGCGCCGGCATCATGGGTGGCTATAAAGGAGTTGAGTCATATCAATTTTCGTCCAGACTGTTTTTCCGCGGACGTGTTTGCACTTGCCAAACATGCCGACGAGGGAATGGGTATCTTCGCTGATCGCGGGATACCCGACAATCCCAGTGGGGCGGTGGCTGATTTTTTGGCCGCAATCGAGCTGGAAACAATAGCCGACGGGTGCGACCTGGGTTTTATGGGACACACCTACGTCACCCTGCTTGAGCTGAAACGGATTGCGTTGCCGTCGAGTGGTCAATGGCATGTACTGCAGCAAAAAGTTGCGGCGTTTCAGCGAGAATCAGGGCATGCCGATTCCGAGGTGAGGCTTGTATTGATCGGCGATTGGTGAGAACGTCAAATCGGGCCCATGGGCTAACACCGGGACGCATTGACAAGCCGCCCGCAACGACAAGTCCCGGACAGTCGCACATCACGGAGCTGGCCCGGTTCAGAACCGACAACGTCCTGCGGAAAACGCGATGAACAAAGAACGAATGAAAATCGACCTGACCTATGCCCGCTCGCCACTTTACGTGCGGCAGACCGTTGCACTTGCGTTTGGCATCCCCCTCGGCCAGGAATTCACCTGGCACATCCTGCGCGACCGCATTTGCGCACTGCCCGCATCGGAGCTGCCGAAGAGCATTACATTCACAGGCTTGAGTCAAATGAGCATGATCATCCGGGAGGAGTCGGAAAACCTGAGCGCCTTCTTACGTGAGCTTCGGCGATATCATCCTCATATTGAAGTCTGGATTACCATTCTTGATTGACGTTGCAACGACGGTCGAAAAACCCACATTGCACGCTTATGGTGGCGAATCTGGTGATCACGGCAAGGGCGTGCATTCGATCAGCCCGCCTTTTTTTGCTCAGCTCGAGAAGTTTCCGCTTGCCATGGGCATTTAGGCGAAGATTGAAACTGCGGTCGTCTTCGGTGTTTCCGCTATAAAAACTGGACCATGCGGGTTGGGCCTTCCACAAGTTTTGCATAGCCGTCGGCCCCGCCATTGCGTTTCTTCCCGGTATTGAAACATGCGAGCAGCGTGATGCTGCGCGGCTTTTCCTTTTTGGGATGCCAAAATACGACAACCCAATTATCTTTTTTCAGTCATATTCCTGCCCTGATTATGTTCCACCATCAACGTTGATTGCTCGTGACATCATATGCATTGCATGGTGAAACTATCTATGCAATTTAGAGCAACAAGTAATTTCGCATTACCAAGTTTGCGATTGAAATTGAAACTATAGTATCCTAGAAACAATTCTCAGTTCGCCATTGTATTGATAAATGAAAGTTAATCAATTTTATCAATGTATTAATAAGTTCATTTCCCTCCATACTTGGATCGCCATTTGGCCTACATCTTTGGAGATCGTCATGACGTCGTACATGAACAAGCTATTGACCGCACTCACCGTTGCAGCACTCAGTTTGCCTCTCTCTGCGGCAGCGGCCACCTTTACGCTCAGCGCCTCCCAGACCGACCAATCCTGGATGTCCAGCCCGGGAAATTTTGAAATCGGTCGTTTTTCCCTCCAGTCGAATGTGGGCGACATCATCAGCCTCAACTCATCTGTCACGCTGATCGACCAGGGCTGGGGCGGCGAGAATCCGGACAACGGCGTCTCCGTCCGCCTGTTTGCCGGAGAAACGTCAATCTACACGCTGCATGTGGCCGGCGCCAACCACAGCTGGAAGACCGACACGTACTCCCTGGCCTCGAACGCCGCCGACTTTGCCGGCATCAATGCCGCTCTCGACAATGCCGATTGGGGCGCCGGCGTCACCGTGCGCATGTACACCAACGCATGGGGATATCCGGGATGGGAGTTGCACACGCGCAATTCCAGCCTCGACATGACCACGGGCGTCATCGCCGTTCCGGAGCCGTCGAGCTATGCCATGCTGCTGGGCGGCCTGACCCTGCTCGGCGGGGCCGCGTGGCGCCGCCGGGACAAAACGACGACGTGATACCGTCGCGCCGCCGCATGGGCCCTACCGTGGCGGCACTGGCACCCCGGAATGGCGACGGGCCGCTACCAAGTCGGTAAGGTTCCATCCGCACTGCCCGGCGCGGTGAGCGGCTATGTCGATAGCCCGGACAAGGCCGCCACCAAATCCCGCCACCGCACCAATGCGAGACCTGGAAGTCACGCGTGTCGAAGCTTGCCTCAATACCCTGGACAAACGCAGCATCGACGCATGCCGCGCATCCCGGAGCCAGCGCGCAAGCGTATCAGGCAACAGCATCTTCCCACCGAGCCGATTAGGTAAGATGGGGCCCGACAACTCACGCCCGATGTTTCCACCATGCCGACCCTGATCCTCACGCCCCGCTACACCGACGACGCCCAAGCCCTGTGGAAAGCCGCCGCCGGCCTCGGCTGGCAAGTCGAACGCCTGACCAGCTGGCGCGTGCCGGCCCCTTTGCAGGCATTGCCCGATCCGGTGCTGTACGGCGAAGCGCTGTTCGGCCCCACGCTGGCGGCGGAACTGGGCCTGGAGCTGCTCAACCCGGCCGAAGACTGGCTGGTGCGGCTGCCGTTCGACTACCGCAAGCGCGCCATTTCCTTGAGCACGCTGGGCCAGGCGCGCCAGCTGGCGGCGCCAGCCTTCGTCAAGCCGCCCAACGACAAGAGCTTTCCGGCCGCCGTCTACCGCGGCGCCGACCTGCCCGCGGAGTATGACGAGGACATGCCGGTGCTGGTGTCCGAGGTCGTTACCTGGGAAAAGGAATTTCGCTGCTTCATCCTCGATCGCACCCTGCGCACCTGGTCGGTCTATTCGCGCGCGGGCCACTTGCAGCGCGACGCCGGTTTCCACAGCACCCTTGAAGAAGATACGCAAGTTCAAGAGTTCATCGCGCGCCTGCTGGCCGACCCGGCCATCGACCTGCCGGCCGCCACCGTGGTCGACATCGGCACGATTGCCGGCTTGGGCTGGGCCTGCGTGGAGCAAAATGCGGCCTGGGGCGCGGGCATCTATGGCTGCGACCCCGGCCAGGTGCTGGCGGTGTTGCAGCGTGCCTCGATCCGGACGAGCACCGTCAAAAACATATGAAGTGTCGCGAATCAAAGACGTTCCGCACTGGCCTTTGATGCCGCGCAAAGTCGGTGCACTTGATGCAAGGCGCGTGAAAGGTGCTGCCTATACTTCCAACAACAGCCAGCCTCAGCATTAGCGCCGAGGCCGTGCTGTCGGGGAAATGCGCCGCATTTTCGAGGGGACAATCACACATCACACAGGAGCGTCACATCATGGATACCAACGCCGTCGATCTGCGTACCACCCTGGCCACACAACCTATCGACCGGGCCGTCAGCGTTTCGCTGCCGAGCCAGGTCTATTTCGACCTGGACCAGTTCCAGCGCGTCCAGAAAGAGCTGCTCGGCCAACTCGGCTGCCCGGCCTGCACCTCGGGCTTCGATATCCGCTACGATATCCAGCGCCGCTTCATCGTCGACGCCAACCTGGCGCTGCAAGCGACCGGGCTGGCGCAAAACCAGCTCTCGCCCTGACATGCGCAACCTGCCCGAAACCGGCGTCGGCATGGTGTGCCTGCCTGGCCTCGAAGCGTTCATCGAGGCCGCGCACGACCTGATCGACGTCATCGAAATCGAACCCCAGCCGCTATGGTTCAAGTCGGCCGCCGCCGGGGTGCCGTACGCGGTCAATGCCGATGTCCTGGCGCAGCTGTGCGCCGATCCGCATCCGAAACTGGTGCATGGCGTCGGTTTTCCGGTCGGCGGCAGCGTGCCACCCGAACCAGACCAGGTGGCGCTGTTTGTCGATGTGGTCAAGGCGCTGGGCGCGTCCTGGGCCAGCGAGCACCTGAGTTTTTCGCGGGTCGACGGCGCCGACGGCGTTTTCAATACCGGCTTTTTGCTCCCTCCCGTGCAAAGCGCGCAAACCGTGGCGCTGGCCGCAGCCAATATCCGCGCCCTGAGCGCGCAATTGCCGGTCCCGTTTGCGTTCGAAACCGGCGTCAACTACTTGCGCCCGATGCACGGCGAAATGTCGGACGGCGCCTTTTTTGGCGCGATTGCCGAAGAAGCCGATTGCGCCATCCTGCTCGACCTGCATAATCTGTGGTGCAACGAGAAGAATGGCCGCCAGGGCGTGCTGGCGGCGCTCGATGAAATGCCCTTGGAGCGCGTGTGCGAAGTGCACCTTGCCGGCGGCGACCATCTCGACGGGTATTATCTCGACGCCCACTCCGGGCTGGTGCCGCCCGAGCTGATGCAGCTGGCGCACACGGTGCTGCCACGGCTGCCGAACCTGAAGGCCCTCATTTTCGAGATCGTGCCCGCCTACATGCCGGCGCGCGCCATCGCCCAGCGCGAGCTGCGGGCGCAGTTGCTCGACCTGCGCCAGCTGTGGGACGAGCGCACCAGGCGCCTTCAAGTCGCCGGCGGCGCGCCGCGCGCCAAGGCCCGCAACATCACGGCCGCCGACAGCGCCTTGCCCTCGCCGACCGAGTGGGAGCGCGCCCTGGCCGGGCGCGTGCTCGAATCGGATGCCGACGCGCCCTTTGCGCAAGTGTTCGACGCCGACAATGGCGTGGCCGTCCTGCGCCAGCTGGTGGCGGCGGTGCGCAGCGGGACCATCGTCGATTCGATGACGCTCAGTTACCGCCTCATTGTGCTCAGTCTCGGCGAGCCGGCGTTTCTGGCGCTGCTGCGGGCGTTCTGGAAAACCCGCCCGCCCGAACCGTTTGCCACCGAAGAAGCGCTCAATTTCGCCGAATTCCTGCGCACGCAGGCGCTCGCCATTCCGCATCTGGACGAGGTGCTGGCGTTCGAACTGGCGTCGCACCAGGTGCGCATGTACGCGCAGCATAAGACCGTGCGCTTTACCTGCTCGCCACTGCCGCTGCTGATGGCCTTGCGCCAGGCGCGCATGCCCGATTTTGCCGACCAGGGCGATTTTGCGCTGACCATCGAGCCATGAATGCGTGCAATCGCCAAAACAATGCTTGAACCCTGGTTCCCGATATCTTACGATGCCGGGAGTGTCGATCATCAAAGGTTCCAATGCAATCGAAACGCATGCCGATGTTGTCGGCCCTGCCCCTCCCTGTCCTGCTGATAGCGCTATGTTTGTCGGGATGCGCTTCTTCCCACCGGCCCGATCTGGCGTCGCTGAACATGCGCGACACCTTGCAGGTTCTCGCCGAACAGCACCATGTGTGCGGTGTGGCCGTGGCGGTCATCAGGCAACGCCAGCTTGCGTCGATCGATTCCGCGAGCGGCTGCACGCCGGCGCCCAAGGTCGATGCCAACAGCGTTTTCCAGGCGGCCTCGCTCAGCAAGCCGGTCTTCGCGTATGCGGTACTGAAGCTGGCGGCGCAAGGGAAACTGGAACTCGACGCGCCGCTCATGCGCTATTTGCCGCAAGGTTACCGGCACCAGTTCGATCCGCTGAAAGCGCAGCCTTCCGAACTGGTGACCGATCCGCGACTTGCGGCCATTACCGTGCGCATGGTGCTGAACCACACCTCGGGATTGCCGAATTGGGCGTCGGGACCACTGCGTTTCGAGGCCGCTCCCGGAACCGCATGGCATTATTCGGGCGAAGGCTACGTGCTGCTGCAGCGCGCTGTGGAGGCGGTCAGCGGCCAGCGGCTCGATCAATTCATGCGCGCGCAGGTATTCACGCCCTTGGGCATGACCCACAGCGACTATGCATGGAGCGAACGCATCGCCCCGAACCTGATGCCGGGAAGCAAGGCGAATGGCGCGCCGAGGGCGGGCCTGGCGCTCAATGAGCCGAATGCCGCTTTTTCTCTCCACACTTCGGCGGCCGATTATGGAAAATTCCTCGTCGCGCTGCTCGGCGATGACGAGATCCTGGCGCAGTTGAGCGCATCGCCGGTGCCTGTCGATGCGGGCCTGGGCCTGGATTGGGGCTTGCAATGGGGAATCGAGCGCGATCGGGACGCGTCCTATATTTGGCATTGGGGAAACAACACCGGCTACCGCGCCTTCGTGATGGCCTCCGTCCGGACCGGTGACGGTTTTGTGATGCTCACCAACAGCGAAAACGGCCTGGAACTGGCGCAACCACTGGCACAAAAAATCGTGCCGGGCGAGCACAAGCTGTTCCAGTCACCGATCCTGGGAACGGATATGTTGAACGTGCTCTGCAACACCCTGCATATCTGCCTGTAGCGCTCAGCGCGGCTGGCGTCGCACCAGTTCGATCTCGAATAGCTTTGGCCACAGTTTGCCGGTGACGAACAGGCGCTTTTTCTTGCCGTCGTAGGCGATGCCGTTCAGCACATCGACCGTCCCGCTCGCACGGCTCTTTTCATCGAGCAAGCCGGCCAGGTCGATCCAGCCGACCACCTTGCCGCTGGCCGGGTCGATCCGCGCGATCACGTCCGATCCCCACACATTGGCATACAGTTCGCCGTCGACCCACTCCATCTCGTTGAGTCGGTCGATCGGCTTGCCCTCGGCGGTGACCTGGATGCGCCTTACTTCGGCCAGGGTCTTGGGATTGAGCACGCGAATGACGGCGGTGCCGTCGCTCATGAACACATCGCTGCCGTTATTGGCCAGGCCCCACCCTTCGCCGGGATACGAAAAGGTCTGCTTCATCTTCAGCGTGGCCTTGTCGAACACAAAGCCGACGTGCGAAGTCCACGTCAGCCCGACGATGGTGTTGCCGACATCGGTGATGCCTTCGCCGAAGTAGTCGGAGGCGATGTCGGTCTTCATCAGCACCTTGCCGGTCTTCAGGTCGGTCTTGCGGACCGAGGACTTGCCGTTCAAGCCAGTGCTTTCGTACAAAATGCCATCGGTATAAAACAGGCCCTGGGTAAATGCGTCCGGATCGTGCGGGTACGTATTTTTGACCAGGAAGCCGTACACGGGAATGGCCGCCTGCGCGGCGGCGGCGGCGCCGGCCAGCAGCGCAGCGGCGGCCAATAGGATCAATCTCTTCAAATAACACCTCGGGTCGGAGCCATGAAACGGACGTCATGCCGTTTCTCAAGGCATGAATACTAATACAATTGAGCAGGAACGGCGTCGCAAGCGCGGGCGCTGCCGAAAAATTGATCACTCACCATGGGAGTCCTGCTTGAATATTCGCGATGCCGCAGCCGGCGATGCCGCCGAAATTGTTTCGATCTACAACCACTTCATCCTCACCACCAGCATTTCATTCGAAGAAGAAAGCGTCAGCGAGCAAGCCATGGCCAGCCGCATCGCCGACATCCAGGGCGGCGCGCTGCCGTTCCTGGTGCTTACCGACGGCGACACCATCACCGGCTATGCCTACGCCACCAAATGGCGCGTGCGCCACGCCTACCGCTTCGCCGCCGAAACCTCGATCTACCTGCTGCCCGGCCACGGCGGCAAAGGCCACGGGGCGGCGCTGTACACCGCCTTGCTGGCGCGCCTGGCCGAGGCCGGCATTCACATGGCAATCGGCGGCATCGCGCTGCCCAATCCCGCCAGCGTGGCCTTGCACGAAAAATTCGGCTTCAACAAAGTCGCCCACTTCAGCGAGGTCGGCTTCAAGTTCGGGCGCTGGATCGACGTCGGGTACTGGGAGCTGAAACTCGAAGGCGCTTAAAAAGCCACTTGCAATCTATCAGTCGCGGTTTCTCTTTGGAATGATAATATGCAAAATTGCCTAGTTTGCAAGCCAAGGAAAATTGATGGAAGTATTCTTATTGTTGCTGGTGGTGGCGTCTTACGCGCACTTCCTCAGTGTGAGCAAGGATGCTCGACGGCGTACCGACGCGCTGGAAAAAAAGCTGGCGGAACTGAAAGCGGAAGTTGTCGTGCTCAGGGACGAAACGGGGCGGCGCACCGTCGCCGACTCGGCGGCGACGGCAATGGCCGCGACGGTCCAGGGCGCGCTGGCGCGCAACGAGGCTGCCAGGGCGGCCAGGACGGCGGCCAGGACGGCGCGCATGGCGCCGGATATCGACACTGCCGCCACTGCCGCGAAAGCTGTGGACGCTGTAGACGTTCCGCGGCAGTTACCACCACAGGCAACGTCGCAGCCGATTGCGCCGGCAGCGCCAACGCCGCCGAAGGCGCCACCCGTCCTCCGGGCTGCCGCCCCCGTTCCTGTCGCCCCCGTTCCTGCGGCGCCAGCCCCCGTGCCGACCACACCCGTCGCGCCCGCCTCTGCGCCGCAGCGCCCCGCAGCATATGGGCAGCGCGGCGATACCACCCCGGCCTGGGTCACGGCGGCAAAAAACTGGATGTTCAGCGGTAACCTGGTCGCCAAGCTCGGCCTGATGATCCTGTTCATCGGCGTCAGCTTCCTGCTCAAATACGCGGTCGAACGCAACATTGTGCCGATCGAGTTGCGCCTGGCCGGCATCGTCATCGCCGATATCGCCCTGCTGGTCTGGGGCTGGCGCATCCGCGAGAGCCGGCGCGGCATCAGCCTGCCGGTGCAGGGCGCGGCGCTCGGCATCCTGATGCTGGTCACCTTCGGCGCCTTCCGCATGTACCACCTGATCCCGGGTGGCCTGGCGTTCGGCCTGCTGTTCGCGCTGACCTTCTTTACCTGCCTGCTGGCGGTGCTGCAGAACGCCTTCTGGCTGGCCGTGTTCGGCATTACCGGCGGTTTCCTGGCGCCGATCATGACGTCCACCGGCCAGGGCAGCCATATCGGGCTGTTCTCTTACTACGCCTTGTTAAACGCCGGCATCCTCGGCATCGCGCTCAAGCGCGCCTGGCGCACGCTCAACCTGATCGGCTTCGCGTTCACCTTCGTCATCGGCACCGCATGGGGCGTGTTGCGCTACGTACCCGAAAACTATCTGTCCACCCAGCTGTTCCTGATCGTCTTCGTGCTGTTCTACGTCGCCATCGCGATCGCTTACGCACAGCGCCAGGCGCCCGCGCTGAAGAACTATGTCGACGCCACCCTGGTGTTCGGCGTGCCGCTGGTGGCCTTCGGCCTGCAGTACGGCCTGCTCAAGGACACCCGCTTCGGCGTGGCCTTCTCGGCGCTTGGCCTGGGCCTGTTCTACACCTCGGTCGCGCTGGTCATGTGGCGGCGCGGCGCGCAGAACTTCCGGCTGCTGGTCGAATCGTTCCTGGCCATGGGCCTGGTGTTCGGCACGCTGGCCCTGCCGTTCGCGCTGGACGGCCGCTGGACCTCGGCCGCCTGGGCGCTGGAAGGCGCCGGCGTGGTCTGGGTCGGCCTGCGCCAGCGCCAGGCGCTCACCTGCGGCTTTGGCTTGCTGGTGCAAGCCGGCGCGTGGATCTCCTTCCTGGCGGCGATCGCCGGCATCGGCGGCGCCGACGCGGCCAATGCCAACCTGTGGCTCGGCTTCCTGCTGTTGACCGGCACCGCCTTCCTGATGGCCACCAACTTCCGCTCGCGCGAAGCCGACCTGCCGTCGCCGTTGCCGCGCGGGCTGGGCGGCGCTTTCCTGACGGTGGCGGCGATCTGGCTGGTCGCCGGCGCCTGGACCGAAGCCATCCTGCGCAGCAGTGGCGGCGTCCAGGCCACCCTGATGGCGGCCAGCGCCCTGGTGTCCTCAATGATCCTGGCCTTGATCGCCAGGCGCATGCAGTGGCCGCTGGCGCGCGCGCTCGCGCTGGCCGTGCAGGTGGTGGCCGGCGCGGTCCTCGCGCTGCTGATCTGCGCCATGCTGCTGCTCGCGTTCGACCCCGACGTCCAGCTGTTCCGGACCCCGTTCCTGGCCGCGCTGCTGATCTTTGCAGGGGCCATCTTCAGTAGCTGGGCCATGCAACGCGGACCCCAGCCGCAACAGCCAAAGCTGTCGCACATCATGCTGCTCTGGTCGGCTGCGTGGTGGTTCGTTCCGGTCCTGATGCTGTTCTGCGTGTGGCTGACCCGTCACTATCAGTTGATCGCCGGCGGCTATTCGCACGACACCGCATCCTTGTACGCCTATGGCGTGGCACTGTCGCTGTCGGCGATCGCGTTCGCGGCGGCGGCCAAGCGCCTGGCCTGGCCGGCACTGCGCTGGTTCAGCGGCGCGGCCTGGGCCGGCCTGGTGGTGGCCACCGCCTGGACCCTGTCGGTGCTGTACGGCGGCGACACGGTGGCGGTCGAAGCGGCCGTGGCGCTGGCCTGCCTGTGGCTGACCTCGGAGTACATGCTCAAGCGCTGGCCGGCCAACGGCTGGGCCGTGGCCACGCCCTGGCTGGAGCTGCTGCACACGGTCCGCACCGCCGGTCCGTGGCTGATGATCTGGCCGGTCGCCTCGATCGCGGTATCGCGCTGGCTGTTCGGCGTCGATAACGCCGATGCGGTGCTGCTCAGCCAGGCTGGCTGGCAAACCAGCGGCAGCTGGGCGCGCTTCATCCCGGCCTGGCTGATGATGCTCGCCATCGTCTGGCTGATCGGCCGCGCGCGCGCCGACAAGTGGCCGGCGGCGCCGGTCGCCAGTTGGCACCGCAGCACCCTGATCCCGCTGGCGACCGGCTGGTCGCTGATGCTCGCCGCCGTCTGGAACCTGACCCAGGATGGCGCCATGGCGCCCCTGCCCTACCTGCCGGTTCTCAATCCGCTCGACCTGACCACCGGCTTCGCGGTGGTGCTGGCGGTGGCCTGCTACCGCATGCGCCTGGTTGATGCGCGCAGCGACGAGGATCGCGCGCTGCTGGCGCGCGTGCCCTCGGTGCTGGCCTGGGCCGGCTACGCCTGGTTCAACCTGATGCTGCTGCGCACGGCGGCGCATTATCTGCACATCCCGTACACCGGGACGCAGTTGTACGACTCGCAGTTCATCCAGGCCATGCTGTCGCTGGTTTGGAGCATTTCGGCCCTGCTGCTGATGTGGCGCGCGGCCAAGCACGCCTCGCGCAAGCAGTGGGTGATCGGTGCGGTGCTGCTCGGCCTGGTGGTCGGCAAGCTGTTCCTGGTCGACCTGTCGAACGTCGGCGGGGTGGCGCGCATCGTCAGCTTTGTCGGGGTCGGCCTGCTGATGGTCATGATCGGCTATATTGCACCGTTCCCAACGCAACAAGAAAGCGCGCCGGAAGCACCGGCGCCATGAACCAAGGATCCACGTTGATGTCAAATATTCCCAAGGCTTCGCTGTACCTGGCGGCGCTGGCCGCGGCCAGTTCTCCCCTGGCGCTGGCCGAGGCCCCGCCCAGCGACCTGCCGGGCGACTACCGCCACGCCTTGCCGCTGACGGTCAGCGGCAAGGAATCGGTGGTCCAGCTGCGCCTGCCCAAGGACGTGTACCTGCACGCCCGCACGGCGGACTTGCGCGACCTGCGCCTGTTCGATGCGCAAGGCAACAAGCTGGCGTTCAGCTTGCAGGAACCGGTGCCGCGCGCCGAGCGCTCGCGGCGCGACCTGCCGGTGCGCCTGTTCGGCGTGCAAACGGCGCGCCCGGCCGGCTCCCTCGCCGACACCGACATCGAAGTGCAGCGCTCCGGCGACGGCACGGTGCTGTCGGTCAGCGCGCGCACGCGGCCGGTGACGGGCGCTGCCGATGGCGGCATGGACACGCTCGTGCTCGACCTCGGCGCCAGCGCCGCGGCCGCCACCATCGATGCGCTGCGCTTCACCCTGCCCGCCGGCGTGAGCCGCTACAACGCGCGCGTGGTGCTGGAAGTGAGCGACGATCTTAAGCACTGGGATACGGCCGGCGAGACCGACCTGTCCTGGCTGGTCAACGAGCGCAACGAAACCCTGGCCAGCGACCGCATGGACTTCGAAGCGCGCGCCTTCCGCTATGCGCGCCTGAGCTGGCGCCAGGGCAAGCCGCTGCAGTTCGCCGGCATCACCGCCGAGTCGCCCCTGAACACGGCGCTGGCGCCGCAGGTGGAACGCCTGCTGATCCAGCCCAAGCCGGGGCGCTTTGCCAACGACCATGTGTATCCGGCCTCGGTGGCCATTCCGGTGCAGCGCATCGGGGTCGACCTGGGCGAGCAGAACGTGGTCATGCCGGCCCAGCTTGGTCATTACGTGGAATTGCCCGACCGCGAAGGCGGCAAGACCAGCACCTGGCACTTCGAACCGCTGGCGGCGGCCACCTTCTACCAGTTGACCCAGCGCGGCAAGCGACGCGCCTCGGGCGACATCGGCATCACCCCGGCGCACCAGGCCGAGTGGGTGCTGCGCACGGAAAACGCCGGGGCGGCGGCGCCGGCCCTGCGCCTGGCCTGGACCCCATCGACAGTGGTATTTCTCGCCAACGGCAAGCCGCCCTACCGGCTGGCCTTCGGGCGCGCCGACGCCAAACCGGGCGCCAGTTCGCTGGCGCAGGTGGCGCCCGGTTTTACGCCCGCCGAAATCGCCGTCCTCGAAAGCGCGGTGGCCGGGCCGCTGCAAACATCCCAGGCTGCTGTGACCGAAGGTCCCGGCGCGGCCGACAAGGCGGCCGACGCCGCGCGCATGCGCATGTTCGCCCTGTGGGGCGCGCTGCTGGCGGGCGTGGGCGTACTGAGCTTTATGGCGTGGCGCCTGATCAAGCAGATGAAATAGCAAGACCGGCGTGCGGCGTCAGGTGAACAAGAGGGACACGCAATGCAGCGCCAGCCCCACCAGCCCGCCGACGATGGTGCCGTTGATGCGGATATATTGCAGGTCGCGCCCCACGTGCAGTTCGAATTTGCGCGCGATGGTGTCGGCATCCCAGCTGCGGATCACGCGCCGCACCAGGGCGATGATCAGTTCGCGCCTGGACACGATGGTCTGCGCCGCGAAGGTGCGCAGCCAGTCGTTGATGCGCTGCTGGATCGCCGGATTGCGCTCGAGCGCGCGGCTGAACGCCTGCAAGGCCGATTGCAGGTGCGCCGACAGTTGCGAATCATCCGATTCGGCATCGGCCAGCAAGCGGTCGCGCACGTCTTCCCACACCTGGCCCACATAAGTGCGGAACAGTGGATGGTTCAGGCTGCTCTCTAACAGGCCGCGCAACTTTTCTTCGTATTCCGGCGAGTGTGCCAGGTTCTCGATCAGCTCTTCGGTGGCAGCCTGGAAGCGCACCCGCCATTCGCTGTCTTCGCCCCGGATCTCTTCCAGCGTATTTTGCACCGCTTCCATCAGGCGCTCGTAGAATTTTTCGTCTATGGCGCGCGGCAACCAGCGCGGGCTGTGCTCGTGTACTTTCTGGCGGATGTAGGGGCGATGCGCTTCCAGCGCGCCTGAAACGAGCCCGAGCAGGCGTTCCAGCAGCACATGATGCTGGCGTCCCGCCACCAGCACCGACAACACTTGCGACAGGATCGGCGCCAGCTTGACGTCCTGCAGCGCGCCGGACAGCGCCTCGCGCAGGAAAGCGGCGGCGTCCTTGTCGTCGATCATGCGCAGCAGCACCGGCACCGCGCTGACGGCCTGGTCGGCCACGGCGCGGTTGTTGGCGCTCTGCGCCAGCCAGTGCGCGGCCGAGCCGGCGAAGTCGATGCGCACCAGTTCGGCGTGCACTACATCGTAGCTCATGAAATTTGTTTCGAGAAAATTGCCCAGGTTTTCGCCGATCTTTTCCTTATTCGTGGGAATGATGGCGGTATGCGGGATGGGCAAGCCCAGCGGATGGCGGAACAAGGCGGTCACGGCGAACCAGTCGGCGATCGCGCCGACCATCGCCGCTTCCGCGAACGCGGCCACGAAGGCAAACGCCGCATGACGCGGTTCGAGCAGGCGGGCGGCAACGAACACCAGCGCCATCGCCACCAGCAAGCCGGTGGCGATCCGACGCATGCGCGTCAGCCCTGCCTGCTGTTCGCTTTCGCGCACGGAGCGAGGCGTAATCAGAGCTTGATCGTGCCGTGTTCGCCCGGATCGACGTCGGGCGTGGTGCCGGTCAGGACGGCCTTGGCCATTTCGAACAGGCTGACCACCTTGCCGCCGGTCGAATCCCAGTACTCGGCGCTGCTCGAGACCACGCGCACCAGCACCACATGCGCATCATCCGGGCCGTGCGGGTACCAGGCCTGGACCGCCGGGTTCCACATGGCCTTGATCTTGGCGCGGTCGACGATGCGCTCGGCGCGGCCGCTGACCGACACATAGGTATGGTCTTCCGGCTCGGCGAAGCTGACGTTAACGTCGGGGTGGGCGACGATGTCTTCCCACAGTTCGCTATCGGTCGAGGTGTAGAACCACAGGTTGCCTTCGTTGTCGGTTTCCTGGTTGGTCATCGGACGGCTCACCAGGCGGCCCTGGGCGTTGACGGTGGTGAACATGGCGAAGCGAATCGACTTGATCTTGGACTTCAACTCAGCCACTTGATCGGAATGGTTATATGCTGACATGGGCTTTTCCTTCACGCGGTTCTAGGTTATTAAGAAACTGTATCGTAATCGCAATGGTCGAGCCCTTCTGTGCGCAAGCGAACTTATTGCGCAGCATGGCCGGATGAGCCGGGTCGCGCGGACCGATCAGCGGGTGTTCACCCGCCGTTCACCACATCAGCTCGAAAAACTCCCCATTGGTTCAATTGCGCACATTGATGCGTATCAGTTTGCGCATTGAGCGCGCGCTGATACTGAAAGAAGACCAACCAGGAGCAAACGTGAGTAACCCCGGCGACGAGCAAGCGACCATCCTGCACGACCCGCATGCCTCTTTCATCGAGAGCCTGGCGGTATTCACGCGCCAGCACCGGGCCGGGCACTGGTCGGGCACCTTCGCGCAGTTCATGGAACAGGTGCTGCAGCGCACGCCTCAACAGGTCGCGCGCAGCTCGCACCAATATATATGGGACATGATCCGCGCCACCTGCACCGATGGTGGCGACGGCCATTTCCGCTGCCGCCTGTTCGGGGAAGACCTGTTCGGCATCGACGACGCCATCGACCGCGTGGTCGACTACTTCAAGGCCGCCGCCGCCGGGTCCGAGGTCGGGCGTCGCCTGTTGCTGCTGCTCGGGCCTCCCTCGGGCGGCAAGTCGACCCTGGTCATCCTGCTCAAGCGCGGGCTGGAAGAATACAGCTACACCGACGACGGCGCACTGTACGCCATCGGCGGCTGCCCGGTGCGCGAGTCGCCCCTGCACCTGATTCCGCACACCCTGCGCGCCAGTTGCCGCAACACCTATGGCATCGATATCAGCGGCGACATCTGTCCGCATTGCCGCGCCCGTCTTGAAGACCAGTACGCGGGCGACTTCATGCAGATGCCGGTCGAGCGCTTCTTCGTGTCCGAAGCGGGGCGCAGCGCGATCGGCACCTACGCCCCGCACGACCCCACCACGGCCGACCTGGCCGACCTGGTCGGCTCGGTCGACCTGTCCAAGGTGGCGCAATACGGCGACGAGGGCGATCCGCGCGCGTGGTCGTGGTCGGGCGCGGTGTACGCGGCCAGCCGGGGCGTGCTGGAGATGATCGAAATTCTCAAGGTCAAACGCGAATTCCTGTACCTGCTGCTCACGCTCACGCAAGAAAAGAACGTCAAGGTGTCGCGCTTTCCGCTGATCTACCTGGACGAAACGATCCTGGCGCACACCAACCTGGCCGAATTCCGCCGCTTCCTGCAAGAAAGCGAGAACGAGGCGCTGCTCGACCGCATGGTGATCATCCAGGTGCCGTACACCCTCAACTACAAGGAGGAGGCGCGCATCTACAAAAAGCTCATTTCCTCGGCCGCGCCGGCGTTTCGCGACGTGCACCTCGACCCGCACGTGCTGCACGCGGCGGCCGTGTTCGCGATCCTGAGCCGCAGCCAGGACGGCGACGACAAGGAGGTTGAACTGGTCAGGAAGGTGCGCATTCACGCCAACGAAGAAGTCGACGGCATGAACCGCGCCGACGTGCGGCGCATCAAAGAAAAGGACAAGACGCCCGACGAAGGCCTGGCCGGCGTGTCGCCACGGTTTGTGATCAATGCCTTGTCGAACGCCATCATCAGCTCCAACCGCAAGAGCCTGTCCACCATGGACGTGCTGCTGGCCCTGAAAGACGGGATCGAGAGCGACGCCCGCATCGACCCCAAGAAGAAGCGCAAATGGGTCGATTACCTGGTGCTGACGCGCAAGGATTTCTACAACCGCTGGGTCAAGGAAGACGTGCACAAGGCGTTGTTCGTCTCCTTCGAACAGGAGGCCCAGGACTTGCTCAACAAATACCTGGACGAGGTCGAAGCCATGCTCGACAACCGCCAGATCAAGGACCCCATCACCAACGAAGAAAGGCGGCCCGACGAACGCTTTTTGCGGGCGGTGGAAGAAAAAATCCATATTTCGGAGTCGGGCAAGCAATCGTTCCGCCAGGAAGTGGTGCGCAAGGCGATGGGCGCCTACAAGCGCGGCGCCAGGTTCGGCCTCGACAGCCATCTCCAGCTCAACGACGCGGTACAGCATTACCTGTTCGACCAGCGGCGCGATGTGCTGCGCCTGGTCGGCTCGGCCAAACGGCCGGACGACGAGATCCGCACCAAGATTTCCGCCGTCGAGAAACGGCTGGTCGACGAATACGGCTACGACAGCCACAGCGCGCGCGAAGCGCTGAACTATGTCACCACCTTGCTGGCCCAGGAATAGCGCGGAGAAACGGCGTGAGCACTTCAATCGACACGGCATGGTACGACCTGTTCTCGCGCGGGGCGCGCGACTGGCTGCGCCACAACGACAAGGTGCGCGAGGCCGTGCAACACCACCTGCCCGAGATCATTGCCGGCCCCGACCTGATCACCGGCCCGCAAGAGCGCACCGTGCAAGTGCCCGTGCGCATGCTCGAACACGCCCGTTTTCGCCTGGCCGACGCCCGCAGCGCGACCGGCGCCGGCCAGGGCGCCGGTAAACCAGGCGATGTGCTGCTGCCCGGCACGCCGGAGCAAGACGGCGGCGACGCCCAGGACGGTGGCGGCAACGACAATGGCGAGGTGACCTTGCTGCTCGAACTGTCGATCGACGAGGTCATGGACTGGGTGTGGGAAGAACTCAAGCTGCCTGAGCTCACACCGAGGAACAGCGCCCGCATCGACGAGGTGGAACTGGTGCGCGAAGGCTGGGACAAGCGCGGCGCCCGCGCGCGCCTGGACCGGCGCCGCACCGTCAAGGAGGCGATCAAGCGGCGCGCCGTGCAAGCCGACGCCTTGCCATTCACCAACGACGACCTGCGCTTCCGGCAACTGGTGACGCGTCCGCGCCCGAGCACCAGCGCGACCATGTTGTTCGTGCTCGACGTGTCGGCCAGCATGAGCCGGGTCGAACGCAAGCTGGCCAAGTCCTTCTTTTTCTTCGCGCTGCAAGGCATCCGGCGCCAGTACGCCAAGGTCGATACGCGCTTTATCGCCCACACCACCCACGCCTGGGAGTTCTCGGAGCGCGAGTTTTTCCAGGTGTCGGGCATGGGCGGCACCATCGCGTCGAGCGCATTCCGGCTGGTGCTCGACCTGATTCGTACCGAGCTCGACCCTGCGCAACACAATCTGTACATGTTTTACGCGTCGGACGGCGAAAACTTTTCCGAAGACCGCGCCGCCGCCAGCGCGGCGCTGACCGAACTGGGCAAACTGTTGAATTACACAGGCTATATCGAAACCCTGCCCGGCGTGCCGCGCGCGCTGGAGACCGAAACGCGGCGCCTGTGCAACGAGCTGGAGCGGCGTGGCGTCCACATCGGTAGCACGGTGCTGCGCACGCCGGACGATGTCTGGAGCGCGCTGCGCAAGTTCTTCACCAGCGAAGGCGCGCACGCGTCGGCGCAGGCGGCCAGATGAACACGCCGGCCGCCGTCCTGGCCGACTACACGGCCCGCCTGGAAGCGCTGGCGCTCGACCTGGGCATGGATTTCTTCCCGGTCAACTTCGACCTCGTCCCAAGCACCTTCATGGTCGAGATCGCCGTGTACGGATTACCGGTGCGCATGCGGCACTGGTCCTTCGGCGTGCGCTACATCCACCAACTGGTGCGCCAGCACATGGGGCACTCGAAGATATTCGAAGTCATGTTCCCGGGCGACCCGTGCCACGCCTTCATGCTTGAGCAAAATTCGCTGGCGGAAAACACCCTGGTGACCGCCCACGTGCTCGGCCACGCCGATTTTGCCAAGAACAATCAGTTGTTTGCACGCTTCATGGCCATGGCCGGCAGCCATATCCTCGAACAGAGCGCCGCCCGCGCGCACCGGCTCGAACGCGCGCTTGCCGCGCACGGGCAGGCGCGGGTCGAAGCGGTGCTCGATGCCGCGCTGGCGCTCGAAACGCATATCGACATCAACCAGCCCTTGCACCGGCCACGCTATCCCGAATTCCTGGCGCCGCGCGCCGGCCCTGCGCCCGATCAGTTCCGCGACCGTTTCGCGCGCTTGCCCGGCGAGCACGCCGAGCCGCCGCGCAACGATGCGCCGCAACGCGCGCCGCTGCCACCCCAGCCCGAATACGACCTGCTGTGGTTCATCGCCCAGTACGCGCCCGACCTGGAAGACTGGGAGCGCGACGTCTTCCTGGCCGTGCGCGAAGAAGCCTACTATTTTCATCCCATCCACGCCTGCCAGATCATGAACGAAGGCTGGGCCTCGTACTGGCATGCGCGCTTGCTGCGCGAAGCCACCTTTTTGCCGCATGAGCTGTATGTGTCGGCGGTCAAGTCGCATTCCGACGTGGTGCGCCCGTTCGCCAGCGGCCAGCAGCTGGCCCTGTCGCTCAACCCCTACCACCTCGGCTTTTCGCTGTGGGAGCACATCATCGACAAACACGGGCTGGAGCGGGCGCGCCAGATCTGCCGCGAAGAAGACGATTTCGGTTTCGTGCGCAACTACCTGGACCAGGAACTGGCGGACAAACTCGACCTGTTTGTGTACGAGGCGCGCCAGGACGGCGACGCCAAAATTGCCAGCCGCGACATCCATCAGATCCGCGAAGCGATCCTGGCGCCCAAGTTCAATTTCGGCGCCCCCTGCATCGCGGCCGCACAGGTCGGCGCCGACGGTGCGCTCACGCTGCAGCACGACTACCTGCGCGACGGCCGCGGGCTCGACTTGCCGCAGGCCGAAAAAGTGATGGACTACGTGGGACGGGTGTGGCGCCGCCCGCTGACCTTGCGCACGGTCGACTTTCGCGGCATCGTGCGCGTACTGCCGGCGCGCACATCATGACAGTCAACGCGCCGCCATGCCGCACGCTGCGACTGCGTGCGCCGACTGGGCCGGCTACGAGCGCGACGTGCCCAGATGCGCCACATACCAGTCCAGCGCTTCCCGCAAGCCCTGTTCCAGGCGGTGCGTGGGCTGATACCCAAGCAGGCGCCCCGCCTTGGAAATATCGGCTTGCGAATGCCGCACGTCGCCCACCCGGAATTCGCCGTACTCCGGCTGGTAATCTTCCAGGTGGGCGAAGCGTCCGGCCAGCAGCGCATGCATCATCGCGTACAGTTCGTTCAGGCTGGTGCGCGCGTTCACCGCCACGTTGTAGACCTGGTTGACGGCCGCCGGATCGTCGACCAGGCTCGCCAGCAGATTGGCCTGCACCACGTTATCGACAAAGCAAAAATCACGACTGCTGTCGCCGTCGCCATTGATGCGTAGCGGCCGGTTGTGGATCATGGCGTAAAACCACTGGGGAATCACGGCCGCGTACTCGCCGCGCGGGTCCTGGCGCGGACCGAACACATTAAAGTAGCGCAAACCAACGGCGTCAAGCGCGTAGCAGCGCGCAAACATGTCGGCATACACTTCATTGACGTGCTTGGTGAGCGCGTACGGCGAGAGCGGCCGCCCGATGTGTTCCTCCACCTTGGGCAGGTCGGGATGGTCGCCGTAGGTCGCACTCGAGGCTGCATACACGACGCGCCGCACCCTGGCGTCGCGCGCAGCCACCAGCACGTTCAGGAAGCCGATCAGGTTGACGTCGCTGGTGAGGATGGGGTCGGCAATCGAGCGGCCGACCGAGCCCAGCGCAGCCTGGTGGAGCACGAAATCGACGTCCTGGCAGGCGCGCCGGCAACTGTCCAGGCAGCGGATATCGCCCTCGATAAAGTGGAAATTCGCCCAGGCCGATGCCGGCACCACGGCGCGCACTTGCGCCAGGTTGGCGCGATAGCCAGTCATCAGGTTGTCCAGGCCGGTCACGCGCTGGCCGAGCTTGAGCAAGGTTTCCAGCAAATTCGACCCAACAAAACCGGCCACGCCGGTGATGAGCCAATGATGGCGCGTCTGGCGCAAGCCCGACAGGACCTGCTGGTAAGGGCTATTTTCGGGGGTGCTCAGCATCAATATCTCCAGGCAGGGCGGACTGCACCAGCGCCGCACCTGCACACACTGCGGCAACGCGTCGGCCAGGACCGACGAGGCGCCAATGATAGGGAAACCGGCGTCCAGCAGGCCGGCAACAGCGGTACGTCACAACGCCGGAGAAGCCGACGCCCTGCCCGGCGGCCACACGAGAGCGTCTCAGGAAATTCTACGGAGCAGCGCTTGTTAACTTTTGATTTAGAGCAACTTCATGCCGATCAGGCCGTCATTTGCGCAAACGTAAAATATTGACGCAACACAATGACTTGCCGCGCCGACTCCCTACCCTAGGCAAGATGCCAGCACGCTGGCGCGTCAGGAGAAGCCCATGTCCCATTCCATTTCCCGCTGGCCGCGTCCGCTTGCCGCCATCGCCATCGCCTTTGCCCTTCTGTTGGCAGCCGTGCTCGGCGGATGCAAGCCGAGCGACCCCGCAGCCCTGGTGGCCGAGGCCAGGCAACATCGCACCAAGGGCGACTTACGGGCAGCAGTGATCGTGCTGAAAAATGCGATCCAAAAAAATGGCGCCGACCGGAATGCCCGCCTTTTGCTCGGCGAGGTGTATCTGGAGCAAGGCGATGCGCCCTCGGCCGAGAAGGAATTGCGGCGCGCACGCGAACTGGGCGCAAACGCGCACGCTCTGCAACTCCTGCTGGGCCGGGCCATGTTAATGCAGGGCCAGCATGAACGCCTGCTGGCCGAGATCGGACCCACCGCCGCGCCGGCCGAGCCTCCCGCCCTCCTGGCCTTGCGCGCGAACGCCCTGCTCGGCAACGGCGACAGCGCCCAGGCCGGCGCGCTGTTTGCGCAAGCGCTCAGCATGCAACCGGACTTGCCCGACGCCCTGCTCGGCATGGCGCGCATGGCACTGGCAGGCAAGCAAGACGCCGAGGCAGCCACGCTGATCAAGCGCGCACTGGCCGCCCATCCGGACAACGTCGATTGCCTGCGTTTTCATGCCGATTTGCAGCGCGCAGCCGGCAAGCCGGCAGAGGCGCTGGCCGCGCACCAGCGCATCCTCGCCTTGCAACCCTATAACGTCCAAGCGTTGCTGGATGTGGCAAACCTGCACCTCGACGCCGGCCAATTCGGTCCGGCGCGTCAATCGATCGCCGCCGCGCGCAAACTGGCCGGCGCTTCGCTGCCGGTGGTGTACGCCGAGGCCATGGCCGACTTCCGCGAGCACAAGCTGAATGCCTCCCTGGCATCGCTGCAACAAGTGCTGCGCGTTGCGCCCGACTACTATCCCGCCATCTTGCTCGCCGGCGCGGTGCAATCGGGCCTGGGGGCGACCGGACAGGCCGAGGGACTTTTGCTGAAATTTCTCACCGCCTATCCGGGCGATGTGTACGCCACCAAACTGATGAGTGCCTTGCACGTGCGCGCGAATGCCCCCCAGGCAGCGCTCGACCTGCTGACGCCCTTGCTCGAGAAATACCCCGCCGATGTCGAACTGCTGACCCTGGCCGGCGAAGCGAGCCTGCGCGCCCACAAGTTCGGACCCGCCACCGGCTTCTTCGAACAGGCCCTCGCGCTCGATCCGAAAGCCACCTCGCTGCACACCTCGCTGGCATTAAGTCGCCTGGGCAGCGGCGACACCGGGCGTGCGGCGGCCGAACTGGAGCGCGCTGCCGCGCTCGACGGCGGCGCGCCCAGCACCGGCGTACTGCTGGTGATGACCCATCTGCGGGCCAACAACACCGACAAGGCGCTCGCCACCATCCTGGACATGGAGCGGCGCGGTGACAATCCCCTGGTCCAGAACTTGAAGGGCGGCATTTACCTGGCGCAGCGCGACGCTGGCCTGGCACGCGCTAGTTTCGACAAAGCGCTGGCGCTCGAACCGCTGTACCTGCCCGCGCTGGCGAATCTGGCCCAGCTCGATCTGATCGAAGGCAAGCCGGCCGACGCCCGCAAGCGCTATGAAGCGGCGCTGCAAAAAGCGCCGCGCAACGGCGCCCTGCTCGAAGCGCTGGCCGGCCTCGCGCAACGTGAAGGAAAGCCTGGCGACGCCGTCGCGTGGCTGGAGCGCGCGCGCAACATCGAGCCCGAGGCCGTGCCGCTGGCGCTGCGCCTTGCCGACATGTACGCCCGCGCCGGCAGCAAGGACAAAGCCCTGCGGCTTGCGCGCACGCTCCAGAGCGCCAATCCCGCCAACCCGCAAGCTGCCGAGACGCTCGCCCGGATATACGTGCTCAACAACGACCTGACTGCGGCCATCGAAGCCTACGGGCGCCTGGCGGCCCTGGTTCCAACCTCACCCGTGCCCCTGTTACGAATGGCTAACTTGCACGTGGAGAAGAAAGACGACAGTGCCGCGCTCGCGCTGCTGCGCCAGTCGCTTGCCATCGAACCGACCTCGTTCGACGCGCAGATCACCTTGATCAACCTCCTGCTCAGGCAACAAAAATTTTCCGACGCGCGCGCCGTTGCGCTCGACGCGCAGCAACGCAAACCGGATTCCGCAAACGGACACAAACTTGAAGGTGACGTGCATGCCGCCCAGGCACAGTACGCGGCCGCGCTCGCCGCATGGGAGCGCGCCTTCGCCCGCAAGGCCGACGGCGCCTTGCTGATCCAGATGCACGGCGCCCTGAACAAGCTCGGCCGCGCGGCGGAGGCCGATGCGCGCATGGTCCAGTGGTTCAAGGAGCATCCGGCCGACGTGCCGGCGCGCCTTTACTACGCCAGCAGCAAGCTGGTCGCGAACGATCACAAGGGCGCCATCGGACAACTGGAAGCCATCCTCAAGGCCGATCCGGACAACATCATCGCGCTCAACGACATCGCGTGGGCCTGCCAGCAGAGCGGCGATGCGCGCGCACAAGCGTTCGCCGAGCGCGCGCATGCGCTGGCGCCCGGCAATCCGGCCGTGCTCGACACGCTCGGCTGGATTGACGTCGAGCGCGGCAACCTGGCGCGCGCCGTGCCCCTCCTGCGCAAAGCCAATGCCTTGGCACCGGCGGCGGGCAATATCCACTTCCACCTGGGCACGGCGCTGGCGCGCTCGGGCGACAAACGGGCCGCGCGCCGCGAGCTCGAACGCCTGCTCGCGCAGCCGCAACGCTCCGCCCATCATGAAGAGGCCGCCGCCCTACTGCGCACCTTGTAGTGCGGCGCCTTGCTGCATACCTTGCAGGCCGGTGCCGTCGGTAAGCGAACCGGCCCGGAACCTGGCCCGTCCGCTACGGCTGGCAGGCCCGCCTGCAACAGCCACGCCGGGACGCCCAGGGATGCGCGTCGACCGCCAACGCACGCCGCCGCGCGGCAGTGCCGGCACACCACGCCCCGCCGTCGACCGCTGTCGCACGACGTCGCACGACGCCGCATTGCAGTGCCGCCGTGCCACGCCGCCGGCATCTGCTGACCGGCGGCGCCACAAGCCTTACGTCCTTCCCGGCTCGTAACGTCCCGGCGCGATGATCCCGGCCGGGTCGAGCGCCTTCTTGATCCGGGCCACTGTCTCCCAATACACATCGCCATGCGGATCGAGTTGCGCCATCGACTGATTGCCCACCCGATAAGGAATATAGCCAGCGTTCATCACGCTGTCGAAGACCGCCTGATAGCACTTTTTTGCACGTATCACTTCATCCGCATCCTCCTTGTCATAGGCAATTGTCAGCACCGCACCCAGCGCGCGTTCGTTGATCATGCTAAATGTCACAAACAAATCGAAACCGTGCGCGGCGAACAGCGGTTCGACCAGCGCATGCAACTCCAGCACGTCGGCGCCGCGCATCGGCAGCACCGGCGAGATCCACAACATGCCGCAGTTGTCCTGCGCCGGATCGGCCCGCAGCGGAAAGCCGGCCGGCAAGGCCGCGCGCCGTCGCCAGTAGGCGCCCGCGAGAAAGCGCCCGTTCGGCTTGCCCCGGTTCATCGCGAACAGCGCTTCGCCCAGCCCAAGCTGCGCGCGCAGGCGCTGTCCGGCCCGCGACGAACCCAGCACACGCGCAAACACGGCCCCCCAGCGTAGCTTGCGCTCGCTCAAGAACGCGGTCTGCGCGCGCGTGCCGCGCAAGGCCTTTTTGATCGCCGCGCGCGCCGCCGCCACCTGCGCGGCGCTGCCATACAGCGCGCCCGATACGGTCCAGGCGCCAACCGCCGCCGCCTCGCGCATGGCGCCACGCACCGCCGGCGGCAAACAGGATTGGTCGGGCGCCAGCGAACGCGGAAACACGCGCCCGCCGGAAATCACGCGCAAGTCATTGCCAATATGGACAATGCTGCGCAAGGTACCGTTCATGCGCAACGGCCGCAGCGCATCGACCACCGCCGCGATATCCACATGATCAGACACCGTGCACAGAAAATGGTTCACGCATGCGGCGGCGGGCACCAGCCAGATGCCGATCCGCGTGACGATGCCGAAGTTCGACTGGGTGAACATGCCATCGATGAACGGCCCCACGCCGTAGGGAAACAGGTGGGTCGCGCGCGCGCCCGGATAGTGGCCGAAGCCGGTGTCGAGCACGGCGCCGCTGGCCAGCACGACGCGCATGCCGGAAACGTGCTGCAGCCGGTTGCCGTACGGCGAGTGACCGAAACCCCGTTCCAGGATGTTGCCCATGAAGCTGGTATCGGGACCGGCGCCGGTGCAATCGATCCACCAGTCCAGTTTTTCGGCCTGTAAATAATCCGACAACTGCTGCTGGGTCACGCCCGGCTCGATCACGGCGTAGCCGAGTTCGGCGTCGACGGTGACGATCCTGTTCATCCGGCCCAGGTCGACGATCAGTTGCGCCTCGCCCACCGCGCAGGCGTCGCCATAGCCCCAGTTGCGCCCGGTACTGAGCGGATACAGCGGCAAGCCCAGCTCCGCTCCCAGCCGCACCACGGCCACCACCTCGGCCTGGGTGGCGGGCGCCACCACCGCCAGCGGTGTAGTGGCGCGCGCGGCGGTGCTGCAACTGTAGCGCCTGAGCGCGTCGAGCTCGGCGCTCGCATGGTCCGCTCCGACGATCGCGCGCAGCGCCGCCAGCACCCGGTCCTGCCCGGCCGTGGCCCCATCCGGCCCGGTTTGTCGGAATTTTTGCTCATCGAAAATGTGCATCGCGCCCCCGTCTCAGTGATGCCCGCCGTTCAGGCGCGCGGTGATGCCCGCTTCGTCCCACACCGGGAAAAAATAGGGGTAGAAAGAGCGCTCGTCGCCATGCTGCTCCATCAGCCCTCCCCATTTGCGGATCTGCACTCCCATTTCTTCCAGCGGCAGGCGCAGCAAAACCGCCGGGGCCCCGACCCGGCTGCACGGACGTTCTTCGCCGAAGTCGCTGAAACCGAGCATGCGCTTATAGAACATCACGTGGCGGGGATTGACTTCGATCACGTAATCGCTGAATCCGTGCAGCTTGTGCGAATACAAATACGAAATATGGATCAGCGCGGCGAAGACGCGCTTGGTAACGCCCTTGTCGATCGCCAGGCGCGACGGCTCGCACAAGCGCCGGCCCTGGCTGCGCAGCGCATCGAGCTTGTCGCGAAAATTGTCATCGGCCGGCAGCCCGAATGCGCTGTCGAGGCACAGGCTCATGGTGCCGACCAGTACTCCACCGGTCTCGGCATACAGCGTCACCTTGTTCGGATCGTGCTGCAGGCTGGGCTCGAAGGCATAGCCGCGCCAGCCGTACATCTTCCGGATCAGGAGGCTGGCAGCCTCGCGCCGTCCGGCCGAATTGGCCAGGCGGATATGGAAAACCTGTAGCTGTTGCCCGGTATCGGGCGCCGCCGGCGGCGCCTCGCTCGGTTCCGGCGCGCGTAAGCCCGCCGGCATCTCGAAGGTTGCAATCGGTAGATCGTCTTGAAACATGGCTCTCTTCCTTCCACGTGATCGCACGGTCCGCCTGCCGGTCCGCGCGCAAAGTTGTGTAGGTCAGACAGGGCCATCAGTAAGGAAGTTCACGCTGTGCGCCGAGACATTGTTCTGCAACAAACATGGACAGTCGGGAAATTTTCCATCCCGCCGGGAAATACGAGAAACTGCTCAGCCATATTCAACAACTCATTGATAACAAAGGAAAAGGTGAGCTGGCACGCTTGCTGCATAGATGGTTGGCACGGCGGCGCCGCAAGCTGTCGACGCTTCCCCACCTGATCCCACCGGAGAGTCAATTATGAAACTAGTCCCGACATCCCTGATGAAACATGCGGCGATTGCCGGTCTCTGCCTGGCCGCAATGAACGGCGCGCGCGCCGATGCATTCGCCCAGTCCGTCCTCCTGATCGACAATTTCCGCCTGCTTCATTCCAGCGGTGACGCCTTCAAATCGACAGATTTCACCACGCTCGTCGACAGCGTCAGCGCCCGCGCCACCGCGTCTCTCAACGGCGTGAGCTCCACCGCTACGCTCGACGGCAGCACGCCAGACGTGGCGCACCAGTTCGTCGGCCTGCCGACGGCTCCGCGCGCCGAAAACGACTTTGCCCACTTTTCAGCACTGCCAAGCCTGCCCGGTACCTTCGGCTATGCCGACCAGAACATGACCGGCAGCGCCATGACCATCGGTTCGCAACAGGCCGGGGCCCGGGTCGACACGCGCGCCGACGCTTCCCTGGGCAGCGACGGCAAGGCCGGCGGCGAGTCCGACGTCGGTACCTTGGCCTTATTCAAATTCACTCTCGGCACGAGCGAGACCATGTCCATCTCCTTCGACGCCAGGCCGATGACGCAGGCCTATGCCAGCAACGGCAGCGGGAGCGGGACCAACGCCATCGCCCGCCTGGCATGGAGCGTGAATATCAAGAATGTGGAAACCGGCCAACTCATGCTCGACTACTCGCCCGGCAAACTCAACGGCGAGAGCTTGTCAAGCCGCAATGGCCAGGCCTT
Organism: Massilia rubra; assembly: GCF_011682065.1. Classification (GTDB taxonomy): domain Bacteria; phylum Pseudomonadota; class Gammaproteobacteria; order Burkholderiales; family Burkholderiaceae_D; genus Telluria_A; species Telluria_A rubra. Next base: position 125,348 of record NZ_VUYU01000014.1, on the reverse strand, counting down.
TGGCACTTCCACCTTCGACCCGGGCTGGCTGAACTTTTCGGCCAAGTCGCTCCAGCTCAACGCCAACGATACGTATATGTTGACCATCAACCAGGGCACGTTTGCCAACGCCATGCAGAAGACGGCGGTGCCGGAACCGGGCAGCCTGGCGCTCTTCGGCCTCGGCCTGCTGGGAATGTCGCTGATGGCGCGGCGTCGCAAATAGGACGGCCATGCAGACAAGAAGAACAAGGTGGCCACGCTGTTTGCGGCCATTCCAGGGCCCGCAGCCGGTGCTGCGCGGTCGGCGCCGGCTGGGGATGCGGGTGTCGGACCGCCCCGCCGGGCCCTGATGCACGGCTCGCTGTCAGCCGGCATTTTTCCGGTCAGGAGCGCGCCTGACCGGGCAATTTTTTTGGCAGGGACAGGCTGCGGGCGCATGCTCTTTTTACGCTTGACGCGAATCAACGCGCCCGTGATCAGCGGAAACTTACAGTTTCCACGGACATATAATCGAACGAGTAGTGAAGCTGGCAGTGTCGCTTCCCATCGCCGCCCGACTTACGGAGACCCACACGATATGGAGGACTTCATCAGCCAGTTGCTGCTGCATGTAAGAGGCATCTGGAAATATCGCTGGCTCGCCATCGGCACCATGTGGGTCGTGGCATCGCTGGGCTGGGTGGTGGTGCTGCGCCTGCCGAACGACTACCAGAGCTCTGCCCGCGTGTTTGTCGATACCCAGAGCATCCTCAAGCCGCTCATGGCCAGCATGACCAGCATGCCGAACGTGCAGCAACAAGTATCGATCATGAGCCGCACCCTGCTCAGCCGACCGAACCTGGAGCGCGTGTTGCGCATGGTCGACCTCGATGTGGACGCCACCACGCCGCGCCAGCGCGAACACCAAATCGACGAACTGGCCACGCGCCTGAAAATTTCCGGCACCACCACCAACGATATCTATTCGATCACCTACGGCGGCGACAATCCCAAGCAGGTGCGCGACGTGGTGCAAGCCTTGCTGACCATCTTTTTGGAAGGCAGCTTCAAGGGCAAGAAGGCCGATTCCCAGCACGCCATCCGTTTCATCGACGACCAGATCAAAAACTACGAGCAGCGCCTGGTGGCGGCCGAAAACACGGTCAAGGAATTCAAGCTGCGCAACAGCGCGCTGCTGCCGCGCCAGGGCGTCGATTACAGCGCCCAACTGGCCATCGCCAGCGATGCCCTCAGCACCGCGCGCATCGACCTGCTCGAAGCCGAGCAGGCGCGCATTGCGATCCAGGCGCGCATCAATGGCGACCCGCTGCCGGCCGGGGCCGATCCGCGCCCGCGCGCCATCGTCAATCCCGACATCGACGCCCGCATCGCCGCCATCAACAAGAACCTCGACACCTTGCGCCTGCAATACACCGACCTGCACCCGGACGTGGTCAGCGCGCGCCGCCTGCTGGCCCAGCTCGAAGCGCGCAAGATCGAGGAAAGCAAGCTGGCCCAGCGCGATGGCGACCCCGGCCGCTTTTACAGCCCCATGCTGCAGCAGCTCAAGGTGGCCCTGACCGAGGCCGACGCCAAGGTGGCGGCGATGCGGGTGCGGGTGCACGAATACAGCGTGCGCCACGAGCGCCTGCGCGAACAGAGCAATGCCGTGCCGGAAGTCGAATCGCAACTGGCCCAGCTCAACCGCGATTATGAAATCAACAAGGACAACTACGAAAAGCTGATCGCACGGCGCGAGTCGGCCAGGCTCTCGGGCGACCTGAGCTCCTCGACCGAGATGATGACGTTCCGCATCATCGATCCGCCCACCATGCCGATCTCGCCGGTCGGCCCCAACCGGCGCCTGTTCCACACCGGCGTGCTCTTGATCGCCCTGTGCGCCGGGATGGGCGCGGCGCTCCTGATCAGCCAGGTCCGTCCGACGTTTGTGAGCCCCAGCGCGCTGCGCGAGATCACCGGACTGAACGTGCTCGGTACGGTATCGATGACCTGGAACGATGCCGAACGCACCAAGCTGCGCCGGGGGCAATACCTGCTCGGCGCGGCCTTCACCGCCTTGCTCGGCCTGTACGGCGCGATCATGGCATCCGGATTTCTCACGGGCTAAGCCCCAGGGAGTACAACGTGGACAGTTCCCCTATTCCGGCCGCTGCGCCGCACGGCCCCGACGCGCCCGCCGGCGCCCACAACGCCGAGCAGTTGCGCGAAGTCGACATCAACCTGGCGCGCCTGCAGCAGATGGGCATGGTGACCCATGACGGCGGGCGCACCAGCGTGGCTGAAGATTTTCGCATCATCAAGCGCCCGCTGCTGCGCAATGCGCGCGCGGCGGTGTCCGGCGGGGTCCGGCACGGCAACCTGATCGTCGTCACCAGCGCCCTGCCGGGCGAAGGCAAGACCTACTGTGCGATCAACCTGGCGATGAGCATCGCCATGGAAAAAGACCACACCGTGCTGCTGGTCGACGCCGACGTCGCGCGTCCCTCGGTGCTGCGCACGCTCGGCCTGGCGCCGGGACTGGGGCTGATGGATATCTTGCTCAATGGCGACCTGAGCCTGTCGGACGTGATCCTCAAGACCAATATCCCGACCCTGAGCCTATTGCCGGCGGGGCGCAACAACAAGCACGCCACCGAACTGCTGGCCAGCCACGCGATGAGCAAGCTGCTCTCGGAAATTGCCAACCGCTACCCGGACCGGATCGTGATTTTCGACTCGCCGCCCTTGCTGCTGACCACCGAAGCGGCGGTGCTGGCGGCGCAGATGGGCCAGGTGGTGATGGTGGTCGAGTCCGAGACGACGACCCAGCGCGAAGTCAAGGAAGCGCTGCTGCGGCTCGACAACTGTGCCCACGTCGACCTGATCTGCAACAAGGCGCGCGCCTTCAACGGCGGCGACTACCACGGCTACTACGACTAGCCGATGCCAAACAACAAGCTGGTGTCAGGTCTGACATTCGGACACGGGCTCGGCAGCGATGCAGTTGAGTTCGTGTCCGAATGTCAGACCTGACACCGATGTGTAGTTGAGGGCGGCGCTATCCGCGCCATCCTGTTTGTTCCCGTTCGCCCGATTAACCTTTGGAGTCGACCATGACTACTTCCCTTGAACCGCCGCGCCTCGTGGTGCATCTGATCCACCAGCTCGACATCGGCGGCCTCGAAAACGGCCTGATCAACCTGATCAAGCACATGCCGCCCGAACGCTATCGGCATGCCATCGTCTGCCTCAAGGATTATTCGGAGTACCACGCGCACATCAAGCAGCGCGGCGTCGAGATTATCAGCCTGAACAAGCGCGAAGGCAAGGACTGGGGCCATTACCTGCGCCTGTTCCGCGCCCTGCGCGCGCTGCAGCCGGACTTGATCCACACGCGCAACCTGTGCGGCATCGAAGGCCAGCTGGTGGCCGCCCTCGCCGGCGTCAAGCTGCGCGTGCACGGCGAGCATGGCCGCGATATGAGCGACCTGTACGGCAAACGCCTGAAATACAAGCTGCTGCGCCGCCTGCTGCGTCCGCTGATCGGCCACTTCATCGCCGTCAGCGCCGACCTCGAGCATTGGCTGATCGACAGCGTCGGCGCCGAGCCCGAAAAAGTGTCGCAGATTTCCAACGGGGTCGACAGCATCCAGTTCCACCCGCGCCTCGGCCCGCCGGCGGCGATCGGTCCGGCCGGCTTCATGCAGGATAACGCCTTCGTCATCGGCAGCGTCGGGCGCATGGAGGAAATCAAGGATTACGCCACCCTGGTCGAAGCCTTCCTGCGCCTGATCGCCTCGCCCCATCCAGCCCACCAGCGCATGCGCCTCCTGATCGTGGGCGACGGCCCGCAACGCGCCGCCTGCCTCGACACCCTCACGCGCGCCGGCGCCGCCCACCGCGCCTGGCTGCCGGGCGAGCGCACCGACATCGCCCAGCTGCTGCGCGCCATGGACCTGTTCGTGCTGCCGTCGCTGGCCGAAGGCAGTTCCAACACCATCCTCGAAGCCATGGCGACCGGGCTGCCGGTGGTGGCCACCGCCGTCGGCGGCAATCCGGTGCTGGTGCATCCCGGTTTTACCGGCATCCTGGTGCCGCCCCGTGCGCCCGACCTGATGGCCGCCGCCATCGCCGACTACTGCCGCATTCCGGACATGGCGGCGCGCCACGGCATGCGCGCGCGCGGCCAGGTCATCGCCAGGCACAGCCTGCCCGAAATGGCGCGCGGCTATCTGCGCGTGTACGATGCGCTGGCGCACCCGGACGGCGGTTGCCCTGGGCCGGCCGCGCACTCGTAGCAGGCGTCATGTTCATGTAGCAGGCGTCACGGGCAGGCCAGCGCGCCCTGGCGCGCCTCGTGCAGTTGCGCGTAACAGGCCGCCAGTTGCCGCGCCACCCGCTCCCAGCTGTCGCCGCGCACCAGCGCGCGCACCTGTTCGCGCGGCGGCGGCGACACCAGCAGGCGCAGCACCGCGCGCTGCTGGGCGTCGGTATCGTTCCAGTCCACCCGCGCCAGCGCGAACCCGGCCCCGGCCAGGCTCAAGGGCGAGTCGCGCGCGATCAGCATCGGGCAGCCGGCCGCCAGCGCCTCGCGCAGCGCCAGCGCCGTTCCCTGGCCGTCGCCCGGCGCGATGCACAGCGCCGCCGCCGCGTAGGTACTGGCCAGCATCGCTTCATCCTGGCGCAGCGCGCCCAGGCACGTCAGGCCGCGCACCGTGCGCAGCGCGCGCAGATAGTCCTGGTCGCGTTCGCCGGCCTCGCCCACCAGCACCAGCGGCAGCGACAGCGCCGCCATGGCCTGCGCCATCGCCAGCTGGTTCTGGTAGGGCGAAATCGGGCCGGCCATCAGCGCAAACGGCCCGAGCATGCCGGTGCGTTTGCGAAACAGCTCGCCATCGGCCGCCAGCAAGGCCGGGTTGACGCCGTTCGGCAGCACCCGCACCCGCTCGCTGTCGATCAGGAAACCGGCGCCGATGGCTTGCTTCTCGGCTTCGCCGAGCGCCACGATCAGGCTGGCCTGCTGCAAGGCGCGCCGGGTCTGCGCGTAACCGGACTGCACATTCCACGAGGTCAGGTTGCCCAGCCGATGGTCGGCGGCGCGCGCGCTGGTGCCGCTGGCGCGGTTCCAGCCCGGCGCGATCAGCGGGGTCAGCACCACCGGCACGCCTTGCTCCACGGCCGCTTCCACCAGGCGCTGGTTGCCGTGAGTGGCCGAGAACACGTGGATCAGGTCGAACTGCTCAAGTCGGCTGGCGTAGGGATTGACCAGTTCCACCGCGATCCCGGACCCCTCCTGCGCGCCCAGCCGCACCAGCGCACGGATGGTTTCGCGGACCTGCTGCTGGACGCCGTCTTCGCGTTCGAACAACATGGGATAAGACAAAATTCCGATACGCATGCACGCCTCCATTGTCAACACGGGCCGGTCGCCAGGGACCAGCAAGGCGGGCGGCATGAGAATACTCAACAAGTGGCCACCCGCGCTGATTTAGTATTGCCTCAACTTAAGAGTTTCAGTGTACCGACGGGCACAGGCGCATCATTGAGGCAAGTCAAGTAGTTTCACCGAAGAAAATCCCATGCGCGTTCCGCTTTCGATTCTCATTTACCAGCGCGTGCTGGCCACGCCCGACCCCTTGTTTCCCGAGTGCCTGCACGCGCGCCGCTTCGAGCAGCAGTTGCGCCTGTTGCGCCGCTGGTTCCGCCTGATGCCGCTCTCGCGCGCCGTCACCCACCTGGCCGAAGGCACCTTGCCGGCGCGCGCCGCCTGCCTGACCTTCGACAATGGCTACGCCGAGCACGCCTCGGTCGCCCTGCCCCTGTTGCAGCGCTATGGCGTGCCGGCCACGTTTTTTGTCGCCGCCGGCTACCTCGACGGCGGCTGCACCTGGAGCGACATCGTTACCGAAGTGGTGCGCAACGCGCCGGGCGAGCGCCTCAACCTCGGGCGCAGCGGCTTTGCCAGCTACGACATCGGCTGCCCGGTGCGGCGCCGCGCCGTGATCGAGATGCTGCTGGCCGCGCTGCGCCTGCTGCCGCCGGCCGAACGCCTGGCGCGCACCCTGTCGATGGCGCGCCGCCCGACCCCGACCATGATGAGTTCCGACCAGTTGCTGGCCCTGCACCGCGCCGGCATGGACATCGGCGCCCATCCCTTGCATCACACGGTGCTCTCGAGCCTGTCGAACGCCGCCGCGCGCGCCGAAATCGCCGAGGGCCAGCGCCGCATCGAAGAGCTGATCCGGGCGCGCGTGAAGCTGTTCGCCTACCCGAGCGGCAAGCCGGGCGAGGATTTCGAGCAGCGCCACGGCTTGATGCTGCGCGCCCAGGGCTTCGAGGCCGCCGTCGGCAGCGCGCGCGGCGCGGCGCGCAGCGGCAGCGACCTGTTCGCCCTGCCGCGCTTCACACCCTGCGAGCAGGGCAGTGGCGGTTTTCTGCTGCGCATGGCCGGCAATCTGTTTACGCGCGCATAAAGCGCGCGCCGGCGCTACCCGCCAATCAGGCCGCGCCCGCCATCTGCGCGGCCAGCAGGCGCCGGTCGAAGGCGCCGTCGGGACTGCGCGGCAAGGCCGCCGCGCGCACTTGCGCCAGCAGCGGCATCATGTAGAAAGGCAATTTTGCGCGGCAGGCGGCCAGCACCGCCGCCGGGTCCAGCAGGCATCCCGAGCGCGCCGTGACCGCCAGCGCGATCGACTGTCCCAGTACCGGATGATCCAGCCCCAGCGCCGCCGCTTCCTCCACCATCCCGGTCGCGTACAGGACTTCCTCGATCTCGCTCGGGCTGACCCGGTAGCCGCCGGTCTTGATGGTTTCGTCGCTGCGCCCGATAAAGTACAAGAACCCCTCCTCATCGATGCGCACCGTGTCGCCCGACCACAACGCCAGCTCCGCCAGCGGCAGCCCGTCGCGGGACGGCAGCGGGCGGAAGCGCTCGGCCGTGCGCGCCGCGTCGTTCCAGTAGCCGAGCGCCACCAGCGGGCCGCGGTGCACCAGCTCGCCCGGCTCGCCCGGTGCGCACGGCTGGCCGTCGGGCCGCAGCACCAGCACTTCGGCGTTCGGAATGGCCTTGCCGATCGAATCCGGGCGCAGCGCGAGCTGCTCCGGCCCCAGGCAAGTCGAGCGGAACGCCTCGGTCATCCCGAACATCTGGTACAGGCGCGCCTGCGGCAGGCCCCGGCGCAGCGCGTCCAGGGTCGCGCGCGGCAGCACCCCGCCCGAACTGGTCAGGTAACGCAGGCTGCACGGCGCGCTCCAGTGCAAGTCGGCCAGCTGGATCCACAAGGGCGGCAGCGCGGCCAGGCCGGTGATGCGTTCGCACGCCACCAGCTCGGGTATATCGCGCGTCAACAGCGGATTCATCAGCACCACGGCGGCGCCGGCCGCGAACGCGCTGGTCAGCTGGCTCAGGCCGTACGCCAGGCTGAGCGGTAAAAGCGCCAGGATGCGGTCTTGCGCCGTGTGCCCGAGCTCGGCGGCCGCACTGGCCGCGCCCGCCACAAGGTTGCGGTGCGACATCACCACGCCCTTGGGCGCGCCGCTCTCGCCCGAGGTGTACAGCAGCGCCGCGATGTCGGTCTCGATGCGCCGGTGCGCGGGGAGCACGGGCGCGGCGGCGGCGCGCCGCATCCAGCCATCCCAGCCGAGCACGCCCAGCCCGGGCAGCATGCCATCCTCGCGCCCGGTCTGCAGCACGCAGCGCAGCGCCGGGCACTGGCCCAGTTCCAGGTCGAGCGCCGCCAGCCGTCCCGGCGAGGTGAGCAGTACGCGGGCGCCGCAGTCGCGCAGCAGATGGCCGACCTGGGCCGGTTTCAGCAAGGGATTGACCGGCACGAACACCAGCCCGGCGGCGGCCGCGCCGAACAGGGCCAGCACCGTCTCCTCGCATTTGTCGAGAAACACGGCGACCCGTTCGCCGCGCGCCAGTCCCAGGCCCAGCAAGCCCTGCGCCGCCACGTCGATACAGCGCGCCAGCTGGGCATAGCCAAGGCTGTTGTCGAGATAGCGCAAGGCCAGCGCCTGCGGCGTGCGGCGCGCGGCCTCGGTGATCAGTTCGTGTACAAGCTGGGCCATATAGTTTCCTCATAAATTGTTTCTCAATGGAATCAATGATTGAGAAAAACGGCCACGCTGTCCTTGACGCGGGTCAAACAAGCGCATGGCACTCTTGAGCTTGTGCGCGCTCAAGAGGCGCGCAATTTGCGGGGTGTTTAATGAAACCGGTTCCGCGGACACGACCGGGGCGAGGGAACCGACCATTTCAACCGCAGCGCGCCCGAAATACTGGGTCCCGACCGGCTGCCGGGGACCGTACAGGAGATCCGAACACCATGAATGCGCCCCTGTTGCCGCTACCGCGCGTGTATCCGTTTTTTTTCGATGTCGATCCCGGCACGCGTTTGAGCCTGTATCACGCGCCCGCGCCCCAGGTACGCGCGCGCGGGGCGATCCTGTACGTGCATCCCTTCGCGGACGAACTGAACAAGGCGCGCCGCATGGCCACCTTGCAAGCGCGCCGGTTCGCGGCGGCCGGCTACGCGGTGCTGCAGATCGACCTGTTCGGCTGCGGCGACAGTTGCGGCGACCTCAGCCTGGCGCGCTGGGACATCTGGAAGCGCGACCTGGCCATCGCGGGCGCCTGGCTGAGCGAGCGCGCCGGCGGCGGCCCGATGCACCTGTGGGGCTTGCGCCTGGGCGGCCTGCTGGCCCTGGACGCGGCCTGCACCATGGCGGTCGACGGCGTCATCCTGTGGCAGCCTTTCCTCAACGGGCGCACCTGCATCAACCAGTTTTTGCGCCAGGACCTGGCCGCGCGCATGCGCAGCGCCGACCTGGCCGATCCGTCCCTGCTGGGCACCACCGGCCAACTGCGCGCCGAGCTGGGCACGCGCGGCATGCTCGAAGTGGGCGGCTACGAACTGGTCGCGCCGCTGGCGTGCGCCATCGACGCCTGCGACGCCGCCGCGCTGCCGCTGCCGCCCTGCCAGGTGCACTGGTTCGCCAGCGGCTCGCCGGCGCCGGCGCGCCTGGCCGCAAGCGCCGAGCGCATCGCGCGGCGCTGGAGCGCGCGCGGGACCACCCTGCACTTCCACGCGCTCGAGGGGCTGCCGTTCTGGGGCCCCAACGACATCGCCGAGTGCCCGGCCCTGCTGGCCGCCACCAGTGCAGTCTTTACGGGGGATGACTAATGTTTGCCGAACAACGCGTCGTGCAGTTCACCTGCCAGGGCAGTTCCCTGATCGGCATCCTCGACCTGCCCGAACGCCCGCTCTCGCGCGGCGTGCTGGTCGTCACCAGCGGCCCGCAATACCGGATCGGCCATCACCGCCATTTCACCTTGCTGGCGCGGGTGCTGGCCGGGCGCGGCATCCCGGTGCTGCGCTTCGACCATCGCGGCATGGGCGACAGCGAGGGCGAGGCGCGCTCCCTCGACGCCGTGGGCGAGGACATGCATGCCGCCGCCCGCGCCTTCTTCGCCCAGGTGCCCGAGATGCGCGAACTGGTGCTGTGGGGCTTGGGCGACGCCGCCATGGCCGCCCTGCGCTACGCCCAGGCCGACCAGCGCGTCTCGGGCGTGGTGCTGCTCAATCCCCGGCTGGCGCCGCGCGCGGGCGAAGCCGAAGCCGAAGCCGAAGCCGGGCCGGGCGCGCTGGCGCAGCGCGTGCTGGCGGGACTGGTTGGCTTCGACGGCGCGGCGCTGGTGATCCTCGGCGGCGCCGACCCGGCCGCGCAGCAGTTGCCGGCCCTGGTCGCGCGCCACGAGCTGCGCTGCAAGTGCGTCACCATCGCCGGCGCCGGCCGCACCTTCGCCAGCCGTGCGTGGCGTGACGAAGTGGCGGAGATCAGCGCGAACTGGATCGCGTCGTGGTGATACGGATGGGGAACGTCACGGCGAGATCCTGATGCCGTGATGGTGCATCAGGTCGTACAGGGTCGGGCGGCTCACGCCGAGCAGCTCGGCCGCCTTGACGATCGACCCGTTGGTGCGCGCCAGCGCGGTGACCATCACCTTGTATTCGGCGGCGTCGCGCACCTGGCGCAGGTTGACCGGCGCGTCCGGCTGCGGCACGCCGCCCAGGCCCAGGTCGCGCGCGCCGATCTGCGGCCCTTCGGCCATGATCACCGCGCGCCGGATGCAGTTTTCCAGCTCGCGCACGTTACCCGGCCAGCCATACTGCTCGATCGCCAGCACCGCATCTTCGGTAAACGCCGGCACGCTGCGCCGCTCCATCAGGCTGGCCTGGTGCTTGAAATGGTGCGCCAGCAGCACTGCGTCGCCGACCCGTTCGCGCAATGGCGGAATGGCCAGCACCACTTCGCTCAGGCGGTAGTACAGATCCTCGCGAAAGCGGCCCTCGCGCACCAGTTTGGGCAAGTCCTGGTGGGTGGCGCAGACGATGCGCGCGTCGATCGCGATTTCGCTGCGCCCGCCGATGCGCTCGATCACGCGTTCCTGCACGAAGCGCAGCAGCTTCGCTTGCAGCGCCATCGCCATGTCGCCGATTTCGTCCAGAAAGAACGTGCCGCCCTGCGCCATCTCGATCTTGCCCAGGGTTTGCTGGCCGGCCCCGGTAAACGCACCCTTTTCGTGGCCGAACAATTCGCTCTCTAGCAGGTCGGCCGGAATGGCGGCGCAGTTGATCGCGACAAAACGCTTGTCGTGGCGCGCCGACAGGTCGTGCAGGCCGCGCGCGAACAGCTCCTTGCCGCTGCCTGAGTCCCCCAGCAGCATCACCGTGGCCGACGACGGCGCCAGTTTTTCGACGCTGCGGCACAGGCGCAACATGCCCGGATCGCGTGTGACGATGCGCGCCAGCGGCGAGTCGGACCCGATCTGCAGCATGCGCTGGTTCTCTTCCTGCATCGCGTGCAGGTAGTAGGCCCGCTCCACCACCAGCTTGAGGGTGTCGGGGTCGAACGGCTTCTGGTGGAAGTCGTAGGCGCCCATGCCGATCGCCTTGAGCGCGTGAACGCGCTCCTGGTTACCCGACAAGACGATCACCTTGGTGTCGGGCGCCTCGGCCAGCAGCGCCTGCAAGGTGCCCAGGCCCTCGGTGGCGCCGTCCGGATCGGGCGGCAGGCCCAGGTCGAGCGTCACCACGGCGGGCCGGTGCCGGCGCAACTGCGCCAGGGCGCTCTCGCGGTCCTCGGCGATCAAGACATCGTAGCCGTCGAAGCTCCAGCGCAGCTGCTTTTGCAGGCCCTTGTCATCCTCGACTACCAACAGCTTCTTTTTGCCCATGATGCAGCTCCTTGTAAGAGATGGGTCGCCTTCAGCGGCTTCCCTTGCCCAGCAAAACCACCTGCACCGTATCGATCAGGATCAGCAGATCGAGGAACAGGCTATTGTTCTTGACGTAATAGAGGTCGTATTGCAGTTTCTGGATCGCGTCTTCGACCGAGGCGCCGTACTGATAGCGCACCTGGGCCAGGCCGGTCACGCCCGGCTTGATGCTGTGGCGTACGTTGTAGTAAGGGATATCGCGCGCCAGCTGGTCGACGAAGAACGCGCGTTCCGGGCGCGGGCCGACGAAACTCATCTCGCCCTTGAAGACGTTGAGCATTTGCGGCAGCTCGTCGATGCGCAACATGCGCAGGTAATGGCCGACCCGGGTGACGCGCGGATCGTTGGCGGCGGCCCAGGTAGGCACGCCAGGGGCCTCGGCGTTCTTGCGCATGCTGCGGAACTTGAGCACATTGAAGATCGCGCCATCCTTGCCGACCCGCTCCTGCTGGTAGAACACCGGCCCGCCGTCCTCGAACACGATGGCGGCGGCGGCCACCAGCATCAGCGGCAGCGAGACCATGGTGATCAAGCCGCTGGCGACCAGGTCGAAGCTGCGCTTGACGCTGGCGCGCCAGAAGCTCTGGTCGAAACCGCCGCCGAAAATGAGGTAGCTCGGCTGCAGCGAATCGAGCCGGATCTGGCACGCTTCGCGCTCGAAAAAGGTGGCCGCGTCGGTCACGCGCACGCCGCCGAGCGCGCAGGCCAGCAGCTCGCGCACCGGGAACTCCTTGCTGCGCCGGTTAGTCACCGTCACCACCAGTTCGCGCGCTTCGTAGCGGCGCGCCATCGACAGCAGCGACTCGCCCACCGGCAGCAGCTGCGAGGCCGGCACGCAACTGTCTTCGCCGGCGATCGGCACGCAGCCGACCACGCTGAACTGATGAAAGCCGATCTTGCTGTGCGCCAGGTCCATGCATTCGCGCGCCAGCGGGCCGCTGCCGACAAAGATCAGGCGCGCTTCGAGCAGCGCCGATTCGGCCGACTTGAACACCACCAGGCGCGTGAGCACCACGGCGGTGGCGCCGATGGCGAAGATCACACTGCTGATGCCGCGCCCGAAGTAGAACTCCGGGCGCACCGCGATCAGGGCGGACAGCAGCCCGAAGCCCAATGCAAACGAGGGCATGATGCGGATCAAGGTGGTGCGGATGCCCTCGCGCGAACTATGCTGGTACATCCCGAGCGCGCTCATGCTGAAAATGATCACCAGCGCGAACGTCAGCGAGGACAGGTACAGGTTGTCGGCCCTGAAATTGCCATGCTGGTCCGAAAACCACAGCACCGAGGCCACGCTGGCTGAGGCGAGCAACATCAACAGTTCGAGCAACAACAGCACGAACGCCATTTTGGATACATAGTGACTGAAAATGCGGATCACGCTTCCCCCATGCCAGCGATGCTTGTTGCCTCCATGCCAGACGACACGGCGTGGTAAATAATCGCTTACAGACACGCAAGAGGTATTGACTAGAAACAAGCATTTCCGGGCATTTCTTGAAGGCCAGACACGGTCCAGCCAAATAGACTATAGTGATGCTTCGATACCTATTACTCGCTCAACATGAAATTTGACGTCGCTATTGTCGGCAGCGGACTGGCCGGTCTGTCGGTTGCCCTGCATCTTGCGCAAACGCGCACCGTGGCCATCATCTCCAAGCGGGCGCTGCTCGACGGAGCCAGCAACTGGGCCCAGGGCGGCATCGCCGCGGTGCTCGACTCGGGCGACAGCCACGCCCAGCACATCGACGACACCCTGGTGGCCGGCGGTGGCTTGTGCGACGAAGCGGCCACCCGCTTCATCGTCGAACACGGGCGCGAAGCGATCGAATGGCTGATCGACCAGGGCGTGCCGTTCACGCGCGACGCGACCGCCGAAATGGGCTTTCACCTGACCCGCGAAGGTGGCCACAGCCAGCGCCGCATCATTCACGCGGCCGACGCCACCGGCCACGCGGTCCAGGTCACGCTCGAGCAAAAGGTGCGCGCGCATCCGAATATCAGCCTGTTCGAGCAGCACTGCGCGATCGACGTGATCACCTCCGATAAACTAGGGCCGAAGCCGGCCGCCGCCAGCGCCGGCCAGCCGCATTGCTACGGCCTGTACGTGCAGGATGAAAAAACCGGCCAGGTGCTGACCTTCGAAGCCGAGCACACGGTGCTGGCCACCGGCGGCGCCGGCAAGGTGTATTTGTATACGACCAACCCCGACACCGCGACCGGCGACGGCATCGCCATGGCCTGGCGCGCCGGCTGCCGCGTCTCGAACATGGAATTCATCCAGTTCCACCCGACCTGCCTGTATCACCCGTACGCCAAGTCCTTCCTGATCACCGAAGCGATCCGCGGCGAAGGCGGCCTGCTCAAGCTGCCGCCGGAAGCGGGCGCCGCCGCCGGCACGCGCTTCATGCCGATGTATGACGAGCGTGGCGAACTGGCCCCGCGCGACGTAGTGGCGCGCGCCATCGACTTCGAGATGAAAAAGCGCGGCCTCGATTACGTCAATCTCGATATCAGCCACCAGTCGCCGGAATTCCTCAAGGAGCACTTCCCGACCATTTACGCGCGCTGCCTGGAGCTGGGCATCGACATCACCAAGGAACCGATTCCGGTGGTGCCCGCGGTTCACTTCACCTGCGGCGGCATCGTCACCGACCTGGCCGGGCGCACCGACGTACCGGGCCTGTACGCGGTCGGCGAAACCGCCTGCACCGGGCTGCACGGCGCCAACCGCCTGGCCAGCAATTCGCTGCTCGAATGCCTGGTGGTCGGCCGCGCCTGCGCGCACGAAATCGCCGCCATGCCAAAAGGCGAAACGCGCGACCTGCCGGCCTGGGATGAAAGCCGCGTCACCAACGCCGACGAGGAAGTCGTGATCGCCCATAACTGGGACGAACTGCGCCGCTTCATGTGGAATTACGTCGGCATCGTGCGCACCACCAAACGCCTGGAACGCGCCCAGCACCGCATTGCGCTGCTCAAGGAAGAAATCGACGAGTACTACCGCAACTTCCGCATCACGCACGATTTGCTGGAACTGCGCAACCTGGTCGATGTGGCCTCGCTGATCGTCAACAGCGCGCTGACAAGGCGCGAGAGTCGTGGCCTGCATTTCAGCCGCGATTATCCGAACACCTTGCCGAAGGCCTTGCCGAGCGTGCTCACCCCTCCACGCCGTTAACGTCGTTCCCGCGCAGGCGGGAATCCAAGTTACGGTGAGTTTTCGATGGCTCGTCGAACTTGGGTTCCCGCCTGCGCGGGAACGACGGTAGCTCATGAACCAAAAACTGTCCCCCTCCACCATCGGTTTGCTGACCCTGCCCCCGCTTCTGTGGGCAGGCAACGCCATCGTCGGGCGCCTGGTGCGCGAGGCGGTGCCGCCGATGACGCTCAACCTGCTGCGCTGGTCGATCGCCATGCTGATCCTGCTGCCGCTGGGCCGTCGCCTGTTCGCCAGCGATGCCCTGCGCGGCAACTGGCGCCGCTTCGCCCTCCTCGGCCTGCTCGGCATCGGCCTGTATAACTCGCTCCAGTACCTGGCCCTGCAAAGCTCCACCCCGATCAATGTCACCCTGGTCGCCGCCGGCATGCCGGTCTGGATGCTGGCCATCGGCGCACTGTTCTTCGGCGTCAAGGTCGGGCGCCAGCAAGTCATCGGCGCGGCCATGTCGATCGTCGGCGTGCTGGTGGTGCTGTGCCGGGGCGACTGGAACCAGCTGGCCGCCATGCGCCTCGTCGCCGGCGACCTGTACATGATCCTGGCGACCATCGCCTGGTCCTTCTACAGCTGGCTGCTGACGCAGCAAAAAGATCCGCCCGCCGTGCGCGCCGACTGGGCCGCCTTTCTGCTGGCCCAGGTCATCTACGGCGTCATGTGGTCGGGCCTGTTCGCCGGCGTCGAATGGGCCGGCGGCGCAGTAGCCATCCACTGGAGCTGGACCGTTTGCGCGGCCCTGATGTATGTCGCCATCGGCCCGGCCATCATCGCCTTCCGCTGCTGGGGCGCGGGCGTGCAGCGCGCCGGACCGAGCGTGGGCGCCTTCTTCACCAACCTGACCCCGCTGTTCGCGGCCATGATGTCGTCGGCCTTCCTGGGCGAACTGCCGCACCTGTACCACGGTGTCGCGTTTGCGCTGATCGTGGGCGGGATCGTGTTCTCGTCGCGCCGCAAGGCCGGGTAGAATCAGGTTCATGAAGACACTTCCTCTCAGACTCACGCCGGGGCAGGACTTGCGCGCGGCCCTGGCCGGCGTGCTGGCCGAACAAGGCGCGCAGGCCGGCTTCGTCTTGCAGGGCATCGGCAGCCTGCGCGGCGCGCGCCTGCGCCTGGCCGGGGCGCTTGAGGCGACAGATCTGCAAGGCGACATCGAAATCCTCACCCTGGCCGGCTCGCTCTCGCCGGACGGCCCGCACCTGCACATGGCGCTGGCCGATGCCGCCGGGCGCGTGCTGGGCGGCCACGTGCTGGCCGGCTGCACCATCCGCACCACGGCCGAAATCCTGATCGCCCTGCTGCCCGGCCACCGCTTTGCGCGCGCGCCCGACGCCGCATCCGGCTTCGATGAACTGGTGGTGCATTCGCATGACTGCTGACGGCGACGCGCTGGTGGCATTTGTGGAGCGCCACCGGCGCATCCTGGTCTTGAGCGGCGCCGGCATGAGCACCGCCTCGGGCATTCCCGACTACCGCGACCGCGATGGCGTGCGGCGCGGTAAAACGCCGGTCCAGGGGCCGGAATTCCGCAAGATGGAGGCGGTGCGCAAGCGCTACTGGGCGCGCAGCATGGTCGGCTATCCGGCCTTGTCCGCCGCCGCGCCGAACGCCGGCCACGTCGCGCTGGCGGGCTTGCAAGCGGCCGGACGGCTGGGCGCTTTGATGACCCAGAACGTCGACGGCCTGCACCAGCGCGCCGGCAGCGCCGATGTCCTTGAACTACACGGCAACATCCACAAGGTGGTGTGCCTGGACTGCCACGCCGGTTTTTCGCGCAGCTTTGTGCAGGAGCAGCTGGTCGAGGCCAATCCGGCGCTGGCCGGGGCCGTGGCCACGCCCGCGCCGGACGGCGACGCCCACCTCGAACCCGATGCGCTGGCCGAATTCCACCTGCCTCACTGCGTGCATTGCGGCGGTACGCTCAAACCCGACGTGGTATTTTTCGGCGACGGCGTGCCCGCCGACGTGACGCGCGATGCGCTCGAACGGATGACGGACGCCGACGCCCTGCTGGTCATCGGTTCCTCGCTGGTGGTCTATTCGGGCTTTCGATTCTGTCGCATGGCGTTCGAGACCGGCAAGCCGATTGCCGCCGTCAACCTTGGTAAAACCCGCGCCGACGAGTTGATGTCGCTCAAAATCGAAGCCGGCGCAGAAATGACCTTGCCCATCTTGTTCAGCCGTTTAGCATAAAGCACCATTGCCTGAATGGAATCAAACCGCTATAATTGAGAATAATTCTCATTCAACAGCCAGCCACCGGATCGTTCAGCCAGCCATTGCACTCTTCTCAAGGATGGCTCCATGGCGCACAACGCACCTGTCGGCCCGGCGTACGCCGGCGCCGCGCACTGTAATCCCCTTCCGCTGGTCGCAGCGGTCCGCTCGGCCCTGATGTTCGCCGCATTGGCCGCTCCCGGCTCGCTGGCGTTCGCCAGCGACGTCGCCGACGATGCCGCCGCAGCCGTGGCCATGCCGGTCATCACGGTCGACGGCAAGAAGGAAGACAACGGCTACGTCGCCCGCCGCAGCGGCGCCGGCACCAAGACCGACACCGCGCTGATCGAAACGCCGCAGGCGATCACCGTCATCCCGCGCGAGCGCTTCGAAGAACAAGGCGCGCTGACGCTGCGCCAGACCTTCAATTACAGCGCCGGCCTGCTGTCGAGCTATTTCGACAGCCGTGCCGACGCGGTGACCTCGCGCGGCGGCGACCCGGCCATGCTGCAGGACGGCGTGCAATTCGACTTCGGCAGCTACAACACCACCCGCGCCGATCCCTACACCCTCGAGCGGGTGGAAGTGCTGCGCGGACCCGCCTCGGTCCTGTACGGCCAGGGTGGCATCGGCGGCGTGGTCAATCTTGTTTCCAAGCGTCCGCTGGCCAACTCGCAGCGCGAAGTCCAGCTGCAGATCGGCAGCCACAGCCGCAAGCAGGTATCGCTCGACGTTAACCAGGTGCTCGACCGCGACGGCCATTGGATGGCGCGCGTGGTGGCGGTGGGCCGCAACAGCGGCGCCCAGGTCGACCATGTGGACGACGACCGCACCGTGCTGGCGCCTTCGCTCACTTGGGCGCCGGACGCAAACACCTCGCTCACCGTGCTGGCCCTGCACCAGGAAGACAAGAGCGGGTCGCTGATCGGATTTTTCCCGTGGCAAGGCACGCTGCTGCCATCGAAATACGGACAAATTCCGACCTCGACCTTCGTCGGCGAACCAGGCTGGGACGCTTATGACACCAAACAGAACTCGCTGGCCTACCTGTTTAGCCACCGCTTCAACGACACCGTCAGCCTGCGCCAGACCGCACGCAAGAGCCGCAGTGAAGTCGACTACCGCACCGCCTACACCAGCTTTACCGCCGTGCCCGAGACCGGACGTCCGGGCAGTCCCGTATTCAATGCCGACCAGCGCACCATCAACCGCGACCTGGTACAGCAGCTCAACAAACTCGATACGCTGTTGATCGATACCCAGGTCGAAGCATCCGTCGACACCGGCGTGTTCAAGCACACAATCCTGGTCGGCGCCGACATGCAGCGCATCGAAACGCGCCTGGCGCGCGGCGACGGCGTGGCCGCACCGCTGGACCTGTATGCGCCGGTGTACGGCAACTACACCGCGCCGGCCGCACTGGTGCAGTCGCCCGCCACCACGCTGCGCCAGAAGGGCGTGTATGTGCAGGACCAGATCAAGTTCGGCCCGCGCTGGGTGACGGTGCTCGGATGGCGCCACGATAGCGTCAGCACCGACGTGACGGGGCGTCCCTCCGAGCGCGCCGACGACAGCGCCAACACCAAGCGCGCCGGCCTGCTGTATGTGGCCGACGGCGGCTGGTCGCCCTACCTCAATTACGCAGAATCGTTCCAGCCGGTCGGCGGCGTCGACGCCTACGGCAAGTCGTTCCGTCCGCAGCGCGGCAAACAGTGGGAAGCCGGCCTGAAATGGCAGCCTCCGGGCCGCAACCTGATGACCACCCTGGCCGTGTACGACCTGCGCGACACCAACCGCCAGACGCGCGATCCGGCCAATCCCCTCAACAGCATCCAGGTCGGCGAAGTACAGGTGCGCGGGCTGGAACTGGAAAGCGCGGGCAGCCTGGGGCGCCACTGGGACTGGACGGCCGGCTATGCCTACACCGACGCCACCGTCTCGCGCAGCAACGGGGTCGACCTGGGCAAACGCCTGAACGGCATACCCAAGCATAATGCCGCGACCTGGCTGACCCACCGCTTCGCTATCGCCGGCCAGGAAGGATTCAGCGCAGGCGCCGGAGCGCGCTACCTGGGCGCCTCCACCGACGGGATGAACCAGCACGAGGTGCCCGACATCACCCTGCTCGACGCCATGCTCGCCTACAGCAGCGGACCGCTGCGGGTGGCGCTCAACGTCACCAACCTGGGCGACAAAGTCCAGATTTCGACCTGCCTGGCGCGCGGCGACTGCTTCTACGGCCAACGCCGCGCCGTCGCCCTGACCGCCCGCTACACTTTTTAAGCTTCTTTGACATGAACATGACTTTACATCCCCTCGCGCTGGCCGTCCGCTCGGCGCTCCTGCTGTCCATCGCCGGCGCGGCCCACGCCGCAGCTCCCGAAGCAGCGCTTGATGACGCTCCCGTCAGCGTCGTCGAAATCCGTGGCGACAAGGATGACGGCACCTCGTACGGCGCGCGCGCCGCCAGCACCGCCACGCGTTTTAACTTGTCGCTGCGCGAAACGCCGCAGTCGGTCACCGTCATCACGCGCCAGCGCATGGACGACATGAACCTGACCAGCATCGCCGACGTGCTGGTGCAAACACCCGGCATCACCGTGCAGGAGAACGACACCGAGCGCACCGGCTTCTCGTCGCGCGGTTTTTCGATCAGTAACTTCCAGGTCGACGGCGTGGCCGCCAACTACAGCTCGGGCAACAGCGCCCTGTTCGACACCGCGCTGTACGACCGCATCGAGGTGGTGCGCGGCGCGACGGGGCTGGTCACCGGCGCGGGAGATCCGTCGGCCACCATCAACATGGTGCACAAGCGCCCGACGCGCCAATTAAGCGGCTCGGCCTCGGTCAACGTGGGCTCGTGGGACATGCGGCGCGTGCAGGCCGACATATCGGCGCCTTTGAATGAAGCAGGAACGGTGCGCGCAAGCTTGATTGGCGTGGTGCAGAACCGCCATTCGCACCTGGACCTGTACAAGGAGCGCAAAATCGTCGCCGGCGTGCTGGTCGAGGCCGACCTGGGCCGCGACAGCCTCTTGACCGTCGGCGCCGACTACCAGCACAACACCCCGAAAGGCACGACCTGGGGCACCACCCCGATCTTCTTCAGCGACGGCACGCCAGCCAGGCTGCCGCGCTCCTTCAACGTGGCGGCCGAGTGGAGCAGCTGGGAACGCACCTACCGCAATCTGTACGCCAACCTCGCACACCGCATCAACGACGACTGGAAGGTGAAAGTCTCGTACAACCGGCTCGATTCGACTTCCGACGGCGCCCTGTTCTACGGCGGCAGCGGCTACCCGAACCGCGACGGCAGCGGCCTGAGCGCGTGGATAGGCGCTTTTCCATATGAAGAAACGCAGGATAACCTGGACCTGTACGCCAGCGGCGGCTTTACCCTGTTCGGCCGCAAGCACGAACTGGTCGCTGGCTGGAACGGCTGGCGCCGCGGGGGCGTGAGCCCTGCGGTCGCCACCGAAGATCCGTTGCCGTTTTCGCTGGCGATTCCTGACTTCCGCAACTGGACCGGCAAGGTGCCGCAACCGACAAGCTGGCGCACCGGCGCGAGCAGCGCAGCGGTGACGGAGCAGTCGGGCGCCTACCTGGCGGCGCGCCTGCGCCTGGCCGATCCGTTGCAGGTGATCGCCGGCGCGCGCCTGAGCACCTGGAAGACCCGTACCGACAACTTCAACACCAGCGGCGGATTTGTTAACGCCACCGGGCGCTACGCATCGAAGGACGTGCTCACGCCGTACGCCGGCGTGGTGTTCGACCTGGCCCCGAACACCTCGCTGTACGCCAGCTACAGCGACTTGTTCAAGCCGCAGAACTACAAGGACAAGGACAACAACTTCCTCGACCCGGTCACCGGCAGCAACGTGGAAGCTGGCGTGAAGGCCGAATTTTTCGGCGGCCGCCTGAACGCCGCCGTCGCCGTGTTCGAAGCGAAGCAGGACAACCTGGGCGAGGAAGACAGCTCGGTGCCGCAGGGTGTGTTCCTGGCGGACGGCAGCCGTCCGTACGTTTCGACCGGCAAGGGCACCAAAAGCCGTGGTATCGAAGCAGAGGTATCGGGCTCGCCGTTGACGGGCTGGCAGCTCGCGGCCGGCGTCACGCGCAGCACCTCGCGCAACGCCAAGAATGTCCTGGTCAACACGATCCAGCCGCGCGACATGGTGCGCCTGACCAGCACCTGGCGCCTGCCGGGCGAATGGCGCGATGTGACGATCGGCGGCGGCGTGAACTGGCAGAGCGAGATCTATGTAACGGCCACCAGCCCGGCCGGCAAGGTGCGCACCAGCCAGGCGGCGTACACGCTGCTCAACCTGATGGGCCGCTACCAGATCACGCGCCAGCTCTCGGCCGGCGTGAATATCAATAACCTGCTCGACAAAACCTACTACCGCAAGGTGGGGTTCTACAACGGCGGCTATTACGGCGAGCCGCGTTCGGTATCGGCCAACCTGCGTTATCAATACTAATCACAACAAGGACAAACCATGAACAAGCTCGCACGCTCCCTCCTCGCCACCTTGCTGTGCGGCGCTTTTGCCAGCGCCAACGCGCACCAGATCTGGATCGAACAGGATGGCAAGACCGCCTCCGTCTATTTTGGTGAATTCGGCGACAACCTGCGCGAAGCCTCGCCCGGCCTGCTCGACAAATTCGTCGCCCCAAGCGCCACCCTGGTCGGCGCCGGCGCCGACCGCACACTGAAACTCGACAAGACCGCCGGCGCCTTCGTGCTGTCGGCCCGCGCAGCCCTTGGCCAGAGCATCATCGCCGAAGAAGCGAACTACCCGGCCTTTGAAAAGAAAACCGGCGACACGGTCGTGCGCTCGATCTGGACCCCGGCCGCGCGCCTGGTCAACGGCAGCGCCGCGCAGCAGGCGCGCCTGACGCTCGACATCGTCCCGACCGGCAAGGCGGGCCAGTTCCAACTGAGCTACCAGGGCAAGCCGCTGGCCAAGACCAAGGTCGGCGCGGTGGCGCAATCTGGGTGGGCCAAGGAAGCGCAAAGCGACGAGCAAGGCATGGTCAACTTCGCCATGCCGTGGAAAGGCACCTACGTGCTTGAAGCGCACCACACCGACAAAACCGCCGGCCAGCGCGACGGCAAACCGTACGACGTGGCCACCTACGTCACCACCATGAGCATGGTGCAGACAGTGGGCGCCGCCGCCATCGCCGCGCCGGCGGCGGCCAAACCGAACGTCAATACGCCGTAACATGCGCCTGTCCGCCCCTCTCGCTTACCGGCTCGGCGTCGGCTCGCGCGCGCTCGCCGCCATCCTCGGCGGCTATCTGCTGGCGGCGGCGGCCAGCGCCCTGCTTGCGCTGCTGCTGCCGCGCGTGATCGGTACCGGACGCGCCGACGCCGTCATCGCCGCCACCCTGGCCTCGTTCGCCATCTACACCGGCGCCGTGATCTGGGTGTTCGCCGCCCGCAGCGCTGCGCGCGCCTGGCTTGGCCTGCTGCTGCCGGCGGCCGGCATGGCCGCCATTGTCTATCTTCTGTACCGGAACGTCCCATGAAAGAAAATCTTCGCCAGTCGATGGCCTGGCTGCACACCTGGTCCGGCCTGTTGACGTGCTGGGTCCTGCTGGTGATCTTCGCCGGCGGCACCGCCAGCTACTACCAGGAAGAAGTCACCTTGTGGATGGAACCGGAACTGCACGGGGTGGCCGCCAACAAGGCCAGCAGCGCCGACGCCGCCGCGATGGCCGTCAAGGCGCTGCAGGAACGCGCAGCGGACGCGCCGCGCTGGTTCATCAACCTGCCGACCGCGCGCAACGGGGCCGTGCGCATCGCATGGACCGCGCCGCCACCGCCCGAGGGCGCGCCGCGCAAGCGCCAGCGCCTCAAGTCGGCCCTGATCGATCCGGTCAGCGGCGCCACGCTGGCCGAACCGCGCGCCACGCGTGGCGGCGAGTTCCTGTACCGCCTGCACTTCGACCTGCACTACATGTCACCCCTGTGGGCGCGCTGGATCGTGGGCTTTTGCGCGATGTTCATGCTGGTGTCGATCATCAGCGGCGTGATCACGCACAAGCGCATCTTCAAGGACTTTTTCACCTTCCGGCCGAACAAGGGCCAGCGCTCCTGGCTGGACGCGCACAACGCCACGGCGGTGCTGGCGCTGCCGTTCCACCTGATGATCACCTACACCGGCCTGGTGACCCTGATGTTCATGTACATGCCGGGCGCCGCCCAGGTGGCGTACAAGGGCGACCGCGACAAATTTACCGAAGAAGTATTTCCGAGCGCGGGCAAGCCGGCCAAGACGCCGGGCGAGGCGGCCGCGCTGGCGCCGCTGCGGCCGATGCTGGAGCAGGCCGAGGCCCATTGGGGCGGCGGCGGCCACGCCGGGCAGATCACGGTCAATCATCCGAACCACGCCAACGCCAGCGTGTCGATCACGCGCGCGGGCGGGCGCGATCTGTCGTACAAGCAGCCGGCGATGCAGTTCGACGGGGTCACTGGCGCCAGGCTGGCCAGCGCGGGCGAGCAGCTGGCGCCGCCGGCGGCGACGCACGGCGTGATGTACGGCCTGCACGTGGCGCGCTTTGCGGAGCCGCTGCTGCGCGCGCTGTTCTTCATTTCCGGCCTGGCCGGGTATGCGATGGTGGCGACCGGCGCCATCCTGTGGGCGGTCAAGAGTCGCCAGACGCAGGCCAAGGCGCTCAAGGCCGGTGCGCGCATCGGTTTTGGAACGCGCCTGGTGGAGGCGTTGAATATCGGCGCGATTGCCGGTTTGCCGATTGCGATGGCCTGCTACTTCTGGGCCAATCGCCTGCTGCCGGTCGGGATGGATAAACGGCCGGAGAACGAAATCGCCGCCTTCTTCGCGGCCTGGGGCGCCGCCGCGCTGCTGGCGCAGATCAAGCCGGATCGCGCAATGTGGCGCTTGCAGCTGGCCGCCGGGGCGCTGCTGTTCGGCGCGATCCCGCTGCTCAATGTGTTGACGACCTCGTCGCACCTTGGCGTGACCCTGGTCGACGGCCCGAGCGCCGTGGCGTGGTTCGATATCACGGTGCTGGCACTGGGCCTGCTGCTCGGTTACGGCGCGCTGCGACTTGGGCGCGGCGGGGTCAAGGAAGCAAAAACAGCGGCGGTCAACGCAGCGCTCGAGGTGGCATCATGAGCGGCGTATTGTCTATGGTGGCGGTGTTCGCGCTCTGTCATGCCGGCTTCGGTGCGCTGAGCGTGGCGATGCAGCGGCACTACGCCGACATGCACGGTCGCGGGCAGGAAGCGCCGCCGGCGTTGCGGCGGCGCTTGCAGGCTGCCGGCGCGAGTGCGCTGGCGCTGGCGTTTGCCGCCGCGGTGCTCAAGGGTGGCGCCGGGCACGGCACCTTGACATGGCTGGGCGGGATGACGACGGCGGCGCTTGCGCTGATGATGCTGCTGACCTACGCGCCGCAGCGGGTGGCGCGGCTGGCGCAGGCGGCCGGCGCTATCGGGATGATCGCGTTCTTGCTGGGCGGGCTCGTTTAGCAAGCGCGCAAGGCGCTTGGCACCCCCTGGGCTACAATCGAACCCGACATTCTTAACGTGCGGAGTTCATGATGAAAACATTGTTTGTGGTGATGGCGTTCCTGCTCGCCGGTTGCGTTTCCAAGCCGCAGGGAATCGAACCGGTGGCCAATTTCGATTCGGCCAAATATCTCGGTAAGTGGTACGAAATCGCGCGACTCGATCATTCCTTCGAGCGCGGATTGAGCCGGGTCACGGCCGATTACAGCATGCGCGATGACGGCGGCATCAAGGTGATCAATCGTGGCTATAACGCCGAGAAGAAGGAATGGAAGCAGTCCGAAGGCAAGGCGTATTTTGTCGAGAAACCGGACGTCGGCTACCTGAAGGTGTCGTTCTTCGGTCCCTTTTACGGTTCCTATATCGTGTTCGACCTGGAACGCGACAATTACGGCTATTCGATGATCAGCGGCCCGGACAAATCGTATTTCTGGCTGTTGTCACGCACCCCCACAATGGATGAGGCAACAAAAAAGCGCCTGGTCGGTCAAGCCCAGGCGCTCGGTTTCGATACCTCGAAACTGATCTACGTCGATCAGTCCGCAGTCAGTCAATAATCCGCAGCGAGAAATCGGTGGCCTTGATGTCTTTGGTCAGGCTGCCGATGGAAATACGATCGACGCCGGTTTCGGCAATCGCCCGCACACTGTCCATATTCACACCACCAGACGCTTCCAGCAGCGCGCGGCCGGCATTGAGTTCGACCGCGTGGCGCATTGTCGCCAATTCGAAATTATCGAGCAGGACCGAGGTGGCGCCGGCGTCCAGCGCTTCGCCCAATTGGGCCAGGGTTTCCACTTCAATTTGAATCGATACGCCAGCATCCAACGCCTGGGCGGCGGCCAGCGCCTTGCTCACGCCGCCGGCGGCCGCGATATGGTTTTCCTTGATCAGGATGCCATCATAGAGCGCCATGCGCTGGTTCTTGCCGCCGCCGACCCGCACCGCGTATTTTTGCGCCTGGCGCAAGCCCGGCAGGGTTTTGCGCGTATCGAGGATGGCGGCCTTGGTGCCTTCGACGACCTCGACATAACTGCGCGTCACGGTCGCCACGCCCGACAGCAATTGCATGAAGTTCAGCGCGGCGCGCTCGGCCGTCAGCAAGGCGCGCGGCGGCGCTTCGATGGTGCAGACCACGCTGCCGGCGTTCATCAGGTCGCCTTCGGCATATTGCCAGTCAACATCGATACTCGGATCGAGGGCCAGCATCACGCCTTCGAACCACGGGCCGCCGCAGAGCACGGCTTCTTCGCGCACGATGACGCGGGCGCGCACGCGGGTGTCGTCCGGCACCAGTTTGCCGGTCAGGTCGCCGCTGCCGACGTCTTCCAGCAAGGCGGCCAGCAGGTTCGATTCGAACGCGGTTTGCAGCGCCGCATCAAAGACGGCGTAGGGATTTCGTAAATTACTCATGCTGGGCCTACTCCGGAAAACAGGGTTGCTTCATTGGCCAACGGGCTGGTCGGCAAGGCTTTGGCTTTTTTCGCTGCGGCGAAGTCGAGCATGCGGTCGATGGCGCGCACGGCTTCCTTGCCCACTTGCGGGTCGACATGGATTTCGTTGCTGCCGCTTTCCAGCACATCGGCCAGGTTTTGCAGACCGTTCATGGCCATCCAGGGGCAATGCGCGCAGCTCTTGCAGGTGGCGCTGTTGCCGGCCGTTGGTGCTTCGATGAAATGCTTGCCCGGTGCGGCGGCGCGCATCTTGTGCAGGATGCCGTTATCGGTGGCAACGATGAAGGTGGTGGCGTCCATCGTTTGCGCGGCATTGATCAGCTGCGTCGTGGAGCCGACCACATCGGCCAAAGCCACGACATTGGCGGGCGATTCGGGATGGACCAGCACGCGCGCCTCGGGATGCTCGGCCTTGAGCAGCTCGAGTTCGATGCCCTTGAATTCATCGTGCACCAGACAGGAACCCTGCCACAGCAGCATGTCGGCGCCGGTTTGCTTTTGAATGTAGGAACCGAGGTGCTTGTCCGGCGCCCACAGGATTTTCTTGCCCTGCCCGTGCAGGTGGGCCACGATGTCCAGGCCGATGGACGAGGTCACCATCCAGTCGGCGCGGGCCTTGACGGCGGCGCTGGTGTTGGCGTACACCACCACCGTGCGGTCGGGATGGGCGTCGCAAAAGGCCGAGAATTCGTCGGCCGGGCAACCCAGGTCGAGCGAACAGGTGGCGTCCAGGTCGGGCATCAGGATGCGTTTTTCGGGGCTGAGGATCTTGGCGGTCTCGCCCATGAAGCGCACGCCGGCGACGACCAGCGTCTTTGCCGGATGATCGCGGCCGAAGCGCGCCATTTCGAGCGAATCGGAGACGCAGCCGCCGGTTTCCTCGGCCAGGTCTTGCAAGTCGCCATCGACGTAATAGTGGGCGACGAGCACCGCTTCGCGCTCTTTCAGCAGGCGCTTGATGCGCTCCTTGAGTGCGGCTTTTTCGGCGGCGGACGGCGTGGCCGGGGCGCGTGCCCAGGCTTGCGCGGTGCAGCTCAGGCCGGCTTGGGGATGCTCGTATTCAATGGATTTGATAGGGAGAATATTCATATCGGTACTATCTCACAAGAGAAGATTCGTTGCAGGGAGTACCCGCCGAATGACGCGCGGGCACCTGGGTGCCCGCTGCGCCACACAGGATCAACGGGGCGCCAGGGCCCCGCTTTCACTCTTAGTCGATGCCCTGGCTGGTCAGGTAATCTTCGTAGTTGCCGCGGTAGTCGACGATTTCGTTTTCCTTGATTTCGAGGATGCGGTTGGCCAGCGACGAGACGAATTCGCGGTCGTGCGAGACGAAAATCAGGGTGCCGGTGTATTTTTCGAGCGCAATGTTAAGCGACTCGATCGATTCCATGTCCATGTGGTTGGTCGGCTCGTCGAGCAGCATGACGTTGTGGCGGCCGAGCATCAGCTTGCCGTACATCATGCGGCCTTTTTCACCGCCGGACAGCACGCGTACCGATTTCTTCACATCGTCGCCGCCGAACAGCAGGCGGCCGAGGATCGAGCGCACGGCCTGGTCGTCGTCGCCTTCCTTGGTCCACTGGCCGATCCAGTCGGTGAGGACGGCGTCGGTGGCGAATTCTTCGGTCGGATCTTGCGGCATGTAGCCGACGTTGGCGTTCTCGGCCCACTTGACCCTGCCGGTGTCCGGCTGCAAACCGGTCAACTCGGCGCCGATCGAGCGCAGCAAGGTGGTTTTGCCGGCGCCGTTGGCGCCGATGATGGCGATGCGCTCGCCGGCTTCAACCATGATGCTGAAATTCTTGAACAGCTGACGGTCGTACTTCTTGGAAATGCCTTCGACTTCCACCGCCAGGCGGTGCAATTTCTTCTCGGCTTCAAAGCGCACGAAGGGATAGGCGCGCGACGACGGTTTGATGTCGTCGACCTTGATCTTGTCGATCTGCTTGGCGCGCGATGTGGCCTGGCGCGCCTTGGACTTGTTGGCGGCGAAGCGGCGCACGAAGTCTTGCAACTCGGCGACTTTTTCCTTGGCCTTGGCGTTGTTGGCCAGTTGCTGGTTGCGCGCCTGGGTCGAGGCGAACATGTACTCGTCGTAATTGCCCGGATACACCTTCAAGGTGCCGTAATCCATGTCGGCCACGTGCGTGCACACCTGGTTCAGGAAGTGGCGATCGTGGGAAATGATGACCATGGTCGAATTGCGGTCGTTGAGCACGTCTTCGAGCCAGCGAATCGTGTTGATGTCCAGATTGTTGGTCGGCTCGTCGAGCAGCAGGATGTCGGGATTCGAGAACAGGGCCTGCGCCAGCAGCACGCGCAGTTTCCAGCCCGGGGCCACGGCGCTCATCGGCCCCTGGTGCTGGTCGATCGAGACGCCGGCGCCGAGCAGCAGTTCGCCGGCGCGCGCTTCGGCCGAGTAGCCGTCGTATTCGGCAACCTTGCTTTCGAGCTCGGCCGCGTGCATGTAGTCGTCGTCGGTCGCTTCCGGGTTGGCGTAGATGGCGTCGCGCTCGGAGATGGCGTTCCACAGCTCGGTGTGGCCCATCATCACCACGTCGAGCACGCGCATGTCTTCAAACGCGAACTGGTCCTGGCGCAATTTGCCGAGGCGCTCGTTGGTGTCGAGCATGACGTTGCCGCCCGATGGCTCGAGGTCGCCACCGAGGATCTTCATGAAGGTCGACTTGCCGCAGCCGTTCGCGCCGATCAGGCCGTAACGGTTGCCGTCACCGAATTTGACGGAGATGTTCTCAAACAGCGGCTTGGCGCCGAACTGCATGGTGATATTTGCTGTGGATAACATGCGTGATGGGTCTCTTGCGAATGGAAACAGGCGCTGGGCGCGAATCGGCCATTATACAATATGCGCCGCCCGCCACTGCCGGCAGGAGCGAAAAACGCGGCCGGAGGGCACAGTCGTCGCCGACCCGCTTGACCACGAGGAAAACACGCCGCCGACTTTGCGCTGGACAGGGCTGCGCGTCGGGCGCGATGGCGACGCCACCGGCGCTTGCCTGGCCACGCGCCTGCCTGGCCAGCGCCCCTCCTCGGTGGCGCCAGTATTGATCGCTAGTATTGATGTATGTCGATTTCGATGAGCTTGCCCGCCGCATCATAATAGAGAACGAGATAATCCACGTCAGCCCCGATACCGCTGCAATAGCCGAGCGGGTATTGGTCTTTGTTGTCGTGGCCGTCAGGCGCCTTGCCGAGAAGTTCAAGCACCCGTTCGCGCTGCATGCCAACCCTGATGACCTTATTGACGATATCGTCAGCCATGCCACCCCGCATGCAATTGGACAGATCGTAATCGGTCATCGGCGCTTTCCATATTGTCGGATCGAATTTGTCGCCGTTAAAAGGCGACAATATCGCGCCCAGCACTTTGAAAATTCCAATGAGCAGAACGATCCATAACACCAGGAGGATGATTTTCTTTGCCGTGCTTGAAATGACCATGTATTTACCGATCTGGCGTTGTGTTTGAACATGCGCGGTTTTGGGTGCTAACGGCGGCCGACTGTCCGCTTGGTGTAGGCCAGCATCATCGCAATGTTGCCATTGAACTACTTCATGTCAAACGTCGTCAACGCTTGATTTGTAAGTTTTATCGTCACCGCATCGCGCCCCGCCCAGCAAGCAGAGGTCGGGGAAATTTTCCTGCATTCGGTCGAACCCGGGCGTGAAATGGCTGTCAAAAACAGATCAGACGGCCTTATGACTCAACGCGGAGGAGAATGCGTCATGCCGACATTATTTGCGTTCCTATTTTCATCCCTTGCCATCGTCATGTCCTTACCCGCGATGGCTTCCGGCACTGTCAATCTTGACGAACCTGGCGCCCTGGCGCGGCTTGAACGCGGTAATCCTGCGCATGCCCGTTCCATTGGGCAGATTTTGCAAGCAGCGGCCAAGTTCACACCGCGCCATCTCGCGCAATGGATGAGAACCAGCTTCGATGCAGACATGGCGTCGACGCAACTGATGAAGACAAGCGACCCACCCCAGTCCAGGCTGTCATTCAAGCTTGGCGATACGCAATACAAGGCGACCGTCACGCTCGATGCGGTCGGCGCCCTGCGCGTGCCGGCGGGCTGAGGTGACTTTGAAGGGCTGAAACCGTCAAGCCGGCGCGGACGGGGCTCGCTTGATGCCGAAGTCGCTCGCCTTGATTTTTGCCATCCGCCCACCACTGGATCGAACTTGTCGCTATCAAATGGCGGCAGTATCGCGCTGATCACCTTGAAGATGGCAACGAGCAGATGAGCGATAGCATCGCGCTAAAAATGCTTCCGGACTTGCTTGAGATGATCAGACATACTAGCCCGCAATCGCTTGAACGCGGCTGTTGGATTTCGTTTTGTGGAGGTTGACTGCGCAGATCATGAACACGCCGAGGAGCATCATGGCATAGCTTGATGGCTCAGGAACCGGCGACGCCGTGCGTACCGATAGCGACGTGAGGACCGCATTTGTGCGAAACACGTCGGTGGAATTGGGCCCGCGGTAGCTGTACACGAGGGTCGCCATGTCCGCACGACTCAGATCAAGTGAAGATGGCAAGCGCGTGCTCGTGAGCAGACTACCGTTGGCCTGCCAAAGAGCGAATGTCAACGATTCGCTTCTGCCAGTATTCGGGTCCAAATTGTAGTTATTGAACACAAAAGAATCGGCACGGCCGACTGCGCCATCGGTAATTTCAATACTCATGCCGCCTGCCTGAGGTTTCGCAGTAAAGCCATACCCGGACTGATCAACCTTGATCGTGGCGAGGTTCCTGGTAGCGCCATTGGTCGAATTAGCGTATTCGGTATAAACCGAATTCGGGCTCTGGTAAGGAAGGTGGAGGGATGCGGGCGTGTCCAGGTCGATCGTGAAAGAGCCGCGCATTGTGTAACCGACCTCAATCGTCGTGTTATTGAACGAGATTGATTGCAACGAATCCACATAGGTGCCATGGTTCGTGAAATGCAGCGCTCCATCGATTTTAGCGGTGTAGTCGAAAGTGACCATCTCGGCACTGGCATTAGACGCTGCCAGCAAACCTAAAGTAAATGCCGCAATGTAAAATTTCACCTGATCTCGTTTGTTAGTTAACAAGCTTGTCATTAGACTATTCAAAACAAATTCCGTCAACGCATCATTTGTAAGTTTCTCATCCACTGACGCTGGCATGGTGCCGAGCGCTGATGGAGACGGAAATTTTGGTATCGCGCCGAACCGCGTTGGCGGAAAAATGTTAAACACCGATGTAGCGCTGCAGCGTTGTGTTCGACAGAGAGGAATGGCTTACGGTTAGCGACAAGCAGTACCTGGGGTCCATGAGGCGCGATTCTATCAGCGCCTATGGTGAAGGTGACGCTTGCCGGCTGACATACGGATCAATCCGGCGCGCGCTTGATACCGAAATCGCTCGCCTTGATTTTTGCCATCCGCCCATCCGGGTGGTGCCAGACGATGCCTTCGATAAGATGCTCGCTCAGGTACTCGCGCAGGGCCGCGAAGTTGCGCGGGCAGTCCGGCAACTCATCTTTGCCGTGCGGAACGAGGATATGCTCCGTCAGCCGTTCCGGATTAGCGCCATGGCGGGTGCCGATTTTCGGGCCGCAGACTTCATATGTTCCGTCAGGCACCGCCCCGCCGCCAAACAATTCGCGCATGCCCCATGCAATACCCTCGTTGATGCGCGCCGAATCCGGCCCCACCGCAGGCACCCAGCCCGGCCAGTGACCGGTGGCGTCGTCGGCCGCCGGTTGGGCCGGCATGAAGTCGGCTGGCGGCGTGCGTCCGGCCTTGGCGTCGTAGCGTTTGTAGACAAGGCCCTCGGCGACCATGACTGCCATGCCATCCCACTTGCGGGTCGCCATGCCTTCGCCAGCGGCGACCCACGCGGCGGCCGGAACGACCTCGTCGCGCACTTGGCGGTCGCCATCGTAGTTACGTTGAAACAGAGAGACGATTTTCTTCATACGGTCCTATTCTGGCGCGATAATCGGCTCGCGCCTGCCTTGGTTAATGGATCGGATAGCTGTGTTTATGCATATACCGATCCGATTAAGGCGCAAGAAACGCACTATATTTACATCATTTTGTTGCATAGACAGAAGGATTGACACTTTTATCATTGTTCCGGCTATAATTTCGCGCAGCAATAGCACAATTACGCGTCAGGCTATCGCACCAACTTATTCGGAATATTCTATGCGAATCATATTAAGCAGCGCACTTGTCGCACTGGCGGGCGGCGTCTCCATGCCGGCATCAGCGGTGGAAAACGGACCTGGCGTCTACGCCGGCGTTCAACTCGGCCAGGCATCCTCGTCGAATGACCGGTTTGAACGCGACGATTTGTCGATCGGCCTGCGCACCGGCTACCAGATCAACAAGCACATCGGCGTCGAGCTATTCCGCAATTCGCTCAGTTTCGTCGAGATCGGCTATGGCTTCCGCCGCGACGAGCCTGCCCACCCGGAAGAGCATTACGGCATCGCTGTCACGGGCGCCTTTCCTTTGAGCGAACGCTTCGACCTGACCGGCCGCGCCGGCATCGGCCGCACCAAGATGCATGCGGTCGCGGTCGGCAAGAACGATTATAACGAAACCGATCCGAGCATTAGCGGCGGCGTGCGTTTTAATTTCAATCCGCACTGGTCGATGAACGCCGAAGCGATGCGCCTGACCAAAACCAAGGTAACGGTCATCTCGACCGGATTCCGCTATCAGTTCTAAACCGGTCAATACATAAGGGGACCTCGACAAGCTACTGCGCGACGCAGTTTTCGAGGTCCCCATAAGGGAGTGCAATGAACGAAGCACAAGAGCACATTATCGGTTTGGAAGAACAATTGCGGCTCGCCATGCTCGGCGCCGACGTCGACGCGCTCGACCGCCTGATTGCGCCGGACTTGCTGTTTACCACGCACATGGGCCAGGTCATCGGCAAGCAGCAAGACCTCGACATGCACCGCTCCGGCCTGCTGAAGTTCCGCGCGATCGAAGCGGGCGAGCGCATTGTCGCGGCGCACGGCCCGGTGGGCGTGATCTCGGCGCGCATGAACCTGGTTGGCAGTTTCGGCGAGTCGCAGTTCAACCTCGACCTGCGCTGCACACGCACGTGGCGCCAGGCCGATGACGGTCAGTGGCAAATCCTCGCGGGCCACATGAGCATCGCCTGAGCGGCCACGCGGTTCAGCCGCGCGCGGCGAAGCGGCGCCACACCGCCTCCATCGGCCCCTGTGTGTGGCGGCGCATCCACCAGCGGCTGAACAGGGCCTGCACCACCATCAGCAGCAGGCACACGCCGAGCAGTCCCGCATGCGACAGCAGCGCGCCGAGGCGCAGCCCGGTCCCTTGCAGCAGAAGGCCGAACAGCACGGACTGCGCCAGGTAATTGGTCAGCGCCATGCGCCCGACCGGCGCCAGCCAGCGCGCCAGGGCCGCCAGCACCGGTTCCGGCGCGCGCATCACCAGGGCCACGTAGCCGGCCGCCATGAAGGGTCCGGCCACTTCGACGAGAAACGAGACAAATGCCGCCATCGGCCCGGCCGCGTGCGGATCGATGGCGTCGCGCAGCGCGGCCCAACCCCACCACAGGTTCACCGGCACGCCCACCCACAGCGCGGCCAGCAGCACCCTGCCCCACACCGCGCGATGGCGCCCGGGCCGCGTGAGCCAGCCCAGGCGCACGCTGACCACGCCCATGAGGATCAGCAGCGCCACCTTGGGCAGGAAGAACAGCGAATTCGTCAGGTTGCCCCAGAAGTCGGACAGCCGCTCGCGCGCGATCGCGGCCAGCGTTCCCTCGCTGTACACCGCGTGCGTGCGCGCGATTTCGTCCACGCCCCAGGTAACCGCTTCGGGCGGCATGGTCATCAGCTGGTACGTCAGGTAGGCCATGAAGACCAGTACCGCGACATTGAGCACGGCCATCCGGCGCAGCGAGTCGACCACGCCCGACAGCCTGCGGCCGGCCTGCGTGAGGAGCCAGAAGCCGCAGATCGCGTACACGGTGAGAATATCGCCGAACCACAGAAAGGAGCCATGCAGCACGCCGCACCCGAGCAACCAGGTGACGCGCCGGCGATAGGTGGTCTTGATGCGATCGAGCCGCGGCCCCGGAAAATGCCGTCCTCCCGTCTGCAGCGCGAAGCCCGCGCCGAACAGGAATGCAAAGATCGGATAGAACTTCTGCTCCGCAAACGCGGCCACCACGAACACCACCAACTGGTCGAGCAGCGGCGCATGCTCGCCGATGACGCCGTAACGCGAGAAGTTATTCCCGATCGCGAAGCCCCACACGTTCACCAGCATGATGCCGAAGACGGCGATCCCGCGCAGCGTATCGATGCGCACCGAGCGCACTGCCTTCATTGGCGCATCCAGTCGCGCAGTTCGTAGTACCAGTAGGTCATCTGGGCGGCGGCCAGGCCGGCGCGGCCGCCGGCCGTCGGCAGGCCCCACGCGGCAAAGCGCGCCAGCGGAGCGCCGTCGCCGGCGATGGCGGCGGCGAGCACCTCGCCGGCCAGGGTGGTCGGCGCCACGCCATGGCCACCGAAGCCCATGCCGTACCACAGGCCATCGGGCAGGCGCCCGATCTGCGGCATCTGGTGGCGCGCATAGCTCATCATGCCGCTCCACGCATGCGTCACGCGCACGCCGGCCAGTTGCGGGTAGACCTTGAGCATATCCTGCTGCAGCAGGCGCGCGACGTCTGCGCCGCCGCGCTCGCGCACCGCGATGCGCCCGCCCCACAGCAGGCGCGTGTCGGGCAATGGGCGGTAGTAATCGAAGGCGAAACGGGTGTCGTAGACGGCCGCGCCGGTGCGCATTGCCGTTTGCAGGCGCTCGCCCAGCGGCTCGGTCACCATCACGTAGGTGGCGATCGGCAGCGCCGCGCGCGCCAGGCGCGGATGCAGTTTTTCGATGTAACCGCCGCAGCACACGACCACGTCGCGCGCGCGCACGCTGCCGGCGGCCGTGGTGACGAGCCAGCCCTCGCCGTCGGCGGCGATGCTGGCGGCCTTGCTGTGTTCATGCACGCGCACCCCGTTTTGCGCCAGCACGCGGGCCAGCCCCTGCGCATACTTGAGGGGATGGAAATGAAACGCGGCCGGCTCGAACAAGCCGCCGAAATAGCGCGTCGAATCGAGTTTTTCGGCCAACTGCGCGCGCGAGACGCGCTGCCATTGAACGCCCATCTTCTCCATCATGAAGCGCTGCTGCTCGTCGAGCAGGCGCGCATCGTCGAACCAGTTGGCCAGGTACACGCCTTCATGGCGGGCGTCGCAGTCGATGGCGTAGTCGTCGACGCGGCGGCGGATGCGATCGACCGCGTCGAGCGTCATCTGGTACAGGCCGCGCGCGGCATCGACGCCGACCTTGGCGATGATGCCGCGCTCGCCGAGCGAAAAACCGCCGAAGACAAAGCCGCCGTTGCGTCCGGAGGCGCCGTGGCCAACGCGCTGGGCGTCGAGCAGCACGATATCGCGCACGCCGCGCTCCATCAGGCCGATGGCGGTCGCCAGGCCCGCAAAGCCGGCGCCGATGATGCATACCGCCGCATCATGCGGGCCGGCCAGCGCGGGATACGCCTGGCCGGGCGACGTGGCCCGGTAGTAGTCGTGCGCCGCCAGGTCCTCAGGCATGCGCGATGGTCGGATAGTCGCTCATGGTCAGCGTGAAGCCGGCGGCGTCGGAAACCAGCTGCGCGCGCGCGCCGAACGGAATCGTCACGCGCTGCGGCGTATGCCCGAATTGCAGGCCGGTGAGCACGGGAATCGGCAGGTTGGCGCGCAGGTAGGCCAGCATGGCGTCAAAGTCGTAGCCATTGTCGGCCGGCGAGAGGCGGTAGCCCGAAAAATCGCCCAGCACCAGCGCCTTCTGGCGCGCCAGCACGCCGGACTGCAGCAGTTGCAGCAGCATGCGCTCGATCCGGTAAGGATGCTCGTTGATGTCTTCGACGAAAACGATGCCGTCGTCGATGCGCGCGAACCACTCGGTGCCCAGCAGCGAGATAAGCATGGCCAGGTTGCCGCCCCAGATCGTGCCTTCGACTTCGAGCTGCGGATTGCCGCTCACGCAGGCGCGCACGACATGGCGCGGGCCTTGCAGGCAGCGCCAGAAGTCGTGCTGCGTGAACGCCACCGGTTCGGCGGTCCCGAAGTCGCTGTAGAACATCGGCCCGGCATAGCTTTGCGCGCCGGTTTGCGCCATCAGGCCCATATGGAAGACGGTGAAGTCGCTGTAGCCGACAAAGATCTTGCCGCTGTCGGCCATGCGCGCGAAATCGATGCGCGGCAGCAGGCGCGTGAGGCCGTACTGGCCGCGCAGCGCCATGACCACCTGCACCCGCGGGTCGCTGGCGGCGGCGTTGAGCTGCGCCAGGCGCGCCTCGTCGGTGCCGCCGAAGCGCTGGAATACCTTGTCGGCCTCGAAGTAATTGTGGACGGTGTGGCCCTGCGCGATGAGGGAGGCGATGCCGCGTTCGATGACGGCATTGTCGCGGCCAAAGCCGCTCGGGGCGACGATGCCGATGCCGATGGGGGGGATGTTCACTGTTTTTCGAAAAGCCGCGCTGTGGAGTCGGGGCTTATCTTACCGTGCGCGTGCTCATCGATCAAGGCGAGCAGCCGTTCGATCAGTTGCGGCGGCAGGTCGTGGCCCATGCCCTCGATGACGTGCAGGCGCGCGCCGGGCACCAGGCGCGC
This sequence comes from Massilia rubra, assembly GCF_011682065.1. Classification (GTDB taxonomy): domain Bacteria; phylum Pseudomonadota; class Gammaproteobacteria; order Burkholderiales; family Burkholderiaceae_D; genus Telluria_A; species Telluria_A rubra. The sequence goes on along the minus strand of NZ_VUYU01000014.1, from coordinate 88,972 downwards.
CGTGTCTTCGCCGCAGGCCAGCGGCACCAGCGGGTCGGCCGCGCCGTGGATGACCAGCGTGCGCACGCGGATCGACGTGAGCAGTTCGCTGCGGTCGCCCGTTGCCACGATGGCGATCAGCTGGCGCGCCAGCCCGCCGGGACACAGGTTGCGCCTGATGGCGTGCGCGATGCGCTCGCGCAGCAGGCGTTCTGGGGTGGGATAGGCGGGGCTGCCGATGACGCGCATGGTGTGCACCATGTGGCTGACCAGGCTGTCAAGGTCGCGCGTATTGCGCGGTGGACGCATCAGCAGCGCGCGCGCTTCTTTGCGCGGGCCGGGCAAGCCGCGGCGTCCGCTGTCGGACATGATGGACGTGAGGCTGATGACGCGCTCGGGATGGCGGGCCGCGAGGATTTGCGCGATCATGCCGCCCATGGAGGCGCCGACCACGTGGGCGCGCGCGATACCGAGGGCGTTGAGCACGCCGAGCGCGTCGGCGGCCATGTCGGACAAGGTGTAGGCGCTGCGCTGGGGCCAGCGCAGCAAGCGCTTGAGCCAGGCCAGCGACAGGCTCGGTGTGCCGGCATGCTCGAATTTGGTGGACAAGCCGCTGTCGCGGTTATCGAAGCGGATGACGTGAAAGCCGAGGTCGACCAGGCCGTCGACGAAATCGTCGGGCCAGGCGGTCAGTTGCATGCCCAAGCCCATGATCAGCAGCAACGGCGTGTCCTTGGGGTCGCCTGCTGTTTCGTAGGCGATCCGGATCCCGTTGGCGGTAAGAATAGGCATGCTCAGGCTGAAGGCGAGTGGTTGGTTAAGTCGCGTGACACGCGCCATGCATGCGGCGGAACAAGACTACGTGCATGGACGCGATTGAGCATACCATCTTTGCGGGGTGGCTGGCATACCATGCGTGTGGGAATGCCGGTCCTGCCAGGCTCCCGCATCCCCTATTGCGGCTGCGCACCCTGCGCGCCGGACAACGCCGGGTCGGCCGCCGCCTGCGCCGCCAGCCGCGCGGCCTGCGCCGCCTTGCGCCGCTCCGCAAAAAATGCGCGCAGCATGCCGCTGGCCTCATCGGCCATCACGCCCCCGACCAGTTCGGTGTGATGGTTCAACTTTTCCTGCTCGAACAAATTGAGCACCGAACCGCACGCGCCGGTCTTGGGGTCCGGCGCACCGAACACCACGCGCGCCAGGCGCGCATGCATCATCGCGCCCGAACACATCACGCAGGGCTCCAAGGTCACATACAGTTCGCATCCGGGCAAGCGATAGTTGCCCAGTTTTTCCGCGGCGGCGCGCAAGGCCACGATTTCGGCGTGCGCGGTCGGATCGTGGCGGCCGATCGGCTGGTTAAAGCCGGTGGCGATCACCTCGCCATCCTTGACCACCACGGCGCCCACCGGCACTTCGCCCAGGCTCCATGCATGTTGCGCCTGTTCCAGCGCCAGTTGCATGAAGGCTGGATCAGGCATCGGTAATCTCGGCCCAGCAATTCGGGGTTTCGTGCAGCACCAGCTTGTGCAGGTGCAAGCCCGTGCCGAAACGGTCGGTATAGGCCGCCTTGAGAATACCGAAAGCGATCTGCGCCAGGTTCTCGACGGTCGGAATGCGGTCGATCACCACCGTCTTGTGGCCCGGCAGCGAGGCCAGGAACTCGCGCACCTTGTCGTCTTTTTCGTAGACCAGGAAGGCATGGTCCCAGACATCGACCAGGTGTTCCTTGGCCAGCGCCTTGATGTCCGAAAAATCCATGATCATGCCATTGTCGGAGTTGCCCTCGGCCTGGATGACGGCGCCCGTGAGCGTGATTTCGAGCGTGTAACGATGCCCGTGCAGGTTGCGGCACTGGCTTTTGTGGTCGGGAATGCGGTGTCCCGCATCGAATTCGAGCTTGCGTGTAATCGTGAGCATGAAGTGCTTTAAGGTATCTGTAAAAGTTTATGGGTTTGCAAGCTCAGCTTCCACTTGGGATTGCGCTTGCAGGTCTCGATGGCGAGACGGGTGTTGTGTTCGCCCAGCGGGCCGTCCATCGGCTGCACGAAAAAGTTCTCGAAATCGAGATGTTCGTAGGCGCCCAGGTCCTGCCTGGTCTGCGGAATGACCACTTTGAGCTCATTGCCCTTTTCCACGACCAGCTTCGAACCCATCTTGGGGCTGACGCAGATCCAGTCGACACCGGGCGGCACCGGCAAGGTGCCATTGGTTTCGATGGCGATCTCGAAGCCGGCCGCGTGCATGGCGTCGATCAAGGGCGCGTCCAGTTGCAACAAGGGCTCGCCGCCGGTGAAGACCACGTATTTGCTGTGCGGGTAAGAGGCCGGCCACAGGCTGTCGATCAGCGCGGCCAGGGCGTCGCCGTTGGCAAACTTGCCACCACGTTCGCCATCGGTGCCGACAAAATCGGTGTCGCAAAAGGTGCAGATGGCGCTGGCGCGGTCGCTTTCGCGCCCGGTCCACAGGTTGCAGCCCGAAAAACGACAAAAGACGGCGGGACGACCCGCGTGCGCGCCCTCTCCCTGCAGGGTGTAAAAAATCTCTTTGATGCTGTAAGTCACGTGATTGTCCTAATTCTCAACCCTCCATTATAGCAAGGTCGCGTAGTGCAACCGGAAATCACCAAAAATGATGCCGTTACGACAGAAACGTTCCCAATTGAAATAGAGTTGATCGGAGACAATATCACTGGTGATGACGGAGAGTAACTTGATCAGAGTCAGCTTGGACTTGCCAGCTTGTCTTATCAGATTTCTCGGAAGGTTTTTATGCACATCACGCCCACCGCCCTCCTCGCCCTGTTCTGGATACTGCTTATCGGCTGGGGCTTTTACGCCTTGCTGCAACGCCACCTGCGCCTCGACGACCAATTGACCGACACCGAAGCGCAACTGGCCATCGAACGGCACGCGCGCGCCGTGGCCGAACTGGCGCTCGCCAACACCCATTTGTCGCTGTGCCAGGCGACCAAGCAGCAGGAAAGCGTGCGCGAAAGCGAACGCCAGCGCATCGCGCGCGACATCCATGACGACCTTGGCCAGAATCTGCTGGCGCTCAAGATCGACCTGCAACTGATGCACGTCAGTACCACCGGCGCCCATCCCCTGATCACGCAAAAGATCGATGGCATGATCGGCAACCTCGACAACACGATCAAGTCGCTGCGCGCCATCATTTACGATCTGCGCCCGATCGTGCTGGAAGCGGGTTTCCAGAGCGCGATGGAGTGGCAATTGAGCGAATTTACGCGCATGCACGGCATCCGCCACGCCTTCACGGCCGACGCCGACGCGCTCCATGCGCCCGAGGACGCCGAACGCGACGCCATGCTGTACCGCATCGCGCAGGAGGCGCTGTCGAACGTGGCGCGCCATGCGCATGCCACCGAGGTCGACATCAAGCTGCAGCGCTTCGGCGACATGCTCACCTTGCGCGTACAGGACAACGGGGTCGGCATGGTGCAGCATGGCAACGGACGCGGCTGCGGCCTGCCGGGCATGCGGGAACGGGTGCGCGCCATTGGCGGCTGCTTTGCCATCGACAGCCTGCCCGGCAGCGGCGTGGTGCTGTCGGTGTCGATCCCCTTGACGGTTGCGTTTGCCGCACACTGAAGCACGATCATCCTCACCCTTGTGCTTTATCAATAGAAACGCAGTGCGCCACAGGCAAAATTAAGTCTTGTCGGCAGTCAACACTTTGCCGTCAAGAATTTGTCGGGAACTATCTAACAGGGGCGGCACATGATGAGCACGACGACAGTCCAGAGCGCGACGGCGCAGGCCGCACCGGAACAGGGCCGCGCGTTTGCCTACAAGCTCATGGAGATGCTGGCCGTTCCCGCGTTTGTGCTGGACAACGAGCGGCGGGTGATCATCTGGAACCGTGCCTGCGAGCGCCTGACCGGGGTTGCGGCGGAGGAAGTGCTGGGCACCCGCGATCACTGGCAGAGTTTTTACCAGGAAGCGCGCCCGACCCTGGCCGACCTGGTGGCGCAAGATCGGGGCGACGAGCTCGACTCGCTGTATCCGCAGGCAGCCAAAAGCCGCCACGTGGACGGCCAGTTGGCGGCGGAAAGCTGGTGCGACATGCCGCGCTTCGGCGAGCGACGCTACCTGTCGGTCGACGCCATCCCGATCTTTGGCGAGCACGGCAAGCTCGAAGCGGTGGTGCAGACCCTGCGCGACATCACCGACGAAAAAGCGTCCCAGGTTGCGCTTGAACAATTGGCCACGCTCGACGGACTGACCGGCCTGGCCAACCGCCGTTGCTTCGACAATACCCTCAGCGCCGAGTGGTCGCGCGCGCTGCGCCAGCAGCAGCCGCTATCGTTGTTGATGGTCGATGTCGACAATTTTAAGGCTTACAACGATGCCAACGGGCATCTGGGCGGCGATGAATGCCTCAAGCGCATCGCCGCAGCCGTGTCGAGAGAAATGCGGGCCAACGATCTGGTGGCGCGTTACGGTGGCGAGGAATTTGCCGTGATCTTGCCGAACCAGTCGCTCAAGGGTGCGGCCATCGTTGCCGAGCGCATCCGCTGCCGGGTCGAGCAGCTCAAGGTGCCCAACGGACGCGGCGCCAATGAACACGTCACGGTGAGCATTGGCGCGGCCACCGCGATTGCCTCGTCCAACAGCACCGCCTGCCAGCTGGTGGCGACGGCGGACGCGGCGCTCTACCGCGCCAAGCACATGGGCCGCAACCGGATCAGCCTGCCAGCGACCGAGCCCGACATCATCGCTGGCGCCCGGCAGGACGGCCAGGGCGCGCTGAGCGTGCGCTGAGTTTGCGTCCACGGCGGTGCCTGCCGCCGTGCCTACCGCGGTGCCTACCGCCGTGCCTACCGCCGTGCCTACCGCCGTGGACATGCCCACACCGGTGTATGCACAAATTTCCGCTGTTCTTTCTGTCCCGATTCTTTTATCCTGCGGCTACTATTTTTAGCCTCAGGAGACAATGTGTCCAAACTCATTCCGATCAGCCTGCTTGCCCTGCCCGCGTTCGCCATGAACGCGCTGGCGGCCGCGCCAGCCACGCCAGCCGGCAAAGCCGATGTGCTGCCCTTCAAAGCCACCGAAAAAACCCTGGCCAACGGCCTGAAAATCATCGTCGTCCCGACCGGCTTCCCCAACCTGGTGTCGGTACAGATCCCTGTACAGACCGGCTCGCGCAACGAGATCGAGCCGGGCAAGTCGGGCTTCGCGCACTTTTTCGAACACATGATGTTTCGCGGCACCAAAGCCTATCCGCCTGAAAAATACCAGGACGTCATCACCAAGTCCGGCGCGCGCCAGAACGCCTACACCAGCGACGACCTGACCAATTACCACACCACCTTCGCCAAGGAAGACCTCGAAACCATCCTCAAGGTCGAAGCCGACCGCTTCCAGAGCCTGTCGTACGGTGAAGATGCATTCAAGACCGAATCGCGCGCCGTGCTGGGCGAATACAACAAGAACAGCGCCAATCCGATGTCCAAGCTGTTCGAAGTGCAGCGCGACGCCGCCTACACCACGCATACCTACAAGCACACCACGATGGGCTTCATCAAGGACATCGAGGACATGCCGAACCAGTATGCCTACTCGAAAGTGTTTTTTGACCGCTGGTATCGCCCGGAGCGCACCACCGTGATCATCGCCGGCGACGTCGAGCCGCAAAAGGCCATCGCCCTGGTCGAGAAATACTGGAGCAAATGGCAGAAAGGCAGCTACAAGAGCGAGGTACCGGCCGAGCCGGCGCCGACCGGCGCACTCTACAAGCATGTCGCATGGCCGACCCAGACCTTGCCGTTCGTCACGGTGGGTTTCCGCGCACCGGCGTTTTCCGACACCGCCAAGGACCACGCCGCACTGTCGATGTTGCTCTCGCTCTCGTTCGGCCGCACCTCCCCGCTCTACAAGCGGCTGGTACAGGATGAACAGAAAGTCGACCAGTTCAGCGATTACACGCCTGGCCGGGTCGACCCGAGCCTGGCGACCATCATCGCCCGCGTGAAAAAGCTGGAAGACACCGTCTATGTGCGCGACCAGATCATGCAGGCCATCGCGCAGTTGCGCAACGTACCGGTCACCGCGCAGGCGCTGGCCGATGCCAAGTCGGCCCAAAAATACGGCCTGATCCGCTCGCTCGACAATACCGAGCAGATCGCCGGCACCCTGGCCTCCTACGTGCATTACAACCGTTCCTACGGCACGCTGAACCAGTTCTACCGCGTCACCGACAGCCTGACCCCGGCCGACCTGCTGGCGGCGGCGCGCAAGTACCTGGTCGATGACGGCATGATCGTCACCACCCTGTCGAACCAGGCCCTGCCGGAATCGATGGCGAGCCTGCCGAAGCTGGCGACGCTGGCCGCGAGTGGGACGAACAGTTTGCCAGCTGATGCTTTGCCGCAAGCGACGGAAACCCAGGCCAAGCCGGTGCTGGCGGCCGGCGCCGAAGCCAAGGTAGACGTACTGGTGCAAAAATCGGCGCTGCCCCAGATCCGCTTCAAGCTGTTGTTCGCCGCCGGTTCGGCGCACGATCCGAAAGGCAAGGAAGGCCTGGCGGCGCTGACCGCGATGATGGTGGCCTCGGCCGGATCGAGCGAGCGCAAGATCGACGAAGTGAGCAAGGCCCTGTTCCCGCTGGCCGGCTCGTTCACCGAGCAGACCGACAAGGAAATGACCACCTTCACCGGATCGATCCACAAGGATAACTGGAACAAATACATGGCCGTGGCCATGCCGCAACTGGTCACGCCGGGCTTTCGCGAGGAAGATTTCCGCCGCCTCAAGGATTCGCTCAAGAACGCCCTGCTGGTCGACCTGAAGGACAACAACGAAGAAGAACTGGGCAAGGAACGCCTGCAAACCAATGTGTTCGCCGGCACGCCGTACGACCATCCGGTCCTTGGCACGGCCAAAGGGATCGATGCGATCACCCTCGACGACGTCAAGGATTTCTACAAGAAGGCCTACACCCAGGGATCGGTGCGGGTGGGCATCTCGGGCGATGTGTCGGACGAGATGACGGCCGCGCTCAAGCAGGCGCTGGCCAGGCTGCCGGCCGGCCCGGGCTTGCCGGTCACCACGGCGCCGCTGGCAAAGATGCCAAACGGCCTGGAAGTGGAGATCGTCGAGAAAAACACGCGCGCGACCGCCCTGTCGTTCGGTTTGCCGATCGAGGTGCGCCGTGGCCATCCGGACTTCCCGGCGCTGTGGTTGGCTAAAACCTTCCTTGGCGAACACCGCGCCTCGAATGCCTACCTGTACCAGCGCATCCGCGAACTGCGCGGCATGAATTATGGCGACTACACCTATATCGAAGCCTTCCCGCGTGGCATGTTCCAGTTCTTCCCGAACCCGAACGTCGGCCGCAAGGGCCAGTTGTTCGAAGTGTGGATCCGCCCGGTCGCGCCGGAGAACGCCCACCTCGCGCTGCGTATCGCGCTTACCGAGCTCGAGAAGGTGATCCAGCAGGGCCTGACCGAGGAGCAGTTCCAGATCACGCGCGGCTACCTGATGAAAAACGTGTTCGTGATGACCGCCACGCAGGATCAGTACCTTGGTTACGCGCTCGACTCGCAATGGTACGGCACGCCCGAGTTCACCAAAATGATGCGCGATGGCCTGGCCAAGTTGACCCTGGCCGACCTGAACGCGGCCATCAAGAAGCACCTGTCGACCAAGAACCTGTCGCTCGTGTTCATCACCAAGGATGCCGCTGGACTGAAAGAGAAACTGGTGAGCGATGCGGTGTCGACGATCAAGTACGACGGCAACAAGCCGCAGAGCTTGCTCGATGAAGACAAGGTCATCGGCAGCATGAAGCTCAACATCAAGCCGGAAGCCGTCAGGATCACGCCGGCCAGTGCCGTGTTTGCCGAGTAGACGCAGCACGAAGCCGTGCGCTGACAAGCCGTGCGCTGACGCGGATCGCCAGCCCGTCGTTCCCGCGTAGGCGGGAACCCAAGTCATTTGAGCCCCTCATGGCTACGCAACGAACTTGGGTTCCCGCCTACGCGGGAACGACGGGCTTGAGGCATCGCGAGAAGTCGTTCCTGCCAAGTGGCAGGAGCGCCGACGTAGCTGCGGCGCTTGTTCCTACGACGTCATGCGCTCCCAGCCATGCCTGATCGCAGCCTTCATCTTTTCCCAGGTCGAGCCAGGATTACGCGCCTCCCAATCGCTGCGCAGCCCGGGTTCGATTTCTTCCCACGGACGCCCCCGATACAGCTCGCTGCCAGCCATGCTGGTGCCGTAGCGGTACGCCGGCGCATAATCGTCGTAACTGCCGCCCTCGCGCGCGAAATTGCTGGTCCAGTGACCGCGGAAGTAAGCGTCATCGTCCGGTGCAAGCCGCTCGATGTCCACTTCGGTATGGCGCAGCGTGTCGTTGATCTGCTCCTGCCGCTGCGTCACTTCCTTGCCGACGATAACTTCCTCCACCATGCGGGCGGATTTTTCGACGACCGCTTCTTCCGCCGTTTCGCGCAGCTCGATGGTGTTTTCCTGGAAGGCGGCAATGTCGGCCGGATCGACCAATTTGTCCACTGCGCGCCGCTGCACATTGACGTGCTCTTCGCGCAGGCCGATGCTCTCGCTGACCGGGGTTTCGACAATGCGCTGGTAAATCCGCACCCCGCCGCGCTGCACCTCGCGCTTGCCGACCTTCAGTTCTTCCTGGATCACGGGAATGGCCGTGGTGTCGGCCGCACGCTGCTGCGATGCGCCCATGGCCGAGCCTTGCGCGCTGCCGCCGCCCACACTGCCACCCTGCGACGCGCCGGGCGTCGACTGCTGCGACATGGCCTGCCCGCGCATGGCGTCACCGCCCTGCATCGCGCCCTGCCACAGGCCGGCATGCTCGTCGATATCGATCGGACTGTGGCGTTCGACGATGTCGGCGGCGCGCTCGACCTCATGCTCGGTCGTGGTCGTGACGGTCAGCACGTAATGCCCGCGTTCCATCGCCTCGGAATACATCTGCGCATGCTCGCTGCGCTCGCCGCCGAACAGGTCGGTAAAGAAGTGCTTGATGCTCGATCCGAACGATTCGTCGCCGGCGCCTTCGACCCGGCCGCCGGGCGCATCCACGCCGGGCGCATCCACGCCGGGCGCATCCGGATCGCCATCGCTCAAACGCACATCCTGGCGTGAATACCCCGACCCGACCAGGTCGTCGAGCGCCTGCACGGCATCGCCGCGATTGTCAAATACCGCTACCAGTGTGTGTTCCATGATGACTTCCTCCATGTTGTTGAACTCGCTTGAACTCGCTTACTTGTGAGGGCCTTCGTCGAACCGTTCGACGACGATGTCTTCTTCGCGCAGCATGACGGTCCCGGCTTGGGTACGGGTGCGCGCGATGCGCGTGATGTGGACTTCTTCCTTGATGCGCACGCGCCGCTCGGTCACCAGCACTTCTTCGAGTACCGGCACGATCAGCGTGTCGCCCTCCTGGCGCGCCACTGGCGCCTCGGACAGGGGTACGATCTTGTCGACGCTGACATGCCTGACGTCGAGCTCGTCGTAGAGCAGCGTTTCGTCGACCTGATGGGGATGTTCGCTGACCGTTTTGTGAATCCGCACGCCGCGCCCGGTGTCGACGACGCGCGTTCCCACCCGCAGTTCCTCGCGGTGCAGCGGCACGCTGAGCGTGTCGCCGCCTGGCTCGACAGAGGATTCGGCATTGTCTGTTGCCATGAAGTTCGCTCCCCAAAAAACGCCGCAGCAGGAGCCGTTGAGAGTACCGCAAAGCGCGCCGACCCTGCGCACCATTGACCTTCCTCAAGTTTTGATCGCCTGCGGCGTCGATGGCGGCGCGCACGAAGACGATGTGCGCCGATCGCGTAGCATGACGCCAGGTCCGGCATCACAGCACGGCCCGGGTCAATTAGAATGGTTCGTTGAGATGGCTCGGCGCGTGCCTTTTCCGGCGCGGTCCGACTATCAGACTGCGCTTAGTTGAAGGGATTATCCACGTCGCCCACCGCCGGCGGCGGCAATTCGGCCGGCAGCTTCATCCCTTCCAGCTTGGCGACGATGTCACCGAGCAGCGCGTGCAGCTTGCGCGCGTGCTCCAGGCCGACCTCGTCGGCGGTCAGGTCGACGTCGCCACTGATGGTGATCCGGTCGAGCCGGTTTTCGATCATCAGCTTGCCAACCGCGAGCACGTCAGCCTCGTTCGTGTACGGTACAAAACCCTGTTTCTTGCCACTCATTGCATCTCCTTGAAATATCAAAACGGCCAACGGCGCGATTTCTTCTGTTTCGGCTGCGGCAGGTCCAGCATGGCCGACTTTTGCCGCGCGCTCAGCGACGGCATCAGGTTGATGCCGATCTTCTCTTCGAGCTCGGCAATCGTCATCACATCCAGCTCGTCGGTGGAACGGTTTTCCACGATCCATGCCGCGCCCGCCTTCTGGCCCGGACTATACACCGCCTTGTACAAATGACTCGGCACGAGCACATTGCCCACTTTCTGCAAACGCTTGCCGATGAAGGCCGGCCCGGTGATCACATACAAGGTGCCTTCTTTCCTGACCAGGTCGCGCACGCGCCCTTCCAGTCCGGCCCACAGATGGCGGTTGTTGTCGGCATCCTGCGGCACCATGTTCGCCAGCGTAAAACTTTCGTGCTGGGTCTGGCGATCCGGCATGTTGCCGTTGGGCGCCATGTGGCCACGGTCGAAGCCGCTGCGGGCGTAGTCGGACAGCTCGGCGCGCTGCGACGGCGACAGGCGTTCCTCGGCGTGGAAGGAATCGTCGCGCGAGAGTTTCTTGGCCAGCTTCAGGTTTGCCGGAAGCAGGCGCTCGGCCGACCACAGCGGCGTGCGCGTGATCCCGGAATGCATCACGCCGAATACGCCGTAGCATAATTCGGTCGTCGCCTTGGCCAGCTTGGCATTGCGGATCTCGGGCAGGCGCCCATCCATATAGTGTGCGGGACAGCCACCGGCAAACGCGCTGCCGGCTGCCAGCAAGGTCCATCCGAGGACGATGCCGGCCAGTGTTTTCTGAATCATGTTTTCCAAAACCAAAATAGTCGAGCGACGCATTCTAGCGGAGCGTGCCCGCCAAGCGAAGCAGTCGTTCAGCTAATTTTGCAAGACTGGCGCGCAGCTGGTCCGGCGCGCGCACCGCGAAGTCGAACGGCAGGCCCGCGAGGTGGCCGGCGAACCAGTCGAGGTCGTCGGTGGTGCAGCGCAGCAGCACGCCATCGGGGGCTTGGTCGAACACCCCGAGCGCGCCATGGAAATGCGCGCTGGCCGTTTTCAGGTCGGTGTGCAGCAGCACTTCGACCGCGTGTTCGCGTTGCATCACAGCCAGCGACTGGTTCAGGTAGCCGAGCGCGTCAAAGCCGGTCGGGCGCGCGAACGAGACCGGGCGCGGCTCGACTTTGACGATGCGGTCGATCCTGAACGAGCGCATCCCGGCGCGCAGGTGGCACAGGCCGGTCACGTACCAGCAGCCGCCGCGAAACGCCAGGCCGTAGGCATCGAAATCACGCTCGGTTTCGCCGCCGTCGGGCGCGCGGTAACGCAGGCACACGCGCTGCTGCGCCAGCGCCGCCGAACTGAGCGTGACGAGGGCGTCGTTGTCCCTCGGCGCCACCGCGCGGATCATGTCGAGCCGCACGGTTTCGTCGATGGCGCGCACGCGCCGCTTCAGGTTGGCCGGCATGATGCGTTCGAGCTTGGCCTGGGCGCTGGCCACCGCCGGCGCGGCTTCGGCAAAGCCCAGGCTGCGCGCGGCGAGCAGGCCGATCGCCAGGGCCAGCGCTTCATCGTTGGTAAACATCATCGGCGGCAACTTGAAGCCGGCCATCAGCGCATAGCCGCCGTGGCGCCCGCGCTCGGTCGTGATGGGAATGCCCATCTCTTCGAGCGTGACGATGTAGCGGCGCAAGGTGCGCGGATCGACCGCCAGCCGCGCCGACATCTCGACGCCGCTCAGGCGGCCATGGGTTTGCAGCAGTTCCAGCACTGCCAGCACGCGGGTGGTTGGATGGTACATGACGCAACGATAGCAGATTAACAGGGCGCAATCTGCCCTGATGCGGCGCTAATCTGCGCCCTGTCGATGTTGACCACCAACCGAAAGCGAGCCCGCCATGCCCTTCCCCACCCTGAACCATGCAATCGACCTGTCGGCGCGGCCGGCATGAGCGCGCACGCCAACCTGTGGCTGTACTTTGTGGTCGTGTTCGGCATCATCGCCCTGCCCGGCCTCGACATGGCGTTTGTCATGGGCAGCGCCGTGCTGGGCGGCCGGCGCGCCGGCCTGGCGGCGGTGGCCGGCATCGTCTGCGGCGGCGTGTGCCACCTGGCGATGAGTGCGCTGGGCGTGGCCGCGCTGCTGCGGCTGTGGCCGGCCCTGTTCAATGCGATGCTGGGCTCGGGCGCGCTGTACACGGCGTGGATCGGCTGGTGCATCCTGCGCGCCGGCGGCGGCTTTGTGCAACACCTGCCGGGCAAGGCTTGCGGGATGGGCGCCACCTTCCGGCGCGGGCTCGTCACCAGCCTGCTCAACCCCAAGGCCTACCTGTTCATGCTGGCCATTTTTCCGCAATTTCTCAGGCCCGGACCGGAGCCGCTGTGGACCCAGGCCGCGCTGCTGGGCGCCATCACCGCCTTGACCCAGGCCGGCATCTACGGCGCGCTGGCATGGCTGGGCGGCGGCGCCGGGCGCTGGCTGGAAGTGCGGCCGGGTGCGGCCACCCTGCTCGCGCGCGCCATGGGCGTGCTGCTGATCGTGCTGGCGGCGCTGAGCGCGGCGCAACTGGTACGCAATCTGTTGTGAGCTGGCCCGGCGCATGGAGTGTTGCTGTATTGATACGTAAGAACATCACAATGATGCATGCTTGATAAGCAAAGTCGACTAGAATACGGGTTTTGGACCGCGTTGGCTTAGCTTGGCGCAATGGATTCTTGTACATCATGGTGCCCCAACCGATACCCGAAGAATTGCGTCGCTTCCTGCTGACCAGTATTGCCTCCGTTCCCCACCTGGAGGCGCTGCTGCTGTTGCGCAACAGCGCGCCTCAGGACTGGTCCGTGCAAACCGTGGCCGAGCGGCTCTACATCGGCGACAAGCTGGCCGCGAGCGTGCTGGCGGACCTGTCGCGCGCGGGCATGACAGTCACCTTGCGCCACGAAGGCAGCGCGCCGGTGTTCCGCTACCAGCCGGCCACGGCGGCGCTGGGCCAGGTGATCGATGCCCTGGCCGACCTGTACGCGCGGCGCCTGGTCGAGGTGACCCATCTGATTCATTCTAAGCTCGAGCGCAAGGCCCAGCAGTTTGCCGATGCGTTCACCTGGCGAAAGGAATCGTAATGGCGGCGGCGATTTATGGCCTTTGCATGCTCACCGCGCTGGCCTGCGCCTGGCTATTGCTGGCCAGCTATGCGCGTACCGGGCATCGCCTGCTGTTCTGGAGCGGCCTGTGCTTTTGCGGCATGACCCTGAACAACCTGATCCTGATCCTCGACAAGCTGGTGTTCCCCGCCATGGACTTGCTGACCCTGCGCCTGGTGACGGCGCTGATCTCGGTATCCCTGCTGCTGTACGGGCTGATTGACGAGAAGGAGTGAGAGATGAGTAAAACATGGAGCACGCCATGGATCTGATGCTGGCCGGCGCCGGCGCCATGGGTTCGGTGGTGATCGGCCTGTTTTTCCTGCGCTTCTGGCGCACCTCGGGCGACCGCTTTTTTATGTATTTTGCGCTGTCGTTCCTGATCGAAGGCGCGCACCGCATCTACGCCAGCCTGACGCCCGGCATGAGCGAAGATTCGCCCTTCCACTTCCTGCTGCGCCTGCTGTCGTATTGCCTGATCCTGTGGGCGATCGCATGCAAGAACTGGCCCCGCAAAAAGGCGGTCGAATAAGGCGGCATGGTCTGAACTTTCGTCCGGGGGATGTCTCTAACTGACTTTATCGCAAGCCAAAGGAGCCATCATGCCAGCCAGTGACAGCAACAGCGACATGCCCGACACCGGTCCGCCTGTTCACCCGCCACCGGGCGCCGACCCCGGCGCGGCGGACGTTCGCTCCGCATCATTGCTGCCGGCCGGGGACGACGAGACTGACGAGCGCTTTGCGGTCGCCGAAGAAGTCAGCCTCGACCAGCAATCCGACCAGGCCCGCCGGGTCGGGGCCTTGCCGCCCGACCCGGCGCCGCAGGCCGACCTTGCCGGCGCCGTGGCCGCCACCTTGTCGCCGGACGAAAGCGCGCAGCCCCCGCCGGTCGCCGGCGCGCCCGCCCCATCCCGATCGCGCGCCTGAGCCGCAAGGCAATGCCTTTACGCAAAGTGCCTCCCCCCGGGTACCGGCAAGGAGCAGTCGCGACAGGCCGAATGGGATCGCTGCATCCGCAGCCGGTCCGTTGCTGTCATGCCTACACCCATGGAGGCGTTCGATTGACTTTCGGAGAATGACCCGCCAATATTGACAAACTGTCTTCCACCACCGAAAAGGACGCAATGCCGATCTCCTCCGTTCCCGACACGACCATCGCCACGGAGCGGATTGCACGATGAGGGCAAGCAATTGTGCGAGCATTTTGTTGGTCGACCAGCACGATGCCGCCAGCGACGCACTGGCGCAGCTTCTGCGCGAGCTGGGCCATGTGCCTGTACGGCTCGACGCGCACGCGGCGACATCCCATTCCGCCAGTGCCGAGCTTGCCCTGATCATCGTGGACGCCGGCGCGAAGCCTGCCGCCGCCGCCGCGAGCGCGCACGCCACCGGGGTGATCGACCTGGTGCAGCGCTTGCGCGCCACGCCCGGCCTGGCCGGCATCGCCCTGATCGTCATTGCGCCGGAAGGCGATCCCTCCTTCCCTTTTGCGCAAGCGTACGCGGCCGGCGCCATCGATGTGCTGCCCAGCCCGGTGCTGGCGGCGGCGCTCAAGGCCAAGCTCGCCTTCCTGATCGACGCGCACCACACCGCCACGCGCCAGCGCCGTAGCGACACCGACCTGCGCGAGGCCCGCGCCCGCCTCGAAATCACCCTGGCCGCCGCCGAACTGGCCACCTGGACCTGGGATGTCGCGGCCAACCGCGTGACCGCCGACGCCGCCATGGCGCGCCTGTTCAATATCTCGCCCGAGATCGCCGCCGGCGGGCCGGTGCAGAACTACCTGGACGCGCTCCACCCTGACGACCTGGCCCACGCCACGGCGCGCATCGAAGCGGCCCTCGCCAGCGGCGAACCGTACGATCTTGAGTATCGGGTGCGCGCCAGCGACGGCCTGTACCACCACGTGATCGCGCGTGGCGAGGTGCTCGCCGACGTATCCGGCGCCGGCCAGCACCTGCGCGGCGTGGTCCTCGACATTACGCGCCAGAAGCAGGCCGAAGCGCAGCTCGGCGCCAGCGAAGAGCGCTACCGCACCCTGTTCGATTCGATCGACACCGGCGTATGCATCATCGACGTCCTGTTCGAGGGCGACACCGCGGTCGACTACCGCTTCATCGAAATCAACCCGGCCTTCGTCAAGCACACCGGCCTGACGGACGCCGTCGGCAAGACCGTGCGCGAGCTGGTGCCCGGCCACGACCGCCACTGGTTCACCATGTATGGCCAGGTCGCCACCACCGGCGTGCCGGTGCGCTTCGTCGACGAAGCGCGCGCCATGCATCGCTGGTTCGATGTGTACGCCACGCGCGTGGGCGGGCCGGCCAGCCGCCAGGTGGCGGTGTTGTTTACCGATATCAGCGAACGGGTCGCGGCCGACGCCGAATTGCGCCGCCTGGCAGCCGACCTGTCCGAAGCCGACCGCCGCAAGACCGAATTTTTGGCGACGCTGGCCCACGAACTGCGCAATCCGCTCGCGCCGATCCGCAGCGGCCTGCAGGTGCTGCGCCTGAACGCCGGCAACGCCAAGGTGGTCGCGCGCGTGCAGGACATCATGGACCGCCAGCTCGACCACATGGTGGCGCTGGTGGACGACCTGCTCGACGTGGCGCGCATCACGCGCGGCCAGATCGCGCTCAAGCCCGAGTGGACCAGCGTGCAGCAGGTCGTCGCCGGGGCCGTCGAAACCAGCCGTCCGCTCATCGATGCTAGTGTCCCGAGTTAGAAATTCGTTGAATAAATATGGCGACAATCGCACCGATACTGCGTCACAAATGCTCGCCAGGCCTCGGCCTGTCTGCGCTTTGTTCCTTGTCTCGTTACGATTTCACCACATTTAATCATCAACGAATTTCTAACTCGGAACACTAGCGGGCATGACTTACGTGTCGAGGTGCCCGAGCGGCCGCTGGCGCTGTACGCCGACCCGAACCGGGTGCGCCAGATCCTCAACAACCTGCTCAACAACGCCGCCAGGTACACGCCGCAGGGCGGCCGCATCACCTTGTCCGCGCGCCAGGAAGGCGACGACGTGCTCCTGGCGGTGAGCGACAACGGGATCGGCATCGCGCCGGATCAGCTTGCCGCCGTGTTCGACATGTTCACCCAGGTCGGGCGCACGGCCCATCATGCGGGCGGGCTGGGCATCGGCTTGTCGCTGGTGCGCAGCCTGGCCGAGCAGCATGGCGGCCAGGCCGGCGCCGCCAGCGCCGGCCTGGGCAATGGCAGCGTGTTCAGCGTGCGCCTGCCGCTGGCCCCGCCCGGGGCGCCGGCCGCCACGCCCGCGCCGGGCAAGGCCGGGCGCCCCGCCAGCGCCGATGTGGCCCTGCGTGTGATGGTGGTCGATGACAATGTCGACGCCGCCGCTACCCTGGCCGAGCTGCTGGCGCTGATCGGGCATGTGGTCGACGTCGCCAACGACGGCCCGACCGCGCTGCACATGGCGGCCCGGCGCCATCCGCAGGTGATGTTCCTCGACATCGGCATGCCCGGCATGGATGGCTACCAGCTGGCGCAGGCGCTGCGCCAGGATGCGCGCCATGCCGGCGTGCTGCTGGTGGCGCTGACCGGCTGGGGCAGCGCCGACGACCGCGAGCGCACCCGCGCCGCGGGCTTCGATGTGCATCTGACCAAGCCGGTCGAGCTCGGCGCCCTGGCCGACTTGCTGGCGCGCCATGCGCAGCTTGCCGGACTTGACGCGGCCGTGGCGTCCTGAGGCGGCGCGCACCGTCGGCGCGAGCGGCTACCAGTCCAGGGTTACCAGCAGTTTCCCCATGCGAGGCCAGCACAGCCGGGTCAGCTCGCTGCGCGCGGCCCAGCGGAAGCCATCCGTTTCCGGGGTCGGCTCGCCGGTCACCGGATGCGGAAAGAAACTCGTGCACACCAGGTGCGCCAGGCTGCTCAAGTCGGCCCCGGCGCGCACCCGGTACAAGTGCAGCCGTTTGTCGCTGCGATAGGCAAACCCGCCCAGGTCCTCGAAGCGCTCCGGCGCAAAGGCGATGCCCGCTTCCTCGCGCAGTTCGCGCATGGCCGACGCCAGGGTGGTCTCGCCCGGGTCCTGCATGCCTTTCGGAATGTCCCAACTCGGCGTGTTGGTCACGTGGCACAGCAGTAACTGACCGGCCGGATTGACCACCAGGGTGCCGCACGACACCGTCTGGATTCGTTTTGGCGCGCTCATGCGGCCAGCCCGCGCAAGCCGGCAATGCCGCTGTTCATGGCTGCTCCATGGCGGGCGATGACCCGGGGCGCGCGGCCGCCGCCAGCACGCTGTTCAGGGCGGTGATGTCGACCGGCTTGGTCAGGTGGCGGTCGAACCCGGCCTGCTGCGACATGGCGACGTCGGCGCGCGCGCCCCAGCCGGTCAGGGCCACCAGCAACATGCCTTCGAGCCCGCTGGTGGCGCGGATCGCGCGCGCCAGCTGGTGCCCGCTCATGCCGGGCAGGCCGATATCGAGAAAGGCCAGGTGCGGGCGGAACGCGGCCGCCAGCACCAGGCCCTGTTCGCCGTCGACCGCCACCCGGGTGCTGTGGCCGAGCGCTTCGAGCAAGGTCGACAGGCTGGCGCCGGCGTCGACGTTATCGTCCACCACCAGCACCCGCAGCGCGCCGGGGGCGGCGCCGCACGGCGCCAGCGACGCCACGGCTGGCGCATTGCCCAGGTGCAGCGGCAGGCGCACGGTGAAGGTGCTGCCCTGGTCGCGCCCGGCGCTGGTGGCGCTGACGCTGCCGCCGTGCAGCTCGACCAGGCGGCGCACCAGCGACAGCCCGATCCCCAGCCCGCCCTGCGAGCGGTCGAGGTTGCGCCCGACCTGGGTGAACATGTCGAACAGGGTGCCGATGTCTTCCTGCGCAATGCCGACCCCGTTGTCATGCACCGACAGCAGCGCGTCGTCCCCTTCGCGCAGCGCGCGCAGCACGATGCGCCCGCCGGCCGGGGTGTACTTGGCGGCGTTGTTGAGCAGGTTGCTGAGCACCTGGACGATGCGGGTCACATCGACCTCGAGCGGCAGCGCTTCGGGCGCCACCTCGATACTGAGCGTGTGGCCCCCGGCGTTGAGCGCCGCCATGCTCGTTTCGACCGCCATCGCGGCCAGGGTGGCGACGTCGCTCGCTTCGCGCTTGAGTTCGATCTTGCCGCGCGTGATGCGCGCCACGTCCAGCAAGTCGTTGACCAGGTGAATCAAATGACCGAGCTGGCGGTCCATCATGTCGTGCACCTTGGCCATGTTGGGGGCGCCGGGCGCCGCCATGCGGATCAGGTCGAGCCCGGTGCGGATGGGCGCCAGCGGGTTGCGCAACTCGTGCGCCAGGGTCGCCAAAAACTCGGACTTGCGGCGGTCGGCCTCGGCCAGGTCGGCCGCCACCCGGCGCAGTTCGTCCTCGGCCTGCTTTTGCGCCGTGATGTCGCGCATGATCGAGGCCAGGCCGATATTCTGGCCGTCGTCGTCGAACACGGCAAAGCCCTTGTAATAGATGGGCAGGATCGCGCCGCTTTGGAAGTTGCGCATGCGCAGTTCACCTTCCCAGCGCGCTTGCCTGCCGCGCACGGCCGGCAACACCACCGCCTCGACAAAGGCCTGGCAGTCGGGCGCGAAAAAGTCGCCAATGCGATACTCGCCCAGGGCGGCATCGGGTGCGAGCCCCGCCAGCCGGCGCCCGGCCGGGTTGACGTAGCTGGTGCGCGCTTCCGAACTGGCGATGCCGATGAAGTCGGACGATTGCGCCGCCACCGCCGCCAGGCGGCGCATGCCTTCCTCGGCGCGCTGGGAGCGCTGGCGCGACTCGCCCAGTTGCAGTTCGGACATTTCCAGCTGCTCGGCGGCAAGGCGTTCGGACGTGGCGTCCCGGAAAATCTTGGCGTAGCCGCGCAGTTTGTCGGCCTCGTCGCGCAGCGGCACCATCACGCCATCGGCAAAGAAGCGGGTGCCGTCGCGCCGCACGTGCCAGCGCTTGTCGTCGGCGCGCCCGGTTTCGCGCGCCGTGCGCATTTCGTGCTCGGGCACGCCGGCGGCGCGGTCTTCCGGGGTAAAGATGATGGCGCTCGGCTCGCCGCAAGCCTTGGCCGCGAACCAGCCCGTGATGGTTTCGGCGCCGCCCTCCCATTCGGTGACGATGCCATCGGTATCGGTGCCGATGAAGGCGTAATCGCGGGTGTTGTCGAGAATGAGGCGAATCCGTTCGTCGCGCGTGCGGAGCGCTTCGAGGTGGGTCGCCTGCGCATGCAGGGCGATCTCGGCGGTTTTGCGGTAGAGGTCGATGAAAAACGCCACCTTGGCGCGCAGGATCACCGGGCTGATCGGCTTGGTCAGGTAATCGACCGCGCCCAGCGCGTAGGCTTGCTCCATGTGCGCGCGGTCGTCGCCGAGGGCGGTCAGGAAAATGATCGGCAGCGTGCGCGAGCGCGGATGGCTGCGGATCAACGCGGCGGCTTCGAAGCCGCTCATGGTCGGCATGTGCACATCCATCAGCACCACGGCGAATTCGCGCACCAGCAGTTCGCGCAGCGCCTGTTCCCCTGAGGAAACGCTGACCAGCACCTCGTCGAGTTCGGCCAGCACGGCTTCGAGCACGTGCAGGTTGGCGCTCTGGTCGTCCACCAGCAGGATATTGATTCTGCCTTTGTTCGCGGCCTTGGGCGTGCTGTTCTCGTTGAGCATTGGGTGTCCGATGTGCCTCGTGGCGATCGCCCAGGTCAAGAGCGCAATGTAGGCCGAGGATGAATAAAAGTCAATTGTGCAAGAACTAAAAAATATTTTTGAAGTCCGGGAACTTGGGGTGATTGCCCCTCTCCAAGCCTATTTACACCTTTATAAGGTGGGGGTATCGCATGCCTGAACGATTCCTGGCGTCCGCATTGCCGCAGCACGAAGCCGCCGAGCTATACCGGCTGATGGTGGTCGGCATCCGCGAGGTGGCTGTCTTCCTCATGGACCCTGACGGTTACATCACCGTGTGGAGCCGCGGCGCGCAGGACATGAAGGGCTATACCGCCGACGAGGCGATCGGCAGCCATCTCGCGCTCCTGTACACCGACGAGGACCGCGCACGCGGCTGGCCGCGCCACAACCTGGCCAAGGCCGCGGAAAACGGCTTCTACAGCGAGGAAACCTGGCGCAAGCGCAAGGACGGCAGCCTGTTCTGGGCCCACATCGCCCTCACCGCCCTGCGCGGCGACGACAATCGGCTGCTGGGCTTTTCCAAGCTCACCATCGACCTGACCCGCCACAAGCTGCTCGAATCATGCACGAAAGAAAAACAGGAAATCGACCTGATCCTTCGCGCGGCCCAGGCCGGCACCTGGAAGTGGGATGTCGCCAGCGGCCAGGTCGAACTGTCGCGCCACCTGCGCGAACTGCTGGGCTACGATGGCGAGCCGGCACAGCTCGACTTCGACGCCTGGCTCGGGCTCGTCCACCCCGACGAGCGCGCGCGCTTTCGCAGCCTGCTCGAAGACACCTGCCGCGACCCCTTGACGGCGCCCATCGAAACCGAGCTGCGCCTCATGCGCCGCGACGGCCACTGCCAATGGTTCTTCCTGCGCGCCAACTGGCACCGCAGCATCGAGGATGGTCCGATGCAGTTACTCGGCGCCTGTGTCGGCATCGACAACCTCAAGCTGGCCGAACTGGAAAAGGAACGCCTGGTGTCGCAGTTGCGCCAGGAACGCTCGCGTTTTTCCGACATCCTCGAACAGATGCCCTCGGGCGTGGTGATGGCCGACGTGCCGTCCGGGCGCCTGACTTACCAGAACCGGGCCGCCGCGCGCATGATGGGACGCGATTTCTCCGGGGTCGACTCCTACCACGACTACCGCGACTATGTTTTCGTGGACGCCCACGGCGCCCGCATCGCCTCGGAAGACTTGCCGCTCGCGCGCACCGTGCGCGAGCAGGACGGGCCGCGCACCGAGGCCCTGATTTACGAACGCGCCGACGGCGAGCGCCTGCATATCGACGTCACCAGCGCCGCCATCGTCGACAGCGATGGCGTGGCGCGGGTCGCCATTGCGGTGCTGCACGATGTCAGCGCGCTCAAGCACATGGAACTGGCCGCCGCCGCCGAAAAGGAACGCGCCCTGGTCACCCTGGCGGCCCTCACCGACGGCGTGGTGACGGCCGACCGCGGCGGCGCCATCATGACCGTCAATCCGGCCGCCGAGCGCATGCTCGGGGTCAGCGAGGCGGCCGCGCGCGGGCTGCGCTTTCGCGACGTGCTGCACATCGACGAAGCGGCGTGCGCCGACGCCACCTTCGCCGCCATCGAGCGCTGCCTGGACCAGAAGCAGACCGTGGACGGCTTGCCGCACGCCACCCTGGTGTCGCACGATGGCGCCCGTTTCGCGGTCGAGAACGCGGTAGCCCCGGTGATCCTCGATAACGGCGAGCTGATCGGCGCGGTGCTGATCATGCACGACGTCACCGAATCGAAGCGCCTGCTGCGCCGCCTCGGCTTCGAGGCCAGCCACGACGCGCTTACCGGCCTGGTCAACCGGCGCGAATTCGAACTGCGCCTGCAACGCGCCATCGAACGGGCGCAGCATGCGGGCGGGGCCTGCGCGGCCTTGCTGTACATGGACCTGGACCAGTTCAAGGTGGTCAACGATACCTGCGGGCACCAGGCCGGCGACGAACTGCTCAAGCGCCTGGCCACCACCTACAGCGAGCACGTGCGCGAACGCGATACCCTGGCGCGCATTGGCGGCGACGAGTTTGCCCTCATCATCGAGCATTGCGACGTCGACCAGGCAATGGCGGTGGCGCAAAAGATCCTCGAGGCCACGCGCACCTTCCGCTATGTGTGCAAGGGGCGCGCCTTCCAGCTCGGCGTGTCGATCGGCCTGACCCCGATCGACGGCGGCACCATCAACGTCGAGGAAGCCATGCGGCGCGCCGACCATGCCTGCTACATCGCCAAGGACCGCGGGCGCAACCGCATTTATGTGCATTACAAGGGCGACCTCGACTTTGCCCAGCGGCGCAGCGACATGCACTGGGTCACGCGCCTGACGCACGCCTTCCAGAACGACCAGTTGCAACTGTACTACCAGCCGATCCTGCCGCTCGACGATGGCGACGGCCCGCGCCACTACGAAATCCTGCTGCGCATGCGCAACGGCCGCAACGGACCGATCGGGCCAGGCATCTTCCTGCCGGCCGCCGAGCGCTACGATGTGATCGTCAAGATCGACCGCTGGGTGCTGACGCGCACCCTGGAATGGCTGGCAAGCAACCCCGACCATACCGACACCCTGGAAATGTGCAGCATCAACCTGTCGCGCCGCTCGCTGGGCGACCCCAGCTTTCACAAATTCGCGGCCGATTTGATCGATGCCTCGGCAGTACCGGCCAGCAAGCTGTGTTTTGAAATCACCGAAAACGGTGCGATTGCCGATATGCAAAAGACAATTTCCTTCATCGAAGCGCTGTCGGCGCGCGGATGCCGCTTTTCGCTCGATGATTTCGGCACCGGGATGACGTCCTTTTCATATTTGAAGCAATTGCCGGTCAATTACATCAAGATCGATGGGTCCTTCATCCAGATGATGTCGACCAGCGAGGTCGATTTTGAAATGGTGCGGTTTACCAACGACATCAGCCACATGATGGGGCGCAAGACGATTGCCGAATACGTGACCGACTCGGCCATTTTGGCGAGCCTGAAAGCGATCGGGGTCGACTTTGCCCAGGGTTACTGGGTCGGCAAGCCGCGCCCGCTGACACCGTGAGCTGGCGCGCACCGGGACGACGCGGATCGGTATATAGTTGGTAGACTCGGCTCCGTCGTTCCCGCGCAGGCGGGAACCCAAGTTTGTCGAGCCGCCGATGGCAGTACGAACTTGGGTTCCCGCCAAGGGGGCCGCCCAGGCCGGGAACGACGGAGCATAAGTCAATGGAATGAATGCACACGGCGCAGCGCCAGTGTCGGTACCATCCAGCAAAGGCCCCACCATGGCAGATACGCCCACCTCCGAGCATGGCGCCGGCGGCGAACTTCCCTTCCTCACGCTGTGGTATCGCTTCCTGTTCTTCGACTGGCTGTTCGCCGACCCGGGCGCGGCGCGCAATGTGTTCGAGCGGCACGCGGCGCTGCGGCACAACCGCGCCATGTGCCGCCACTTCCCGACTTACCTGCGGCGCTGGTCGGCGCTGACCCTGTTCGGCTTCGGCATGGGCTGCCTGTTCGAACGCGCCCACCAGGCGAGCCTGTGGCCGGCCTGGTTTTTCACCTGCGCCTGCCTGAGCATGACCGGCATGGTGGTGATGCTGGTCGCCTGGGCTTGCCTGGCCAATGCCAGGGTGCAATAAGCTTACGCTTGCCAGGCGCGCGCTTCGATCGGCTGGCCATCTTCACCGAAGCGCAGCGCCACCGACGTCGAGGTGATCCCCAGCGAGGCGAGCGCATCGCACAGATCGTCCACCTCGCCCCGCAGGTCGGCGGCCACGTCGAGCGGCTTTTCGAGCGAGGCCAGCAACACGCCGGCCGCATCGCTCAGGTTGACCCGCATCACCATCTCGTCTTCCACCGCGGCCGGACCGACCATGGCGCGCACCTCGGCCCCCGCCACCCCGCGCTCTTCCAGCGCCGCGTTGACGTCGCTGATCATTTGCAGCATGGCCAGTTCGGCCACGCCCTGCTCCTTGGCGCCGTAGAACAGGTCCTGGTACAGAAAGTGCAGCTCGAGCGAGGCCGGGTCAAGGGCCAGGCAGCGCTTGACCAGCGGTCCCGCCGCCACGGTCCAGGCGCGGTAACGCGCCATGCGCGCGTCGAACCAGGCCTCGGCCGCTTCTTCGCCTTCCGGCGCGGCGTAAAACGGATCGTCGGCGCGCTTCATCGCAAAGCCGAGCAGGAAGCGCAGTTCGACCGCCGTGTCGGCGGGGCCGAAGTGGGTGTCGGCCCAGCCGGTCATGCTGCGTTCGAGCGCCGGGCGCGCCACCAGTTTTTTCTCGGTCATCGAGCCGGCCGCGTCGCGCACCATGTCGTTCAGGTGGCTGTAGGTGATGGCATCGACTTCGTCCAGGTCGTAGGCGTGGCTGATCATCACCACCGTGGCCTGGGGACTCTCCAGGCCGCCCTGCTTGATGCTCTCGACCAACTGGTCGAAGGCATCGCCATCGTTGAAGCCTTCCGCTTCCTTCAGCCCGCCCGTGCTGTGCACGAAGACCGGCAGGGCAAAGGCGTTGATTTCCATCTCCGGGCCATTCTCGCGCCGCAGGGTGACGGCGCCGGCCGCTTCCTCGATCCGCTCGCGCAGCAACTGGTAGGCCACCGCATCGGTGTAGCGCGCGCGCTCGATGGCGCCGTACAGCACGTCGTCGTTCTTCTTGCGCAAGGCGTTGCGCACCAGCCGTGCCAGCTCGACGTCGCGCAGGGCGATGGCGGTGGCATCGCCTTCTTCACTGGCGACGGCCAGCGCAAGGTCGGCCAGTTGCTGGGCCAGCACATCGTCATCCTCCTGCGGCGGGATGGCGGACTTGCGGGGGACGGGGCGCTTGTTTTTGGGCATGGGAAGGCAGATCGGTGGCTAATGAGGCGCCATGGTAACAAATTGCCAGCGCCAGCGCCAAGAGCCGATCTACTGAGATAGGCTCTATGCCCTTTTGCGAGCGACGCGGCGCTTGCCGCTCTTGCGCGGCGTGCGCAGCAGTTCCAGCACGTACTGCGGATCGGCCGGCTTGGCCAGATGATGGTCGAAACCGGCGTCGCGCGCCAGTTGCTGGTCCTGCGGCTGGCCATACCCGGTCAGGGCGATGAACAGGCAATCGCGAAAGCGCGGCATGGCCCGCAGGCGCCGCGCCAGTTCGTAGCCGGTGATGTCGGGCAGGCCGATGTCGAGGATGAAGGCGTCCGGCGCTTCCGACTCGGCCCAGGCCAGCGCGGCGCTGGCGTCGTAATAGGTGCACACATTGTGCCCGCCGGCGGCCTCCAGGAACAGCGACAGGCTGATCGCGCCGTCGACATTGTCGTCCACGATCATCACGCGCAGCGAGGGGCCGCGCGCGTCGCCGCGGCGGCGCTTGGGGCTCGCCGCAGGCAGCGCTGTCGGCTGGCACGGCAGGGTCACGGTGAAGCTGCTGCCCTGCCCCGGCCCGGGACTGGCCGCCGTCACCGTGCCGCCGTGCAGCTCGACCAGGCTGCGCACCAGGGCCAGCCCCAGGCCGAGCCCGCCCTGGGCGCGGTCCGGCTTGCGCTCGCCCTGCGAAAACAGGTCGAACACGCGCGGCGCCAGCTCGGGCGCGAGCCCTTCGCCGGTATCGCTGACCACCACCACCACGTGCTCGCCTTCCAGGCGCGCCTCGATCCCGATGCGGCCGTTGGGCGGGGTGTACTTGGCGGCATTGTTGAGCAAGTTGGCGAAGATCTGCACCAGGCGCGTCTTGTCGCCGCGCATACGGATCGGGGTCGGCGGCAACGTGACCTCGACCCGGTGGTGCGCGGATTCGACCAGGCTGTGGGTCTGCTCCAGGGCGCGGTCGATGACGGCGTCGAGCTCGATCTCCTCCAGGCTCAGGGTGACCAGCCCGCGCGTCACGCGCGAGACGTCGAGCATGTCGCCCAGCAAGCTGTTCATGTGCTCGACCTGGCGCGAAATCACGTCGCTGGCGTAGCGCACCCGGCGCGCGTCGCCCGGTTGCAGGCGCAGCAACTGGGCGGCGGTGCTGATCGGCGCCAGCGGATTGCGCAGTTCGTGGCCGAGCATGGCCAGGAACTGGTCCTTGGCGCTGTTTTGCTGCTCGGCCATCTGGCGCGCTTTCTTTTCGCCGTCGAGCAAGGCCTGGCGGTCGGCCTCGGCATGGCGCCGGTAGGCCTGCGCCTGCAGCATCTGCTCGCCGGCCGCGTGCAGCGCCGCGTGCAGTTCGTTCATTTCCACCACCCGCGAACGGACCGGCTTGGGCGAGACGCCGGCGCCGAGGTCGGTGGCGGCCTTGACCGCGCGCGCGATCGAGCGCACCTGCTGGCGCCCGAAATACACGGCCAGCGCCACCGCGCACAGCATGGCCGCGAGCATCCCCATGGCGGCGACAAACGAGGCGTGCCGCGCCGAGCGCTCGATCAGTGCGACCGGCGCGGCCACGGCCAGGGTCCAGCCGGACAGGGTGGAATGGGTGAAGACGTCGTAGGATTCGGTGCCTTCCACGGTGTTGTGGCGGATTTGCCCGCTGTGCGCCCGGGCCGCCGCCGCCACCAGTTCCGGGCGCGCCTGCTTGCCGATCAGCGCGCCCGGATTCTGGCTGCGCGCGATGAAGCGCCCCTTGCTGTCGATAATGCCCACCACCCAGCCCGGCGGCACATCCACGCTGGCGATCAGGCGCGTGAAATGGTCGGTCGAAAACGCCACCGTCAGCACATAGCGCTTGCCATCGTCGATCGGCACCGGCACGGTCACCGTGGTGACCAGTCCCTTGACCACCGGGCCGGGAATCACGTCGGACACATAGGTTTTCTGGGTGGCGATCACTTGCCGCACCAGGCCGCCAGCGTGCGGCTTGGGCAGCTCGCTGCCGTAGGGAAGGAAGGTATTGATCAGTTGCTGCCCCTGCGCATCGAGCAGGACGGTCCAGCCGGTGCTGCCACGGTTGGCGCGCCGCGCCTGGGCATAAAACGCTTTCAGGTCGCCTTCGGCCAGCGAGGGCGAGCCACCGAGGACGCGCAAGCCCGCTTCGGCGCTGTAGAGCTCGCGGTCGACCAGCAAGGCGATGCTGTTCGCGGTTTCCCGCAGCCCGCGCAGGGCCGCGTCGCGCTCGGCGTTTTGCAGCATGGCCAGGGCCAGGCTGGCGAACACGATCACCGGCACCAGGATGCCAGCGGCCATCAGGAACAGGTAAGCGCGAATATGCATGCGAATTGCCGCCTGTAATGAGTGCGGTAGCTGAGTCCGCTTATACAAAACATTCTACTTTCCTTATCAGGCTCCTTGTCGCCGCACCCAACCGTGCGCAACGGTTTGCGTCAGAATAAAAATTTCATCGGTGAAAGTTCAATGCAAAAACAACAGCGTGTGGTAACGAACAGATAGGGATCGACGAACTGCGCAAAATGGACTCATTCGCAAACAGGAGCACTACCATGATTCACCGAGCCCTCACCCGCAGCATGTTCTTCGCCGGCCTGATGTTGTCGTCAGCCGTTTTTGCCGACGCCGAGATCGTCAAATGCATCGACAGCGGCGGCAAGGTGACCCTGACCGACGCACGCTGTCCGGCGGCGGAGCAGACCGTGGCGGTGGTGGCGGGCAGCGCCGGGCCGGCCGCGCCCGAGGCGGAAGAGGACAATGACATGGCGCTCGTCAGCGACGAAGCGGCGGACACGCCCGCAGCGGTGAGCGCGCCCACGATCGAGCGCTACAACAGCGCGGCGGCATGGACCAAGCGCGAACTGCCGGGCGTGCGCAAGTTTGCCGCGGGCGCGCTGGCGCGCGACGTGGCCACGCTCAAGGCGGCCCGCCACAGCCTGATGCTGCAAGACAGCGCCGCCCAGAGCGCGCGTTCGCAACGCATCGCCAGCTTGCAGTAAGCGCTCCGGCGGCGCGAGCAAGCGGGGGCGCCGGTCCCGGTGGGCGGGCGGACAAAGCTGAGCTCGGTTACAATGCGGGCAATCTTTCACCCGCACCAAGCTCATGAAACTCCTACCGCTCATCGCACTGGCCGTGGCCTGCGCCCCTGCCCTTGCCAGCGACCGCATCGACGACAGCTGGCACACCTCCGCCGAACTGGGCGCCATCAGCACCTCCGGCAACACCGCCGGCACCTCCGTTTCTGGCAAGATCGACGCACGTCAGGAACTCGATGACTGGAGCAACCAGTACATCGTGGCCGGCCACTTCAAGGAAGACGAAGTCAACGACAGCGAGGGTAAGCGCAGTTCGACCCGCTCGGCCGAACGCTATTCGCTCTCGGCCAAGGCAGCCTACAAACTGGTCAAGGACAACGAAAAACTGTTCGTGCTGGCGGCCCACGTGGGCGACAAATTCGGCGCTTACACCAACTACACCACCATGGCGGTCGGGCGCAGCACGCGCTGGTACAGTTCGCCCGCGGCCAGCGTCGATGTCGAAATCGGCCCGGGCTACTTCAGCGGCGAACGCGCCACCGGCGAGCCGGAAAGCGGCTTCACGGTGCGCGGCGCGGCTGCCATGCGCTGGCAGGTCAGCCAGAGCGCACAGTTCTCTCAAGTGGTCAGCGTCGAGCGCGGCACCTCGAATGTCCACTCGATCGCCGAGGCGGCCCTGAGCACCAAGATCAACGGCACCATGCAGATGAAGGCGGCCTTTAGCGCCCGCAACGATACCAACGTGCCTGCAGACAAGAAGAACACCGATACCCAGACCTCGCTGACCCTGGTCTATTCGTTTTAGGCGAGTCGTTTCAGCCTATTCTTCGCGCAGGCGCGGGTATTGCGGCATGCCGTCGCCGATGCGGTCCCAGTCCAGCCGATACGCGGTAAAAGTATGGTCGCGCGGCGCCACCGCTTCGGGCTCGTCCAGGCTGCAAGTGGTGACGTCGATCTGGTCCGGCGTGTCGTTGCGGGCGTAGGTCAGCTGCGTGCCGCAGGCGGCGCAAAAGCTGCGCGTGACGGCCGGGCTCGATTGAAACTGCGCCGGCGTGCCGGTCGTGACGCGGTAATCGGCGCGCGCCACGCTGAACCAGGCCACATGCGGCGCGCCGCTGAGGCGACGGCAGCTCGGACAGTGGCAAACGGTTTGATGGAACATCCGTTCCGACGTTTCGTAGCGCACCGCGCCGCAATAACATCCTCCCTGCAAACGCATCATCTCCTCCACCGGCGCAGTCATCGTGAATAGCAGTCTAGCGCCAGGCCGCACCGCGATGCAAGCGCGCCCGATTGCGCGGATAATTGCACGTTTGAAACAGACTTGTCACACCGATGACGCAAGCCTCCCCCATTCCCGCCAGCGCCGTACCGCTGCTGTCGCTGGCCGCCTTCGCCAGCGGTATCTCGATGCGCGCCGCCGACCCGCTGCTGCCGCTGTTGTCGCGCCAGTTCGGGGTGCCGCTGGGCGAGGCGTCGCTGGTGATCACGGTGTTTTCGATCGCCTACGGCCTCGCGCAGCTGGGTTTCGGCCCGCTCGGCGACCGCTACGGTAAATACCTGGTGATCGCGCTGGCCACGCTGGCCAGTTCCGGCACCGCCCTGCTGTGCGCCGCCGCCACCAGCCTGCCGGCGCTGCTGGCGATGCGCCTGCTGGCCGGCGCCACGGCCGCGGCCATCATTCCCCTGTCGATGGCCTGGATCGGCGACGTAATCGACTACGAGCACCGGCAGCCGGTGCTGGCGCGCTTTTTGATCGGGCAAATCCTGGGCGTCTCGGCCGGCGTGCTGGTGGGCGGCTTCGCGGCCGACGCCCGGCAGTGGCGCCTGCCCTTCCTGCTGGCGGCGGCAATCTTCCTGCTGGTCGGGCTGGGTTTACTGGCGCTGAACCGGCGCCTGCCGCCGCATGCCAAAACCGTGCGCCCGATCGCCGGCAACGCCGTGCGCCACATGCTCGCCGGGTTCGGCCGGATCGCCGCCCTGCCCTGGGCCAGGCTGGTGCTGCTGAGCGCCTTCCTGGAAGGCGGTT
The DNA here is from genome assembly GCF_011682065.1 of Massilia rubra. Lineage (GTDB taxonomy): Bacteria > Pseudomonadota > Gammaproteobacteria > Burkholderiales > Burkholderiaceae_D > Telluria_A > Telluria_A rubra. Next base: position 59,068 of record NZ_VUYU01000014.1, on the reverse strand, counting down.
TGCTGTACGGGCCGTTTGCGTTCATCGCCAGCCACCTGCACCAGCGGCACGGCATTTCGCTGGCCCTGGCCGGGGCCGTGGTCATGTTGTTCGGCTTCGGCGGCTTTGCCTTTGCGATGGGCTCGAAAGCGATGCTCGCGCGCCTCGGCGAAGCCGGCCTGTCGCGCTGGGGTGGCCTGGTGCTGGCGCTGTCGCTGGCAGCCGTCGGCCTCGCGCCCGTGTGGTGGCTGGCGATGCCCGCCACCTTGTGCGCGGGCCTCGGTTTTTACATGCTGCACAACACCTTGCAGACGCATGCGACCCAGATGGCGCCCGAGCGGCGCGGCGCGGCCGTGTCGGCCTTCGCATCGTGCTTTTTCATGGGCCAGGCCACCGGCGTGGGGGTGGCCGGGCTGCTGCTGGCGCACGTGGGGACGGCGGCGCTGCTGGTGGGCGGCGCGCTCGGCTTGCTGGCGGTGGCGCTCAATTTTTCGCGCCGCCTGCGGCTGAAATGAGGGGGCCGCAGATTCATATCAAAAAACCAATCTTGCCGGCAAATTTCATGCTACATTGCGCATCCACCGTGACAACTTCAACGCAAAGGGTTTCATGAAACACTGGATCATCGCAGCACTGGTTTTCTCGTCCACGCCGGCATTCGCCGCTACCGCCACCGCCACCACGCCCAAGGCCGATATCGCGGCGCTGGAAAACGTGGTCGAAACGTTTCGCGTGGCCGTCATCAAGAAGGACAAACCGGCTTTCATGGGCCTGCTGTATTCGCCCACGATTGCCTGGATCGGCGTCACCACCGATAACAGCGTCAACATGATCGACGCGATGCGCAAGGACCAGTCCAAACCGGGCTTCAAGAAGGTGTCCGGCACCGGCAGCGCGACCGAATTCATCGATCATATCGTCGAAAGCGAGCAGCGGATCGAAGAAACCGTCGATAAGCTGCGGATCGACTCGAACGGCGATATCGCCCAGGTCTGGTTCGACTACAGCTACGTGCGCGACGGCTACAAGCAGAACTGGGGCCAGGAAGCCTGGCACCTGGTGCGCACCGACGCCGGCTGGAAAATCAATTCGGTGATCTGGTCGATGGAATTTAACCCAGTGCCGCCGCCACGGCCGAAATAGGCGCGCTCGCCACAGAGTCCGGCACGCACCCGCATAATTGCGCGTAGCGCTCTTCGGACACGCCGAGCCGGTGCAGCCAGTTGGCGAAATACAGCTGCAAGGTGGCGCTGTTGTGGTGCGTGCCGAGGTGAAACCGCTCGAAATCCTTGCGGTTCTGGACTTTATCGGCGATCAGCATCTGATTCACCTCGTCCACGCAACTCAAGGCGATCGCATCGTCCGCGCTCTCGCAATGGTGCGCCAGATAGTCGTTGGCCACGCGCCGGTATTCCATCGCCAGCAGCACCACCAGCGGGTCGGGCCGGGCGAGCGCGAACAGCGAGTCCGGCGCCAGCGCGCCAAGCAGCGCAGCGTCGTCCTGAAGCAGCGGATGCAGGCAAAACGCTTCCCTGGCCCGTTCCGGCGCGCCGATTTCATCGAGCAGCGCCAGGCCTTCGTCGATATGCGCAATCAGCGGCACGCCCGAGCGCTCGGCGCGTTTATCCCCATAAAACCGGCAAATCGCCACGTAGTGTTTATTGTCTTTCATTGCGTTGGCTTTCTACAAAAGTGATTAATTCGGGGAAGAACACGTCAAAACCGTCGGCAATCGTGGCGGCATGCCGTTCCAGGTCGTCCAGCGCCGCGCGCATCACATCGCCGTTTTTCGACAGGCGCGTTGAAATGCGCCGCACCGCCCGATCGACACCGGCATAGCTTTGGTATGAGCCGAGCCAGTCCTGTTCGATCATGTAGGGCGCCAGTTCGGCCAGCTTGGGCGGCAGCACGGCGGCCTGCCGGGTCAATACCCCATAAAAGCCGGCGATAAAGTCGGCCAGCGGCACCCCGGAATAGCGCGCCCAGCGCACCGCCAGCACATGGTCGTAGAACACGTCGAGCAAAATGCCGGAATAGCGCCGGCCCGGCCCGTCGAACAGGCTTTTGGCGGCCAACACCACAGGGTGACTGTCGGTAAAGGTATCGACCTTGCGGTGAATCAGGATTTCGGCTTGCGTGACAGCGCTGAACTGCCCGTCCGCGCTGGGTTTGACAAAGTCGCCCAGCAAGGCGCCGAGCATGGCCTCGTCGCTGTAGCGGGCCAGGTAAATATGAGCGAGGTAATTCATGTGGAGCCTGGAAACCGGTGATCAGGATCGCAGCATGCCTGAATATCCAATTTCTTGCAGAAAACATCAGAAATCATTCCGGTTGGATAATCGCTATGGCGCACGGGCGGCATTTACTTGACCGACGTCATGGCGTAGCGGTTGCGTCCGGAATCCTTGGCGCGGTACAGGGCGTCGTCGGCATGCTTGAGCAAGGTGTCGACCCCGGCCAGGCCGTTTTCGGCGGTGGCCACGCCGATGCTGGTGCTGACGATGCGCGCCACGCCGTCGATATCGAAGGGTTTTTCCATGACCTTGATGATCTTGCGCGCCACCACGGCGCATTCGGCCACGGTTTGCAAGCCTTCGAGCAGGATCACGAATTCGTCGCCGGCCAGGCGGCCCACCGTGTCGCTCTGGCGCACGCAGGCGGTGAGGCGGCGGCCGAACTCGATCAGCACGAGGTCGCCGCCACTGTGGCCGAAGCTGTCGTTGATCGACTTGAATTTGTCGAGGTCGAGGTACATCACGGCCATCACGTTGCCGTTGCGGGCGCTGCGGGTCTGGGCGCGGCCGATGCGCTCGGTCAGCTGGGTGCGGTTCGGTAAGCCGGTAAGCGCGTCGAAGCGGGCCAGCGCGCTCAATTGCTCTTCGAGCCGCTTGGCGTCGGTGACGTCGTTGACCAGGCCGGTGACGCCGACCGCGTGGCCGGCGCAATCGACCTGCGGGATGTAGGTGGCGTGGTAGTGGCGCTTGTCGCCGCCCTGCATGCGGGCAAAGTCGAACTTGACGGTGCGCCCGGTGATCGCTTCGTCGAAGGCGCGCTGGTGGATCTCGGCTTCCGCTTCGCTGAACAGGCTGCTCACCAGGCTGCCGTGGATGCGCGCCAGCGGCACCCCGAACCAGCTTTCGTGATGGCGGTTCACGAAGCCGAAGCGCCCTTCCCGGTCCATGAAGTTGACCAGCGCCGGCAGGTTGTCGGTCACCGTGTGCAGCAGGCGCTGCTGCGCGGCCAGGGCCAGCTCGGCCGCCTTGCGCTCGGTGATATCCATCACCATCGTGTAGAAACCGGCGACCTTGCCATCGTGCCCGATGTCGGGAATGTACTCGGTTTGCAGGTAGCGGTTGCCCTTGAGCTCGGCGGCGGGCCGCTCGAACGAGACGCGCCGGCCGGCCAGCGCCGCCGCCATCTGCGCCGCCACCGCCGCGAACACCTTGGGGCCGAACACCTCGCTGACGGTGCGTCCGACGATCTGCTCCGGGGCGATCTCGGTGATGGTGCTGTAGGCGCGGTTGCAGAAGGCGTAGCGGTATTCGGTGTCGACATAGCCGATCAGCGCCGGCATGTTGTCGGCAATGGTGCGGATGCGCTTTTCGCTGGCCGCCAGCACTTGCTGGGTTGCCTTGAGCTCGGTGATGTCGTCGACCAGCACGAAGTAGCCCTGCACCACGCCGTGCGCGTCGATATCGGGATTGTAGGCGACCCGGTCCCACTGGATCACGCCGTGGCGCCGCACCTGGCGCTCGAAGCGCACCGCGCGCCCGCTCAGGGCGGCGTCCAGGTAAGGCTTGCTGACCTTGTAGATATCTTCGCCGACCACGTCGCGCACGTTCTTGCCGGACAACTGGCGCGCCGAGACGCCGAAATAGGCGCTGTAGCGCTCGTTGCCGAAGACAAAGCGCTCGTGTTTGTCGACATAGCCAACCAACGCCGGCACGTTGTCGGCCACCATGCGCAGGTTGCGCTCGCTGTCGGCGACGGCGCGTTCGGCCTGGTCGCGCTCGGCCATGAGGGTGTCGAAAGCGCGCCGCAGCTCGCCTATTTCATCGTCCGCGTAGGGCGCGCCGGGCGCCTGCGCAGCGCGCCCGGCCGCCATTTGCCGGCCCAGGTGCTTGAGCGGCTGTAACTGGCGCCCGATCAGCAGCCAGGCCAGCGGCCCCATCACCAGCAGCAGCAAGGCGGCCACGATGGCCGCGTTCCAGCCGATCGTGCCGGCAAAGGCGAACGCTTCGGCGGTCGGGTACACGCCGCACAGCAGCCAGCCGGTGCTGGCCAGGCGCTTGTACGAGAGCAGCGCCTCGGCGCCGTTCTCGGCCTTCGCGCGCAGCGTGCCCTCGAAGCCGCCCAGGGCCTGCTCGACCGAGGCCGCGCGCTTGCCGCCATCGCCGCTGCGCTGCAGGATGCGGCGCTCGTCCGGGTGCGAGACGAACTCGCCTTCGCGGCTCAGGATATAGAAGTAACCGGTCTTGCCGACCTGCCCGATCGACAGTTCCTTGATGAAGCTATTCTTGGCCAGGTCGATGGCGCCGATCAGGATGTGGCTGATCTGGCCATTCTTGTCGTGGATGGGCGCGGTCATGATGACCACCGGGCGACCGCTGAGCTGGCTGCGCAGGGGGCGCGAGATGATCGGGCCGTCGCTGCGGATGGTGTCGAGAAAATAGTCGCGTGTGGAAAAGTTGCCCTGGCCGCGCATATGCGGATAATCCATGTTGGCCACATGCTCGCCCTGGGCGTCGAGCACCGACATATTGGTGAAAAAGCCATCCATGCTGTGATATTGCTCGAGCTTGTCCTGGAAAGCGGCGGACGCGTGCGGGCGCTGCTCCAGGTCGTGCGCCAGGCGCACCAGGGCTTGCTGGCGGATCATGAATTTGTTGTCGAGGTCGCGCGCGAGCTGGCCGATCAGCGACGTTTCGCGCTCGCCGACCACCGTTTCGATGCCGCGCTGCACGATCAGCACCGTCGCGACCGTCAGCACCGTCGCGGTCAGGACGATCAGCATGCCCACGGCCAGCGAAAAACGCGCCTTCAGCGATACGGGACCAGGAAGCCAGCGGGGACGGTTGAACATGAGCTTGGCGATTGTCGGACGAGTTGGTGTGGACGACGAATCGGCGGGGCTGGGCCGGGGAAATCGGGTAGCCGCCACGACTGCGCGCGCCACCCCGGGCACTGCCGGCGCGGGGTGTGGCGCTGGGGTACCGATGCTTTTGAGTGTACATTATTTCCCATGGAAAATATCACCATGGGGCGCAACAACAACAGTTTCGGTGATGGGTGTTGTGCTGACGCAATCGGCAAGCATCAGCGATCGACGGCGCACACCTGGACGAAGTCGCGCACGCGCGCGGGAATGCCCAGCACGCCCTGGTAATTTTGTGCAATGAACAAGCTTGACCCGGGAAGCAGGCGGTGCAGTTCCTCGGCCGAGGCCAGCGGATGGGCCGCGTCGCCCGCCCATCCGATGATCAGCGCCGGGGTGGCGGACAGGGCGGCCAGGGCCGCGCGCGGCGGCAGGTCGGACAAGGCCGCCCCTTCGTACTGCGCCAGCATGGCCGCCGGGTCCGGGATGGGAGCGCGCCGCGCGGCCAGGTGCGGCGCGGCCTCGAGCAGCCAGGACGGCAGCCCGGCGCCCTGGCTGGCGACCAACCTGGCGAAACGCGCCGCGCCCGCCGTGTGCGCCAGGGCGATGGCGCGCCGGTACAGCGCGGCCTGGGCGACGCGCGCCTCCCACAAGGTGGGCGGCAGGAACAGCACCAGGCCATTGACGCGCGCGGGCTGTTGCAGGGCCGCGTGCAGCGCGCCGGCACAGCCCATCGACCAGCCGCCGGCGATGAAGCGGTGTTCGCCGATGGCGTCGGCCAGGGCCAGCATGTCTTGCCCGAGCTCGCGCCAGGTTGCCGGCGCGCCTGCCGGGCTGCCGCCGTGGCCGCGCGCGTCGTAGCGCACCAGCCGCAGGGAGGCGGGAAAATGGCGCCACTGGAGCAGGTCGAGCGCGTCTTCCGCTTGCATCGACGAGCTCATGCCGTGCGCCCAGAGGAAAGGGGCGCCGCTGCCCGCCGAGCGGACATTCAGGTCAAGGTCGCCTACACGCATGCAAACACGTTACGAAAAGGTGGGGAGGCAATGTAGCACACGGCGCGACCTGGCGGCGCCCTGTGCCGCCCTGCCCGCTGGTGACTGGCGTTGACGACGACGCGTTGGGCCGGGCGCCGCCAGCTTGGCTGCGCCGGCGTCGGCGCGCGTCAAGCGAAGCGCGTCTCCGGCGCGGCCGCGTGTAGTATTTGGCATGCTGCCGACAGGAGTTCGGCATGTTTCCACTACGACCGAGTCAACGATGAAAAGAGACGAACCCAGCGCCGCGAGCCCGGCGCCATCCGGCGAGGTGCTCGCCGCCGCCAAGTCCGCCGGACTGCGTTATGTCAGCGACAACGCGCCCGGCATCACGCGCCAGGCGCACGGCAAGAACTTTATCTACCTCGACGCCGGCGGCGATCCGGTGACCGATGACGATACGCTGGCGCGGATCCGCGCGCTCGCCATTCCGCCGGCCTGGACCGATGTGTGGATCTGCAAGCTGGCCAACGGCCACCTGCAAGCCACCGGGCGCGACGCCAAAAAGCGCAAGCAGTACCGCTACCACGCGAAGTGGCGCAAGCTGCGCGACGAGGTCAAGTATGAGCGCATGATCAGCTTCGGCAAGGCCCTGCCCGCCATCCGCCGCACCGTTGACGCCGACCTCAAGCGTCCTGGCCTGCCGCGCGAAAAGGTGCTCGCCACCATCGTGTATCTGCTGGAAGCGACCATGATGCGGATCGGTAACGAAGAATATGCGCGCACCAACAAGTCGTTCGGGCTCACTACCTTGCGCGACCGTCATGTGCGCATCGACGGCAAGGCGGTCGAATTCCGTTTCCGGGGCAAGAGCGGCGTGTTCCATAACGTCAAGGTGGAAGATAAACGCCTGGCGCGCATCATCGCCCGCATCCGCGACCTGCCGGGGCAGGAACTGTTTCATTACGAGGACGATGACGGCACTGCGCACACGGTCGATTCGTCGGATGTGAACGATTACCTGCGCGAGATCACCGGTGAGGAATACACCGCCAAGGATTTCCGCACCTGGTCGGGTACGGTGCTGGCCGCGCTGGCGCTGCAGGAATTCGAAAAGTTCGATTCGGAGGCGCAGGCCAAGAAGAACATCGTGCGGGCGATCGAGTCGGTGGCGGAAAAGCTGGGCAACACGCCGTCGATCTGCCGCAAGTGCTATGTGCATCCGGCGATCCTGGAAGCGTATCTGGACGGCACCGTTCTCGAAGCGATGCGCGAGAGCACCCGGCGCGAACTGGTGGAGGAGTTGCACGAGTTGCAGCCGGAAGAAGCGGCCGTGGTGGCGTTTCTGCAGCAGCGTTTGCAGGAAGCGCCGGCGAACCGCAAGGAGGCTGGCCAAGGACGGCGTGGCGCAAGTGCCGCTTAGCGCGTTGCCCTGCTGGCAACAGGGCATCGCCATCCCGCGCCAATCAACTCGGCATGAAAGCACATCCTTCGGTTTTCAACATCAATTTTCAGAATGTACTTTGATCAGACGGGATAGTTCTTGCTTGCGGCCTTTCGTCGGCCATCCGCTCATCCTGTCGACCAACACACCATCCTTGAAAAAATAGAAAGTGGGAGTCTCCCAGAATGCAATTTGCTTCCAGCTTGAAAGATCAGAAGCCAACGACATCGTAAACGCTGGATGCTGTTGGTTCCATGATTGGATTTGTGACAGATCGAAGCCGCGATCCACGCGTGATAACCACAATGTCCTTCCCGCCAACAATTGTTGAAGTTCAGGATCGGCTTCGATATCGGATACCGCATTGTGAGTAAAGTGGCAGCGCGTCGCGGACAGCACGATCACGAAAAGTCCTTTGGGAAATACGAAAGGAACTTGTCTGATTTCGGCTGTATCGAAGTCAACATGCCATAATTTTTCACCTGATTTCCGTACGGTTTCGCCGAGCACCGTAGGGGGCATTGCAAGGTGGGAGGATGGATACTTTTGGATAAAACTTGCTGCTTGAGAAAATTGCTCCGTCGAAATATATGCTTCATACATTTTTTGGGAATCGCTATTTTTATGCTCACCGATGCGCGCAAGAGCGTCGAATGCGTCGCGCATATGGTTGGCGAATCGAGGATCGCCCGTATAGAACTCCGCAATATCGGCCGCGTTGAATAATTGCTGCAACGATTTCCGATTACGCGACCCAAGCAGTTTTCGCCGATATCGCTCAGGCAAGAGACGCAAATAGGCATCCGCTATTGTCCGCCCACTTGCTGTGCTGGACACGCCCGACCTCACTGCGGCACGCTCAACCTGCGCAAATCGATCAAATGCGGAGGGGATTGGGTTGGCCTGCGCCCCACCGAAGCCGGTAGTCCAGGCAATCAGGAATAGAAAGAGATATCGCATTGCCATAATACGGCCCGGTACGCCAGGGCCGTGCTTGTCCTTTGTTAGCAGGTTTTGATTCACAAGTTCTCCACGCGCATGCGATCCTAAGTAAGTGCGCCGCGGGCCCTATCGAACAATCCACCGATGCCGATGCCGACGGTATAGGCCACCAGATCACGCCAGTCGAAGCCGCTGCCGAGCACCAGATAACCCGCCTTGGTAGCGCGCAAATGCCTGATCCACGGGGCTTGGTACAACTGCGAAAACTCGATGGCAAAGGCCGTGCACAGCGCCAGCATGACGAGGGTTCCGGTTCTTGCGCGCGGCAAACAGAACGCCCACAGCAAAAACACCAGCAAGGCCCACAGCGCATCTCCGGGGTAATTGCCGAAATAATGCGACAGCACCGAGGGATAGCGGCGTGTCGCCATCCCGCATGCAATCACGATCACGCATCCCGCAGCAATCCAACGTCTGTCACGCACCATCCGAACGGTACTCCTTGTGTCAACTTGTCTGAAAGCCCGACGACGTGCTCAGCAGCAGCGCGCCTTCTTGCCGATCACGCAACTGGCGCAAAACGCGCGGTTCTTGAGGTGGGCGGCAAAGATGAACAAGCCGCCGATGCTGGTCACGACGGCTTCGGCGCCGTGCCCGTAACGCGGGCCGGCCACCAGCACCGCCGCGCAGCAACAGGCGAAGCCGCAGGCGCCCAGGGCCAGCACCAGCGCGCGCCGGTGCTGGCGAAAACCGGCCACCAGGGCCACCAGCGCCGGCAGCGCAACGACGATGAGCAGCCATGCGTGCAGCCCGTCGTCATGCGGGAACCAGTTGACCAGGGGAAAGGCGGCCAGCAACAGCGGCGGCCCGAGGCAGTGCAGCAGGCACAATGCGGCCGCCGTCATCCCGGCGTAGTCCGCCACTCCAATTACGCGTTTTATCATCGAACTGACCAGCCTTGCGCTGCTTGGTGCAACTGTGTTGCAAAACAAGATCATAGCCCAAGCCGGCCCCAAACGCAACCGGATTGCATATGCACCACCAGCCGGCCTCGTGACGGCCTTAGCTGCGGCCTTTGCCGCGGGTGTTGAACAAGGACTTGCCGAGCGGCTCGTCACTGTGGCAGGGATAGCCGGCATTCCCGGCCGCTTCCTTCAGGCGCTTGGCGAGGGCGACGTTGCGCGCCACGCCATCCCCATGACGCAGCGCCTGCGCGTAGCGGCAACGCCCGGCCGGGTGACCGGTATCGGCGGCGATCTGGTACAGGCGCACCCCCGCCGTCTTGTCGGCGCGCGTGCCCCAGCCCATGAAGGTCACGTCGCCCAGGTTGACCGTCGCTTCCAGCATGCCCGCCTCGTGTGCCTGCTGGAACATCTTGACAGCGCGCGCCTGGTCCCGCGCCACGCCATCGCCGTAGCGGTACAGGATCGCCAGATTGTTCAACGACGGCGCGTAGCCCTGCGCGGCGGCGCGCTGGTACATCGACAGCGCGCGCCGCTGGTCGGCCTTGACGATCACGCCTTCGATGTAAAAACGTGCAAGCTGATGCTGTGATTGCGCATCGTTGTTGGCGGCCGCCGCTTCGAACCACTCGATTGCCTTGACGTGGTCGCTGTGCTTGCCATCGGCTATGTACATCCTGGCCAGTTCCGACTGCGCAGCGACTCTTGCCTCCGGCCCCCTGCCCGCCTGGGCAAACAGGGTCATGGCGCTCGCGCGGTCCACCGGCATGCCCTTGCCTGCGGCGAGCACGGCTGCGGCATTGAATGCGCAGTCATTGTCACCCCGGGCGGCGCACTTGCGCCAGTAGGCCACGGCCTTCGGCACGTCCCTGGCGACGCCGACGCCCTTGTAATAGTGCACGCCCAGTTGAAACAGGGCGCCCGGATAGCCGGCGCCGTCGGCTTTTTGCAGCCACGCAATTGCCTTCGGAATGTCGGGCGCGCCGTCAGCGACGCCGTCGCCGTCCATCACGCCGAGGTTGTATTGCGATTCTCCATGACCCTGCTCGGCCAATACCAGGAATTCGGCGTAGGCCTGCGCTTCGTTTCCTTCAGAATAGGCCTTTGCCGCATGAGCGAGGCGCGCTTCGCCCATGGCGGTCAGCTTGCCATTCGCATACAGGCTGCCCGGCGCGGCGCCGCTTGCGCCACTCGCACCGGTAATGCCGGCCTCCCGCGTGGCGCACCCGTACAACAAGACCAGGCAAGTCAGGGCGCCGGCATAGCGGCGCGAGATCGTATTCATTATCAGCTTCCCTCTATCCGTAATGACCATGGGCGCGGCGCGCCCTGTTGGTGCAACAGATCGGCATATTGGCATAGTTGCCCGAATGCATGCTTGATGCGAAGCAAGCCTGAGAGCGGTCCGCCGGCGCCGTTAAAGCCTGCCAATCCGGTTCAAGGGCGAACCTTGACCCGCCGGTTGACCAGATACTCGCCGAGCGGCGCGTCGCTGTCGCACGGCGCACTGGCATTGTTCGCCGCCTCCTGCAGGCGGTTGGCCTGGCCCGGATTGCGCGTGACGCCGTCGCCATGGCGCAGCGCCTGCGCGTAGCGGCAGCGCCCCGCCGGATGCCCGGCATCGGCGGCCAGCTTGTACAGGTCGGCCGCCGCCGTCTTGTTGGCGCGGACGCCCCAGCCTTTGAAGCTCATGTCGGCCAGGTTCACCGTGGCCTGCATGTTGCCGGCGTCATGCGCCTGCTTGAACATGGCAAGCGCCTTCTTCTGGTCCTTCGGCACGCCCTCGCCGAAACGATAGGCGGCCCCGAGGTTGTTCAAGGACATCGGCTCGCCCTGCTTGGCGGCGCGCTGGTACAGCGCCAGCGCTTTGCGTTTGTCGGCCTTCACGCCATACCCATTGCTGTAGATCAGGGCCAGGTTGTACTGGGCCTCGGCATCGTTGCCGGCCGCCGCCTGCTCGAGCCACTGGCGCGCCTTGACGAAGTCGCGCTCCTTGTTATCCTGCAGATACATCTTGCCCAGCTCGGACTGGGCGGCCGGCAGCGCCCCCGTGCCGCTGCCGGCTTCGGCAAACAAGGTCCTTGCCGCCGCCTCATCGCGCGCTACGCCCAGGCCTCCCGCCAGCGCCACGCCGGCGTTGAAGGCACAGCGTTTCTCGCCCAGCAGCGCGCATTTGCGCCAGTACACCAGGGCCTTGGGCACATCCTTGGTCACACCTTCGCCCTTGTTGTAGCGCTGGGCGAACTGGAACTGGGCTTCGGGATAATTGCCGTCGGCCGCCTTGTGCAACCAGGCCAGCGCCTTGCTCATATTTGCCGCGCCGGTGTCGCCGTCGCTCTCCATCACGCTGATGTTGAACTGCGACTCGGCGTAGCCTTGCTCGGCGATCCCCAGCCACTCGGAATACGCCAGCGCCTTGTTGCCCGCCTGATACGCCTTGAATGCGCGTTCGCGCCGCGCCTCGCCTTCCGTGGTCAGTTTGCCGTTGGCGACCAGGCTGCCGGGCGCCGCGCCGCTGCCGCCCGCCGCCGCATCGGCGGTGCCGGATTCCTGCGTCGCGCAGGCGGAAAGCAATACCAGGGCGATCAGGCCGCTCGCGCAGCGGCTGGTGAGGGTGTTCATAGTCAATTTCCTGCTCTTTTTGCTGTGTAGTCGGAAACTCGCACGCCCGCTGCGCGCCAGTCGAAATAGTGTTTGTGCAACAGAGCGGTATTTTCACACCAGTACTCGCGAAAATGTTGGCTAAATTCAATGTTTTACGCAAAATAGATGCGGCTATGCGTCTGGAAGCCTTGCCTGCGTGCCGAATCCACAACAAAATAAGCACTTGACATGTGACAAATACCACCCTAAGCTTGCGGCCATGAACTCAATGGACATCCTCTTTTTTACCTTCGCCCTTCCCGGCACGTTGCCACAACGTCCCGGGCCGCGATAGTGCGCCCTTGATTCGCTCGTAACGAGCACCCATCACAAAGGCCCACTCCGGGCCTTTTTTGTTTTTGCAGTGTCGCTTTTCCCCACTCAATAGTTGCTTAGGAGTATATATATCATGAAGTCAGCCGACGAAGAACGCGCGCGGGATCACTGAACAAGGGTGGTCGCATGGCTCCCGCGGCGCTTGTCTCACAGACAATCTACGACCGCCCGCTATGTTTAGAAAGCACCATCATGACTGCGACAGTCCTTCGCGCCAACACGCGCAACTTCGGTATCATTGCCCACATCGACGCTGGCAAAACCACCCTGTCCGAACGCATCCTCCTCAAAACCGGCGAGATCCACCGCGCCGGCGAAGTCCATGAGGGCACCGCCACCATGGACAGCATGGACCTGGAAAAAGAACGCGGCATCACCATCGGCGCCGCCGCCACCCGCGCCTTCTGGAACAAGCACGCCTTCACCCTGATCGACACGCCGGGCCACATCGACTTCGCCATCGAAGTCGAACGTTCGCTGCGCGTGCTCGACGGCGCCGTGACGGTGCTGTGCGGCGTGGCCGGCATCCAGCCCCAGACCGAAACCGTCTGGCGCCAGGCGCAAAAGCACGGCGTGCCGACCATCGTGTTCATCAACAAGATGGACCGCGCCGGCGCCGATTTCGGCCGCGTGGTCGCCCAGATCGGCGCGCGCCTGAACGCGCTGGCCGTGCCCCTGACCATTCCGGTCGGCGCCGGCGACGCCTTCGAAGGCGTCATCGACGTGCTCGGCCAGCGTTTCCTGGCATGGGATGCGGCCGGCCTGATGAGCGCAACACCCCTGCCCGTGCGGCTGCAAGCACAGGCGGCGGCAGCCTACGCCCACGCGGCGGCGGTGGCGGCCGACGCCAGCGACGCGCTCACGCTCGCCTTCCTGGCCGATGACACCCTGTCGCCGGCGGATGTGCGGGCCGGTCTGCGCGCCATGACCCTGGCACGGCGCGCGCTGCCGGTGCTGGCCGGTTCGGCCTACCGCAACGCCGGCATCGAGCCGCTGCTCGACGCTGTCGTCGACTGGCTGCCCTCGCCCGACGAGCGCGCCGCTCCCGTGGCGCGCCTGGACGATGCCAAGGTCACCGTCGGCACCGGCGACGCCGATCCATTGGCGGCGCTGGTGTTCAAGGTGGTGCACGACGAGCACGGTTCGCTGTCGTATGTGCGCTTGTACGGCGGCACCCTGCGCGAAGGCGACGTGGTGTGGAACGCCTCGCTCGGCGCGAGCGTGCGCATCGGTCGCCTGTATGTGATCCATGCGGACCGCCGCACCGCCGTGGCCCAGGCCGAGGCTGGCAGCATCATCGCCATCGCCGGCCTGAAAGAGGCGCTGACCGGGCACACGCTCTCGACCAGGGCGACGCCGCTGGTGCTCGAAACCATCCACGCCGGCGAACCGGTGGTGGCGCTGGCGATCGAGCCCGGCAAGGGTGGCGACCGTGGCAAGATGCTGGCCGCGCTCGACCGCTTCCGCCGCGAGGATCCGTCCTTGCGCCTGGAAAGCGATCCGCTCAGCGGTGAAACAGTGCTGTGGGGCATGGGCGAGCTGCACCTGGACGTGGTGCTGGAACGTGTGCGCCGCGAAACCGGCGTGGAAGTAACGGTCGGTGCGCCCCAGGTTGCCTACCGCGAAACCATCGCCGGGCCGGCGGTGGAACTGGAAGGCAAAGTGTCGAAGCAAAACGGCGGCAGCGGACAGTATGCGCGGGTCGTGTTGCGGGTGGAGCCATTCAAGGGCGTGTTTGCCTTCGAGAATGCGATCAAGGGCGGTGTGGTGCCTGCGAACTTCATTCCCGCCATCGAAAAAGGTGTGCGGCATGCGCTGGCGCAAGGTCCTCTCGGCTACCCGGTGACGGGCGTCAAGGTGACCCTGCTCGATGGCGACTACCACACGGTCGACAGCAACGACATGGCGTTCATGGTCGCGGCCAAGGAAGGCACGCTGGCCGGGCTCAAGCGAGCGCATCCGCTGATGCTGGAACCGGTCATGACGGTCAGCGTCGATGCGCCGGCAGTCAATGCGGGCGATGTCATCGGCGACCTGCAGCGCCGTGGCGGCAAGGTGCTCGGCATCGAAGAGCAGACCGGCCGGGTGGAAGTCGTTGCCGACGTGCCACTGGCCAGGCTGTTCGGTCACACGACCAGTTTGCGCTCGCTCTCGCAAGGACGTGCGTTTGCCAGCGCGGTGTATGCAAGGCACGCGCCGTGCATGCAGCCCCGCACCGAGGCGATGGCTGCGTAATCATGTTGTAAAGTAAGTCCGGGGCCGGAAAGCGATTTCCGGCCCTTTTTCGGCTTGTCCAATTTGGGGAGATGATGATGATGGAAATAGCCTTAGTGACCGGTAGTGGACGTGGCGTCACGCTCCCTGCCTCATGTACCGGCAAAGGGGTGTACATCCGCCAGCAAGGGCCGCCCGGCCGTTGCGGCGTGATCGAACTGATTCTCGAACCGGCCACATCGTGGTATTCGCCTTGCACGCTCAGTTGGGAAGTGACGGATGCGCAAATTCCCATCCGCTTCATTGACGCCGTGATCAGCAGTATCAAGTATGTCATGGCGGAGGAAGCGTTCGACGGCGACTATCTGAGCGGCTGCCGCATCCGGGTGGTGAACGGCGCTTATCACGAAACCGATTCCAAAGTGAGTTGCTACCAAATGGCCACCGTCATGGCCATGCGCGAGGCGCTGCGTGCGGCGGGACTGTATACGCCGCTTGCTTTGGGCGATGCGTAAGGCGGTGTGTCAAATTAGATTGAACTATGTTACCGATACTGTTAAGGTTATCGCCTGAGCATTGATTCTACTCAATGCTGCTGGGCGCCGCGTCCATGCAAAAACAATTCCGGAATAGCTCAATGGCAGAGCACTTGGCTCTTACCTGAGTGGGCGCTGGTTCGATTCCAGCTTCCGGACCCAAGACTTCATTTCATCGGATACCACGTGGATAACGACGATTCCGGCGCCGGCCGGATCCGCATTGCGCCCGGCTATGCTACTTTGCAACTGGCGGCTGCCTTGCGCGCCAACGGCGCGATCAAGGCGCGGCAACGGTGGACGCAGCGTGCAGCTCCAGACCACGTGCACCGCGAGGCGCTGCGCGCCGCAGGACTGTATATGCCGCTTGCTTTGGGCGATGCGTAAGGCGGTGTGTCAAATTAGATTGAACTATGTTACCGATAATGTTAAGGTTATCGCCTGAGCATTGATTCTACTCAATGCTGCTGGGCGCCGCGTCCATGCAAAAACAATTCCGGAATAGCTCAATGGCAGAGCACTTGGCTCCGGTCTGAGTAGGCGCTGGTTCGATTCCAGCTTCCGGACCCAACACTTTATTTCATCGGATACCACGTGGATAACGACGATTCCGGCGCCGGCCGGATCCGCATTGCGCCCGGCTATGCTACTTTGCAACTGGCTGCCGCCTTGCGCGCCGTCAGCGACCATCCCGACCCGCACGTGCGCGCCAACGGCGCGACCAAGGCGCGGCAATGGGAACAGGTCATGGTTGGGATGTTCACGGGAGCGATCGCGATCGGCTCGCGCACGCCGCTCGACGGCGCGCCGGCCTGGGTGACGCCCGACGTCGTCAAGGGCGGCTTTGCGACAGGCGACTTCAAGGCCGGCGGCCCCCTGCAGGGCCATGAACTGGCCACGCTTGCCGCGGCCGGCATGGCGCCAGCTCCCGCCGCGCGCCGCTGGCTCAACGCGCGCCTGCTGACCGACGAAGGACTGGCGAGCCTGTATGCCCTGCTCGACTCGGGCTGCTACGAGATCAACGTCCCGGAAGAAGGCGCGCTGCTGGTGGTCGCCTGGCTCACGCGGCACGGCAAGCTTGAGCAGGCGCGCGAGGTGCTTGACGCGATCGCGCCGTGGTTCGACCGGCTGCGCTTCTATCCGGTGCCGGCTGCGCAGCCGCGCCGCTTCGGCGAACGCGTTTTCCTGGCGCCTGTGAGCGCCGCGGTGAGCGCCCTGCAAAAACGCCAGGGCGACGGCAACCAGCGCATCCTGGCGCAGCGCGCCGCCGTGCGCCTGCGCCTGCCGCTGTACGACCGCGTGCTGCGGCTGTTCCTCGACAGCGTCGAAGGCGCGCCACCGTCCATCGATATCGGCGCCGACGGCGCATGGCGCGATCCGGCAAGCGGGAAATTCCGCATCGCCGGCGGCTGGCCGTGCCGCCTCTACCCTGCCGGTTGGCGCGAACGCGGCGAAGCGCTGCTGCGCGAATGGCAAGCAAACGCCGTCGCAGCGCGCAAGGACGACAGCTTGGCCGAGCTGTGCGGCTACCTGCACCTGTGCGTGACCGAACCGGCCGCGCTGAGCGGGCGCGATGTCGGCCGCATCCGCCTGATCCTGGGCCGCTACATCAGCAAACGAGGCTTGCCCGGATCGGCGCAACTGGCGGCGCTGCGTAGCGCACAGGCCAGGCAAGTTGCGGCGGCGCCGTATCACCTGCTCGCCGGCGTACTGGCCGAGCGCCTGCGTGCCGTTGCGCAGGACGGCGGCCTGGACGACCCGGCGCCGCTGGGCGTACCGGTCACCGTCGCCGAAGCGGCCAGCCTGGGCGAAGATGCCGGCGCGCCGATCCCCGCCGTCTTGCTGGCCAAGCTCGACCGATGCAGCATCGAGAGCGTACCCGTGCTGGTCGAACGCGGCGTCATCGGGTCCGCCGAAGTGCTGGCCGGCGTGCTGCCGCAACTGAGCGCCGCCATCAATGGCGCGGCGCTCGCGGAACCGTCGCTCAAGCAGTTGTACGGCGCCTTGTACCAGGCTTTCCGGCGCCGCCGTTCGCTGCTGCTGCAAAACCTGCAAAGCCAGGTGCGGATAGGTGAATTGCCGTGGGTTGCCGCCGTCAACGCACAGCGCCAGCAAGACGTGGCGCCGCGTACGCTGGCGCGCCGCACGCTCGACGAACTCGCGCTGCTGGCACTGACCTCGTTCCCGCAGACCGCCATCCCCAACCCGCTGATACAGGAACTGAACACCCTGGCCGACAATGCGGGGCTGGACTTGCCGCTGGTGGAGGAACTGGCCGCCGATATTTTCATGGGCACGTTCGGGCACAAGTTCGCCAACGTGGCGGCGCACGCGAGCGCCATGCTCGACGACAGCCTGTACTGCCACTATTACGGCATCGACGCCGCAGTGCGCGCGCAGTTGCGCGAGCTGGCGCAACGCCGCGACGGCAGCGCCGCAACGCGGGCCAACGCTGACGGCCTGACCGGCCTGTGCGAAGCGCGCGCCGGTGTCCGCAGCGGCTTCGGAACCGTCATCAACAATGCCATGGTCATCGAGCAGCAGCAGATCCTCACCACGCACAACCTGGCCGCGCTGGTCGCCAGGCTCGATCTCGATGGTGAACTGCAAGCGCACTACGAGCGCATGGCCCAGCAATGCTTTACGTGGATTTGCCGGAACCAGCACAATGCGCTGAACGCCTGGCCGGGCGACCCGCGCGCGATCAGGAACGCCGCGTACGCATGGCGCCAGATGGTGTTTTTCCTGTCGATGACAGCGGCCGCCACGCACGCCGACTTTATCGCGTGGGCGCATTCGCACCTGGCGCAGGAGTCGCCGCGCCTGCGCCAGCGCCTCGCCCCCGCGCTGGCCGGACTGGAACTGGCGGCGGCCGGCCGGTCGCTGGACGATCCCGCCAGCCTGGCCAGCGGTGCGCGCAGATTGCTGGCGTACGCGAAAGGGCCGCACTGGATGGCGGTGGCGTAATCAAGCCTGCTTGATCCTGGCCTCGACGACATCGATGCGGGAAAAATCGGTGGGGGGCCAGTGCGGCTCCGTGTACGCGCCCGCCTGGAAATTGCGCACAAAGCGCCAGAACGGCAACAGCACATGCGCGCGGCTGCCCGTCCCCTGTGCGACCGTGTGCGCCCGCGCAGCTTCGCTGTCGGGGGCGAAGTCGATCCTGAAATGGACCTGATCCCCATCCGGGATGAAGTACATGAAGTAGCCGTCCGGCTCCAGGTGCCACCATACCCGCGACGGCAGTCCATGCGCGGCCAGGTCAAGCGCGTCGAGCAGGTCGGCGACCGGATTGTTCGGCACGTCCGACGCGTCGATCTCCACCACCTGCGCCCCCAGCGTCAGGGTCACACCCATCCAGCCATGCCTGGGTGGCTGGTTCCTCATCTTGATCGGCAGCGTCGATAGCTCCGTCATAAGTAACTTACCGCATGCGCCTCGGTCGGCAGCGGCACCTCCCACTTGAACAGCATGCGCTCGATCGCCTTGTTCGGCAGGCTGGTGTCGCGCTGGTTATTGCGCTTGAAGATGACCTGCGGCGGCTGCTCCAGGTACACCAGTTCGACCTCGGCGTCGTAGGCATACAGCAGGTCGAGCGTCTTCTTGCGCATCTGCGCGCTCAAATGCGTGGTGTTCCAGACGAACGGCGCTTTTTCGCGCAGCATCTCCTTGGCGAAATCGACCGCGCGATGCGCCACCGCGCCTTCGTTGGCCCCGTGGCGCAGCCCCAGTTCTTCGCGCGCGTCGTCGATCGACACCACCGGCAAACGCGCCCGGTTGGCCGCCACCCAATGGTTCTTGCCCGACGCCGGCAAGCCAGACATGACCGTCACGCGCGAGCCGGGGTTCTGGTGATGCACGAAATCGGGCGCAATGCCGGCCCCGCGCATGTACGACAGGCGCGTGTGGGCATCGGCGAACGCCTTCGGCGTGCCGTAGCAGCCTTCGTCGCGCGCCATCTCGCGAAACAGCGCGATATCGACCAGGCAGTCGTCCTTTTTCTCGTACCAGCGCCCTTCCATGTCGGCCTGCGCCATCGCCGACAGCAGGCGCAGGTCCAGTTCGTGCGACAGCTTGCGGATCAGGAATTCGGCCGACTGGCCGTTCTTGTTCCCGCCGAGCGCAAAAAACGGCAACTGGTGCACGGTGATGATGCGGCAAATGTGCTCGCGCAGCGCAAACGGCACTCCCGCATGCCAGCACAGGATGCGCGCATCGATGGCGCCGCGTTTCGAGTGGCCCGGCTGGCCGATGCGCCCGCTCTCCGGATCGATCACCGTGGTGGCCGGCTTGGCGATATCGTGCAGCAGCGCCGCATAGAACAGGATGAAGCGTTCCTCGGCGCTGCCGTCGATGTAGTCGCCACCGCGCATCAGGGCCTCGACCACCATGCGCGTGTGAATCCAGACGTCGCCTTCGGCATGGTAATACGGGTCCTGCGGCGTCGATGCCAGCAAGGCCAGCTCGGGGATCGCGTGCAGGAACCAGGCCCAGTCGGGCGCCTGGCCGGGCGCCGGCACGTGCGCGGCCATGGCTTTGTAAGTCAGTTTGTCCATCATTTGGCTCCTTCGGTGACCAGGCCCAGGTCTTCCCATGTCGTGCTCAGGCGCGGTGCGTAGATATCGACCCCGGGCGCCAGCTGGTTCGGCACGTAGGGCTGCTGCGAGTGGTGCATCTTCGAGTCCAGGATGGCCTGCACGAAGTCGCTGCGCACCCATTTGTAGCGCGCCGCGACCACGCCGTCTTCTTCGACCTTGATGTACAGGCCCTCGGCCAGGTCGGACTTGTCGGCCTGGGTCCAGCATTTGGCCAGGTCCAGGCCTTCGCGTTCGACCGTCGCTTCGAAGTCGTGGCGCCAGCGCTCGGTCTTGGCCAGCGAAAAGCGGATCAACGCTGTCAGGTCGGCCAGCCGTGGCGGTGCGATGCCCGCGTACAGCACCGGCACCGGCAGCACCGGCGCCTCGCCCAGCAGGGCTGCGCGCGCGGCGGTGGACAGGAACACCTGTTTATCGCGGTCGTAGATGTCGAACTCGCAGAACAGATGCGGCAAGTGGTTGTAGAAGACGCTGTGCTTCTTGCCCATCCACTCGCCGTACATCACATGGCGGTCGCCCAGGCGTTCGATCAATGCGCTTTCGTGGGCGGCGGCCCAGCGCTTGAAGATGCTGAACTGGCGCTCGCGCCCACCGCCGGCCAGGTAATGGCCACGGCTTTGCAGCAGCAGTTCGGCGCCTTCGGAAAAGCTCAGGCCCGCATTCGCGCCGTCGAGTTTTTCTTCGACCACGATGTAACGGCCGGCCAGCGAGGCGTAGGCCGCGCGCGGATCGTTGCGCTTGTTCGGTTTGTCGAAACCGTCGTCGCCCTGTTGCAGCTGCGAGCCTTCCAGGTGGCGCGTGGACGGGTATTTATGTAATTCCAGATTGTGAACGAAGTTCGTCATGATGTGCTCCATGTTGTAGATGGGAGCTGACGACAAAGGAGAACTACGCCACGACGGCAAGGTCGTGGGAAAGCGGCATGCACAGCGTACCGGTGGCTTGGTGAAAGCGCACTCGCGGCAGGTCAATCCGATATCGTCAGCAGATAGGTTGGCTGTGGTCAGGCACGGCAGGTTCTCGATTCAGTAGTGGGTTGTATTGCGAAGGCGCAGAGTCTAACCCGGCTTTTACGCAGATGTAAAGAAGAATATGAACGCGCGGCGCACGCACCGCCGGCGCCGCGCGCTCAGGATTCGCGCTCAGTGTTGGTACGCGCCGATGTCGTATCCCGAAAACACATTGCGCGGACGGCCATTGAAGTCGGTGGCGGCGGCATGCTGCGGCGTGGCCCGCCCGATCGCCGGCGAACTGGCGCTCAGGCTAAAGTTTGGCAACTCCACGCTGGTGTCGCCCACGAACAGCGGCGCCGAACTGACCGTGCCGCTGTGCGTCAGGCCGTTTTTCAGGCGCCAGTCGTAGTCGCTGTTTTTGTAGACCAGGTTATTCCGGTAGCTGTTGTTGCGGCCCGTGCGGCCCTGCTCCGATATGCCCATCTTGTTATCGTAGACGATGTTGTTGTACACCGCCGTGCGGTCGTTCGGGCCGGACGTGTGATAAAAATCGCCGCCGCCGACGACGATGCCGGTGTTCGAACTGGTCACGGTGTTGTTGGAGACGATCACCTCGCGCGCGTCGTGCCACAAATGGATGCCCGCCTCGGCCACCCGGTACACCACGTTGTTCTTCACGCTGCCGGTGGTGCTCACGTAGATGCCCTGCACGAAGCGGCAGCCAGCCGGCCCGATGTCGTGCACCAGGTTGGCGATCGCGTGCGACTGCACGCCGCCGTAGTAGCCGTCCACGCCGATGGCGGCGCCGCCGGCGCTGCTGCAGCCGCCTTCGCGCGCGACGTGGTGTACATGGTTGCTGCGGATGGTGTCGTGGGAGCCGCCGTTGTAGATGCCGCTGGTCCAGCGCTCGCCGCCGCGATGCGCGCCGCCGTCGATCTCGAAGCCGACGATGTCGACGTAGTCGCCGCGGTTGTCCCAGGCGCTGGTGCTGTCCGAGCGGGCCGGCGGCACGATCCGGGCGCCCCAGCGCCGGGTGGAGACGAAGGCGATGCGCGCGTCGGCGCGGCCGCTGACGGTGGTCTGGACGCCGCCGCTGTAGGCGCCCGGAGCCACGTACACGGTCGTGCCCGGGGCTACCGCGCGCGCGGCCCGCGCCAGGGTGCGGAACGGCCGCGTGGCGCTGCCGGGATTGTCGTCGGCGCCTTGCGGCGAGACGTACAGCGCGCTGCCAGGCCTGGCGGCGAGGCTTGCCTGCTCGTCGTCGGCGCCGCCCGCCCCGTAGCCGGCCATGGCGAACGATTCCGGCGCAACGTCGGGCAGCTGCGCCGCATCGGGGCCGTCGGCATCATCGGCATCGGCGGGGGCGGCCTGGCCGGCGGCGGCGGGGACGGGGTCGGGCGGCCTGGCCTGCTGCGGGACCGTGGCCGCGGGAGCCGTTTGCGCCTGCGCGGGCGCGCCAGCGGCGTCCCCGCCGCCGCCGCAGGCACCCAGTAACAACGCGAAACTACTGAAGGCCAGTGTCACGGCGCATTGCTCCAAATTGATCAAGGTAATCTTACTCATGCGAAGTCCTCTTCCAAAAGCGTGAATGGCTTGGTTTGAGGCTGCTCAATCCGCAAGGTTCGGATTTGTTACGAAGTTTTTTCCAGCAATAGTTTTAAGCAATTTCGTCTGCCGCGTCGCGCGCGGCTTGCCGTTCCGGCATCGTTTTGGATTATCGCAACACCTTGGGCGCTAAACGCGGGCGCAACATTGCCAAAGGAATACGGCAAGAGTGCGCTGAATAGACAGTATCCGGACAAGTGCGTATGCTTTCAGGAAAGGCGGCCCATCACGGGGGACGCTGCGGCATCCGATTTTCACCGACAGGAGCGCGTCCCGACTTGAACATCCACGCCACATCAGTCCGTCGCCACGCGCGCGCCTTCGGGCGCCGCCTCCGTTCACCCGCGACGGACCGCCGATGACCCCCTTGCCCCGTCCCGACCGAGCGCAACGACGCCGCTGGCTGGCGCCATTGATCGCCGCGCTGTACCTGTACGCCGGCGCGGCGCTGGCGGCGACCGGGGTGGCGAACCGTTGGGACAAGCTGGCCACGCCGCTGTTCGAGCACATTGGCCTGGACCAGGGCTTGCCGCACCCGGTGGCGATGGCGCTGGCGCAGGACGGCGACGGCTTTATCTGGATCGGCACCCAGCGCGGCCTGGCGCGCTGGGACGGCTACCGCATGCTCTCCTTCGTGCACAACGCCGCCGACCCGTATTCGGTTCCCGCCGACTTTATCCAGGCGCTGCACGTGGACCGGCGCGGGCGCCTGTGGATCGGCACCGCCACCGGCGGGCTGGCCATGTACGACAAGGTGCGCGAGCGCTTCATCCGCTTTCCCGCCGGCGCGGCCGGCCTGGCCGACGCCGCCATCAATGCGATCGCCAGCGACGGCATGGGCGGCGTCTGGGTCGGCACGCCGTCGGGCCTGGACTACGTCGACCCGGCGCGCACCGCCGTGCGCCACTATCGTCCCGACCCCGGCGTCCCCGGCGCCCTGCCCGACGCCCGCATTCGCGCGCTGCACCTGGACCGCAAGGGCAATCTGTGGATCGGCACCAGCAGCGGCCTGGCGCGCCGCGACGCCGTCAGCGGCCGCTTCGAAACGGTTGCGGTGGGCGACGATGGCGCGGACGGCGCAGCGCGCGACGCGGTGCTCTCGTTCGGCGAAAACAGCCGCGGCCAGATCGCTTTCGGCACCCTGAAAAGCGGCATCGGCGTGGTCGACGCCGGCGCCACGCGGGCGCGCATCATGCATCTGGACGGCGTCAGCGACGCCCACGCCAACATGGTGCTGGCCATTTCCGAGATCGTGCCGGGACGCTGGTGGGCCAGCACCTACGGCGGCGGCATCATCGACATCGACGCCGCCAGCGGGCGCGCGCGCCGCATCGTGCACCAGGCGGCGGTGCCGGCCAGCCTGGCCAACGACCGCGCCGCCGCCCTGCTGCGCGACCGCAGCGGGCTGATTTGGGTCAGCAACGAGCGCAGCGTCGATTTCCATGACCCCAACAACCGCGCCGTGGCCGCCGTCTTCGGCGCGCACGGCTTGCCGGAAGCGGCGGTCAGCGCCCTGATGACCGACTCCGGCGGGCGGGTCTGGCTCGGCCTTGCCGACCAGGGCGTGGACCTGGTCGACGCCGACGGCGCCCGCAGCGCCGCGCTGCGCCCCGACCCGTCGCGCCTGGACAGCGCGCTGCCCAACCGCGTGCTGCTGGCGCTGGCCGAGGCCAGTCCGCAGGAAGCCTGGATCGGCACCCAACTGGGCTTGTACCGCACCTCGGACCACGGCCGCAGCGTGGCGCGCATCGCGCTGCCGCAGGCGAACGCCTATCCACGCATCGGCACCATCGTGGCGCAGGCCGGCCAGCTGTGGCTCGGCACCTTCGACGGCTTGCTGCGCTACGACCCGGCCGCCAATACGCTGACCACCTACGCCAGCGGCCCGGGCGGCCTGAGCGACAACCGCGTCCAGGCGCTGATGGCGGACCCCGGCGGCGCGCTCTGGATCGGCACCCGCAACGGCTTGAACCGGCTCGACCCGGGCAGCGGCAAGATCGAGCAGATCCTCGCCAACCCGAGCAACGAGAGCGCCCTGTCCGACCCGGTCATCAGCGCCCTGGCCATGGATGGACGCGGGCGCCTGTGGGTCGCCACCCACGGCGGCGGCATCAACGTGCTCGAAATGCGCACCCCGCTCGGCGCGCCCGTGTTCCGGCGCCTGGGCCTGGCCGACGGCTTGCCCAGCAGCGCGGTGTCGGGCCTGCGCCTGGACCGCAGCGCGCGCATGTGGGCCGCCACCGGCAACGGCATCGCCGTCATCGACAGCGGCAGCCTGAAGGCGCGTGCGCTGGCGCGCGCCGAGGGCCTGGGCTTTCCCACCTACTTCATCGGCGCGGCCGCCGCCACCCCGGAAGGCGACCTGCTGTTCGGCGCCACCGGCGGGCTGACCGTGGTGCACCCGGAGCGCCTGGCCAACTGGGAGTACCGCCCGCCGCTGGCGATCAGCTCCCTGCGCACCGACGGCCATCCGGTGGCGGGCGCGCAGGTGCTGGCCCAGCGCGACAGCCGCCTGATCCTGCCGCCCGGGATCAAGGGCTTCGAGATCGAAGTGGCGGCCCTCGATTTTTCGGATGCGAAGCGCAACCGCTACGCGTTCCTGCTGGAAGGCTACGACCAGGCCTGGGTCGAAAACGACGCCAACCGGCGCGTGGCGGCGTACAGCAACCTGGCGCCGGGGAGCTACCGCCTGCGCGTGCGCGGCGCCAACCGCGACGGCGTGTGGGCCGACGAGGAACTGGCGATCCTGGTGCGCGTGCTGCCGGCCTGGCACCAGACCTGGTGGGCCTGGCTGGGGTATGCGCTGGCCGCGCTGGCGGCCATGTATGGGCTGTACCGCTGGCGCATCAGGCAGTTGGAGCGCAGCCGCGCGGCGCTGCAGGCGCTGGTGTACTCGCGCACCCAGCACCTGGAAAAACTCAACGCCATCGTCAAGTCGATCAACGAGCAGCTCGACTTCGACGCCCTGCTCCAGACCATCCTGCGCGAGTCGATGTTCATCAAGGGTATCGACGCCGCCTGGGCGCTGGTGCGCGAGACCGATACCGACAGCCTGGCCATGCGCGCGTCCTGGGACCGCGACGGCGGCGTGCCGGTCGAAGAACGCATGGCGCTGGACGAAGCCGAAGCACGCTACGTCGGCGCGGCCGAGATGATCACCACCGATATCTACCTGACCCGCGCTGGCGCGACCGCGCCGCACCCCGGCTACGCGCAACTGGCGGTACGCATCTGCATCGAGCATCGCATCGAAGGCTTTCTGGTATTCGAAAACCGCGCGCCGCAAGTGCCGCTGCAAGATAGCGACCTGGAACTGCTCAAGGCGCTCAAGGAGCCGTTCGTGTCGGCCTTCCAGAAGGCCAATGCGCTGCGCCTGATCGAGCAGGCGCGCGCCCGCGCCGAAGCGGCCACGCGCGCCAAGAGCGAATTCCTGGCCAATATCAGCCACGAAATCCGCACGCCGATGAACGCCATCCTCGGCTTCGCGGGCCTGGGCACCCACCTGGAACTGGCGGCCAAGCCGCGCGACTACTTCCGCAAGATCGCGCGCGCCGGCAACAACCTGCTCGACATCATCAACGACATCCTCGATTTTTCAAAGATCGAAGCGGGCAAGCTGGAACTTGAAGTGGTGCCCTTCGACCTGCCCGACACCTTGACCAATATCGTCGACTTGTTCGCCTGGCGCGCCGCCGAAAAGGAACTCGAACTGGTGATCTGGGCCGCACCGGACGTGCCGCAGATCCTGATGGGCGACCCGCTGCGGCTTGGCCAGGTGCTGATCAACCTGGTCGGCAACGCGCTCAAATTCACCGCGCACGGCCACATCCAGCTGCGCGTGGAACGCGATGCGGAATGGGACCGCGAGCGGCGCGGCGACGACACCAACCAGGTGCGCCTGTGCTTCTCGGTCGAAGACTCGGGAGTCGGCATCAGCCCGGAGCAGCAGGAGCGCCTGTTCCAGGCCTTTGCCCAGGCCGACGCCAGCACCACCCGCATCTACGGCGGCACCGGGCTGGGGCTGGCGATTTCGCAGCAGCTGGTGCGCAAGATGGGCAGCGAGATCCGGGTCGACAGCGAACTTGGCGCAGGCAGCCGCTTCCACTTCACCCTGAACCTGAACGTGGCCCCGGCGCAGGGCGCGGCGCGCCTGCAGGCCGGCGCCGGCGCGCGCGGCAAGAAGGTGCTGGTGGTGGACGACAGCGCGCCCACGCGCGAAATGCTCGAACTGCAGTTGCGCAGCTTCGGATTTGACGCCAGCGCGGTCGGCTCGGGCGCGGCCGCCCTGTTCGCGTTGCAGCTCGACGCCTACGACCTGGTGCTGATGGACTGGAACATGCCCGACATGGACGGCCTGGAAACGGCGCGCCGCATCAAGGACGACCCGACCCTGGCGGCGATCCCGTCGATCATCATGGTGACCGCCTTTGCGCGCGACCATATCAAGGCGGCGGCCGAAGAAGCGGGCATCGGCGCCTTCCTGGTCAAGCCGGTGTCGGCCTCGCAACTGCTCGACAGCGTGCTGGCGACCATGGGCTTCGACGCCGCCGTGCCCGCGCGCGACGCCGCCCCGTTCCCGTCGCAGGCGGCCGAACGCATTCTTGGCGCGCGCGTGCTGGTGGTGGACGACAACCTGGTCAACCAGCAGGTGGCCAGCGAAATCCTGCGCCGCGCCGGCGTGCACGTGGACCTGGCGGGCAACGGAGTCGATGCGGTGCGCCTGGTCGACCAGGCCGCCTACGACGCGGTGCTGATGGATATCCAGATGCCCGAGATGGACGGCTACCAGGCCAGCGCGCGCATCCGCGCCAACCCGCGGCACGCCGACCTGCCGATCATCGCCATGACCGCGCACGCGGTGGCCGGCTACCGCGACAGTTGCCTGGCGATGGGCATGAACGATTACCTGTCCAAGCCGATCGAGCCGGCCATCCTGTACACCGTGCTGGCCGAATGGATCCGCCCCGATCCGACCCGCGTGCCGCCGCCGGCCGCCCCCGAGCCGGCCGGCGGCGAGGCGCCGGCGCACCTGCCCGGCATCGACGTGGCGGCCGCCATGGCGCGCCTGGGCCACAACGGCCCGCTGCTCACGCGCCTGCTGGCCATGTTCGCCAAGGACTTCGCCGCCAGCGGCGCCGCCATCGAACAGGCGCTCGGCAAGGGCGAACTGGAACAGGCCGGCCTGCTGGTCCACAAGATCAAGGGCGCGGCCGGCAACCTGTCGGCGCAGGACCTGTACCGCGCCGCCGGCGAGCTGGAAGAGCGCCTGATGGCGCGCGATGGCGCCGTCGCCGCCCAACTGTTACCGGCTTTTTTAGCGCTGTTTAACGAAGTGATGGATGGCGCCCACAACGATGAAAAAAACACATAGCTATGCTCACTAAACCTTGATACTGATCAATAATTGTCCTACGATGACTGGGTGCTTCTCTTACGTGATTCATCATTCTCCTACACGAAAAGGTTCCCCATCATGACTACCCACCTGCATAGCGATCTCGACTCCCTGCTGCGTAAATTGTCCAGCGACGACGTCTTCCGCGCGCGCCTGCTGGGGGACCCGGTGGCGGCCCTGGGCAGCCTTGGGATTGCGCTCCCGCCGGGGCAGATTCCATCGCAACGTTGCCTTGCGGGCAAGGATGCCATCGCGATCGACCGCATGGCTTTCATGTCCAAGCTTGACAGCGCCGCCGGCGCGATTCCTTTCTTTTTAGGCGCCAGCGCGTAAGCGGCGTCGGTCCGACGTCATGTCTCACTCTTCATAGCGTAATTCCAGCGTGGTCTGCCCGGCGGCTGCGACACCGCAGCCGCACACGGCAACCACCGCATCGGACAAGGGATCGAGCCCGAACGCGCGTTCGATCACCTTCTCGTTCACCGCCGCCGTCACGAAGCCCGGCATGCCCGCTTCGGTGGCCAGCAGATAAAACGTTTGCGACAGATGGCCGGCGTCGAGCATGAGCGCGCGGTAGGCCTTGGCGTGGTTGCGGTACTTCCAGAAGTTGCGCGCCACCCGCGCCGCCATCACCACCATCACCGGGGCGTCGACAAACCAGTGCTGGTCGGCCACGAACTGGCGCGCCAGCTCGCTCGCGGCGGCCGGTTCGAGCGCCGCCATCGGTTCCAGCGCGTGCTTGAGCGGGTGGTAGTGGTACAGGCCGGGCGCGACGCCCGGCACGCGCCGCACCAGCACATAGGCCTCGGTCGGATGCAGGCTGCCGGCGGAGGGACTGGTTTTTTTGAATACCAGCGCCTCCTGCGCCAGCATGCTCTGGAGCTGGACGCCGAAGGTGCGTTGCAGCAGGCGCGCCAGCACCTCGGGCGGCAGCGGCGCGTCGGGATCGTAATTGCGGCCGGTGTAGCGCCGCAGCAGCTGGGCGTCCAGCGGGCCGCTCTGCGCGGCGGGCAGCGCGATGGCGTGCTCGCTATCGCCGCGTTCGATGGCCGGCTCGGGCGGCGCCCCGTAAGACTGGACCAGTTCCTCGAAACTGGGGAAGTGCATGCCCTTGTCGACCTCCATGCCGTCCCAGCGGCTGAACATGTGGGCGGCGGCCGACAGCGGGCGCCAGTGCTGCTCGCGCAGCACGGTATCGCGTTCGCGCGCGGCGATGTTGCTACTGCCATCGCCGGCGCCGTCGTCGAGCAGGAGACCGAGTGCGAGCAGGCTCTCGACCATGGCGGCGCCAAGCTGGCGCTCGGCATCGGCGCGCTCGGTCCAGGCGGTCTGGCCGATGGCGCCGAGGGCGGCCACCTGGGCCGCGTCAATGGTGGTTTCGCGGTCCAGGTGCGGCGCCAGCGCCACCCAGCGCAGCGAGGCGCTGAGCGCTCCCGCACCGGAAAACAAAGCGGCCCAGTCGATACCAAGGTCTTCGCGCGGTTCGATGAACAGTACTGCACAACGCCGTATCTTCATAAGGGTCCGCCCTGGTCGAGGCCGGGTGCCGCCCGGCTGGATGAGTGCTGGAATGCAGACTGATCATAGCCTGTGCCTGGCATCGACGCACGTCATTTGCGATTGGAAGAGCTCGCTTACAACGGTCAGGGCGCGGTTTCACCTTGAACAGCGACAAGGAAGCTGCCGGCGGGCTGTCTACAATGGCTCAGGCCGTGTCCGAATGTCAGCGTAGTAATCGGCGGGCCGCCGAAAATCGCGCCGAAGCAAGCACCTTATATAACTGGCAGATATGAAAACCGCTGTCCTTATGGTGTTTGCTTAAGAGACCTGACACCAGGGGTGGCTTGCAAGATCGGCTACACTGTCCGATTGTCACTTCAAGGGCAACATGTATGGACCGGGCGGAAGCGAAGCAGTGGATTGAACAAACATGCGGCGCAGGCTGGCTGCCCCTGGTCGACGAGGTTTTCGACAAGGTGCCGCCGGGGATCGTGATCGACGAGGTGTTCCAAAAATGGGCACGTTTGGTTGTGCGCTGCACGCCCTACGACGAGGCGTTCGAATCGTACCTTCACGACATCGAGTGGCTCAGCGCCGAGATCTGCGAAATCTGCGGCAAACCCGGCGAGGAGAAAATGCACGACGGCTGGATGATCACGCGCTGCCCGCGCCACGCCCTGCTCCCGCGTAATCGCTTTGGATGAGACGGGCCGCCGCCTTGTCAATGCATCGGCGTTTCTTCGTCATCAGCTTGTCATTTTCACCACCTAGAATTCCGCGTTTAAACTTGGAGGCTATGCAATGGCAATCAAAAGGAATCTGGCAGTGATCTGCGCCGCAACAATCGCGCTCGGCGCATGCAACAGCAACGATCCGGTGGTCCTCAACACCCTCGACGGCAAGGCGCCGCTGGTGGTGGCGCACCGCGGCGCCGGCGGCTACCTGCCGGAAGAAACCGTGGAAGCCTACGCCATGGCCATCGAGCAAGGCGCCGACGCGATCGAGCCGGACGTGGTCTCGACCAAGGACGGCGTGCTGATCGCGCGCCACGATCCCAACCTGATTTACAGCACCGACGTCGCCTCGCATCCGGAGTTCGCCAGCCGCAAGCGCAAGATGAGCGTGGACGGCCTGGTCGAGGAAGGCTGGTTCGCGGGCGACTTCACCCTGGCCGAAATCAAGACCCTGGGCGGCATTTCCACCGACGCCGAGCGGCCGCAGCAGTTCAACGGGCGCTACAAGATCGCGACGATCCAGGAAATCGTCGACATGATCAAAAAGAGCGGCCGCAACATCATCCTGTATCCCGAGACTAAAAACCCGACCTTCCACCGCGAAGCCGGCCTGCCGCTCGAAGACAAGCTGCTGGCCCTGCTCACCGCCGCCGGCTGGAACAGCCGCAGCGCGCCGGTGTTCGTGCAATCCTTCGAGCCGGGCAGCCTGAAGTACATGCGCGGCAAGGGCTCGACCGTGCGCATGGTGCAACTGATCGACGCCGACGATGTCGACCTGAAAACCGGCGCCCTCACCTACGCCGCGCCGTTCGACCGTCCGTACGACTGGGCCGTGGCGGGCGACAAGCGCCTGTTCAGCGCCATGGTCACGCCGGCCGGACTGGCCGAGATCAAGACCTACGCCGACGCCATCGGCCCGTGGAAGCGCTATATCGTCAGTTCCAGGGGCAGCCTTGGCGCCGACGGCAAACTGGTCGACGCCAACGGCGACGGCAAGGTCAACGAGGCCGACAGCACCACCACCGCGCCGACGACCCTGGTGGCGGACGCGCACAAGGCCGGCCTGCTGGTCCATCCTTACACCTTCCGTAACGAAAAACGCCGCCTGCCGCTCGATTACAAGGGCGATCCCAAGCTCGAATACAAGCAGTTCTATGCGCTCGGCGTCGATGGCGTGTTCTCGGACTTCGCCGATACGGCGCAGGCCGCGCGCGCGGATTATCTGAAGGAAATCGGGTACTAGGAGTCTGCGCGGCAGATAGTTTTTCGCTGAGCATGCCAGGCGCGTCTTCGCCGCCATCGATGGCGATTCACTTTCGCGCGCGAAAGTCGAATGAAATAGAAGCCTCCGGCCAGCATACGCTATTGCCGCGCCAAGCTCTACGTGAACTCAGGCAAAGCGACGATCGATCACGCGCTTGAGCTTTCCCGAGCGGGGATTGATTTCCAGCGCCGTCGCATCCACCCATTCTATGTCGATGGGCAGGATCTTGCCTTGCGCAAGCAATTGACCATACATGGGGCGATGCTCGTAGATCGCAGCGATGATCTGCGCGCTGAGCGCCGGATCGGCATTGCGATTGCCGATCCGCAGTATCAACCCATCTTTTCCGTCACGATGGATGGTCAGCAATTGAAAATCGCAGGCGCCCTGGCAAGCCGGAAACGACGCCAGTACCGACCTGACATCTTCCGGATACAGCGTGACCGGGCCGACCCTGGCCGATTCATCGGAACGCCCCCGTAACAGAAACTTGCGATGCGCCGTACCATGGGCATCGACCCACCTGGCCCTGTCACCGACCGGATAGCGCAGGATCGGCATCAAATGGCGCCGCAGGGCCGTGACCACGGCCAGCCCTTCGATGCCCGGCGCGACGATGGGCGAGCCCGTTTCTTCATCGATAATTTCGAACAGCGCATCATCATCGTAGCAGCGAAATTCATTGGGGCCGCATGACAGATCGGCGAATCCCAGCAATCCGGCATCCGTGCTCGCATAACCGATGGAGCGGATCTCGACGCCTGGAAAGCATGCTTCCAACCTGGCGCGCTGATCGGGATACATGGCTTCGCCGGCAAACAGGATCAATCTGACCGTCGACGCGGCTGGATCACCCCCCACCTTGTCAATGTGATCTACCAGACTCATCATTGTGGTCGGCACGCCGGCCAAGACCGTGGCCTTCAATTCCGTGATAATGCGATAGACATCCTCGGGTGTCGTGGCGCCCGCAATCGGGAGTTGCATGACCCGCTTGGGGCACTCTTCGAGCGCCTTGTGGGTAAACAAGAACGATCCATACAACTCGCCGACATAAAACAGATTGGCGACCCGGTCGCCATCCTGCAGACCTCCCAGCGCCAGTCCGCGGGAAAAGGCTGTGACAAACACATTCCAGTCAGTCCGGCTGAACACCGAGAACTTGGGGTTGCCGGTGGTTCCGCCACTCTTCAAGACGATGCCATCGTGCATCGCCCCCGTCAGCAATTGCCCACCCTCCAGACGGTTGGCTTCCCAAAACGCTTGCTGGCTCAACACGGGCAACTGTTCGATCGCGTGTATCGTTTCCGGCAATGCGCGGTAAAGATCGCCATAAAATGGCGAATTTTTCCGGGCAAACGCGATCAGTGAGGGAAGTATTTCCCGGCTAATTTCCATGCTCATCAACGCGCTCTCCGGTCCAGCACACGAATCAATTTTCCGCTTCCCGCAGTCCGGTGGAATTCATCGATTCCCACCGCTTGCACTTCAAACAGCAGCGTTTCATCGGTCAGCACGGCTTCCTGCAAATCCAGGTAGTTTTCCAGGAAAATCTCTCGGCAACGCAGCGCTGGCAAGCGCTCCGAATCGGAAATCACCAAGATGACCTTTTCCTTGATCTCGGCTTGCGCCAGGATCAGCTGCGCTTCGCCCGCATAGGCGAAATGCGTCGCCAGGATACGGATGAATTCCTGATAATTGAGGAAAGTGGAACCAATCCGGCAAATATCCCCCGTCCGTCCCAGCAGTCGAAAGCGCGGCGCGGCCCTGCCGCAGGCGCAAATGCCATCCGGATCGGCGATCCAGTGGCCGACATCGCCGATTTCGTAGCGCAATGGCTTATTGACCGACAACATGCGCGGCGTGAAAACCAATCGGCCGACTTCCTCGCCTTGCACCGCTCGATCTTCATCCATTTTCAATATTTCGAGGTATTGAAGCTGTTGCTGAAGATGGTGGACGCCGCCATCGCTATGTTCGCACTGGAACCCGATCGGACCGATATCGACGCTGCCATAGGCGGCCGAGCGTATCACATCGACCTGGAAGGACGCGTGCAGATAATTTCGCTGGGCGGGACTGAAATGTTCTCCGCCATAATAGATCTTCTTGACTCCCCGATAGGCGGAGAGAATGTCAGCTTCCTTTTCAAACAGCTGCAGAATATACGATGGCATGCCGAGCAGGACATTCACCTTGTTCTTGACGATTTCCTGGGCGACCATGCGGGTATCGCCATGGGCCGCCATGGGGAACTGGATGGCGCCCAGCTGTTCGAGTGCCGAAAAAAAGCTGATGAAGCCACCGTAGAGTCCCCCGCCAAAGAACAGATTCATCGCCCGGTCGCCGAGCGGATCAAAGCCCGCCGCGTACAAACCCTCGGCACCGAGCCGGATATGCTCATGGTATTGCTGGTAGCTGAACGTCGACAGTTTTGGTTCGCCCGTGCTACCGCCCGACTTGAAGAAAAGATGGGCTTGGGAAGGATCGGCCGGCACCGACTGGAACTGCTCCTTGGCGGAAATGGCCGGAACGGGGTCCCACTGCAGCGGAGGGAATTTTCTCAACTCATCGAAATTGGAAATCCCCTGCGCTTCATGGGCCAACTGCAAGCTCACTCTGCGGCAATAGCGTTGCAACGCATAGACACCGTCATGCGGCTCGCCGGGGTATCCTCCCGTCATTTCGCCAATACGCCGGATACGGATCGCACCCGCACGCAAAAAAGCGCGCGACAGCGGGTGCATTTCCGAGAGTTTGCAACAGATCGCCACTGTTTGCAGATAGTTGCGCATGGGCCGCAAGACGCGGATGATGTCGGTGCGCGGCAAGGGCTTGACCCAGATGCTGCGGTACAGCGGCGATGCCGCCAGCGCCGCATGGTCGTCGATGTAAATGCGCCACCCGCCATCTGGTGCTTCGATGAGGCGAGCATTGCCGAGGCACGATTCGAGCCTGTGACACTCGCTGACCAAAGCAATTTCGCCGGCACTGGCGGTATCGGGCAACTGGCGTGGCAGTTCGTGCGCCACCAGCGTCAAGGCATCGGCAAGCCGCTCGCCAAACCGCTGCAATTCATTCCAGTCCGACGTGTCGAGATAGACACATTGCGGACTGGAACAGGCTTGCTGTTCCATCAGGCAGCATTCCATGGCGAGTTGTTTCAGCGTATGGGGATCCTGGGCAGCTTCCATGGAAAGATATGCCAACGATATCTTGTGTCCCCACTCGACGATGCGCACGCTGGCAGGGGCCATGGCGCGTATCGATTGAATCGACTCCTCACCGCCCCAGGCGGCAATGCCATCGGCCCCGGCAAATACCGGCTCCAACAGATCTTTTCGCTTCGACGAAATGTTCGCCACGATGATGAATTTCTCAAGCTGGCCGCTCGGATCGCACTTGCCCAAGGCATGTAACAAGATCTGGGGGAAGGAACTCTCTTGCGGACTCGTCTTGAGAAAGTTAAAATTTCCAGAAAGCAATCCTTCGAGCACGCTCATCGGCCCGACCGTGAAGGCATTTTGCGGTGAAATGTGGACCAGGAAACCCAACGGCGCCCAAGCTTCGAAGATCGCATCGTCGAATTGGGTGCGGCAAGCGAGCAAGGGATTGCTGGAACCGAGTTCACGGATGAGCTTCTTTTCCAGATTCTCACGGCGCAAGACATCGGCTATTTCAAGCAAGGCCAGACCGATTTCGTCCGACGTAAATTGATCTGTGCCAGACAAGCAGTTCTTCAATTCGGTAAAAATAGCCGATTTTTCCCTGATATTTTTCCCGAGTAAATCCCCGGCCGCCAGCACCGTCTCGATATCGAGTTCGCACGCCATTTGCCGGGCCACCAACGATTGCATATCGCCGATCCTGCTGGCCAGTTCTTGATCGCCGATCCACTCGCCTTGCCAGAGGTGTTGCTTGTTCATATTTTCCATGATTACCGCCTCAACAGTTCAGCCGCCGCAATGGCGCAGCTTTTGTTTTTACTTGTTCCAGCCCGTCCGTGAATGACGAAATACGGCCGCTCATTTCCGCAAGCACAGGATTCGCCGGGATACAGTGTCGCCATGTCGCCCATCAAGACACTCTGGGCAGGCACTGAGGTGATGTAGGGCGTGAGAAATTGCAGAAAGCCCGCTTCACCGAATTTCCTTGGTTCCAGGGTACGCACATCGCGGATGATCACCTGCGACCAGACGGGAACATGAAATTGGTGGTGTGCGCACTCCGCGTACGGGACGGCATGCTCGACCGAGCCGAAGCTGTCGCGGATACGCAGGTCGGGAATGCCAAGCTGCTCGTGAATGCGGGCGTACAGATCGTGTTTGGCGATCGCCTGGTCGGCATTGCCTTTCCATCCACCACCGAGGAATACCAGCGAATCGGCGGAGAGTTTGAGCGGCGGCAAGCCCAGCTCGCGCATCCGCTTCAGTGTAAAAAACAGAAATGCCGGGAAACCGAAAATGCGTACTGGAAGACCTTCTGCGGCGTAGTGTTGCAGCTTTTCGATGCAACCAAAAACATCGAACTCGTGCGACGCGCCGCCCGTCGCCGTTGTTGGCGCGCCGGTCCTGCGCAAAGCATAAAATGCCGATGCAACGGGTGCATACTTGCACAGGAAATTGTCGGTGTGGGCCGTTCCCAGTTGCGAATCCGGTGCGGTTTCATACGAATACAGCAGATAGTTGGTCTTGACATCCGGCGTGTTCCAGCCAAAGTGCTCGAAGACCGCGTCGATCATCTTTTGCCCGGCGCTCAATGACCAGGCATCAAACGAGACTTGCGACTTTTGACCGGTCGTTCCGGAAGAAGTCAGGTGCAGCTTGATGTCATCGCGCGCAACCGAAAGAAGTTCGTGCGACTTGAAAAACGTCGCCGGAATAAAGGGGATGCTCGCCAGGTCATCGATCGACGTCAGCGTGGCGGCATCAAATTGTTTCATTTCCAGCAATTTCCGATAAAATGGCGATTGCTCCTGGTGCCAGTTGATATTTTCCTTCATGGCATCGACAAACATCGATTCCTGCGCGGCGGAGGAAGCGAAGGGATGGCGTTGTTCGCAAACGCCCTGGACCGCGTGCATAGTCTTGATATTCATATTTCCCTAAATTCCCGATAAAATGCGGTGGCCAGTGATATCGTCAACAACCCGAGCGCGAGACATATCGTCATTTTTGTCAAATCGATTTTTTCAATCAAGCTTCCCACCATCAACATCGATATCGGCAAGGCGCCAATACTGATCGTATTGACCCAGCTCATGACCACGGGGACATCGGCTGGCGCGGGCCGCGATTGAAACAGCGTCAATAGCGACACATTGACGACGGCCAGTGCCAGCCCCAAGCCAGCCAGTGCCAGGCAAGCCAATACGGGATTGTGGTTCAAGCCAAAGAAAAGGTAGAGCAGGGACACGGCGCTCAAGCCGACGATCGCCCGCTTGCCCCTTTTGAGCGGAAATTCCGCGACCGAAAGCAACAAACTTCCCGCCACCATCCCCATGCCGATCGACACCTCGAAGGCGGCCAGCATGGCAAGATTGCCGGCGAATCGGGTCTGGACAAACAAGGGGAGCAAGGCCATCAAGGGTGTCAGCGCAAGATTCATCAGGAAAAATGCCGACAACATGAAGCGTATCAAGGGATCGGCAAACATCGACCGCCCGGGTATCGCTGGCGCCATGTCGGCATTCGCCGGCTCCGATTCGACCGTTTCCGGATCAGCAGGGTCGAGCCGGATTCCCCCTTCCAGCCCTGCCGCAAGCAAATAGCTAAGCCCATTCAATACAAGCAGGCCCGACAAACCAAGCCAAGGATAGAGCAGGGCGGAAATCGCTGGCCCAACTACCGTCCCCAGGGAAAAGCAGGAATCGACCATGGCGGTCAACTGTGGGACCAATTCCTTTTTTGGCATGAGCCCGGGCAGCGTAAAGACAGCGATATTGAACAGCGCGCCAAGCAAATTTGAAACAAACGTCAGGATAAATAGCGTGGTCAGCGAATGGTGCTCGAAATAGGCGAGCCACAACAGTCCGACCAGCAAGAAGATGATGCCCCTTAATACGTCGGTGTGTATCAGTGTCCTCAGGACGCCGATTTTTTGCACCAGCTTGCCCCCACTGCTGGCCAGCAACAGATGGGGAAGCGCGCCTATCGCCAGGAACCACGGTATCATTTGTATGGATTGCTCCTGCGAAATAACCCAGACCAGGCCGAGGGTCATCATCTTGTCGCAGATTTGTGAAATGAATTGCCCGACGAAAAGCCGGGATGAATTCTGGTCCTTGAATACTGCCATTGAAAATTTCATGATAATCCTGTCACGCTGCACACGCCGGTTCCGGCTCCAGCGAATTTTTTTTCCAGAGTTGCAGATACTGGTTCAAATATTCGCGATTAACGCCTTCCAGGCGGATATTTCTGAAATTCAGTATTTCATAAGATCGGCTGAATATGACGAAATCATAGCGCTGCGCGCCAATCAAATGCATGGCGGGGAAATAGGCGCAGGGAATGAAACCGGCTTGCATTGCGATTTCTATTTTCTCCGACTCATCGGCGCGAATAATGAATTCGATATAGCGCACACCCAGGTCTTGCAAGATTACCGATGCCTTTTCCACGATATCGGCGAATCCTGCATTGCACAGATCGTGAATGCCGATCAACACGCAATGTTTGTCCGTCTCTGAAAAATAACAGAAAACCTCCACGTCCTGATCGGCCGAGCTGATCAGCAGATTGGGTTCTTGAAACGGGAAAAAAGTATGGTGGTCTTGCGCCACCAGCGTGTTCTTGCTCTCGTCAAAACGGCGCTTGGTCAGGCGCGGTGCATGGATCAATTCGAGTTCCAGCGCGGAGCGTGCGCGCGAGAAATTTTCGGCGCTGGTATGGGGAATCCAATCGTTGGGAATCGCGGGCAAGCCGCATTCGCGCCGGACTATTTCAAAAAGGGGACGCAGGCGTGGATGCAGGGCAAAATCGGTAAAGCGCGAATCGAACGCGCTTTTCGTAAATAATGCAGTAAGGCAATGCGTTTCATACCCACTCGTCTTGTGAACATTTGGGAAAATTCCCAGTTTTCGGTAGCCCAGATTCGCCGTCAATTTTTGCGGTGCCGAAGAAACCGTTCTGGTTGTGGCGTAGACGACTTCGACATGTGCGATGGCGCGCAATTGCGCATAGCCGAATTCCATCATCCGTTCCGTCAAATTCTGTCCGCGACAGTCATTTTCAATGACTGCGCCAAAGACTTTGGCAAACCCAGTGAGCGTGTGCTGATAGACAACGGAACCAACAATTCGGTCATCGATGGACGCCACAATCCAGTAATAGTCATCCCGCCCGAGCGCAGCGCGCAGTCGCGCCGTCTCCGACATCATTGGATCACTGTAATCACCTTGGTAGACGCTCTGGTAGAGGTCGGCGATCTGAGCGGCATCTCGTGGAATGGCTTTTCTTAAGGTAATATCTTTTTTCATAATATTATTTTTTTTGAAAGTGTATTATCTTATTGGAATGGCGCCGTTTTATCGGCGTGCAAGTTAATCATGGCGCCGAATTCTATATAAGGCAATATTGAAAGTCAAGCAGGGAAATATAAAAGCTTGGTGACGACGAAGAAAATATGAGGCCGGTGCCAATCGATTAGTCCAGGTGGACAACGATATCAAGCGGAAAATTGTCATCAATTTGTAACGCATATGCAATTAGCATATTATTTTCCACGGATCTGGTTTTTCTTGAAACAGCGAGAGCGACGCGACGCGTCGCCTCGCTCTGGCAAACCATTTGATACCTTGCCAGTCGATAAACGCGGCGGTCTCGACATAATGTGACGCTTTCATGACCGACATGCAGCGCTTTGGGCGGCACGCTTTGGAGGCGAAGCGTTCACCTGACTAGGTAAGCGCCTCGTTCCAGAAGCCTTTTCCCGACGCGCCAATACGAAAAGTCGCGGTGTGGGTCGCTGGCGGTGTGATGGGACAGGATTACGAGGTGAAGCTAGTTCGTGGAATTTTTGAGAATCATGGCAGGCTAGTCGACGTCTTCGCTGGAGAAAGCGCCGAGAACCTCAGGTCATTTACCGACGTCTACAGCGATCCTGCCTACGAAGTTTTGTGGATGACTTCTCACGGAGAATACGACCATTTTTCGCCGAAAAATGCGCAACTAGTCCTGGGCCAGGGAAAGACCATCGCGATGGATGACCTGCTCGAGTGCAGGCTTGAGCGAGCCGATCGGCGCTTGCTTGTACTGAACGTTTGTGATGGAGGCACCCATCCGGGCGAAGGTGTACTGCCGCGCTCGAGGTTACAACGGAAGCAAGCGACTTCATGGACCGGCTGAAGTACTCTTCGAATGCGATCAATGAATTTGCGCACTATGGATCGGCGGCTTTTTTCGAATGATTCTGCCGAGTTGAACACTTCAAGCAGTTCTACATTCCACCCTACAAAAAATTGCCAGGCTCACGCATTGACGTTTTTTGTGGAAGGACCGCTTGCAGCGAGTGAACGAGCTGACCAGGTGGCGGCGAACCGTTATTCATTTGAATGAATATAATGATCCTTTTTCCAGGCACACCTTCCAAGGCTCCGATGCACGCTTTCCAAATTCTGTTGACGCCGCTTGCAGCCTGTCTGCTGCTCAGCGGCTGCCTGATGAACTCCACCCGCCCCCTTCCGACCGGCGGAACACCCAGCCCATGGCGCGCTGTCGTGGTCTATGGGATGGGTGTGGAGGGAGTCTGGGACGCCCAGGAAATGGGCGTGCAGCTCGACGAATACAATCTCGCGGACCAGGTCACCGCCGGCGGCTGCTGGTTCTATAACCGCACCGAGGCCAGTATTCCCTCGGTGCCGGCTGCGGTGCGCTATGTCGCGTTCAACGTCCCTGCGGGAAGTTACACCTATAAAACGGGCATGCCCTCAATGGACAATACACCGACGGCATTCATCGCTCCGCCTGGAAAAGTCGTCTACATTGGCGACTTCGTCTACACCCGCGAGAACCACGTCGTGCTGCGGCGCGACTTGGCAGCGTTCGAGCGCGCCCGCAAACAGGCTCTGCCTGACCTCAAAGGCGAGGTCTTGCTTGCCGAGACGCGCGTTGTTGAGCGACCGCGTTTTTTCCTGTGCGGTCCCTGAGAGGCCGTCAGCATCCCAGCACCCGTCCCGGAAGAAGTCTGGACGACAACTAAATGCCGTTGCGATAATGTTTTACCCGCAATCACGATGCCTTCACCATCGCACCGCCAGCCGACACGGCGGCCGTGGCAAAATGGACGTCAGCCCGCTATCTCGGGCCGCACACGCCGTGGCGTTAGCGCCGAATACCGTCCGACGCTGGCGTTCAACGACAGGTTGTTGCGCTGGCGCTACCATTTTTATAACTTTTTTGACAACCGTCATGTTATTCCCGAGCGCTTCGTTTAAGATGGTCAGATTTTTACTGTCTGGAAACTTAAATGATCGTCGGCAAACGAAGCTTCCGTCTTAGCGCCATTGCGCTGGCGCTTGTGGTCTGGCTTCCCCAAGGTGCGGCCAGCGCGGCCGCGCCGGCCGCGGTCGCGGCGCTCGGCGCCCCGGCGGCGGGCATCGCGGCCGAGCTGCGCACCTTGGCGATCAGCGCGGCGGCGGTGCCGACGCGCGGTTCGCGCCCATATGACGAACGCGACTGGCTGGCCCGCTTCTACGTCGCGCGCGCCTACGCGCCGGCGTGGCAGGACCGCGGCTACAAGCAGGCCAGCGCCGCCCTCTCGCTGCTGCAAAACGCCGGCGTGCATGGCCTCGCGCCGGCCGAGTACAACGTCGATGGCTTGGCGCGCCAGCTGGCCGATCCGGCCCAGCGCACCAGCGCCCGCTTCGACGCCGGCATGACCCAAGCCATGCTGCATTACCTGGCCGACCTGCGCGTGGGCCGGGTCAAGTCCGAATACCACACCACCCTGCCCGATCCGCGCCTGACCAAGACCGATCCGGTCGAGCAACTGCGCGCCGCGCTGCTGAGCCAGCGGCTGGACCAGGCGGTGGCCGCGTCCGAACCGCGCATTCCGCTGTACCGGCGCGTGATGGCGACCCTGGCAACCTACCGCAAGCTGGCCGAGCAGCCGTTCGCGGCGCTACCGGCCCTGCCCGACGGCGTCAAGAAGCTCGAACCGGGCGCGCCGTACGCCGGCGTGGCGACCCTGCGCGCGCGCCTGGTCCAGTTGGGCGACCTGAGCGCCAGCGCAGCGGCCGAGCCGCCCGCCAAGGCCGGTATCTACACCGAGGCGCTGGCCGAAGGCGTCAAGCGCTTCCAGTCGCGCCACGCGCTCAATGACGATGGCGTGATCGGGGCCGGCACCCTGGCGGCGCTGAACGTGCCGCTGACGAAGCGCGTGCGCCAGCTCGAACTGGGCCTGGAGCGGCTGCGCTGGCTGCCCGACTTTCCGGACGGGCGCCTGATCGCCGTCAACCTGCCCTCGTTCCGCCTGTGGGCGCTGGAACTGGGTCCGGGCGCCAAGAACCCGCTGATCGAAATGCGCGTGATCGTCGGCGCGTCGGCCAAAACG
Source organism: Massilia rubra (assembly GCF_011682065.1). Classification (GTDB taxonomy): domain Bacteria; phylum Pseudomonadota; class Gammaproteobacteria; order Burkholderiales; family Burkholderiaceae_D; genus Telluria_A; species Telluria_A rubra. The sequence goes on along the minus strand of NZ_VUYU01000014.1, from coordinate 17,346 downwards.
CCGACCCCGCTGTTCGTCGGCTCGATGCGCTACGTGGAATTCAATCCGTACTGGAACGTGCCGCGCAGTATCGAAAAAGGCGAAATCATTCCCAAGCTGGCGCGCGATCCGGGCTACCTGAGCAAGAACGAAATGGAATTGGTGCCGCTCGGCGGCGGCGCGCCGGTGTCGACGGTCGACGCCGACGTGCTGGACGGACTGCGCGCCGGCCAGTACCGCGTGCGCCAGCGGCCGGGGCCGCGCAATGCGCTTGGCGCGGTGAAATTCGCCATGCCGAACTCGGATAATATCTATCTGCACTCGACCTCGGCGCAAGGCTTGTTCAAGCGCGGCCGGCGCGACCTGAGCCACGGTTGCATCCGGGTCGAAAACCCGCTGGGGCTGGCCAAGTTCGTGTTCGGCGACCAGCCGCAGATGACCCCGGCCGCGATCGACGCGCTGATGAAGCCGGCGCCGATGAAAACCGTCGGCATCAAGACGCCGATTCCGGTTGTGCTGTTCTATTCGACGGCCGTGACAGACCGCGAAGGGCTGGCCTTGTTTCCGGAAGACGTGTACAAACGCGATCCGGCGCTGGAGAAGCTGTTAAAGGTCCGTAGCGACGCTATTGCGCAGGCGCACTAACCACGCGCTTGAGGCGCTGCCCGTGGATGCCCCACTGGCAGTCGTCGCCATCGACGCGGCCGGTGATGACCCAGCCGGTGCCGATTTTCTGCACACCAACCTCGCCGCCAATCTCGGCGGCGAGTTTTTCGGCCCACATGCTGGCCGAACCTTTTCCCTTGAACAATTCATTTCCTTCAAAGATGACCGTAGCATCGAACACGGGCATCGCAAATACGGTTGTCATTTTTTCTTGATCACTTCAGTTGGTTGAGATGTAGACCACCACCGTCGTTCGCGCGCAGGCGGGAACGACGTAGCGGGACTGCGGGAACGACGCAGTGGGGCTGAGGGAACGATGCAGTGGAGCTGCCGGAATGCCCTAAGCGTGCCACGGACGCTATCCTACCATCTCGCCTCAGCCCTCGCGCCCATCGATGCGGGCGCGCCACAGATACGGCGTGTACACCAGCAAAAACAGCAGGAACGACAGGCTCCAGCACAGGCCCGACGCCAGCAGCGCGCCATCGCGCCACGCAAAGGGAATGAACTGCGCCAGCACGCGCAGCACGGCGCCGGCCTGGATCAGCAGGTACATGGCGGGCTCGTAGCGCCCGGCCTTGAGCATGCGGCCCGTGTGGCCAAGCGTGGTGCGGGTCATCATGCCGATGATCAGCCCTGCCATCGAGCCGACCGCCAGCGCGTGGAAGCCGGCGCTGGCCGTCCCGAAGCCAAGCGCGGCCAGCGACAACAGCGCAAAGCCGAGCGCAATCCAGGCGTAGCCGAGGTGCAGAATCCACAGCAGCGGCACGTGCAAGGTGCGCTGCGGCTGCCAGCCAACCAGGCGCAGCAGCACAGCGCAGGCGGCCGCCATCATCAGGGCGGCGGCGATCGCGCCCGGCAGCGGCAGCACGTAGGCCGCGCTGGCGGCCACCGTCAGCCCCAGCGCCACCTTGTCGTAGCGCGGCCGCACCACTGGCTTGCTGCCGGGCGCTCCATTGGTGGTGAACATGGGAATGACCCTGCCGCCGATCACCGCTTCGATGAGCACGATCACCAGGATCGCGGCATGCACGGGCGTCAGGGGCGACATGGCGACCCAGCCCAAGGTGGCGCCATGGAACAGCGCGTTGGCCAGGGTCAGCAAACCGAGCAGGAACACCAGGAACAGGTTGCGCTTGTTGCCCGATTGCTTGAGCACGCGGTACAGGGGCCAGGCGGCCAGCGGCAGGAACAGCAGGTCGACCACGGCGGCGGCCAGCGGCGGCGCGGCCAGCATGGCGCCGCGTCCGGCCAGCCACACGCCGGCCAACGCGGCCAGGTGGACGCCGCGCGGGGTCGGCAGATTGGTCCAGGCGCGCCCGGCCGTGAACAGGAAGCCGATAATCACGGCGATCGCCATGCCGTACACCATCTCGTGCGCATGCCAGCCGAGGCCGACGTGCGTCCAATTCAGCCAGCCCAGGTATTGCGCCAGCCACAAGGGCACGGCGAGCGCCGCGAAGGCCGCCGTCAGGATGTAAAAAGGCCGGAAGCCAAGCGCCCACACGGGGTGCTGCGCGCTCCACGGCGCGTGGTGGACCGGCGCGGCCGGCTCGTCGATTGTCAGCAGACTCATTTCATCCATCCTTTAAAGATATATTCAATATACTACTTAAAGGCGCCGCGCCGGGCAATGGCTATCGCGCGCGTTTTGAGGGCGGATCGGGCATGGCGCCGCCTGAGTGGGGCATTCTTGATGCAGGTTATGCTTTTCGAACAAATCGCACGGGCTTCTGGACGGCGGCCAAGCGGCGCTTTAGGCTGTTCGCATCAACCCACGTCAATCATTGGAGAACGTATGCAAACCGCCTTACTGACCATTCCCGCCATGCAGAACCAGACCGTGGCGCTGGCCGTCGCCCAGGCGCTCGAAGCTGTGACCGGCGTCGAAACCGTGCACCTGACCCTGGCCACCGGCCGCGCGCGGGTCGGCTTCGACGAGGCGCGCGCCTCGGCCGAACAGTTGCGCGATGCCTTGTTCGCCGCCGGCTTTACGGTGGCGCCGCCGGCCAGCGGCGGATGTTGCGGCGGCTGCGGCGGCGGCTAGATCCGGGCTCCGGTCAGGCCGGCGCCTGCTTGACCGGCTGCGTGTCGCGGGCGTACCGCGCGGCAGCCTGTTCGCGGCCTCCGGCTGCCGCGCCTATTTCATGCGATGTTCGACGGCGAATACGGCGGCCTGCACGCGGCTGGCCAGCTTGAGTTTCTTGAGCACGTTCTGGACGTGGATCTTGACCGTGCTTTCGGCCAGGTCGAGGTTGCGGGCGATGCATTTGTTGCTCTCGCCGCGCGCCAGGCTGTCGAGGATTTCGCGCTCGCGCGGGGTCAGCTTGTCGAGCTCGGACGCGGGCGCTTCGGCCGCCGTGCCGGCTTGCAACTGCGCCACCAGCTTGCCGGTCATCGCTTCGGCCACCACGGTCTCGCCGGCGGCGGCGCGGCGGATCGCGCGCAGCAGGTAGTCGGTATCGATATTCTTGATCAGGTAACCGCTGGCGCCGGCACGCAGGGCCGTGCCCAGGTCTTGCGCCTCTTCCGACACGGTGAGCATGACGATCGCCGCGTCCGGGCAATCCTGCTGCATCAGCTGCAAGGTTTCGACGCCGGACATGCCGGGCATGTTCAGGTCCAGCAGCACCACGTCGGGCTGCAACTGGCGCGCGCGCTTGATGCCTTCGACGCCATCGGCCGCCTCGCCGACGACGGCGAATTCGGCATGGCGCTGAAGCAGCGAGCGGATGCCGCTGCGAAACAGGCTGTGGTCGTCCACCAGCAGTACGCGGATCGGTTGGTCGGGGGTGTCCATGGGGTTCTCCATTTGATAATCAGGCGGCGCGGCGATGCGCCTGCGGCAGGGTCAAGGCGATGGTGGTGCCGACGCCGGGCTGCGAGCTGACGGCCAGCGTCGCTTCGATGCGCTGGGCGCGCTCGCGCATGATGTGGATGCCGACGTGGCTGTCGCCGCGACCTTCGAGCAGGGCCGGATCGAAGCCGGCGCCGTTGTCTTCGATGCTCAGTAAAAAATCGTGACTGTCCTGCAGGCGCACCGTGACCTGGCTCGCGTCCGCATGCTTGCGCACGTTCGACAGCGCCTCCTGCACGATGAACAGCAGTTGCAATTGCTGCTCGCGCGGGAAGGGGGCGCCGTCGACGTCGGCCACCAGCTCGGCGACGATGCCGGTCTGGCGGCGGAATTTGTCGACCGTGGTTTCCAGCGCGGCGATCAGGTTGCCCTCGGCCAGGCGGCTGCGGAAGTTGTGCAGCAGTTCGCGCACGTCTTCATAGCTTTCCTGCACGCCGGCGCGCAGGGCCGGGATGATTTCGGCCACGTCGTCCAGCTTGCCGTCGCGCACGGATTGGTCGAGCATCTGGACTTGCAGGTTGAGGAAGTTGAGCCCTTGGGCGATGCTGTCATGCAAGCCCTGGGCCACCAGGTTGCGCTCTTCGGAGACCGCCATTTCGCGTTCGCGCGCGCCCAGGCGCAGGTTTTCGATGGCGGTGCCGAGCAACTGGCCCAGCGTTTCAAGCAAACCCTTTTCGCGCGCGTCGAGTTCGCGCGGCGTGCGGAAATGCAGGTTGAAAAAGCCCAGGTGCTGCTGGTGCGCATACATGTGAAATACCGAGACCGTGACGAAGCCTTCGCGGTGGCATTCGAGTTCGTAGCCCTTGTCGAGCTTGCGCAAGTCGTGGATCACCGTGACTTTTTTCTGGACCGCTTCGCCGCACAGGCAATCGCCGACCTTGATGCAGTGTTCGCGCTCGACCAGGCGCTTCGACAAGCCGTGGTGGACCACCATGTGCAGATTGTCGCGCCCGGCGTCGAGCACGCGCACCGAGCCGCCGTCGGCCTGGAAGTAATCGCTGATGCGCTGCAAAAAGCCTTCGCACAGGGGTTCCACCGGCTGCGGGCGCTGCAGGAAGGCGGCACTGTCGTACAGCAAGGCCAGCTCGCGGTTGTTGTGTTCCAGCGCGGCGGTCTTGGTGTGCACCAGGCTTTCCAGGTTGCCGTACAGCGCTTGCAGGCGGTCGGCCATCTGGTTGAAGCCTTGCGCCAGCTGGCCGAATTCATCGACGCTGTCGACCGCCAGGCGCACTTCGAAATCCTTGTCCTTCATGCGGTGCAAGCCGTCGTGCAGGCGCGTGACCGGTTCGATGATCAGGCTGAACATGAGGTAGATCAGGCTGACGGTGCCGACCATGGCCAGGGCCAGCAGGGCCAACTGCGAGGCGCGCAGCCAGAAGGTGCGCGTTTCGCTGTCGCGCTCGATCAGCTGGACCAGCGCGTTGACGCGCTCGACGAACACGTCGGTGCGCACAAGGTAGCGCCGCAGCGCGTCCGCGTCGGCGCCCTGCCCGGCCGCCAGCGCACTGGCGGCGGGACGCAGCTCGCGCTGCCAGTCGGTGTTGATGTGAACGAACTCGCCGACGATGGCGCGGGTCGGCGGCAGGAACAAGGGGCGCTGCGGGTCGCCCTGGCGCAATTGCGCCAGGGTGGCGTCGATCTGGGCCATCTGGCGGGCGGCGCCGGCCTGGCGCGGGGCCGTGCCGGCAGTGTCGCCCGCGTCCGGTTGCGCCAGCAGGATCGCCAGCCGGTAACTGCTCATGCGCAAGCTGCCGGTATCGTTGATGGCGGCGGCGCTGCCTTCGAGCTGCCAGGACAGGTACAGGGTCACGCCAATGGCGCACAGGGCCAGCGCCAGGAAGCCGAGCAGTGCGCCGACAATCTTGGCGGATAGTTTTTGACGGGAGGGAATCTGGGTATTCAGGGGCATGCGTTCTCCTTGCTGACGCCATGATACGCTGCCGCGTTGCTAATCGGTAACGCCGCGCTGCCGCTCATCCGCCGGTTTGCGACATGAAGCGGATGATTTTGTCCGGTTGCTCACGGAATTCGTGCTTTTCGGGTTTGAGTTCGATGGCGGCCCGGATCGCCTGTTCCAGCTCGGCATCGCTGGCGCCGCCGCGCAACAAGGGGCGCAGCTCGACCTTGTCTTCCTGTCCAAGGCACAGATACAGGGTGCCGTCGACCGACAGGCGCACGCGGTTGCAGTCGGCGCAAAAATGCTGCGACATGGGCGTGATGAAGCCGACGCTGGTGCGTCCGTCCGGCGTGGCCAGGTAGCGCGCCGGCCCGCCGCCGAGCGTATCGGGCTGGTGGACCAGGCCGAAATGACGGCGCAGGTGGCGTTCGATCGGCCCCAGGTCGAGCCAGGTGGCGTCGCGCCCGGTGGCGCCCATGGGCATCGCTTCGATCAGGCGCAGCACGAACTGGTGCTCGATGCAAAAGGCGACCATGGCGTCGATCTGGTGCTCGTTGACGCCGCGCAGGGCCACCATATTGATCTTGATCGGATCGAAGCCGGCCGCCTTGCCGGCCATGATGCCGTCGAGGATCATGCCGAGGCTGTCGCGCCCGGTGATCTGCTGCATGCAGGCGCGGTCGAGCGAATCGAGGCTGACGTTGATACGCGAAACGCCGGCCGCGCGCAGGGCATCGGCGTGGTGCGCCAGGCGGGTGGCGTTGGTCGAGAGCGACAAGTCGTCGATGCCGGGCAGGCTGGAGAGGCGTCCGGCCAGTTCGGCCAGGTGACGGCGCAGCAGCGGCTCGCCGCCGGTCAGGCGCAGGCGGCGCGTGCCGAGGCGGGCGAAAGCGGCCACCAGGCGTTCGATTTCATCGAAGGTGAGCCAGTGCGCCGGCTCCTCGAAGCCCTTGAAGCCTTTGGGGATGCAATAGCTGCAGCGCAAGTCGCAGCGGTCGGTCACCGACAGGCGCAGGTATTCGATTGATCGCCCATACCGGTCGCGCAACATGGCCCTGCTCCCCTGATAATTGATGACAGGCCGATTGTAGCGGGACGGGAGCGGTTTGAATGTGCCCATGACGGGCTAGGCGGGCTAGTCATTAAGGACTAGGGGGCGCGGTTTCTTGCGCCGCGCGGGCGCAAGAAGCGCCGCGGCGCGCTGCCGTCCCACCGATTGAAACGGGTTCATCCATGCTGGCATCAGGGAATGACCGGATGGGACTTGACGCTAGCCCCCCCTGCTCAGCGCGCGCCAGTCGCGGATGATTGCGGTGTCGCACCGGCGTGCGAGTGGGAGGCTTGCCCGATTCAGGCGGCTGGCTTCGGGCCATCCGTTTCATAGGCGACTTTTTCGAAGCTGCCCTCGGTCAGCGCGGGCAGGCGCTCGGCGAAGGCCAGGAAATGCGGCTCCTGGAAGTGGGCATCGAGATCGGCCTGGCTTTTCCACAATTCGAAGAAGACGAATTTGTTGGGCGTGTACGGCGATTGCAGGAAGTCGTAGCGGATGCAACCAGGCTCGGCGCGCGAGGGCTCGATCAGGGTGGCGACGAGGTCGATCACGGCCTGCGCGGCGCCCGGTTTGGCGGTGAATGTTGCGGAAAAAACCAGCATGTGTGCTCCGTGGGATACGTTAAAAAGGTCAGATGGACGGCGGGTTATCGATGTGCGAGCACAGTTGAAACTTCGGCAATCTTTCCGAATTATAAGTGTCTTTCTATAACGCCGCTGGCGGGCGCCTGTTTTCGCCGACCAGGATCAGCGAGAGAGGCACGCCGCTTTCCGGATGGGCCGGCTCGCGCAGGTCGACCAGGGTCAGCCCGCTTTCCCTGAACAGGCTGAGCCAGCTCGCGAGGGTGCGGAAGTACCAGGGCGCGGGATCGGAAAACGCGTCGCTGAAGCCGGCCCAGCTGCCCGCGCGCCAGCCGTCGCGGTAATCGGCCGCGGCCCCGGCGGCGAGCGGGTGGATGGTCTGGACGATCAGCGCGCCGCCGGGAGTGAGGAAGGAAGTTGCCGCGCGCACGAGGCCATCGACCGACTCCTTTCCAAGCAGGGAAAAGTTGCAGACAGCGACATCGGCATGCATGGCGAGCTTGCCGGCCGCGATGTCCTGGTACGAGAGCACGCGATAATCGCCCTCGCCCGCCCTGCGCGCCTGCTCGATGAGCGCGGGAACCACATCGACGCCGGTCATGGCAACGCCATCGAGGGCGCGCACCAGCCAGCCTTCGCCGCAGCCGATATCGATGCCGGTCGCCGGCGCGCGGCGGCGCACCGCGTCGACGATCGCCTGATTGGTGGCGAGGGTGCGGCTGGCGATGGCGCCGCTGCGCACGGCGTCGGTCCATGGCGCGCTGTTCTTCATCCATGAATCGATGATCTTTTGGTCGCTCAGTGGTTTCATGCCTGATTTTACCGCGCCCGCCTTGGCCCGCCGTCATGTCCGATCAGTTAGGTGCGCCACATAGCGCGCCACGCTTGTTACGTACCATGGGGCCTGCCTGCTCCATGACGGGAGCATCGATTGTATTGACATTCACACGGAGACATTCATGGACTCGATTAACAAGAACCAGCCGGAAGATAATTACAAGGATCTGGACGGCGGCGCGGCGCTCGAAAAACTGAAGGACCTGGTCGATAGCGCGCAAACCTGTTTCTTCTGCACCCGGCAGGAAGGCAGCGCCAGGCCGATGAGCGTGCGCCAGGTCGATGAACAGGGCAATCTGTGGTTTCTCAGCGCCGACGACAGCCATAAGAATCAAGAGATCGCGGCCGACCCGGCGGTGAAACTGTATTTCCAGGGCTCGAGCAATTCCGAATTCCTGGTGCTCGACGGCGTGGCCACCATCACGCGCGACAAGGCCAAGATCAAGGAGCTGTGGAACTTCATCCTGAAAACCTGGTTCACCGGGGGCGAGGACGATCCGCGCATCACGGCGATCAAGATCACTCCCGGCCAGGGATACTACTGGGATAACAAGCACGGCAAAGCGGTGGCCGGCGTGAAAATGCTGGTCGGCGCCGTGATCGGCAAAACCCTGGACGATTCGATTGAAGGCAACATCGCGGTGTAAGCCGGCGGTGCGGGTCAATGGCGGCGCATCGCGTCAGCCATTGGCGCCGGCCGGAGTTTCAGCGCGACAGCCCGTGACGACGCTGATGGTGCCGAACAGCGGCAAGCCGATATGCAGCAGGGTCAGCCACCACAGACTGTGGGTGAAGTAAAAAGCCAGTCGAGCATGGGTGCTTGTCTTGAAAAGAAGTTCAGAAACGCTCGTAGGCGCGCTGCGCAATCGCGGTCAGCGGTTTCAAATCGGCTTCGTTGGCATCGCGCCCAAGCGGCTGCACGCTGATTTCCACCTGCTTGTCATTGACGTTGAACGCGATTTTCATCATCTGATTCATGGGTTTGACGCAGGCATATTCAGCGACGCCCCGGGCGCCGAATTGCGGCATCAGGACGACCTTGCACATGTCCGATCCCGGCGCGTCGCGCCCCAGTTTTTCATCGATGACGTGGTCCGATACCTGCACCACCAGCGAGGCGCGGCTGCCCTCGACCGATGCGGCGCACCAGTTGGGACCGGAACGGTGGATTTTCAGCGCTCCTTTTCCGAGAAAGCCGCGCGCTTCGGCTTCGCTGAACCATTCGCATTGACCGAAGGATTGCTCGGCTTTGCCGGAGCGTGCGATGGCTTGCTTGCCCAGCGCGAGGATCGGCACGGCCAATTTATCCGGCGCGGTTTGCTCGCTGTTGCGGATGTAGCTCAGTATCAGGATGCTGTTGCCCTGCGTCGTCAGCAGGGCTGCCTCGCTGAGGTGTTGCGATGCCGGCCGCATGCCGAAATACGCGCCCTTGCCAATCGGCGGCGTACGGCCCGCGCGGGGGAAGTCCGCCGTGTACCCCACTTTCCAGGCATCGAAGGCTTCTTTCGTTTCAGCGGGACCGGGGTGTTTGTAAAACGAGGAAATGAGCGTCGTGTCGTCGGACAGTTTCCAGACGCAGGTGCCACTCGGATCGGCCGATTCCACGCGCGCGCCGGGATCGGCGAAAGCCGCTGCGACCTCGGCTGTACTCAGGAGCGGGCATTCGGTAGCCGCGTGCGATGGCGCGACCAAAAACAGCGCCGCGATGCCGGTGCACAGGCGCATTTGCGCAAAAAATGACATTGGCATGATCGATTTTCTTGGTGAGGTTATTGCCCGCGCGGGAAATGCATGAGTGACAACGGCGAGTGTAAGGTCGCGCGGCGCCGGTGTCCAGCGAATGCTGAGGCGCCCGGGACCAGCCCGCATCCGGCCATTGGAACCGCCGATTTCAACGCACCGCCGGGTATGAATTGCTACGCGCGGTTGCAGCGCACTCGCGCTCGGTACTTTCCGTTGATATCACCAGGTGAATGGTGAGTGAGCGCCAGTCCTCGACGATGCGTGGCGCGTTGATTAATGTCTGCGCAGGGATAATCCGGTTGCATGTTTTTACGACGGTGTCCGCTATCCAGGGGCCAAGATCGGCCACCTTGGGAAGTGCGGTGGCACGGGCATCAACGTAGGAGCCACTGGGATTGATGGTTTCGCACACCTTGAGATCGGCGCTGCAAATGGCGATCTTATGGGCCGTTGCGTTTTTCACGCGGATAAAGAAATTAGGTATCGGCTGCAATGCATGGGCTTGCCCGCTGATGCCGACAATACCTGCGCAAAGCAGGAGCGTGGCCGCCATGCGGGTGATCTTGCATGCGCGATATGATGAACGTTCAGTTTCCACCCTCCTCCCACAATCCGGCTACAGTTGAATGCCAACGTCTTTGCATCATATCGTACGCCGGCGATCGCGCCACATGAAAACGTGATTCTATCCGGCGCCATTGAATAGCGGCTGCTCTATTTCCGTGGTTGCCGGGTTATAGACGATTCCCCAGAAATTGCGTCCACCGTCGCACACAATGATGGGCTTTTCAAAAGGCGACCATTCCGACGTCCAGCGAACCTCAGATACATAACTGGGGAAGAAATTTCCGTAGATATAGCGTACGCCCTTGCGGGTAAAGCCGATGTACTGGCCGTTGAAGCGCAGACCGGGATTGGGTATTTGCAAACCGGCGCGCTCGCGTTCGGACATCACTCCCGCCATCTGCATTTCCAGATCGGCGATGTGTTCGGCGGTTGGTATCCAGTAGTTGCTGTGCTCATCAGGAACATCGCGCGAACACTGCTGAAACGTGTCAGCGGCATACCACCAACTGATTGTCGCGGTCCCGCTGGGAAGGAATAGATACGGCCTGAGTACCCAGATACCGGCGGCGCAGATGCCAAGAGCGAGAAAACAAACAAAGCGGCGCATATTACCTTCCCGATTGAGGACGGATTAACACGACGCCGACTGCGCGAGCATGGCCTGGACCTCGGCAATGCTGGACAGGCGCACCAGCGGCGACCCCGCCACAAACATCGACGCCTGGTACAGCTGCGTGCGCAGCGATGGCGCGGCGCGCTCGGGGCGCCTCTCGAGCACATAGCTGCCAGCCTTGCGCCACAACGTGCCGCTATTGGGCACCACAAAATCAGGATGCAATGGCGTGCCGGCGGCGTCGAAGAATCTCCAGGCGTCCTGTTCCACTTCGCGCGCATCGATCTTGCGGCACGCTTCGTCGTGGTCCGCAAACGCGTGCAGGGTGCGGCGGCGCTCGGACAGCGCAAACACGGTCGATGCGAGGGGCGCCGCCGCCTTGAGCGCCGCGCCGGCCCCGGAGGCATTGTTGTGGCGCAGCCTCACGCTATCGAGCATCTCATCGAAGGCGTCATTCCATGCGTCGGTGAAGGCGCTGCGGCAGGTTGCAGCGATCAGCAGGGCTTGCACTGCGCCCGATTCGGCGCCGGGAATCATCGCCATCACCTGGCGCTGGTGCATCATGATGCCTTCGCTACGCCAGCGGTAGTCGAGCTCGATGGCTGGCGTATTGTCCAGGCTCAGCTCCAAGGTGCTCATGAGGCGGAAGCCGGGCAAAGCCTTGCCCAGTTCGCCCACGAGGCGGTTAGCGAAATTGACCAGGGAATCGTCGCCCTGCGCATCCGCGTGCGACATGACCACGCTGAACTCGCTCGGCCCCTCATCGCCGAGCGTGAACACGTGCATGGTCTTGTCCTTGAGCTGCGCCGGAAGCTCGAAGATCGCGTGATCGGCATGATATGGCATGTTTTGATAGGGCTTTCATCTTGATGTAACTGCGCCGCGCATAAATTTTCCATGGTCCCGCACAGATAAAGGATGCGGAATCGCGATGGCTATTGCGATCTGAGAAGCAAATTATGCTTTTCGCATAGATCGGTGACGACGGCGGTCTGCGAAGCCGATACCTTGGTTGATCCGAGTTTTCGAATTTTGGCCGCCTCCACCTTATACGTCGTCAGGGTAAGGTTTCCTCGGTCCTCATCAACAGATTCAAGTACGCCATTCTTTCCTGGCCTTTGAAATATGCATGCAGAGTTGGTGCCGATTGAGCCGACCTCTTTGACTTCATCGCTATGAAAAGAAAAATACTTCAGCGTGCGCTGGTGTCCGCCCTGTATAAATTGTATGCCGATAAGACTCGGCGGCAATTGGAATTTGCCAGCCGGAACGATAGCCGGCGCCGCGCCATCCAAAGCGCCTATTTTAAGCAGAAAACCATCCCTGTACACAGCATAGACGAAGTTAGTGGCCGATTTATCATTTGCGCTGTACAAACCGAGCTCAAACTCACTCCCGTCAATAACTAACTTCTTGCTCTCAATAATAGGGAAAGCCAAGTCCTTCGCACCGAGTGCGGGAGTAGCGGCTACCAAGGCAGCCAGCAAAGCGATTATTTTATGCACAGTTATTTCTTCTTAAACACGTCATTCCATTCGGAAACGTACTGTTCAACAGTTCCTTTTCCAGCCGACGTATTGTAAAGTTTTTTCCATACGCCCCCCAATCCACGGACATCGTCGCCGGCAGGCATCTTCATATTCCGACTGTCTAATCGGTCATCGTAAATGACTGCCGCCATCGCTGCTGCAAACTTGTCGTTTCCGGCCAAATCGGCTTTCATATTTCCTGAGCCCATAGCACTTAGTTTCTTGTACATTTCCGCATCGCTCTTTTTTAACTTTTCCATATAGAAATTGGCGGTATCCGGCTCAATCTGAAACAGACTCAATGCCGGCCCCGGCGCTTGTTTTCTATGTTGAAAATCGCCGCTCTCATGAATCGCAGTACCCAACAGCAAATTCTCCATCGAAGTTGATGACAGACCCACATCTTTCAGTGCGGGACGAATAGATTGCGTCATGAGCGTATCTGCAATTCCACGTGTTCGTTTGTCCTCAATGTCGACCTTCCAATCACGCATAGCGCGATAAGTATTGGTATCGAGAAAACCGGTGACTTTTTTACCTTCCATCCCGAGCGAGGTCTGAATCTCCGTTATCAATGCTGGCGAGTTGTTTTTAGGCACCTTCTTATCGACTTGCGCCATTAACTTCGACAGCTTTTCATCCGCCTCGCTACCCAAAGGATATGTCTGGCGACTCAGGGCATTCGGGTCGTAGTCAGGCCGGTCCTTCTTCGCAGCACCGGTTCCTTCGATCAGTCGCCCATCCTTGCCTGTTGGCTGCTCAATGAACCGGGCATCTTCCGGATACCCCGCTTCGCGCAAATCCTGTGGGTCGTACCCCCCGCCGATGGCATACAGCGCATCCGGCTTTAACGCCTGGGGCAGATTCGACAAGCCGGAAGCGAGCGTATCGCTTAACGCCTTACGCGGAATCAAAGCGAGCAGATTGCCGATCGGGACTTTCAATATGGCGGCAGCCCCGGCCTGCGCCACCGTCAACGCCAGTTCCACCTCTGGCGAAATAGTGCCCTCTGGCATGATCGGATCGGTCTGCACGCCACCGCCGCCAATGAACACATTGGGTGAGCCCTCGATAATGAAAGCGCCGCAGGCAATTTTGTCGCTCACCCTGGCCGCCGGCAAACCGTTGATGAAGACCTTCGGGCTGCCGGTCGCAATTGGCGGCGGGGCCTGGTTGTGTTTCGAGCACACCGTCTCGTCGACGTGCGCCCGCGCGGCCTTGATGCCGTTGGTGAAGACATTGCCGGAACAAGGTCCGATGATCTTGCCGGTCTTGTCGCCCCCGCCGCTTGCCTTCGGACCGTCGCCCGGTGGCGTGTGACCGATCGGATCACCCAGTCGTGCTGCTTGAGGCATGCTTAACCCTCCGCCGACTGGTCGAGCATGGCCTGAACATCGGCGATGCTGGACAGGCGCACGGCTGCCGACCCGGCCACGAACATCGAGGCCTGGTACAACTGCGCGCGCAGGGTTGGCGCGGCACGTTCGGGGCGTTTTTCGAGCACGTAGCTGCCGGCCTTGCGTCGCGAGGTTCCGTTATCGGACGCCACAAAATTGGGATGCAATGGCGTGCCGGCGGCGTCGAAGAAAGCCCAGGCCTCGTGCTCCACTTCGTGCGCGTCGGTTTTGCGGCAGGCCTCGTCATGGTCGGCGAACGCGTGCAGGGTACGGCGGCGCTCGGACAGCGCAAACACGGTCGATGCGCGCGCTGGCACGGTACTGGCGGCCTCACCGATCACGGGCGCCATCTTGTGGCGCAACTTGATGCTGCCCAACATGCCATCGAAGGCGGCATTCCATTCGTCAGTGAAAGGTTTGAGACAGGTTGCGGCGATCAGCAGTGCCTGCACGTCTCCCGCTTCGGTACGCGGCAACATTGTGATCGCCTGGCGCTGGTGCATCGTGTTGCCGTCGCTGTGCCAACAGTAGGAAAGCTCGATGGCGGGTGTATCGTCCAGTGTCCGCTCGATGGTGCTGATCAGGCGAAATGCGGGCAACGCCTGCTCCAGTTCGGCGGCGAGACGTTGCGCGAAGTTGATCAGCGAGTCGTTGCCTTGCGCATCCGCCTGCGACATGGCCACGCTGAACTCGCTCGGTCCATCGTCGCTCAGGGTGAACATGTGCATGGTCTTGTTCTTGAGCTGCGCCGGCAGCTCAAGGGTCGCGTAATTAGCGTGGTAAGGCATTATTCACGGTTCTTTCATCAAGATTCATTTTTTGGGAGGTAACCATCAGCGGCGATCATGGCGACGGTGATCTCAGTCTCCCGGACGGGTAACGGCGCTAGCGGTCACGTTTTGTGGACTGGCGCTGCCGCATACATTGATATTTTCGCATTAATCGCAAGGCGTCGTCGGCTTTCAGCGCGATCTGCCGCCAGCCACTTCCGATGTGATGTCGGTATCCGCCCTGTGACGGGTATGCTGTGTCTTCTCCGCCACCTCGACATTGGCCTTCACATGCGCGTGTTCGATCTGCGCCGCGACCGCCATATGGGCCGTGACGACGCTCTGCGGCGAACAAAAGCCGGAGCCGCAGCGCTACGTCATCAACAACTATATGCCCTCTGAAACACCACCAGTTAGCGTGATCAAACTCCGTGATGCCGGTATTCCACAACGGCCTGGCGATCACTGAAATTCTATTCGCCAGGCACGTTACGACTGTCAACGTCTTCAGATTTCTTACTATATCACATGGTTCCGACAATCTTTGAATTCACATTGCTCATCACAAAACAGAAAATTTTCACTTTTCATAGTTGCTGAATATCCAGTCCGTCTACAGTGCCAATATTTTCAATATGCGGCATGAACGCGTTTTCGAATTTGTCCGCAATCTTTCTACCGGAAACGTGATGCGACTATCATCAATAAATTGGCACTGTACTTTTCAGGATTTGCACTCATCATCTAAATTTTTTCTCATACATCCTGATTCGTGATGCAAGCACACCTCGGAAAATGTTCGCAGCTCCTTCCAGATCATTGTCGAACTCATTGCTTTTCCCTAGAGCGAATTTCATCCCACTGTCATCAATTACATTCACACTGCGATACAAGCGACCCAACGCCGAAATTCCGTCTTTGAAGTGTTTTATCGCGTCCACATACCTGCCATCATGGATCGCAACCTCGCCAATGGACAACTTATTTCGAACATCGATTAACAGGGTCCCGCTCAATTCCCTCCCGCAAATTTCACGCCGATCAGACTTTCTCAGTACCAATTCGTCTGAAAGATCTATCCCAATGCTAGAGATAGACAGTAAGAATAGACTACCGCACAATGTTAAATACCCCATTTTTCCCTCATAATATGCCAGATTCGATTTTTTGCAGTTGTTTGAGCAGACACGCGCGATATCTTATCAGAATTTTATTTTCCCCCGCATTACCTCATTAATCACTTGGTTTTGTGCATCCAAAAGCTCCTTGGATTGACTGTAGGGGGCTTCGAAAAAACCACCCAGCCGTGGCATGATAGCTGTTCCTTGTTGAGGACCTAATTTCATGATCAAGACCAGCCTGTTTACCGAACACGAACGTGAAGCCAAGGTGAACAAGCTTGGTGATGCGTTCAAGGTGATGGAGCAGCATGTCAACTTCTTCGCGCTTGCCGATGCGGTTGACGAAGCGGCTCCTCGCCCAGCCGCGGTTCGGACTGGCGCGCCACGTTGCAGCTCAACTGGTAGGTCCCCGTTAGTTAGTTCTATAGCTTGGTGAATTTGCTGGCTCACTCAACTACTTGCATCGATGAAATGAAATTATGAAAAAGACATCTCCCATAACTGTTGCGTCAACGGCAAAAAGGCGTCTGCTCCAGTGTTTGGCCGTGTCCATCGCACTATCTTTGGTATGGTGGGTTCCTAGCGCAAAAAGCCAAAATTCCACTCAGTCAATTGATGTGGACGCAAGGGGCAAAGAAATGGATGCTTATGTCGCGCAGCAACAACTTATACGCGATAGGGAGCACGCTCGCACGCGTGGAAATATAGAAGGACAGGTACGCGACAAGTCAACCGGGAGGCCGTTGAAAAATGTCATGGTCGCGGCAAATTCTCTCGGGTCCATTACCGATGAAGCAGGACATTTTAGAATCAATATCCTGGAGCCGGGTATGGTTACAGTTTTCGCATCTCGCGATGATTTAATTAGCGTCAAGCAGAATATGGCTGTCGTCGCCGGAAAGACGACGCCCGTGATGTTTGAGATGGTGAGTTCTGCACCGCCATGCTGCAGGCTAGAAGGAAAATGGGCAATTTCATTTCAACTGATGCGGGGAAAGCCTGTACAGGCAAATTCCAACAGTGCCAACGGGACAATCCACTTTTCAACCAGCTTTTGGACTCGACTATTCAGGGAAAAAGTTCCTAAAAATTCCACCTTACAGGAATCAGGCGAGTACGAAGTGGATCTGCGGCCGTTTTTCGGCAATAACATTGCTAGTGCAGCCAGCTCATCAGAATTTCCAGATGGCAATGGATTTGCCAATAAGTTAAAAGAAGCGTCGGGATCTGTATTTAATGGCAACGAAGTTCATATTCAAACTATCCCGCAATTGTCGCATGGTGGTCTTGCCCTTGACGGTCATATTGATACCGATGGGGCGATCCGCGGCCATTGGATCAAGAGAGATTACGCTCCCATGCACAGCGGCAGTTTCGTAATGACCAGACTTTGACATGTCGTCCAATGAACTAAGTATTCGCCAGATTTTTCTTGTCAAATTCTGATCTATAACGATCAGGATGGTGACAGATGTCAACGGCGATTTAAAACTGATACAGTTTTCGTAGTGCCAGCGATTTAAAACTGATACACCTCCGTCACCGAACACATCACATGTTCAGCCAATTTCAGTGACCTCGCTCCCGCGCATCATGCCGGCCTGGCGCTGATGCTTGAGCCTGTAGCTTTCGCCCGCGATCGGCACGATATGCGCGTGATGCAGCAAGCGGTCCAATAGCGCTGCGGTCAAGGTCGTATCCTGCGCAAACGTCGTGTCCCACTGCCCGAACGGCAGAT
>NZ_VUYU01000013.1 GCF_011682065.1 Massilia rubra | reverse complement strand
AGCGTGAGCACAAGCCGGGGCGCGCAATCGGCCAGCATGTCGGCCAGCCGTTCGCGCGGGTAGGTGGGATCGAGCGGGACGTAAGCGCCACCTGCCTTCAGGATGGCCAGCAGGCCAACCACCAGGTCCAGCGAGCGCTCCAGGCAAATCGCCACCCGCACGTCAGGCCCCACGCCCAGCCCGATCAGGTAATGCGCCAACTGGTTTGCACGGTCGTTCAGTTCGCCGTAAGACAAATGCGATCCCTCATACGTCACGGCGCGCGTCGCCGCTTGCAGGACGACTTGTTCCTCGAACAGTTGGTGGATCAGCTTTTCTGCCGGAAAAGAAGCGCTGCTCGCGTTAAAGTCAGACAGCAGTTGCTTGCGCATTGGCGAGGTCAACAGCGGCAAACGCCCTGTGCGCGCATGCTCATCGCCCGCCATGGCGTCGAGCAGGCAACGCCAGCAATCGATCAGGCGGCTGATGCTGGCCTCTTCAAACAAATCGGTGGCGAAGGTCAGGCCACATGCGAGGCCGCCCTCAACCTCGACCAGGGCCAGTGACAGGTCAAACGGAGTGACGGTGCCGGGCTGTTCGAGCTGGGCCAGTCGCAAACCAGGCAGGGCCAATGCGGCGCCCGGCGGGGTGTTGTTCAGCGTGAGCATGACCTGAAACAAGGGGCTGTGGCTCAAACTCCTGGTGGGGTTCAGGGTTTCCACCACCTGTTCGAACGGGATGTCCTGGTGCGCGTACGCGTCCAGCAGCGTGCCCTTGACCTGTTCCAGCAACTGCGCCACGCTCAAATCGGCGTCCAGGCGCACGCGCACGGCCAGGGTATTGACGAAAAAGCCGATCAAGGGCTCGACCTCGGCGCGCTGGCGGTTTGCCACCGGGGTGCCGATCACCACATCGTCCTGGCCGCTCAAGCGGCTCATCAACACCGACCACGCCCCCAGCAGCACCATGAACAGGGTGGCGCCGTGGCGCTGGCCGAGCGCCTGCAGCTGCGCGGTGAGCGCGGCCGGCAGCGCGAACGCCACGCTGGCGCCGGTGTGGCTTTGCCGGGCCGGACGCGGATGGTCGGTCGGCAGTTCCAGCAGCGCCGGCGCGCCGGCCAGGTGCGCGCTCCAGAAACCGCGCTGGCGTTCCAGTGCTTCGCCCTGCAGATAATCGCGCTGCCAGAGCGCGTAATCGGCGTACTGGATCGCCAGCGGCGCCAGCGGATCTTCCAGCGCCTGGCGGAAGGCGGTGTACAGCGCCGCGAATTCGCGCACCAGCACCCCCACCGACCAGCCGTCGGAAACGATGTGATGCTGGGTCACCAGCAGCACGTGCTCGCGCTCGCCCAGGCGCAGCAGGCGCGCGCGGATCAGCGGCCCGCGCGCCAGGTCGAACGGCGCCGCGCTCTCATCCTGCGCCTGCGCCGCCAGGGCCTGTTCCTGCTCATGACCGCGCAAATGCGACAGGTCGTGGCGCGCCAGCGCCATGCCCTGCCCTGCCGCGCCGATGCGCTGCCACGGCATGCCATCGACCTCGACAAAGCAGGTGCGCAGGCTTTCGTGACGCGCCACGATACGGTCGAGCGCGCGCACCAGTGCGTCCGTGTCCAGTTGGCCCGACAGGCGCAGCCCGGCCGGCATGTGGTACGCCGCCCCGGCCGCGTGGTCGAGCTGGTCCAGGAACCACAGGCGCTGCTGCGCGAACGAGAGCGGCAGCGGCGCGGCGCGGCTGGCCGCCGCCATCGGCGCCAGCGGCGCGCACGCCAGTTGCGCCAGGCTGCCAGCGAGCTCGCGCAGCAGCGGGCGCGCGAACAGGGTCCGCAGCGGCAGTTCGGCCCCCATGCGCTGGCGCACCCGCGAGGCCAGTTGCACCGCCAGCAGCGAGTGCCCGCCCAGGTCGAAGAAATGGTCTTCGCGGCCGACCCGCTCAACTCCCAGCAGTTCTTGCCAGATGGCCGCCAGCGCTTGTTCGGTGGCCCCTTGCGGCGCCGCGTAGCGCGCCAGCGCCAGGGCCGCGCCATCCGGCGCCGGCAGCGCCTTGCGGTCCAGCTTGCCGTTCGGCGTGAGCGGCAGCGCCGCCAGCGTCACGAACGCGCCCGGCACCATGTACTCGGGCAGGTGCGCCAGCAAGGCCTGGCGCAGCGCGCCCGGCTCGAGCGCGGAGGCGTCACTTTCCGGCCTGGCGGTCAGGTACGCGACCAAACGCGCATCGCCTTGGCCTTGCACCGGCGCCAGGGCCAGCACCACCGCTTCGCGCACGCCCGCGCACGCCACCAGGCGCGCCTCGATTTCGCCGAGCTCGATGCGGAAGCCGCGCACCTTCACCTGGAAGTCGTTGCGACCCAGGTACTCGAGCTGGCCGTCGGCGCGCCAGCGCCCCAGGTCGCCCGTCTTGTACATGCGGGCATCGGGTGCGGAACTGAACGGATCGGCCACGAAGCGCTCGGCCGTCAATTCCGGCCGGTTCAGGTAGCCGCGCGCCACGCCGGCGCCGCCAATGTGGATCTCGCCGCTGACGCCCAGCGGCACCGGCTGCAGATACGCGTCCAGCACGTAGACGCGGGTATTGCCGTATGGCTTACCGATCGGGATGACGGCAGGAACCGCCCCGCCCGCTTCGAGCGCGAACGTGGTCGCGGTGACCGTCGTTTCGGTCGGGCCGTAGGCGTTGAGCAGCGTGCAGCCAGGCGGCAAGCTCTCCAGCGCGGCCTGCCCCAGCTTGTCGCCCCCGACGATGAGCAGCCGCAGCGAATCGGCCTGGGCCAGGGTCTCGCCCAGGCTGGCGAAGTAGGCCGGCGCGATGTTGGCCACGCTCACCGCATGGGTGCGCAGCAGCGTTCCCAGTTCCTCCGGTGTCCATACGTGTTCCCCGCGCAGCAGCAGGCGCGCGCCGGCGCCCAGTGCGCACAGGATCTGTTCGGCCGACGGGTCGAAGCTGATCGAGGTGAATTGCAGCACGCAATCGCCGGCGCCGATGCCGTAGTGCGCGATCGAGGCCGCGATATGCTGAGCGATATTGCGGTGCGTGACCATCACCCCCTTGGGCTGGCCGGAGGTGCCGGAGGTATAGATGACGTAGGCAAGATGGGACGGTACCAGTCCCAGGCTGGACGGGTCGGGATTGCCGTCCGGCTGGCCCGCCAGCGCCGCGCTGTCAGGGCCGGCCAGGGCGATCACCGGGCAGGCGGGCAAGCGTCCGGCCCAACGCGCGGCGCCCTCGGCGTCGGTGACCAGCGCGCTCGGGGCGCTGTCGTCGAGCATCCAGGCCAGCCGTTGCTCCGGATAGGCCGGGTCGAGCGGCACATAGCCGGCGCCGGCCTTGAGAATGGCCAGCATCGCCACAATCAGGTCCGGGCCGCGCGCCATGCACAGCGCAACCCGGTCGTCGGCCTTCACGCCGTGCGCGATCAGGCAGTGCGCCAGGCGGTTGGCGCGCCGGTTCAGCGCGTCGTAGCTCAGTGATTGCTCACCAAACACAATCGCCGGCGCGGCCGGCGCGGCCAGCACCCGCGCTTCAAACAGTTGATGCACCAACTCGCTCGCGGGAGACACTGTCTGCTGGCTATTCAATCCGGCAAGTACAAAGTCGCGCTGCGCTTCGCTTAGGATCGACAGGCGGCTACAGCGTTGCGCGGCATCGCCGGCGAATGCGCCGAGCAGATGGATGAAACAGTCGATGAAACGCTGCGCCGTCTCAGCGCTGAACAATTCATCAGCATAGTGCAAAGTTCCACCAAGTGCGCCACCGCGCGTGCCCATGCTCAGTGCGAGTTCGGTCTGGGCGCTTGCTGCCAACTCCTTGCCGAACACAAACTGAACTTGATGCTGCAACTGCAAATTGGCGTCCAGTTGATCGAAGGGAAACGCCAGATGCGGTGCGACGGCATCGAGCGTGGCGCGAATGCGGGCCAGCAGCCCGGCGACACTCAATTGCGCATCGACCTGCAGGCGCAACGCCGTCATGTCAGTGAACCCGCCGGCAGCGGCCTCGCCGGCCTGGCAGGAACCATCGATCTCGACGCCAAGCACCAGGTCTTCCTGGCAAGCCAAACGGCTCAGCAAAGTCGCCCATGCGCCCAGCAATACCTCCGACAGCGCAACGCCATGCTGCTCGCCTTGAAGGAGAAGCGCCGCGGCCAATTCCGCAGGCAAGACGAACGGCACAGCGCTCGCAGCGCGCTGCCGCTGACTCTGCCTGGCAAAATCCACCGGCAATTCCAGGCGCGCGGGGGCATCGGCAAGGTGTCCTGACCAGAAACGGCGGTCCGCGCCCGCATCGAATCCGGCATACCAGCCTGCCTGCCGGTCGCGCGCGACACGGGCTGTCCGCGCCGGCGCGGCAAGCGCCAGATATTGCTCGAAACTCGCGCTGGCGATGGCGCCAAGATGTGGAAGCGCCGCCAGCGCGGCAGCATAACGGATGATC
Source organism: Massilia rubra (assembly GCF_011682065.1). Lineage (GTDB taxonomy): Bacteria > Pseudomonadota > Gammaproteobacteria > Burkholderiales > Burkholderiaceae_D > Telluria_A > Telluria_A rubra. The sequence continues at coordinate 177,687 of NZ_VUYU01000013.1, read as the reverse complement.
AATGTCACATTGCGGCCGGTCTTGCTCGCAGTAATGTCAATCAGCGCGGCCTCGCCTGCCCCGCTACCGTCCAGCCGATCGTGCGCCCCTTCACTGCCGACTTCACGATAGGACAATGGCGCAGCCGCAGCCAGCCAGCCCGCGTCCGGATGTTGGGCACGGCACTTGAAAATGATCAGTGACGCGGTGTGGGCCAGCAACTCGGCATCGAGCATGCCGTCAAAGACAAGCTCGCTGACACAGTGCGCACCTGGCAGCCCGCCATTGACGCACAAGGGCAACAAGAACTCCCCGCTGCCTGGCACGCCCTCATCGAAATTTGCCATCATCAACTTCAACGCCAGGATGAACTGCTGAGACAACAGGGCGAGGTCCGCAGGCCTCAGGGCCAACCTGGTAGTGAGGGCAAGCCGGAAACCGGCGGCCGGATTGCCGGATACGAGCGTGCCCAATGGGAAATTGGTTTCTTCAAACCCGAAGGTGGCGCCAACCTCCATCTTTTGGCTTTCCAACAAGCCATCAAGGACGTGAAAATTATTGAACGTGAACAAGGCGTCAATCCGCAACGCCGGATGCTGCGCGGCGATGGCCGCGAACGGGTAGCCGCGGTGCGCCTTGTGCGTACTGTCGACACCTTGCAGATCGCCCGCCAAGGCACGCCAGGTGCCCTTGGCAAAGTCGAAGGTCACCGGCAGGACGTTCAGGAACAGGCCGAGAACGTTTTGGGCGCCATGCACTTCCAGGCGGCCATGGTCGGTCACGCCGCTTGACACCAGCGCCCCGTCGAGGAAAGAGCGCAGCATCTGGCCGTGCGCCATCAAGAAGAGCGTTTTTACAGGTATCGCCGAGTGAGTGGAAAAATCGAGCAACGCTGCATTGAGGCCAGGCGCGAAGTCGAGTCCGACACGCTGAAAGCACCCGCTTTGTCCGGCGTAACTGTCCGGCAGTGGCGACGCATGGCCGGCTGCAAGGTAGGCATCCCAGTAGGCTTTGCTGGCAACATCGTCGCGTTCGCCCAAATGGCGTGCCACATAGTCGGCGAATCGGGTCGGGCCGCTGTCGAAGACGTCTGACAGCGCACTCCCGGATTTTTTGTGCCAATACTGTTCAAATAGTTGCCGCTGCATCGTCGCCATGCTCCAGCCGTCGACAATGACGTGGTGCGCATCGACGATGAACTGGACGCGGTCGGCCGCTTTCACCAAAATATGAAAACGAATCAGGCTCGGACCTGCAAGATCGAGGCGCGATTGCTTGATTTCCTGGAATTTGGCATCGACGAACGCTGCTTGTTCCGCATCAGGCAGGTCGCTGATATCGATCACTTCCCACAAGGGCTCGGCATGCGCATAGACCAGCTGCAGCGGTTCCGAATACGCAGTCAGATCAATGCCGGTGCGCAGGACCGGATTTAGGGCAAGCACATCGGCCAGTGCCGCGCGCAGAACGTCCACGTCGAAGTCGAAGCGCAACTGCGTCGAAAACACGTCATGGTAGACATTGCTGGTCTGCTCGAGCAGGACATGGAACATCATGCCCGCCTGCAGGGAAGTCAATGGATAGGCATCCTCCACGCCGGCCGGCACCAAGGCCCGGTCCTCCTCGCCAATGAGCGCGAACGGGGCCACCGTCCCGGTTTGCGCCGGCGCGGCCAGCTGAGCGCTGCGAGCAAGGTGCTGTGCCAGTTCGGCCAGGGTCGGATACTTGAAGACATCGACCACGGTCACCGCGTAGCCATGTTCGCGCAATTGCGCAATCAATTGGATCGACAGGATGGAATCGCCGCCAGCGGTGAAGAAGTCGCATGCCCGGTCCGACACCTCGATTCCCAGGATGCTTTGCCAGATCCCTGCCAGCAAAGTCTCGGTGGGGTCCAGGGCCACTACCGCATTGTCGGCCCGTGCCGCCCGCTGCGCCTCGAAGAGGCTGAACAAACTCTGGGCGCAAATCTTGCCATTGTCGGTTAACGGCATGTGGGCCACGGCCACGATCTGATGCGGAATCATGTGGCGCGGCAGCCGTTCGCCCAAGGTGGTCCTGGCCTGCGCCAACGCCTCCCCATCGTGCTCTCCTTCGGCGAATGCTACCAGCATTTCCACCTGATCGCGGGCATACAACTGCACCGAAACCCGTGTGTCGGCCAGCAGCTCGCTCAGCCGTAGCGCAATCTCCTGCAATTCCACCCGTTTCCCGCGAATCTTGACCTGGCCATCGCGCCGGCCTTGATAGATCACGTTGCCGTCATGGTCGACGCGGCAATAGTCGCCGGTGCGGTAGGCAGTGCCCTCCACCCAGTCGAGTTCGACAAAACTGTCCGCCGTCTGCACCGGCAATTGATGGTAACCGGCCCCCACGCCAGCCCCTGCGATCAGCAACTCGCCGGTGACACCGCGCAGGCACGGCTTGAGGTATTGATCGACGATGTAGGCACGGGTGTTCGGGATGGGCAGGCCGATCGTCACGCTCTTACGTTGCAACCATTGCGCCGCGCTGGCCTTGAAGGCCAGCGAAATATCCGCACACTCGGTCGGGCCGTACACATTCGCCAGGATGGCGTTGCAGTGCGGGCTGGCAAGCCAGGAATTCAATGCCTTGAGGTCGAGCGCTTCGCCGCCGAGTGCAACCATGCGCAAGCACGCAAGACGGCGGAAATCGGCCTGGCGGTCGACCTTCAGAAGAGCGTGGAAGGCGCTGGGCGCGCAGTTGATCAGAGTGACCCGTTCGCTGTCGATTTGACGCAGCAACGCCTCGGCATCGAAAGGGCCGCAGCCGGCCAGTACCAGCGTGGCGCCGCACATTAACGGCGCCAGGATGTTCTTGATCGATGCATCGAAGCCAATCGGAATCATCAGCATGACACGGCTGGCCGGCGCGATTTCAGCGAAATCGACATACCATGCGCACAGATTGTCCAGCGATGCATGGCGAATCAACACACCTTTGGGGTTGCCTGTCGATCCGGACGTGTAGAGCAAATAGGCGATATCGTCAGGCTGCGGCAACGCCGTGCTGTCCTCGGCCACGTCGCCGATGTCGTCGCAAGCGGCGATATCGAGCACGAAACCGTAGTAATCCCAGAAGTCGTCGGCGCGGTCGCGCTCACTGATCACGATGGCCGCGGCGCTGTCGGCGAGCGTGAACTGGATATGTTCGAGCGGATAACTGGTGTCGAGAGGGACGAAGACCGCCCCCACCCTCATGACGGCCAGCATGGCCACGGTCATATCGATCGATCGATCCAGATAGACGGCAATGCGGTCGCCCCGCTTGACGCCGAGCGCGCGCAATTTCGCACTCAACTGGCGCATGCGCCGACCGAGGGTGCGGTAGTCAATGCACGCATCGACCTCGGCGACCGCGCAAGCATCGGGGGTAGCGGCGATCGCCTGTTCGATTTGCGCCAGCACATTGGCGCACGGGCGGGTGTCGGCCGGCGCTTCCGGCTTGCACAAGGCATCGGCCAGATCGTTCCGGAGCAGATCGGCCAGTGCGGTATCGACGGGGCTGGCCATGGCCGCGATCAACTCCACATAGCAGCGCAGCCAATAATCAACCGTGCTTGCGCTGAAGAGGTCGGCGTTATAGAACGCGACGATGCGATCGGCTTCGACCTTCAAGGTCAGGTCGTACTGGGACTTGGTGGCGCCCTGCTGTTGCTCGGCTTGCACCAGTTGCCCGGCGCGTGTCGCGCCGGCCTGGTCGAACAGGAATTTCACTTGAAAAACCGGGGAATAGGCGAGATCGCGCTCGATCTTCAAATCATCGACGATCTGATCGAACGGCATATCTTGATAGTCGAAGGCCCGTAGCACGGTCCGGTGAACCGACGCCAGGAATTGCGACGAGACAAGCAGAGGGTCGACGTTGATACGCAGCGCTAACTGATTGACGAAAAATCCGATCATCTGCCGCAGCGCGGGATGGTCGCGCCCATGGGTGTCGGTGCCGATCACCAGGTCCGTCTTACCGCTCAGTTTGTATAACAGAAGCGCGTATGCGCCCAGGTAGGCGCTGAACTCGGTGAACCCATGCTGCACGCAGTGTCGCCCCACCTGCGCGCCTAAAGCGCCGTCAAGTTCAATGGTGCGCAATGCGCCGCTGTACGATTGCTGCGCCGGCCGCACCGCATCGAAGGGCAATTCCAGGGCGCCGTCGAGTTGCGCCAGTTCTTGCTGCCAGAAACTGCGGCTGACCTCGAAGCCGCCTTCGGCATGATAAGTCTGTTGCCAAGCAGCATAGTTGAAGTAGGCCAGGGCCGGCGCAGCGGCTGTTGCTTCCTGACCGGCAAGGATGTGGCGATATTCCGCGACAATCTCTTCGGTCAGCAGGCGAATCGACCAGGCATCGGTAGCAATGTGATGGAATGCCAGCATGAGGATGGATGGCGCGGCGCCACGCATGAACAGGCAAGCGCGCACGGCTGGCTCGCGCGCCAGGTCGAACGGGGTATTGCCATGCAGTTCGCGCCTGGCCGCCAGGGCCGCTTCTTGCTGCTCCGGGTCGCGCTCGCGCAAGTCGACGCAATCGGTCTGGAAACGCGCGGCGGGATCGAAACGCTGGCGTAGCTTGCCATCGACGATCAGGTAGCGCACCTGGTGGATCGGATGCCGGTTCACCACGCGGTTAACGGCGATGACGAACTGGCCTGGATCAATGCTGTCGGCCAGGGTCAACTCGGTGGCCAGGTTAAAGTGCACGATCGCGGGATCGAACTGCTGGATGAAAAACAGGCGCTGCTGGGCGAACGAGAGTGGATAGTCACCCGCCGCGACTGGCGCGTCGGCGCCTGCCAGCGCGGCCAGCGATCGCCCGAAATGCGCCGCGACGGCTGCCTTGTTTGCGCGCAGCGCATCCATCACCATGTCCGTCAGCGCGCCTTCAGGCGCTTCCAGATTCAGTTTTCCATTGATGACGCTGACGGCGATGCCGTGTTCGTCGATGTATTCAATCAGCTCATATAATTTCATGTCGGTCTCTTATACTCAATGGTCTAACTGGTCTGAATAGCCTGGACGGCCGCACGTCAAATGCGACCGCCGCGATGGTGGGTATGGATCGTGGCGCGCCGCCGCGTTACCTGCTTATGCCGGGGTAGCGCGGCATTCCAGATCCCACTGGCGGCTGCCGTACAAGCGCTCGGCGTGGATGCCGGCGGCGCTGCAATATGCCAGCAGGCGATCGGATTGTTCGATCTGGTGCGTGTTGACGTCATAATCGGTGCCCATGAAGTACTTGAACCAGGGCTCCATGCCCATGGCGTAAATGGCAACCTCAGTGGGACGCATGATGTCGATCATGCGTTGCGCGGAAGCGAAGTCGGCCCCGTTGAAGCGCCGGGACTCATTGATCGCGCGCGCCACCGGCTTGGTAAACAGGGCGCCGTACAGCCAGCTCATCGGAGCGCCGACGCATTCCATGCCGAGAAACAGCAGGTCGATCTTGCCGACCGCGCGGGCGATGCGCTCGTACAGGACCGGATCGATACAGGAAGAATCCGCGCCACAAAACACCGTGAAATCCTGGAAAGTGAAACACCACGCCGTCTTGGAACGTACGTTCAGATCGGCATGCTCCCCAAGAAAGGGAATCGCCTTGATGCGCATGGCGCCCACCGTGATCTCTTCCATTTCATCAAATTCCTGCACCGAAAAACCTAGCGACTTGAGCATCAGTTTCATGGAAGGATCGGCAATATTCCCGCCGCTATTCTTGGGCACAAGCACTTGCCCGGTCTTGTGGCGAAGTTCAAGCAAGGTCTCGATGCACATGTGATCCATATGCGTGTGCGTAATGCAGATGTAGTCGAGCCGGTCCGGCAGATCGGCAAAACTCGGCGCGCCCCCTTCCCCGCCGGACGCGCGGCAGGCGATCACCGGGTCGATGGCCACGCACAACTGGTCCGTCTCGATCAACAGCCCGGCATGACCAAGATAGCGGATACGCATCGGCGTGGAACGGGACTGACCGCGTCGTTCCGGTGCGGCCTCGGTAAAGAGGGCCATCGCGTCGAGCCCGCCTTGCGCGGGCATTTCCGCCAGCAGCGCGCGCAGTTCGCTGTGCGTCAATCCCTGCGTGCGGGCCGCGAACAGCCGGTCGATCGTCGGATTGGCGAAGGCGGTGTTGAAATGCAGGGAGTGCGGATCGGGCAGGCGCGGCGAACTGAGCACAAATGGCCGCTCGCCCTCATCCGACAGCAGCCCGAACGCCAGACTCTGCGCTGCGGGCTTGTACAGATCGCCTTCGAACAGCAAGCCTTCGATCAAGCGAAAATCGGCATGGTGTTGCATGTCGTAGATCAGCTCGACGTAGCCGCGCAAGTTCGGGGGGATGTCGCCATAGAGTTTCTCGAGCGAATGACCCTGTTGCTTTTCCAGCAGCGCATTCAGGGCCGTGATCGACTTTCGCACGTCGAAGAAATCGGCGTAATCGACCTCTAACTGGGTGATCAATGCCTGTACTTGCTCAACCTGGTCCGCGCTGCAGTTCACGAAATCGCCGCCCACCAGGCTCTTTTCTTTGCTGGCAGAGATATGGATATGCGAATTGGCGACGAAGGAGCGCATCAGACGATAATGACGCCCCGTGAAATGCATCGCGCAACTGACCGGTGCAAGCAGGTATGGCCATGCATACCAGTTCAGGATCAAGGGTTCCGAATAGGCGTCCGCGCGCAAATAGAAGCGAGGTTCGTGAGGTCGATCTTGCAGATTATTCATGGACGAGACTTGTTGGCTGATTGGAGGGTACGAGGTGGGTGCTCACCCAGTGGGCGAGCAAGTTGCCTGCTTCGGCGCGCAGTTGTTGACGCATGCGCTCGAAGGAGGCGTGGTCGAAAGCGTGGGTGTAGGCCAGGGCCTTTGCCTGATCGCGCATCCATTCCGCGCGCAAGGTATCGGCGGTATATTCGGGATGACCGAGCACAATGAAGAACTTGCGGTCCCGCGACTGCAAAACGCCCGGGCCGAGTTGATCGCAACTGGCCACCACTTCCAGGCCGGAGCGCGCCACGTCGGCCGCGTCGAGCTCGGCCCAGGAACTGTAAGGCAGATGAAATTCGGCACCTTGTCCAGCCAGGCTGCGCACGCCCGCCGGCGTCAGCCTGAAGTTGAACAACCCGTATTGCTTTTCCGGCAGCACGCGCTTGTTGACGCCCAGATATTTTGCCAGTGCCAATCCGCCGAAACAGATCCCCATCACCGAGCGGACACGTCGTTCAGCGAAACCGAGGATCGTCGTCAACTCTTGCCAATAGCTAATTTCGGCATAGGGCAGATGTTCCACTGGCGCTCCGCTGAGAATCAGAAGATCGAGATCGATACGCTCAACGAGCTCGAAGAACGACGGGTAAGGCATGCATCCGGACTGACTGCTGTGGTAACGATGGGTTTCCAGCCGAATACAATGGATCTCGACATCTTGCTGGTGGTCTTCCAGCGCTGCGCGCAACAGGCATTCGTATTCGACAGCGTTCGGCATGATATTGATCAAGCCAATATGGAGTTTTTTCATGTGCGCTTGCAATTAAAGATCGAGTGACACTGTCTGTCTGCGCCCCGTGGAGCCCTTGCGCAGCGCGAGCAGCTGCTCTACATGACCGGCGATTTCACACAGACGCGGCAACGAATAGAGCTGGCTGATATTGAGTTTGACGGAATAGTTTTCCTCCAATTGAAAGCGGGTCTGCACCAACGCAAGCGAGTGGCCGCCCAGTTCAAAGAAATGATCGTTGTGCCCGACCCGCTCGACACCGAGCAAGGTTTGCCAGATGCGCGCGATGAACTGCTCGACATCGCCCTGTGGCGGCTCAAAAGGCGACTGCACCAGCGCGGCCTGGCCGGGCGCCGGCAAGGCATCGCGGTCCAGTTTGCCGTTTGGCGTGAGCGGCCAGGTAGCGAGCGTCACGAATACGCTGGGCACCATAAATTCCGGCAAGCTTTGCAACAGGGCCTGGCGTAAGGGCAATGCCTCGGGCGCGGCCCCGTCCAGGGGAGCCAGATACGCCACCAGGCGCTTGTTACCGGGCGTATCCTCGCGCGCCACCACCACGGCAGCGCGCACCCCTGGCTGCTGGGCGAGTGCGGCTTCGATCTCGCCCAACTCGATGCGCATGCCCCGCACCTTGACCTGGAAATCGTTGCGCCCGAGGTAGCCAAGGCGACCATCGGCGCGCCAGCGGCCAAGGTCGCCCGTCTTGTACATGCGCGCCGCCGCTTGCTCGCTGAAGGGGTCGACCAAGAAGCGTTCCGCCGTCAGCTGCTTTCGATTGAGATAGCCGCGCGCCACACCCGCCCCGCCGATGTAGATTTCGCCCACGACGCCGGGAGGCTGAGGCTGCAAATGGCGATCCAGCACGTACACCCGCGCATTGGCGATCGGCACGCCGATGTGCACGCTCGTTGGCGCACCATTGATCAAGCCGACAGTCGCATCGACCGTGCACTCCGTGGGACCGTACACATTGTAAAAGCGGGTCCGGGTATCGGCTTGAATGCGCTCCCAGCTTGCCGCATTGATCGCCTCGCCGCCGATCAGGATGCGTTCGGGACGGCGTTCGGCGTCGAGCAGGCCGGCGGCCAGCAGAATGTCGAGCTGAACCGGTGTGCAATCGACAGCGTCGATGCCCTGCTGCGCAAGGAAGGCCAGCATGGCATGCCCGTCGGCGCGTACGTCGGCCGGAACCACCACCAGGCTGTGGCCAGAGAGAAGTTGCACCAGCCCTTTGACGGAAGAGTCGAACGCAATGCCGGCGTTCAGCGCGATCCGCGCGGGCCGCTGGCACCCATCGAACACCGTGCGCGCCAACGCCTGCCACAAATTGAGGACAGCGCGGTGCTCGACCATGACGCCCTTGGGCTGCCCGGTCGAGCCGGAGGTATAGATCACATACGCAAGGCTGGCCGGCGTGGCCGCGCACGGTGGCGCGCTGTCCGGACATCCGTCCAGGAGTTGTTCATCATCCAGGCACAGCGCCACGCAGTCCTGACCGTGGGCGCCTGCCAGGCTGCGCTGCGTCAGCACGATCCGGGCGCCCGCATCCTCGATCATGAATCCGATCCGGGCGTCCGGCAGGGCCGCGTCGAGCGGCAGATAGGCCGCGCCTGCCTTGAGGATGGCAAGAATGCCGACCACCATCGCCACGCCGCGCTCGACATGCAGTCCGATCACCGAGTCGGCTGTCGCGCCAAGCCGGTACAGGCGCTGCGCCAACTGGTTGGCGCGCGCGTTCAGGGCGGCATAACTCAAACGCTCCGTCTGGTGGGCGATCGCCAGCGTATCCGGATTGGCGGCGACCTGCTCTTCGAACACCGTATGGATCAACGCGTCAGCCCGGTAATCGGTCCTTGCGCTCCACGCCGTTAACAGCGTCCGCTGCTGGGCGGCGTCGAGCAAGGGCAGGCGCGCGACCTGTCCCGGCTTATCGCCAACCATGGCATCAAGCAAGGTCCTCCAGTATCCCAAGAAGCGTTCGATGGTGCTTGATTCGAACAGATCGCTGGCATATGTCAGGTTTCCCTCCAGCCTGGCACCGGTTTCCACCATCGACAGCGCCATGTCGAACTTGCAGGTGGTCGTGGCGCTGTCGATCAGGGAGAGCGTTAACCCCGGTAGCGCGGCTGGAACGGCGCCAGGTGTGTTGTTAAGAACAAGCATGGTTTGGAACAAGGCGCTATGACCCACGCTCCTGACTGGCTTTACAGCCTCGACCACTTGTTCGAACGGGATGTCCTGGTGCGCGTACGCGTCCAGCAGCGTGCCCTTGACCTGTTCCAGCAACTGCGCCACGCTCAAATCGGCGTCCAGGCGCACGCGCACAGCCAGAGTATTGACGAAGAAGCCGATCAAGGGCTCGACCTCGGCGCGCTGGCGATTTGCCACCGGGGTGCCGATCACCACATCGTCCTGTCCGCTCAAGCGGCTCATCAACACCGACCACGCCCCCAGCAGCACCATGAACAGGGTGGCGCCATGGCGCTGGCCGAGCGCCTGCAGCTGCGCCGTGAGCGCGGCCGGCAGGGCGAACGCCACGCTGGCGCCGGCATGGCTTTGCCGGGCCGGACGCGGATGGTCGGTCGGCAGTTCCAGCAGCGCCGGCGCGCCCGCCAGGTGCGCGCTCCAGAAGCCACGCTGGCGTTCCAGTCGTTCGCCCTGCAGATAGTCGCGCTGCCAGAGCGCGTAATCGGCGTACTGGATCGCCAGCGGCGCCAGCGGATCGTCCAGCGCCTGGCTGAAGGCCGTGTACAGCGCCGCGAATTCGCGCACCAGCACCCCCACCGACCAGCCGTCGGAAACGATGTGGTGCTGGGTCACCAGCAGCACGTGCTCTTGCTCGTCCAGGCGCAGCAGGCGCGCGCGGATCAGCGGCCCGCGCGCCAGGTCGAACGGCGCCGCGCCCTCATCCTGCGCCTGCGCGGCCAGGGCCTGTTCCTGCTCATGCCCGCGCAAATGCGACAGGTCGTGGCGCGCCAGCGCCATGCCCTGCCCCGCCGCGCCGAAGCTCTGCCACGGCACGCCGTCGATCTCGACAAAGCAGGTGCGCAGGCTTTCGTGGCGCGCCACGATATGGTCCAGCGCGCGCACCAGCGCGTCCGTGTCCAGTTGGCCCGACAGGCGCAGCCCGGCCGGCATGTGGTACGCCGCCCCGGCCACGTGGTCGAGCTGGTCCAGGAACCACAGGCGCTGCTGCGCGAACGAGAGTGGCAGCGGCGCGGCGCGGCTGGCCGCCGCAATCGGCGCCAGCGGCGCGCACGCCAGTTGCGCCAGGCTGCCAGCGAGCTCGCGCAGCAGTGGGCGCGCGAACAGGGTGCGCAGCGGCAGCTCGGCCCCCATGCGCTGGCGCACCCGCGAGGCCAGTTGCACCGCCAGCAGCGAGTGCCCGCCCAGGTCGAAGAAATGGTCTTCGCGGCCGACCCGCTCAACCCCCAGCAGTTCTTGCCAGATGGCGGCCAGCGCTTGTTCGGTGGCCCCTTGCGGCGCCACGTAGCGCGCAAGCGCCAGTGCCGCGCCATCCGGCGCCGGCAAGGCCTTGCGGTCCAGCTTGCCGTTCGGCGTGAGCGGCAGCGCCGCCAGCGTCACGAACGCGCCTGGCACCATGTACTCGGGCAGGTGCTCCAGCAAGGCCTGGCGCAGCGCGCCCGGCTCGAGCGCGGAGGCGTCGCCTTCCGGCCTGGCCGTCAGGTACGCGACCAGGCGCGCGTCGCCCTTCCCTTGTGGCGGCGCCAGCGCCAGCACCACCGCTTCGCGCACGCCCGCGCACGCCACCAGGCGCGCCTCGATTTCGCCGAGCTCGATGCGAAAGCCGCGCAGCTTGACCTGGAAGTCGTTGCGCCCCAGGTACTCGAGCTGGCCGTCGGCGCGCCAGCGCCCCAGGTCGCCCGTCTTGTACATGCGCGCATCGGGCTCGGGACTGAACGGATCGGCCACGAAGCGCTCGGCCGTCAACTCCGGCCGGTTCAGGTAGCCGCGCGCCACGCCGGCGCCGCCGATGTGGATCTCGCCGCTGACGCCCAGCGGCACCGGCTGCAGATACGCGTCCAGCACGTAGACGCGGGTATTGCCGTATGGCTTACCGATCGGGATGGCGGCGGGAACCGGCCCGCCCGCCGCGAGCGCGAACGTGGTCGCGGTGACCGTCGTTTCGGTCGGGCCGTAGGCGTTGAGCAGCGTGCAGCCGACCGGCAAGCTCTCCAGCGCGGCCTGCCCCAGCTTGTCGCCCCCGACAATGAGCAGCCGCAGCGAATCGGCCTGGGCCAGGGTGTCGCCCAGGCTGGCGAAGTAGGCCGGCGCGATGTTGGCCACGCTCACCGCATGGGTGCGCAGCAGCGTTCCCAGTTCCTCCGGTGTCCATACGTGTTCCCCGCGCAGCAGCAGGCGCACGCCTGCGCCCAGCGCGCACAGGATCTGTTCGGCCGACGGGTCGAAGCTGATCGAGGTGAATTGCAGCACGCAATCGCCGGCGCCGATGCCGTAGTGCGCGATCGAGGCCGCGATATGCTGCGCGATATTGCGGTGCGTGACCATCACCCCCTTGGGCTGGCCGGAGGTGCCGGAGGTATAGATGACGTAGGCAAGATGGGACGGCCCCAGTCCCAGGCTGGACGGGTCCGGATTGCCGTCCGGCTGGCCCGCCAGCGCGCCGCTGCCAGGGCCGGCCAGGGCGATCACCGGACAGCCGGGCAAGCGTCCATCCCAGCGCGCGGCGCCATCGGCGTCGGTGACCAGCGCGCTCGGGGCGCTGTCGTCGAGCATCCAGGCCAGCCGTTGCTCCGGATAGGCCGGGTCGAGTGGCACGTAGCCGGCGCCGGCCTTGAGAATGGCCAGCATCGCCACAACCAGGTCCGGGCCGCGCGCCATGCACAGCGCAACCCGGTCGTCGGCCTTCACGCCTTGGGCGATCAGGCAGTGCGCCAAGCGGTTGGCGCGCCGGTTCAGCGCGTCGTAGCTCAGCGATTGCTCACCAAACACGATCGCCGGCGCGGCCGGCGCGGCCAGCACCCGCGCTTCAAATAGTTGATGCACCAACTCGCTCGCGGGAGACACCGTCTGCTGGCTATTCAATCCGGCAAGTACAAAATCGCGTTCCGGCGCAGCCAGCAAGGGGATACGGCCAACGTGCTGCTGGTACGCCGGGTCCGCCATCGTCGTCAGAATGCGCCGCCAGTACAGCAGCACGCGTTCGGCGCTGGCTGGTTCGAACAAGTCGCTGGCGAAGACCAGCTCGCCATCGAGAGCACCATCGACCGCAGTCAGCGAGAGCGACAAATCGCACTGGGTGGTGGTGGTGGTTTGCTCGAGCTTCGCCAGCCGCAAGCCCGGCAGGGACAGCTCGCTGCCTTGTGGCGTGTTATTAAGCGTTAGCATCACCTGGAACAGGGGACTGTGTGCCAGGCTCCTGACCGGTTTGACCGCCTCGACCACTTGCTCGAACGGGATGTCCTGATGCGCGTACGCGTCCAGCATGGTGTGCTTGACCTGTTCGAGCAACTGCGCCACGCTCGGATCGGCGTCCAGCCGCACGCGCACGGCCAGGGTATTGACGAAAAAGCCGATCAAGGGCTCGACCTCGGCGCGCTGGCGGTTTGCCACCGGGGTGCCGATCACCACATCGTCCTGTCCGCTCAAGCGGCTCATCAACACCGACCACGCCCCCAGCAGCACCATGAACAGGGTGGCGCCGTGGCGCTGGCCGAGCGCCTGCAGCTGCGCCGTGAGCGCGGCCGGCAGCGCGAACGCCACGCTGGCGCCGGCATGGCTTTGGCGGGCCGGACGCGGATGGTCGGTCGGCAGTTCCAGCAGCGCCGGCGCACCGGCCAGGTGCGCGCTCCAGAAGCTGCGCTGGCGTTCCAGTCGTTCGCCCTGCAGATAGGCGCGCTGCCAGAGTGCGTAATCGGGGTACTGGATCGACAGCGGCGCCAGCGGATCCTCCAGCGCCTGGCTGAAGGCGCTGTACAGCGCCGTCAATTCGCGCACCAGCACGCCCACCGACCAGCCGTCGGAAACGATGTGGTGCTGGGTCACCAGCAGCACGTGCTCGCGCTCGCCCAGGCGCAGCAGGCGCGCGCGGATCAGCGGCCCGCGCGCCAGGTCGAACGGCGCCGCGCTCTCATCCTGCGCCTGCGCGGCCAAAGCCTGTTCCTGCTCATGCCCGCGCAAATGCGACAGGTCGTGGCGCGCCAGCGCCATGCCCTGCCCCGCCGCGCCGACGCGCTGCCAAGGCATGCCGTCGACCTCGACAAAGCAGGTGCGCAGGCTTTCGTGGCGCGCCACGATACGGTCCAGCGCGCGCACCAGCGCGTCCGTGTCCAGTTGGCCCGACAGGCGCAGTCCGGCCGGCATGTGATACGCCGCCCCGGCCGCGTGGTCGAGCCGGTCCAGGAACCACAGGCGCTGCTGCGCGAACGAACAGTCGATCATGCCATCGTCCCGGCGCGGGACGATGGCCCCGCCGCCCGTGACGCCCAGGGCGGCAATCAACGCTTGCTTATGCTTCTTTATCTGCGCCAGCAACTCGTCATCGACGACGCCTTTGGCCGCGTGGATCTTAATGTTACCGTCTACCACCTTCACGTCGATGGCACGCGCGGTGAACAGATCGATCAATTCAGGAATTGTCATAGGCGTAAGAAGGTGAATGAATACGTCGCGCAATAAGGGATCGGATTACACTTCGAACGATTCGATCTGATCCTGCAAAGCGTCGATCTTGAGCGAAATCTCTTCCACGGTACGCGCCTCGAATAACTGATGCAGAGTCAGTCCATCTGCGCGCGGAGAAAAGGCAGCATGCAGCCGGATCAACATTTGCGATGCCGACAGCGAGTGCGCACCCAGCAAGAACAGGTCGACGTTCGCTGCCACGTTCGGCAGTTGCAGTACGTCGGCCGCGATGGCGGCCACCGTCACTTCCGTCACGCCCGCCGGGGCGCGGCCTGGCTCAGCGAGCAACCGCTGTTCGGCATGCCAACTCCACAGATAGGCCAGCGAGCCGGCGCTGTACAACTTGCGGCATTCGCTGCGCTGGATTTTCCCGCTCGAGGTGCGCGGCAGCTGCCCGGCCTTGAGCAAGCACATTGCTTCGAGCCGCATCACGCCATGCTCATCGGCCAACGCTTCACGCACGCGCTCCTCCAGCCCGGCGGCAACGGGTGCCGCGCGCGAGTCGAGTTCCTGGAAAATCACGAGGTGCTCGCCGTCGTCACGTTCGACCGAAAAGGCCGCGCACGCATCGGGACGGAATGCCGCGTCAAGCGCCTCGACGCTCGCCTCTATATCCTGCGGAAACAAATTACGACCATCGAACACCAGCACTTCTTTCGAGCGGCCAACGATAAACAGATGATCCTCCGCCATGAATCCGAGGTCGCCGCTGCGCAGGAAATGTCCACCAATCCCGTCGATGGAAGCGCCGAAGACCGCCTGGCTTTCTTCCGGCTTGCGCCAGTAACCGTGCGCCACCGACGCACCCCGGATCCAGATCTCGCCGACCCGGCCGCAGGGCAATGCCTGCCGGGTGTCGGGGTCGACAATCGCAAAGCGTGGCGCTTGCTTCTCATCCGCGCCGACCGCAACGAACTCGAGCGACTGGGCCTGGTCCACGCAAGGCAGGGCCACACCACGCCCCAAGGCATCCCGATCAACCCGCATTACCTTCGGCAAGGCATTGCTGACGCGCGCGGTTGCGGCGCAGACCAGAAGCGTCGATTCGGCCAGTCCGTAGGCGGGCGTGAACGCTTCCGGCCGAAATCCGCAAGCGGCGAAAGCCTGGGCGAATGCCGAAAGCGTTTCTGGGCGCACCCTCTCGGCGCCACTGACAGCGACCTCGAGAACACTCAAGTCCAAACCGGACTTCTGCTCAGGTGTTACCTTGCGCGCGCACAGTTCATAAGCAAAATTTGGCGCGCCGGTCATCTTCGCGCGGTAGTCCGAGATCGCCTTCAGCCAACGGTAGGGCCGCATCAGGAAAGCGGCGGGAGCGAAGTGCACGCAGTGGGCGCCGACGAAGACCGGCAGCAAAATCCCGCCAACCAGTCCAAAGTCGTGATGCGGAGGCAGCCATGACACCATCACGTCGCCCGACTGCAAACCGTACGTGCGCTGGCTAAGGCTGGAATTGGCAAGCAGGTTCGCGTGGCTGATTTCCACCCCCTTGGGCGCACCAGTCGACCCCGATGAATATTGGATGAATGCGAGTGCATTACCGTTATCGTCATGACCTGGATGACGCCAGGCAGGTCCGGCCATGAGCAAGGGCGCGAGCGGGAACCAGGCAACGTCTTGCCCCAGAGGCAAAGCGGCGGAGTGCGCGTATCGGTCAATGATCTTTTCATCGGAAAGAATCAAGCGCGGGGCTACGTCGGCAGCAATGTTTCGTAAACGCGGCAGATGACGCGGATTTGACGGCGGCAACGCCGGCACGGCGATCACGCCGGCGTACAGGCAAGCAAAAAAACCGATGATGTAGTCCAGCCCGGGAGGCAGAACCAGTAACACCCGGTCTCCAGGCGCCGTGCGCGCCTGTAAATGCCC
The DNA here is from genome assembly GCF_011682065.1 of Massilia rubra. Classification (GTDB taxonomy): domain Bacteria; phylum Pseudomonadota; class Gammaproteobacteria; order Burkholderiales; family Burkholderiaceae_D; genus Telluria_A; species Telluria_A rubra. Next base: position 161,664 of record NZ_VUYU01000013.1, on the reverse strand, counting down.
TGCAACCGTGCGCGCCGCCAGGTCTAACGCTGAAAATGTCACGCTCGCAGTGCCGCCCTCACCCTCCCCCAGGAAAGTAAAAGCGGTGCTCAAAGGTTTTTCGGTGGCCCGGCTTTGCAATACATCGGCAATTGAATTCATGACGCTTTAGGGACAGGAATAATGATGGTGTGCTTGGCAGTTCGGAATCGGATTCGTCGGTGGCGATCCGCGCGTACGGATTAATCCGGCGTGGCGCCGGGAATGCGCGTTCGCGCATGTCGCCGACCCGATTGAGGGAATGGCCGGATCGGGCAAAGGAGCAGCAGTCTTGCAAGCATTGAACGACCTCTCGCGAAAAAGATGCGCCAGTATATCCTTATAGCCAACAATATCAATTGATTATTTTTAACATTTACTTCACCATATTGGATAGACAAGCAAAACCATCCCGCCGCGCGCATCACGCGCTGCTTCGGCAGGCAAATCCGCTCAACCCGCCCAGGAATTTTTTTGAAAAACGCTCATCCCCTGCTCAAGCGCCTGCTGATCCTGATCGTCTTGCCGGCCTGCCTGGCCGGCGCGGGCGGAGTCTATGTGCTGCGCCTCAGCTTGGCGCAACAGTCGGGGACAATCCAGGTGCCAGGACTTGACGCGGCCGTATCCATTGAACGCGATCCCAGCGGGGTGCCGCATATCAGCGCCACATCCGACCACGATGTGTTTTTTGCAATGGGCTATGTGCACGCCCAGGATCGTCTGTGGCAGCTGGAATTGCAGCGTCGTACATCACAGGGCCGGCTGAGCGAGGTCTTCGGACGCTCGATGATCAGCAATGATGTCTGGTTACGCACGCTGGGTATCCAGGAATCGGCCAAGGCATCCTGGAACAGCCTGGGCAACGATGCGAAGGCATCGTTGACCGCGTATGCGAATGGCGTGAACGCATGGATCGACAGCCATCCCAACCTGCCTCCGGAGTTTTTACTGACGGGCACGCCGATGCAGCGCTGGGATCCCATCGATTCATTGGCGTGGACTAAGATTTTTGCCTTGAACCTTGCCGGCAACCTCAATCTGGAAATGACCCGCTATCTGGCAGGCGCCGCATTGACGTCACAGGAGCAACAATTCTTGTTTCCGACAACGGTGACCGCTAGCGCGCGCGCGTCGGCCACGCCGCAGGCCACGGCGGCCCAGATCGCGGAGCTCGGTAATATGAACAAGGCCTTCCAGCAAGCGCTTGGCATCGGAGGGCGCTACGCCGGCAGCAATGCCTGGGCGATCTCGGGAACCTTGGGCAAGGATCGTCACGCCCTGCTGGCAGGCGACCCTCACTTGAGTCTGCAAATCCCCTCGCTCTGGTATCCCGTCACCCAACGCGGGGCACGCCTCGATTCCGCGGGCATGAGCCTGGTGGGCTTGCCCCTCGTGGTCTTCGGCCGCAACGCCCAGATCGCCTGGACAGGGACTAACTTGCCTGCCGACACCCAAGATCTGTACTTCGAACAAGTCGATCCTTCGACCCCTTCGCGCTACCGTACGGGCGAGACATGGGAAACGTTTCGCTACCGGAAGGAGACGATTCACGTCAAACCCGACTTCCCGACGGCTTTGCGCACCCCGATCGCGCCCATCGCATTGACGATCCGGCATACACGCCACGGCCCGGTGGTCAGCGATGCGCTCGGGCTACTGGGCCAGCCGATCGCGCTGCAATGGACGGCGCTCAGTGCCGACGATACAACCTATGAATCATTTTTTCGGCTGAACTATGCCGCCGACTGGCGTGGCTTCAATGACGCGCTGCGCAGCCACGTCGCCCCCACCATGAACATGCTCTATGCCGACAATGGCGGCAACATCGGCTACATCGGCGCGGGCCGCATACCGATGCGCGCCAAGGGCGACGGCGCAGCGCCGGTGCCGGGTTGGAGCGACGAGTACAACTGGCAGCGCTACATCCCGTTCGACGAACTGCCGCGCCGCTATAACCCACCGGCAGGGTATATCGTCTCGGCCAACGACAACCTCCTGGAACCGGGCTATCCTTACTTTATATCCAACGACTGGGCGCCGCCAGGCCGGGCCCAGCGCATCGCCCAACTGATCGAGGAACGGCGCAGCCATGCCGGCGGCTTGACAATGGACGACATGCAGACCATGCAAGCGGACCTCGTCAGCGTATCCGCCCTCAAGGTGCTGCCGCTACTCAAGCAATTTCCCCCACGAACCCCGCAGCAAGCGCAGGCGCTGGCTTTTCTCAACACATGGAAAGGCGCCATGACCGTGGACAGCCAGGCGGCATCCATCTTCAACGTTTGGATGATGCACCTGCGCAAACGCCTTTTCGCCAAGAAACTGCAGGGCGACTGGAATCAACGCGGCGTCGCGCACTATCTCGACGCTTTTGTTGCCGACACCTCATTGGAGCAGGTGCGGGCCGCGCTCACCGACCCAACCCAGACATGGTGCGCGCCGCAACCGGCCGTAGCGCCCGCATCCTGCACCAGCCTGATGTCGCTCGCGCTGGACGATGCAATTTTGCAGTTGACCAAACTGGGAGGTGCGGACATGCGTGGATGGACCTGGGGCAGCCTGCATGGCAGCGTTTACCGCCACGTGCCGTTCAGCAACGTCAAACCGCTGAATGCGTACTTTGAAAAGCGTATCGAAAGCGGTGGCTCGGAGGACACGATCGACGTCGCGAACTATGTGTTTCATGCGGCGGACGGCTATCAGAAAACGTTTGGCGCCGGCTTCCGGCAAATCATGGCGCTGTCGCCGGATCGCGGCCACCTGTATATGAACTCCACAGGCCAATCGGGCAATATCATCAGCCAGCACTATGCCGATATGGTCCAGCCGTTTCAAGAGGCACAATTGCGCGCCATGCGGCCGCGATCGCAGTTGAGCATACTCACCCTGTCGCCCCGTGCGCCGCGTCAGGAGACGGGCCAATGAACCTGTTCGACGCGTTGGGGAAAAAAGCCCCGAACAAGGTTTTCTTCTCGATGCTGCTGGGCTCTCTGGCTGGCTTCTGCTATGCCTTCCTGATCCCATTGGTCATCAGTTCTTTGTCGAGCGAGACCGAGGGCCTGGCCGCGGCGGAAAGTACGACACGCACCATCTTATTCGTCGAGGTCAGCCATGCTGGTTTCGCCGCCATCTTCCTGTCCATGTGCTTGTTCATTCTATTCGCAAGGACGCTTTCGCGCGTCATCCTGGCGCGCGTCGCCATGGATATCAGCTCGCAATTGCGGATCGAACTGTGCGAGCGGATCTTGAGCGCTTCCGTGGCGGCGCTGGAACAGCTGGGTCCGGCCCGCTTGCATGCACTGCTGACAGAAGATGTTCGACGTATTGTGATGGGTGGCCAGGCGCTGCCGGCACTGCTGACCAATCTGGTCACGCTGGTCGGTATGCTCGGTTTTCTGTTGTACCTCAATGTCGCGGCGTTCAAGCTGGTCCTATGCGCCATTGCCTGCGGGATTATCACCTACCAGGTTCCGATCTATTTTGCGCGGCGCATGTATATGCGCTCGCGCCAGCTCTTTGATACCACCCAGGAAGCTGTGCGCGGGATTATCTTCGGGATGAAAGAGCTCAAACTCAATGCCCGACGCAGGGAACAGTATCTGGAGCAGGTTTTGCACGCGCACGAGAGCGCTTTACTGCAAACGGACAAGCGTATCGCCACGATCTATATCGGCGCGGCCAGCTATGGTGATCTGATCTGTTTTTTCGTGATCGGCATCGTCGCCTTCGTTTTTGTTAACTATCACGCGGTCAGCAACGCGGACTTGCTCGCCATCTTCATGACCTTACTCTACGTCGCCGGGCCGGTTGCCGCGATTATCGTCGCCCTGCCCGAAATTGCGGTGGCGAAGGCGTCGCTGCGCAATGTCCAAAATGTCTTCAAGCATATTGCGCCGGAAAATACGGCGCCTGCCCCTGTCCAACTGCACTGGGACGTCATCACCTGCTCGGCGCTGGAGTACGCGCACCCGGCCAGCGAACACGTGGATCGATTTTCGATCGGCCCGATTGACCTGAGCATCGCCAAAGGACAGATTACGTTTATCGTCGGGGGCAACGGTTCGGGCAAGTCAACCCTCGGGAAAATTCTTACACTGCACTACGCCCCGACCAAGGGCACTCTTCAGTTCGGCACAGCGCCGGTCGGCGATGCCACCCGCGAGAGCTTACGCCAGCACATTGCCGCAGTCTTCACGGACTATTATCTGTTCGATCGCGTATTCGACTTCCCCGGGGCAGATGAAGACCAACTGCGCGCGTACCTGCGCGCGCTCGACATGGATAACAAAGTAAAGATCACCAACGGCAAATTCTCAACGCTTGCACTGTCGGACGGGCAACGCAAACGTCTGGCGCTGCTTGTTGCGCTCCTGGAGGACAGGGATTTGTACGTTTTCGACGAATGGGCGGCCGATCAAGATCCCGTCTTCAAGGAAGTCTTTTATAGAAAGATTTTGCCGGATCTGCGCGGGCGGAACAAGGCCATTGTCGTCATCAGCCACGATGATCGCTACTTCGACATTGCCGACCGCCTCGTCATCATGGAAAGCGGACAGGTTCGCGAGATCCGCGATAAGCCGCGCGTGCCCGCTTTCGCCATCGCGGAATAACCGTAGAGGTATGAAATTAACCGCATTTGCGGCCTGTATTCGACCGCCATCCCCACCTATTGATACAAGGTTCTCCGTTCATGAAAAACGTCGCGCATCAGCTTGCCCCTGCCAAATCGAAATTCCATAAAATCGACCATATTGCCATTGCCGTGCGCGACCTGGAGGAAGGAATCGACTTTTTTGTGAACGTGCTTGGTTTTGAACTGAAGCGTAAGCGCACGATCACCGGGCAGCGCAGCGGCATGCTCTCGGCCGAGATCGAACACAATGGGATCAAGTTCGTGTTGTGTCAGGGCACTGATCCGCAGTCGCAAGTGTCGCGCCTGATCGACAATTTTGGTCCGGGTGTTGCGCACATCGCGCTGGCGGTCGATAGCGCCGAGGCAGCCAGCCAACAAATGGCATTGCAGGGTCTGCAGTTTGATACGTCTGTCATTCACGGCGCCGGGCTGCGCCAGGTCTTTTCCACACGCGACAAGAATTCAGGCTTGAGTTTCGAATTTATTGAGCGCAATGGCGAAGAGGGTTTTCTGGAAGAAAACGTCAATGAGCTGTTTGCCCAGCTGGAAAAATCCGGGGCCTATTAGCCTCCATGGCGACTGTCCAGCGCCCATGCGGCGCCCTGGACAGGATTGCCCGCCAAGGCGCGCCAGCATCCGCCCAGGTGAGCACCGGGCGACTGGTTCACAACGATCAGAAGACCGTTTCCAAGGTAATGCGCAGCAAGGGGGAAACCGGATATTCGGTGGACAGCTGATGGCTCCCCGAACCATCCCGATACCCATTAACGAATCGATATGATTGACCAAGCAGGTTCATGACGGAAAGGCGCGCCTGGTAGCGCGGATTGAGCTTCCAGAGCGCATACAGATCCAGGTCGCGCCGGACGGTCGCATAGGTAAATTGGGTCCGCGAAATTTGGAGCGGTCCGCCGTTACTGAAGGTAAAAGTGCCACCCGCGCTAAAAGTCGGACTGGCTTGATAATCCAAGCCGGTGGTGGCCGAAACCGGTGTCTGATCGGCGAAGCGGTTATCCGGACCGGGCACCTGGTCCACGCTTGACCAATTGCGCGCCAGGCTGAAACGCACGTCGATGGCCGGAGCTTGATTCCACATCAACTTCAAAGGGAATTTCGTTTCGATTTCCACGCCATGGGTACGGGCCCGTCCATCGTTAGTCGGCGCCAGCACCCACCGCTCGCCGTTGAAACGGAGATTGGGGCGGATAAAGTCATCAATGCGCTTGGTGTACGCCGAAATACTGATGAGTGAGTCTTCTGTGAAGTAATGTTCGTAGGACGCATCCAGTCCCCATGCCAGTTCTGGTTTCAGGAGGGGGTTGCCACTCAGATCCGGTGTAACGCTGCTATTTTCCAGGGCGCGGACCAGGCGCGGAACCAACTGCGCCGGTTCTACGGCCTTGTAGGTACGGCTCAGGGCCAGGCGCACCTGGTCCTTGTCACTATTCGGCAGTTTCCACAGCGTCTGCAGGATCGGGCTGATCACATTCGAACGGTTTTCAACCGGAGAGAAATCGTTTCCTGTGCTGCGCGTGCGAATCGACTCCCAGCGCAGGCCGAGGTAGAAGGAAAGTTTTGGGTCAATCGTCCACTCGTCCTGCGCGAAGAGCGCTGCCCGATCAACGACAGAGCGGTATTGCGTGGCGTCGCTGAGCGCCTGCCCGAGCTGCCGTTCAGTACGGAGTTGGGTTTCATGGCGCTTGGTGCGCGCCAGGTCCCAGCCTGCCACAAACGTATGCTTGTCGATGAGCTGGGTCCTGTATTTTCCGCCGAACGTCCCGCCCGACTGCCGTTCATCGACAGTGCTGATGCGATCCAACACGGTCGCACCATTTCCACCGAATCCCAGCTCCGCGAAGCGCGCATCCCCGTCCAACAGCGTGCCTCCGCCTTTTAGCTCGAGTTGCGATTGCGGATCGATACGACGCGTCCAGGTCAGATCCGACTTCAATAAAGTCTGATCCACGCGGGAGTTGAGCTTGTCCCGCAGGATCTGGGGCGGCTCCCCGAGTTCAATATTCCAACTGCGCGGAGCATTGCGCGTGACGCGCGAGAAATTGAACAGCGATTGCGACACGAGCGTGCTTCCGCCATCGAGCGCCCATTGCAGGCGCGGCGCGAGCGACATCATGCGCCGCTGCGTGGCGTCCGCGCGCGTCGCGCGTCGCAATGCCGTGAGATGTCCCTGCCCATCGTCCTCTTGCTCGACTATGTCGGGATCTTGATTAAAATTGAGTGCATTGAAGTTCGCGCCCACCGAATAAGAAAAATCTTTCAGTTTGTCCGCAATCATCAGGCTCGAATTGAGCGTCTTTGCCACATCCGCCGTACCCAGTGTCACCTTTGCCTCGCGTCGTCCGGCCTTGACGCTCTTGCGCAGAATGATATTAATGCTCCCGGCAATCGCCTGGGTACTTGTATCGGCTGTCGCGGTGCGCGAAATTTCGATTTTCTCAATCAAGGAAGGCGCCAGCGAGTCAATACTGAAACCCGGAGTCGCTGCTTCGCCGTTGATCAGGATCTGTGTGTAACCATTGCCTAAACCGCGCATACGGATCCCGCCGCCCTGCCCCGGCGCCCCGTCCAGGGTAATGCCCGCCTGGCGCTTAAGCACATCGGTTAGCGAGGTATCGCCATATTTCGCAATCTCAGCCTCGGTCACCACGACTTTGGCAGCGGTATCGTCCCTGCGTGCATTGTATTTGCCTGCCTCACCCTTGATTTCCACGGATTGCGGCGTAGCTTGCGGGGCATCGGCGGCGTAAGCGGGACAGGCGAGCAAAGCGGGAAGTGCGGCAAACGCGCACGCGCGATAGTTTGGCATAGGTTTCTGCGATCGGGCCGGAACCGATTAACGCAATTGTCGATAATGGGCTGCGAAGAATATCACAGCTATTTATCTTTATGAAAAGATTCTGCAAAAGGTAAGGCTGCCATACGGACAACTTTCTCTACGGAGTTGGCGTCCCAAAAAAATGGCGCGAGCCACCCCGGTTTCGCCAGGAATCTCCTATACAATTGCCAATCTTTCCACAAAATCAAGGATGGACGGACTTACCATTGCACCCAGATTTTCAACGACCATGAGGGAACTATTTATGCCAATGCTGGATCCATCGCTGATCGTCCGACGCTCAGCCAACGCGCGCATCCGCTTGTTTTGCATTCCTTTCGCCGGTGGTAGCGCCGCTGCTTTCGCGCCATGGCAGGCAAAGATGGGACAGGAAATTGAAGTCTGCAGCTTCCAGCTTCCCGGTCGCGGCGGTCGCATCGCGGAACCCGCGGTCAGCTCCTTGCCCCGCCTGGTAGCCGACTTGGCACGCGTGATCGCGCAGCAATCGGACCTGCCATTTGCCATCTTCGGGCACAGCATGGGCGCGCTCCTTGCCTTTGAATTGACGCGCTACTTAGTCAGTCACAAGATGGCGCTTCCCGAGCACCTGTTCCTGTCCGGCTGTGCGGCGCCGGGCCACCGCACGCCCGGGCGCAATGTCAGCCGTTTGGCCGATGAAGAACTGATCGCAACGCTTGCGAGCTACAACGGCACGCCGCCCGAACTGTTGGCCAATCGGGAATTGATGGAGCTCGTCTTGCCGACCATCCGTGCCGATTTCGCCCTGGTCGAGGGCTATCTGTACGTTCCCGGCCCTATTTTGTCTACGCCGGTCAGCGTCTTTGGCGGTATGCGCGATGAACACGTCAACGCCGTCAAAGCGCAAGCCTGGCATGAGCATACCAGCGGAAAATTCGAGCTGACCTGGTTTCCGGGAGACCACTTTTTCATTCAACAGGACAGCACCGCGGTGATTGAGAAGACGTCCGCAAGCTTACGGCGAATTGTTGAACTTCGCGATCGAGCCCTGGTGGCGACCTAGAACGACAACGCGGAGAAGTTGTTCTTTATGTATGTGTCAATGGCAGTGGGCATGGGTCAGTCGCAGTACAAAAAAATAGCGGTAACGTCAAACTCGATCCGCAGCCCGGCAACCCGCTGCACTGCCTTGTGTCGGGCAAGGCCAGTGAGCTGGCGGGCGTACTGACGCGGCGCTGAGGTCCGCGCATTCAGAGACGACGCAGTCCAGGACCGAAGCGCCGCCCCGCGCCCCCACAGCGGCATCACCGGCGATGCCGCCGCCAAAGCGGGCGTCAGGCGCCGAAGTCGAGTACCACACGCGACGGCACGTCGCCGCGCTTGAGGCGGTCAAAAACGTCATTGATGGCCGACAGTGGCTGCAACTCGATATCGGCCTTGACCTTGCCGTCCAGCGCAAAGGCCAGCGCCTCGGCCATGTCGAGCCGGCTGCCGACAAACGAGCCGCGGATCGTAATGCAGTTGGCCACCACATCGAACAGCGGCGTCGGAAATTCCCCCGCAGGCAAGCCGACTAACACGCACGTGCCGAACTTGCGCGTCATGCCCACGCCCTGCCGGAACGCCACCAGCGAAGGCGCCGTGATCAGCACGCCGTGCGCGCCGCCGCCGGTCACGCTTTTCACCATGTCGATAGCGTCGGCTTTGCGCGCATCGACCATCGCGTCGGCGCCCAGCCGTGCCGCGTGCGCCAGCTTGCCTTCATCGATATCGACCGCGCAGACGCGCAAACCCATGGCCTTGGCATACTGCACCGCCAGGTGGCCCAAGCCGCCGATGCCGGAAATGACGATCCACTGCCCTGGCCTGGCCTGCGTTTCCTTGATGCCCTTGTAGGAGGTGATACCGGCGCAGATCAGCGGCGCCGCGTCGCGCGCCGCCAGGCCCGCCGGGATATGCGCCACATAATTCGGATCGGCCACGATGTACTCGGCGAAGCCGCCGTTTTTGCTGAAGCCGCCAAACTGGGCGTCGGCGCATACCGGCTCATGCCCGGCAAGACAGTGTTCGCAGTGCCCGCATGCCGAGTAGAGCCAGGGCACGCCGACCCGGTCGCCTTCTTTGACTGCCGTGACGCCCGCACCGAGTGCGGTGACGATGCCGATGCCCTCGTGCCCCGGAATAAACGGCAGCGCAGGCTTGATCGGCCAGTCGCCGCTGGCGGCGTGCAGGTCGGTATGGCAAACGCCGCACGCCTCGGTCTTGACCAGGATCTGGCCGGGCCCGGGTCCGGGAATGGCCACGTCCCTCAACACCAGTGCTTGTCCATATTGCTCGACGAAAGCGGCCTGCATGGTTTTTGACATGAATTACTCCTGAGATGAATTGCCTTGACGCAAATGCGTCGAAGGTCGGGTGAACCGGGGACCAGTCGGTTCGACGACATGGCCGGGCAAGGTGCGCCGGACGCGTCGATAGTGCGCCCGCGATCGCGATTGCTGTGCGTGGCGCCGCGCTTTGGCCGCTTTTTGCGGCGAAAAAACGGCCGCGCGCGAACAATACGGGCGCGGACGGTCCGCACGGGGTCGAAAGCGCGCAAACACACTGACAGCCCGAGTGGCCACGCGCAAGCTGTGGCGACACCGCCGCGCCTTGTGCGATCGCAGGCACGGTGCAAGGCGCGATCAGCGCAGCCTGTCCGGCAAGCGTCGCTTGGCCGGCAGTGCAAACAACACGACAAGGGAACAGACATGCATTACAGCAGCGGAAATTATGAAGCCTTCGTACGTCCGCGCAAGGCCGCGGGCGCCGACAACAAGTCGGCGTGGTTCGTCGGCTCGGGGCTGGCCAGCCTGGCCGGCGCCGCCTTCCTGATCCGCGACGCGGGCGTGGCCGGTCAACGCATCACCATCCTCGAACAGCAAGACATCGCGGGCGGCGCGCTCGATGGCCTGAAGGTGCCCGAGAAGGGCTTCGTCATCCGCGGCGGACGGGAAATGGAACAACATTTCGAATGCCTGTGGGATCTGTACCGCTCGATTCCCTCGCTCGAGATCGAAGGCGCCAGTGTCCTCGACGAGTTCTATCGTCTCGACAGGGACGATCCGAATGTGTCGCTGCAGCGGGTCACGCAGGACTGCGGCGGCGATGTCGCCGACAAGGCGCTGCTGACCTTGAATGAACGGGCACAAAAGAATCTGCTCTCGGTGTTCTTGGCCAGTCATGAATCCATGGAAAACAAACGCATCGACGAGGTGTTCGGCGCGGATTTCCTGTCAAGCAATTTCTGGCTGTACTGGCGCACCATGTTCGCGTTCGAGGAGTGGCATTCCGCCCTCGAAATGAAACTGTATCTGCACCGCTTCATCCATCATATCGGCGGTCTTGCCGATTTTTCTTCGCTTAAATTCAACCGCTACAACCAGTACGAATCGATGGTGCTGCCGCTGGTGAAATGGCTGCACGAACACGGCGTCGTTTTCCGTTACGGGGTCGAGGTCACCGATGTACAGTTCGACATCGCGCCCGGGCGCAAGCAGGCGACCAGGATCGACTGGCGCGAACACGGCGTCGCCGGCGGCGTCGACCTCGGCGCCGACGACCTGCTTTTCGTCACCATCGGCTCCCTGACGGAAAATTCCGACAATGGCGACCACCATACGCCAGCCAGACTCAATGAGGGGCCGGCGCCGGCCTGGGACCTGTGGCGGCGCATCGCGGCAAAGGATGGGGCGTTCGGCCGGCCCGACGTGTTCGGCGCGCACATCGCCCAGACCAAGTGGGAATCGGCCACCATCACCACGCTCGATGCGCGCATTCCTCCCTACATCGAGAAAATCGCCAAGCGCGATCCGTTCAGCGGCAAGGTTGTCACCGCCGGGATCGTCACGGTCAAGGATTCGGCCTGGCTGATGAGCTGGACCATGAGCCGCCAGCCGCACTTCAAGCAGCAGCCGAAACACCAGCTGGTCGGCTGGCTGTACGCGCTGTTCGTCGACGTGCCGGGCGACTACGTCAAAAAGCCCATGCAAGATTGCAGCGGCGAAGAAATCACCCAGGAATGGCTGTACCACCTGGGCGTACCGGTCGAGGATATTGCCGAGCTCGCTGCCACGGCCGCCAGCACGGTGCCGGTCATGATGCCCTACATCACCGCCTTCTTCATGCCGCGCCAGGCCGGCGACCGGCCCGCCATCGTGCCGGCGGATGCCGCCAACTTCGCCTTCATCGGCCAGTTTGCCCAGACCCGCGAGCGCGACTGCATTTTCACCACCGAATACTCGGTGCGCACGGCGATGGAAGCGGTCTACACCCTGCTCGATGTCGAGCGCGGGGTGCCGGAAGTGTTCAATTCGACCTATGACATCCGCACCTTGCTGGCGGCGGTGACGCCACTGCGCGATGGCAAGCAGCTCGACATTCCGGGGCCGGCCTTCGTGCGCGAGTATTTCCTGAGAAAGCTGGAGGGAACAGAAATCAGCGATCTGCTCAAGGAGTTCAAACTGATCGCGGACTGAACGCGGGCGCGCCGGGGCGGCTCCCGCCTGCCGGGACCGGCGCGCAAGGGCGCCTTGCCAGGGCGTTGGCGCGAGAATGAATGTGCGCCAGCGCACGGACTTATTGACCACACAAGCACAAGGTGATGGTTTGCGCACGGTCGCGTGCGCCACCTATCAGGAACATTGCCATGCTTACCATACTGAGTCCGACCAAAAATCGCCTTCTGGCCGAACTCGAGCGCGCCGAGTATCACCGCTTGTCGCCCTATCTGGAACTGATCGCCCTCGAGCGCGGCGATGTGCTGTACCAGGTGGACGGCAAAATGGACTACGTCTATTTCCCGGTCACGGCAACCATGTCGATCGACTATCTGCTGGAAAACGGCGGCACGTCGGAAATCAATCGGGTCGGCAATGAAGGCATGCTCGGCGTCCCCTTGTTCATGGGCGGCGACAGGTCCGCCGGTCGCGCCGTCGTGCAGACCAGCGGCTACGCCTACCGGCTCAGCGCGGCGCGACTGATGGCGGAGTTCTACCACAAGGGACCATTGCTGCGCCTGCTGCTGCGCTATGCCCAGGCGCGCCTGATGCAGGTCTCGCAGCTGGCGGCATGCAACAGCCACCACAGCACCAAGCAGCGCCTGTGCCGCTATTTGCTGCAAATGCTCGATCGCTCATCATCGAACGAGCTGGCCGCAACGCAGGAGGAAATCGGCGGCATCATCGGGGTGCGCCGCGAAGGCGTGACCGATGCCGCCCGCTGGCTGCAGGAACTGGGCATCATCCGCTGGCGCCGCGGCCATGTCACCGTTCTCAGCCGCAGCGGCTTGCACGCGCATGTCTGCGAGTGCTATGACGTCGTGTGCCACGCCACCGCGCTGCTGCTACCGGACCTGACGGCCAGTTCAGCCCATCTTCCCGGCATCTGGCGCGCCAGCGGCGCCCTGCCACCCTACCAATTCAAGGACGAGCGCCGCCACGCGCACGGCGGCGAACACGCCGCAGCGCCCCATTCAGGCCAGGCCGAGCTGGCGTTCTTGTAGCGGGCGAGCGGCCGACAGGGGAAGCGGCGACCCCGCCTTCTACTGCCGACCCCTGCCATCCAGGCGAAAAAAAGCCCCTGGAATCAGAGGCTCCTTACTGGCTTAGTACGCGTTTAGTGCCCGCGCCTGCCGGCCCGGGCACGACATCATCACTCCCACTCGATGGTCGCCGGTGGCTTGCCGGAAATATCATAAACCACGCGATTGATTCCGCGCACTTCATTGATGATCCTGTTGGAAACTTTGCCCAGCAAGCTGTGCGGCAAGTGCGCCCATTGCGCCGTCATGAAGTCCAGCGTTTGCACCGCGCGCAGCGCCACCACGTATTCATAGGTGCGGCCATCGCCCATCACGCCCACCGATTTCACCGGCAGGAACACGGCGAACGCCTGGCTGGTCGCTTCGTACCAGTTCTTCGGCGCCGCGCCGGCGTCGATGCTTTCCAGCGCCGGCAGCTCGCACGGGGTATTGCGCAGTTCTTCGATGAAGATCGCGTCGGCCTGGCGCAACAGGTCGGCAAACTCTTTCTTCACTTCACCAAGAATCCGCACGCCCAGGCCCGGACCCGGGAATGGATGGCGGTACACCATATCGTGCGGCAAGCCGAGCGCCACGCCGAGTTTGCGGACTTCATCCTTGAACAGCTCGCGCAGCGGTTCGAGCAGTTTCAGGTTCAGGGTTTCCGGCAGGCCGCCCACGTTGTGGTGGCTCTTGATGGTCTGCCCCTTCTTGCCCTTGCCGGCGCTTTCGATGACGTCCGGATAAATCGTGCCCTGGGCCAGCCACTTGGCGTTCTTCAGCTTGCCCGCTTCGACCTGGAACACTTCGACGAACTCGCGTCCGATGATCTTGCGCTTGGCTTCCGGATCGGCCACGCCGGCCAGGTGACCGAGGAACTGTTCTTCGGCATCGATGCGCAGCACTTTGACGCCGAGGTTCTTGGCGAACATGTCCATCACCATCTTGCCCTCGTTCAGGCGCAGCAGGCCGTGGTCGACGAACACGCAGGTGAGCTGGTCGCCGATGGCGCGGTGGATCAGCGCCGCCGCCACGCTCGAATCGACCCCGCCCGACAGGCCGAGGATGACGTCGTCGCTGCCGACCTGTTCGCGGATCTTGGCCACCGCTTCACTGATGTAGTCGGGCATGTTCCATTCCGACTTGCAGCCGCAGATTTCATGCACGAAGCGGCCGATGATCGCCTTGCCCTGCGCCGTGTGGGTCACTTCCGGATGGAACTGCAGCGCGTAAAAGCGACGTTCCTCGTCGGCCATGGCGGCCACCGGGCAGCTCGGGGTGTCGCCCATCAGCTTGAAGCCGGGCGGCATGTCGAGGACTTTGTCGCCGTGGCTCATCCACACCTTGAGCATGCCGTGGCCTTCGTCGGTGACGAAGTCGTTGATGCCGTTGAGAAGCGCGGTATGGCTGCGCGCGCGAACTTCGGCATAGCCGAATTCGCGCACCAGGCCGTTTTCGACCTTGCCGCCCAGCTGGGCCGCCATGGTTTGCATGCCGTAGCAAATGCCGAGCACGGGCACGCCGAGTTCGAACACGGCCTGCGGCGCGCGCGGGGCGTCGCCTTCCAGGGTGGAACTGTGGCTGCCCGACAGGATCACGCCGGCGGCGCCGTAGTTGCGCACAAATTCGTCGCTGACGTCATACGGAAATACTTCGGAGAACACACCGGCGTCGCGCACGCGGCGGGCGATCAGCTGGGTGACTTGGGAACCGAAATCGAGGATGAGAATTTTAGAGTGCATGGAGGGCCAGGAGAAATTGCAAAATTGGTGCCGATTGGTGTCACTACGCGGCGCTCGCGGGCAACGGACGCCCGCGCTGCGAACAACGCGGCGATCCGGTCGCCGCGTTGTGTGTGCCTTTACTCGCCGGAACGGTAGTTCGGCGCTTCCTTGGTGATCTGCACGTCGTGCACGTGCGATTCGCGCATGCCGGCCGAGGTGATCTCGACAAACTCCGCTTTTTCGCGCAGCTCGTCGATGGAGGCGCAACCGCAGTAACCCATCGACTGGCGCACGCCGCCGACCAGCTGGTAAATGATCGCCAGCACGCTGCCCTTGTAGGCGACGCGGCCTTCGATGCCTTCCGGGACGAACTTGTCGGCCTTGGCCGCCGCGTCCTGGAAGTAACGGTCGGCCGAGCCGTCCGCCATCGCGCCCAGCGAACCCATGCCACGGTACGACTTGTAGCTGCGGCCCTGGTACAGGATCACTTCGCCCGGCGCTTCTTCGGTGCCGGCGAACATGGAGCCCATCATCACGCTCGATGCGCCCGCCGCCAGTGCCTTGGAAATATCGCCCGAGAAGCGGATGCCGCCATCGGCGATGCATGGCACCCCGGTGCCGGCCAGCGCTTCGGCCACGTTGGAAATGGCGGTGATCTGCGGCACGCCGACGCCGGCGACGATGCGGGTGGTGCAGATCGAGCCCGGGCCGATGCCGACCTTGACCGCGTCCGCGCCGTGTTCCACCAGCGCCAGCGCGGCGGCCGCCGTGGCGATGTTGCCGCCGATGACGTCCACGTGCGGGAAGCGCACCTTGATCCACTTCACGCGGTCGAGGATGCCTTGCGAATGGCCGTGGGCGGTGTCGACCACCAGCACGTCCACGCCGGCGGCGACCAGCAGCTCGATGCGCTCTTCGTCGCGGGCGCTGACGCCGACGGCGGCGCCGACCAGCAGCTTGCCCTGCGCATCTTTCGAGGCGAACGGGTGCTCGTGCGACTTCTGGATATCCTTGACGGTGATCAGGCCACGCAGTTCGAATTCGTCGTTGACGACCAGCACGCGCTCGAGGCGGTGCTTGTTCATCAGGCGCTTCGCTTCGGCCGTGTCGGCGTCTTCCTTGACGTAGACCAGCTTGTCGCGCGGGGTCATCTTCTCGCGCGCTTCGGCGTCGAGCTCTTCTTCAAAGCGCAAGTCGCGGTTGGTGATGATGCCGACCACGGTCTTGCCTTCGACGACAGGGAAGCCGCTGATGCCGTACTGCTCGGTCAGGGCGATCACGTCGCGGATCTTCATGCTCGGCGGGATCGTGATCGGATCGCGCAGCACGCCGGCCTCGAAACGTTTTACGCGCGCTACTTCGCGGGCCTGGTCCTTGGGCGACAGATTCTTGTGAATGATGCCGATCCCGCCTTCCTGCGCCATGGCAATGGCAAGGCGCGCCTCGGTGACCGTATCCATCGCTGCCGACAGCAAGGGAATGTTCAAGGCGATATTACGGGTCAGGCGGGTCTTGAGGGAGGTGTCGGCTGGGAGGACATTCGAGTAAGCCGGGACGAGCAGCACATCATCGAACGTGAGTGCTTTTTGAAGTAGACGCATAGCATTTTCCTATTGGCGCAAAAGTGAATTATACAGAAGTTCCCGTGCGCCGTCTCGTGAAGCCCTCAAAATGCCCGGAATCCCGCCAAGTTCGTTGACAAGCCGGACAAATCACGGTGAAATCGGGGATTGATTACTAACGGAAAGATTCACATGGCCAACCTTATCGCAAAACGAACATTGCAGCTGCTGGCCGGAGGCGCGCTGATGCTGTTCGCCTCTGTGTCCTACGCGCAATACGTATGGGTCGACGCCAATGGCACCAAGCAATTCTCGGATCGTCCGCCACCACCGGGCATCCCGGCCAAGAACATCCTCAAGCAGCCGGGCGGCAGCGCGGCCAAAGCCGGCGAGGCCCCTGCGATCAGCGTCCCGAGCACGACGCCCGCCGCCGCCGACGACAAGGTGCCGCCAAGCCTGGCCGACCGCGAAGCGGACTACCGCAAGCGCGCCAAGGCCAAGGAAGAGGCGGACAAGAAGGCTGGCACCGCGGCGGCCGACAAGGCCCGCAACAAGGCTGCCTGCGAAGGCGCGCGCACCTACAAGCGCAACCTCGACCAGGGCACGCGCGTGACCACCACCGACAAGAATGGCGACGCGTCGTACATGGACGACGCCCAGCGCGCGGCCGAAGTGGCGCGCGCCAACAAAAACATCGCCCAGGCCTGCAAATAGGCGTTGCGGGCGCGGCGGCTCAGGTCGGCTGCGCCTTCTTTTCGGCCCGCTTGCGGCGCGATTCCTTGGGGTCGGCCACCAGCGGCCGGTAGATTTCGATGCGGTCGCGCGGGCGCAGCACGGTGTCCAGCGGTTTTTTCTTGCCGTACAGGCCCACCGGCTGGAGCGCCAGGTCGATCCCCGGAATCGCCTCGAGCACGCCGCTGCGGATGATCGCCTGTTCGATCGTACAGCCCTGCTCCACCGTCAGCTCCCGCAGGTACTCGCGCAGGGAGGTGGCGTAGCAGACCTCGACGGTGAACGTCCCGCCCGCCGGATCAGGCTTGGCATCAACCACGGAATCAGCCACGGAATCACCCATAGACCGTCTCGGCGCGCTTGCAGAACGAGTCGACCATGCTGTTGGCGATGACGCCGAACACCGGCCCGATCAATTGTTCGAGTATCATGCTTGAAAATTCGTAGTGCAGGTCGAATTCGACCTTGCAGGCATCGGCACGCAGCGCCTTGAAAGTCCAGGTGCCGTCCATGCACTTGAACGGGCCGTCGACCAGTTTCATTTTCATCTGGGTCGGCCGCGTGTTGATATTGCGGGTCGTGAAGCTTTGCTTCACACCGTGGAAGTGAATCGCCAGGCTGGCCGTCAGTGAGTCGTCGGTCCGCTCGATGAGCTTCACGCCGCCGCACCAGGGCAGGAATTTGGGATAATCTTCCACTTTGGCCACAAGGTCGAACATCTGTTCGGCGCTGTAAGCCAAAAATACTGTTTTGTGTACTACTGCCATTAATCAACCGTTTGCTATGATGTTGGGTATGTTGCATCAGTAGTTTAACCGAACCGCGCACTTTAGCCATTTCATGAGTATTGTTGACAATAAAAAAGCATTCCACGACTACTTCATCGAGGACCGTTACGAAGCCGGTATCGTGCTCGAAGGATGGGAAGTCAAGGCGATTCGCGATTCGCGCGTCCAGATCAAGGAGGCGTACGTGGTCGTACGCGGGGACGAACTGTTCCTGTTCGGCGCGCACATCAGCGCGCTCTCGACCGCGTCGTCATTTACCCACCCCGAAGCGGTGCGCACGCGCAAGCTGCTGCTGCACCGCGCCGAAGTCGATAAGCTGATCGGCAAGGTCGAGCGCTCCGGCTATACCCTGGTGCCGATCAACCTGCACTTCAAGGGTGGCCGCGTCAAGTGCGAGATTGGCCTTGCCAAAGGCAAGAAGCAGCACGACAAGCGCGCCACCGAGAAAGAACGCGACGGCAAGCGCGAGGTCGCCGCCGCCATGAAGACGCACAGCCGCTGACAGCCTGTCACACCGCCGTTACCGCCCCGGGCGGGAACGGCGGCGCTTACGCCACCCGCACCGCGGGCCGCGCCACCAGCAAACTCAAGCGCCAACACAAAAAGCTCAGCACCAGCGAGCCACCCACCCCGTACGCCAGATTCAGCGCGCTGTCGAACAGCAACGGCGCCAGCATGCCCGACACCAGCGCGAACGCCATCATCTGGATGAACGACATCATCGACGAGGCCAGGCCCCGGTTATCCGGAAACAGCGACAAGGCGCCCACCTGGATCGCCGGCATGGCCACCGCCAGGCCAAAGGTGTACACCGCCAGCGGCAGCACCGCCCACGGGATGGCGGCCACGAACAGCAGGTTGTAGCCGATGCTGATCACGCTCCCGGCCGCCATGATGCCGAAGCCGAGCCACATCATCTTTGCCGGGGAAATCCGCGCGGCCGCCTTGCCGCCCCACGCCGAACCGACCACCATGCCGCCGATCATCGGAATGAACAGCCACGCGAACGCGGTTTCCGGCAGGTGAAGAATATACATGACGAAATTGGCCGCCGACCCGATATACAGCGACAAACCGCTGAACGCCAGCCCGGCCGCCAGCGACAACAGCAGGAATTGCGGATGGCGCAGCACCTTCAGATAGTTTTTTGCGATCGCAAGGCCATGAAAAGCGTGGCGCTGCGCCTTGGGCAAGCTTTCCGGCAGACCGCGATACACGAGCAGCATCATCAAGGCGCCGAACATGGCCAGGAATACAAAGGTCGAGCGCCAGCCAAAGTGCACGTGCAGGTAGCCGCCCAGCACCGGGGCGATGGCCGGCGCCAGCCCGAACACCATCATGATGTGCGACATGATGCGCTGTGCATGCGCTTGGTCGTGCGAAAAACGGTCTTGCACGATGGCTTGCCCGATCACCGAGCCGGCTCCCGCCGCCAGCCCTTGCAGGGCGCGGCAGGCCAGCAGCACGCCGAAGCTGGGCGCGAACACCGCGCCCAGCGAGGCCAGCGTGTACACCGCCAGCGCGATCAGGATCACCGGGCGGCGCCCGAAGGAGTCCGACAAGGTGCCGTAGAACAGCATCATGAAAGCAAAGGTGAACAGGAACACGCTCAGCGTTTGCTGCACCGCCCCCGGGCCGACGGCAAATTCGCGCCCGATCGCCGGGATGGATGGCAAATAGGTATCGATGGCGAGGGCGCCGACCATCCCCAGGCAAGCCAGGATCACTGTTAACATACGCTGCATGCGGTAAAGCCTTATGTAAAGACGGCAGCGCACCATGCGGCCAACCGAGCCCGCAATTTTACCGGCATTCGTGAAAAGTTACCGGAGAGCCAGTAACAACACGGCTTACGGCATCTTCATGCCGAAGCGCTCCGTGCGCGGCATCCAGTTGCCGTCGATAGCGGCCGAGGCCAGGATGCGCTCGGCGCGCCCGATCAGCAGATGGCGCGGCACCATGCCCACCATGCGCGAATCGGCGCTGCGGTCGCGATTGTCGCCCAGCATCATGAACTGGTCCTTGGGTACGGTTACCGGTCCGAAGTTGCGCGGCGCCATCAGTTCCGGAATGACCTGGATGCGGCGCCGGTGGCCGGCGAAGGTTTCGTCGACGTTCTGGGCGGCGACCCGGGTGCCGTCGCCGAGCGGCTCGAGCGCCGTGCCGGCGGCGGCGTAACTGGCCGGCTGGCCATTGATAATGAGCTGCTCGTCACGCATTTCGACGATGTCGCCCGGCAGCGCGACCAGCCGCTTGATCAGGCGCGTGCCGTCCGCCGGCGAAGAAAACGTCACCACGTCGCCGCGCCGCGGCTCGCCGACGCGCGCCAGTACCACGTCGGTCAGGGGAATCTTGACGTTGTAGGCGAGGCGGTTGACGAAGACCACGTCGCCTTCGAGCAGGTTGGGCCGCATCGAGCCCGATGGAATCGGATTCCAGTCCGCGACCGCGGTCCGGAACAGTCCGAATAACAACAAAAACACCAGCCAACCCTTGTTCTCGCGCACCAGTTTTTTCATCTCAGCCTCCTGTGTAAGTGGTGAGCAAGTTATACGCGGCACGTCTTTAGCGATGCTTAACGCCGGCAGCGGCCTGACTGTTTGAGCAAGATTACTTGCGTAATAAAACCATTGCTGCCAGAATCTGCGACGCCACGCAGGCCCAAGCCCCTCGCGCTTCCACTTTCAGACATCCCATTATCCCGACCAGCATGCAGACACGTTCGCTTTACCTTACGCTCATCCTTGCCAGCCTGTGCAGCGGCGCCCACGCGGGCCTGTATAAATGCAAAGGTCCGAACAGCCACCCGATTTATCAGAACGCGCCGTGCCCGCCACCGGCCAGCGCCTACGCGAAAAAGATGCCGACCCTGGCCGAGCGCAATGCCTTGGTCAGGCAGCAAAAGCTGGCAGAGAAGAATGAGCGCTACGCCGACGACCGTCCCGGCGCGAACTGGGACCCGAGCCGCAAGCCGACCGCGTCGATGCCACCGCCGGTGCATGTCACGGCGCCAGTCCAGCCAGGCGTACAGGCGCAAGCAAAGCCGGCAGCCACCCAGAAAGCTGCGCCGGGAGGCTCCTCGAAAAGCGAGTATGAGCAAAAACTGGCTGCTGAGAAGCTGGAAGCCGACAATGCCAAAATCCGCGCCAGGAACAAGTCCATTGACTGCAACAACGAGCGCCAGCAATTGGCCGTCGTGAGGGATGGGCGCGGCGTTCATACCGTCGACAACAAGGGCAATCGCAATTTCATTTCGGACCCGCAGCGCGATGCCGCGATCACCGAAGCCGAACGGCGCGTCGCGCGCGCCTGCCGATAAGGCCGGCCCGCCCGCCCTGCATGATGAAAAGCACTCGGAAGAAAGACTAGCAATGTCGATGACGGGCGCCGGCATCAGCTCGCAAGTCCCTACAATTCCTTGACGGCCGCCAGCGCCATCCGCTCGACCAGGCCCGGCGCGACCAGCTTGAGAAAGCGCCCGGCCTTGCCCTTGGCCGTCATGACCACCTCGCGGCGGCGCCCCTCCATGCCCGCGATGATCAGGCGTGCGCATTCTTCCACCGACATCGCGCCCTCTTCCTTGAGCAAGCTTTTGCCCAGCTGCTGCCCAGCCGCGTTGTAACCGTGATGGCGGATCTGGGTGGCTACCACGCCCGGATAGGCGGTCGTCACGCTCACGCCCGCGCCCTTTAATTCGGTGCGCAAGGCTTCGAAAAAACCCGCCATGGCGAACTTGGTCGCCGCGTAGGCGGTGCGCCCCGGCACGCCGACCAGTCCCGCCAGCGACGACACCGCCACGATGCTCCCGCGCGACGCCTTCAGGTGCGCCAGGGCCGCATGCGTGCACCACACGCTGCCCCACAGGTTCACCCGCATCAGGTCTTCGTACCAGCCCAGGTCCTGCACGTCCTCGAACAAGGCGTGGGCCGAGCGCCCGGCATTATTGATCAAGGCGTCGATGCGGCCGAAGCGCGCCACCGCCGCGTCGATCAGGGCGATGCACTCGCCCTGCACCGATACATCGGTCGGCACCGCCAGCGTCTGCGCGCCGAGCGCCTGGCACTGCCCCGCCACCGCATCGAGCATGGCGCCATTGCGGGCGGCCAGCACCAGCGCCACGCCGGCGCCGTTGCGGGCGGCCAGCTGGCGCGCCATGTCGGCGCCGATGCCGTCCGAACTGCCGGTAATGACGATCACGCGCATGGCCGCTCCTATTTCTGGGTTTTCACGATCTGCATGGCGCTGGCGATCAAGCCGCTCATCTCGCCCAGGTTGGCCGGCACGATGATCGAATTGTTGGTCTTGGCCAGTTCCGAGAACGCGTGCACGTACTGCTCGGCCACCTTCAGGTTGACCGCATCCTGCCCGCCCGGCTCGCGGATGGCGGCCGCGATCTGGCGCAGCGCTTCGGCGTTCGCTTCGGCCAGCGCCACGATGGCCTTGGCCTGCCCTTCGGCGCGGTTGATCGAGGCCTGCTTCTCGCCTTCCGAGCGGGCGATGGCCGCTTCGCGCTCGCCGGTGGCGATGTTGATCTGCTCCTGCTTGCGCCCTTCCGAGGCCGCGATCAGCGCGCGTTTCTCGCGTTCGGCGGTAATCTGCGCCTGCATCGCGTGCAGGATTTCCTGCGGCGGGGTGAGGTCCTTGATTTCATAGCGCAGCACCTTGACGCCCCAGTTGGCGGCAGATTCGTCGATCGCGTTGACAATGGTGACGTTGATGTGATCGCGCTCTTCGAAGGTTTTATCGAGCTCCATCTTGCCGATCACCGAACGCAGGGTGGTCTGGGCCAGCTGGGTGATGGCCGCCAGGTAGTTCGACGAGCCGTACGAGGCGCGCATCGGATCGGTGATCTGGAAGTACAAAATGCCGTCCACCTGCAGCTGGGTGTTATCGCGCGTGATGCAGACCTGCGGCGGGACGTCGAGCGGAATTTCCTTGAGAATGTGCTTGTACGCGATGCGGTCGATGAACGGCACCACGATGGAGAGGCCCGGCACCAGGGTCTTGTGGTATTTGCCGAGGCGTTCGACCACCCAGGCGTGCTGCTGCGGCACCACGTTGACCGCCATGACGACGAACACCACCGCCGCGCCGAGAACGATGAGTGTCATTATTCCGAAACCTTCCATAGCCTGTTTCTCCTCTTTGTTGTTAGTTAGCTGTTAGTTAGCTGTTAGTTCGTTGTTGGCGACGATCAGGCGGCTGCCCTGCACTTCCACTATCCTGAAACTGCCCGCTTCAGCCAGTGCGCCGGGGCCGAGTTGCACATCCCAGGGCGCGCCGCGGTACATGACGCGCGCCTTGCCGTCGGTCCAGGTGGCGACGACGACGCTCTGGCCGATGTCCATGTTCACGTTCGGGTCGCGCGCGGCATCCTGGCGAGCGGGCGCGCCGAAGCGGCTGCGGTGCAGCAGCCCGGTGGCGATCACGCCGACCACGGCGGCGGTCAGGGCCTGGGCAGCGGTACTGTAGCCCATCAGCGCCGTGATCGCGCCGCACGCCACGCCGATGGCGATCATCAGCAGGTAGAAGGTGCCCGTGAAGAGCTCCAGCATTACCAGTGCGCCAGACAGCGCCAGCCACCAAGTCCAGTCAGCCATGACACTCCTCCAAGAGGGACTTCAAGTTAAAAAAAGCAAAAACCCCCGTGGCCCGGGATGGACGACGAGGGTGCGAATTTGTTGAAAAGTCGGTTTTTATAGTGGGTTCGTTGGATTGACTTTAATGCGCTTAGTCTAGCGGGTTCTGGGGAAGTGTCAACTACAGAATACCGCGCCTCGTCGCCTCAGCCCAGCTTGAGCGACACTTCCACATCGCCCGCAAACGGAACCGACAAAAAGCCGCTGCCGGGCGCGCGCACGTACGCCAGGTATTCCGGGCTGTGATCGGCGTTGTCGGCGATGACCAGGGCGCCCGGCCGCAAGCGTCCTTCCAGCAGCGCCAGCACGTCGCGGTACAGCGCCTTGGCGCCATCGAGCAGCAGCAGGTCGACCGAATCGGGCAGGCCGGCGGCCAGGGTGTGGAGCGCATCGCCTTCCCGGATCTCTACCAGATCGATCAGGCCGCCTTCAGTGAGGTGCTCGCGCGCCTTCGCCACCTTGGACGGCTCGAATTCGCTGGTGATCAGGCGCCCGCCGCCGTTGTCGCGCAGGGCGGCGGCCAGGTGCAGGGTCGAGATGCCGAAGGAGGTGCCGAATTCGACGATGGAGCGGGCGCGCGTGCTGCGCGCCAGCATGTAAAGCAAGGTGCCGGTGTCGCGCGAGACGGGCAGCCAGAGGTCCTTCAGGCGGCTGTACAACTCCACGTAACCGGTTTTGCTGAGCATGAGACGCTCGCGCTCTTCCTGCGACATGCTTGCCAGCGCGGGGCTGGTGGCCGATGCCGCTTGGGCGAACAGGCGCTCCAGCAAGGCCGGCAGCGGAGCGGTAGTCAATGTGTTGGTCATGATGGGTCCAATCCGAATGTGGACGCGCTCGGCGCCCGGTTAAGAAATGCGACTAGTTCGTCGTGTTGTTATAATATGAGGAATCAGTCACATTTTCTAATCGCATTTTTTTGCGCTTCCAGGGGTACCCATGAGCAAACGTCCGACCCCGCAAATCTCCTCGCGCAAGGCGCCCAAGCAGGCCCGTTCGACCGAACTCGTGTCGGCAATCCTGGAAGCGGCTGTTCAGGTTTTGGAGCAGGAAGGGGCGCCGCGGTTTACGACGGCGCGGGTGGCCGAGCGGGCGGGCGTGAGTATCGGCTCGGTGTACCAGTATTTCCCGAACAAGGCGGCCATCCTGTTCCGGCTGCAAGGCGACGAATGGCAGCAGACCACGGACATGCTGCGCACGATCCTGGAGGAGCGCGACAAGCCGGCGCCCGAACGGCTGCGCGCGCTGGTACACGCCTTCATCCGCTCCGAGTGCGAGGAAGCCGGCATGCGCGTGGCGCTGGGCGACGCGGCGCCGCTCTACCGCGATGCGCCGGAAGCGCAGGCGGCGAAGACTGCCGGGGGCAACATCTTCCAGGACTTCATGCAGGAGCTGCTGCCGCATGCCGCTCACGCCAGCCGCGCGCTGGCCTGCGACTTGGTCACCGCGACAATGAGTACCGTGGGGAAGGATTTTTCGGAAAGCCCTCGCACCTTGCCGGAAATCGCAGCCTATGCCGATGCCATGGCCGATATGTTCTGCGCGTACCTGGAGCGGCTGGCGCGGGCCTGAAACGAAAAACCCGTCGTTTCCGCAATTGACAGAAACGACGGGTTCGATGGTCGCACCGGCGCAGTCACGCCGGGTACCGATGTATTACAACGCGGCCAGCTTCTGCCAGGTATCGATCACCGAATCGGGATTCAAGGACATCGACTCGATGCCTTCGCCCATCAGCCATGCCGCAAAGTCCGGATGGTCGGACGGCCCCTGGCCGCAGATGCCGATGTACTTGCCCTGGTCGCGGCAAGCCTTGATCGCCATCGACAGCAGCGCCTTGACCGCCGGATCGCGCTCGTCGAAATCGGCCGCCAGCAGCGCCATGCCAGAATCGCGGTCCAGGCCCAGGGTCAGCTGGGTCAGGTCGTTGGAACCGATCGAGAAACCGTCGAAGTGCTGCAGGAACTCGTTAGCCAGGATCGCATTCGACGGCACTTCGCACATCATGATCAGGCGCAGGCCGTTTTCGCCGCGCTTGAGACCATTCTTGGCCAGCAGGTTGACCACTTTTTCGGCCTGGCCGAGGGTACGCACGAACGGCACCATGATCTCGACGTTGGTCAGGCCCATGTCGTTGCGCACGCGTTTCATGGCGGCGCATTCCATCTCGAACGACTCGGCAAAGTCCGGCGACAGGTAACGCGCGGCGCCACGGAAACCGAGCATCGGGTTTTCTTCATCCGGCTCGTAGCGCGAACCGCCGATCAGCTTCTTGTACTCGTTCGACTTGAAGTCGGACAGGCGCACGATGACCGGCTTCGGCCAGAAGGCGGCGGCAATCGTCGCAATCCCTTCGGCCAGCTTGTCGACGTAGAACGCCTTTGGCGAGGCATGCCCGCGCGCGACCGACTCCACCGCTTTTTTCAGGTCCGCATCGATGTTCGGATACTCGAGAATCGCTTTCGGGTGCACACCAATATTGTTATTGATGATGAACTCCAGGCGCGCCAGGCCCACGCCGCCGTTCGGAATCGACTGGAAGTCGAAGGCCAGCTGCGGGTTCCCGACGTTCATCATAATCTTGGTGGCGATTGGCGGCAGTTCGCCGCGCGCCACTTCCGACACTTCCGTTTCCAGCAAGCCGTCGTAGATCATGCCCTCGTCGCCTTCGGCGCAGGAGACGGTGACCAGCATGCCGTCTTTCAGTGTTTCGGTGGCGTCGCCGCAACCGACAACGGCCGGCACGCCCAGTTCGCGCGCGATGATCGCCGCGTGGCAGGTACGCCCGCCACGGTTGGTGACAATGGCCGATGCGCGCTTCATCACCGGTTCCCAGTTCGGGTCGGTCATGTCGGCCACCAGCACGTCGCCCGGCTGCACCCGTTCCATTTCGGACGGATCGTGAATCACGCGCACGCGGCCCGCGCCGATCTTCTGGCCGATGGCGCGGCCCTGCGCCAGCACCGTGCCGCTGCCTTTGAGCTTGAAGCGCTGCTGGGCGTCGGTGGCTTTTTGCTGCGACTTGACGGTCTCGGGACGCGCTTGCAGGATGTACAGTTTGCCGTCGCGGCCATCCTTGCCCCACTCGATGTCCATCGGACGGCCGTAGTGGTTTTCGATGATGACGGCGTACTTGGCCAGTTCCACCACTTCGGCGTCATTGAGCGAATAACGGTTGCGCATTTCGATCGGCACGTCGACGGTCTTGACCGAGCGGCCGGCCTTGGCCTCGCTGGTAAATTCCATCTTCACCAGCTTGGAGCCGATATTGCGGCGGATCACAGGCGACTTGCCCTGTTCCAGCATCGGTTTATGCACATAGAATTCGTCGGGATTGACCGCGCCCTGCACCACCGTCTCGCCCAGGCCATAGCTGGAGGTGACAAACACCACGTCCTTAAAACCCGATTCGGTATCGATGGTAAACATCACGCCGGCGGCGCCCAGGTCCGAGCGCACCATGCGCTGCACGCCGGCCGACAAGGCCACTTCGGCGTGGGTAAAGCCCTTGTGCACGCGGTAGGAAATGGCGCGGTCGTTGTACAGCGACGCGAACACGTGCTTCATCGCCTCCAAGACATTGTCGATCCCGACCACGTTCAAAAAACTCTCCTGCTGGCCGGCGAAAGACGCATCCGGCAAGTCTTCGGCGGTGGCCGAGGAACGCACGGCGAACGACATTTCGACTTCGGAATCGGCCACCAGGCGCGCGTAGAAGGTGCGGATTTCTTCTTCCAGGCGGGCCTGGAACGGCGTTTCGACGATCCACTTGCGGATCTCGGCGCCGGCGACGGCGAGCGAGCGCACGTCGTCGATGTTCAAGCCTTCGAGGCGGGTCGCGATACGGTCGCCCAGCGATGGGCCGCCGTCGACGCCGTGCGCCAGGAAGTCGCGGAAGGCGTCGGCCGTGGTGGCAAAGCCGCCCGGCACGCGCACGCCGGCGCCAGCCAGTTGGCTGATCATTTCACCGAGCGAAGCGTTTTTGCCGCCGACGGATTCGACATCCGTCATGCGCAATGTTTCGAACGATGCCACGTAGACGCCAGTGCGATCCGGTTCCTTCAATGCTGCGGTAGACAAGTTGGTCATAACAAACACCCTTACTGATAGTAGAAATCTGGTCGCAGGGCGGAACTGACTATGTTTTCTTGTTATTCTTGGGGCCGTGCCGCACAATTGATGCGTTGCAGAGCATTTTACAGCTTGCGCCGCGAATTTACAGCGCACAACTTGAAACATTGGCAGCACAGGAAGCCGACACGACAAATATGACCACAGAACCACGCCCACCCCTGCCCACCTCCGCCCGGACCGTGTTTTTCGTTTCCGACGGCACAGGTATTACCGCAGAGACATTCGGCCACGCCGTCCTCACCCAGTTCGAAATGCGTTTCCGCCAGGTACGCCTGCCGTTTATCGATACGCTCGACAAGGCGTACGACGCGGCGCGCAAGATCAACGAGGCCTTGACCACCGACGGCCAGCGGCCGATCGTGTTTTCGACCCTGGTCAAGCCCGACCTGTCGAACGTGATTCGGCAGTCGCGCGGCATGCATATGGACTTGATCCAGACTTTTGTTGCCCCACTGGAACAGGAACTGGGCGTCAAGTCGACCCACACCATCGGGCGCTCGCACAATATTGTCGACAGCCAAGAGTACAAGAACCGCATCGAAGCGATCAATTTCTCGCTGGCGCATGACGATGGGCAGTCGCACAAGAACCTGTCGGCCGCCGACGTGATTCTGGTGGGCGTGTCGCGCTCGGGCAAGACCCCGACCAGCTTGTACCTGGCGATGCAGTACGGCATCAAAGCGGCCAACTATCCGCTCATTCCCGACGATTTCGAGCGCGGCCGCCTGCCCTCGTCGCTGCCGCCGTTCCGCGACAAGATTTTTGGGTTGTCGATCACGCCGGAGCGCCTGTCCGAAATCCGCCATGAGCGGCGCGCCGGCAGCAAGTACGCGTCGATCGAGAATTGCCGCTACGAAGTCAACGAGGCCGAGCTGATGATGAAGCGCGAAGGCATCCGCTGGCTGTCGTCGACCACCAAGTCCATCGAGGAAATCGCCACCACCATTTTGCAGGAAATCAAACCGGATCGGCGCGAGTATTAATTCATGAGTGAAGCTGAAAGCAAGAAGATCGATCCCGTGACTGATGGCGTGGTCGAGGGCACGGCCGATGCTGCGCCCGAACCGGTGGCCGGCGCGGCGCCCGATGCGGCGCAGGAAAAGATCTCGGAATTCCTTGATCGCAACCTGAGCGCGCACGACAAGCTCGAGCGCGCGCGCATGGAGCTGCTCGACCTGTCGGCCCGCAACCGGCTGCTGAACATCCCGCGTTCGGCCAAGTCGACCCGCATCATCGACGTGATCGACGAGCGTTCGAGCGATATTTTCCGCATGCTGGTCACGGAAAACCGCGCGCTCACCTTCCTGCCCGGGCACAGCGCGGCCTTCGTGGCCACCGCGGCGCAGCTGGCCGAAGACGCCGGCGTGCTCGACGAACTGGCCCAGCCCGACGAGGAAGTCGATGAAAACGGCGTCATGCTGCGCCATAACGACACCAAGCTGCAGACCAAGCTGACCTCCAAGGGCCTGCAAAAGCGCCTGCTCGACCTGTACAACGACGCCCGCACCCTGGAAGAAGAACAGGGCGTCAATATCCTGTACCTCACGCTCGGCACCCTGAAATGGATCGACCCGGCCAACGCCAGGAACATCCGCTACGCGCCGCTGATCCTGATACCAGTCAGTCTCCAGCGCGGCAACGCGGCCGAACAGTTCAAGCTGCGCTGGCGCCAGGAAGAACTGTCGGCCAACCTCTCGCTCGAAGCGTTTTTGCACCGCGTGCACGGCATCACCCTGCCCGCCTTCGAGGCCGGCGACGACTTCAACCCCACCGCCTACATCAACGACGTCGCGCAGGCGATCGCCTCGAAAGAAAACTGGAAGGTGCTCGCCGACGACGTGGTGATGGGCTTTTTCTCGTTCGCCAAATTCCTGATGTACCGCGACCTCGATCCGTCGGTGTGGCCGGTGCAGCAAGGCCTGCTCGGCCAGCCGCTGATGCGCGGCCTGCTGTCGGACGGCTTTGGCAGCGACACCTTGACGATCCCGGACGGCACCCCGATCGACGCCGTCATCCCGCCCGCCGAACTGCTGCACATCGTCGACTGCGACAGCTCGCAGGCGCTGGCCGTGCACGACGTGCGCAGCGGGCGCAACCTGGTGATCCAGGGCCCGCCCGGCACCGGCAAGTCGCAAACGATTGCCAACATCATCGCCTCGGCGGTCGCCGATGGCAAGAGCGTGCTGTTCGTGGCCGAAAAAATGGCCGCGCTGGACGTGGTCAAGCGCCGGCTCGATCATGCCGGCGTGGGCGACGCCTGCCTCGAACTGCACAGCAACAAGGCCAACAAGCGCGTGCTGCTGGAAGAACTGCGCCGCACCGCCGACCTGGGCGCGCCGCGCGGCGAACTGCCCCCCACCCTCAACGCGCGCCTGCAACTGGCGCGCGACACCCTCAACGGCCATGCGGACCGCATGCACGCCGAGCATCCGGTGGCGCGCCTGACGCCCTACCAGGTGATCGGCCACATCACCGAACTGCAGCGCCAGCGCGTGGCGCCCTTGAACAACCCGTTCGACCAGCCCGAAACCTGGACCCCGGACGAACGCGCGCAGCGCTACCAACTGGTGAGCGAACTGGCGCAGCGCCTGGCCGAGATGGGCCTGCCCTCGCAGCACCCGTGGCGCGGCGTGCGCATGACGAATATCTCGCCGACCGAAATGGAGCGCCTCGCCCAACGCATCACGCGCGCCAGCAGCGGCTTGTCGGAACTGGCGGCCAGCCAGACCACCCTGGCCGCCGCGCTCGACATGGGCCCGCCCGACAGCTGCGCCGATTTTGCCCGCATCGCCGACATGGCGCAGCGGGTGGCCAGCGCGCCGCGCCTGTCGCGCCAGGCCTTGTCGTCGCCGGTGTGGACCACGCAGCGCGAAGACATGACCAACCTGGTGGAACAGGGCGCGCAATATGCGCAACTGGTCACCTTTTTGGAAGGCAAAGCCACGCCCGACGCCTGGCACCTCGACCTGAAACCGGTGCGTCACGCGCTGCGCCCCCTGCCGGCCGGCATGAGCGACGCCGCCTTCGGGCGCCTGGCGCGCCTGGCGGTGCAGTTGCCGACGCTGCTGCAAGACACCGAACGCCTGCGCGAACACCTGGGCGCCGCGGCGCGTACCGATACCCTGTCCGAAATCGGCAAGGCGCTGGTGCTGGGCCAGCGCATCGCCTGCGCGCCGGACGTCAGCGCCGAGGTATTGTCGGCCAGCGTCTGGGACCACGGCATCGAGCAGGCCGCCGACCTGGCCGAGGCGGTGGCCACCTTGCACGAGGCCCGCGCGTACCTGGCCGACAAGGTGCTCGACGAAGCCTGGGACACCGACCTGACCGGCGTGCGCCAGACACTGGCCATCCACGGCAGCAGCATGCTGCGCTTTTTGCGCGACGACTGGCGGCGCGCCAATGGCCTGATCAAATCGGTGCTGCGCAATCCGGACATTGAGCTGGTCAGCCAGATCGACATCCTGGACCGCCTCTCGGCCGGCCAGAAAACCATGCGCTTCTTGCGCGAGAACGACCAGCTGGGACGCACCGCCTTCGGCGGCGACTGGCGCGCCGAGCGCTCGTCGCCGGTGCCGCTGCGCGCCCTGGTGGCGTGGATGCGCACCCTGCGCGGCATGGGGCCGGAACCGCGCCTGATCGCCGCCAGCGTGAGCGACCGCCCTGCCCTCGGCGTGCGCGTGGACCACGTCCAGCGCTCGCTCGACAACACCTTGACCCTGCTGCGCGACTGCTGGAACGACTGCGGCGCGGCGATCCGCCACATGTTCCCCGACATCCTGACGGTGGAACATGCCAACCTGGCCGAAGTGGGCACCTTTGTCGTCGCCCTCGACGCGGCCCTGGGCACGGTGCGCAGCGCACTGGCGTTCCGGCCGGCCCATTTGTCCGACCTGCTGCCGGTGCTGGACGCCCTGATCACGGCGCAGCGCATCGCGGCCAGCATCGACGACGCGCGCGTGCTGGGCGAACAGGCGTTCGGCTCGCACTGGCAAGGCGCGGCCTCGGACTGGAGCTTTTTGATCGGCGCGGCGCAGTGGATCAATGCCAATCCGGCGCTGCCGGCGATGGTGGCGCGCCACGACGACCGCAACCTGCCCTTGCAGCGCGCGCTGGCGCTGGAACAGGGCTACATCACCTGGAACAACGAACTCGAAGGCTTGTTCGAAACGCTGTGCGCCGACGCCCAGTCGCTGTTCGGCGCCGACAGCGCGGCGCAGGTGCCGATTGCCGACCTGCTGGTGCGCTTTGCCGACTGGATCACCTACGCCGAGCAGTTGTCGCGCTGGGTCACCTGGCGCGAGCGCAGCGGCATGGCGCGTTTGATGGGCATGGCGCGCTTCGTCGACGAGATGGAAAGCGGCCGCCTCGCCACCGGCGCGGCCCCGGCCTCGTTCAACATGAGCTATTTCGAAGCGCTGTACGCATCCCAGGTGCGCGCCGAACCGGCCCTGGCCAGTTTCGACGGCCAGGTGCACGACAGCGAAGTGCAGCAGTTCGTGGAACTGGACCACCAGCGCATCCGCGCCGCCGGCCTGCAGGTGGCGCGTGCGCACTTCCAGCGCATTCCGCAAGGCGGCAGCGCGATCGGCCCGCTGGGCGTGCTGCGCGGCGAACTGGCGCGCCGGCGCGGCCACATGCCGATTCGCCAGTTGATGCTCAAGGCAGCGCCGGCGATCCAGGCGATCAAGCCGGTATTGATGATGAGCCCCTTGTCGGTGGCGCAGTTCCTGCCACCGGGCCTGCTCACCTTCGACCTGCTGGTGATGGATGAAGCAAGCCAGATCCAGCCGGTCGACGCCCTCGGCGCCATCGCGCGCTGCCGCCAGGTGGTGGTGGTGGGCGATGAACGCCAGCTGCCGCCGACGCGCTTTTTCGCCAAGCTGACCGACGACAATGCCAGCGAAGAGGAAACCGACGGCGGCGAAGCCCAGGTGTCCGACATCGAAAGCATTCTGGGGCTGTTTACCGCGCGCGGCCTGCCGCAGCGCATGCTGCGCTGGCACTACCGCAGCCGCCACCAGTCGCTGATCGCGGTATCGAACAGCCAGTTCTACGAGAACAAACTGTTCATCGTACCGAGTCCGTACACGCAGGAAGCGGGCATGGGCCTGTCGTTCACGCACGTGGCGGACGGCGTTTTCGACAGCGGCAACACCGGCACCAACGAGCAGGAAGCGAAGGCGGTGGCCGAGGCCATCATGCGGCACGCGCTGCAGTCGGCGCAGCATTCGCTGGGCGTGGCCACCTTCTCGGTGGCGCAGCGCAAGGCGATCGAAGACCAGCTGGAAGTGCTGCGGCGCGCCGACCAGCGCGCCGAGAGTTTTTTCCAGTCGCATCCGAGCGAGCCGTTTTTTATCAAGAACCTCGAAAACGTGCAGGGCGACGAGCGCGATGTAATCCTCATTTCGGTCGGTTACGGACGCAATGCCAACGGCACGGTGAACATGCGTTTCGGGCCGTTGAGCGCGGACGGCGGCGAACGACGCCTCAATGTGCTGATCAGCCGCGCCAAGCGCCGCTGCGAGGTGTTCGCGTCGATCACCGACGAAGACATCGACCTCGAACGCGGCAAGGGCAAGGGCGTGCAGGCCTTCAAACTGTTCCTGCGCTATGCGCGCACAGGGCAGCTGGGCATGGCCGTGCGCAGCGGGCGCGATTACGACAGCCTGTTCGAAGTCGAAGTTGCGAACGCACTCCAGGAGCGCGGCTTCGAGGTCCATCCGCAGGTAGGCATCGCCGGCTTCTTTATCGACCTGGCCATTCCCGACCCGGACCGTCCGGGGCGCTACCTGCTGGGGATCGAATGCGACGGCGCGGCGTATCACTCGTCGAGTTCCGCGCGCGATCGCGACCGCCTGCGCCAGGCGGTGCTGGAAGACCACGGCTGGATCATCCACCGCATCTGGAGCACCGACTGGTTCCAGCGCCCGCAGGAGCAATTACAGCGCACGATCGTCGCCATCAACGAAGCGCGCAAGACGCTCGACCTGCGCGCCGAAGAAAGCAAGAAGCTGCACAAACCGCCACCGCCGCAAGGGGTGCAGATCGAACGCGAGATCCTCACCGAAGTGGCGATCACGCCGGCCGAGGAAGCGCCGCAGCGCAGGAACCGCTATGTGGAAGCGGTGCTGGTCAAGCCGGGCGGCGACTACGAGTTGCACGACGCACCGCTGGATGTGCTGGTCGACCTGGTCGAGCAGATCGTCTACATCGAAGGGCCGGTGCACCTGGACGAAATCGTGGTCCGGCTGCGCAATACCTGGGGCTTGCAGCGGGTCGGCCCGCGCATGGCGGCGGCCACCGAGCGCGCGGTCGATGCGGCCGTGGCACAGGGACTGGTGGCGCGCCTGAACGGCTTTGTGTGGAAGCCGGGCAGCCCGGTGACGCCGCGCGACCGCACCTTTGTCGATTCGGAAGGGCTGCGCCGCGCGGACATGCTGCCGCCGAAAGAGATTGAGGTGGCCATCATCCAGGTGGTGGAACGCCACTTCGGCGCCAGCCAGGAAGAGATCGTGAAGGGGGTGCTGAAGATGTTCGGGTTTAAACCGATCCAGGGACCTTTGCGCGACGCGGTGCAGATGCGGCTCAATTTGATGGTGCGCGAAATGGTACTGGTGGCGAGCGGGCCGGTGCTGGTGCTGTCGGACCACGTGCGCTCGCTGTAGGGCGTGGACGCGCATGCGAATCGACAGCCGGAGAGCGAGACGGCAGCTGTGGTCACTGCGCGCAGCGCTGTTACGTAGGCGTTCAAGGTCATCTCGGCCGGCCAACACCGCATGTCGCGACGAATCCGTCGCTCACCTGAAAGAAGCTTCATGAACACGCACGCCGAAAGCACGTCACCTTCACTGGCGCAACACCCGAAGTACCTTCCCTGGTATTTCCATGTCGGTTTGATGGTGTTCATGCTGGTCACGGCTTACTTTATGCTCGTAAAGCTGGGCGGGGGGATCTTTTTGGTGGTGGGGTCGGCTATTTCTCCCGGCATCATGCTTGCCGTGGCAGGAAAGGGCAACCGCTGGCTGTTCTCGGCAATTTTTTTCCTTGCCAGTGCGCTGGGCCTTGCCGTCGTCGCGGGGATGCCGCGCTTAAGTGACATGACGATGGGCCTGGTTCCATGTCTGCTGTGGTGCATCGGGGTGTCGCTCTGGCCTGCCCTGCTCCTGTGGGTCGCGCATTCGCTCAATCGGCGCCGGCAAGGGCGGGCGGCAACAGAGACCAATGTGACAGACACGGTAACCGACGCATGAGTTGGGGTCAGCACTGCACATGCAGGGCGTGCGATTTCGACTTTTACAGCGGTCACTCCCATCATGAGGGTTATAGCGAGATGCTCTGTCATGCTTGCGTGACAGCGTTCGCGCTGCCAACAGACAATCGGTGGGGCCCGCGTGTTGACGAACTCATCGTTGTGCATCAGCTCATACGGGAGGTTCATGTGTTTCATAAAAAGAAACCACCACGCATCACGTATCGCCTGGAACCGACCGTCGAATTCCTGATTGCTGAAAGTGCGGGAGAGCGGGGAGTGGACTATTCTACCGACCACATTATTTGCACGCATTGCAAGCGCGAGGGAACGATGGTTCTCGATTTTGCGCACGGCCAGGCTTGTCCGAAATGTCGCGAGGGCGTCCTCGATTGTTGCTCGATTGAGTACTAACTACTTGCGCATACCACTCATAGAGCATAGCAGCAGTCTGTTCAGATGCCCCGATGACCCACGCACTATTTCTTTACTGCACCTCGCCAATCCAAGTGCATACTCACGGAAGCTACCGTGCTTCGTGCTGCGGATAGAAATCGGAATCAAAAAAATAGCGCCGCGCGATTCATGTCGCAAGGCCACTCGGCTCTACCTTTCACCGTCGGTATCGCCAGACTCAAGAATCCGACCGCGCCCGTTCAATCCACAAAGCAAGCCCTGCCATCAACGACCAATAACTTATTTAATAGATAACTGAATATCATCACTTACCCAATGAATTTCGGCTTTACAGAAAGATCTCGCTTAACGTCATGAAATACTCCCTCACTTAACGTCCATACACGCAAATCTTCACTTTCTTCGTCATCAACAAAAAATGTCCCGCAGACCTCCAACTCCATGCGTGATATTTTTTCGAGACACTCCTTCAAGAACTGAGTGGCTCGTTCGTTCACATTGCCGCCGTAAAATACGAGACTGATCCAGTTGATCGGAGCGGAAGGGAAAATCCAGCCGTTTTTATATAATTCCGCCTGCTTTTCCGTCAGAGCGTAAGGCTCATAATATTTCCAATGCTCATCTATCGCTACTCTTATTTGAGGAATATCCTCAAAAGAACATTCCAACCACCCTCTGATTAACGAAAACTTAGCCACAATCAATCCCCCAATTCAATTGATGATTTGTGACGCGATATAAGCGTGATGATTGACTGTCCCGCGTGATTGCGCCGGTAACGTGTGTGTTGGCATGAATTCGTTCTAAAAGCCGAAGCCGTTAAGTCGCGCCGGAAAACTCGTCTCCGAATTTCTTAGAAATCGACTAAGGCAGCACCTCCTTAGCATGCGCCGCTGAACCTAATTCTATAAAACATCGTCCAACGCTTTCGATCAAGGCTCCGTAACGGCGGCTACATTAATTAGCCCAAGCCACCACGACGCACTGAAAACTAAATCGCTAACGCTTCAACCTGGCGTAAGTGGTCTAAACTCTGGCACGCCATCTCGTCGAGTAGTTTCTGAAATTCAAAATTCGCTTCCAATTCAGGAAGTGCGACTTTGATGCGCTCAATTTCCAGTCCCGCTATATCGTAAGCATCGGCAATATCGATCAGCTCACTTTCAAACTCCTGCAAGGTCAACTCTTTTTTCTTCAGTCGCAAATATAGGAAGCCCACAAATAGTTTTGGCAAAGTTTTACTTACATCAATCCCAGAATTTATCACTTCTTCTCTGAGCACGCCTTCAGCACACTCAAGGTTCTGGCAAACCTCCAGTTGACCCAGCCAATCGGTATGTTCGGGTAATTTACACCGCATCCTAATAGCCCAGCTATTTAAGAAATCCACATTAACATACTTTGCTTGAATAATTGCGAAAAGCGCAATGGTGATTGAGTCCATGTTTTTCCCTAATTTAATCATCAAATACACCCGGCCAAAGTCGTTTACCGCTTGCAGGGTCTTTTAGTTGCTCTCTTGTAACCGGATGAACCCGATGATGGTGCGGATTAGGGTGATAATGGGGATCATTCGGGTTATTGTATCCGTGACTTGTCCTGTCAGTGCGAGCAATCTCCCTTCCATACTTATCGTAATGAATAGTTTGATGATACTCTCCCCCAGCGGAACTTGCCTTCGTTAAATCTATTTTCCTTATACCCGGCGTTACCTGCGTGAGCGGTCGCTTATCAATCCAGTACTTGTCAGGAAGCAGCGGTCCCTCATCTTGCCCATCTGCAGATTTGGCGCCTGAATTTGCCGGCTTACATTCATCCATCAACCCTAGCGGATCAGTGGAACTCAACGGATTATCGACATAGGCATACGGATTGGGCCCACCCTCCAAGCCCAACGGATCCGGCGTCAGATACCGCCCGGTACTCGCATCATAATAGCGATGCCAGTTGTAGGCCAGCTTCGATTCGTCATCGTAATACTGCCCTTGGAAGCGGATCGGGCAGTCGGTCTTGCTGACCATCGTTTCCTCGACCTCGCCCCACAAATTGCTTTTCGCTTGCCACGCAATACCGCCGTCGGCATCGATCAACTCCTTTGGCGTTCCGATATGGTCCAGCACCACCGCATACGTCTGGCTGGTTTCCTTGCCCTTGCGCCGGATCGTCTCTGTTTTGGCGAGTGGCCTAAAGCTGTCGGGCTCGTAGTCCCAGGTGGCGCAAATCTCCTCGATGAGCTCCGATCCGCCATTGCCATCGGGCTTCCTGCCAAAGCGCCGCTCTTCCGCGACCGTGTGACCATCCCACAGGTAATCGACTTCCGTAAAGCGCGCAGTGCCATCGCTCGGAACCTGCTTTTTGCTCAGCCTGCGGCCCAAGGCATCGTACGTGTATTCCCAGGCATCGCCATCGGGCGTGATCACGCGCTTGAGGCGGTTCTCACTGTTCCAGACATAATGCCAATGCTGTTGCCGGCCCCAGCGCTTGCCTTCCATGCGGGTAATCACGCGGCCTTCAAGATCGTACTCATACTTGACCTTGCCAGCTTGCATGAGCCTGCCGCGCCGATGAACACGTTGCCCCCTCGCATCGGCATTGCTCTCGTCGCTGCCGAGCAGCGCCTTTTGCTTGATGGCGTCGATCAGATTGCCCGCCAGATCATAGGCATACTGCTCGCCGCCCTTGTCGCGGCTCGCTTGCGTAACCCGGCCAACCTTGTCGTAACCGATATCGATGACGCCGGCGCTGCGCTCGCCCAGCTTGCGCGGGTTGCCGTTGCCGTCGTAATTGACCGCGCGTTCCTGCAGCGTGCGCGCCTGACCGCCTTTGTCCGCCCCGATGCCAGTCCACTGACGGGTCAGACGATTGAGCTGATCATATTGCTGGTCGATACGGACGCCACCCGGCAATTGACGACCCGTTTCGCGCCCGCTGCTGTCATGAAGGAAACTGAACGTCTGCGCATCCGGCAGCGTCAACTCAATCGGCAGGCTGTTGGCGTCGAATTCCCAAACGCTGCTATGCCCGCAGGAACTGGCGCGCTCGGTGCGCCGGCCCATCAGGTCGTAATCGCTGGTGATGCTGCGGCCGTTCTGGGTTTCCCTGACAACGCGGCCCTGGTCATCGCGCTCGAAGCGGATGTCGCTGTCGGCGTTGACGGCACTGCTCAAGCGACCCAGCGCATCGTAAGTATAGTGGGTGCTACCCTCGCTGGCGATCTGCTCAAGCAACTGGCCGGCGTGGTTGCGCCGGTAACGCGTGTGCTGGCCCGAAGGCGTGCGTTTCCCGATAACCAGACCGTCGGCATCGACGTCGTATTCGACCTTGCGACCGGCAAAATCGGTTTCCGCAATCACATCGCCGGTAGCGTTTCTCGCATAGCTCCAGCGCTCGCCGGTCGGGTTGATAACGGCAACCAGGCGCAGCTCGGTATCGTACTCGTAGCGCGTGACGGCGCCGTTGGCCTCGGTGGTCTGTGTCAGCCTGTCGAAGGCGCCATAAGCATGGCGTGTCACATTGCCCAGCGCATCGGTACGGACGATGCAATTGCCTTCGGGATCGTACTTGGCGAGGTGACGCGCACCGTCCGGCAAAGCGATCTCCAGCGCCTTCCCTTCGACGTTGTAAACATAGTGGCTGGTATTTTGATGCGGGTCGGTGCGCGCGGTAACGCGGCCAAAGGCGTCGCGCGTGAGCCGGGTCGGGTTGCCCAGCCAATCGGTGGCACTGGTCAGCAAACCGCGCTGATCGTGCGCGAAGGCGGCCGTGGCACCGGCTGGATTGATGACGCGCAGCACATTACCGTGCGCGTCATGCTCGAAGCGCGTCCACGCGCCGCTCTCTCCGACCTGGACCAGGTTGCCGCGTTCATCGTACACGCGCTCAACGCGCTTGCCATCCGGCGAGGTCACGGCGACCGGAAAGTCGAGCTGGTTGTAGTTCACCACCGTTTCTTTGCTCAACGCATCGATGTGCCCGACCATATTGCCACGCGCATCGTATGCCCAGCGCAGAACCGCCTCGCCCGGCGTGAGCGCAGTGACCAGGTTGTAGTGCGCGTCGTAGTCGAACTGGCTGACTCCGCCGCGGGCATCGACTTGCTTGATGACCTGGAGTGCGTCGTTGTAGTGGAATTCGGTCGGGTGACCCAGTGAATCGGTGTACGTGTTGACCTTGCGCTCGTCGTCGTAGACGAAGCCGCCGGTCATGTGGCCGCCTCGACCGCCGCTGGTCTGCTCGCAACGCCCCTTGGCATCGTAACGGTAGCCAATCCACACGCCATTACGATCTTGCCAACGCGTCAGGCGATGGGCATCGTCATAGGTGTAGGTAAGCGGCAAGCCGCTGCTGTTGACGATAGCTGACAGCTCGCCATCATCATGGTAAGTGTAGCTGACCAGTGTGGTCAGTGCGCCGTTCGCTTCCAGCAAACTGATGCGGCTGATGGCGTGCTCGCTGGCATCGACCTTGAGCCGCGTGCCACCGCTGTGGCGCACCTCGGTCAGCACCGCGCCGTCGTAGACCAGCCCAATCTGGTTGGCGTTGCGGTCAGTAATGGCCGACAGATGCCAGTGGCTCGCGTTGCGCTGATCAAAACGCAAAGTAGGCTGGTGCCGCTGCTCGAGCAAGAAGTGGTCGTCACGCCGGGTCACGCTGTAAGCTTGATAGACGCAATGGGTGACGCTCGCGCCCGGCTCCGGCATGTCGAAACGCATCGATGCGCCGTCCTCGGCATGGAACACCAGCTCCGCCTCGCCGACGACTTCGATCCATTGGCCCCAGGTGCTGGCCCAGGCTTTGCCGAATACCGTGCCACTCGGATTGCCCGAGTTGTGCAGGCGGCGCAGAACGATCGGCAATGCGCCCGGCAAGGCAATATCGGGCTGTTCCAGGATGACATTGCCCGTGACGACGTCGATCGGATCGCCGCACTTGCAGATGGTCTCGTCCGGCCGTTCCTTGGCGGCGTTGAATTTCTTCATGCCGGGCAAGCCTTCTTTAATAAAGGCAGTGGCCGGTGTCTTCGGATCGGCAATGACCCTGTTGCCAACGCCAGTCCCTAACTTGGCGCCCCACGCGCCCCCGCGCCAGGCGCCAAGCAGCATCATCGCCTTCTGGCCGTCCGAACCTTTGCCGAACAGCACGCCACCGGCCCAAGCGCCGACCGCACCGCCCACGTAGCCGCCCACCAGTGCGACGCCCACGACCACCGGGCCGGCCACCAACAAGCCGGCGCCCACGCCTGCGACCAGCAGTGCCATATGCACCTCGTCCGAGACCTCGGGCGTGATCAGTTCTGCCATCGTGGTGTCCGTCGGGCCGCCCACGAAGACATTGGGCGAGCCGGACTGTATCTTTGCGCTGCACAGAATCATGTCGCCCACGCGGGCAAAGGGCTTGCCGTTGACGAACACCGTGGACGAGCCTTCCGCCACAAGCTGGGGCGTGGGGGCGTGGCTGGAGCAGGCGGCGACATCGACCTGGGCACGTGCCACCGCCTTGCCGTTCGCAAACACGTTCGGCGAGCCGGTCTTGACCAGCCCGGTCACGTTGGCGCCGAATATCTGGCTCGTTATGTCCATCGAACCGATCACTTCCCCGACACCAGCGCCACCGGCCGCTGCCGCCACCACCCCAGCGACGGCGACCAGGGCCAGGCCGCCGGTGGCGATGACGGCGACACCAACCAGCGCGGCCGCCACCACGCCCGCGACCGCGCCCAGCGCCAAACCGACCACCAGACCGGCCATGGCATGGCTATGGGCAATGGGATCGTCGATACGTCCGGCCGCCGCGCCCAATCAGGACTCCTGCGCCGGCTGGGCCACAGCTGGCACTGGCGCGTGCAGGCGCATGCTGCCGAGCATGGTCTCGAACGCCAGATTCCACTCGTCCTTGAAGGCGCCATAACTGGTGCCGGTCAGCAGCAATGCCTTGCTACGGTCAGCGCTGGCGGCCTGGACAAAGACAGCGACCTGGCGCTGATGCATTTCGGTATCGCCGTTGCGCCAGGAAAAGTACAATTCCATCGCCGCCGAGCCGTCGACGACGAGCGCGCGCTTGTTGAGCAGTTCGAACTTTGGCAATGCCTTGCGCATCTCGTTGGCAAGCGTATCGGCGAAAGCATCGACGGTCGTTTCGGTGAAGGCCTCGGCGCGCGAGATAACGAAAGAGAAATCGCTCGGACCGGAGTCATTGATGATGAATTGATTGACCGTGCGGTCTTTCAAGCTGGGATGCAGCTCGAAGCTGGCTTCGTCGATATTGTATTGGCTCATTGCTGTGTTTATCGTTGGTAGAATAGGTGGGGGGCTAAACCCGCGATGGAACTTGACTGCGCAGCGACGTGACGACTTTTTCACTGGCTGCGCAGGTCAACGTGATGTTGTCGAGGAAGATGATGGCAAGAGATCCAAGCACGTACGATGCTGCATCGCGGCGGCCATCTTGTGCAGCTGAGCGATGCTGGCTCATCGCTCTGGACTGTGATCACTCTTGCACGAGGAAAACTGCACAGATGTACCAGATTTCTTGCCCTACCCGAGGAGGTATCGTGCGCACCAGATCGACCGCGCAAAAGCCGA
Source organism: Massilia rubra (assembly GCF_011682065.1). GTDB lineage: Bacteria > Pseudomonadota > Gammaproteobacteria > Burkholderiales > Burkholderiaceae_D > Telluria_A > Telluria_A rubra. The sequence continues at coordinate 119,818 of NZ_VUYU01000013.1, read as the reverse complement.
TAGCCTGGGTTTTAGCGATGTCGTCCGCCTCGCCAACATGTTGCTATAATTGTATTATACATAACAACTGGAAGTTTACCAAGCGTCAATGTTGTTATCTGTGAATTATGCTACAGCGCTATCCTTGCTCTCCTCAGGCGAGGCAAGCTGCCGAATACAGTCCCCGCCGTCTTTACCGCGCTGCCCGGCATGCCGTTGACCGCCGGGAGGGAAACCGCCTGTTTTTCTCGGTGCTACTGGTGCCGATTTGTATTCTGGTGGTGCCATGACGTGCCCCGCTCTTCTGGCTCGCTCACATGCTCAACACCCGCTGGTGCACGCTAGCCGGCCAAGCCGACGACACGCGCGCACGGCACAACCTGGAACCATCATGACTTACATCATTGTCGATTTCGAGGCAACCTGCTGCAACACCGAACAGATTGCGCGGGATGAAATGGAGATCATCGAGATTGGTGCGGTCGCTTTGCACGGCAATGGCCCGTTCACGCTCGGCGAGTTCCAGTCATTCGTCAAACCAGTCCGGCACACGCAGCTGACCGCCTTTTGCAAGCAGCTGACAAACATCCCGCAGCAAGAAGTGGACAGCGCCGACGCCTTTGGCGCCGTCATGGAGCGTTTCTCCACCTGGATAGCCTCATTCGATGATGCGGTTTTTTGCAGCTGGGGCGACTACGACAAGCATCAGTTGCGACAAGACTGTGCGTACCATGACGTTCGCTATCCGTTCGGCGATGAACACATCAACATCAAGAAGCGCTTCGCCGACAATATGAGCATGCGAAAGCCGTGCGGACTCGAACAGGCGCTGGCCAAAGTCGGACTTGAGTTTGAAGGGCAACCGCACCGCGGGATCGACGACGCGCGCAATATGGCCAATCTGGCGCCTTACCTGTTCTTTTGACGCGCCTGCCCAAACGACGCATTTCCCTGACTACGGCATCTACAACACAATGAATTCCATTTTCAACGAGTCGACCTGGAACAAATACCTGCGCGGCTACACAATCCACGACTGCGCCATTTTTCGCGAGCATGGATTTTTCCTGGTCCTGATCGAAGAAAAGGAAAACCGGGATCTCTTGCCGCGTACCCGGCTTCTCAGCGTCATGTACGACAAGCCGATAACGGTCGGTTCGCTGCCCATGGTTGAAGTGGGAGATTTCAATTTTTGCACCGTTGTTCGCGGCACCAGCCCTGCCGAATATGTCGCTGTCGACACCAGAAGCAATGTCTATTCTGGTAGCGCCCAGCGCAACAACACGGAAAGAGCGATCGATGAAGTCATCGATATGCGCACGCATCAAAACGGCGTCGGCGTTGTCAGGAAAATGGTGCGCGCCGCCGGCCAGGTGTTTGCCCTGGGGAGCTACCGCAAGATTTATCGCCGCATCGGCGTCGAACAATGGATCGAGCTGGGAAGCGAAGGCAAAGGCGTCCCCATGCCGCCCGATATCGAAACCAGGTCGAGCTACTTCATGAGCATGGGATTCCGCGACATGAGCGCCTTTTCGCCGGACGACATGTACGCCGTCGGCGGCGATGGCGATGCCTGGCGATTCGATGGAAAAACCTGGCATGACTGTCGCTTGCCGACCAAGGCGCCGCTGTACACCGTCTGCTGCGCCGGCGACGGGCAAGTCTATATCACGGAATTGAATGGAAGCGTGTGGGCAGGCCGCGAAGGCAAATGGACCCGCGTCGCGACGTCCGACATTGCAGCCGGCTTTCAACCGGTCGATTCGGCATGGTTTAACGACCGGCTGTATTTGGGTGGCCAGGAAGGCGTGTGGCTCATCGACGCCGAACACAAAACACTGGTGCCGCTGGCCGACACGGAGAGCGACGCGCCGAATGCGACCAACAGCGGCCGGCTCGACGTCACTCCCGATGGCAAATTCCTCCTGACCGCCGGCCCATACGGCGCTTGCCTGCACGACGGCGCCGGGTGGAAAAGGCTGTTCAGCGCTTTCGACTTTCTGTGACCGTCAAACACCAGCCAGGCCATCCCTACCATCTTCAAAAAATGGAGGGACGTGAGAACGCGGGCATCGTGCAGTCCTGTCGAATCGCCCGGCAGCGCGTATATTGTTCCTGTAGCCGATCTGCGGACCGGCGCGGCGATACGCAATGCCCCCGTACGCATCCCTCTTCTCATCTAAACAGGATTATCACCCATGACACTCGCACGAGGTTACGCGGCGCTGGCCGCCAAGGAAAAACTGGTCCCTTTCTCATTCGAGCGCCGCGCCCCGCGCGCCGATGACGTGGCCATCGACATCAAGTTTTGCGGCGTCTGCCACTCCGATATCCACCAGGCGCGCGACGAATGGGGCGGTGCGACCTTTCCCATGGTGCCGGGGCACGAAATCGCCGGCGTCGTCACCGCCGTCGGCGCCGATGTCACCAAATTCAAAGTGGGCGACCATGTCGGCGTCGGCTGCTTCGTCGACTCCTGCACCACCTGCGGCACCCGCCACGTGGATCTGGAGCAATACATGCCAGGGCTGGTCCAGACCTACAACAGCGTGGAGGCTGACGGCGTCACGCCCACCTTCGGCGGGTATTCCAACCACATCGTCGTCAAGGAAGGCTACGTGCTGTCGATTCCCGACAATCTGCCGCTGGACAAGGCCGCGCCGCTGCTGTGCGCCGGCATCACGCTGTATTCGCCGCTGAACCATTGGAAAGCCGGTCCGGGCAAGAAAGTCGCCATCATCGGCCTGGGTGGCCTGGGCCACATGGGCGTGAAAATCGCGCACGCAATGGGCGCCGAGGTAACGGTATTGAGCCAGTCGCTGTCCAAGCAGGAAGACGGCTTGCGTTTCGGCGCCGCCAGCTATTACGCCACCAGCGACAAGGAAACGTTCAAAAAGCTGGCCGGCCAGTTCGACCTGATCATCAATACGGTCGGTGCTGCCGTCGACTGGAACGATTACATCCGCCTGCTCAAGATCGACGGCACCATGACCCTGGTGGGCGTGCCCGACGCGGCCACGCCGCCGGTCAATGCCTTCAACCTGATCGGCGCGCGCCGCACCCTGGCCGGCTCGATGATCGGCTCGATCAAGGAAACCCAGGAAATGCTCGATTTCTGCGGCAAGCACAACATCACCTCGGATATCGAACTCATTGATATCGGAATGATTAACGACGCCTACGAGCGCGTCGTCAAGAGCGATGTGCGTTACCGGTTTGTCATCGATATGAAGTCGATGGTGGCGTAAGAGCGAACCAGCGGGGAAGTCTATTACGGGCCCAAGTCCGGCAGGAGGCGGACTACCTTCTTAATTAGTCATCCTCCGCCGTACACCGCTTTTGGGCAAAGCGATTATTTGGTACGCTTCAGCGCACTCCGTCTTGATCGTGGCGGGAGTGGCGTGTCTCCAGGAGGGTCGACGTTTATAATCGTCACCGTCGATGTCGTTTTTAGCTCGTAAGGCACGCGCACGTCCTGCCGCCGGAAATCCTTCGTATTGCGTGTGATGATCGTCAGCTTTTTGATGTCAGCTGTTGCCTGAATGATCGCGTCCGCCAATCCAATTTTAGGACCCAAGCGTCGACGCTCGGACATGATGGCTGCTGCCGCCTGCATGATCACAGCGTCGATCTCGATAATTTCGAAGCCGAAATCGACCATGAATTCGTCGAATCGCGGTACGTCGGTCAAGTCGGCGCCGCCATACAGCTCCATCCAGGTAATCACGCTGATGGCCGGATTGTCCCAATGCGACAGTTCGATTAGCGCTTGCGCGTAGCCCTTGCTCCAGTCGATCAGGATATTGGTGTCGAACAGAACTAATCCCGCCATTCGGATCTCAACTCTCTTTGATAGTCCAAGCCGTCCGCCGGGATATCCGGGCGCTGCGCCCAAATACCTGCAATCTTCTTTAGAGCAGCCATACGTCGGGCACGGCGTTTTTCGATCGGCTCTTCCGCTACCGCGTCGGCTACTGCGTCGGCTACTGCGTCGGCTGGCCCGGTCGCAGCGATAACACGAGGCTTATCGCGTGAGTGCTTCAAGGTTGCCATAACAGACCTCCGATCAGGTGAATGCCAGTATCGGTATAGTGTATCGCACGGCGGATGTATACTCCCAACCCTCGCGCTGAGCTCACGTAACAGCTAAAAAAACTGCCGCCAGTCGGCCAGCCAGTCCGGAAAGCGCGCCGCCTCCATCGGCCGGGCGATGTGGTGGCCCTGCGCATACGTGCAGCCCAGCCCCTGCAAAAAATCCCAATCCTGGCGCGTCTCCACGCCCACCGCGCAAGACTTGCGGTCAAGGCTGCGCGCCAGTCCCAGGCAGGAACTGAGCACGGTCGCCAGCGAGCGTTTGCGCGAGGCGCCGTCGACAAAGCTGCGGTCGATCTTCAACTCCGAAAACGGCACACGCGCCAGTTGCTGCACGTTCGAGCGCCCGGTGCCGTAGTCGTCCACCGCCAGTCCGTAACCCATCATGCGCAGACGCAGCAGGCGTTCCAGAAAACTCGGATCGTTGGTCAGCACTGCCGATTCGGGCAATTCAAACGTGAGCAGCGATGGCGCCACGCCGTGGCGGCCGGTGCACACGCCAATCTGGCGCAAGAAGTCCGGGTGACCGATCGTTTCGGCCGACAGGTTGAGCGAGATCGCGGCGGGAAGTCCCTTGTCCTGGAAGGCGCGGCAATGTTCGGCCGCGCTTTCAATCATGGTCCAGTCGAGAAAATCGATGCGGTGGTTCTGTTCCAGCGCATCGATAAAGGCGGCCGGCCCCAGCACGCCGTGCTCGGGGTGGATCCAGCGCGCGAACACTTCCAGCCCCTTCACCTCGCCGCTGGCCAGTTCGATCTTGGGCTGGAAAAACGGTTCGAACTGGCGCGCCTGCAGGCCCACGCCCACCTGGGCAAAGCTGAAACGCGGCAGCGCGCGCCGCTCCTGTACCTGGGCGACAGGCGGCGTGTAGTGCGACAGCACCGCTTCCAGATGTCCGCTGGTGAGCGGCTTGGGGATGGTGCCGAGCAGGTCGAGCCCATACGCGAGCGCCAGGCTTTCGACCGAAAACAGCAGGCTGGCGTGGCAGGAACCGGTGATAATCGCCCGCGTGCCGGCATTGAGCACGGTGATGTCGCGGATCAGCTCCAGGCCGTCGCGCCCGGACAGGGCCAGGTCGATCACGGCGATGTCGATCGGCGGCCCGCCCGGCGCTTCGATCTGGCGCAGCGCGGCCTCGCCGTCGGCCGCCACGCTGATGCGGGTGGCGCCCAGGCGGCCAAGCATGTCGATCAGGGTCTGGCGCTGCGCTGCGTCGCCGTCGGCGACCATAAAATGCAAGTGGGCGATGTCCATCATACCTCCGCTGAAGTCGTGGTATTGACATTACCCCCGGAAAGCAGCCTCGTCTATGCTGTCAAGAAACTGTTTCGCCTTACTTTGATTGAATCTGCCTCAACTGTTCAAAAAAACAGACAGCCGCACACGCGGCCACGTTGAGCGACTCGATCTGGCCCATGTGCGGAATGACGACTTGATGAGTTGCCAACGCCAGCAGGTCGTGCGCCACGCCCTGCCCTTCGTGCCCCAGCAGCCAGGCCACCGGGCGCGCCAGGTCCACGTCGTACAGGCGCTGCGTGGCGTAGCCGCTGGTGGCCAGCACCGGAATCGCCGACGCCTTCACCAGGTCGGCCAGGTCGACGTTTTCGTGGATGTCGACCACGAAGTGCGCGCCCATGGCCGCGCGCAGCACCTTGGGCGACCAGCAGAAGGCCGTGCCGCCGCTGCAATAGACCTGGGTGATGCCGGCCGCCGCCGCGCTGCGCAGGATCGAGCCGACATTGCCAGGGTCTTGCAGGTTGTCCAGCAGGACCGCCGAGGCGGTGAGCACCCCCGGCGCGGCCAGCGCCGGGGTGGCGATCAGGAACATCAGCCCGACGCCGTGTTCGACCTGGCTCAAGGCGTTGTAGAGCGCGTCCGGCATGGCGGTGACATGCGCGCGCGCTGTTTCGCACTGCATCACGATGTCGGCCACTTCCGGGTTGGCCAGCGCGCCTTCGGAAACAAGGCAGTGCAGCGGCGCGCCGCGCAGCTGCAAATACGACTGGCACAGGTGCACGCCGTCGAGCAGGGTCTGGCCAGCCTTGCGCCGCGCCTGCGAGCTGCCGGCGAGGTGCTTCAGGTCTTTATAGAGCGGATTGTCGCGCGAGGTGATGGTTTTCATGCGGCCTCGCCAAAATCGAACGACATGTCCATGCCGACGATGGTGTTGGCCACCGACACCGGCAAGGTGGCGCGCACCGGCGCGAACGAGCGCCGGTGCACGGGCGAAGCGCCATGCTCGCGCAGGCGCGCCAGGTGCAGCGCGGTGCCGTAGCCCTTGTGCTGGTCGAAGCCGTATTGCGGATACAGTGCGTGCAGCGCCACCAGGGCGGCGTCGCGCGCGGTCTTGGCCAGGATCGACGCGGCCGAAATGGCGTGCACCTTGTCGTCGCCTTCGATAATCGGATGGCAGCGCACCTGCATCACCGGACTGCGGTTGCCGTCAATCAGGGCAATGGTCGGCATGGTCGACAGGGCTTCCACCGCGCGCCGCATGGCCAGCATGGTCGCTTGCAAAATGTTGATGCTGTCGATTTCTTCGTGCGAGCATTCAGCGATCGCCCAGGCCAGCGCATATTCCTTGATCTGCGGCGCCAGCGCTTCGCGCTTCTCGGCGGTCAGCTTCTTGGAGTCGCGCAGGCCCTCGATGGGGCGGTCCGGATGCAAGATCACGGCGGCGGCGAACACCGGGCCGGCCAGCGGGCCGCGCCCTGCTTCGTCCACGCCGCAGACGATATCGTCGGGCGTGAACGGATAGGCGTTCTTTTTCAGCCCCGGATAAAAATTGACTTTTTTGGTTCTCATGATGACTTTTTCGATGCCGCGATCACGCGCATGACGGCGGCCGCGCTTTCCTGCGCGCTGTTGCGCAAGAGGCTGTGGTGCATCTCGGTGAAGCGCTGCACCAGCAGCTTGCGGTTGGCCGCGTTATTAAGTTGTTCCCACATGGCGTCGGCCAGCTTTTGCGGCGTGACGTCATGCTGCAGGATTTCCGGCACCAGGAATTCGCGCGCCAGGATATTCGGCAGCCCGATCCACGGCTGGTAGCCCATGTGGCGCATGATCTCGTAGGAGGCGCGCATGACTTTGTACGCAATGACCATCGGCTTCTTGAACAGCGCCACTTCCAGGGCCGCCGTGCCGGACGCCACCAGCACCGCGTCGGCGGCGGCAATGGCGTCGTGCGAGCGGCCGTCGAGCAGGTCGATGCGCACCGACTGCAAGCCGGCCTTGGCGATCAATTCGGTAAAGTATTGACGCTGGCGCTCGCCCGCCATGGGCGCGACAAAGCGCAGGTCCGGGTCGCGCGCGGCCAGCAGCTTGACCGCGCCCACAAAGGGCTCGGCCAGGTATTTGAGTTCGCCCATGCGGCTGCCCGGCATGAGCGCGATCACGCGCGCCCCCAAAGGCATGCCGAGCGCCGTGCGCGCCGCCGCCACGTCTGGCTCCATGGGAATGACTTCGGCCAGCGGATGGCCGATGTAGGTGCACGGCACGCCAGCCTTGCGATAAATCTCTTCCTCGAACGGAAAGATCACCAGCATGTGCGAGACGGCCTTGATGATCTTCTTGATGCGCCCACCGCGCCAGGCCCAGATCTGCGGACTGACGAAGTGCACGGTCGGTATCCCGGCTTCTTTCAGCTGTTGTTCCAGCCCGAGGTTAAAGCCGGGATAGTCGGCGCCGATGAACACGTCCGGGCGCTCGGCCAGCAGGCGGTCGCGCAGCGTATTCTGGATGCCCTTGATTTCGCGGTAGCGGGGAATAATTTCAAACAGGCCGCGCACGGTCAGGCGGTCCATCTCGATGTCCGACACAAAACCCTGCTCCATCATGCGCGGGCCGCCAATGCCGTGAAAGCGCGCCTCGGGCAGGTGCGGGCGCAGGCCGGCCAGCAGGCGCGCGGCGAGCATGTCGCCGGATACTTCGCCCGCCACCAGTGCAACAGATACCCCGGTCGATGCAGCCCCGGCGCCTGGCCGTGGATCAGCGGACAATGCCACGGGACGCAGTCCCCAGGAAAGCGAGCATGGCGCCGATATCGAGCGCGGCGGCGGGCGACTCGTGCTGCTGGTCGACCAGGGCCGCCTTGGCTTGTTCGAGCGTCATGCCGGAGCGGTAAATGAGCTTGTAGGCCGCGCGCACGCCGTCGATCTGCGGCCGGGTAAAGCCGCGCCGTTTCATGCCTTCGATGTTGACGCCGTGGGCGCTGGCCGGATTTCCCGACACCAGCACGAACGGCGGCACGTCTTGCGTGAGGCTGGTGTACATGCCGAGGAAGGCATGCGCGCCGATCTTGCAGAACTGGTGCACACCGACGAAACCCGACAAAATCGCCCAGTCGCCCACTTCCACGTGCCCGGCCAGTTGCGCGTTGTTCGAGAAAATCGTGTTGCTGCCGACCTGGCAGTCGTGCGCCAAGTGGCAGTAGGCCGAGATCCAGTTATCGTGGCCCAGGCGCGTGACGCCTTCATCCTGGACGGTGCCGGTATTGAAGGTGCAAAATTCGCGCACCGTATTGCGGTCGCCTACTTCGAGGCGGGTCGGCTCGCCATCCCACTTCTTGTCTTGCGGCGGCGCGCCGATCGACGAAAACTGGAAGAACTTGTTGTCCTTGCCGATGGTGGTGTGGCCTTCGATGACCACGTGCGGGCCGACCACCGTGCCGGCGTCGATCGACACGTGCGGGCCGATGATCGAAAAGGCGCCGACTTCGACGCTGGAGTCGAGCTGCGCGCGCGCATCGACAATGGCGCTGGGATGGATCGTGGCCATTTAGTTCCCCATCGGCTGGCTCGCGTCGACCGCGCTGCGGATGGTGCACATCAGCTCCGCTTCGAGGGCGATGGCGCCATCGACGCTGCCGACCGCCTTGTACTTCCAGATGCCGCGCGAGCAGCGAATGATCTCGATATCCATGCGCAGCTGGTCGCCAGGGCCGACCGGGCGCTTGAAGCGCGCGTTGTCGATGCCGACGAAATAGACCACCGAATTGGCGTCGGGCTTGACGCCGATCGACATGAACGACAAAATCGCCGCGGTCTGCGCCATCGCTTCGATCATCAACACGCCCGGCATGACCGGCTTGTGCGGGAAGTGCCCGTTGAAGAATTCTTCGTTGGCGGTGACGTTCTTGATCGCGCTGATCGACTTGTGCGCTTCCCAGTCCAGCACGCGGTCCACCAGCAGCATCGGATAGCGGTGCGGGAGGTATTCCTTGATCTGGCAGATGTCGAGGGTCTTGCCGGGTACGCCTTTGTTGTCGGTAATGGTCATATGTCTTCTATTTTTGTTCTGTGAGTGCCTTGACGGCTTTTTCGAGCGCGCGGATTTTTTCGCGCATCGACGTCAGGTTGCGCAGCAGGACGGCGTTCTTTTCCCAGTCGCTGTTCTTGGCGATCGGGTAAAAGCCCGTGTACTGGCCCGCTTCCTTGATCGAGTTGGCAACCAGGCTGCCGGCGGTGACGTACACCTTGTCGACGATGGTGATGTGGCCCGATACCATGGCCGCGCCGCCGAAGGTGCAGTATTTTCCGATGGTGGCGCTGCCGGCCACGCCGACGCAGCCGGCCATCGCCGTGTGCGCGCCGATATGGCAGTTATGGCCGATCTGGATCAGGTTATCGAGCTTGACGCCGTCTTCGATGATGGTGTCGGCCATGGCGCCCCGGTCGACCGTGGTGTTGGCGCCGATGTCGACGTCGTCGCCGATCATCACGCGCCCGGTCTGCGGAATCTTGATGTACACGCCGCCTTCGTTGGCAAACCCGAAGCCGTCGGTGCCGATCACGGCGCCCGAGTGGATGATGCCGCGCTTGCCGATCTGGCAGCGCGCATGGAAGGTGGCGTTCGCGAACAGGTGGGTGCCTTCGCCGATGACGGCGTCGCGCCCGACGAAGCTGCCGGCGTCGATGACGGCGTTCGCGCCAATCACCGCACCGGCTTCCACGGTCACCTGCGGGCCGATATGCGCGCTCGGGTCGACCTTGGCGGTCGGATGCACGCTGGCGCTGGGGTCGATGCCGGCCGGCGCCACGATCGGGTCGAGCGAGGCGAAATACTGGGCGGCGTAGGCGAAGTAGACGTGCGGATTTTTGACGACGATACGCGCGCCCTGGTAGGTCGCGCCAACGATCTCGTCGTCGGCGCTTGATACGATCATGGCCGCCGCGCCGCTCTGCGCGGCCTGGGCCCGCAGTTTGCTGTTGCTTAGATAACTGATGTGCGAAACGCCTGCGTCAGCCAATGGCGCGACCCCGGATACCTCGGTATTCGGGTCGCCAATCAGCTGTCCTCCCAAGCGTTCGACCAATTGACCTAGTCGAGTGCCCATCTTTTTAGTCCTGTCTTGAGTTTGTATTGGTGTTATTTGTCGAGCTGCTTGAGGATCTTGTCCGTGATATCGATGCGCGGGCTGGTCCAGGCCGATTCCTGCAGCACGATATCGAGCTTTTCCTGCTCGGCGATCTGTTCAATCAGCTTGTACGCCTTTTGCGCGATGTTGGCGCGCTCTTCGCTCTTACGCTGGATCAGGTCTTCGCGGAACTCGCGCTGGGTGCGCTGCACGTCTTTTTCGAGGTCGAGCAGTTCGCGCGCACGGCGCGTGCGTTCCAGTTCGGGCAGGGTCGGCGCCTCGGTCTCGAACTTCGCCTCCATCGACTTGAAGCGCGTTACCGTGTCCTGGATCGACTTCTGGCGCTTGGAAAACTCGGCTTCGATCTTGGCGTCGGCGGCCTTGGCCAGCTTGGACTCGGTCATCAGGCGCTCGGTGAAAACGTAGCCAATCCTGCTCGGCGCGGTTTGCGCCTGGGCCAGCGAGCACGCGCACAAAGCCAGCAGGGCAAGATGCTTGGGCCAGGAGGCAGTCACAGTGTTCAACATAGTTCTCCGCAATCTAAAATGGAAACGGTCGCGTTAGCGATCAGAAACCGGTACCCATCTGGAACTGGAAGCGTTCCAGGCGATCGCCAGGTTTCGCGTTCAAAGGCTTAGCATAACTCAACTTGAGCGGGCCGACCGGCGAAATCCAGCTCACGCCCAGACCTGCCGAATAACGCAGTTCGTTCAGGCGCATTTTCTGGTCTTCGCTGTAGACCTGGCCGGCGTCGGCAAAGCCGAACCAGCGCAGGCTGCGGTCGGTGCCGCTGCCGGGGAAAGGCATCTGCAGTTCGGCATTGCCGATGATGCGCTTGGCGCCGCCGACCGCGTCGCCGTTGCGGTCGACCACGCCGAGCGAGGAGCTCAGGTAGCCGCGCACCGAACCGATACCGCCGCCGTTGAAGTTCTTGAAGACCGGGTACGGGCTACCCTTGATGCCGTGGCCGTAATCGAATTCACCGCGCAGCGCCAGGGTGATCTTGTTGGTCAACGGACGGAACCATTCATGGTTGTAGATCATGCGGTAGTATTTGGTGTCGCCAGCCACGTCCAGTTCCAGGTTGGCGCGCTGGTAGCGGCCGGCCGATGGCGTGATCGCGCTGTCGCGGCTGTCGCGCTGCCAGGCGGCCGTCAGCGGCAAGGCGTTGGTGGTGGCGCTGCCGATGCCGCTCTCGATGCCGGTAATCTGGCGCACGTAGTCCTGGTAACGGGTCGGGCTGGTGATATCGGTTTCGATGGTGGTGCGTTCGATGCCGATACCGAAGTAGACGGTGTCGGTTTCGGAGAACGGCACGCCGTAGCTCACGCGGCCACCGGTCTGCTTGACCTTGTAGGTGCCCTGGTTCAGCGCCGGCGGGTTCAGGGTGCGCAAATACAGTTCGAACTGCTGCGACACGCCGTCTTCGGTGAAGTACGGATTGGTGTGCGAGAGCGCGATGGTGCGGCTGTAGTCGCTGGTGTTGAGCTCCATGCCGACCGTGTTGCCGCTGCCGGCAAAGTTGGCCTGCTGGATCGACGCGGTGAAGGTGAATTTTTCCGCCTGCGAGAACGAACCGCCGATCAGGAAGTTACCGGTCGGTTTTTCGACCACGGTCAGGTTCACGTCGACCTGGTCGGAGGTGCCCTGCGCTTCCGGCGTGTCGATGGTCACTTCCTTGAAGTAGCCGAGGCGGTCGACGCGGTCGCGCGACATCTTGATCTTGTTGCCGTCGTACCAGGAGCCTTCGAACTGGCGGAACTCGCGGCGGATGACTTCGTCGCGCGTGGTGGTGTTGCCGGCGATGTTCATGCGGCGCACGTAAGCGCGCTTGCCCGGGTCGACGAAGAAGGTAAACGCCACCTGGCGCTTTTCGCGGTCGATTTCCGGGTTCGCATTGACGTTGGCGAACGCATAGCCGAAGGTGCCCATGCGGTCCGAAATGAGCTTGTTGCTCAGCGTGAGCAGCTCGCCCGAGTAGGTCTGGCCCTCGCGCAGGCGCACCAGTTCTTTCAGCTCGTCCTCGCGGCCGAACATTTCGCCTTCGAGCTTGATGCCGGAGACGGTGTACTTCTCGCCTTCGGTGATGTTGATCGTCAGGTAGATGTCTTTTTTGTCGGGCGTGATCGACACTTGGGTCGATTCGACGTTCGCTTCCAGGTAGCCGCGGTTCAGGTAGAACGACTTGATCGACTCGATGTCGCCGGTCAGCTTGGTCTTGGAATACTGGTCGGCCTTGGTGTACCAGGTGAACCAGCCGGAGGTGCCCAGTTGCAGCACTTCGCGCAGTTCCTTGTCCGAGAAGGTCTTGTTGCCGACGATGCTGATCTGCTTGATGCGCGCGACCTCGCCTTCGTCGACATTGAACATGACGGTGACGCGATTGCGTTCGATCGGGGTGACGGTGGTGGTGATCTTCACGCCGTACAGGCCGTGCGACAGGTACTGGCGCTTGAGCTCCTGCTCGGCGCGGTCGACCGACGCCTTATCGAAAATCTTGGTCTCGCCGACGCCGATTTCCTTGAGCGCCTTGACCAGCACGTCCTTTTCAAATTCCTTGGTACCGGTGAAGTCGACCGTGGCAATCGCCGGCCGTTCTTCGACCAGCACGACCAGCACGCCCTTTTCTTCTTCCAGGCGCACGTCCTTGAAGAAGCCGGTCGCGTACAGGGCCTTGATGGCGGCGATACTCTTTTCGTCGTTGAACGTTTCACCCACGCGCACCGGGAGGTAGCTGAACACGGTACCGGCTTCGGTACGCTGGATGCCCTCGACCCGGATATCCTTGACCACGAACGGGTTCACTGCGAGGGCTTGTCCGGCGCACAGCGCCAGGACGGCAGCGCCGATTAAGCTGCGACGAAAGAAAGGCAAGGCAAAACGTTCAGAATTTAATTTCATTGGGGTTATTCAATGGTCAATCGTTTGGACAACGTATATATGTATTCGCGGGAGGCGTGGGCGCCGGTTGCGTCAGGCGGTTCACGTCATTGAAGAGCGCAAGGCCCATCAGCATCACCAGCAACGCCATGCCGGCATACTGCGCCAGCTCGACTATCCGGCCCGGCAGGGGGCGCCCGGTCAAAACTTCCAGCGAATAATACAGCAAAAGCCCACCGTCCAGAACCGGAATTGGTAACAGATTCATCACCCCGAGACTGACGCTGACGACGGCGATGAAGCTTAAAAATTCAATCGGGCCCAGGCGCGCGGTCTTGCCGGCGTAGTCGGCAATCGTGACCACGCCGGTCAGGTTCGCCAGCGAGACCTGCCCTGTCACCATCTTGCCGATCATCTTCAGGCTCATCACGCTTTGCTGCCAGGTGGTCGCAGCGCCGGCGGCGATGGCGTCAAGCGGCCCCAGGGTGACCTTCACCATCTCCGGCGACGAGATGATCTGGGCATTGATGCGCGAGATATTAGTAGCTTTGTTCAGTTCCGGCGTGACCGTCAGGCTCAAGCTGCGGCCGCCGCGTTCGATCACGAATTGCAGGGTGCGCCCGCACGATTGGCCGACCAGTTTCATCAGCGCCGCGCCGTCCGGCACCGCTTGACCGTCAATGCTGAGCACGCGGTCGCCCGGCTGCATGCCGGCGCGTCCCGCCGGGCCGGCCGGATCGGGAATCTTGCCGATCGTTACCGGACTCAGGAAGGTGGAAATGCCGAGTTCCCCAAGCAGGTCGCCTTCGACATTCTTGCCAGCCAGCGCAGCCGGCGGCAAGGTGGCGCTGTAGCGCGCCCCGCCCTGCTGGGCCACGTCGAAACGCACGCCGCCTTTATCGAGCACGGCCTTCAGGGTTTCCCAGCGCAGTTCGGCGTACGTGGCGACCGGCGCGCCATTGACGGCGACGATGCGGTCGCCCCCGCGCAGGCCGGCCTGGTAAGCGGGCGTGCTCGCTTCCATGCCGCGCACGCGGGTGCCGATCTCGTCCATGCCAACCATGTACAGGCCACCGAACACCGCAATCGCCAGCAGGAAATTGGCGACCGGGCCGGCGGCCACGATGGCGATGCGCTGCCAGACGCTCTTGCGCGTGTATTCGCGCGCCTGGTCGGCCTCGGACAGGGCGCGGGTACCGGGATCGCGGTCGTCCAGCATGCGCACGTAGCCGCCCAGCGGCAGGATCGAGATGACCCACTCGGTCTGGTCGGCGCCGAAGCGGCGCGACCAGATCACTTTGCCGAAGCCGAGCGAAAAGCGCAGCACCTTGACGCCGCACAGGCGGGCCACCGTGTAGTGGCCCAGTTCGTGGAAGATGATCAGCGGTCCCAGCGAGCACAGGAACGCCAGGATGGTGGTGAATAAAGTCATCTGGCGAGGCCGGCGACGATGGCCTGGGCGGCGGCGCGGGCGCGGGCGTCGCAGTCCATCACGGCCTCGATGCTGCTGGCGGCGTGGTGCGCGTTCTCGTGCATGACGCGCGCGATCACGCGGTCGATATCACGGAAACCGATGCGGCGCTCCAAAAAGGCTTGCACCGCCACTTCATTGGCGGCGTTGAGCAGGGCCGGCGCGGTGCCGCCCGCTTCAAGCGACTCGAAGGCCAGCGCCAGGCAGGGAAAACGCGCAAAATCCGGCTTGTAAAACTGCAAGGTGCCGATGCTGGTCAGGTCGAGCTGGGCCACGCCGGATTCTATGCGTTCAGGAAATGCGAGCGCGTTGGCGATCGGGGTGCGCATGTCGGGGTTGCCCAGTTCGGCGATCACCGAGCCGTCCACGTACGACACCATCGAATGGATCACGCTTTGCGGATGGATCACCACTTCGATCAAGGACGCCGGCGCGCCGAACAGCCAGTGCGCCTCGATCACTTCCAGGCCCTTGTTCATCATGGTGGCCGAGTCGACCGAGATCTTGCGCCCCATGGACCAGTTCGGATGCTTGCAGGCTTCGTCGGGCGTGACGTGTTCGAGCGTCTCGACCGCGCGGTTCAGGAACGGGCCGCCGGACGCGGTCAGCAAGATCTTGGCCACGCCGGCCGCGCCGGGCTGGCGCGCATACGCTTGCGGCAGCGACTGGAAAATCGCGTTGTGCTCGCTGTCGATCGGCAGCAAGGTGGCGCCGTGCTGGTGCACCGCGTCCATGAACAACTGGCCGGACATGACCAGCGCTTCCTTGTTGGCGAGAAGAATTTTTTTGCCGGCACGGGCCGCCGCCAGGGTCGGCGCCAGGCCGGCGGCGCCGACGATGGCGGCCATGACCGTGTCGACTTCAGCGCTGGAAGCGATCGAGCAGAGCGCCGCTTCGCCGTGTTCGACCTGGATATGATCGAGGCCGCGTGCGCGCAGCAAGGCGCTCAGGCGCGTTGCCGCGTCGGCGCTGCCGACCACGGCGCGCGCCGGACGGAACTGCGCGCACTGTTCCGCCAGTTCTTCCACCCTGGCATGCGCGCTGAGCGCAAGCACCTGGTATTTGTCGGGATGGCGTGCAAGCACGTCCAGGGTGGACACGCCGATCGAACCGGTCGCGCCTAGAATGGTGATGCGTTGCATAGGCGTTCTTTCAAACTTTTTATCAAACTACGTTCACAGCATCCCGGTGTAAATCAGGGCGGCCAGCGGCATGACCGGTACCAGCGCATCGATACGGTCGAGCACGCCGCCATGGCCGGGCAGCAGGTTGCTGCTGTCCTTGACGCCGGCGCGGCGCTTGAGCTGCGATTCGACCAGGTCGCCCACCACGCTGGCGGCAACGAGCACCACCAGCACCGCCAGGGCGCCGCCCCAGCCCAGTTTGGCGTGCAGGTGAACCGGGAAGGTATCGGCCAGCAGCGGGCCGGCGAACATGATCAACAGGCTCGACAGGATCAGCACGGCAATGCCGCCGCCGATCGCGCCTTCCCACGATTTACCTGGGGAAATAGTCGGCGCCAGCTTGCGCTTGCCGAAAGCCTTGCCGGAGAAATAGGCCCCGATATCGGCGATCCAGACCAGCGCCATGACCGACAGCAAGTACACGGCGGAATGCTTGAAGAACAGCACGATGGCGGCGAAACAGGCGACGATGGAAACGGCGTACATGGTCGCCAGCATGGTGTTGCGCCCGCCTTCGGGCGGCGGCAAGCCGGTTTTCAGCGCCGGCACGAAACGGAACAGCCACAGCAGGGTCGACAGGCCGAACCAGAACTTGACCGCGCTGTTGTCCTTGTACAGGAAAGCGTAGGCGAACGCGGCGCTCCAGAACAGGGCGACCAGGAAGGCTTGCTTGCGCGAAGACTTGAACAGCTGAAAGCTTTCGGTGACGGCGGCCGTGAGGAACAGCAGCACCACCGCGGCAAAGGCGGGGTAATACCCGCCAAACAGCACCGCCAGCAAGACGACAAGCAAGACGACAGCGGTGATGATCCGGGTAATTAGCATCAGCTTTTCTTTCCAGCCAGTTGGTCGCCGGTGCGCCCGAAACGGCGCTCCCGGTTTTGATAGGACGCGATGGCCGCGTCCAGGGACTCGATCGAAAAATCGGGCCAGTAGGTATCGGTAAAATACAGCTCGGAATACGCCAGTTGCCACAGCAGGAAGTTGGAAATGCGCTCTTCCCCGCCGGTACGGATGAACAGGTCCGGCTCGGGCGCGTAGGCCATGGCCAGGTGCTCGGCCAATTGTTCTTCGCGGAAGGCAGTCAGGCCGGGATTGGCGGCAACCATCTTGCTGGTGGCCTGCATGATGTCCCAACGGCCACCGTAATTGGCGCAGATGGTCACCGTCAGGCGCGTGTTGTTGGCGGTGCGGCGCTGGGCCGAGGCGATCATGTCTTGCAGCTTGGAATCGAAGCGCGACAAATCACCGACGACTTTCAGGCGAATATTGTTTGCGTGCATCTTCGCCACTTCGCGTTCGAGCGCGGTGACGAACAGGCGCATCAGGAGCGAGACTTCTTCTTCGGGGCGGCGCCAGTTTTCGGAGGAAAAGGCGAACAGGGTGAGGTACTCGATGCCGCGCTGGATGCAGGCTTCGACGCAGCCGCGCACGGCTTCGACGCCCTTGACGTGGCCGGCCACGCGCGGGAGGAAGCGCTTGGTGGCCCAGCGGCCGTTGCCGTCCATGATGATCGCAACGTGACGCGGCACGCGGGCCACTTCGGGTACTGCTGTCGTCGAACTTTTATAGATCATAAATCCAGACTATCTTGAACAAATGCATGGGAAGCGGACGCCGGGTCCGCCTCAGCGTGGGCAGACCCTGCCTTCGCGCTTTCCCCGACTCTACACTGTCAGGACTTCTTTTTCTTTTTCAGCAACCAGTTTATCGACATCGATGACAAACTTGTCGGTCAGTTTCTGGATTTCTTCCGATGCACGACGCTCGTCATCTTCCGAGCAAGCCTTGTCCTTGACCAGCTTTTTGAGCGATTCGTTGGCGTCGCGGCGGATGTTGCGGATCGCGATCTTGGCATCTTCCGCCTCGCTCTTGACCAGCTTGACCATTTCCTTGCGGCGTTCTTCGGTCAGCGGCGGGGTCGGCACGCGGATCATGTCGCCCTGCGACGATGGATTCAGACCGAGGTCGGCGTCGCGGATCGCCTTTTCGACGGTGGTCAGCATCTTCTTTTCCCACGGCTGCACGCCGATGGTGCGGGCGTCGATCAGGGTCACGTTGGCGATCTGGGTCAGCGCGGTGGCCGAACCATAGTAATCGACCATCACGTGATCGAGGATGCCGGTGTGGGCGCGGCCGGTACGGACCTTGGCCAGATCGCTTTTAAGGGTGTCGATCGACTTGTTCATGCGCTCTTGCGCGTTTTTCTTGACGTCAGCGATAGTCATGCTGCTCTCCTGTAGCTCGTAATGATAATTAAACGTGTACCAGTGTACCTTCGTCTTCGCCCATGATCACGCGTTTGAGCGCGCCCGGCTTGACGATGGAGAACACCTTGATCGGCAGTTTCTGGTCGCGGCACAGCGCGAACGCGGTCGCATCCATCACCTGCAGGTGCTTGGAAATGGCTTCGTCGAAGGTAATCGACTCGTAGCGGGTGGCGTTCGGGTCCTTTTTCGGGTCGGCGGTGTAGACACCATCGACCTTTGTGGCCTTGAGCACGATTTCGGCGCTGATTTCCGAACCGCGCAGGGCGGCGGCGGTATCGGTGGTGAAGAACGGGTTGCCGGTGCCGGCGGCGAACACGACAACCTTGCCTTCTTCCAGGTATTGCAGCGCTTTCGGGCGCACGTAGGGCTCGACCACCTGTTCGATGGCAATCGCCGACATGACGCGGGCGACGATGCCGACGTGGCGCATGGCGTCGGCCAGGGCCAGCGCGTTCATCACGGTGGCCAGCATGCCCATGTAATCGGCGGTGGCGCGGTCCATGCCCTGGGCGCCGGGTGCGACGCCGCGGAAGATGTTGCCGCCGCCAATGACGACGGCCAGTTCCACGCCCAGGTTCGCCACTTCCGCGACATCGGCGACCATGCGCTCGATCGTGGCGCGGTTGATGCCGTAAGGATCATCGCCCATCAGTGCTTCGCCAGACAATTTCAGGAGTACGCGTTTGTAGGCTGGTTTCGACATGGGGGTGGGCTCCAAAAAATGACGGTTTGTATTCGGTCTTGCCGTGCGCACACTTTCATGTGCGCAGATTAAAAAAACGGGCCTTCCGGCCCGCTTTCACACTTACTGCTTGTTAGCAGCCATTTGCGCCGCAACCTCTGCAGCGAAATCGTCTTGCTTTTTCTCGATGCCTTCACCGACAACATACATCGTGAATGCTTTCACGCTGGTGCTTTTTTCTTTCAGCATCTGTTCGATCGACTGCTTGTCGTTCTTGACGAACGATTGGTTCAGCAGCGAGACTTCTTTCAGATACTTCTGGATCGAGCCTTCCAGGCGCTTGGCCAGGATTTCAGCCGATTGTACCGGCTTGCCTTCGGCAACGGCTTTGTCCGCATCTTCCTGAGCTTTCAGAGCAGCAACCGAGCGCTCTTTTTCGATCAGTTCGGCAGGAACCTGCTCCGACGACAGCGACACTGGCTTCATGGCGGCGATGTGCATGGCCACGTCTTTACCAACTTGCTCGTCGGCGCCATCGAAGTCGACCACGACACCGATACGGGTGCCGTGCAGGTACGAGGCCAGCTTGGCGGTGGTTTCGAAACGCTGGAAGCGGCGGATCGTCATGTTCTCGCCGATCTTGCCGATCAGAGCGATACGCACTTCGTCCAGGGTCTTGCCATCGAGTGGCAGGGCCAGCAGGGCGGCGACGTCGGCCGGGTTGTTTTCGGCAACCAGGCGCGCGGCATTGTTCGCCAGGGCCAGGAAGTCGTCGTTCTTGGCGACGAAGTCGGTTTCGCTGTTGACTTCAACCAGGGCGCCGATATTGCCAGCGATGAAGGTTGCTACAACGCCTTCAGCGGTGATGCGGGTAGCATTGCTGGTCGCTTTGGTGCCCAGTTTGACGCGCAGGATTTCTTCCGCACGCGCCATGTCGCCATCGGCTTCGGTCAGTGCCTTTTTGCATTGCATCATCGGTGCGTCGGTTTTCGCGCGCAGTTCGCCTACCATCGCTGCTGTAATCGCTGCCATGTGTTTCTCCTAAATTTGTGACATATTCTGTTTAAAAAAAAGGGGGAGCTGCTGCTACCCCTTTTGATTTCCGCGGCGCCTCAGGGGCGCCTGAAGCAATTACGCTTGCTCGGAGACTTCGACGAATTCGTCGCCAGCCGATTTAACCAGTTCAACGATTTCGTTGGAGGCGTTTGCACGGCCTTCCAGGATCGCATCGGCAACGCCGCGGGCGTACAGCATGATCGCTTTGGACGAATCGTCGTTGCCTGGAATGACGTGGGTCACGCCTTCTGGCGAGTGGTTGGTATCGACGATGCCGATAACAGGGATGCCCAGCTTGCCGGCTTCGGTGATCGCGCCTTTATGGTAACCGACGTCGACGACGAAGATTGCGTCAGGAACGCCGCCCATGTCCTTGATACCGCCGATGGCCTTTTGCAGCTTGGTCATTTCGCGTTGGAACATCAGGCCTTCTTTTTTCGACAGCTTCTCAACCGAACCGTCTTCAACTTGCGCTTCCATGTCTTTCAGGCGCTTGATCGAGGTCTTGATGGTTTTGAAGTTGGTCAGCATGCCGCCCAACCAGCGCTGGTCGACGAAAGGAACGCCGGCGCGTGCAGCTTCAGCGGCGATGATTTCGCGCGCTTGACGCTTGGTGCCGACCATCAGGATCGTGCCGCGGTTGGACGCGACTTGCTTGATGGTTTTCATGGCTTCCTGATACATACCCATCGTCTTTTCCAAGTTGATGATATGAATCTTGTTGCGGTGGCCGAAAATGAACGGCGCCATTTTTGGGTTCCAAAAACGGGTTTGGTGACCGAAGTGGACACCGGCTTCCAGCATTTCACGCATTGTTACGGACATGTAATTCTCCAGGGTTGGGTCTGGAATCCGGTCAGTCACCATACAGGCACCCTTTGCGACCGGATTCGCGATTTTAACAAGATTTGTGGCATTACTTAAACAACGTTGCTCGAAAGCGAATTCAAGCAACCCGAGATTCTAACCGGAATGTGGGAATTTTTCAAGTCCCACGCAGCCTATTCGCCCCGTCGTTCCCGCGCAGGCGGGAACCCAAGTTCGCAATTGAGTGGCTGCGCGACAACTTAGGTTCCCGCCGAGGGCCGCCTTGGCGCGGGAAGTCGGGTCTGGCAATGCCAGAGACGACGGGCGTGCGGGAACGAAGCGGTCGTTATCCCTTATAATGGTCGCCATATTTGCACGGGTTTTCGCCGCATCGTCCCGCTGTTACTCAATCTTACTGTTTCATTGCTGATTGCCAACTTATGTCCAACATCTCGATCAAAACCCCCGCCGACATCGAAGGCATGCGCATCGCCGGCCGTCTTGGCTCCGAAGTGCTCGACTACATCACGCCCTTCGTCAAGGTCGGCGTCACCACCGGCGAACTGGACCGTCTTTGCCATGAATACATGGTGATGGTGCAGGGCACCATTCCGGCCCCGCTGAACTATTGCCCGCCGGGCTACACGCCCTACCCGAAAGCCATCTGCACCTCCGTCAACGACGTGATCTGCCACGGCATCCCGGGCGACAAGGCGCTCAAGGATGGCGACATGGTCAACCTCGACATCACCGTCATCAAGGACGGCTACCACGGCGACAACAGCCGCATGTTCCTGGTCGGCAAACCGTCGATCCTGGCCAAGCGCCTCAACGAAGTCACCTACGAATGCATGTGGCTCGGCATTGCCCAGGTCAAGCCGGGCGCGCACCTGGGCGACATCGGCCACGTGATCCAGCAGCACGCCGAAAAGAATGGCTACAGCGTGGTGCGCGAATTCTGCGGGCACGGCATCGGCAAGGTCTTCCACGAAGAGCCGCAGGTGCTGCACTACGGCCGTCCGGGCACCCTGGAGCGCCTGGAAGCGGGCATGATCTTCACCATCGAGCCGATGATCAACGCCGGCCGCCGCGAAATCAAGGAAATGGGTGATGGCTGGACCATCAAGACCAAGGACAAGAAGCCGTCCGCCCAGTGGGAACACACGATCCTGGTGACCGAGACCGGCTATGAAGTGCTGACCGTTTCGGCCGGCTCGCCGCCGCCGCCGGCCTTCATCACCCAGGCCGCCGCGCCCGCAGTGGCGTAAAGCGCCCACCGCCATGCCCGCCGCCGCGCTCAAGAAGCAGTCCCGCGACCTCCTCAAGCAAAGGCTGAAGGCGGAGCGGGCCCTGCTGATCGCCGCCTTCCGCGCCGACGGCAAGCCCGAAAAGCTGCTGCGCGGCCTGCGCCACAGCGTCGACGAGGTGCTCAGCGAAGCGTGGCAAACGATCGGCCTGCCCGCCTCCACCGCGCTGGTGGGCGTGGGCGGCTACGGGCGCGGCGAACTGTTCCCGTTTTCCGATGTCGACCTGCTGATCCTGCTGTCGGAACCGGCCGACGCCATCACCCAGGCCAAGCTGGAAGAGCTGGTGCAGATGCTGTGGGACCTGGGCCTGGAAATCGGCTCGAGCATCCGCACCATCGACGAGTGCATGAGCGAGTCGAAGGCCGACATCACCGTGCAAACGAGCCTGCTTGAGGCGCGCCTGGTGTGCGGCGATGCGCTCCTGTTCGGGCGGTTGCAGGAGCGCTACCTTGACGCGCTCGACCCGCAAGCGTTTTTCCACGCCAAGGCGGCCGAAATGCGCCTGCGCCACGCCAAGTACGAAGACACGGCCTTCAGCCTGGAGCCGAACGTCAAGGAAAGCCCTGGCGGCCTGCGCGACCTGCAAGTGATCCTGTGGGTGGCCAAGGCGGCCGGGCTGGCCAACTCGTGGAGCCAGCTGGCCACGCGCGGCCTGATCACGCAGACCGAAGCGCGCCAGTTGATGGAAAAGGAACGCGCCTTTAAAGATATCCGTGTGCGCCTGCACCTGCACGCCAACCGGCGCGAAGACCGCCTGGTGTTCGACGTGCAAACGCCGATCGCCGAAAGCTTCGGCCTGAAAACCACCGGCGAAGGCATCAACGCGCGCCGCGCCAGCGAATACCTGATGCAGCGCTACTACTGGGCGGCCAAGACGGTCACCCAGCTCAACACCATCATGCTGCAAAATATCGAAGCGCAGCTATTCCCCGAGGCCAACGAGGCCGAGGCGATCAACGAGCGCTTCAACGATGTCAACGGCCTGATCGACATCGCCCACGACGACACCTTCACCCGGCAGCCCTCGACGGTGCTGGAAGTGTTCGTGCTGATGACCGGGCACCCGCACCTCAAGGGCATGACGGCGCGCACCATGCGCGCGCTGTGGCATGCGCGTTTCGAGATCGACGCCAAGTTCCGCGAAGACCCGGTCAACCGCGCCCTCTTCCTGCGCATCTTGCAAGCGCCGGTGGGCCTGGTGCACGCGCTGCGGCGCATGAACGACACCAGCATCCTGGGGCGCTACCTGCCGAACTTTCGCCGCATCGTGGGCCAGATGCAGCACGACCTGTTCCATGTGTACACGGTCGACCAGCATATCCTGATGGTAGTGCGTAACATGCGCCGCTTCACGATGACCGAGCACGCGCACGAGTATCCCTTCTGCAGCCAGCTGATCGCCAACTTCCGCAAGTCCTGGCTGCTGTATGTGGCGGCCTTGTTCCACGACATCGCCAAAGGCCGCGGCGGCGACCATTCCAAGCTCGGCACGGTCGACGCCGCCCAGTTCTGCGAAGAACACGCGATCGGCTCGGAAGACACCGAACTGGTGGTGTTCCTGGTCGAGAATCACCTGACCATGTCGCAGGTCGCGCAAAAGCAGGACCTGTCGGACCCGGACGTGGTCGAAGCCTTCGCCAAAGTGGTCAAGGACGAGCGCCACCTGACCGCGCTGTACCTGCTGACGGTGGCCGACATTCGCGGCACCAGCCCCAAGGTGTGGAATGCGTGGAAGGCCAAGCTGCTCGAAGACCTGTACCGCATCACCTTGCGCGTGCTGGGCGGCGAGCCGCACTCGGCCGACCGCGAACTGAAGAACCGCCAGGAAGAAGCGATGGCCACCCTGCGCCTGTACGGCTTGCCCGACATCGCCCATGTCGACTTCTGGAAGCAACTCGACGTCGCCTATTTCTTGCGCCACGACGCCTCCGACATCGCCTGGCAGACGCGCTGCCTGTGGGACAAGTTCAACAGCGGCAAGCCGGTCGTCAAATGCCGCCTGGCGCCGATCGGCGAAGGCTTGCAGGTGGCGGTCTATGTCAAGGACCAGCCCGACCTGTTCGCGCGCATTTGCAGCTATTTCGACCGCAAGAATTTCAGCATTCTCGACGCCAAGATCCACACGACAAGACACGGCTACGCGCTCGATACCTTCATGGTGACCGAGCAAAGCTTCGCCAAGAGCTACCGCGACATCATCAACCTGATCGAGCACGAAATCTGCGAACTGCTGACCTCGCAGGCGCCCTTGCCGGCCCCGACGCGCGGACGCCTGTCGCGCCTGTCGCGCACCTTCCCGATCACGCCGACGGTCGATTTGCGGCCCGACGAGCGCGGCCAGTATTACCTGCTCTCGATCGCGGCCAACGACCGCACCGGGCTCCTGTACGCGATCGCCAACGTGCTCACGCGCTACCGCATCAACCTGCACACGGCCAAGATCATGACCCTGGGCGAGCGGGTCGAAGACGTGTTCCTGGTCGATGGCGCCGTGCTCAACAACGCGCGCAACCAGATCCAGCTCGAAACCGACCTGATCGACGTGCTGCGCGTGTAGCGTTGCAGAATTCCCTTTCCAGAAACCCTTTTACGTAACCTTAGCAAAGCAAGCCATGACTGAATTAGTACGCCTCTCCAAACGCATGTCCGAACTCGGGCTCTCTTCGCGCCGCGAAGCCGATGAATGGATCGCACGCGGCTGGGTGCGGGTCGATGGCCAGGTCATCTCCGAACTGGGCAGCAAAGTGCTGCCGCACCAGAAAATCACGGTCGAGCGCCAGGCCGCGGCCGAGCAATCCAAGCGCGTTACCGTACTGATCAACAAGCCGATGGGCTATGTCAGCGGCCAGGCCGAGGACGGCTACACACCGGCGATCGCGCTGATCAAGGCCGAGAACCGCTGGGCCGACGACCCGTCGCCGGAAACCTTCCACCCGACCCAGCTGCGCTCGCTGGTGCCGGCCGGACGGCTCGACATCGACTCGGTCGGCCTGTTGATCCTCACCCAGGACGGGCGCGTGGCCAAGACCCTGATCGGGCAGGATACCGCCATCGAAAAGGAATACCTGGTGCGCGTGCAGTACACCAAGGAAGGCAAGCTGCCCGAATCGGACCTGAAGAAACTGTGCTTCGGACTCTGGATGGACGGCAAACCCTTGCTGGCGGCCAAGGTGCGCTGGCAGAACGACGACCAGCTCAGCTTCACATTACGAGAAGGCAAGAAGCGCCAGATCCGCCGCATGTGCGACATGGTGGGCTTGAAAGTAATCGGCCTCAAGCGCGTGCGCATCGGCAAGGTCAAGCTCGGCGATTTGCCGGTCGGGCAGTGGCGTTACCTGCGGCCCGACGAGCAGTTCTGACGCGATCGAGCAATTGCGTGGCAGCCATGGTGAAGTGCTAAGTAAGTGTGCAGAAATTATTGTGATTTATAGCGAACAGAAGCGGATGCCTTGCAAGGCGCACGCCGCGACGCAGTGCGAGCACTGCTAGCGGTGGGCAACGCAGCAAGGCGCCGCTTATGGAAGCTAGAAATTACAAGAATTTATGCGCACTTACTTAGACGTCGCGCTGGTGCTTAAGCGCTTCGAGCGCCAGGGACGCCATGCGGCGTATACCTTCATACGACTTGGCCGACGCAATGAACCGGCCATTGTGGCAGAAGCCGGCATCTTCAACCCCGGTCACCGCGGCCAGCTGCGCGTCACGCAAGCCGGCCCATGCCTCCGGCAAATCCGCGCGCGCCTTGAAGCTGTCGGGGCTGACCGGAATTGTGTGGATCATGTAGCGCTGCTCGGCAATATTGTGACTCATGACGAACAGCAGTGCCGGCATTTCCTCGCGCACCACTTGCCCCCATGGCACTGCGCCATTTTGCAGGAACAGTACCCTGCCCTCCTCCAGCACTTCGGCCTGCCTCACCTGCTCCACCGCGAGCAAAACGCCGACGCGGTATTTCACGGCATTGGTCATGATGTCGGTGAGCATGTCCATGGCGCGGGTAAATTGACTGAGCCGGTAGGCATCATCGGCGTCGCCGTAGCCCAGCCTTTGTTCGTCGAGCCAGTTCGGATTAAACCCGGACACCACCGCCGACAGGCCATAGCCGCCCGGCGCATTCTTGGCCGCACCCACGTCGGACAGGTCCAGGTACTGCACGACATCGGCGTCGATTGAACATGCCATCTCGGCCGCCTCGTCATCCGACAAGCGATGGCCCGTATGCGCCGCCGCCAGCGCGCTCACGCAGCGTGCCCCGTATTCCTTCCACACCAATCCCGCGCTTGCGTAGGGCACGCCCGTCTGGCGCGCGCCGCTGAAACCCTTTTGGTGATGGTCGAAGCGCCCCGTGGCGGCGTCCCAGATACCGCCGACATCGACGGCAAAGTCAGCCGCCTCGACCCGTGCCGCATCGCGCGTGCGTACAACCTCCGCCTGCGGAAACAATATCTTCAGCACTGCAACAGCCCATGCGTCGTCGGCGTGAAACTTGCCGCTGTGAGTCACTATGACCATAAAAAATCCAATCTCTTGTTCGCGGTGCGTTATTGCTCCCTGGCGGAATGATACCCGGTTCCACTCATCGCATCGCCGAACCGCCCTCCACCTCAAACGCAAGCGCCGACCTCGCTTCGCGCAATGCGGTTCGCATAACTGGACCGCAAACTATTTGAAAGCTCGTAGTCATCAACCAATTCCACCTATGAAATAACCGCGGGTGTACGCCACAAGCGTGCATCCGATTCGCTACTGCCTGTGCAACTGCAGGAAACGTTCTGGGCAGAACGGCGTATCCGAGGCGGATGCCGCACTGGATGGCCGCGTCAATTATCGCGCGCAAGACCAGCATCGGTTTTTGATTCCTCACCCCAGTGTTCTGTGATTCGATAACGAAAACCGCAACGCATCGTCAAACAGTTGGGCTGTTTTCCTGTGCGCGGCTGTTGATCGGCATCGATCGCGGCAACACAGGCGCAAGCGGGAGGAGGCTGGCGATCAGGCCGGCTTGTTCGCCGCGGAAGCGGCGGCTTGCGGCTCTTCGCTCGCAATGAAGCGGTAGACCAGCGCGCCCAGCACGGCGCCAACGATCGGCGCGACCCAGAACAGCCACAGTTGCCCGACCGCCCAATCGCCCACGTACAGCGCCACGCCGGTGCTGCGCGCCGGATTGACCGAGGTGTTGGTGATCGGAATACTAATCAGGTGAATCAGGGTCAATGCCAGCCCGATCGGCAGTGGCGCAAAGCCGGCCGGCGCCCGCTTGTCGGTCGCACCCATGATGACGATCAGGAAGAACATCGTCATCACCACTTCCGTCACCAGCGCGGCCAGCATCGAGTAACCGCCCGGCGAATGCGCGCCGTAGCCATTCGACGCAAAACCCTTGCTGACATCAAAGCCGGCGGCGCCGCTGGCGATGATATACAGCACGCCACCGGCCGCAATGGCGCCGATGACCTGGGCGCCGATGTACGGCAGCAGTTTGGAGGCCGGAAAGCGCCCACCGGCCCACAAGCCGATCGACACCGCCGGGTTCAAATGACAGCCCGAGATATGGCCGATGGCGTAGGCCATGGTGAGCACCGTCAGGCCGAAGGCCAGCGAGACGCCGTGCAAGCCGATGCCGACGCCCGGAAACGCCGCCGCCAGCACGGCACTGCCGCAACCGCCGAGCACGAGCCAGAATGTACCGAGAAACTCGGCGCTGTACTGTTTCATAAAATTATCCTTATCACTGACATGGTTTCGAAAAAAGGCATCCGGCGCGACAGTTAAAGCAGTGCCCGCTTAGAAAGCATGTTGCCAGCGATAAAGAATTATCGCAACAATAAAATTGGGGAATTGATCATGCGAAACGGGTCGTCGCGCGAGCCCGCAAGATCACACCGCCTCCAGCCGTGGGTAGGTAAATGCAAGGAAATGAATGCTGTTGAGCGCCAAGTGCGCCAGGATTGCCGTTTCGATGCGCTGCGAGCGCAGGTAGGCATAGCCGTAGCCGAGCCCGGCCAGGGTCGCGAGGCCGACGAACAGCCACCCTCCGCGCGCGTGCGCAAGCCCGAACAGGAGCGCCGCCACGCACATGGCGATGAGCGGACCCGCCTTCCAGCGGCCCAGCGCCCGCGTCAACTGGCCCTGGATCAAGCCACGGAAAAACGCTTCCTCCGTCACGCAGGTAAACAGCAGATTGAGCGCAACGAAGAGCGGCGTGTACGCGGGCAGCTTGAAGTCGACATCGACATAACCGACCAGCAGCCCGACCGGCAGCACGAGCAGTGGCGTGCCGAGGATGATCCAGTAATGCCGCCCGACTTCGCGCCACTGCTCGCGGGTGCGCGCGGGCACGCAAAACAGCGCGAACAGGATCAGGCCGGCGGCGGCCGTATCGAAATTGAGCCGCTGCGTCACTGGTTTGGCCGCCGCGCTGATCAGCAGGTCGGTCACCAGCGGCGGATTGACGAAACCCGGAAAAAGGTGCATCGACATCGCCACCATCATGCACCCCATCGCCACCATCAACAGCACCTGCGGCGGCCCGCTTCGACTGCGCCGCGCGGCATACGCCAGCGCGCCCAGGACGACGATGGCCCCGATCGCTGGCAGCGACAAGAGGCCGGTCACCACCCCGCTGGCGCAGGCCAGTACCAGCAAGCACAGCCACGGCGCCACGCTCCATCCGGAGCGCAGCTTGACGGGCGCGAGCCACAGCGAACAGACAGCGAGCGCCAGCAGGCCGTAGGTCGTCACGAGCGCGGCGGAGAGATGAATCATGCGGGTTTTCCGATCAGGCTGGCTACGGCATAAATGGCGACAAGGGAATGGGGCAATCTCCTGGCATGCCCACGGGCCGCCAAAGTTGCAAAATTGTAATTGATAAACGACGCGTAAGTAAATACCAAGTTGCGTAGCGTCCCGCATGGCGACCCGCGCCTGCGGCGAACCCGCATTGCTTCCCTGCCACATTCATGGCAGGATGCTTTCCCTGTACATTTTCATTGGAGCATCAATGCGCCGCGTTTCCGCACTCGCCATCGGCCTCGTCCTCGCCAGCGCCCCGGCCCTCGCCCAGAAACGCGCCGCCGGCGCGGCCGCCACGCCGACGGTCGCCGAAGCGCCGCTGCGCGCGCACCTGTCCTTCCTCGCCGACGACATGCTCGAAGGGCGCGGCACCGGCCAGCGCGGCGGCGAACTGGCCGTGCGCTACCTCGAAACGCAAGCCGCCGCCATTGGCCTGTTGCCCGGCGCCGGCAAGAGCTACCGCCAGTCCGTGAAAATGATCGGCACCAGGACGCTGCCGACCAGCGCGGTCAGCTTCGAGGTGGGCGGCAAGACGCTCGCGCCGAAACTGGGTACGGAGATCGTCTTCAACAACGCCAGCGGCAAGTCCAGGGTGCGCTTCGATGCGCCGGTGCTGTTCGTCGGCTACGGCATCAGCGCCGACGATGAAAACTGGGACGACTACAAAGGCGTCGACGTCAAGGGCAAGCTGTTGATCATCATGGTCAACGATCCCAAGCCGACGGCGGCGGAACCGAACCGCTTCGGCGGCAAGTCGCTCACCTATCCGGGGCGCTGGATGTACAAGTACGACGAGGCGCTGCGCCGTGGCGCGGCCGGCGTGCTGCTGATCCACACCACCGAGTCGGCATCTTACCCGTGGAGCGTGCCCGCCAACGGCATGAGCAAGGAGCAGTTCCACCTGGCCGGCGCCGGCAACGCGCTGCAAGGCTGGCTGCAGGAAGACACCGCGCGCGCCCTGTTCGCCGCCGCCGGCCAGGATCTCGATGCGCTGCGGGCCAAGGCCGAAGTACGCGGCTTCAAGGCGGTCGAACTGAACGCGCGCGCCAAGGTCGCCGTCGACAGCGCGATCCGCCCGGTCGAACAGTTCAACGTGGCCGGCATCGTGCCCGGCACCGATCCCAAGCTCAAGGAGCAGGCCGTGATCTACTCGGCGCACTGGGACCATCTCGGCATCGACAGCGGTGACGGCAAGCCAGACCACATCTGGAATGGCGCGGTCGATAACGCCTCCGGTTCGGCGGCGCTGCTGGCGATGGCGCAGGCGGCGGTGCGCCAGCCGGCCAGGCGCACCCAGATTTTCCTGTGGCCGTGCGCCGAGGAACAAGGCCTGATCGGCAGCCTCGCTTACGTGCGCGAGCCACTCTGGCCGCTGGCGAAAACGGCGGCGGACCTGAACCTGGACAGCATGAATTTTGTGGGCCTCACGCGCGACATCGGCGTGGCCGGCGCGGAGCGCAGCAGCCTGCAAGCGAGCGCCGCCAAGGTGGCCCGGGCGATGGGGCTGCGTCTGGCGCCGCCGATGCCCGACCTGGGAGGAGCGTACTTCCGCGCCGACCATTTCAATTTCGCGAAAGCGGGCGTGCCGGCGTTTAATGTGGGATCGGCCGTGTTCTCGGGCGACGGCAGCTTCGAGTTCGATCATGACCACGGCGCGTCCAGCGCGAAGATGGTGGGCTTCAAGGATCACTACCATCAGGTCAGCGACGAGTACAACCCGGCCTGGGATCTGCGCGGCATGGTGCAGCAGGCGCAGTTCACGCTCAACCTGGGATACGACGTGGCGAATGCGGCAAGCATGCCGACCTGGAACAAGGGCGATCCACTGGGGCGAACCAAGCGCTAGAGCGTCGTTCCCGCGCAGGCGGGAACCCAAGTCGGTCTGCATAACGCTGGCCTAGGATTCCCGCCTGCTAGGCGGGCGAGCCGATTTGCCGGTTTGTGCCATGATCGCCTCCTCACTACCGAGAGGAGGCAGCACATGAACGAACGCATCACCATCGACACGCCGGATGGCGGTTTTGGCGCCTATGTCGCCCGCCCGGCCGCCACGCCGGCACCAATCATCGTCGTCCTGCAGGAGATCTTCGGCATCAACGCCGACCTGCGCGAGACCTGCGACCGGCTGGCCGCGCAAGGCTACATCGCCGTCTGCCCCGACCTGTTCTGGCGCCTCGAACCGAACGTGCAACTGACCGACAAAAGCGACGCCGAATGGAAAAAAGCCATGGCGCTGTACAAGGCGTTCGACATCGACAAGGGCGTCGACGACATCGCCGCCACGCTGGCGGCGGCGCGCGCGCTGCCCGGTGCGACCGGCAAGGCCGGCGTGATGGGCTTTTGCATGGGAGGCTTGCTGACTTTTCTCACGGCCACCCGCGCCAAACCCGACGCCGCCGTGGCCTACTACGGCGGCGGCACCGAGAAGCACGTCGACGCCTTCAAGACGCTCGCCTGCCCGCTCATGATGCACCTGGGCGAAGCCGACGAATACATTTCGGCGGACGCGCGCGCCACCATCGCCAGGGCCGCCGAGGGCAACCCGCTGGTGCACCTGTTTACCTATCCCGGCCAGAACCACGCCTTCGCGCGCTGGAACGGGATGCACTTCGACGCGCAAGCGGCAGCGCAGGCCAACGACAGGACGCGGGCATTTTTCGCGCAGCATCTCAAGTAAGGCTTACTCGAACAGCTTGAGTTTGAGCTGTACCGAAATCCCGCCATGCAGCCGGTCTTTATAGGTCGGCACCACCGCCACGTTCACACCCACGCGCTTGTATTCGAACGTGGCGGTCGGAATCGCAGCGAGGAACCAGCCGCCGTCGCGCATTTTGGGATAGCCGTCAAAGCCGCCGAACACCGCGCCGAAGCGCACGCCCATATACGACAGCGGCTGGTAATACACGCCTGCGTACTTCGAGTGCTGGCGGTCGCTGTTGAAGAAGCGCCCCGCCGTCAGCGCCGAGTCTTCCGACAGGCGATACTCGACGCCAAGCCCGGGATTGCGCCCGTTCAGGTCCTTGTCGCTCTGGAAGTGGTAGGTCGCAAAGCCGCTGGTCAGCCACAGCTGGCTGCGTTTTGCGCTGCCGTCGAACGCCTTGGCCTCGGGCGTGGCCGCATCCTCCGCCAGCGCCGGGGCGCAGGCCAGCAGCGCCAGGCCAAGGGCTGTCAAATTTTTCAATATCATGGTGATTAATCGTCTTCGTCGGGATCGAGGTCGGGGAACATGACCTGCGTATAGCCAAATTTGCTGAAATCCGTGATCCGCATCGGATACAGGATGCCGAGCAGGTGGTCGACTTCATGCTGCACCACGCGCGCATGGAAGCCATCGACTTCGCGCTCGATGCGATTGCCATGCTGGTCCACGCCTTCGTAGCGCAGGCGGGTAAAGCGCGGCACGCTGCCGCGCAGTCCCGGCACCGACAGGCAGCCTTCGAAAGCCTCTTCCTGTTCGTCGGAGAGCGGCGTGAGCACGGGATTGATCAGCACCGTCTGCGGCACCGCCGGCGCGTCGGGATAGCGGCCATTGTCCTTGAAGCCGAAAATCACCAGCTGCAGGTTCACGCCGATCTGCGGCGCCGCCAGCCCGGCCCCATTCGCATGGTGCATGGTGTCGAACATGTCGGCGATCAGGGCGTCCATGGCCGGCGTGCCGAACTCGGTGACCGGTTCGGCCACGCGCAGCAGGCGCGGATCGCCCATCTTGAGAATTTCGCGGACCGTCATGAGAAGTTCTGCTCGCGGTGAAGTTGTTCGAGGAAGGTGCGGAAGCCCTCGCCGGTTTCAGGGTGCTTCAGGCCCATGGCCGTCATCGCCGTCAGGTAGCCCAGCTTGGAGCCGCAATCGTAGCGCTGGCCCGCATAGCGGTAGGCCAGCACGCGTTCGGCCGCCATCAGCGCGGCGATGCCGTCGGTGAGCTGGATTTCGCCGCCGGCGCCAGTGCCGATGTGCTCCAGGTAGCGGAAAATCTTGGGCGACAAAATATAGCGCCCCACCACCGCCAGGGTCGACGGCGCCACTTCCGGCATCGGCTTTTCGACGATCTGCGACACCAGCTCCAGGTTTTCGCGGTACGAGGTGGCTTTCACGATGCCGTACTGGCGCGTGTTCGCGCGCGGTACCTCTTGCACCGCCAGCACGCTGCATTGCTCGTAGGCGTAGACGTCGGTCATCTGGGCCAGCACCGGGCGCTCGCCCGGATCGGTGTCCATGAAGTCGTCGGCCAGCAGCACCGCGAACGGCTCGTCGCCCACCACCGGGCGCGCGCACAGCACCGCATGTCCCAGGCCCAGCGGCGCCGACTGGCGGATGTAGATGCAGTTGATGTTCTTCGGGATGACGTTGCGCACCAACTCGAGCAGCGCTTCCTTGCCGGCCGCTTCGAGTTCCGATTCGAGTTCGTAGGCCTTGTCGAAATGGTCTTCGATGGCGCGCTTGTTACGGCCCGTGATGAAGATCATTTCGGTGATGCCGGCGGCGACTGCCTCTTCGACCGCATACTGGATCAGTGGCTTGTCGACGATCGGCAGCATTTCCTTCGGCTGGGCCTTGGTGGCCGGCAGAAAACGGCTACCCAGACCGGCTACGGGAAAGACTGCTTTTCTAACTGGATTCATCTTGATTCGGTTCCGTGGAAGATGCTGTCGCCAGCAGTGAAAGAAGGGCCGCTTCGTCGAGGAGCGTGATGCCGAGCTCCTGCGCCTTGGCCAGTTTGCTGCCGGCATCCGCCCCGGCAACGACGTACGATGTTTTTTTCGATACCGAGCCGGATACCTTGCCGCCGGCGGCTTCGACCAGTGCGCCGGCTTCGTCGCGCGACAGGGTCGGCAGGGTGCCGGTGATGACAAACGTCTTGCCGGCCATGGCGCCGGTGTTTTTCATCACATGCTCGCCTTCCTTCCAGCGCAGCACGCCGGCCATGGTGCGCACCAGCGCCAGGTTGTCGGCGTCGGTCAAGAATTCGCTGATCGAGCGCGCCACGATCGGGCCGATGTCGGGCACTTCCAGCAGTTGCAGGCCGGCTTCGAAGCTGGCCGCGTGCAGCAGCGCCTCCAGGTTGCCGAAGTGCTGGGCCAGCGCCTTGGCGGTCGACTCGCCGACGTTGCGGATACCGAGCGCGTAGATAAAGCGCGCCATGGTGGTGTCGCGCGATTTTTCGAGCGCGTCGATCACGTTCTGGGCCGACTTGGCGGCCATGCGGTCCAGGCCCGCCAGCTTGGCCTTGTCGAGCGTGTACAGGTCGGCGGCGGTGTTGACCAGGCCCTTGTCGACCAGTTGTTCGATCAACTGGTCGCCCAGCCCTTCGACGTCGATCGCGCGGCGCGACACGAAGTGCATCAGGCCCCCCTTCTTCTGGGCGCTGCAATGGGTCCAGCCGCCCGAGCAGCGCGCCACGGCTTCGTCGTCCAGGCGCACGATGGGCGAGCCGCACACCGGGCAATTGGCCGGCATGACGAACTCGCGTACGTCGGCCGGGCGGCGCTCGGCCACGAACGACACCACTTCGGGAATCACGTCGCCGGCGCGGCGCACGATGACCGTGTCGCCGATGCGGATATCCTTGCGCCGCACTTCGCCTTCGTTGTGCAAGGTGGCGTTGGTCACGTTCACGCCGCCCACATTGACCTGCGCCAGCCGCGCCACCGGGGTAATGGCCCCGGTGCGGCCGACCTGCACTTCGATGTCGAGCACCTGGGTCAGCGCTTCTTCGGCCGGGAATTTATGGGCGATGGCAAAGCGCGGCGCGCGCGACACGAATCCGAGTTTTTGCTGGTGTTCGAGGCGGTTGACTTTATAGACCACGCCGTCGATTTCGTAGGCCAGGGTCGGGCGGCGCTTGCCGATGTCGCGGTAGTAGTCGATCAGGCCCTGGGCGCCGGTGACCACGGCGCGCTCGCTCGATACCGGCAGGCCGAGCGTCTGGTACCAGTCCAGCAGGGCCGAATGCGATTCGGGCATGTCGGCGCCTTCCAGCGCGCCCACGCCGTACGAGAAGAAGCGCAGGCTGCGCGTGGCCGTGATGCGCGAGTCGAGCTGGCGCAGGCTGCCGGCGGCGGCGTTGCGCGGATTGGCGAATTCTTTCTGGCCGGCGTCGCGCTGGCGCGCATTGAGCTTGGCGAAATCGGCCTTGTACATCAGAACTTCGCCGCGCACTTCCAGCACCGCCGGCACCGTCTCGCCGTGCAGGCGCAGCGGAATCGCGCGCACCGTGCGGATGTTGGCGGTGACGTCTTCGCCGGTGGCGCCGTCGCCGCGCGTGGCGGCCTGCACGAACACGCCATTTTCGTAGCGCAGGCTGATCGCCAGGCCGTCGAACTTGAGTTCGGCGGCATACTCGACGTCGTCCGCCTCCAGCCCTTCGCGCGCGCGGCGGTCGAAGTTGACGATGTCGTCGTCTTCGAAGCCGTTATTCAACGACAGCATGGGAATGCTGTGCGTGACCTGCTTGAACTCCGGCAGCGGGGTCGCGCCCACGCGGTAGGTGGGCGAATCGACCGATACCGCTTCCGGGTGGGCCGCTTCGAGCGCCTGCAGTTCGCGGAACAGGCGGTCGTACTCGGCGTCCGGGATGGTCGGCGCGTCCTGCACGTGATACGAGAAAATATGGCGATTCAATTCGGCCGTCAGCTGCGCCATGCGGCCGAGGTAATCGCTGTCCTGCGTTGTTGTCGTTGTTGTTGTTGTGGTCACAATGATCTTCTTCTGTTAGCTGAACAAGCGCATGGCGCGCGTCGAACCGGCCGGAATGTCGGCCGCGTCCATCTCCTGGTAGAAATCGAGCACCTGGCTGTTGATTTCATTGAGCGCCTGGTCGGTCAGCGGCTGGTCGCTGTCGTCGACGATGACGGCGTCCAGGCGGCCCACCAGCGCCCGGGCGCAATCGAGCATGGCGCCGAAGCCGTTGCGCGCCGGCGCCACGCACGGCACGTCGAGCAGGAGCGTCAGGCGCGAGGTGGTGTCGGCGCCCAGGGTGACGTTGGTGGTCAGGGTGAACAGCTGGCCGCCATCGCCGTCGGGCATGATGTAGCGGCCGTCGGGACGCACGTCGAAGCCCTGCTTTTCGAGCGCCCCGATCAGGGTTGCGATCGACCACGGCGCGCCGTAGGACATCAGGTTCACGCCCAATTGCGCGTCGTGCCCGGCCACGAAGCGGTGCAAGGTGCGCGACTCGCCCATGACTTCGATCATGTCCGGAATTTCCGGCTCGGCGCCGATATCGTCGGCCAGCGCGCGCAGGCGCGTGACCAGTTCGGAGTATTCGAGTTCGTTCAGCGCCGTGGTGCGGCTGGCCATCTGCACGCCGGCCTGCAGCTTGGTGTAGACGCCGCCGTGGACGATCGGCTCCCAGTCGCCGTTGACGTGCAGGCCGATGAAGTGCACCGGCTTGTTGCCGACGTGGCGCAAAGTCTGCAGGATCGGCAGGATTTTATCGCCCCGCACGGGCGCTTCCAGCGCCAGCGGAATGAGCACATCGATCAGCGGGTCGACCAGGCTGGTGGCCTGTTCGGCGGCCGGCGTGATCAACTCCACCGGCGCCGCCACGGGCGCCATCGGAACGGGGGGCGCCACGGGGGCGTCGTCGGCGTGCGCGGCGGGCGGCGCCGCCACCGGCGCGCTGGCGCCAGCCGGAGCCGAAACAGGCGCCGCTACCGGCGCCACGACGTCGGTCAGCACCGGCGCCGGATTGGGGTCCAGGGTCGGTTCGTTGCGCACGATGTCGCCGGGTCGCAGCAGCACGTCGTCGTGCTCGGACGCGAAGGCGCGTTCGACGCTCTTCTTGGCCTTGTGCTCCTGCCATTTGTTATACGCGAAGACGCCGGCGACGAATACGCCGGCCGCGCCGATCAGGCTCATTTGTAAATCTGTCATGCTGCTTGTGCCTCGGTAGCAAAATTCGCGGCGGACTCCATGTCCACCGCCACAATGCGCGATACGCCCTGCTCCTGCATCGTCACACCGATCAGTTGATTGGCCATTTCCATCGCAATTTTATTGTGCGAGATGAAAAGGAATTGAGTATGGTCGGACATCCGTTTCACCATCCGGCAAAAGCGCTCGGTGTTGGCGTCGTCCAGCGGCGCATCGACCTCGTCGAGCAGGCAGAATGGCGCCGGATTGAGGCGGAACATCGAGAACACCAGCGCGGTCGCGGTCAGCGCTTTTTCGCCGCCCGACAGCAAGTGGATGGTGGCGTTCTTTTTACCCGGCGGCTGCGCCATGACCTGCACGCCGGAGTCGAGGATCTCGTCGCCCGTCATCACCAGCTTGGCGTTGCCGCCGCCGAAGAGGATCGGGAACAGTTCCGAAAAATGGTGATTGACCTTGTCGAAGGTATCTTGCAGCAGTTCGCGCGTTTCCTTGTCGATGCGGGCGATCGCGTCTTGCAGCGTGTTGATCGCCTCGACCAGGTCGTTGTTCTGGGCGTCCAGAAAATTCTTGCGCTCGGACGCCTGCGCCAGCTCGTCGAGCGCGGCCAGGTTGACCGCCCCGAGCAGCGCGATGGCATTCGTCAAACGCGTCACCTCGCCCTGAAGGTAAGATGGTTTCATGTCGGGATG
Organism: Massilia rubra; assembly: GCF_011682065.1. GTDB lineage: Bacteria > Pseudomonadota > Gammaproteobacteria > Burkholderiales > Burkholderiaceae_D > Telluria_A > Telluria_A rubra. The sequence continues at coordinate 82,382 of NZ_VUYU01000013.1, read as the reverse complement.
GAGCTTTTCGCTGAGCGCGGCTTCGTCGGCGTCGACCGTCTTCAACGCGTCGGCGAACTGCTCCTGGTTCAGGCGCGCGGCCTGCTCCTTGAGCTGCATTTCCATGATCTTGTCGCGCTGCGGTTGCAGGCTGCGTTCGGACTGGGTGCGCGCGTCTTCGGCCGCGCGCAGTTGCTGCGTGATCTGGTCGAGTTCATGGCGCGCGTCCGACAGCGCCTTTTCCTGGTTGGTGCGGCGCTCGAGCAAGTCTTGCAGGCCGTCGCTGGCGGCGCCGCTTTCCAGCGCTTCGAGCTCCATTTGGCCGACCGCGATCGATTCGCCCACCTGGCTGGCCTGCTGCGTGGCGGTGGCGATGCTGCGGCGCAGTTCTTCGATCTTGCTGCGCTGGGATTTTTCGGCGAACTGCGCTTCCTGCGCGGCCCGTTCGAGCTCGCGCAGTTTTTCGCGGGCGTCGGCCAGCGCCTGTTCGCGCGCCAGGAATTCGGTCTGGCCATCTTCGTGCGCGCCCTGCAGTTCGGCCAGTTCCATGTCGAGCTGTTCGAATTTTTCTTCGGACTCCATGCGGATCTGCTGCTGCTCTTCTTCCTGCGCCGCGATCTCGGCCAGGTCGGCGTGGATCTGCGTGCTGCGCTGGTTGAAGCGCGCCTCGACTTCGGACTGCTTGACCACCTCGATCTGCAGCGCGTGCACGCCCTGGGTGAGCGTGGCGACGCGCTGGCGCGCATCCTGCAGGCGGCGCGTCAGGTCCGACATGGCGGCGTCGGCGCACACCGCGCGGGCGCGCGCTTCGTCGGCCAGCATGGTCTGCGCGCGCAGCTGCTTGCCGATGTTGTCGATCTCCTGCTGGCGTCCCAGCATGCCATCCTGTTCGCTATCGGCCGCGTAAAAGCGCACGCTCGACTGCGTCACCATATGGCCCTGGCGCGTGATGAAGGCGCCGCCCTGGGGAAGGCGCGCGCGCTCGGCAAAGGCGCTGGCCGTGTCGTCGGCGGCGAACACATTGTGCAGCCAGTCTTGCATCAAGCCGCGCAGGCCCGGCTCGTTCAGCTTGAGCAGGCTGGCGAAGGGTTTCATGCCCGGCGTATCGGGCGCCACGGCGACGCTGGCGATGGAGGGCGCATACAGCGCCAGCTTGGCCGGCGGCGCATCGCTGAAAAAAGCCTTGGCCCATTCGATGTTCGACATTTCGAGCGCACCGGTGCGCTCGCGCAGCACCGATTCGAGCGCCGTTTCCCAGCCTTGTTCGATGCCCAGCTTTTGCCACAGGCGCGGCAGCGCATCGAGTTCGTGTTTTTGCAGCCAGGGCTGGACCTTGCCCTGCGTTTGCACGCGTTCCTGCAGCTGCTTCAGGGCCGACAGGCGCGCTTCGAGCTGCGCGTTGGCGGCCGTCTCGGCGTTCACCTGGGCCTGGGCGGCGGCGCGTTCTTCCTCGGTGCGTTGCTGCTGTTCGCTCGCTTCTTCCAGCAACATGGTCTGCTCTTCCAGCGCCTGCTGCTTTTCCTCCAACTGCATGCGCAGGTTGGCCAGGTGGCTGCTGTCGGGCAGATTGAGGCCGTTCTTTTCCTGCTGCAGGCGCTCGCGCCGCGTTTGCAGGCCATTGAGGATATTCGAGGCGTTGCGCTGGTGCGCCGATTCGAGTTCGATCTGCTGCTGCGCCTGCATGATGCGGGCGCGCGATTCGGTGGTCTTGTGCTGGGCCGCGCGCCAGGCCGCGTCGAGCTCGGGCAAGCGTTCGCCCTGCGCTTCGGCGTTCATCTGCGACTGCTCCACGCGCCCACCGAGTTCTTCGAGCAGGTACTCGGCTTCTTCGATCTGCTGCTGGTAGTCGCCGCTTTGCGCCTGCCACTGGTTGCGCTGGGCGTTCAGCGCCAGCAACTGGTTATGCAGGCGGCTGCGCGATTCGATCACAAACTTGATCTGCGCTTCCAGGCTGCCGATTTCGGAGTTGGTCTGGTACAGGTGGCCCTGTGCGGTATGCAGGCGGTCGCCCACCGAAAAGTGCGCCTGGCGCAGGTGTTCGAGATCGAGTTCGACGTGGCGCAGCTTGGCGGTCTGCTCTTCCAGGTCGGTCTGGGCCTGTTCCATCTCGCGGAAGTAGCGATTCTGCTCGGTTTGCGCTTCGTTCTTGCGCAGCAGCCAGAGGAGCTTCTGTTTTTCTTCCTGGTCCGCCTGCAGCGAGTGGAAGCGGTTGGCCACGACCGCCTGGGCCTCGAGTTTTTCGAGATTGGCGTTCAGTTCGCGCAAGATGTCTTCCACGCGCAGCAGGTTTTCGCGCGTGTCGCCCAGCCGGTTTTCGGTCTCGCGCCGGCGTTCCTTGTACTTCGATACGCCGGCCGCTTCTTCCAGGAACACGCGCAGTTCTTCCGGGCGCGATTCGATGATGCGCGAGATCATGCCCTGGCCGATGATGGCGTAGGCGCGCGGACCCAGGCCCGTGCCGAGGAAGATGTCCTGGATATCGCGCCGGCGCACCGGCTGGCTGTTGATGTAGTAGGTCGAGGTGCCATCGCGCGTGAGGGTGCGCTTGACGGCGATTTCGGCGTACTGGCCCCATTGGCCGGACGCCTTGCCGTCGTTATTGTCGAACACCAGTTCGACCGAGGCGCGCCCGGCCGGCTTGCGGTGGGTCGAGCCATTGAAAATGACGTCCTGCATGGACTCGCCGCGCAGCTCGGATGCTTTCGATTCGCCCAGCACCCAGCGCACCGCGTCGATGATGTTCGACTTGCCGCAACCGTTAGGACCGACCACGCCAACGAGCTGCCCCGGCACCTGGAAATTGGTGGGATCGACGAATGACTTAAATCCCGACAATTTAATGGAAGACAGGCGCACGTTGTATAGATAGCTCGGGAATCTTAAAGGTGTCCATCATACCATTTGTTGTCATGTTTTCGGGGATGAGCCGTCGGTACGGCCCGCGAAACCACCCCTGCGCGGCGCCCGCCGGGCGGGCCTGCGACTGCGGCGTCAAAAACACACGTAATTGAAGTAGCGTTCAGCCTTCGGGCATGGCGGCGAGTAGGGATTGCGGGTCGGCCCCCAGGTGGCCGTGGTGTAGACGCGGTCGGCGCCGGACAGGCCGAGCGCCAGGCCCGTCATCCATTGCTGGGAACTGTGCGCCTCGCCCTTGTAGGGAATGCACAGCAGCGCCAGGCTCACGGCGATCAGGACCGGACTTGGCTGGAACTGGCGGTTCGAGCGCACCAGGGCGATGAAAGCGGCCGCGCAGGCCAGCCCCAGCAGGCAGCCGAGGATCGCTTCCGAAGCGCTGTGCGTGCCGACCATCACGCGCGAGAGCGTCACCGCCACGGCCAGCGCCACGCCCAGGGCGACGGCCACGTAGCGCCAGGCCTTGGTCCGTCCGCACAGCGCCAGGTAAGCGGCCACCGGGAACACGGCGGCGGCGCGCGTGGCGTGGCCGCTGAAACCGGCGAAATGGACCGCTTCGATGCCGACGCCCCAGCCGAGGAAGGCGATCTTGCTGCCGATGACCACCAGCAGGGTGGCGCCGAACAGCAGGCACCAGTACAGGGCGCGGCGGCGGCAATGGGCGGCGGCCAGCCAGACGGCGATCGCCACGCCCAGGGGTGCGGTGACGGCAATGCCGCCCAGCGCACTAAGGTGATACCAATTCATAGACAAAAGCCGGAAGTGAATAAAGCCGGGCAAGGCCGGCGCCGCAGCACGGCACAAGCCCGGCCCGAATGATACGCGAATGTTAACAATGTGCGGATACTAACGGAACACCCTCGCGTGCGCGACCTCTTCAGGCGGCGACCGATTGCGCCTTCTCCGAGTCGCTGAGCGCCTCGTCCATGGCTTGCGACAGCGCCCGGCTGACCACGCCTTCGACCGTCATCACGCGCACCCGCTGGGCGCGGTAAGCTTCGATGAGCTTGTCGGACGAGAGCGAAAACGCTTCCTGCCGCGCCCCGGTCGAAAAAATGTAAAGCGTGCGCAGCGGGCTGATCCAGGCCAGCTTGACCTTGCGGATGCTGCCGTCCGGATCGGTAAATTCGATCCACATATTGCGTTCGAGGGCGTCGACGCCGAGTTCCGCGTCGTCCAGCTCGGCATGGGCGGCTTGTTCGGCCTCGGCCAGCGCTTCGTTCTCCTTGTCCAGCCGGCGCATCGCGTCTTGCTGGGCAACTTCGACGGCGATTTCGAGCTGGCGCTCCGGGGTGATGTCGAGAGGCGCGCGCACGATCGACGCGTGGCACTCGGCCAGGTCGGCGAAAAACTGGATGCGGTCGGCGTCTTGCCACTTGATGACGTCGAGCCATTTGTTCAGGGTTGCCAGCAGGCTCGGCAGCTTGCCGATCAGGTCGCGCCGCTGTTCGTGCGTGATCTTCGGCTTGACGCTCCAGATCAGCTCATCCATGGTCTTGGTGGCGTTGCCGACCGCCCCCGGCTTGTCGTCCTCGACGCTGTAGGCGACCGTCATCACGGAAGTCCACTTCTTTTCAAGGAAGGTTTCCAGCATGGCGACCACCTGGCCGCTGCCGACCCGGGCCGCGACCGCGGTCCTGGCCGAGCGCGTGGCGGCGGTGACTTTTTCCTTGCGCAAGGCATCCGCGATCGGGGCGGCAATGGCGGTGGCCGCCGCGTGCTCCTCGGCCTTGATGGTTTCTTCGAGCTCGGCCACCACTTCCGAAAACACATCGGCCGGCTCGCTGCCCTCGTCCTGGTCGCGCCCGACCCGCTCGACGCCGCGCTGCATCACCTGGAACAGCGGATCGTCCGGGCCGGAGCGCTGCTCCAGGCCCATGGTCGACATCAGGTCGATCATGCGGCGCGCCGGGTGCGTTTCTTCGAAGAAGAAATTCTTGTCGGCCAGCGCGGCCTTGAGCACCGGAATTTGCAGCGACTGGATCAGGTCGCGCGAATCCTTGGGAATGTTAGGGTCGAGGAACACCGTCTCGAAAATCTTCGACAGCAGGTCGATGGTGCTCTCGTCGCCGCGCGAAAGTGTTCCTTTTGGAATGCTTTCCTTCAAGCGTGGCAAATAGAAGAGATTCCCCGTTTGGGCTTCCACCGGGGTCGGGGCGACGTTGCTGAACTGGGCCGGCAAGCCGCCCTGGAAACCCTGGAAGCCCTTGAGCACCTCGATCAGCGAGGCCGGCACCATCACCTGGCCTGCCTCGGCCGGGTGGCCGAAAGCGCCCGCGGCGATACCACCACCACCGGCAAACTGCGGCGCCGCAAAGCCGGCGGCGGCATGCGCGCCCGGCCCTGCAGCTCCACCATGGGCCGGCGCGCCGCCCTGCCACGGCGCGGGCACGCTGGCCGCGACGCTGTCGGCGCCGGGCGCGCCCTGGAACGCGGCCGCGCCGCTCGGGCGCCAGCCGCCGGCGGCCGGCGCCATGGCCGGCAGGTCGGGGATCATCGGAATGTCGAACGACGCGGCCGGCGCTTCTTCTTCATCGCTGAGGAACTGGCGCAATTGCTTGGCCAGCTCGGCCTGGCTGCTGGCGCGCGCTTTTTTGGCGGCGACCGCGCTTTCGGTTTTCTTGATCTTGAACGCTTCCACCGAACCTGGCTGCACGTTCTTGTTGATCAGCACGTCGCACAGGGCGTCGTACATCGGCGCGAAGTCGAACAGCAAGGAGGGGCGCAGCATCGGCAGGATCAGGCCATGGGCCTCGATATCCGGTTCGAACTCGCGCCAGGCCTGTTGTAGCGCCGACAGGAACATCTCGGGCCGGAACGGATTCTGGCTGATGCGCAGCACGTCGCGTTCGAGCAGGAAACCGAGCCGGACATTGAGCGTGGCGATCTGGGTCGCATACTGCATTTCGAAGGGGCGGCTGATGGCGTCGAACGCGACCCGGCTGTCCATCTCTTCGTAGGGCACCAGTTCGAGCGTGGTTGGCAAGCTTGCCAAGGTCTTCTTGGGCGATGGCGCCAGTAATTCGATTTCGGCGCGCATGGAACGCACGATGCCGGAAGCGGCAACATGAAAGAAGGCGTAAGTGTTGTTTTTCAGCAGATTGCCCGACTTCACCCGCAGGAATACCGTGCGCGCATCGAGCGCGGGATCGGTCACATCCAGCAACGCCGCAACGAGACGTGTCGCTACCGCCATCAATTGGTCATTGACGTGCTTGGTCACGCTACCCAGCAGCGTTTCCAGCAACTCGTGGCGTGACGGACCTGTCTTCCTAGCAGCTGTGGAGGGTGAAGGTGGAGCCATTGTCTGCTCGTTCGGGGTTAAAGATCTTTTGCCATAACAAACATTCTCTCACATTATTGCCGACCGGCAACCGGAAAGTTTGAAACAAAGTGTTATTTTTTGTTTAATCGCATGGTGAGTATGCTCATTCTTGCTTTTCCCTCAATAAGGAGCTCCAAATCGTCATTTCAACTGTTGATTAAAAACAAATCCGAGCCTGAGAGTTTCTCTAACATAATAACAATTCCATAGAGCAACCCCTTTCTCAAGGACCATGCCATGATAAGCAGCCGCCGTGCCCACCTCAAGCTGACCCTGACGCTCTGCTTCGCCATCCTGGTCGCGCTCAGCGCCTGGCTGGCCGTGGTACTGCTGAGCCAGCTTGCCCTGATGGAACCGGTAACGGCGCCGGCCGCCCAAAGTTTAGCCGACAATAGCGACGCCCTGCGCTTCGCCGCCTCCGGCACGATCGCCACCGGGACCGAAGCGAGCTACACCACCGCGCGCCTGTGGGTATGGTTTTGTATCATGGCCAACGGCGCCGGAGTGGCCCTGCTCGGCCTGTGGCTCAGGGCCAGCATGAGCGCCCCGGCCGCCCCCGCGCGCCGCCTGCCCGCAACGCTGCCGGCGCCGCGCGGCAACCTGATCGAACGGGCAATGCAAAGCGGCGGCGCGCACGGCGCCTGTATCGACAGCGCCCCGCGCGCCGCCATCCGCAGCCGGCCGGCATCGTCGTGCTCGGCAGAGACTTCGGTGCGGCTGGCGCGCATCATCGACAACCTGGCGTTCCAGACCACCCTGCTGGCGGTCAACGCCGCCGTCGAGGCGCAACGCGGCAGCCGCATGCCGCCGAATCGTTAAGACCATTCCTGTCAGCATTTGTTTCAATTTTGTAGGAACTAATCCTACACGAGTTCAAGGCGCATTCCGATACCTCTTCAACAGTGCGGCTCGCATGATTGTGTCACCGGAAACGCAGACGAGAGCGCCTCTTCAGCTCCACCGGCGAGCACGACATTTTCAAACTTTGAAAAGGAATGAACATGAACTCGAATCAGAAAAGCGGTCAGGGCAACAAGCAAAGCGATAGCTCCGGCTCGAACAAGCAATCGGGCTCGCAAGGCTCCGGCAGCGGCTCGGGCGGCAAAAGCGGCGGCACCCAGGGCGGTACCCATGAGCAGCATGTGGAAGCGGGCCGTCAAAGCCACAAAAATGACGACAGCAATTCGAAACAGTCCGGTTCCGGCTCGGGCAGCAAACAGTCGGGTACGTCTTCCGGCAGCGGCAGCAAAAGCGGCGGCAGCGGCAGCAAAAGCTGATTAGCGTGACCCCGGCTGGCGTCGCCGGGTTTCCGGGCGGCGCCATGCACCAAACCAACAGGAAGCAATAGAAAGAGTCTGCCTCGGCCTGGCCGTTGACAGGCTCTTTTTTTTGCGCGCTTGCGGCCCTGGGGCGCACACCGGCCCGGCGACCGGCTGCACCGGCCTAGATATTGCGGATGCGCGCGCCCTTGGGCGGGGAAAAGTCGGCCACGTCATTGACCATGCGCGCCACCTTGGCGTCGCGCGCGGTCAGGTGCAGGTCGGAATACTGGTGGATCGCCCACTGCTCGGGCAACAGTTCTATATGCTTGCGCAAGATCGATTCGGTGCGGGCGTCGTCGGCGCGCAACCCTTCGACAATGATGTTGAGCGCATCCGGACGCGCCCCCGGCGAGGCCGTGGCATGCGACTTGTGCACCATGAAGCGCGCCGTTTCGCTGGCGTAGCGCCGCGTGCCGGACAAAAACAGGATCACGGCGATCGACGCCACCGCTCCCGCGTTGTACATCACAAACTTAACCGGCGCATTCGACAGGAAGTTGTACAGGCAAAGCCCGTCGCTGACATAGCCGCCGTTCGACTGGATCAAGACGTGCGCCGTTTCGACGCCGTTTTCGCTCATGCCGGCCACCGCATCGAACACGCGGTGCACCATATCGCTGTTGACATCGCCCGACAAAGTGAACCAGGCATCCGTCGATGGGGTCGTTTTTTCTTCGCTCATGGCTGTCTGCTCGCAAAGTAGATGAATTATTTTAACAAATCGGGCCAAGCATGGTTTTCCGCGCATCTCATTCGTGCGCACCCGCGCATACCCCTGGCAAGGTTGACAGTTCCGCCCTGCTGGCATATCCTCCACAGTCTTGATCGGGAGAGGGCAGCGCACGCTGCCGCCGAAGGGGCATCACCCAAAAACTCTCAGGCAAAAGGACCGGTCAGGGGTCGGCGGCGCACAGCGCCAACGACTGAACTCTGGAGAGCGGCCGCGGCACCACGCCGGCGGCCCACCGAAGGGGCAGGCGGAGCATCATCCGCTATCTCTCAGGTACCAAGGACAGAGGGGCGCGAAGCAAGACGGAACGGCCAAAGGTACTCCCTTGGGCGCGCCACGTCTGCTCGTCGTACCCCCATTCACTCTGCCTTGAGGATTCCATGACGCTTAAAGCGACCCCGCTCAATTCCGCACACCGCGCCGCCGGCGCCAAGATGGTCGATTTCGGCGGCTGGGACATGCCCGTCAATTACGGCTCGCAAATCGAAGAACACCACGCCGTGCGCGGCGATGTCGGCATGTTCGACGTCTCCCACATGTGCGTGGTCGATATCGAAGGCGAGAACGCCCGCCCTTTCCTGCGCGCCCTGCTGGCCAATAACGTCGACAAGCTGCAAGTGGCCGGCAAGGCCCTGTATTCGTGCATGCTCAATCCGCAGGGCTTCGTCATCGACGACCTGATCGTCTACTTCTTCAGCGAGACCTGGTTCCGCCTGGTCGTCAACGCCGGCACCGCCGAAAAAGACGTGGCCTGGATCAGCGCCCAGAACGACGCCACCAAAAGCGGCGTGACGATCACCGAGCGCCGCGACGGCAACGAACCAATGGCGCTGATCGCCGTGCAGGGCCCGAACGCGCGCGCCAAGGTGTGGCAGGTACTGCCAACCACCCAGGCCGCCTCCGAGCCACTCAAGCCATTTAACGCCGTCATCGTCAAGGACACCGCCTTCGGCGACGTGATGGTGGCGCGCACCGGCTACACCGGCGAAGACGGGTTCGAGCTGGCCTTCCCCGCTTCGCAGGCCGAGAACCTGTGGAATGCGCTGGTGGCGGCCGGCGTCAAGCCGGCGGGCCTGGGCGCGCGCGACACCTTGCGCCTGGAAGCGGGCATGAATTTGTACGGCCAGGACATGGACGACACGGTCAACCCGCTCGACGCCGGCCTGGCGTGGACCATCGACCTGGCCGCCGAGCGCGACTTCATCGGCAAGACCGCGCTCAAGGCGATGGGCCAGAATGCCCAGTACGTGGGCCTGATCCTGCGCGAAAAAGGCGGCATCTTGCGCGCGCACCAGAAAGTGCTCGCCGCCGACGGCACCACCGGCGAGATCACCAGCGGCACCTTCAGCCCGACCATGCAGGAAGCGATCGCGCTGGCGCGCGTGCCGATGGGCGTGGCCGTAGGCGACACCGTGCACGTCGAAATCCGCGACAAGAAGCTGGCCGCCAGCGTGATCAAGCTGCCGTTCGTGCGAAACGGTAAAATCCTCGCTGCCTGATTCCTGGCACCTACACTAATGAGCAGTATTTACATCGACCGCGACCTTTTGGAGCAAACACTATGAACATCCCAGCCGACCTGAAATACACCGAGTCCCACGAATGGGTACGCGCCGAAGCTGACGGCACCCTCACCGTCGGCATCACCGAATACGCGCAGGACGCGCTGGGCGACATCGTCTTCGTCGAACTGCCAAAAGTGGGCAAGGTCTTCACCGCCGGCGACGACGCCGCCGTGGTCGAATCGGTCAAGGCAGCGAGCGACATCTATTCGCCGGTGTCGGGCGAGTGCATCGCCGTCAACGACAGTGTCGCCGACGCGCCGGACTCGATCAACACCGACGCCTACGCGGCCTGGCTGTTCAAGATCAAGCCGAGCGACGCCGGCGCCATCGACGGCCTGCTCGACGCCACCGCTTACGGCAAAGCCACCGCAGAGTAAAACTCCTGGCCGCCCCGATGACCATCGCGGCGGCCTTTCTTTTCAGTCCGCCGCCGCGTCCAGCGGCGGCAGTCCCTTTTTCGGCTCCACTACCGGCCCCCAACTACCATGACCCGCACCAGCCTGACCCAACTCGAAGCACGCGACTCGTTCATCCCGCGCCATATCGGCCCGTCCACCGCCGAACAGGCAGCCATGCTGGCCACGCTCGGCTATCCGTCGCGCGCGGCGCTGATCGACGCCATCGTGCCCGCCAATATCCGCAAGAAGAGCAAGCTGGAACTGGGCCAGTTCTTCGAGCCGATGCCGGAGCAGGCGGCGCTGGGCAAACTCAAGGCGCTCGCCGCCAAGAACAAGGTCATGAAGTCGATGATCGGCCAGGGCTACTTCAACAGCCACACGCCGGGCGTCATCCTGCGCAATATTTTTGAAAACCCGGCCTGGTACACCGCCTACACGCCTTACCAGCCCGAGATTTCGCAAGGCCGCCTGGAAGCGATCCTGAACTTCCAGCAAATGATCACCGACCTGACCGGCATGGGCATCGCCAACTCGTCGATGCTCGACGAGGGCACCGCCGCCGCCGAAGCCATGACCCTGATCCAGCGCGTCGGCAAGTCGGCCTCGAACGTGTTTTACGTCGCCGACGACGTGCTGCCGCAAACGCTGGAAGTGGTGCAGACGCGCGCCCAGCCGATCGGCGTGGAAGTGCGCACGATCGCGGCGGCCGACATCGGCGCCTTGACCGAGCCCTGCTTCGGCGTGCTGATCCAGTACCCGGGCGTCAATGGCGATGTGCGCGACTACCGCGCCGCCGTCGAAAAACTGCACGCGGCCGGCGCCATGGTCGTCGCCGCCGCCGACCTGCTGGCGTTGACCCTGTTGACGCCTCCGGGCGACTGGGGCTGCGACGTGGTCGTCGGTAACAGCCAGCGCTTCGGCGTGCCGCTCGGTTTCGGCGGCCCGCACGCCGGCTACCTGGCCACGCGCGACGAATTCAAGCGCAGCATGGCCGGCCGCCTGGTGGGCGTGACCATCGACGCGCAAGGCAACAAGGCGTACCGCCTGGCGCTGCAAACGCGCGAGCAGCACATCCGCCGCGAAAAAGCCACCTCCAACATCTGCACCGCGCAGGTCCTGCTGGCGGTGATGGCCTCGATGTACGCCGTCTACCATGGCCCCAAAGGCTTGCAGCGCATCGCCCAACGTGTACACCGCTTCACCGCCATCGCCGCCGCCAAACTCGGCCAGCTCGGCTACGAGATCGTCAACACGACCTGGTTCGACACGCTCACCGTCAAGAGCGCGCGCGCGGCCGAACTGCACACCATCGCCATCGAACACGGCGTGAACCTGCGCAAGGTCGATGACAAGCACGTCGGCATCTCGCTCGACGAAACCACCACCCGCGAAGATATCGCGCTGCTGTGGACGATCTTCTCGCAAGGCGTCCCGAACGCCCCGGCGTCGCCCGATTTCGACGCGTTTGATGCGAGCGCGCAGGACGGCTTCCCTGAAGCGCTGGCGCGCAGCAGCACGTATCTGACGCATCCGACCTTCAACCGCTACCACGCGGAACACGAAATGCTGCGCTACCTGCGCGGCCTGGCCGACAAGGACCTGGCGCTGGACCGCACCATGATCCCGCTCGGCTCCTGCACCATGAAACTGAACGCAACGAGCGAGATGATCCCGGTCACCTGGCCCGAGTTCTCCAACATCCACCCGTTCGCACCCGACGCGCAGACGGTCGGCTACCGCGAGATGATCGGCCAGCTGGAAGACATGCTGTGCGCGCTGACCGGCTACGCGGCCGTGTCGCTGCAACCGAACGCCGGCTCGCAGGGCGAGTACGCGGGCCTCCTGGTGATCAAGGCTTACCATGAATCGCGCGGCGAAGGCCATCGCAATATCTGCCTGATCCCCTCGTCGGCGCACGGCACCAACCCGGCGTCGGCCAATATGGTCGGCATGAAGGTGGTCGTCACCGCCTGCGACGCCAGCGGCAACGTCGACCTGGCGGACCTGAAGGCCAAGGCCGAACAGCACAGCGCCAACCTGGCCTGCGTGATGGTCACCTATCCATCGACCCACGGCGTGTTCGAAGAAGGCATCGCCGAGCTGTGCGAGATCATTCATTCGCACGGCGGCCAGGTCTACATCGACGGCGCCAACATGAACGCGCTGGTCGGCGTGGCGGCGCCGGGCAGCTTCGGCGGCGATGTCAGCCACCTGAACCTGCACAAGACGTTCTGCATCCCGCATGGCGGCGGCGGCCCCGGCGTCGGTCCCATCGGCGTGGGCGCGCACCTGGCCAAATTCTTGCCGAACCAGCGTTCGACCGGCTACACGCGTGACGAAGCGGGCATCGGCGCGGTCAGCGCGGCGCCCTTCGGCTCGGCCAGCATCCTGCCGATTTCGTGGATGTACATCGCGATGATGGGCGGCGAAGGCCTGACCGCCGCCACCGAAACGGCGATCCTGGCCGCCAACTACATCGCGCGCCGGCTGGCGCCGCACTATCCGGTGTTGTACACGGGCCACGACGGCCTGGTGGCGCACGAGTGCATCCTGGACCTGCGTCCGATCACTGACGCCACCGGCATCAGCAACGAAGACGTGGCCAAGCGCCTGATGGACTTCGGTTTCCATGCGCCGACCATGAGCTTCCCGGTGCCGGGAACGCTGATGATCGAGCCGACCGAAAGCGAGTCGAAGGCCGAGATGGACCGCTTCATCGACGCCATGATCGCCATCCACGCCGAGATCGTGAAGGTCGAGCGCGGCGAGTACGACCGCATGGACAATCCGCTCAAAGGTGCGCCGCACACGGCCGAAGTGGTCACCGCCGACGTCTGGGAGCACAAGTACAGCCGCGAGGCGGCCGCCTTCCCGGTGGCGTCGCTGCGCAAGCAGAAGTACTGGCCGCCGGTCGGCCGCGCCGACAATGTGTACGGCGACCGTAACCTGTTCTGCGGTTGCGCGCCGATCAGCGACTACGAGTAAAGTCAGGGCCGCCGGGAAGCGAGCCGCAGATGCGGCGCGGCTTTCTTCGGCGGCCCTTCCATCTCGGGCACGCTGTCCTCAAGCTGGAACCCGCCGACCGCTGTCGACAGGCTTGAAGCCTGGCCTTGCAGCCTTCGGGCCGCCGCTGCGGCCTCTTTCACCAGCACCGAATTGTGGCGCGTCATCTGGTCGATCTCGACGATCGCCTCGCTCACCGCGCCAATCACGCCGGCCTGGCCCACGCTCGCTTGCCCGATCCGGCCGACCATGTCCCCCACCTGCTGCACCGACTGCGCAATGCCGGCCATGCGCGCGCCCGCCTCCGAGGCGATGGCGCTGCCGCCGTCGATGTCGGCCAGCGAATGCGCGATCAGGCCCTCGATTTCCTGCGCGGCGCCAGCCGTTCGCTGCGCCAGCGCGCGCACTTCTCCCGCCAGCGCGGCAAAGCCGCTGCCCTGCTCCCCGATCCTGGCCGCTTCCACCGCCGCATTGAGCGCCAGCGCATTGGTCTGGCAAGCCAGCTTGTCGATCACCCCCGCCACCTGCGCCATGCGCTGCGCGCTGCCGCGCAGCGCAGCCATCGACAAGACCAGGCGGTCCAGCACGCCGCCGCCGCACAGGGCCTGCATCGACGCTTCGTCGGCCAGCCGGTTGGCGCCGCGCGCGCCCTCGAGCGCGCCGCCGGCCGCCGCGCCAAGCGCGCCCACCGTGCCGGCCGCGCGTCGCAGCACGCCGGCCTGGGCCCTGGCATGGGTGGACAGTCCGGCGCTGCCGGTGGCGATATCGCGCGAGGCCGTGTCGATCGAGCGCGCCGAGGCCAGCATGCTTTTCAGGGTGGCGTTCAGGGCGCCGACGGCCGCGTCGAGCGTGCGCGCGCTGTCGGCGATTTCGTCGCGCCCGTAGCTGCGGTTTTTTGGGGTCAGGTTGCCGCTGGCCAGTTCGCCGGCGGCCGCGCTGATGCCCGCCACGCCGCGCAACAGCGCGCGCCGCACCAGCATGCTGATGCCGAACGTGGCCACCATCGACAGCGCCACCAGCAGCGGCATCAGCACCGACAAGGCGGCAAGATCGGCGGCCGCGCGGCTGGCCGCCTGCTCGCTCAGTTCCTGCTCGAAGCGCGCCAGTTCGGCCAGTCGCTGCGTCACCACGGCGAAGGCCTGTTCGGCCTTGGACATGGCGTTCGCGCTCATCGAATGATCGACCGGCGAAAACTCGATCACGTCGAGGATGGCGCGCACGTAGGTGGCGTGCGCGGCCCCGGCCTGGGCGATGAAGCGCTGCTCCGGACCATGGCCGCCGGTGCGCCGCGTCAGGGCCGCGAACCTGTGTTCGATGGCGGCGTGGCGCCGATAGATATCCTGGCCCAGCCCATCGATGCGCGGCGCCGAAAAACTGGCGCCGATCCAGGTCAGCAGCTGATACATGCGCGCGTGCGCCTGCTGGGCGTCGCTGGCCAGTTCGCCGGCCTCGCGGATGCGCGCGGCGCGCTCGTTGACGATGATCTCGAACGCCTGGTTCTGGCGCGCCATCGCATGCCACGCGCTGCCGGACGAGGCGATCAGCAGCATCAGCACCATGCACGGTGCGAGCAGCAGCTTGGGACCGATACGCAGGCGCTCGAGCATGTCAGTGCTTGTAGACGCCGGCTTCCAGGGCCACGTCGCCAATGCGCAACACATACGTGGTCTTGGCCTCGACCTTGCCGCTGACCGGATTCTTGAACTTGTAGTCGACCCAGCCGCGCCCCGGACCGTTGGCGACCGCAATCATCTCGTGGCGGAACAGTTTTCCATCGGCGTCCGGGACATCGCGCAGGTCCTTGCCGATCAGGGCCACGGTCGGATGGGCTACCGTGATGCCGCCCAGGTCGCGCATGGCCAGGTACAGCGAGCCCTGGTTGTACTCGGGGTCACGGGAAATGATCAGGCGGATCATTTCTTCCTTCCCCTTGAGGCGCATGAAGCGCGCGCCCTTTTCGGCCAGCGCGACCGCATCCTTTTCGCTCGGTTCGGCCGCCGCCGTCACGCCGCATGCCCCCGCCGCGCCCCAGAAACAGGCCAGCCAGACGCCAGCCTTGATGAGAATCTTCACTATGATGTCCTTCAACGTCGATGAACGCGCATTCCGGCGCCGGCGCAGGTATCATTGTCTGCCCGCCGGCCTGCGCAAAATGAGTTTGCGCAATGTTTCCTGAGCGCATAGGTAAATTTACGCGTTCGCGCGGGGCGCCGGTTTGCGCAGGATCAATCGTGCGGACCGCGCCAACCAGTCTAGGAAGAGAGATGGATCGTTCAGTTGTCGCCCTGTTATTGTCAGGCCTGGTGTTTCCGGGCGCCGGCCAGTATTACCTGCGCCGGCG
This sequence comes from Massilia rubra, assembly GCF_011682065.1. Lineage (GTDB taxonomy): Bacteria > Pseudomonadota > Gammaproteobacteria > Burkholderiales > Burkholderiaceae_D > Telluria_A > Telluria_A rubra. The sequence goes on along the minus strand of NZ_VUYU01000013.1, from coordinate 66,806 downwards.
CGCGCGCGCCTGCCTGTTCATCGTGCCGACCCTGATGGCGGCCATCTATTTTTTCAAAAAGGTGATGGACAGCGCCTCGGCGCTGGTCGATGAAGTCCTGCGCGGCGCGCTGCCGGCCGATCCGGTGTTGATCGCCGAACGCCTGCACCAGCAGGGCGACGCCGCCTCGCCCATGATGAACCTGGCCGCCAGCGTGATGCTGGTGTGCTGGCTGGCCAGCGTGGTCGACGCCTGGCTGCTGGCGCGCGCCATCGCGCGCGACGCGAAAGCGACGCCATGAGGCGCCCCGCCCTGGTTTGCCTGCTCGGCCTGGGCCTGGCCGGCTGCGCCGCGCCCACGCCCACGCCTACCCCGGCGGCGGGCGGCATCGTGCGCACGCCGGTGCACCGGGCCGCATCCTCGTTTCCCGGCACCGATGCGGTGGTGATGCGGGTCGAACTGGCGCCCGGCGCGCGCGCCGGGCGCCACACCCACCCGGGCGATGAAATCGGCTACGTGCTCGAAGGCGAAGGCCAGTTGCTCATAGACGGGGCGCCAGCGCGCCTGTTGCGCGCCGGCGACGCCTTCGTGGTGCCGGCCGGGGTGGTGCATGACGCCCACAACCCGGGCAGCGCCGGCATGCGCCTGGTCGGCGTGTTCATGGTCGACAGGAAGCAGCCGCTCGCCACGCCGGCCAGGTAAGCGTCGGCGGGCGGTTGTGGCGCAACCGTTGTGGTGTAAACGCAAAAACCGTCGCCCGCGGCGATGCGGGACGACGGTTGCGGGGGTAGCCGCCGGCAGGCGGCTTAGGCCAGCTTGACGGCGTGTTCGCGCGTGGCGTGGAAGGTCAGCTTGGGCCAGCGCTCTTCGGTCAGGCGCAGGTTGACGTTGGACGTGGCCAGGTACGCCATGTTGCCGGCCGCATCGTAGGCGACGTTGTGGCCGAGCGCCGCTTCGAAGTCGGACAGGATGCGCTTGTCTTCGCCGCTGACCCAGCGCGCGCTGCTGATGCTGGTGCCTTCGAACACGGCGTCGACGCCGTACTCGTTGAGCAGGCGGCTGGCCACCACTTCGAACTGCAGCACCCCGACCGCGCCGAGTACCAGCTCGCCGCCCTGGACCGGCTTGAAGACTTGCACCGCGCCCTCTTCGCCCAGTTGCTGCAAGCCTTTGTGCAACTGCTTGATCTTGAGCGGATTGCGGATGCGCACCGAGCGGAAGAAGTCCGGGGCAAAATACGGAATGCCGGTAAATTGCAGCATCTCGCCTTCCGAGAAGCTGTCGCCGATCTGCATGTTGCCGTGGTTCGGCAAGCCGATGATGTCGCCGGCATAGGCTTCCTCGACCTGTTCGCGCGAGGACGCCATGAAGGTGACCACCGACGAGACCTTGATGTCGCGCCCCAGGCGCAGGTGCTTGATCTTCATGCCGCGCTCGAAGCGTCCCGAGCACACGCGCAGGAACGCGATGCGATCGCGGTGGGCCGGGTCCATATTGGCCTGGATCTTGAAGACGAAACCGGAAAACGGCTGTTCGCCCGGGCCCACCACGCGCACCGTGGCGTCGCGCTCGCGCGGAGCCGGGGCCCAGTCGACCAGCGCCGAGAGAATTTCGCGCACGCCGAAGTTGTTGATCGCCGAACCGAAAAACACCGGGGTCTGCACGCCGGCCAGGAACTGATCCAGGTCGAACGGGTGCGAGGCGCCGTGCACCAGCTCCACTTCCATTTTCAGCTGCTCGATTTCGAGCGGGAACATGGCCGCCAGCTTCGGATTGTCGATGCCCTTGACGATCTCGAAGGCGCCGTCGGCCTTTTCTTCGCCGGCCTTGAACAGCATGATTTCGTCGCGCAGCAGGTGGTACACGCCGCGGAAGTTCTTGCCCATGCCGATCGGCCAGGTCACCGGGGCGCACTGGATTTTCAGGACCGATTCGAGTTCGTCGAGCAGGTCGAGCGGATCGCGCGTTTCGCGGTCCATCTTGTTCATGAAGGTGACGATCGGGGTGTTGCGCATGCGGCACACCGCCAGCAGCTTGATGGTCTGCGCTTCGACGCCCTTGGCCGCGTCGATCACCATCAGGGCCGAGTCGACCGCCGTGAGCACACGATAGGTATCTTCCGAAAAGTCCTGGTGGCCGGGGGTGTCGAGCAGGTTGATGACGTGGTCGCGGTGCTCGAACTGCATCACCGAGCTGGCCACGGAAATGCCGCGCTGCTTTTCGATCTCCATCCAGTCGGAGGTGGCGTGACGGCCGCTTTTGCGGGCCTTGACCGTGCCGGCCATCTGGATCGCGCCCGAAAACAGCAACAGCTTTTCGGTCAGCGTGGTCTTGCCTGCGTCGGGGTGGGAAATGATGCCGAAGGTACGACGGCGCGCCACTTCGCGGGCAATCGCCGCCGGGGCGAGCGTCGCGCCGGGTGCGGGCGTGTCGGAATCGGGAAGGTCTGAAGCGGGAAGGGAAGTATCGGTATCGTTGGCCATATTCTCAGCCATAACATGGCCTCGCACAAAACCCACGATTTTACCGATACTTGCCCTGCTCGTGTGAACTGATTCAGGCGCGGCGGGGAGCCGCGCCTGTTACTGCCGCCTGCCGCTGGCTTACCAGCAGCCGGTGGCGGTGGTACTGACCTTGGTCAAGCCGGTGCTGTCGAGCGTCAGCACGCCGCATTTATCGTTGGCCTGCTGCCCCTGCGGCGTGGCGGTCACGCTGAACGTGGTCGCTGTCGCTACCGGGGTGAGCGCGATCACATACTTGGCTTGCCCCGTTTTCGGCGACTGCGCTGCCAAGACCGTCGCACCCACATAGGTCGAATTGGTCGTGTAGTAGCGCTCCATGAACTGCGCTTGCTCGCTCAGGATGGCCTTGGCGGTCGACCTGTGCGAGGAATACACGTACTGGGTATATGACGGGTACGCAATGGCGGACAAGATGCCCACCACGGCGCACGCCACGATCAACTCGATCAGGGTGAAGCCGCCGGAGCGGCGACGCCCCGGCATCATGCGTGCTGTTGCCATCATCGCTGCAGCTCCCGCCAGTTGATGCGGCCAATGTTGGGCGACTGTGCATTGCCGCCATCTTTATCGACCTGCTCGCAATCGTCCTTGCATGCTTTGGCAGGCGGGACCTGCTCGCCACCGACCAGGATGCCACCACCGTCCGACGCGCCAGGCGCCTCGCCACCGCTTCCCGTGCCAGGACCGCCATTCGGCCACGAAATCGTCTGCGTGCCCGTGCGGATGTAGCCGCCATCCGGCCCCGACGCCTCATGCCGCCAGACGATCGTGGTGATGCTGCCGTTGTCGTTCTTGATCACGGTATTCTCCGGAGGCGGTGGAATCGTCGACGGTGTTTCACCGGTGCCTGGAACGAATACACCGTGCGGATCTTTCGAGCCCTGCGCCGGACTGGCGGCCACGGCGACGGCGCCCACGATTTTGTCGGTCTTTTCCGGCGCCATCGTAAAGCCGGCATCGGTCATGCAGGTAACGATTGGATGGTGCCAATAGATCAGGTACTCCGCAATCAGCTTGCCTTTGCTTTCGCCGTAGCTGGTTGACTTGAGGCGGTAGCCGAGCGCCGGCTGGCCAGGCACATTCATCTGGATGTCGTCCTGGGTAATGTTGGCCGAGACCACTTGCAGCGTCAGCGCGCCATTGCGCCAGGACTTATCCTTGCCCTCGCGCGGCTCAGCCACGCTGATACCGGCGCAGACTGGACTCATCGGATGGACGCCGGTACGGACCGGACCCGGCACCCATTCCTTGACGTTAAACGCATTCAAGGGCATCGACCACATCATCTCTTTCACGGTCGCCATCGAATATTTCGTCATTTCAGACACTTTCAAATTGTCCTCAGTCTGGAATCCGGTGACCCTGCCGTTATACTCCGCCTGCTTGCCCGCCACCAGCGCACCGAGGACATTGAAGTTGATTGCCGGCGAATTTTCCTGGTTTGCCATCAACAACTTGAACTCCTTGTTCTCCGCGAACACGTTCTCCGTTACGACGGTGTCCCACGATTTCTCGATCCTCTCGCGGGTTTGTTTGTACGGATACTTGCTGTTGCCGGAAGGCGCGAAGCTGTAGTTGTTCAACACCACGGTCGATGTGTATTTTCTCGTCGTCACCATGGCAAACTTACCGCCAACCAGAGCCGGTACCGGTCCCGACACATACTCGTAGGCCGTATCGGCGTTGTAACTGATCTGGTTTTTCTGATTGTCGGAGTTCACCAGGGTCTCGGTTTTGGTCGGGCCGGCCGTCACTATGGCGCTGGACGGATACGTCTTCGTCGCCTTATAACCTGGCGTATCGACCGAGTACGTGGTGCTCGTGCTGGTGGCGCTGAACGCCTTGTGCAGACGCTGCAGATCCTGGCTCGGATTGATCATGCTGATGCCGGTGACATCGTAGATATCATCGTATTCATGCACGTGAATGTAATTGAGCTTGGCACCCACCGACGCCGTGTCGGAGGCGCGACCTAAGCCGTAGTAACCGCCAGCGACTTTCAGATAGCCGTACTGCGCCGTACCTTTATCGTTGCTCTGGGCGCCGCCGCACAGGGTGTAGCAGAAAAAGTCGGTATCGAAGTGGCCGCCGGACACGCCGCGCTCACCCTTCATGACGATCGGATCGACTTCGGTAATGATCGGTGGCGTGGCCGCGCCATTGCGGTCGAAACTTGCCTGGAATACGTCAACGCCGCCGGCCGCTACGCCAACCAGTTGCGAACGCACGCCGCCGCCCATGTGGCGTCCGACCGGGTACATGGTGGTGGTGGTGGTCCCCACGGTCACATCGATCAGGTCGTCGGCGGTAAATTTGCGGTCGTCGTTCAAGTCGAATACCACCGCGCGGGTGTCGCCACCGGTCAGGTAGTTCAATTGCATCCACCAGTTCTCGCCCGGCGGTTTGATAGTCGGCGTGACGGTCGGGTTGGTGCTGAAGAACTGGAACACATTGCCGTTCACGTAGGCGCCATTGCCCACCACGCGTTCGCCCGGGGGCAAGGCGACTTGCCAGCCCTTGTTGACATCATTCGAGTAGTTCAATGGTTTATTGGTCACGCTGCGAACCCGCAATTTCGCACCCGTCGGCTGATACTCCAACTCGCTCAAGGTCTGCTCGACGTAGCTTGCCTTGGTGACGTCGGCAAGGTCCCACACGCCATACGCATAGTGCGGATTGGTCGTATCGGCCGGGCTCAAGACCATATCGGTCGGCGTCAGGAGGCGCCCGGTGACGAACAGTACCATCGTGCCGCCAGCCGGATGGGCCGCCAGGGCCGGCGCCATGGTGATGGCGCGCGCGGCGGTGCCTCCCGCATGCAGTTTCTTCGGCGTACCGCCGTTGACCAGGTCGAACTTCCACATATTGCCTTCGATATCGCCGGCAAACGCGGTGTCGCTGTAACCGTCGTTATCGGTGTCGCGCACGGAAGGCGAGGACAGGCCGTTCGGAGTCGCCTTGGCGCCCACGCCAGTGTCGATCGTGCGGATAATGGCACCGGTCTTGGCGTTCATCACGTAGAGAACGGCATGACCGGTGGCGCTCGGATGGTCGCTGTTGTAGCCATTGCCGACCACCACCACCGGGATGGCGGCGTCGGTGGCGTTGGGCTTGACCCTGGCCAGGACCGGGGCACTGTAGGTGTAGCCCAGGTCCTCGAAACCGGCTTTCTGGTTGTTTACTTCCCACATGACCTTCGACGCGGCAGAGGCCTCATCCGTGGGCATGCTGGTCACATCGAGCGCGAACAGGGCTTTGCCGCCCCCGCCCAGCGCGCCGACCAGAATCGTCTGCTTGTCCATGGTGCGCAAGGCAATGCCGCCATCGACGTAATAGCGGTGGGTATAGTCTTTACTCGCCAGCTTCGCCAGCTCGCCCATGACTGCGCCGGGAATATAGGCGAAACGCTCGGTGCCGTCGGCCGCGTTGATTGCGTGCAACATTCCATCGTTGGCGCCAACAAACACGGTTTTATTCGTGCCGTCGTCATGGTAAACCGGGGTCGAGTGGATGATGTCGCCCAAGCCGCTGTAACGCGTACGCAGGGTGCCGCCGTTCTTGATCTCCTTGGCCGAATCGCCGCGCACATAGTCGAGGATGTCCGAACTGGTCGCATCCATGGCAGGCTTGTCGAGCAGCGCGCGGTGTCCGGTGTCGCCCTTGGCCAGACTGGCCCAGCGGAACGGGATGCCGGCCGCGCCGCTGGCGTCGTTACGGGTGACGATGATGCGCTGTGTCGCGCTCTGGGCACGGATCTTGGTGCCGGCGCCGCCGGTCCAGGAATCGACGGTGCCGATGGAACCGGTTTTGGTGATCGGGTAAGCGTGCAGATTGCCGCTCCAATCGAAGGAATTATAGTCGATCGAAAACATCTTTTCGGTGCCGTTCGAGACATCGATGTTCGACGGCGTTGGGCGACCGATGTAACCGACCGGCTGCTGCGTCGGCTCAAACCGGTCGGCCGCGTTCACCGCGACGAGCGCGGCGACAGCCAGGCCCACCAGGCTTGCACCCGCTAGTAATTTAGTTCTTAGTTGCATGATGATTCTCCGACGGTTGTGAGTACTGCACTAGTCGCAAATTTTGCTGAAAACACGAAAACGGTAGGTCGATTGCACGATCGCGACCGCACCGCCATTGCCCGTCGCGCGCGCCGTCACTTTGGCGATCCCGGGCGAGCATGGCGTGTCCGAATTGATAAATTCGGGCGCCTTGATCAATTCAATGATGTAACGCGGCTGCACCGTCAGTTTGGTGTGATCGACGGCGTTGATGAAGCTGGACGTCACCTTGTCGTCCTTCCAATTGACGGTGAGGAAATTGTCGGCTTCCACCTGGTTGCGGCAGCGCGCGTTTGTGCACGCCACGCTGAACTGGGTGCTGTCGAACGGGTCGAACGGGGCCTGGTTGAACACCGTTTCTTCGGCAAAGCGCAGCATCGTTTCAGCCGCTTCGCGCGCCACTTGCTGGTCGCGCGAGTTGCGCGCCAGGCGTTCTTCGAGCGTGCCGCCACGTACCAGCGCGAGCACGAACATGGTCAGCACCACCAGGAAAATCAGGCCGCTGACGAGCACCGCGCCCTGTTGCGAGGCGTGCGTGCGCCGCGTGTTATTTGTTCTCATTAATCCCACCTTGTCTGGTTGCGCACCATGAAGGTGCTGGTAGCGACACTGCGCAGACGGCCATCGGCAATGGCCAGAACGCCGCCGTTGAAATTGATCGATTGCACCCCGACCACGCCCTTGGTGGAAGGACCGCGCACCAGCAGGGTGATCCGTACCGCCGAAACCTGGCCATATTCGGCCTGGGTCGGATTGTTGACATAGGAAGTGACGACTTCGTTGCCGCTGCCGATCCCGTAAGACACCTGCATGTTTTCGACATTTTCGGCCACCACCACGCCGCCGGTGAGGTTGACCGCCTGGTTGTCGGTCGCGAAGCACTTGAGCTGGGTGCCCACCACGCGGAACTGGTAAACCACCTGCGCCACATTGGGGCCGGGTGCGCCGGTGCCGGTGGCATTCGGATTGTTCGACGCCACCGTCACGCCTTCGCAATTGACTTCCGATCCGCTGCGCAAGCCGGTGGCCGCCGAGGTCGCCGTCCATGCCGGGTCATGCCGCACAATCAGGATATCCGAGCCGGCCGTCTGCGCCGCACCGCCGCCATCGGCGCCGCTCAGCGGGCCCGGCACGAGCGGCATGTCCACGTTGAGCTTGTAGCCGGCCTGGCGCAAGGCCCGCCCCATGACATCCATGGCATTGCGCACTGATTCATTCATGCGCACCCCATCGCTCTGGGCCACGGACATTTGCTTGCTGCCGATGAACAGGTAACCTACCCCGCCCAGCAACACCAGGCCCAGGGTCATGGCGACGAGCACCTCGATCAGGCCAAAACCGCGGGCGCCGGCGAGCGGCGACCTGAACGGCGGCGAGTACATAGGACCGGTCATAACTTCGTCTCCACGGAAATTGCTTGGGCAGCCAGGCCGTTCGTCGTGGCGCTGGCCTTGACGCGCGAATCGTCCCATTGCACGACAATGACGAACTTGCGGGTGGCGGGGGTGTAGCTCACCGAACCGGTGCCGTTCGGTATCGCCTGCGCCGCCGCCGCGCGCCACTGGGTCAGGTCGACCGAGGCCACGCTGGTGTCGGTCGGCGCCTGGGCGTTGATGGCAAGATCATACGGATACACGCCGCCCACCAGGGTCTGGGCGGTGGTGCGGTTGGCGCGCATGCGGTCGATGATGTCGTTGATCAGCACCGTGGCCTGGCCGCGCGCCTGGGAACTCTGGTTGTTTTTCAGGTTGGTCAGGATGATGCCGGCAATGCCGAGCAAACCCACACTCATGATCAACATCGTGATCAAAATTTCAATCAGCGAAAATCCCTGCTGGCGCCGCATTGTTTTCTCCTTGCTTAAGCTGAACATGAACTTGCTCCATTAACAATCGTGACCCCGACCCAACCCGTGCCCGGGCGGAAGGCCAGCACCCGGCGCTTGGCCGTGAGCGAGGACTGACAGGAATAGATCGTGCCGTTTTGCCCGGCATTGGCGGCGGTGCGGGTCTGGCCGCTGCCGTTGTATGAAATGAAATTGGCAACATCGCCGGTGGCCGTCAACATCGCCTTGCCGGGCACCCCGCGCTGCACGCGCAGCAGCTCGTCATCGCCATCCTTGACGCCGACGGTGCCGCCATCGACGAACACCAGCCAGCCGGCATGCCAGTCGCCGGCGGTGCCGCCGCCGCAGGCGGCGCCGTCGGCGCTGCGGCACATGCTGACCCGGCCGTTGCGCTTGACCGCTTCGGAACGGGTGTAGTTGACCGAGGCCAGCAGTTGCTCGGCCTGGGCCGACACCGCCGAGTCATCGACAAAATCTTTCATGAGCGGCAAGCCGACGGCGGTGGCGACACCGACGATGACGACGGTGATGAGCAACTCGGCCATCGTGAAACCGCGTGCGCGTCGTGGCGCGGGGCGCCGGGCAAGGCCCGCGCTGCGCACACTGGCATGAAACGCCGGATAGGTCATGGATGAACTTTCAAAAGGTTGGGAGCGGACTGGCTCCTTGGATATTGCCTATTATAAATACCCAACCTTGCAGTTCCCTGAGGAAAGGCTGACAAAATCCTGACAAGTGCACGTAAACCGATGTTTTTTTGCTAAATCAGCGGGAAATGCACGCTCATCAGGGTGCCCTTGCCGCCGGGGCCGGCGGCAACATCGATGCGCGCCCTGTGGGCCAGCGCGATGTCGCGCACGATCGCCAGGCCCAGGCCGCTGCCTTCGGTCTTGTCGTCCAGCCGCACATAGCGCTGGAACACGCGCCCGCGCAGGTGCGGCGCGATGCCGGGCCCGGAGTCTTCCACCTGCAGCACGGCCACGCCGTCCTCGGCGAAGCAGCGCACCGTGACGGTGCCGGCGCGCGGCGTGTAGCGCACCGCGTTGTCGATCAGGTTATCGATCAGGTCGCGCAGCAGGAAGCTGTTGCCGGGCACGATGGCGCGCTTGAGTTCGAAGCCGATATCGATCCGCTTCTTGCCGGCCTCGTCGACGAAATACTGGATCACCTGCTCGACCAGGACGGCCAGGTCGACCCGTTCGAGCCGGGTTTTCTCGAAGCGCGACGGTTCGGCCCGGGCCAGCGCCAGCAACTGGTTGGTCTGGCGGATCATGCGCTCGTTCGAGAGCAGCATCAGGCGCACCGAATGGACGGTCTCGGGCTCGCCCGGGTAGCGCGCCGCCAGCCATTCGAGCTGCAGCTTGATACCGGCCAGCGGGGTGCGCAGCTGGTGCGCGACATCGGCCAGGAAATCGTGCTGGGCCTTGGCGCCGGAACGCACCTTGTCGAGCAGTTCATTGAAGGCGGCCGTGACCGGGGTCAATTCGAGCGGCACCCCGGCATGGTCGATCGGCGCCAGCTCGGTCGCGTCGCGCTGCAGCAGGTTGGCGCGCATGCGCGCCAGCGGCTGCAAGCCATTGGTCACCGAAATCCAGATCAGGCCGACCAGGGCCAGGGTGAACAGGGTTTCCAGCAAGACCAGGGCGCGCAAGGTGGCCGAGCGCACCTGCAAGCGCTTGCGCATGGTTTTCGCCACCCCGATGTGGACCGCGCGCGCGCCCTTGCCGACAATCCGGCTCGAGACCCGCACCTCCTCGCCACGCATCACGTCGTCGTAGGCGCGGCTGGACGGCGCGGCCAGCTGCGGAAAGTCGACGTCGCCCGCAATCACCTTGCCATCGTGGGTGCGCACGATGAAGTACAGGGCGTCGACGTCATCGGCGCGCAAGACTTGCTCGGCCTGGGTCGGCAAGTCGATGCCCGGCTGGCCGGGGCCGCCGTACAGGCGCGCCGCCAGCGCCCCGCCGGCGTCAGCCAGGCTCTGGTCGAAGGCCAGCTGGGCCGGAATCCAGGCCAGCATGTAGGTCAGCGCCGCGCCCGCCAGGTTGATGAGCAGGATCGGGACGATCAGCCATCGCAGCAGGCGCACCCGGATGCTGGTCATACATCCTGCTCGAGCATGTAGCCGAAGCCGCGGATGGTGCGGATGCTGATGCCGGCGTCGGCGATCTTGATGCGCAGGCGCGAAATGTAGACCTCGACCGCGTTCAGGCTGACATCCTCCCCCCACGGCAGGATGGCGTCGATGATCTGCTGCTTCGACACCACGCGGGCGCTGTGCTGCAACAGGTATTCGAGCACGGCCCATTCGCGCACCGACAGTTCCACCGGGCGCCCTTCGATATGGGCGCGCTTGGACGAGGTGTCGAGCGTCAGGCGGCCCAGCGACAGGCTGACCGGCTTGGGCGTGTTGCGGCGCGCCAGGGCCTTGATGCGCGCCACCAGTTCGGCGGTGGCGAAGGGCTTGACCAGGTAATCGTCGGCGCCCAGTTCCAGGCCGCGCACGCGGTCCTCGATGGCGTCGCGCGCGGTCAGCAGCAACACCGGCACGGCGCTGCCGCGCGCGCGCAGGCGCCGCACCACCTCGAAACCGTCGATGCCGGGCAAGCCGATGTCGAGCACCACCACCGCCACCTCGGCGCGTTGCAGCACCTGGTCGGCCTGGGTGCCGCTGCCCACCACGTCGACCACCATCGCGTGTCCCTGCAGCAGGCGGGTCAGGCCGTCGGCCAGCACGGCATCGTCTTCGACCAGTAATACGTGCATGCCGGTGCTTTCAGTAAGTTGCGATATTCACATTATGAGGCATGGCGGGGGCAGCTTCCAAGGATTGGGGAAGGTCAAAAACGTGGTTTTGTGCATCTTCTGTGCGTTCGCCCACCTTAAAGCATGAGTAAAATGACAATTTATCGGCTTTTCCCCCAGTAGGACTGGGATTACAAGAATTTATGCATTGAACCTACATGGGGGCGACTGCCAGTCTTATGTTCGCCAACAGACGGAAGCTTTACTGTTCGTACATCGCGATTCGCCGCAGGTGAAGGTGAAGCGCCCTTGAAGTCCGTCTCAGCTAGTGAGGAATAAAAATGAACAACACTCAACTTGGTGCTAGCGCCCAGAACACATCGCCGGTTGGCCAGATTCCTGCCAGCGCGCAAGAGTTAAAAGTTGCAGCCCGTCCCGTTGTCAGCTTTAGCGGCACCCAGCAAAACGAATTGCTGGCCGCGCTTCCCCGCAAGGATCTCGAGACCCTGTTCGACCACCTGGAACTGGTCGCCCTGCCTTTCGGCAAAGAACTGTTTGAATACGGCAGCAAGCTCGAAAACGTCTACTTCCCGACGACGGCCATCGTTTCCCTGCTGTACGTCATGGAAGACGGCGCCACCACCGAGATCGCCGTGGTCGGCCATGAAGGCGTGGTCGGCATGTCGCTGTTCATGGGTGAACGCGCCATGTGCAGCGCCGTGGTCCAGAGCGCCGGTTACGGCTACCGCCTCAAGACCCAGTACCTGCGCGACGCCTTCAACCAGGGCGGCGCCCTGCCCCAGCTGCTGATGCGCTACACCAATGCGCTGTTCGCGCAGATGGCCCAGAACGCCGTCGGTGGCCGTCACAGCTCGATCGAACAAAAGCTGTGCCGCTGGCTGCTCGACCGCCTCGACCGTTCCGCATCGAACGAGCTGAAAGTGACCCAGGAACTGATTTCGATCATGCTCGGCGTGCGCCGCGAAAGCATTACCGCCGCCGCCGGCAAGCTGCAGGACGATGGCCTGATTCAATACCGTCGCGGCAACATCACCGTGATTGACCGCCAGGGCCTCGAAGCGTACGCCGGCGAATGCTATAAGGTCGCAAAGACTGAGTACGATCGCCTTCTGATGGATGTAGCCCGCTAAACGGCAGCGGCGCCGCGACGTGCGGCGCCGCCTCGCCGCTGTCGGCCACGCGCGAGAGCGGAATAAACGCTTCCACGCAGGTTCCCACGTTGTTCACGCCCCGCTTCACCCGCAAACTCCCCCCCAGCAACAAGGCGCGCTCGCGCATGCCCAGCAAGCCATGCGATTTCGGCTTGGCCACGGCGTCGGCGTCGATGCCGACCCCGTCATCGCTCACTTCCAGCGCCAGGCCACCCGCTTCGCGTCCCAGGTGCACGATCACGTGGCGCGCGCGCGCATACTTGGCGATATTGTTGAGCGACTCCTGGACGATCCGGAACACCGCGATCGCATGCATCGGACTGGCGACATCGATATCGCCGTCGATCAGCGCTTCGCAGTCGAGCTTGGTGACCCGCCCGAATTCCTCGCAATAACTTTGCACGGCGGCCGCCAGGCCCAGGTGGTCGAGCAGGCTGGGGCGCAGGTTGTCGACGATGCGGCGCTTCAGTTCGACCGTCTCGACCAGGGTGGCGCGCGCGCGGTCGAGCATCAGCGCCAGTTCGGGCGCACCGGCGCGCACGGTGTCGGCCACGGCGTTCAAGTCGATATTGATCGAGGTCAGGTTGGCCCCCAGTTCATCGTGCAGTTCGCGCGCCAGGCGCGCCTTTTCTTCTTCGCTCACGCTGATCAGGTGGCGCGAGAGCACCGACAATTGCTCGGTACGCAGCACCACCATCGATTCGAGGTTGTCGTTGGCGCTTTCCAGCGCGCGCTGGGTAGTCGCGCGGGCAAAATAGCTGCGCCGGATCAGGCGGTAGAACAAGGCCAGCACCAGGATCGCCATGGCGTTGATGCTGATGCCCAAAAACACGGCGTTCCGGTACTCGCGCGCAAACGTGGCGCTGCGAACAGCCAGCAATTCATTTTGCTCCTGCACCAAAATCACCACCTGCAGGCGGATTTCATCCATGTCGGACTTGCTGTCGGACGAACCGGCGATCTTGACGATGTCATCGAGCCCGCCCTGGCGGTAGACGTCGAGCACCTGGTTCATGGTGTCGAGCTTGCGGTAGACCAGGGTGTGCAGCTGGGCCAAGCTGCGGCGCTGGGACGGGGTCTCGGCCAGCAAGCGGTCGAGCTCGGCGAACTGGGCGTCGATCTCGGACGAGGCCGTACGCAGCGGCCCCAGGTAGACTTCGGAGCCGGACAGGAAGTAGCCGCGCAAGCTGCTTTCGGCATCCATGATCAGCACATTGACGTACTGGACCTTGTCGATCACCTTGGCGGTCTGGCCCTGGATCTCGTTGGCGCCCTTGAGCTGGCCGAGGTTGTGAAACAGGCTCACGCCGTTGATGATGAGGATGAGCACGCACGTCAGGCACAGCACGGTCTTATAGAAGGGCAAGCCGGTGGTGACCGCTGGTTCGGTGGAAAAATACATCCTGGGAATCCTTTTGCGCACTGCAGAGCCGGGCAGAAACAAATTATAGACCGGGAAATGCCGTGCCGCAGCCAAGCTGGACTGTAGGAGAGAGGGACGCGCCGGCGCGGGCGGGGCGTGCCGACAGGCCGCGCGGCGGGCAAAACAGGCGTCCGGCGTGGCCGGCGCGCCCGCAAGATCAGTCGAGCAGGTTGTTCTTCATGGCGTAATAGGTCAGGTCGCTGTTCGACTGCAAGCCCATTTTTTCCATGATCCGGGTGCGGTAGGTCGACACCGTCTTGATGCTCAGGGACAGCGCCACGCCGATGTCGGACACGGTCGCGCCCTTGGCCAGGCGCAGGAACACCTGGAACTCGCGGTCCGACAACTCGGTATGCAGCGCCGTGTTGGGATCGCGGTCGAAGCTCTGGGCCAGCAGTTCGCCGACCGTGGAGCTGACGTAGCGGCGGCCCTGGAACACGGTGCGTACCGCGGTCTTGAGCTCATCGGCTTCGCATTCCTTGTTGAGGTAGCCGTTGGCGCCCATCTTGAACAGGTTCAGCGCATATTGCTGCGCCGGATAACCGGACAGGATCAGCACCGGCAGGTTCGGCTGCCCCTGGCGGATGGTGCGCAGGATGTCGATCCCGCTCTGGTCCGGCATGGCGATGTCGAGCAGCAGCACGTCGCAGATTTCGCGGCGCGCGATGTCGAGGGCTTCGCGCCCGGTGGCCCCTTCGGCCACGACATCGAAGTCGGGTGACGAAGAAAAGATCTGTTTGAAACCTGCACGTACTATCTGGTGATCGTCACATATGGCAACGCGTATCATTGTCTTCCCTTAAATTATCCTTGCATAGGAAAGAGCCGAGGCGAACCGCGCGCCCGGCACTGCGCATGCGTTAGTATTCTAGCACTCTGGCTGTTCAGTACAAACACGTATGACGCTCCGCGCGGCCCGGCCCGCCCGGATGGAGCGCGAAAAACAGGGGGCACGCGGCCCCCTGCAAGATGCCACGGGCCGTCGCCGCCGCCCCAAGTAAGTGCGCATAAATTCTTGTCATTTCCAGCTTCCATAAGCGGCGCCTTGCTGTGTTGCCCACCGCTAGCAGTGCTCGCACTGCGTCACGGCGTGCGCCTTGCAAGGCATCCGCTTCTGTTCGCTAGAAATCACAATAATTTCTGCACACTTACTTAGCTTGCGCCCTTGAGCACGGCCAGGATGGCCAGCAGTTCGCTGCGGATCAGGGCGCGGTCGATCTCGGGCGGCGCCGTCTCCGCAGGGCCGGCGTCGTCCTCGGGAGGCGCCAGCAGCGCGCCGATGCGGCTATCGAGTTTATTGCGCGCCCCACTGATCGTAAAGCCTTGTTCGTACAACAGTTCGCGGATACGACGGATCAGCAACACCTCGTGGTGCTGGTAATAGCGGCGGTTTCCACGTCGTTTGACCGGTTTAAGCTGGGTAAATTCCTGCTCCCAGTAGCGAAGTACGTGCGGTTTGACGCCGCACAACTCGCTGACCTCGCCGATCGTGAAATAGCGCTTGGCCGGGATGGCCGGCAGCACGATCAGGTCAGACTTGCTCGCACGATCATTCATGGGTCACTTCAGGCGGCGCGCGCCATCGGGCTGGTTTCTTCAACCATGCCTTTGAGCTTCTGGCTGGCGTGAAAGGTCACGACGCGACGCGCCGTGATGGGAATTTCTTCGCCAGTCTTGGGATTGCGGCCAGGGCGCTGCGGCTTGTCGCGCAGCTGGAAGTTGCCGAAGCCCGACAACTTCACCGCCTCGCCACGCTCGAGCGCGTTCCTGATCTCGTCGAAGAAGGTCTCGACCATGTCCTTGGCTTCGCGCTTGTTCAGGCCGACCTGCTCGAACAGCAGTTCGGCCAGCTCGGCCTTGGTCAGGGTCGGCAGATTCTTCGCCGCGTCCTGGCGAACCCTGGCGTCCTGCATCGCGCGGTGCAGGTCGGCCGCCAGCGCCGACTGGAGTACGGCGGAATCAACGTCGTTGTTATTAATTTTACAGCCCTGCCTCGTGTCGTTACTGCTGGTGGGATCGGTTATGAACGCAGCTTCGCGTCATGTTTCTGCTCGGCCGACGCAGCCAGCGCCTTCATGACGCCTTCGACCACATCGTCCTGCAGGGTGGTTTGAGTATCTTGCAAGCTAAAGCGGAAAGCAAGGCTTTTTTCGTCCGCCTCCAATCCTTTTCCGCGATATTCATCAAACAAAACAATGGCTTGCACAATCTTTCCTGCCGGATTTACTTGCAATTCCGCAGTGAAAGCGTCCAGCAGGTCCTGCGCCGCCACCGTGTTTTTCACGACAAAGGCAAGGTCGCGCGTGGCGCCGGGGAATTTTGAAATCTCTTCATATTTTGGCACGGATCGTTGCTGCAACGCAATGGCATCCACCTCGAAAAGGACCGGCGCCTGCGGCAAATCGTACTTTTGCAGCCAGCGCGGGTGCAATTCGCCGATAAAGCCGATGTCCTGGCCGTCCAGTTCGATCATAGCCGAGCGTCCCGGATGCAGGGCCGGGTGGCTGGTCTTGACGAAACGCAGGGTGCGCGGCGCGAACAGGGCTTCCACATCGGCTTTGACATCGAAATAATCGACCGGCGCCGATTTTACCGACCATTGTTCGTCCAGCGCGGGACCGTAGGCGATACCGGCGACGCGCTTGGGCTGCTCGAAACCGGCGATCGACAGCGGACCGTCGAGCGCTTGCGCATTGCGGCGGAAGATGGCGCCCACTTCGAAGGCGCGCACCCTGCCCGCTTTGCGGTTCAGGTTGTAGCGCACGTTGGCAACCAGGGAGCCGATCAGGGAGGAACGCATCACGTTCATCTGGCTGGCGATCGGGTTGACCAGCTTGATCTGGTCTTTATTGTCGGCGAAGTCGGTTTCCCATGCGGAATCGACGAAACTCATGTTCACCACTTCCTGGTAGCCGAGGTCGGCCAACTGGTGGCGCACGGCGAACAGCGAACGGGTGTTTTCCGGCGCGATGATCATCTGGCTGGCGGCCACCGGCGGCAAGGCCGGGATGTTCTCGAAGCCGTACACGCGCGCCACTTCCTCGATCAGGTCTTCTTCGATTTCGATATCGAAACGGTAGGTCGGCGCGGTGACGGAAAACACGCCCGGCTCCTGGGTGAACGGCAAGCCCAGGCGGGTGAAGATGTCGGCCACCATGGCGTCGGTAATCGGCACGCCGATCACTTTTTGCGCGCGCGCGGTGCGCAGTGTCACCGCTTTGGGCAGCGGCACGTTGACGATCTGGTCGTCGATCGGGCTGACCACGGTGTCCTGGGTGCCGCAGATTTCCACGATCAGCGCGCTGATGCGCTCGATGTGCTCGACGGTGGTGGCGAAATCGACGCCGCGCTCGAAGCGGTGCCCCGCATCGGTCGAAAAGTTAAAGCGGCGCGCGCGCCCCTGGATCGCGTTCGGCCACCAGAACGCCGCTTCCAGGTAGATATTCGTGGTTTCGAGCGAAACCGAGGTGGCGTCGCCGCCCATGATGCCGGCCAGGGATTCAATTTCCTGCTCGTCGGCGATCACGCCGATCCAGTCGTCGACTTCCACGGTGTTGCCGTTCAGCAGCTTGAGCGACTCGCCCTTTTTGCCCCAGCGCACGTCCAGCGAACCATGGATCTTGTCCATGTCGAACACGTGCGACGGACGGCCCAGTTCCAGCATGACGTAATTGGAAATATCGACCAGGGCCGACAGCGGACGCTGGCCGCTGCGCTCGAGGCGCTGTTTGATCCAGTCCGGCGTGGCGGCCCTGGCGTTCAGGCCGCGGATGACGCGCCCGCTAAAGCGGCCGCACAGGTCCGGCGCGCTGATCTTGACGGGCAAGATTTCGCTGCCGTTGACCGCGACCTGGCGCGTTTGCGGCAAGACCAGGGGGGTGCCGGTCAGGGCCGACACTTCACGCGCCACGCCCAGCACCGACAGGCAGTCCGCCTTGTTCGGGGTCAACTTGATGGTGAACTTGAGGTCGTTCAACGCGAGGTAGTCGCGGATATTCTGGCCGACCGGCGCATCTTCCGGCAACTCCATCAGCCCGCTCGTTTCCTCGGACAGTTTGAGTTCCTTGGCCGAGCACATCATGCCCTGCGATTCCACGCCGCGCAGTTCGCCGACCTTGATCACGAAGGGTTTGCCGTCCGCGCCCGGCGGCAGGATCGCGCCGGCCATGGCGCAGATGGCCTTCATGCCGGCGCGCACGTTCGGCGCGCCGCACACGATATTGAGCAGGGTGCCGGTGCCGACATTGACCTTGCACACGTTCAGGCGGTCCGCGTTCGGGTGCTTGGCCACTTCCAGCACTTCGGCCACGACCACGTTCGAGAATGGCGGCGCGACCGCTT
This sequence comes from Massilia rubra, assembly GCF_011682065.1. GTDB lineage: Bacteria > Pseudomonadota > Gammaproteobacteria > Burkholderiales > Burkholderiaceae_D > Telluria_A > Telluria_A rubra. The sequence goes on along the minus strand of NZ_VUYU01000013.1, from coordinate 48,717 downwards.
CGACTTCTTCCACTTCCAGGCCGGACATGGTCAGCAGGTGAGCCAGTTCATCCGAAGTCATCTTCGGATCGACCATGGTACGGAGCCAATTTTCGGAAAATTGCATAATCAGTGAACCTTGAATTAGTTAAATTGCTTCAGGAAGCGCAGGTCGCCTTCGTAGAACAGGCGCAGGTCGTTGATCCCGTAACGCAGCATCGTCAGGCGCTCGAGGCCGGAGCCGAACGCGAAGCCGATGAATTTTTCCGGGTCGAGCCCGAAGTTGCGCACCACCGTCGGGTGCACCTGGCCGGCGCCCGACACTTCCAGCCAGCGCCCTTTGAGCGGGCCGCTGCCGAAGGCGATGTCGATCTCGGCCGACGGTTCGGTGAACGGGAAGTACGACGGACGGAAGCGCACCTGCAGGTCGTCGGTCTCGAAGAAGGCCTTGACGAAATTCAGGTACACGCCCTTGAGGTCGGCGAACGAGATATCTTCGGCGATCCACAGGCCCTCGACTTGGTGGAACATCGGCGAGTGGGTCGCATCGCTGTCGACGCGGTAGGTGCGGCCGGGCGCGATCACCTTGATCGGCGGCGTGTGGGTGCGCGCGTAGCGCACCTGCATCGGGCTGGTGTGGGTGCGCAGCAGCAAAGGCTTGCCGGTGCTGTCGTTGCCTTCGATGTAGAAAGTGTCCTGCATCGAGCGCGCCGGGTGGTTTTCCGGGCTGTTGAGCGCCGTGAAATTGGTCCAGTCGTTTTCGATTTCGGGGCCGTCGGCCACATCGAAACCGATCGAGCGGAAGATTTCCTCGACCCGTTCCCAGGTGCGCATCACCGGGTGGATGCCGCCGCCAGAGCGGCCACGGCCCGGCAGGGTGATGTCGATCGCTTCGGCGTTCAGGCGCTCTTCGAGCTGGGCGTTGGCGAGCGCGTCGCGGCGTGCGGTCAGGGCGGCTTCGATCCGGACCTTGGCGGCGTTGATCAGCGCGCCCTGGGTCTTTTTCTGTTCCGGATCGAGCTTGCCCAGGCCCTTCATTTGCTCGGTAATCTGGCCAGTCTTGCCAAGGTACTTGGCTTTGGCGTTTTCCAGTGCGGCAGCATCTTCGGCGGCGATAAAGTCAGCCTGTGCCGAGACGACGAGTTCTTCCAGGGAGTTCATGCGATGTTTTTTTCCTGTTGAGCGGGACTGGCGCACGCGCCACAATCAAAAACGGGGCACAGGTTTGAACCTCTGCCCCGCTTTTTGCGCGCCACCCGGGGGCGGCGCTTGCATCGATCATTGCTTACGCAGCGATCTTGGCTTTCACTGCTGCGACAATCGCGGCGAAAGCCGGCTTGTCCATCACAGCCATATCGGCCAGGACTTTACGGTCCAGTTCGATAGATGCTTTTTTCAGGCCGTTCATGAATACGCTGTACGTTACGCCATGCTCACGGGAAGCGGCGTTGATACGAGCGATCCACAGGCGGCGGAATACGCGTTTCTTGTTGCGGCGATCGCGGTAAGCGTATTGGCCAGCACGCATGACTGCTTGCTTGGCAACACGGTATACACGGCTGCGGCGACCACGGTAGCCTTTAGCTTGTACAAGAATTTTCTTATGACGGGCACGAGCTGTAACCCCACGTTTTACTCTAGGCATAGTAACTCCTTAATGTGAGTGGTGAGATTAAGCCGACGGCATCATACGCATGACGGACTTGACATCCGCTGCATCGACGTTCGTGATTCCGCGCAGTTGGCGCTTGCTCTTGGTGGTTTTCTTGGTCAGGATGTGACGTTTGAAAGCGTGACCCGATTTAACGGTTCCACCTGGACGCACGCGAAAACGCTTCTTCGCGGAGCTTTTGGTCTTCATTTTAGGCATAGCAGTTCTGTCCTTCCGGACAGCTCCATTATAGGATTGCAGGTGGCAACGCTGTGCTGCACTTAGATGCCTGCTTTCACATTGTCTTCCGCCAGTGAAGGAGGAAGCCGGAGATCATAACACAGAAGTTGCATGATGTTGCAAGCAGCCCGCGGAGAAGTTGCATTGCCCTTGCACTTTTTTGCGTGTGAATGCACGTCCACGCAGTGGACCCACAAAACAAAGCGCCCCTGGCACTTGCGTGGCGGGGCGCTTCTTTGCACAAGCTGCCTGGGCAGCCCGTTCTTTGCTTATTTCTTCTTCTTCGGCGAGAGGATCATGATCATCTGACGACCTTCCATCTTCGGGAACTGCTCGACCTGGCCATACGGCTCAAGATCGGCCTTCAAACGTTCCAGCATGCGGAAGCCGATGTCCTGGTGAGCCATCTCACGACCGCGGAAACGCAGCGTGATCTTGGTTTTGTCACCCTCATCGAGGAACTTCATCAGGTTTTTCAGCTTGATATTGTAATCGCCATCATCAGTACCCGGACGGAATTTAACTTCCTTCACGAGGATGATCTTTTGCTTCAATTTGGCTTCGTGCGCCTTCTTCTGCTCCGAATATTTGAACTTGCCGTAGTCCATCAGACGGCATACCGGTGGTTGCGCGGTCGGCGCAATTTCCACCAGATCTACGTTCGCTTCTTCGGCCAGACGAAAAGCCTCAGCCAGGCTCACAATGCCAAGCGGCTCGTTTTCCACCCCGGATAAACGCATTTCGGGGGCGGTGATTTCGCCATTGATGCGATGCGACTTGTCAGTAGCTATGTTGTTTCCTTTTAAAATCTGATGAATTAGCCGCGTCGAGATTTAACTCGTCAAGCTTTGGAATCGACCTCGTGTTTGAGGCGCTCCACCAGGGCATCGAGGGACATGACTCCCAAGTCGACATTGCCACGAGCTCGCACGGCCACAGTGTTGGCATCCCGTTCTTTGTCACCGATCACGAGGATGTACGGTACTTTTTGGACGGAATGTTCACGTATTTTAAACGTAATTTTCTCGTTGCGCAAATCAGCGTGAACGCGGTACCCGAGTTTGCGCAACTTCGTTGCGATTTCCTGGGTGTAGTCGGCTTGCGCATCCGAAATATTGAGCACCGATACTTGCACTGGCGACAACCAGAGCGGCATCGCGCCGGCATAGTTTTCGATCAGGATGCCGATGAAACGCTCGAGCGAACCGACGATCGCGCGGTGCAGCATGACCGGCACTTTCTTGGTGTTGTCCGGCGCGGTGTACTCGGCGCCCAGGCGGCCCGGCATCGACGGGTCGATCTGCACCGTGCCGACCTGCCATGCGCGGCCCAGGCTGTCTTTCAGGTGGTACTCGATCTTCGGACCGTAGAACGCGCCCTCGCCCGGCAGCTCGGTCCATTCCACCTTGCAGGCACGCAGCGCGCTGCGCAGCGCTTCCTCGGCGATGTCCCAGCTTTCCTCGCTGCCGATACGGCTGTCCGGACGCAGGGCCAGCTTGACGTCGATGCTCTCGAAGCCGAAGGCGGTATAGACTTCCATCGCCTGCGCGTGGAAGGCGGCGACTTCGCCTGGAATCTGCTCGTCGGTACAGAAAATGTGGCCGTCATCCTGGGTAAAGCCGCGCACCCGCATCATGCCGTGCAGCGCGCCGGACGGCTCGTTGCGGTGGCACTGGCCGAATTCGCCGTAGCGCAGCGGCAGGTCGCGGTAGCTCTTCATGCCGGAATTGAAAATCTGGATGTGGCCAGGGCAATTCATCGGCTTCAGTGCGTACGAGCGGTTTTCCGACTCGGTGACGAACATGTTTTCGCGATAGTTGTCCCAGTGACCCGTCTTTTCCCACAGGCCGCGATCGAGGATCTGCGGCGCTTTCACTTCCTGGTAGCCGTTGACCTGGTACACATTGCGCATGTATTGCTCAACCTGTTGCCAGATGGTCCAGCCCTTCGGATGCCAGAAGATCAAGCCCGGCGCCTCATCCTGGAAGTGGAAGAAATCGAGCGCCTTGCCCAGCTTGCGGTGATCGCGCTTTTCCGCTTCTTCCAGGTTGTGCAGGTACAGTTCCTGGTCTTCTTTCCTGAGCCAGGCGGTGCCGTAGATACGCTGCAGCATTTCATTCTTGGAGTCGCCGCGCCAGTAGGCGCCCGCCACCTTCATCAGCTTGAATACTTTCAGCTTGCCCGTGTTGGGCACGTGCGGGCCGCGGCACAGGTCGGTAAAACCGCCTTCTGCGTACAGCGACACGTCTTCACCGGCCGGAATCGAGGAAATGATTTCGGCTTTATAGGCTTCGCCGATGGACTTGAAATAGGCGACAGCCTCGTCGCGCGGCAACACGGTGCGCGTGACTTTTTCATCCTTCTTGACCAGTTCGGCCATTTTCTTTTCGATCGCGACCAGGTCTTCCGGCGTGAACGGGCGCTTGTAGGCGAAATCGTAGAAGAAACCATTTTCGATCACCGGGCCGATGGTGACCTGGGCTTCCGGATACAGTTCCTTGACCGCGTAGGCCAGCAAGTGGGCGGTGGAGTGACGGATCACGTCCAGGCCTTCGGGATCTTTATCGGTGATGATGGCCAGATCGGCGTTTTGCTCGATCAGGAAGGAGGTATCGACGACTTTGCCGTCGACTTTGCCGGCCAGCGCCGCTTTGGCCAGGCCTGTACCGATGCTCGCTGCAACCTGGGCTACGGTGACTGGGCCATCAAACTGGCGCTCTGAACCATCGGGAAGGCGGACTGAAACCATGCTGTTCTCCTGAACGAAACTGATAGGGAATGACAAATAAGAGTATAAACAAAGGGGTGCGCAAAAATGCGGACGAAAAAAAACGCGGACTAGCCGCGTTTTTCATTTTGAGTAAGCAAAAGGAAGCACCTCGACTAGCGTCGCTGGAATAACTCCGTCGTAGTTCGCGGTGTCATAACCATGGTGCCTTTCTCTCTCTTACTCAGTACTGCATGTTCTGGTGGGCGGTGAGGAATTCGAATCCCCGACCCCTTGGATGTCGACCAAGTATTCTAACCAGCTGAACTAACCGCCCGAAGACCAGCATTATAGAGAGCCATTCCCCGAATGACAAGCGCTTTTTAAACACGATGTTCAAGCGCCTCGAAGTACCCCGCCTGACGGCAGGGAAATGCGCTGGCGTTTTCTATTACACTCCTGTCATGCACGCCAAACCCACCCCCTCCTCCGCCCATCTGCACGCCCATCACAAGGGCGACGCCAAACATACCCACGTCAGCGTCGGCCGCAGCCAGGGCGCGCTCGCCGTCGCCCTCTGCCTGACCCTGGTGTTCGCCGTGGTCGAAGTGCTGACCGGCTTCCTCTCCAATTCGCTGGCCCTGATCTCCGACGCCGGCCACATGGTCACCGACGGCGCCGCGCTCGGCCTGGCGCTGCTGGCGCAACTGATCGCCAAGCGCCCGCCCTCGGCGCGCCACTCGTTCGGCTTCGGCCGCGCCGAAGCGCTGGCCGCCTTCGTCAACGCGCTCGCCATGCTGGCCGTGGTCGGCTGGATCGCGTTCGAAGCGCTGCACCGCTTCCGCAGCCCGCAGCAGGTCGAGGGCGGCGCCGTGTTCGTGGTCGCCGTGATCGGCCTGGCCATCAACCTGCTGGTGGCCTGGCTGCTCTCGCGCGACCAGGAAAGCATCAACACCCGCGCCGCGCTGGTGCATGTGATGGGCGACATTCTCGGCTCGATCGCGGCGATTGCCGCCGGCGCCGTGATTTACTTCACCGGCTGGATGCCGATCGACCCGCTGCTGTCGCTGTTTGTATCGGTGTTGATATTACAGTCCACCATCGGCGTGCTGCGCGACTCCTACCACGCGCTGATGGAAGGCGTGCCGCACCAGATCGACTACCTGCAAGTGGGCGCCGACCTCGCCGCCGTGCCGGGCGTACTGTCGGTGCACGACCTGCATGTGTGGGACATGTCGCCCGGCCAGCCAGCCCTGATCGGCCACCTGCGCATCGGCAACCTGCGCGACTGGCCGGAAGTGCTGGCCATGGTCAAGGAAATGCTGCTCGCCAGGCACGGTATCGACCACGTGACCCTGCAACCGGAGGCGCACGACTAAGTAAGTGTGCGCGGCAAACGATGGTGTAAGCCCTGTCTTACCCATCAGCGGGAGTCGCACCGATGCCGGCTTGTGCGGGCATTTTCGATAATGCGCCCATGATTCCCTACATTCCCTCCCCCGTCATCCACGACACCCTGATCATTGGCGGCGGCCCCGGCGGGCTGACGGCGGCGATTTACCTGCGCCGCTTTCGCCGTAACGTCATCCTGGTCGACAAAGGCAACAGCCGGCTGGGCTGGATTCCCGTCACGCATAATTATCCGGGCTTCCCGGACGGCATCCATGGCCAGGAATTGCTCGACAAACTGCGTGCCCAGCTCAAGCGCTATGATGGCGACGTGATCGCGGGCGAAGTCACCCGCCTGGTCCACGAAGACGGCTGCTTCGTGGCCGCGTACGACGGCGGCGAAATCCGCGCCCGCACGGTACTGCTGGCGACCGGCATCGCCGACACCGGTATGCCGATCGAAAACTTCCTCGATGCGGTGGCGTGCGGCGCTGTCAGGCTGTGCCCGGTGTGCGATGGCTTCGATGTGCTCGACCAGAAAATTGCCGTGGTCACGTCCGCCACCAACCCGGTCGGCCACGCCCTGTTCATGCGCACCTTTTCGGCCGACGTGACGCTGTTCGAACGCACCAGGGACGCCCTGGTCGACCCGGCCGACCGCGAGCGCCTCACCAGCGCCGGCATCCGCTACCTCACCTCGCCGCTACGCGGGGTGACCATGAGCGAGCGCATGACGCCGGTAATGCATACGGAAGACGGCGAGTCCTACCAGTGCGACGTGCTCTATCCCATGCTGGGCGAAGCGGCGCGCTCCGACCTGGCGGCGGCGCTCGGCGCGCACACCTCGGCCTGCATGGAATTGCGGGTCGACGCCCACCAGCAGACCAGCGTCGAGGGCCTGTATGCCATCGGCGACGTGGCCCAGGGCTTGAACCAGATAAGTGTAGCCGCTGGGCAAGCAGCGATCGCGGCGACCCGCATCCACAGTGTCTTGCCCTATCATTTTCGTGACCGTCCCGCATAGGGGCGGGGCCGCACGACAGCAAAAACAAATTGCGCTAACGGCAAGGTAGTGACAATATAGGCCACGCCACTGGCCCAGGACGCTAAAAACAAGTCGCCAGTTCATTTGCGAAAGATTACGATCATGTCAACTATCGCGCACGGCAGCAAACACGCAAGCCCCATCCACCATCGCGACGCCTACTTCAGCTGGCCAATCTGGCTGCTGGGCGCCTCGCTCCTCGCTTTTGTCCTTGTCGTGCCGTTTTCCGGCCTCGCGGGCATGCTGATCCTTCCGGTCGCGCTGTTCGGCGCCCTGTGTTCGCTGTTCGGCCTGGTACGCGCCCTGCTGCACCATCGATGGCGCCGCGCGGCATCCATGGCCACCTATATCGTCGTGCTGGCGGCCCTGTTCTCGCTACCCGAATTGCTGCAAGCGACCATCGGCCGCGCCTCGAACGTGGTGCAACTGATGTCGGAAGGGCAAAGCTTCGATAAAAAACTGGTGACCCATCCGCCCGGCAAGCGCCCGGTGCTGGCCTATGACTGGAGCAAGATCGACACCAACACCACCTACGTAATCTACGACGCCAGCGGCCGCATCGCCGAGCCCAAGGACAGCGCGGCGTGGACCAGCAGCGACCTGTCCCTCTTTTCCGACTGCGCCGGCCGCGTGGTGCCGATCATGGGGCATTTCTACCGCTGCGACTATTGAGCGCTTGCCAGCGCCAGCGCCCCTGCACAGCTGCCGCGCGAGCGCGCTCATTTTCCCGACCGTAGCGAGGGCGTGATCTGGCGCAAGAGCGACTGGTCAATGTGTCCGTTGACCAATTTGCGGCTCAGGTGAAGATCCGGATAGACGCGCTCCGCGTCACGCTGGCCGAAAATCAGCCATTGGTCTCCAGTCCCGGCGGAAAAATCCCTGATCCCGCAGGGATTCATGCCGCCAGTAATGCGGTTCAGAACTGGCAAGGTCGGAGGGAGATTGCTGATTCCAAACACCCTGCCCACGCGCACGGTCACGTCTTCGATCACCACGCCGCCCGTTTTTTGCGTTGCCGACGACACCACCTTGCCAACGAACACAACCCTGCCATTCGCCGCGCCATGAACGTAATCGGCAATGGTGACGGGCGGTATATCACATGCGCGCGCCGGAACGGAACAGGCCAGCAGCGCCACCATCATCAGCCCATCAGGACGCATCCGTCACCCTCCCGTTTTCTTTACTTGCCAGCATTGTTCGCTTCAGTATCAAGCGTAACCCGGCGCGGCAGTCCAGCCAAGCCAATCCGCCCCAAACCGCCAATTTTGCAACAGTTATTTCATCATGACAACGGCGCAAGCCGCGAGGCCGTTTGCGCCCTCCTGGCATTTTTGATAAAATGAGAATCATTCGCATCTGTGTTGACGACAGCGCACCGTATCCGCAGCACATCCGCACCCCATCGTTCGCAAGCCAGGCGCAGTCTCCAAGCCAGTGACGATCTTTCTCACCTCAGGAGTTTTTGCATGCCTCGCCGTATCAACACGTCCGTCTCGTCCTTTCCCCGTCCACGCCTGCGTCCGCTGGTCCTCGCCCTGTCCGTGGCGCTCGGCCATGCTGGCGCCGCCAGCGCCGCCGACGAGGCGCCCGATGCACCCGAGGCCGCCGTGCTGCCAGTCATCACCATCACCGGCGCGAACGAGCATGGCAACTACAAGGTGCGCGAGAGCGACAGTGCGAGCAAACTCAACCTGACCCTGCGCGAAACCCCGCAATCGGTCTCGGTCGTCACGCGCGCGCGCATGGACGATTTCCGTCTCGACACGGTGAACGACGTGCTCGCCAACACCACCGGCGTGACCGTCGAAAAAGTCGAAACCGAACGCACCTATTATGTTGCACGCGGTTTCGACATCATCAATTTCCAGGTCGACGGTGTCGGCACGCCGCTGGTATTCGGCAACATGATGGGCAACCTCGATACCGCCCTGTTCGACCGTGTCGACATCGTGCGCGGCGCCAACGGCCTGGCCGCCTCCACCGGCAACCCGTCCGCCACCGTCAACTTCATCCGCAAGCGTCCCGGCGCCGCCTTTGCCGCCAACGCCGGCCTGACCCTGAGCTCGTGGAACACGCGCCGCATCGATGCCGACTTGTCGAGCCCGCTGAACGACAGCGGCAGCGTCAAGGGCCGCGTGGTGGTCGCCAGCCAGCAGGGCGATTCCTACCTCGATCGCTACGCAACGAAAAAGAACGTCGCCTACGGCATCGTCGAAGCCAGACTGGGCAGCGACACCCTGCTCAGCATCGGCCACACCTGGCAAGACAACAAGTCGCGCGGCGGCATGTGGGGCGCCCTGCCGCTGTATTTCACCGACGGCAGCCCCACCAACTACCCGACTGGCGCCAGCACTTCGGCCGACTGGTCGTTCTGGGACAGCACGACCAAGGGCAGCTTTGTCGAGTTGAACCATCAGTTGGGCCAGGGCTGGGCGCTCAAGTCGACCTTGAGCCACAACAAGGAATCGTCGCGCTCGAAACTGTTCTACGTGTACGGCACGCCGGACAAGGCCACCGGCGCAGGCTTGTTCTCGTACCCGTCGGCCTACCGCTCGGACCATAGCCAGACCTTGTTCGACATCGGCGCGAGCGGACAGTTCACGCTGGCCGGCCGCCAGCACGATCTTTCTTTCGGCGCCAGCTGGTCGCGCTCGCGCCTGGACGACCTGTCCGGCTACGGCCGCGGCATCGGCACCGCGCTCACCGCCAGCACCGACTTTACCGGCGCCTATCCGTTGCCGGAATTCGACGCGCGCTTCGACGGCAGCACCTACCAGGACGTGCGCAAGACCGTGTATGCGGCGGCGCGTTTTACGCTGGCCGACACGGTCAAGCTGCTGACCGGCTTCAACGCGACCAAGGCTGATTCGAGCGGCCTGTCTTACGGCAGCAGCAAACAGAAATCGGCCAGCCGGACTTCGCCGTACGTGGGCCTGGTGGTCGACGTGCTGCCGCAGCTGAGCCTGTACACCAGTTACACCGAAATTTTCAGCCCGCAAAGCGAGCAGGACATCAACGGCGTGGCGCTCGATCCGATCATGGGCAGCAGCGCCGAGGCCGGCTTCAAGGGCGATCTGTTCGATGGCAAGGCCAGCTACTCCGGCGCCCTCTTCCGCGCACGCCAGGACAATACCGCCGAGCAGGTCAACATGAATGGCGCCAAGGCCTACTATCGCGGCATCAATGCCGAATCGACCGGCGCCGAGCTGGAAGTGACGGGCGAACTGGCCAAGGGCTGGCTGGCCAGCGTCGGCTACACCCACCTGAAAGTGGAAGATGGCGAGGGCAAGAAGACCAGGACCTACGTGCCGCGCCGCCTGCTGCGCATGTCGAGCACCTACCGCCTGCCGGCCGTGCCCCAGCTCAAGATCGGCGCCAACCTGAACTGGCAGAGCGACATCGAGCGCGAGCAGGGGCAGGAGCAGGAGCAGGAGCAGGAGCAGGGCATCGTCACGCGCCAGGACAGCTACGCCACCCTGGGCCTGATGGCGCGCTATGAGATCAACCGCAACATGACCCTGGCCCTGAACCTGAACAACGTGACGGACAAAAAATACCTGACCTCGCTGTACTGGAGCCAGGCGTACTACGCGGCGCCACGCAGCGCCAGCGCCACCCTCAACTGGACATACTGATATGCGCCCCGCACTGGTCATCCTGCACCGCTGGTTCGGACTCGGCGTGGCGATCTTCCTGTTCATTTCCGGTGCAACGGGCGCCCTGATCTCCTTCGATCACGAGCTTGACGCGGCCCTCAATCCCGACCTGTTCCATGCCCACAGCGGCCCGGCGGCCCAGCGCCAGATCCCCGGCGCCGAGCTGGCGCGGGCGATCGAAGCGCTTGATCCGCGCGTGCGCATCGGCTACGTGATGACCGAGGTCGAGCCGGGCCACACCTCGATGATGTCGGTCGAAGGGACGATCGATCCGGCCACCGGCAAGCCGCACGAACTGGGCTTTAACCAGATCGGCGTCGATCCGGTGACCGGCAAGATCCAGGCCAGGCGCCAGTGGGGCGACATTTCGCTGGCGCGCGAAAACCTGCTGCCCTTCCTGTATAAGCTGCATTACTCGATGCATATTCCCGAGGTCAAGGGCATCGAACTGGGCATCTGGTTCATGGGCATCATCGCCATGGTATGGGTGCTCGATTGCTTCATCGCCCTGTACTTGTCGTTTCCCAACGTCCGCAGCTGGCGCAAGTCCTTCGCTTTCCGCTGGAAAGCAGGCGGCCCCAAGCTCAATTTCGACCTGCACCGCTCGGGCGGCGTGTGGGCCTGGCTGCTCTTGCTGGTGCTGGCCATCACCTCGGTGTCGATGAACCTGACCGACCGCGTGGTGCGCCCGCTGCTCTCGACCGTCTCCACGCTCAGCCCGGATGCGTTTGCCGCGCGCACCATGAACCCGCCGGAAAAGCCGATTCCGGCGCTCATCAGCCGCGACCAGGTGATAGCGCTGGCGCGCGCCGAAGGCAACAAGCGCGGCTGGACCGACCCGGTCGGCGGCGTGTTTTACGCCTCCGCTTACGGCCTCTACGGTGTCGGCTTCTTCCAGCCGGGCAACGATCACGGCGATGTCGGCCTGGGCAATTCCTGGCTGTATTTCGACGGCAAGGATGGCAAATTCGTGGCCGACCGCGTGCCGGGTACGGGCAGTGCCGGCGATATCTTCCTGCAACTCCAGTTCCCCCTGCATTCGGGCCGCATCGCCGGTCTGCCGGGCCGCATTGTCCTGTCGTTCCTGGGCGTGGTGGTGGCCATGCTGAGCGTGACCGGGGTGATCATCTGGGTGCGCAAACGGCGTGCGCGGCTGCTTGCCGCGCGTGCCCCCGGCGCAAGCCAGGTTCCGGCGCGCCAGCGGCTGCCTCAGGGTAGCGGCGCCATCCTCGAATAAAGCGACCAAGCTGCGCCAGTGGCCCCCCGCATCAGCCGGGAGCCACTGGCGAAGCCGGATAGTCACGCTCCTTGTACATCAGCTCGCAGATCGCCGAGCGCAAACCCTCCCCGGTGCCGATGCCTTCCGGTGCGACCGACAAATACGCCCCCCGCGCTCCCATGGGCGGCCAGGGCGGCAAGCCGCTGCCGTTCGGATCTCCCTTGCGCATGAAATTGGCCCAGTAACGCTGCAGCGGCGGCCAGGCGGCGTCGATCGCGCTCGCCGGCACCGCGTTATACACGTAGTGCATCTCGCTGGTGTGTTCGGGCGGCCGGCCTGATCCGGGCACGCCGAAACCGAATTCGTAACGCCACACTTTCGGGGTCGCCTTGAGCATGCGGCCGGTCAGCCAATGGACCGGGCAACGAAACCACATATCGGTCAGGAGCTGGGTGGGCATGCTGCCCAGGCGCGCATCGTCGCTGTAGAGAGCGCGCGCGGCGCCCGCCTGCGCGCCGAATGCCGACGCCAACATGGCGGGGACGACGTCCGGCTTGCGGTCGGCCCCGAGCTCCTGGCGATTGTTGCCGATGATGATGGCGAGGCCACGCCCGGCGCCGTTGGCATACGCCTCGCTATAGGCATACGGCAACACATAACCGTCGACGACCTGTTGTTCCCACAAAAAACGCTGATCGATGCCCGTGCGCACCGGCAGCTTGAGTCCGGCCTTGATCACGGTGTCGGCCGGCAGCGCCCGCAACTGGGCCAGGCCGGCCGCGCCCGGCGGCAACTTGAGCCGCTCCAGCACCACCTTGCCGAGCTCCTCGTTCTGCTGCGCCGTCATGGGCGCCCCCGGCGCCGCCGCTTGCAATATGGCTTTTTGAAACAATCCCTTCGCCAGCGGCGAGATGGTCAGCAGCAGCGCATCGAAGGCGCCCGACGAATTGCCGCTGATGGTAATGTTGCCGGGATCGCCGCCGAAAGCGGCAATATTGGCCTTGACCCACTTCAGCGCGGCAATCTGGTCCAGCAGGGCATAGTTGCCGGACGTCTTGTTCGGACTTTCCTCGCGCAAGGCATCCAGGCCCATGAAGCCGAACAGGCCCAGCCGATATTGGATCTTGACCAGCAGCACGCCTTCCCTGTGCAGGGCGTCTTCCGCCATATTGCCCGCCCCGGCGGCGGAGTTCGAACCGCCGTGGATATAGACCAATACCGGGAGCCTGGTTTTGCCGGCGGCGGCCGGCGCGCGGATCGAGAGCGTCAGGCAATCTTCGCTGGCCCCGGCAAGAAAATCGCCATTCCAGCCGACATTCTCCTGCACGCAAGCGGACGCCGGCTTGCGCGCGTCGAGAACGCCGCTCCATGGCGCGCGCTCGGCCGGCGGTTTCCAGCGCCGCTCGCCCGCCGGCGCGGCCGCGTACGGGATGCCGTAGTAAATGCTGCTGCCATCGGCCATGAGCAGGCCGGCAAGACTGCCTCCGCTTACCTTCAGCGTCGCCGGTGGCGCCGGGGATGCCGCTACCGCCGCTGCAAGCATGCCAGCCAGCACTGAATTAGCCATTGCCAGGTCTCCCCTGTGGATGCGATGCGATCGATTTTGCGCCCGGCATGCCGCTGGTGCAATAGCGAAAAGCGCTACGCACGGCACTATATTGAGCGGCAAGGGGAAAACGCATGCCCAACAGTCAGATTCGCGCCGCCGGAATTGCGCTGGCGCGAAGCGGGCCATACCCCAACTGGTGCGCCAGTTGCCGCGCCAATACAACAATAGCAAACGCCCGGTTAAAGGAATCCTGCGCCAGTGCTGTACGTATCCGTTCGGCCAGGGCAGGCTGCGTTGTGGGATCGGCAACAACGTCTTCCAAAAATTCCCTTGGCATGTCGTTCGACGTCATATCGAGCAGCGGCGCACTGCCCGCTTCGCCTTCGGCTATCCGGGCAAAATGTGCTGGGTACTCCTGGAAAAACTGACAAGCGCTTCGTGGGGTCCCAGCACCAATTCAAAGGAGAAAAGGTCTGAGCTGAAGCATCCGGTCATGCCAGCCTCGACGAGAACGCGGTGTGGATTCGTGATCTGCCGCAGCATTGCGTTCACCCCTGCGCCGGCACCAGCCGCAGCGGAATGCGCGCCAGCACACCGGCGCCGAAGTCATCATAGAACGGCAAGTCCTGCCGGTGCGCGTAACCGATATAGCAGTCGCATTTGCGCAGGCGGCTGCACGGCTTCTCGACGAGCATGTTTTCCAGGCTATCCTGGTACAGATTACCCAGGCGCTGCGGCAAGAAATGGCAGCGTTGTACCTCGCCATCCCCGTCCACCGACAGCGCCTCCGAACCGGCCCGGCAGGCTTTGCCACGTGACATCTCGGGATTGCGGCTGTAGCTGAACCACGGATCGATCGCATCGAGCCAGGCCAGGTCTTCGGCCTTGTAATACCCCGGCGCGCGCCGGTCGTAGGCGTTGAGCCAGAGATAGTGCTGGCTCGGCAACGCGGCACGCAAGGCGCGGATATCCTCGTAGTGCTCGCGCATGGCCACGATGCCCACCGAAAAATCCACCCCCATGCGCGCCAGCCGCGCGCAGCGCTCGACAAAGCGCTCCAGCCGCACCTGGCTCGGATGGTAGGTGCACCACAAGCCCACCTTGCGCCGATCGGCCTGCTCCAGCCATGCCAGCGGCCCGGACAGATTGGTCTGGATCGCCACCTGGCGCACATGGGCCATGCCCGACAGGGCCGTGATCGCATCGCGGTAATGGCGCCGGATCATGCCTTCGCCCCACGGCGTGAACAACACGCTGATGGGCCGCTCCTGCGCGCCCACCCAGGCGACAAAGCGCGCCACTTCGGCCGCGTCGCGCGCCAGCTTGGCCCGGCTGTCGCGCCGTTTGGCGAAGGGGCAATACGCACAGTCGTAATTGCATCCGGACAGCGTTCCGCGATACAGAAGCGAGAGCACCGCTTGCCGTGACTGCTGCCCCGGCTGCTCCGCTTGCCGCGCCGGCTGCGCCTGGTCAAGCGCGGCAGCCGGCAGCATGCTCAGCATGTCGTGCCGCCGTCGGCCATCAAGTGGCGCACCTGGTCCGACGCCAGCCACGGGCCGATGGTATCGGCGTAACCGTAGCCGCGATCGTTCAGGCGAAGAATCGGCGTGCCCTCTTCCAGCAAGCCGAGGGCGCCCAGTTCATGCAGTTGCGGCAAGTCCTGCATGCAGTCGCCGCCGAAGCGCTGCGTGTACGCCGCCGGATCGAGCCCGGGATCGGTCAGCAGCGACTGGATCACGTAACGGCGCCGCTGCTCGTCCGGCCCCAGCGCAAAACCGTGGTGTGCATGGGTAAAACTGTCGGCGTCCAACGCCAGGTAATTGTCGATGATGCCGATGGTATCGGCCCGCCCCACCGCGTAATCGGTCGAATAGTGCAGGTCCCGCGTGTACGAGCGCGCACCGGTACCGAGCCCCACCATGCCATCGTTCTGGCAGCAGTAGGACGGCCCGCTTTCGCTCGGCGCGTGCGGCGCACGGAACATGCGCATCGACACCTGCACGTAGCCGCGCGCGCGCAGATGGTCGCGCGCGGCCTCGTACAGCTGCATGCGGCTGTCGCCTTCCTGGTTCAGCACAATCGGATCGAATGAGGCTGCCCCCTTTCTGTTCGCAATCTTGCCCAGCCCCGTATGCTGGCGCACGTACAGCGGATACAAATACAGTTCCTCCGGCCTGAACGCCAGGGCGCTGTCGATCGACGCCAGCAAGCTCGCCACCGTTTGCCCGCCAATGCCGTAAATCAGGTCGAGATTGAGCGTCGGAAAACCCGCATCGCGGATATAGCCGATCGCCCGCGTCACCACCTCGTTCTGCTGCGGCCGCGCCAGCGAGCGCATCTCGCCCGCCGCGAAGCTCTGGATACCCAGGCTCACCCGGTCGATGCCCATGCCGCGGCACACCGCCATGCGCTCGGGCGTGACGGTCTCGGGCGAAGCTTCGATGCCGGCCGGCGTGGTCTGCAGATCGATGCCGAGAATATCGCGCGCGCCATCGAGCAGCGTTTGCAACTGCGCCGCCGACAAGAACGTGGGCGTGCCGCCGCCGAGCGCGAAGCGGGCAAACTTGCGCTCGCCCAGCACCTGGTCGAGTACACGCATCTGTTGGACCACCTGCGCCACATAACGTTCCACCATCTCCGGCGTCGGGCGCGCCATCGCGAACAGATTGCAAAAGCCGCAGCGCATTTCGCAGAACGGAATGTGGATGTAGGCGAACAGGGCCGAGCGGTCCTGCGCCGCCCACAGTTGCGCCAACGACGCCGGCGCGGCCAGGGAGCGGTATGCCGCCTTGTGCGGATAGGAATAGGAATACGCCTGGTACGGCGTGTGACGCATGCGCTGGGCGAGCGTGCCGGGAGTGGCGGGATGATTCATGGCGTCGGTCCCTCAAAGTCGATAAAGAAATGGGCGTATGGAACATTCCATACGCTTTCATGGGCGATGCGGTGGCCGCGAAAGCCATCCTCGCCATACGCGCTGCCATGGTCGGAGCAGACGATGGCAAAGGTCGGCGCGCGCGCCGCGCAGGCCGCGAACAGCGGCGCCAGCGCCCCGTCCACATAGCGCAGCGCGGCGGCATGGCTGTCGAGACTGTCGCTGGTGCAGCCGGGCAGATAGCCACGGTTGGGCGAATGAATCGCCGCGACGTTGATGAACAGGAATACGCGCTGCTGGCCGAGCGCGTCTAGGCGCGCGATCGCCAGCGCCACCTGGCGTTCGGTCGAATGCAGGCCGTCCACGCCGAGCGAACGCTTCCAGTGGCTTTCCTGGAACATGCCCGGCAGCACGCAACCGAGCGCCGTTTCCTTGTTGAAAAAGCCGACCCCGCCGATGCAGATGGTGCGATACCCAGCGCCAGCCAGGCCGGCCGGCACGCTTTCCTGCGCAAACTCGTGGGTGTGGGCCGAGGTCGTCTCGCTGCCCCGGAATGACGTGGCGAACAGGCGCGGATGGCGTCCCGGATGGTCGGGCGTGGGCAGGAAGCCGGCAAAAAACGCGTGATGCGCGGCATAGGTAAAGCTGGCCGGGCTGTGGCGGCGCTCCCAGCCGCCGGGCGGCAGGCGCGGCCCCAGCACCGGCAACTCGCCCGCTTGGTACAAACGCTGGGCCACGTCGTAGCGCAGGGTGTCGAGCGTGATGAACACAATGTCGTGGCTGCCGACCACCTGGTTCATGTCGGGAATCGAACGCGGATCAGGCTTCATGGGATGCAAAACTGTGCAACTGGGCCGCGTAAGTATCGCGGCCCTGCCAGAGCAACTTGGGCAGCAGGTCGCCGAAGGCGTTCGCTTCGAGCACATGCGCGCGCCCCTTGCGCACCACCAGATCGAGGCCGATGACATGGCTTTGCGGAAAAGTGGCAGCCGCCGCGCACGCGGTCCGCTCCAGCACGGCCAGGTCTTTCTCGCCCAGCAAGCTGGCCACATCGGCGCGCTGGTTGTCGAGGTGCAGATTGGTCATCATGCGCGCGCCGACCCGCGCCACCCGGTGCGTGGCTTGCCCGCCCAAGGTCACCACGCGCACGTCGAAATGCCCGTCGCCGTGGCGCGGCTTGGGAATCCACGCCTCGGCATAGGTTTGCTGGCGCGCCAGCAAGTCGATCAAGCGGGCAATGTCGGCCTGCGCGTTGTAAGTGCGCAGGCGCTTGACGTTGTACAGGCGCGCCCCGCCCTCGCCGTGCACCAGGTCGGCCGAACTGGTCGCTTGCTCGGCCCCGCGCCCGTTGCGCCGGTACGCCACCACGCCGGACGCGCTCGATCCGTAACGCGTTTTCAGGAACACTTGTTGCAGGTCGTGCTCGTCCAACACCGCGCGCAGGTGCGCATAACCTTCGATGGGGCCGAGCAACCCCGGAATGGGAATGCCTCGCCCGGCAAAATGCCGCTGGCAAGCCAGCTTGTCTGTCATTAGTAGCAGTTCATGCGGCGAATTCATTACTTGGACATGGGGCAGCGCCAAAAGTTCATCCGCCACCCTCCCGAGCGCCAGCGACAAGCCGGCAAACCATTCACCGGAGACGGCGATTTCGCCCCTGTCCGGCAAGCGCGGCAAGGCGCACCCGAGGGCGTCGCAGCCCTGCCGCGTCAGCAAGGCATGCACGCGCGCATCGTCGCCCGGCGAGTCGATCTTGAACACGCACGGGCGCGCCAGGCTGGCCGCCAGCAGGGACGGCTGTTGCAGCCATTCGCACCAGTCGAGCAACTGCGCCGGCGGCAGGCCAAGCGCGGCGCGGGCCGCCTGCGTCAACTTCTCCCGCTTTCCGCCACGCACGCCCAACAAAATGAAGGGCGTGGAGTTGCGACCGCCATCGCCAGGCATGCGCGCCACGCCGGCTGAACCTTACTCGGATACGGCGACGTAACGATCGCCGTCGTCATCGTCGTCTTGCGGATCGGACAGATCGACCGTAATCGGCAGCGATTTGAGCTTTTCCTGCCATTCTTCGGAAATGTAGTGATGCTCCAGGTTCAGTGTCTTCAGCTTGGGCACGTACGGGCTGTTGAACAGGGCTTCGGCCCCGACGTCGCCAAGGGTGCCGAGCGACAGGTCGAGCGTTGTCAGGCAGCCGACCAGCTCGTAGCCGGCCAGCCACACGGCCAGCTTATCGGCGATTTCGGCATTGCGCAGGCCCAGGTATTCCAGGGTCGGCGTGCGCAGCTTGACCACCAGGTCCTGGTAGAGCGCCACATCGCCCGAAAAACCGTAGCCATCGGTACCGAGCCACAATTCCAGATGGCTCAGCGCAGGCATTGTCGAGGCGGCCAACGATTCGACCACGCTGGCCGGCAAGCCGCCGCTTTCGATGGTCAAGGTGCGCAGCTTGGCGTGGGTGAACGGTTGGAACTTCAGCTCGTCGGTACCACGCACGCGAAACTCTTCCAGCTGCGGGAAAGCGTTCAGCAGCGGCGTCAGATCGCTCTGCACAATCCAGGAAATTTCGCGCTCTTCGTACGTCATGTCGCCGATGAACAGGGCGCGCAGGTTCGGCAGCTCGCCGGCGTGCCGGACCAGGGTTTCGACGAGCGCGGCCGAGCTGACGTCGGATTCGTCGCTCCACGCGCCGATAATGAGCGCGCTCAGCTGGGATTTGTCGATGAGGCCGAGGAATTCTTCGATCAGCTCCGACATCGATTGCTCATCTTCGTAGTCGAGCGACAGACGGTAGACGGTATCGTCCGACAAGGTGACCGGCTCGGAGGGGTCGTACTCCGTGACCGTCCGGTTGAAAAAGGTGACAGTTTCTTCAGAAATCGGCATGGTGTGCGTCCGCAAAAAGGTAAAAGCCGATGGCGCCCATCGCCCTGGCAATCATAAAATTTTACCATGCCATGGAAATATTTCCGGCTTGCCTACGCGGCGCGGCTGGCGCCAACAACAAAAAAACGCAGCCTTGGCACAGGCTGCGTTGTCTGTTGCGCGCAAACCGGCTTAAGCCGCCTGCTGCTGCGTGCCCAAGAGAATGAGCTCGGCAAAGGCATCGAGGTGGTTTGCGGTCCACACCGAGGTCATCGCATACGGGTCGCTGTCGCCCGCGCCGGCGATCAGGCTATGCATGCTGATAGTAGACACCAGCACGCCCGACTGGTCGATCAACTGCACTTCCTTCATGTTGACGCTGGCATAGTCGGCGATCGTGACTTTGGCGAACGACACCTTGTCGTTGACGTAATTGATCACCAGGTCCTTGCCGCTGATATTGGCCTTCACGCCAGCCGCCTGCATCGTCACGCCCGAGAAAATGCTGTTGGCCGCAAACTGGAGGATGTCGTTGCCGCCCGCGCTTTCGTAGATCGTATCCTTGCCATCGCCCATCGAGACCACGTAGGTGTCGCTGCCGCTGCCGCCGCGCAAATCATCGTTGCCCATGCCGCTGTACAAGGTGTCGTTGCCGGCGCCGCCGTGCAGGTCGTTGTCGCCGGCATACTTGTAACCGATCAGATAGGCGAGGAAGCCGCCGACCAAGCCTTCGGCGCCATTGAAATCGCCGAAGTCCATGTCCAGCCCCAGCTTGTCGGTCAGCCACGCCAGCCCGTCGAAGGTCGCCTCGCTGCCTGCGGCAACCTTGCTGCCGAGGAAGCTGGCGCTGTCGGCCAGCGCGCCTGCCACATCGGCATCGGCCGCGTAGCTGAAGCCCTTGCCGATGCCGGCCACCGCCGTGTTGACACCGGTCGAGACGCCATTCATCGCACCCTTGATGCCGCCGGCCACGTTGAAGTCGCCCAGTTCCACCCCGGTCACGCCCGACACCGCGCCCAGCGCCTTGCCGCTCACGCCGTCCAGGCTGGTGCCCAGCGCAGCGGCGCTGGCCGTGGCCGCCGCCAGCTTGGCCTTGATGCCCGGACCCATCTGGTCCCAGCCGCTCGACAAGTCCTTGAGCATGCTCTCGCCCAGATACTTGCTGACATCGGCAAAGCCGCCACCGACCGCACCGCCCAAGGTGGCCGCATTTTTGCCCAGCAACTGGGTAATCACACCCCAGCCCATGCCCATCATCACGTCGTCGCCATTGCCGCCGCTGATATAGGTGCCGGCGTTGGTGGCGAACACCGTGTCGTTGCCCTCGCCGCCCAGCAACACATTGCCGACCAGATTGAGCTTGCTCAGGCTGCCACTGGTCAAGGCTTTCACCTGCGACGAGGCGAAGTTGTAGTTCATGGCCGCGCCGACCCAGTCGCCGGCCGACTCGTAGTCGTTCTCGACCAGGCTTTCGACGGCGTTGAACACCGTCATTTCGGACAGGCCGATGATGACGTCGTTGCCCGCCCCGCCGATGGCGATATTGTTCTGCGCCGCAGTGACGATCACGTCATTGCCCTCGCCGCCCATGCCGACCGTGGTGGTGCCCGCCAGTACCAAGGTATCGTTGCCGCTGCCGGCGTGCACGAAATTGAAGCCCGTATCGGCGTTCACCTTGGTCGACGACACCACTTCGTTGGCGCCGTTGGTCGTTTCGCTCTTGTAATCGAGCTTGCTGCCGGCATTGACCACGATCACGGTATCGTTGCCGCTGTCGGCCACCAGCACATTGTGCGAGCCGTACAGCACGGCCGTATCGTCGCCGCCCCCGGTCCAGGCCACGTTCGCCTGCGTGTCGAATTTGGTCGTGCTGGTGGTGGTGGTGTCGGCGCCTTCCTTGCCGCTTTCGGTGGTTTTCTCTTGCGAACCATACGATGCCATGACCAGCACATCCTTGCCGCTGCCGCTGATCGCGATATTGTCCTTGCCGACGACCGTCATGACGTTGTTGCCGTCGCCGCCCAGCAGCACGTTCAGGTTCGCCTTGCTGGCGCCGACCGAACCGACGCCGATCGCGGTGAGCACATCGTTGCCGCTGCCGCCACTGATCAGGTTACCCTTGCCGACGGCGGTGACCACGTTGTTGCCCTCGCCCGCCACCAGCACGTTGTACGAGCCGAGCGCGGTCACCACATCGTTGCCGGCGCCAGCCACAATGCCGGTCTTGCTGCCCGCCGCACTGATGACGTCGTTACCGGCCCCGGTCACCAGCAGATTGTTGCTGCCCAGCGCCGTGACGACGGTCGCTCCGCTACCGCCGACCACCACATTGTTCTTGCCCATCACGGTCACCACCTCGGTGCCGCCCTGGCTGGTCGCCACGCCGCCCAAACCGGCCTTGCCGACCAGGTCGACCGCTGCGACACCGGCCGCGATCGCATCGACCAGCCCGACGGCGGTGGCCGCCACCTCGGCGTAATTGCCGGTCACCACTAGGTTGTTGTTACCCGCAGCAGTCACCAGATCCACGCCGCCGTCGGCCCACACGATATTGTTGGAGCCGGCCGCCGTCACCACGTCGTTGCCCGCGCCCGCCCACACAACGTTGGTCGAACCAAGGGCGGTGACGACATCATTGCCGCTGCCGGTGTAGACCACATTCGCCCCGCCGATCGCGGTAACGATATCGTTGCCGTCGCCCTTGGCCAGGTTATTGCCGAGGAATTTGGATATCGCGCTGGTGGCGCTGCCGGTCGTGGCCTTGTCCAGCTTCTTCGCCAGGTCGGTGATGCCCTCGCCCGCGCCGGTCAGCACCACGTTGGCGCTGCCCAGGGTCGTCACCACGTTGCTGCCGGCGGTATTGATCAGCAGGTTGTTCGAGCCGATGGCCGTGCTGACATTGTTGCCGCCGTTGGCCAGCAGCACATTATTGCCGCCGATGGCCCCGACTACGTCGTCCTGCGCGCCGGTGTAGATCACGTTGGTGCCGCCGACCGCGATCACCACGTCCTTGCCGCTGCCGCTCTGGATCGCGCCGCTCAGTTTGCCGGTGGCGCTGTTGATGGCCGTGGCAACGGTCTTGTCCGGAATCGCGCCGGCCAGTACCTTGCCCAGGCCGCCGCTGGCGGCGTCGAGCATGCCGCCCACTTCGGTCAGGATCACGTTCGCGCCGCCGACCGCGGCAACTGTGTTGCCGCCCACCGTGGTCGCGACCAGGTTGCCCATGCCGGCCGCCAGCACGGTGTTCTTGCCGCCGTTCGCGAGCACGACGTTGGTGTTGCCCACCGCCGCCATCAGGTTGGACGCACCGTTGGCCGCCAGCGCGTTGGTATTGCCGAGCGCGCCGATCTGGTTGTCGCCGCCGCCGCTGTACACCACGTTCAGCAAGCCGCCGGCAAGGATGCTGTTATTGCCGCCGGCGCTGCCGACCGCGTTGCCGCCGCCACCGGCGATGATGCTGTCGCCACCGTCGCCGGCGACCACCACGTTGACGCCGCCCAGCACCACCAGCTTGTCGCTGCCGTTGCCGATGGTCAGCGTGTTGCTGCCGCCGTAAGCGTGGATCTTGTCGTTGCCGTTGCCGCTGGTGACGATGTTGGCGCCGCCGCCCACGGTCACGCTGTTGGCGCCGTTGCCGACCGAAACGGTATTCACGCCGCCCATGGCGACCACGGTGTCGTTGCCATCGCCCGCTTTGATCACGTTCGACAAGCCCGCCGCATTGGCGCTGTTGTTGCCGCTGCCCAGTTCCAGCAGGTTCGAGCCGCCGCTCGCGTTGACGCTGTCGTCGTGGTTGCCGGTGCGCACAATATTGGACGCGCCATCGACCTTGACCGTATCGTTGCCGTCGCCGGTATCGATGATATTGCTGGCGCTGCTGGCAACGACGTCATCGTTGCCCTGGCCGGTGTTGATCTCGTTCGACACCGCGCTCACGGTCACCTTGTCGGCGCCATTGCCGCTTGTGATCTTGTTGGCGATGCCGTCCGCCTTGATCACATTCGCGCCGTCGCCCGCGTTGACCACGTTGCGCCCGCCACCGACCGTGATGCGGTCGGTGCCGTTGCCGGCGTTGAGCACATTGCTGCCGCCGGTCAGGTTGACGGTATTGTTGCCGTTACCGACGTTGACGTTGTTGCTCGCGCCCGTCATCTCGACCTTGTCGTCGCCGTCGTTGGTGTTGATGGTGTTTTTGGCGCCGTTACCGGTCACGGTATCGTTGCCGCCGCCCGTGTTCACCGTGCCCGACAGCGCGTTGTAATGGATCGTGTTGTGGCCGTTCCAGTCGCTCACCTTGACCGCGCCGCCGGCCGCCACGTTGATGCGGTCATTGCCGCCGCCGCCATCGATCTCGGCGCTCGCGCCGGCGCCGATCGAGATGCTGTCGTCGCCCTCGCCGCCGAACAGGACGTTGTCCGCGCCGGCGCTGACCGACAGGTTGTCGTTGCCGTTGCCGCCGTCGAGCTTGTTGTATCCGCCGACCTGCACGCTCAGCGTATCGTCGCCGTCTTCGCCCTTGAGCACGTTGTAAGCGCCGGCCGTGACGCGCAGGGTGTCATTGCCGCCACCACCATA
This sequence comes from Massilia rubra, assembly GCF_011682065.1. GTDB lineage: Bacteria > Pseudomonadota > Gammaproteobacteria > Burkholderiales > Burkholderiaceae_D > Telluria_A > Telluria_A rubra. The sequence continues at coordinate 24,967 of NZ_VUYU01000013.1, read as the reverse complement.
CAAAAAGTTGCCGCCCGCCGAACTGGAGGTGAAATTGTCGTTGCCGTTGCCGAAATTCTTCTTGGTGTAGCCCAGTTCCGCGATGTCTTCCGCGATCTCGCGCGCCGCATTGCCCATGTCGTCGAAGCTGTTGCCGATATCGTCGATGCCGCCGCCGATATCCTTGACCGTGTCGTTGACGACATCGTTAAACGATTTGCCGACCTTCTTGACCGTCTTCTTGACCCATTTTGTGAAACCCATTTTCTCTCCCAAATGCATGATGGCTGTCTTCCGAGCCTGCATATTGACGAGCAAATGTGGCGCAATTATGGCGTCCGGGCAAGATTCATCATGCCGGCTGGCATTCGAAACGGTAGCCAACGCCGTAGACGGAATGAATCAATTCCTGGTCCACCACTTGCTGCGAGAGTTTCTTGCGCAAGTTCTTGATCTGGCTGTCGATGGCGCGGTCGAAACGTTCGCTGCCGGCCTCGAAGGCCAGCTCCAGCAACTGCGCGCGCGAAAAAATACGTCCGGGCTGGCGCGCCATCACGTTCAGCAGGCGAAATTGCTGCGCCGTCAGTTCCAGCCGCGCCCCGTTCCAGGTGGCGCACTGGCGCTCCTCGTCGATCGACAGCGCGCTGGTCGGCGTGCGCGGCCCGGCCGCCGCTTTCCCGCGCCGGCGCAGGCATACCTGCGCGCGCCACCAGTTCACGCGGGCTGAACGGTTTGCACAGATAGTCGTCGGCGCCCACGTCGAAGCCGAGCAGGCGGTCGATTTCTTCCACCCGCGCGGTGACCATGATCACCGGCACGTCCGTAAACGTGCGCAGCTGGCTGCACACGGCGGTCCCGTCCAGGCCGGGCAGCATGAGGTCGAGCAAAACCAGGTCGGGCAGCTTGGCGCGCACCCACTCGACCACTTCATCGCCGCGCAGCAAGTGGTGGGTGCGCATGCCGGCCTGCTGCAAGTAAGCAAGCTGAATCTCGGCAATGCGCGGTTCATCCTCGACCAGCAAAACGAGGGGCGATGTCATGGGCAATCTCCGTGGTGGGCGTGCGGCGCATGGGCCGGCAGAAAAATATCGATACGCAAGCCGCCCAGCGGCGAATGCCCGGCCTGCATGCGCCCTCCGTGGCCGGCGACGATGGCCTCGCAGATCGCCAGGCCCAGCCCGGAACCGCCGCTGGCCCGGCTGCGCGACTCGTCGACCCGGTAAAACCGCTCGAACAGGCGCGCCAGCGCGGCATCGGGCACGCCCGGTGCGGAATCCTCGACCCGGATGACGATGTGCGGGCCGGCCAGCGCCAGCGTCAGGTGCAAGGCACCGCCGGCGTCGGTGTAGCGCAGCGAATTGCCGATCAGATTGGTCAGCACCTGGCCGAGGCGCTGGCGGTCGCCCTGGACCAGGCAGCCGGGCGCCAGTTCATCGATCAGGCGATAGTGCAAGGGATGGCTGGCAAGGCGCGGCGCAAAGGCGGCCGCCACCTCGCCGCACAGCGCGGCCACATCGACCTGCTGGCACAGCAAGGCCTGGGCGCCGGCATCGGCGCGCGCCAGTACGTGCAGGTCGCTTACCAGCCGCTCCATCTCCCGGACCGTGTCGGACAAGACCGCCAGCCTGTCGGGAGTCGGGGCGATGATGCCGTCCTGCATGGCGTCCAGATGGGTCGCCAGGATCGTGATGGGGGTGCGCAATTCGTGCGAGGTATCGGCCACCCACTGCACCCGGGCTGCCTCGCCCGCTTCCAGCTCGCGCAGCAGCATCTTGTTGCGCAGGCCACGGGCGCGCAACACCCAGGTAGCGGCGCCGGTCACCAGCAGCACGGCCAGCATCAGCAGGCGCAGCGGCAGGGAATACGGGCGCGGCTGCTCCCAGCCGCCTTGCGGACGCGCGCCGACCTGCCAAAAGCCGTCGGGCGTGGCGATCAGCGCCGTTTCCGACAGCGCGTCGAAGGTCGCCGGCGCGCCCTGGAAAACGGCGCGCGGCGCACCACCCGGGCTGACATGGCGCAGTGCGAAAGCGATGTCGGGCGCGGCCAGCAGCGGTTTGGCCAGTGCCATGAAGCGGTCGTAATCGATGACGGCGCTGACAAAGCCCCAGAACTGCAGCCGGCTGTCCGGGTCGAGGTAGACCGGGCGCCGCGCCACCATGCCCAGGCCGCCATCGCCCAGTTGCATCGGCCCGGCCAGGCGCACCGTGCCGTCGCGCGCGCTTTGCTCGACCTCGGCCAGGGTCGGCATCGTGTGCAGATGAGCAGCTTGATCGGGCGGAAACACGTGGCGCACCACCGCATTCGGCGACAAGGCCAGCGTGCGCACGGCGGGCGCGTCCTTGAGCAGGCCCTGGCCGAGGCGCTGGAACTGGGCTTGCGTCAGGTCCGGTTTCAGCTGCACCACGGCCGCGCCCGCCGCCAGCGGGGCCAGGTGCAGGTGCAGCCGCTGTTCCAGCATCGAGCGCAGCGCGGCGACCTGTTCGGCCACGCGGGCGCGCTCGCGCGCGTGGAACGACTGCGTGGCGAGCCAGTCCAGCCGCAGGCAGGTGCCGGCGACGATCAGGCCGACGAGAACCGTGCGCGCCAGGGGCGTACTGTGCCAGCGTAAAGTCATGGGAAATTGAACAACAGCGTACCTCGGGATTGCGCGCGCGTAAGTACGCCGGAACAGGCAATTCTATCCGAAACCATTCATTCCTAAAAGCAATCCTCAACCACGACCTTGTTTGCCGCCCGACGAATTCAGGCCAGGCCACTAACGTGCGGCGCACGATGCGCATCTGCGTTCAAAATAGCATGACATTGACTTGACCCGGACCTCCCATGCGCATCGCCACCTACAACATCAACGGCATCGGCAGCCGCTTACCCGCCCTGCTGGAATGGCTGGAAGAAACCCAACCGGACGTCGCCTGCCTGCAGGAACTCAAGGCGCCGCAAGAAAGGTTCCCCGAAGCGGCCCTCAACGAGGCCGGCTACCAGGCGCTGTGGATCGGCCAGAAAAGCTGGAACGGGGTGGCGATCCTGGCGCGCGGCACGGCACCGGTGGAAGTGCGGCGCGGCTTGCCGGGCGACGACGCCGACGAGCAAAGCCGCTACCTCGAAGCGGCCATCGACGGCGTGCTGGTGGCCTGCCTGTATCTTCCCAACGGCAACCCCTGCCCCGGCCCCAAGTTCGATTACAAGCTGGCCTGGTTCGAACGCCTGATCACCCACGCCGAAGGGCTGCTGGCCAGCGGCGCGCCGGTGGTGCTGGCCGGCGACTTCAACGCCATCCCGACCGAGCTGGACGTCTATAAACCCGAGCGCTGGGTTACCGACGCCCTGTTCCGCCCCGAAACGCGGGAAGCCTTCCAGCGCCTGGTGGCGCAGGGCTGGACCGACGCGCTGCGCAGCATGCACCCGGACGAGCGCATTTTCACGTTCTGGGATTATTTCCGCGATGCGTATGGGCGCGACGCCGGCCTGCGCATCGACCATCTGCTGCTCAGCCCCATGCTGGCCGGCGCGCTCACGGCCGCCAATGTCGACCGCGACGTGCGCGGGCGCGACAAGCCGAGCGACCACGCGCCCACCTGGATTGAACTGGACATGAAAAAAGTCACCCGCTGAGGCTGCGGATGTCCGCTTAAGCGCCGCCCTTCAACGGCGCCAACTGCTTGAGCAAGCCTTCCAGCCCGCCGTACACATTCAGATGCTCGATTTTCTCGGTAATCTTTTCGAGGGTTTCGAGTTCTTTCAGGCGCAGCGCCACCGGATTGTCTTCCATGACTTTGGCCGTGTTCATCAGCGAACGGGTCGCCGCGGTTTCTTCGCGGCGCCGGATCACATTGGCCTGCGCCGCCTTTTCCGCTTCCACGACTTTGCCCAGGATCGCCTTGATTTCACCCGGCAGTATCGAGTCCTTGATGCCGAGCGAGATCATCGCGATGCCCAGCACGGCGGCCTTTTTCTGCATGTAGCCGAGAATCTGCTCGTCGGTGTCGTTCTTATTCTCGAGCAAACCGTCCAGGGTGCGGCTGCCAATGGCGGCGCGCAGGGCGAACTGGATTTCCTTGTAGATGAAATCCTTGTAGTCGTTCAGCTTGGACGTAACCAGCTGCGCATCGGTAATCTGGTAGCCCGCCGTGACATTCACGCGCAATTGCACCTTGTCTTGCGTAAGCATTTCCTGCCCGGTGACTTCGATCACGATCAGTCGCGTATCGATGGCCGTCATGGCCAGGCGCTTGCCGCCATGCCAGTACGCATAAAAACCGGGTTTCAAGGTCGCCTCGAACACGCCGTCCACATGGAACATGCCGACATGCTGCGATGGCACCTCGCACGTCGTCAGGTACGGCTGCAGCAAGGCCGCGACCGCCGCATTGCCGCGCATGGCCGCGACGATATGGGCCGGCACCGGCAAGGGCGCGCCATCGAGTTCGATCGATTCGGCGCGCAACTGCCGGCTGGCCAGCGCCTGCCTGGCCGGCCCCGACACATGCACCAGCTGGTTTTTGTCCCACCAGAGCGCCAGCTGCTTGCCGCCGGTTTCAACCGAAAACAGGTGCTCGCCGATAGCCGCATGGCCGCTGCCCAAAATCGACCTGACCACGTCTTTCGCTTCGAGCACCTGCGCTTGCAGCGACGTCACCAGCTTGGTTTTAGGCAGCACGTCAAAGTACGCATGGCGCCCCGGCGCCAGGAAGTCGGCGAACATGTCGTCGACGAACAGCATGCCGAACGACGCCGCCGGAATCGCGACCTGTTTAATACACGCCATGGATACCCCGATCGGCAGGCGCGCCAGCCAGTCGGCCGGCACCTTCAGGTCGCTGCCGGCCCTGGCGCGCAAGACCTCGATCGGCAGGCCGTTTTTCCAGAACGCTTGCAGCGAATTGGGCGGCACCACATGCTGGGTTTGTCCGCTGATCACCAGCGCCACTTCATCGACGCCGGTGCGCACGATATCGAGGTGGGCGGCCAAGGTGGCGCCATGCATGTTGACCAGCCATTCCAGGTTGGGCACGTTCGCGGGAAAATCCGACAAGCTGAGCACCTGCAGGGTTTTCGAGGACGGCAGGAAGTAGCTGCCCGCGCCGAGGATCTTGTCGAATCCTTTTGGCGTGGAGAGCAGGCCGACCTGCCGTTCTTCTATCAATTTTCGCTGGAACATGGAGTATCTCGATAAAACCCTCGCGGCAGCCTTCCACGCAACCGGGCGGACGGCGGTATCGGGATGGCGCTGCCGAATCGGGCCGGGTACGCAGGGTCATGCAGACCAGCCCAAGGCGCAGGATGATCGGGATAACCGTTGATACGTCGGTTTGAAACGCAGGGCCGGCGCCGAGTGACTGCCATGCAAAGCCGGGGCACGCTGTCGTTGCGCAATGCGGCGCCGATGGATTGACGCCGCGCGGCGCAACAACCGGAAATTGGCCGCCTGAGGGATGATGCATAAGTGTTGCACGAACCGGATGGTGAGTCCGGAAAAAACTACCGGCTGCGTAATCAGGAATCGAACCTGAGAAAGGCCGGATAACGCGGTACGCGAACGGTAACGCCGTCGCGCCAGCCTGGGCTCACGAGCCAGGACCGCTGCTTTATCCGGTGGCTTCCCCGCCATGGCAACGCCATCGAAGTATATCGCAAAAGCGATAACAAATTGCCATAAAGATTTATCTGATAACTACTACCGATAACACGGCGCCGCGTTATCATCTCGCCCGTCAATATCGACAGCCCACCCGATTATTCCCATGCCGACCATTTTTTCGCACCCCGCCGTTCCCCTCGCTATCGGCCTGGCGCTCGGATCGCGCATTATTCCGGGCCGCTTGCTGGCGGCCGGCGTGCTGGCATCGATCGTGCCGGATTTCGACGTCGCCGGTTTGCACCTGGGCGTTCCCTACGCGAACGAACTCGGCCACCGGGGCGCATCGCATTCGCTGGCGTTCGCCATTGTGCTGGGATTGCTGGCGGCGGCGTGTGCGCGACAGTTGCGTGCGTCGCGCCTTGCCGCCTTTTTGTTCATCGCCGCCAGCGCCGTCTCGCACGGCCTGCTCGACATGTTCACCACCGGCGGGCTGGGCGTGGCGCTGGCCTGGCCGGTGTCGGACGCGCGCCTGTTCTTCCCGGTGCGCGTGATCCGGGTCAGCCCGCTGACCATCAAGACCTTCCTCAGCGGGCGCGGCATCGTGGTGATCGTCTCCGAGCTGCTGTGGGTATGGCTGCCGGCCGCGCTGGCCGGGCTGGCGCTGTATTTTGCCAGCGGCAAGCAGGGAAAACGGCGCGCTTAAATGGTGCCGGCCATGGCGCGTGCCTGGTCCAGCCAGGCGCTGCGTTTTTCCGGCGTGGAATCGAGAATCGGGCCGCAGTGGAGGGTTGTTACCGGCGTAATGCCGCAAAACTCCAGCGTGGTCGTTTTCATTTGACGAATCGCCGGCGCGCGGTACACCAGCCGGTAATACCACGGCGGCGTATCCATCGTGACCAACAGATGCGCGCTGCGCCCGCCGAGCAGCTTGGCCGGAAAGGCTTTGCCCTTCTGGTACTTGAAGGCAAAGCCGGGCAGCATGACCCGGTCCAGGAAACCCTTGAGCAGCGCGGGAATGCCGCCCCACCAGACCGGAAAGGCAAACACCAGGTGATTGGCCCACGTGATCGACTCCTGCGCCTTTTTCAGATCGGGCTCCAGTTCCTGCACCACCTTGTAGCCGTGATGCAGGATCGGATCGAAGGCGATCTGGTCCAGGGCCAGCACCCGGACCTCGTGCCCGGCCTGCCCCGCCGCTTGCGCGTACGCCTGCGCCAGCGCACTGCCGAACGTGCCATCCGACGCGTGCGCAGCGATCACCAGAACCCGTTTTGCCCCTGTCTTGCCGCCCATGCCATGCTCCTGAAAAATGAATTTCAGGAAGTATGCAGCTTGTCCCATGGGGCAGAGTCAAGGACCTCGTCGACGCAATCGGCCAGGGTCGACGGCAGCGGTGCGGCCAGGCAGGCGCCGATCTCGGCGCCGACCGCGCCCAGCGCGCGTTCAAGCTCCTGCAAACGCGCCACCTCGGCGGCTACCTGCGCGCGGCGCTGCTCCACGACCACCAGGAGCTGCGCCCAGTCGGGCGTACCCTGCACCGCGACCAGCAGCGGCCCCATCTCGGCCAGCTTGAACCCGAGCGCCTGCACCTGGCGGATCAGCCGGACCTGCTGCAGGTTCTGCTCGGAATAGACCCGGTAAGTCCCCTTGCGGCCCACCTTGCCCAATAATCCCAGGGATTCATAAAGCCGGATTGCCTTGGGCGAGGCCTTGGTCCGGCGCCCTAGTTCACTGATATACATGCTGGTCTGTCGATGATGGAATGAGAGAAACACGGCAGCAGTGTAGCCCCGACGGGGGTCGAAGGCACATATTGACAACGCGGAAGCGAGCATGTTACCTTCGAAAAAGTGATTGGAAGCGATTCCAACCTCTTTTTGGCACGCCACTCCAGCGCGCGCCCCACCTCGCCACAACAGGAATCCCGATATGAAAAGCGGTCCGGCATCGGTAGTTGCTACAGTCGCCTTGGCGGCGGCCCTGTTCGCCCTGCAAGCACAGGCAAGCGCCCCCATCCCGAGCGAGGTCAAGCCGGCGATCGCCACGCTGCCATTTGCGCTCGACATGCGCGTCGATCCGGGCGCGGCGCAGGTGCAAGCCGGAACGCTGGTGCTGGTGGCCAAAAAAGGCACCGATCTGTACGCCAATACCGACGGCACCGAGACGGCCGATAACACTCCGCGCGTCCTGTTCCAGCCCGCCGGCGACTTTATCTTTTCCGCCAAAGCCACGGCCAGCTTCGGCAAACCCTTCGACGGCGCAGCGCTGATTGTGTACGGCGACAAGGCGATTTGGGGAAAGCTGCTGTTCGAACTGGCCAAGACAGGCAAGCCAGGCATTTCCACCACGGTGGCCAGGGGCGCGGGCGATGACGCTCACCATGGCACCCGGGAAGGCAGCGAGGTTTACCTCAAGGTCGTGCGGCGCAAGGACATGTTCGTGTTCTACACCGCGCCCGACGGTGCCAGCTGGAGCATGGTGCGCGCCTTCAGCCTGCCGGGCGCGGCCACTGTCAAAGTCGGCTTCTCGGCGCAATCGCCCATGGGCGAAGAGTTCCGCACCCGCTTCTCCGATATCAAGTTCAGGAATGCGACTTTCAAGGACTTCTGGCAGGGCGAATAATCAAGGCTGCCCTAACCCGGCATTGACAATCAGGCATCGCTCGCCACCCAGACCAGGTTCCACAGGTGGCCATCGAGATCCTCGAAGCCCTGGTCATACATGAAGCCATGATCCTCGGGCGGGTGCGGGATGCGCGCGCCGGCCGCGGCGGCCCTGGCGATCAGGCTGTCGACTTCCTGTGCGCTCTCGCAGCTCAGGCAAATGATCACCTCGTTGGCCTCCAGCGCCCGTACCACGGGCTTGTTGGTAAAGGACGCGAAGAAGTCGTCGGTCATCAGCATGGCGTGGATGCTGCCGTCCACGATATTCATGAACGCCGCGCTGTCGCCGCTCATCTCTTCATTAAAGCCAAAGCCGAGTGCCGCAAAGAATGCTTTCGATTTGTCCAGGTCCCTGACCGGCAGGTTAAAGATGATCTGTTTGTTCATGATGTCTCCGTATTGAAAAATGATCGAAACAAGCGTACTGCATCCCGACGACGAACGGGCGGGCGCAGGTTCGACACGCGCGAAGAAAAACCGCGTGTTTCGGCCAATATTGTTGCAAAAACAGCCAAACAACATTCTCGGCAATTCTTGAGCATATGCAACATGTATAATCGCACCCTTCGATGCTCTTTACTCAACATTAGTTTTTATAGTTGACCGAAGAGATATATATAATGACAAAAAAGGATGACAGCGATGCGGATGCGACTACTTGGATTGATTTCGGCGACGGCCCTTACTGCGTGCGGCGGCGGCAGCGATGCGCCACCGGCGCCAACGCCGGCACCGGCACTTCCCACGGTCCCCGTCGCACCGCCGGCGGTGACGCCCGTCACGCCGCCGGCGCCAAGCGAGCCGACCCCGGCTCCCGTCACGCCGACGCCGCCCTTGACACCGATTCCCGTCCCGGGGCAGCTGATCGACCCGCCGCTGACCGTCATCCCACCGGTCGCCGTGCCGCCGGTTCCAACGCCACCGGTTCCAACGCCGCCTGTGCCGACCCCGCCGGTTCCGACCCCGCCGGTCCTGGTCCCGACGCCGCCGACCCCGATGCCAACCCCGGTCACGCCACCGGCAAGCGGCCCGTACACCCTGCCGGCCCGCAGCGTCGGCGATTTTGCCACCTACACGGATGTGACGATGGGCTGGAAAGTGTCCGTCACCCAGCGCATCACCAAGGTCAACGCCGACGGCGGCTGGGAAAACGCCGATTCGGTCAGCCAGGAAAAAGGCGCGCAAACCATCGAGGTTTTCGATGGCAAGGGCGGCATGCGGTCCACCAATTCGTACGCCGCCTGCACCGCCACCTACGCACCGGCCGCCATGCAGGCGCCGTACAGCGCAGCGGTCGGCGACAGCTTCGACTTCGCCAGCACCATGAGTATCCCATGCTCCAAGGAAGAAACCTCGCGCGCGCTCACCAGCAAGGGCAAGGTGGTCGGTATCGAAAGCAAGACTGTTCCGGCTGGCACCTTCTCCACGCTCAAGATCGTTTCCAGCGAAACCAATCTGGACCTGCGCACCGCCAACGTCTACGTTAACTACTGGGTCGAAAAAACCTGCTGGCGCGACATCATCACCGGCTTGATGGTGGCATGCAACACCTCGACCACGTCCAAAGGTTCCGGCGACGTCAGCTTCTCCAGCACGACCGAGCTGGTCAGCTACGGACAGGCCTCGACCAACCGCGAATACCTCGATCCGATCCGCTTTGCCGGCCCGTGGAGCGGTAACTTCGGCGCCTGGTACGGCGCCTGCGACCTGAACATCGGCTTCACCGGCGTAATCACCGGCTCGTGCAAGGCAAGCGCGCGCACGACGGCGGTGACGGGCAGCGTCGACAAGGCCGGCGTGGTAAAACTGAACATGAGCGTGGCCGGCGGATCGAGCGAAACCCAGTCCGGCCAAGCCGCCCTGTTCGACATGAGCGGCCAGCTGGCCGGCGCAGCCGCACCGGGCGACTGGACGCTCAAGCACAAGTAAGCGCAGCCGGCAGCGCAGCCCCCAGCGGGCGGCGCTGCCTTTTCCCGACCCGCGATCACCCTCAACCCACCATGTCGACCTCCCCTGCCATTGCAACCCCAGAAACTTCGCAATCTGTCGGCATGGCGCGCGCCGCCATCGGCGTGCTGCAGGGCTTGTTCCTGTACCTGCTGTTCCAGCAGAACGATCTGTTCGACCCGCTCGTTCGCCCGTTGGCGCTGCTGATCGGCGCGCTGGTGCCGGTGCTGGCCATTTCCAGCCTCGGCCACCTGCGCCCCAAGCTGCTCGGCCTCTGGTGCGCACTGGCGGCGAGCGTGCTGGCCGGCATCGGCTGGCACACCGGGTGGCGCGAAACGCCGGTCCTCCACGCCACGGAACGGGTGTCCGGATGGCCGGGCATGCTGCCGCTGGTCTTCTTTTTCTGCATGGTGATCCTGTTCATCGGCCACTCGCTGGTGCTGGCGGCGGCCCATGACCGCCGCCGCCTGGCCAGCTACGCCACCCATTTCGACATCGCCTGGAAGCTCTTCATCCAGCTGGTGTTTTCCGCCTTCTTCACCGGCGCGCTGCAACTGGCCATGTGGCTCGGCGCGACCCTGTTCGAACTCGTCAAGATCAGCTTCTTGTCGGAACTGATGAAGTCCCCGCTGTTCGTCTTTCCGCTGCTGTGCTGCGCCTTCGCCTGCGCCCTGCACCTGACCGATGTGCGGCCCGCGATCGTGCACGGCATCCGCAACCTGCTGCTGGTGCTGATGTCATGGCTGCTGCCGGTGGCCACCTTGCTGATCGGCGGTTTTGTACTGTGCCTGCCTTTCACCGGGCTCGATGCGCTGTGGGCCACGCGCCACGCCACCGTGGCCCTGCTGGCCGCCGACGCGCTGCTGGTGGTGCTGATCAACGCCGCCTGGCAAAACGGCGGGGTCGGCGACGCCGTGGCGCGCCTGGTGCGCCTCTCCGCGCGCATCGCCTGCGTGCTGTTGCTGCCGCTGACCGCCGTCGCCACCTATGCGCTGGCCCTGCGCGTGGGCGACCATGGCTGGACGTCGGACCGCATCTTCGCCGCCGCCGCGCTGCTGGTGGCGAGCTTTTACGCGTTCGGTTACCTAGGGGCCGCCATCGACAAAGGCGCGTGGCTGCGCCGCGTGGCGCCGGTCAACCTGGGTGCGGCGTATGCCGTCATTGCCGTGCTGACGGCGCTGATCTCGCCGCTCGCCGACCCGGACCGGATCGCCGTCAACAGCCAGGTTGCGCGCCTCGAGCGCGGCGCCGTCAGCGCCGAGAAGTTCGACTACTACTTCCTCAAGTCGGCATCGAAGCGCTACGGCGCCGCCGCCCTGCTCAAGCTCAAGGAAGGCAAGACCGGCCCGCAGGCGGCGCTGGTTGCGGAGCGCGCCAAAACCGCACTGGAAACACCGGACAACGGCGAGCGCTTCGTCGAGCAGCACACCGTCAAGCCGGTCGAGCAATTGAACGTATGGCCGGCGGCGGCGCGCTTGCCGGCCAGTTTTCCGCTGTCGGGCTGGAAGCGCACCGGCGACGTCCCCAATTGCCTGTTCGAGGCGAAAGCGCTGTGCGACGTGTTCCTGATCGATTTCGACGCCGACGGCAAGGATGAACTGCTGTTCGTCGGTGTCGGTTCCTATACCTCGCCGGCGGTGTTTGCCGAATCCGCCCCAGGAAAATGGACCGTCATCGCCAGGATGCACAGCATGGCGCGCTGCCCGCAGTTTACCGAGCGCCTGAAAAAAGGCGATTACAAGCTGGTGGCGCCGCGCACCCGGCAGATCGAAATGGCTGGCGTGCCGCTGCAGTTCGATGCGACCGGCCCGGGCGACTTCAAGTCCTGCGCCCAGCTGAGCGGCGCCGGCGCGACGGCCGCGGACTGATCAGCGGCGGCGCCGGCTCCAGGCATAGCCCAGCAGCGCCAGCAGGCCGAAAGCGTTCAGGGCCACGCTGGCGGTGGCCAGCGTGGTCAGCTTGCCGGTGGCGGCGTCGCCGGCGTGGGCGTTGGCCTGCATCCTGAGCATTTCGGTGCGTACCCATTCGAGCGAGGTCGGTTCGAACGGGGTCGCCTCGCCGGCCGTGAGCGCAACGCCGTCAAAGGCCAGTTCGACCAGATGGTCCTTGGTCAGTTGCAGCGGCAGCTTGAGCACCAGTTCATCCTTGACGCAGCCGTGCAGGTGCAGCGCCGCATCGAGCTTGCCGGCCGGCGCCACGAAGCGAAAGCCCACCGGAATCCCGGCGCTGCCGGCGTCGGCCAGGTTGGCGCTCTCGAACAGCAGCATGTCGCCGTTGATCCTCAAGCCCACCGAGCAGGCTTCGCCCGGCTTGAAGCCCGGCGCGGTGGCCGGCGCCTTGACAACCAGGTCGATCCAGCCATGATCGTGCGCCAGCAGATAGTCGCGCCGCGAGTCCGGCATCTCCTTGGCGTTGCAAGCGATATTCGATAACAGCACGGCCAGCATGCTCCATTTGGCCATGCTGCGCAGGGATCGGTTCATACAGCCTTCTTAGTGAAGAAAATCAGGGGGCCGGCGGCGGCGTGGCGCCGGCCAGGTCGATGCGGCGCTGCAGGCGCGCCGCTTCCAGCGTGTCGCCGGCGGCCTGGGCGCGCTTGAGCGACACGCCGAGCCACGTCAAGAGCGGCCTGCGCCAGCCTTGTTCGGACGCGGTATCGGTGGCGACCACCATGTCGGCCGGCGCAATGCGCGCCTGGCGCATCAGGACGCCGGCGGCGACCAGGCGCGCGAGCGGGTCGGCGATGGGCGCCAGCACGCTCTTGCCGTCGCTGGCACGCGCACTGGCCACCACCGCGCGATGCTGCTCGGGGAGCAGGCCCGCATCGAGGCCGTCCCAGCGCCCGGCGAGGTAGGCGGCATACGCGCGTTCGGCCGGGGTGGCGTCCTGCGCCAGGGCTTCGAAGGCGGGGCAGGTGTCGTATTCCATGCTCGCCACGCGCGTGGCGCAGCGCACCAGCTCCGCATGCGCCACCAGGTCGGGGCGGCCGGTGCTGGCCATCTCGGCGCGCGCACGCGCGAATTCGGTGGCGGCGATGCCGCTCTCGCCGCGCAGGTAGGCGTCGCTGAAACTGGCCAGCGCGCTGCCGGCGTTGCCCTTCCACGCCGGCGGCGGCGGGTTGCCGGAGCAGCCAGCAAGGACGGCGGCGGTCAAGGCGGTGAGGTAGATGGTCTTCATGGCAGTTTCAGCTCCGTCTCGCGTGCAAAGGGCCACTTGCGGTTGATTTCATCGATCAGGCGCGTCACCTTGCGCAGGCTGGCGTCCACCTCGGCGCGCAGCGCGCCCAGGTCCTTGGTCGCCACCTTGGCGTTGGCGCCCACGGCCTGCGCTTCGACCAGCACCGCATCGACCTTTTTCAGGCTGTTGCTGGCATCCTTGAGCACCACCTGCAACTGCACGATGGCCAGCTGCGCCTCGTCCATCACGCCCTGCTTGCCGAACACGCGCTGGTCGGCCTTGAGCAGCAACTGGTCGACATGTTCCAGCGTTTGCAGCAGTTTCTTGGCCTCGCCCTCGCTGCCCAATGCCGTGCCGAGCAAACCATACTTGCCCGACAGGCGCCCGGTCGCCGCCTGGATGTTGGCCAGGCTGGTATTGATGGCCGAATCGCTGCGCGTCATGTTCTCCAGGTTTTCCAGCAAGGCGCGCGCGCTGGCGACCAGACGCGGGATCTCGGCGGCGGTGTCGCCGCGCAGCACGGTGCGCACCGAATCGGGCGGCAGCACCGGATCGCTCAGGATGCCGCTGAAGGCCTTGATGCGCGTGTCCCCCACCAGGCCGCGCTCGACGGTAAACACGCTCGAGGTCTTGAGCCATTTGGCGTCCTTGCGCGGCACGTCGACCAGGATGCGCACCTTGCCGTCGGGCGCGAGCTCCACGCGCTGCACCCGGCCTACCGGAAAGCCCGAAAACGTCACGTCCATGCCAGGGATGACGCCGTCCGAATCCTCCGACAGCAGCACCAGGCGCTGGGTGCTTTCGAACACCCCGCGCGCGTACATCACGTACAGCAAAAAGGTGATGATCAGGGCGCTCATCAGTACCAGCAGCACGACCGCCTTGACTTCCACGTTGGCGACCGCCTCGGCCGGGGCTTCGTCCGGATTCGGGTTGGGTTGGCTCATCTTCGATTCCACTTGTTTGTTCCACCTATATGTATTTGACGGCCAGCGAGCCCGCTTCGATCAGCAGCAACACGAACAGCAGGCGCACCGCGCCCGGCTGCACGGTGGACGACGAGGTGCGCCCGTAACGGTGGGCTTCGAGGATCGCGGCGCTCGGAATGACCGCCACCGACAGCCCGAAGAACACGGTTTTGAGCACGAAGCCAATCGTCACCGCCGGATTGAAAATGCGCCCCACGGTGCGCGTATAGTCGCCCAGGCCCCAGGGCGAGAGGCCGTACACGCTGGTGTAGGCCAGCACCAGCACGATCACGCTGCTGACCATGGCCAGGGAGAGGACCGCGAACGCATTGGCGATCACCTGCGGCACCAGGTCCTGGCGCAGCCGGTTCTGGGCCTGGCGCGAACGGTCGGGCGTCGATGCGGCGGCCAGCGCCAGCGCGTCGCCGGCATTGAACGCCAGTCCCGCGCGCAGCGCCACGAACATGGCGGCGGTCAGGGGAATGAGTTCGAGCACCAGCACCCGCACCACCATCTCGAGCGCGTAGCGCGACAGGCCGTAGCTTTGCGACGTGACCACCACCACCCGGATCAGCACCAGGCTCACCAGCGCCGCCAGCAAGGTAAACCACGGCAGCACCTGCCAGGTGCTGGTGTAGATGTAGCGCGACGTGGCCAGGCGGTTGGTGCGGTTGTAGGTCGAGGGCGAAAACGCCATCACCAGCGCGACCGCCCCCAGGTACACCATGTACCACCAGCTGAAAAAGAAGCGCCAGGCGTGGCGGCCCCAATCGCGCGGCTTGGAGTACAGGAACGACTTGGGCAGGATCACCACTTACTGCCGCCGCGCTTCTTGTACGCCGCCTACCTCCATGATCGCTCCCAGGGCTTTTCGCAGCTGCGCGGTCGAGCCGATTTCGGCGGTAAACGTCATGCGCGCCTGCCCCTTGGCGCTTTGGGTATTGACGCCGATGACGTTGATTTTCTCGCGCGAGAACACTTCGGAGATATCGCGCAGCAAGCCCTGGCGGTCGCCCGCCAGGATGAACAGGTCGACCGGGTAGACCGTGTCGTGCCCGGCGCGGCCCCAGTCGGTCTGGATCACCCGCTCGGGCGCCTTGGCGCGCATTTCGGCGAAGTTCTTGCAGGTGGCGCGGTGGATCGAGACGCCCTTGCCGCGCGTGACGAAACCGACGATGCCGTCCGGCGGCGCCGGTTTGCAGCACTTGGCCAGCGCCGTCATCAGGCCCTCGGTGCCGACCACCAGCACGCCCGACTTGGCGCCCTGCTCCACGCTCGAAGCCCGGCTTTTACCGAGCACCACCGCGTCTTCCGGCACCACCACTTCGCCGGTGTCGTGCAGCGCCTGCTCCACGTGGCGCAAGCTGAATTCTTCCTTGCCGACCGAGATGAACAGATCGTCGACCTTGGCGAAGCCCAGCTTGTGCGCCAACTGTTCCAGGTTGACGGCGGTCTTGCCTTCGCGCTGGAGCGACTTTTCGACCAAGGCGCGGCCGTGCGCCAGCGTCTCTTCCAGGTCGATGGCGTGGAACCAGGCGCGCACCTTGGCGCGCGTGCGCGTGCTGACCGTGTAGTCGGCATTGAGCCAGTCGCGCGACGGACCGGCGCTGCCGGAGGCGCGACTGGCGGTGATGATCTCGCAGGTCTGGCCGTTTTTCAGCGCGGTATTGAGCGGCACCATGATGCCGTCCACGCGCGCGCCACGGCAGCGGTGCCCGACTTCGCTGTGCAGGTGATAGGCAAAGTCGATCGGCGTGCCGCCCACCGGCAGTTCCAGCACGCGCGCCTGCGGCGTGAGGACGAAAATGCGGTCGTCCAGGGTGGTCGACTTGAGCTTTTCGACCCACTCGCGCTGGATTTCCTCCTGCCCGACGACGGCGTCGGCCACGTCGGTCTTCCAGGCCAGCAACTGGCGCAGCCAGGCGATCTTCTCGTCGTAGGCCTGGCCCTTGAAGTTCGATCCGCCCTCTTCCTTGTAGCGCCAGTGCGCCGCGATGCCGTACTCGGCGAAGTTGTGCATCTCCTGGGTGCGGATCTGCACTTCGAGCGGGCGGCCATCATCTGCCGTGACGACCGTGTGCAGCGACTGGTAGCCGTTCGACTTGGGGCGCGAGATATAGTCGTCGAACTCCTTCGGGATCGGGGTCCAGATATTGTGGACCACGCCCAGCACCGTGTAGCAGGTCTTGTCGTCGGCCACGATCACGCGGAAGGCGCGCACGTCATAGAGCTCGTTGAAATCGAGCTCCTTGCCGCGCATCTTGCTCCAGATGCTGTAGATGTGCTTGGGCCGCCCGAACACTTCGGCCGTGATGCCGGCCGCCGCCAGTTCGTTCTGCAAACGCACGATGGCCGACTGCACGAAGCCTTCGCGCATCATGCGTTTTTCTTCGAGCATCTTGGCGATGCGCTTGTAGGTATCGGGCTCGATGAAGCGGAACGACAGGTCTTCCAGCTCCCACTTGAGCTGCCAGATACCGAGCCGGTTGGCCAGCGGCGCGTACAGGTCGAGCGTCTCGCGCCCGTAGGCGCAGGTGAGGTCGTCGAAGCGCTTGATGTCGGCAAAATAGCGCAGGGTCGTCACGCACGAAGCCAGGCGCACCAGCACCACGCGCATGTCGGTGGCCATCGCCAGCAGCATCTTGCGCAGCGTTTCGACCTGGGCCACGGCTTGCTGGGCCGCGTTCTTGCCACGGCCGACAGTCTGGTGGCCGACCGTCATGTCGCGCAGGCGGATCAGCTGGCGCACGCCGGTCACGAGGTCGGTCGCCTCGCGCCCGACGCGCGCTTCCAGGCCCTCCACCGCTTTCGGATCGAGCACCGTCAGCTCGAACATCAAGCCGGCGATGCGGGTTTCGGCATCGCTTCGCAAATATGCCAGGGTGCTGGCCACTCCGACCGCGAAATCGAAGGCGTTCTGGCCCGACGCGCAGGCCATGTCCTTGTAGGCGTCGCCCGCATACGCCAGCGCGCTTTCGACGCGCGCGCAGTCGTCCGGACTGAGCCCCTGTACCAGTTCGGCCGTTGTGCTGCCGAGTGCTGCAATCGAGACCATGCGGCTTAGCGCAGGGCTGCGGTAACGACGATCTCAACCAGGCATGCGGGGTCGGCCAGCTTCGATTCGACGGTGGCGCGCGGCGGCGTGTGGCCGGATGCGACCCATTCGTCCCAGACCGCGTTCATGCCGGCGAAACCGGCCATGTCGGCGATGAAGATCTGGCACATCAAGATGCAGCTCTTGTCGCTGCCCGCTTCGGCCAGCAGGCGGTCGACGTGGCCCAGCACTTCGCGGGTCTGGCCCACGATGTCGGCGGAGGTGTCTTCGGCGATCTGGCCGGCCAGGTAGACCGTGCCATTGTGAATCGCCACTTCGGACAGGCGTTTTCCTACGTGCAGTCGTGTAATTTCCATAATGTCTTTCAAGTACCAATCAAAAATTGTCGTGCGATGGCGATCTGGTCGTCGTGAATAAAGGTCGGGGCATGGCCCACGTTGGCAATCTCCACCAGCGTGGCGCGCGGCCCGCGCGCGGCCATGCTGGCGGCGGTGGCGCGCGAGAGCAGGTCGGAGTGTTCGCCGCGCACCAGCAGGGTCGGACAGGCGATGGCATCGTAGGCGGCCCACAGCATGGCTTCATCGGCGCGCGTGCTCTCGGGCGTGGCCGAGCGAAACGGCAGCGCCAGGCCCATGTCGTAATGACGCACCCACTGGCCGTCCGGCTCCTGGCGCAGCACGTCGGCGGCCAGCTTGCGCCACTCCTCTTCGGTGTGCTCGCCGAACGACTGCGACACCTCGCGCACAAAGCGCGCGGCCGCGTCAAAGGTCGGAAAGCGCAGCTCCTGGCCGATATAGTCGCCGATGCGCAGCAGCGCCGCCGGGTCGAGCGTCGGGCCGATATCGTTCAGGACCAGTTTGCGCACCGGGGTGCCGGGCAGCGACGCCAGGGCCAGGCCGATCAGGCCACCCATCGAGGTGCCGAACCAGTCGACGCCATCAATGCCATTGCCCCCGGTGATGCGCGCGATCAAGGTCACCATGTCGCTCACGTATTGGGGCACGCGGTACAGCTGCGGATTGGCCAGGCGCCCCGAGCGGCCGCGCCCCACCACGTCGGGCGCCACCACGCGGTAGTGGCCGGCCAGCGCGCGCGCCAGGCTGTCGAAATCGTCGCCCACCCGCGTGACGCCATGCACGCACACCAGCACGCGCGGGTTGGCCGGGTCGCCCCACTCCTTGTACGACATCTGGTGCAGGCCGGCGGGCGACATGCACTGGACGGATTTGATTCTTGCCTCGCTCATGCCGGCTCCTGTTGAGGTGTTGTCAAGCGTGTCGATCCGTCGCCATTGTCCAATGTGTGCTTCAATCTTCACTGCGTTTAGAATTCTACCTCATCCACCCCCAAACTCTTTCTGTAGAGGACACAATGAAATCAGGTATGTTGAGCGGTAAAAGCGCACTGGTCACCGGTTCCACCTCTGGCATCGGCCTCGGCATCGCGCGTTCGCTGGCCCGGGAAGGCGCTAACATCGTCTTCAACGGCTTCGGCGACGCCGGCCAGATCGACAAACTGCACACCGACCTGGGGCGCGAATTCGGCGTACAGACGGCGTATCACAACGCCGACATGTCGAAGCCAAGCGAGATCGAAGCGATGATGCGGTTCGCGACCGACAAATTCGGCGGCGTCGATGTGCTGGTCAATAACGCCGGCATCCAGCATGTGGCCAATATCGAGGATTTTCCGGCCGAAAAATGGGATGCAATCATCGCCATTAACCTCACCTCGGCGTTTCACACCACGCGCCTGGCGCTGCCCGCCATGAAACAGAAGAACTGGGGCCGCATCATCAACCTGGCCTCGGTGCACGGCCTGGTCGGCTCGGCGCAAAAATCGGCCTACGTGGCGGCCAAGCACGGGCTGGTCGGCTTTACCAAGGTGACCGCGCTCGAAACGGCCGGCACGGGCGTGACCTGCAACGCCATCTGCCCGGGTTGGGTGCTCACGCCGCTGGTGCAAAAACAGGTGGACGACCGCGCCGCGCGCGACGGCATCGGCAACGAAGAGGCCAAGAAGGCCCTGCTGGGCGAAAAGCAGCCGTCCGGCGAATTCGTCACGCCCGAAGAACTGGGCGCGCTGGCGGTTTTCCTGTGCAGCGCCGCCGGCAACCAGGTGCGCGGCGTGGCCTGGAACATGGATGGCGGCTGGGCTGCGCAGTAGGCGCCCGTCACCGACAGCCGCTGATAATCGCTATCTGGCGCTCTGCAGGGCGCGCGCCGCGACCAGCTTCTTGTTGAGCGCCGCGAAGGCGCGTTCGTCGGCCTTGCTGGCGATGACCAGCTTGTCGTTCTTGACGCTGAACTGGCCCGGGCGCTCGGCGGCAAACGCCAGGATGGCGCGCTGGGCCGGGATGATCGCATTCTGGGCCTTCCCGAAACGGTCTACGATCGCGACGATGGGCAGCAGCGACTTCGCGGCGTCCGCCACGTGGCCCGTGTCGAACGGCATATCGATCTTGTCGAAGCTGTCGTTCGCTTGCTGGAAGCCGGCGCGCTGTTCGGTCAAATAGCGGCCGGCGGCCACTTCGACCAGATCGAGCCTGCGCAGGCTGGACGCGACCTTCTCCGGTGACGCGAGGTTGGCGGGCCAAAGCATTTCTCCCCACGCCATTTCCTTGGCCGTGAGAAGAAACTCCCGATTCGCATGGTCCGTCTTCAGCGCGCAGACGACCAGGGCGAGGGCCAGTTCGTCGGCTGCAGCTACGCCCGTCCTGGTCGACCAGTACTGAATCGACACAGGCGCGCTGTATTCGTCGCCCCTATTGATGTCGCCGATTTTCAGCCGCGCCACCGCGACCGCGGTTTCGGTCAGCTTGTGGAGCGCATCGGCTCCCCATTCGTTGGCGGCCTGCTCGATGGCGGGCCGGGCCGCCTTGACGGCGCCGGCCAGCAGCAGCGCCGGCGGCAAGGCGTTGAACGCCGCCACATCGTCGGACTGGTTGGCGCCGGCCGGCAGCGCCAGGGCTCGTTGTCCGGGCGCAGTGGCGTAGGCTTCGGCGATACTGCGCGCCTCCTCCAGGGTCAGGTGGCGCGCCAGCGCGCGCAAGATCAGTTCCTGCTGGCGCTGCGGCGTGGTGGTGGCAAACAGGTGCTTGAACAGCGCTTGCTGGGACGGGCGCAATGCGGCGTTGTCCTTCACCGCAGCCTGGAGCAGGGTTTCGCCCTTGACGACCGA
Organism: Massilia rubra; assembly: GCF_011682065.1. Classification (GTDB taxonomy): domain Bacteria; phylum Pseudomonadota; class Gammaproteobacteria; order Burkholderiales; family Burkholderiaceae_D; genus Telluria_A; species Telluria_A rubra. The sequence goes on along the minus strand of NZ_VUYU01000013.1, from coordinate 4,420 downwards.
CAGCATCTGGCGCACCGCCTCGACGTGGGCCGCAGGCAGCGGCGCGGGCATGGCGGCTTTCACGGGCGTGGCGGGAATGGCGGCAGCGGCCATCTGCAGCGGCGACAGCAGGGCAAGCAGCAGCGGCGCGCGCAGCGCCGTGCGGGAAACAGCGTGGATCATCGTAGTTGTGGTGTGCAAGATGGCCTTGGTGGTTATTGTGGTTTGCTGGACGGGACGGTCAGCGTGGTACTGGTCTTTTCGCGTTTGGCCGGGCCGCAGGCATCGGACTCGTAGCGCAGCGCGACGGCGTAGGTTTCGTCGGAGTAGCGGCTCACCAGCAGGCTTTGCGAGGAGTCGTAGCTGGCGCCTTTGGCGCGGTCGGTGAAGCACACTTCCAGGTCTTCGATGCCGTCGTTGTTGATGTCGGCGCGGCGCACCACGCGCAGCTGGTACAGCCAGCGTTCACCGTCGAAGGTCACGCCATCGTCGCCGCTATTGGTCGGCAGCATGCCGAAATCGGCGAAGGTGCGCAGCTCCGGCGTGCGCCGCGCGGCCAGTGAACTGCGTACCGAGGCCAGGTCGAAATTATCGGCAAGGAAGCGGCCCAGTTCGAGCTGGGGGAAGAACGAGGTCACCGACTTGGGCGCCGGTTTCGCCTTGGGCGCCGCGTGCACGATGGCTGGTGCGATGGCGGCAGCGAGCAGCAGATGACGGAGTAATTTCATGGCGGGTGTCCCAGGTGGCCGACGCGGGGTCGAAAGCATGACTATACCGCGTGCGGGGTGGTCACATGCACAATTACGCAAGCGACAGCGCGCACACGGCGACGAGTAACAGGGGCCGCTTCATGGACGCAGGAATTTTCCAGCCTTCGCTTCCAGGATGCCGATCAGCTCCGGCTGCATATAGGTATAGTTGTCGGGAATATCGAGGCAAATCACTTTTTTACCGTTCAAATGGGAGCGAAAACGCTCGCCCAGGCGCCGCCGGTGCGCTTTTTCCATCACGAACACGATGGTGGCCCACGCAATCTGCTCGGGCGAGAGCGGCACCGAGGCATCGCCGCCCAGGCCCGCCGAATCGGTTTCGACCCCGGGCCAGCTGGCGAAGACCTGCTCGGCCGTCGGGCTGCGCAGCCGGTTCTGGCTGCAGATAAAGAGTGCTCGCTGCATGCGTTTCCTTCAATGTCAATCCAACATTATCCCACGCCCCACGCCCATGCAGACGCAGCGGCCGGGCTCGGCCACCATGGCCCTTCGCGTACCAACAAAGGAAGCCCATGCGATCACTATTGCGCCTCGCGCTGTCGACCCTGTTGCCCAGCATTTCTTTCGGCTGATGCTACAAGCTGCAAGCTGCGCGCGCCTCCCAGCTGGCGCGCAGGCTTGGCGCGACGATCGCCAACGGCAGCAATATCGGCGTGTTTGCCCACAGCGGCCACGCGCGCGAACAGCTCATTGCCAACTTCATACGCTCGGCGTGTCCCCGATAAGAGACACTGACATTGCCGCATATCAATCATTAAATATTTACATGTGGAAACTTCGCATTCTGCGGGTATCCACAATAGATGACGTACACGATTTCGATAAAGATACAGATATTCAAATATCGAACGGAGACACCGTCATGAAAAAACCCTTCTACAAGATCCTGTATGTTCAGGTTCTGATCGCCATCGTGTGCGGCGTGCTGCTCGGCGTGTTCTACCCGAAACTCGGGGTCGACATGAAACCGCTGGGCGACGGCTTCATCAAGCTGATCAAGATGATCATCGCCCCCGTGATTTTCTGCACCGTCGTCGCCGGTATCGCCGGCATGCAGGACATGAAGAAAATCGGCCGCGTTGGCGGCAAGGCGCTGCTGTACTTCGAGGTCGTCTCCACCTTCGCGCTGGCGATCGGCCTGATCGTCGCCAACGTGGTGCGTCCGGGCGACGGCTTCAACGCCGATCCGGCCAAGCTCGACACCAAGGCCATTGCCGAATACACGGCCAAGGCGCATAGCCAGAACACGGTCGACTTCGTGATGAACATCATCCCGAACACCGTCGTCGACGCCTTCGCCAAGGGCGACATCCTGCAAGTGCTGCTGTTTGCGATCCTGTTCGGCTTCGCGCTGTCGATGCTGGGCGAGCGCGGACGTCCGGTCGCGAAACTGATCGACGACATGTCGCATGTGATTTTCGGCGTGGTCGGCATCGTTATGAAAGTCGCTCCCATCGGCGCCTTCGGCGCGATGGCCTTCACCATCGGTAAATTCGGCCTGGCCTCGCTGCTGCCGCTGGCCAAGCTGATGGGTTCCTTCTACCTCACCTGCGCCCTGTTCGTGTTCATCGTGCTCGGCGCCATCGCCCGCATGACCGGCTTTTCGATCTTCCGCTTCATCGCCTACATCAAGGAAGAACTGCTGATCGTGCTCGGTACCAGCTCCTCGGAAAGCGCCCTGCCCGCCCTGATGCGCAAGCTCGAAAAACTCGGCTGCTCCAAATCGGTGGTCGGCCTGGTGGTGCCGACCGGTTACTCGTTCAACCTCGATGGCACCAACATTTACATGACCATGGCGGCCCTGTTCGTGGCGCAGGCCACCAATACCGACCTGACCCTTAGCCAGCAGCTCACCATCCTGGGCGTGGCGATGCTGACCTCCAAGGGCGCGTCCGGCATCACCGGCGCCGGCTTCATCACCCTGGCCGCCACCCTGGCCGTGGTGCCGACCATCCCGGTGGCCGGCATGGCGCTCATTCTCGGGATCGACCGCTTCATGAGCGAATGCCGCGCACTGACCAATTTTGTCGGCAACGGTGTCGCCACCGTGGTGGTCTCGCACTGGGAAAAAGAGCTCGATCACGACCGCATGAAACGCGAACTGGCCAATCCAACCCATATGGACGACGACAGCGAACTGTACCCGGTTCGCAAAGCCGCCTGACCTTCGCCCTCTCCCGCAGGGCACAACCCACCCTGCGGGAACCCGGCTACTTCAAACGATAGATCACGTCGACCGGCTGCGCGAATTTCAGCGACATCACCGTCAGCAGGTCGGCGCGCTCGGTGCCGATTTTCTGGTCCGGCGACGACCGTGCACCAGCCTCGCTCGGCGCCAGCCCCATGGCCCGGGTCAGATTCTTCAAGTCCCCTGTACTGACGGCGCTCGCCGCTCCCAGCTTTCTTCCCAGTCCCGCCGCAATCCCCTCCGCCTTGCGGCGCGCGATCCTGAGCGCATCGCCGGCCAGTTCCATCTCTATTTTTTCACGCTGGGTGGTATCGAACACGATCATGAAACCATCAAGGTTCGGCATGGTCAGCAGCGGCGTTGCGGCGGCGCGCCATTGGGCCAGGTTGCGCACGTTGATGCGCACCCCGGCGCGGATATCGTACTGCACCGGCGCGCCCGCCGCAGTCGCGTCCTGCTTGCGGAAGTCCTTGCGCACATCGCGAATTTCCACGTCGTCGAGCGGCACGCCCGCCTGCGCCATGGCCGCGCGGATCTCGGTGGCGCGCGCCTCGACCACGCCGACGGCGGCGGCCGGGTCGGCGTCGAAGGCGGCGATCTCGAAATCGATCTGGCCCAGGTCCGGCATGGCAACCGCGGTACCAACGCCGCTGACATGGATGAAAGGATAATCGGGCAAGCCAGACGCTTGCGCGGCCATCGGCAACAGGGACAGGGCGCCGGCGGCGGCGATCGTTTTGAGCATGGGTTCTCCGCGGATGATCTGAAATGAAAACGCGAGAATACGCAACGTAGACAATGTTGTCTACATAAATTTCACTGACAATAAAGACGGAAAGAAAGTCATAGACAACTCTGTCTAGACAGATTAATCTATAAATCAGGCACCCGCCCAAACCAAGGCGCACGACGCCACCAAAGGAGATCGCATGAACCCATTTATCAATTCGATGGCCATACTGGCAGTTGCGGCCTGCGCCGCCTTCAGCGCGCCGGCCGCCGCCAGCCACCCCAAGGTCGACCTGGCATCCTGCGCCAAGCCGGTCTACCCGGCCGACGCGCGCGCCGCACAGCATGACGGCACGGTGAAGCTGGCCTTCCTGGTCGGCGCCGACGGTAAGCTGGCCGACAGCAAGGTGGAAAGCTCGAGCGGCCACCCGGCGCTCGACGACGCGGCGCACCAGGCGCTCAAGCTGTGCAAGTTCCGCCCGGCCAGCGCCAAGGGCAAGCCGGTGGAAAGCTGGGCGCGCGTCGCCTATGTCTGGAAACTGTAATATCAGGCCCGCCTCGCGCTGCCTAGCCTGAATGTTTCATAAACTGCCACCGCAGTGCTGGTTCGGCGATACATGAGCTCCTCAGTGACGATCACGATGTCGCGGGCAATAGCCCCCTACCCGATTGAACGGGACATCGAATGGAGCGGTATGCGGTTGAAGGTTGGCGGGTTGGTGGTCAGTTCTCGGCAGACCGGACGTGGCTTACT
>NZ_VUYU01000012.1 GCF_011682065.1 Massilia rubra | reverse complement strand
CCGCCTGCTACGCAATCTTGCAAAACGCGCGGAACAGTTGGGCATGACACTTACCCCGGCTACCGCATGAACAACACCATGGCCGGGAGGGGGCGGCGGTGTTGTTTCTTAAGAGACCTGACACCGGGTACGAGCGGGCGCCCGCTTGCCTGTCCAGTTCCTATCCGACACCCACGGCAACGTTCCAGGCAACATTCCAGGCCCTTCCCTGCACGTAATTCGTAAACCTTCTATAATTTCAGTAATTCCTGAAAATTCAATACTTCCAAAGACCTATAGACATGACCAATCTCAGTCCACTTGCCCAGAAATTCATCCTGCACTTCGGCGAAATGGGCAGCCGCTGGGGCATCAACCGCACCGTGGGGCAGATTTACGCCTTGCTGTACGTGCTGGCCAAGCCGCTCAATGCCGACGAAATCGCCGAACACCTGCAGTTTTCGCGCTCGAATGTGTCGATGGGCCTCAAGGAGCTGCAATCCTGGCGCCTGGTCAAGCTGCTGCACCAGCCGGGCGACCGCCGCGAATACTTCGAGCCGCCCAAGGATATCTGGGACATTTTCAAGGCCCTGCTCGAGGAACGCCGCCGCCGCGAAGTCGAGCCGACCCTCTCGATGCTGCGCGACGCCCTGCTCGAAACGCCGGCCACCGACGCCGACCGCGTCGCCCAGGAACGCATGCGCGAGATGTACAACCTGATCGAACTATCGAGCTCCTGGTTCGACGACGTGCAGCGTCTCTCGCCCGAAACCCTCACCTCGCTGATGAAGATGGGCTCCACCGTCAAGACCCTGCTCAACGTGGGCGATACCGTGCGCGGCACCTTCCGCAAGAAGCGCGCTCCCGAGCCGGCCGCCCCCGAAGCGACAGCGGCAGCCGCCGCTGACCGCGACAGCGGCGAGAGCAACGTCAAAGGCGAATAGGATGCGCGCCCTTCTTCACCGCCTCCCGTTCGCACTGGCGATCACGCTGGTGCTGGTTTTGAAGGCCGTCATCCTGTTCATGCTCTACAAAGCCTTTTTCTCCACGCCCCAGGTTAAAAAAATGCGCATGCCGACCGCGCAGGTCGAACAGCACCTGCTCGCGACGCCCCGACCAACACCACCTGTTCCTGCCAAGGCCACGCCATGAGTCCCATCGATGATGTTGTCAGCCTGTCGCGCTTGCAGTTCGCCGCGACCGCCATGTATCACTTCCTGTTCGTTCCCCTCACCCTCGGCCTGTCCTGGATCCTGGTAATCATGGAATCGGTCTACGTCATGACCGGGCGCGAAATCTACCGCGACATGACCAAGTTCTGGGGCAAGCTGTTCGGGATTAACTTCGCCATGGGCGTCACCACCGGCATCACCCTCGAATTCCAGTTCGGGACCAACTGGGCCTACTACTCGCACTACGTGGGCGATATCTTCGGCACCCCGCTGGCGATCGAGGGCATGATGGCCTTCTTCCTCGAATCGACCTTTGTCGGCCTGTTCTTCTTCGGCTGGTCGCGCTTGTCGAAAGTGCAGCACCTGGGCGTGACCTTCCTGGTGGCGCTCGGATCGAGCCTGTCGGCCCTGTGGATCCTGATCGCCAACGGCTGGATGAACAACCCGGTCGGCGCCGAATTCAATTTCGAAACCATGCGCATGGAACTGGTGAGCATCTCGGACGTCATCTTCAATCCGGTCGCCCAGGTCAAGTTCGTGCACACCGTCGCCGCCGGCTATGTCACCGCCTCGATGTTCGTGCTGGGGGTGTCGGCCTTTTACCTGCTCAAGGCGCGCGACGTGCCGTTCGCCCTGCGCTCGTTCGCCATCGCGGCCGGCTTCGGCCTGGCCTCGACCCTGTCGGTGATCGTGCTGGGCGACGAATCGGGCTACACCGCCGGGGAAGTGAACAAGGTCAAGCTGGCCGCCATCGAAGCCGAATGGGAAACCGAGCCGGCGCCGGCCGGCATCACCCTCATCGGTCTGCCCAACGATGCCGAGGAGCGCACCGATTACGCGGTCAAGATTCCCTACGTGCTGGGCGTGATCGCCACCCGTTCGCTCGATACCCAGGTGACCGGCATCAAGGACCTGAAAAAGCTGCACGAGTCGCGCATCCGCAACGGCATGCTGTCGTACGCGGCCCTCACACGCCTGAAAGGCGGCGACAAGTCGCCTGAAGCGCGCGCCGAATTCCTGCGCCTGAAGGACGACCTGGGCTACGGCCTGCTGCTCAAGAAGTACACCCCGCGCGTGATCGACGCCACCGAAGCGCAGATCAAGATGGCGGTGGGCGACACAGTGCCGAAAGTCGCGCCGCTGTTCTGGTCCTTCCGCATCATGGTCGGCCTGGGATTCCTGTTCCTGTTTATCTTCAGCGCCTCGTTCTACTTCCTGATCCGCAAGCGCCTGGCGCAGCAGCGCTGGTTGCTGAAACTGGCCGTGGTCGCGATCCCGCTGCCGTGGGTGGCGGCCGAACTGGGCTGGGTGGTGGCCGAATACGGCCGCCAGCCGTGGACCATCGCCGGCATCCTGCCGACCCATTTGTCGGCGTCCACGCTGCAGGCGTCGAACCTGTATTTCAGCCTGGCCGGCTTCATCGGCTTCTACACGCTGCTGCTGGTGATCGAGATGGGATTGATGATCAAGTACACGCGCCTGGGACCGAGCGCGCTGCATACGGGTAAATATCACTGGGAACTGGAACACAAGGAGGCCGCATGATCTTCGACTACGACACGCTCAAAGTCATCTGGTGGGGCTTTGTCGGCATTTTGCTGATCGGCTTCGCGCTGACCAACGGTTTCGACTTCGGGGTTGGCATGTGGCTGCCCTTCCTCGGCAAGGACGACATGGAACGGCGCGTCATCATCAACGTGATCGGCCCGACCTGGGAAGGCAACCAGACCTGGTTCATCGCCGCCGGCGGCTGCATGTTCGCGGCCTGGCCACTGGTGTACGCGGCCGCCTTCTCGGGCTTTTACGTGGCGCTGATGCTGCTGCTGTTCGCGCTGTTCTTCCGCCCGGTCGGCTTCGACTACCGCAGCAAGCTGGCCGACACGCGCTGGCGCACTGCCTGGGACTGGGGCCTGTTTACCGGGGGCTTCGTGCCGCCGCTGATCTTCGGCATCGCCTTCGGCAACCTGCTGCAGGGCGTGCCCTTCCACTACGACGACACCATGCGCATGGAGTACACCGGCAGCTTCTTTGGCCTGTTCAATCCTTTCGGCCTGCTGGCCGGCGTGCTGGGGGTGTCGATGCTGGCGATGCACGGCGCCACTTACCTGTACCAGAAGACCGATGACGTCATCGCCGGACGCGCGCGCAAGGCGGCCATGGCGGCCGGCGCGCTGACCTTGCTCGCCTTCGGCGCGGCCGGCGTGTGGGTCGCAACGGGGATGGAGGGGTTTCGCATCGTCTCGATGCCGCCGGTCGACAGCGCCTTCATGCCGACCGCCAAAGTGGTCGAGCGCGGCGTCGGCGCGTGGATGGATAACTATACGCGCTGGCCGCTGACGATCGCCTTCCCGGTCCTGGGCCTGCTCGGCGCGGCGCTGGCGGTGCTTTTGTGCGCGGCGCGCCGCAGCCTGCCGGCCTTCCTGGCCAGCGGCGTGTCGGTCGCCTCGATCCTGCTGACGGCCGGCGCGGCCATGTTCCCGTTTATCATGCCCTCGTCGCTCTCGCCCGGCAACGGCCTGACCGCCTGGGATGCGGTGGCCAGTCACAAGAGCCTGGGGGTGATGTTCTGGGTGATTGTGGTGATGCTCCCGATCGTGGTGGTGTACACCAGCTGGGTCTACTCGATCATGCGCGGCAAGGTCACCGCGGCGCATATCCGCGAAAACGAACACGAATCTTACTAGGAGCAGACCATGTGGTATTTTGCCTGGATATTGGGGATTGGCCTTGCCCTCTCGGCCGCCATCATCAACGTGATGTGGCTGGAGGCGAATTACGCGTTCGGCCTGCGCGACGAGGATGTCACGCGTGCCAGCTTTGAAGAGGCGAACAAAGAAGATCGCCTGTTCTGACGCGGGCCGACGGCCGGCCCGATGACACCTCGCGGCGGCCTTCGACCTGCGTCGATGGCCGCCGCGAGGACATGCTTAAACCGGAGTCGCGGTTGCGAACATTCCGACGATGACCATCAACCACATCAAGACGCCAAATCCCATCCACACATAATTGGCGGTGGTCAGGTCGTTATTGGCTGCGCCTTCCGGATCGCCGCAAGCCTTGTTGATAAACGCCTGGGCGCTGCGCATGCTGTAGCCAATACCGCCCAGCACGGCCAGCGCGATCAAGTTGCCCAGGAACGGGCCGACCATGCGGGTGATAAAGCCGTTCAGCACGTTGGCAACGACGAGCAGGACGACCAGCCCGGTGGCATGGCTCGCGAAATCCCAGGCCAGCGGTCGCTGCTTCGCATCCGCGTGCTGGTCCACGCGGCGGAACAAGGCGTGGATGAAGAAGAGCGCGAAAAAGGCGCGTGCCACCGGCCAGATATCGCTGTCGGTCGAGTTTTGCAGCTGGCATTGCTTCTTGTAGTTGCTCCAGTTCTTGTAGTACCAGTACACCTGGTACATCGAGAACGTCAAAATGAACATCAGCGTGAACTTGCGCTGCGAGACAACATAGAAGCTGTCGTCGGAGCCGGCAGCGACTGGCGTCTTGCTCATGTCGGCTTGCGGAGGTGCGTAAAGGTTATCTGTCATATAATTCTTTCAGGAAAAGTTGCATAATTTTAACAGAACTTTTCGCCTCGTGCCTATCTGACAAGGGTATTCTTGTTGTTTTTTTGAGCAGATTGGAATCGATTACAGGTCGCCCGCCCCATCACCACCTGTCGGCGCGCAGCCTTCCCGGCCAGCGAGCCGCGTCAATCGACTTCCTCGGGCATGAGCAGGGCCATGAACTCCTCGAGCATGAACATGTCCACGAGCAGCACCACCCATAGCACGCATCCGAGGGCGATCCAGATGTAGTTCGCCCGCGTCAATTCCTTGTTGCCCTCGCCCCGGGGATCGCCGCAACTTTGGTTGATGTAGCCCTGCGCCAGGCATTCGCTGTAGCAGGTGGCAAACACCAGGATAAAGATGATCGCGGTGACCAACCCGCTGTCGAGGTTCGTGTCCGGCATCCAGTTCATGACGTGCGTGGCGCCGATCAGCGTTACCAGGACCACGCCGTGGTTTTTATGGTTCCACACCAGTGGGCGCCCTCTGGCCGCCGCGTGAGCGGCCACGGCGCTGAACAGGGATTGGACGAAGAGCAGGGCGAACACGGCGCGCGCGGCCGGCCACAGATTACCGCCGGGGCCATTCGCAAGCCGGCGTTGCTGCCGGACGAAGCCCCATTGCCGGTAAAACCAGTAGAATTCATACATGCCCACGGTCGCCAGGAACAGGATCGTGAACTTGCGCTGCGAGACAATATAGAAGACCTCGTCGGAACCGGTCGCCGGCGCTGGCTGGGTCATGTCGGCCTGGGGCGGCGCGTAGGGATTCTGGTTCATATGTTCATTTTGTAATTTGACAAACTTTAACATATGCACTATCAACGCCGCCATCGCGCAACCCGCCATGTCGCTTTCATGCATGCCGTGGTGGGACGATATGGTAAAGTGCCCTCATGCAACCCCTTAAATACCTGAGCGCCTATTCCGAGCAGACGCAGGCGCAAGTGACCCAGCTGATCGCGCAAAACAAGCTCGGCGACGTGCTCAAGCAGCGCTACCCCGCCGCCCACGAGGTGCGCACCGACCGCGCCCTGTACGACTACGTGCAAGACCTCAAGACCGAATTCCTGCGCAACGCCGACCCGATCAACAAGGTCGTCTTCGACAGCAAACTGCACGTGATCCAGCACGCGCTCGGCCTGCACACCTTCATCTCGCGCGTACAGGGCAACAAGCTCAAGGCCAAGCACGAGATCCGCGTGGCCACCGTGTTCAAGGACACGCCGATCGAATTCCTGCGCATGATCGCCGTGCACGAACTGGCGCACGTCAAGGAAAAGCAGCACGACAAGGCTTTCTACAAGCTGTGCTGCTACATGGAGCCGAACTACCACCAGTACGAATTCGACCTGAGGCTGTACCTGACGCAGCTCGACGTGTCGGGCCAGCGCCTCTGGTGATCCGTATCCCCGCGTATTAACGCCGCTGCAAGGTCCACTGCTGGTTGACGGCGTTATTGAGCCCGTTCTGGATGATGGCCGCATTATCCTGCGCGCTGCCGCCCTTGAGGTCCAGCGCCATCCCGCTCAGCTGGTTGCTCACCGTGTAAAAGCCCGCCGCCGGACTGGCAAAACGCCACTTCTGCCCGCTGCCGGCCCAGTAATCCCACTGCGCGATGGGCGTGCCGGCCGTGGTCGAGTTACCGTAGTTATCCAGGCTGCGCAAACTGCCCGCGTTGATGATGCTGTAGACGCCATCACCCTGCCCGATCACATACCACGACTGGTGTTTCGCGCCGCTGTCGGCAGCCTGCTGCACCAGGGCGCCGTTGGCCGTGGCCGCACCGGCCACCGTCAGCACCTTGCCGCTGGCGCGTGACTTGATCGCATACGCGCCGTCGCTGATGCCGCCGCAGCCGGCGAAGCTGCTGAAATTGCGCGTCATGCTCGGCCAGCCGCCGCTGTAGCTCATCTTCAGGATGTCCAGCTTGGCGTTGCCCTTGTCGCTCAGGTCGTAGTAATGGGTCGAGACGTAATTGCAGCCATCCTGCTTGAGCACTCCCACGTGGCCCGGCCCCCTGTACTTGCCGTCGGTGTTCGGCAGGATCGTGCGCGCGCCCGAATACGGCCCGGTCACGCTGGTGGCGCGCAGCACCTCCACGTAGTAGGTGCTGTCGGCCAGCCGGCAGCAGGCACCGCGGTTGACGAACAGGTAGTAATACTCGCCATTGCGCGTGATGTACGGCGCCTCGATATCCTGGTGCCCGCCGCCCAATACCTTGGTCACGCTGCCGGCCAGCTTGCCGTTGGCCTGGTTGATCTGCGCCACCCCGATCCCGCCGAAGAACGAGCCGTACGACATGTACACCTTGCCGTCATGGTCGCGGAACAGGGCCGGGTCGATCGCATTGATTTCGGCCGGGCTGCCGAACGATTCGACCACGATGCCAAGGTCGGTCCACGCCGGGTTTTTCAGCGACGCCGAACGCGCCACGCCGATCGCCGACGTCGTCGAGCCCCAGGACGACACCGAGTAATACAGGTAGTAGTAACCGTTCATGTGGATCACGTCGGGCGCCCACATGTCCCCGCTAAAGCCGGGGATCTTGTTGGCGATCCAACCCGGATAGGTGGCAAACACCGGCTTGCTCTGCGCCGACCAGGTGAGCAGGTCTTTTGAGGTCGAATGCCAGATGCCCGTTTTGCCCGTGGTGAAGTTGAAGTAGGTGTCGCCGTCCTTGGTGACGGTGCCGGGGTCGTGCGCGTTCTTGACGCCGGCCAGTTCGATGGCCGACGCCGGGGCGGCACACATGGCCAGGGCCAGCGCCGCGATAAGTGGTTTTAACATGGGTCTCCGTTATGGTTGTGGTTGTCCTGCCAACTCAGGGTAGGCCTGGCGCGCCGTGCGGACCAATGAATTTTTCGCGCCGCGCGATCCCCGTTTCGGTATCGCGCGCCGCCCCGCCCCACCCGCCCTTCGACAATCTATCCAAATGTTGCACTTACGCATCACAAGTTATCAGGACGATTACGAACGGGAGGATAATGATCGACAAGCGCCACCCTGCTCTATAAAGTCGAAGCTGAACCCCGCGCTGGCCCAATTCCCGCTAGCCTGAAAAACAACATTCCCGCACCTGGCCTGAGCCACGCGCGCGCACCGACGTGCTGCGCCTGCGCAAGGCATGCTTCACCGGACTTCTATTTATGACCAAGCTTGCTTCCCGCCCTGCCCCTGTCGTCACGCGCGCCTGCACCCTGGCCGCCCTGCTGCTGGCCGGCGGCGGCGCGCGCGCGGCCGATCCGGACGGGCTGGCCTGGACCTTCGGCGGCTTCGGCACGGCCGCGGTGACCTACTCCGACAACCGCCATGCCGATTTTTCCTCCAGCGTCCTCAAGGCCACCGGGGCCGGCTACACCGACGCCTGGAGTGCGCATGTGGACAGCCGCCTCGGCGCGCAGCTCGGCGTGACCGTCAACAAGCAGTGGTCGGGCGTGGTGCAGGTGATCGCCGAACAGCGGCTCGACCACAGCTACCGCCCCATCGTCGAATGGGCCAATGTCAAATACCAGGCCACGCCGGACCTGTCGCTGCGGCTCGGGCGCATCGGCCTGCCGATCTTCCTGGCGGCCGACTACCGCAAGATCGGCTATGCCTACCCGTGGGCGCGCACGCCGGTGGAAGTGTACGGCGCCATCCCGATCAGCAACAGCGACGGGGTCGATGTCAGCTACCGCTGGCGCGCCGGCGACGTCAAATTCGTCAGCCAGGCATTCGCCGGCGGCACCACCCTGCAACTGCTCGACGAGAACAGTGTCAAGGCGCGCAAACTGACCGGCATCTCGACCACCGCCGAACACGGCGCCCTGAGCGGGCGCATCAGCGCCTTCAGCAGCGAGGTGACGATCAACCTGGCCGGCTATCTGTTCGACGGCCTGCGCCAGTTCGGCCCGCGCGGCGAAGACCTGGCGCGTCAATATGAAGTCGAGAGCAAGCGCTTCAACGCCCTGACCGTCGGCGCCACTTACGATCCCGGCAACTGGTTCGTCATGGGCGAAATCGGGCGCTTCACCACCCATTCCTTTTTCGGCAAGTCGGTTACGGTGTATTCCAGCGCCGGCTACCGCTTCGGCGCCTTCACGCCGTATATCGCGTTCGCCGGCGCCAAGGCCAAGAGTGCCACGCGCGACCCCGGCCTGCCGCTGGACGGCTTGCCGCCGCAGCTGGCCGCACCGGCCGCCCAGCTCAATGAAGGCCTGAACTACCTGCTCAAGAGCGTGCCGGTCCAGAACACCGTCAGCGCCGGGATGCGCTGGGATGTGCGCCACAATATCGCCCTCAAGCTCCAGTACGACCGGGTGCGCCCGGGCCAGCATTCGCGCGGCACCCTGTTCAACGTGCAGCCGGGCTTTGGCGCGCACCCGCGCGTGAACCTCGCGAGCGCGGTGCTCGACTTCGTGTTCTGAGGATGGCGCCATGATCAACAACTCACTTCGACGCGTGCTGGGCGCCTGCGCCCTGGCGGTGGCATTGTCTGCGCCATCGCTGCACGCCGCCGGCGCCGAACTGGTGGTGATCGTCTCGGCCAAAAGCCCGGTCGCCAGCCTGCGCGCCGACCAGGTGGCCGACATCTTCCTCGGCCAGGTCGGCACCTTTCCCGACGGCGCCGAAGCGGTGGCGCTCGACCAGCGCATCGGCTCCCCGCTGCGCGACGAATTCTATGCGCGCGTGGCCGCCAAGACGCCGGCCCTGCTCAAGGCTTACTGGACCAAGATGATCTTCACGGGACGCGGCCAGCCACCCCAGGAAGCCGCCGACAGCGCCGCCGTGCGGCGCATGGTGGCCGACAATCCGGCCCTGATCGGCTACATCGACAAGGCCGCGCTCGACCCGAGCGTCAAGGCCGTGCTGATGGTGCGCTGAGCATGAACGGCACGCGCGCCCGCCTCACGCGCCTGCTCGGGCTGGCGCAGGAAACCCACATCTCGCTGCCGCTGTTCGCCATGCTGCTACTGGTGATGATCTGGATGGCCACCGACCACTTCATCGGCATCGAGCGCGCCGCCGCGCAGAGCGCCGCGCGCGCGTCGAGCCAGGAACTGATCGACACCTACGAAGCGCAGATGCAGCGCAACCTGGGCAGCATCGACCAGACCCTGAAAGTGCTCAAGTACGCGGTCGAACTGAAAGGCACGGCCGGCGCCCTGCCCGCCCTGAACCAGCAAGGCTTGCTGCCTTCGGGCCTGGTGTTCGTGGTCAGCATCGCCGACCGCGACGGCATGCTGGTGGCCAGCAATCCGCCGGCGCGCATGATCGACGTGTCGCACCAGGGCTACTTCGGCTTCCACCGCGACAGCGATACCAGCACGCCCTACGTCAGCCAGACCCTGCGCGACGACGCCAATCCCGACTGGCACCTGCACTTCACGCGGCGCCTGAACGACAAGGATGGCAGCTTCGCCGGCGTCGTCATCGTCGAAGTCGACCCGGCCTACTTCACCAGCGGCTACGAGCGCTCGCGCCTAGGCGAGTCGGGCGCGCTCGGGCTATATGGGACCGACGGCGTTTTCCGCGCCCTGCGCATCGGCGACAAGGTGGTCTGGGGCCAGGCCGCGCCGCGCTTCGCGCGCGAGGCCGGCGCCGGCCAGGCGGTGGCCAGCAGCTGGGACGGCGTGCGCCGCTACACCAGCGTGCGCCGCCTGCACGGTTTTTCGCTGACCGCGCTGGTCGGCCTGTCCGAACACGAGTCGATGGCCGCTTTCGAGCAGCAGCGCCGCAACTACCTGTGGGTGGCCGGCAGCGGCAGCGCCGTGCTGGTCGTCATCGTCACCCTGGTGTGCGTCTGGTCGTGGCAGCTCACGCGCACCCGGCGCCGCATCCGGCGCGCCCAGGAAACCTACGCCGCCGCCTCGGAAGCGAGCCTGGATGCCTTTTTCGTCATGCGCAGCATCGTCGACGACGGCGGCGCAATCAGCGACTTCGTGATCGAAGCGACCAACACGCGCGCCGAAAAACTGGCCGGCATGGACAAGCCGGCCCTGCGCGGCATGCGCCTGTCGGCCATGCTGCCGGCCTTTCGCGACAACGGCATCTTCGAAGACCTGATCAAGGTCACGCTGGACGGCGGCGTGCACGAAGCCGAATGGCTGGCCGAATTGAGCGGCGCGCGTACCTGCTGGCTGCACCGCCAGGTGGTGGCGGTCGAAGACGGCGTGGTGGCGATCGTGCGCGACATCACCGAGCGCAAGGTGGCCGAGGAACGCATCCGCCACATGGCGCACCACGACGAGCTGACCGGCCTGCCCAACCGCAGCCTGATCCGCGACCGCCTGGACCAGGCCATCGTCCAGGCGCAGCGCCGCAACCGCTGCGTGGCGGTGGCCTTCATCGACCTCGATGGCTTCAAGCTGGTCAACGACGGCCTCGGTCACAACGCCGGCGACGAACTGCTCAAGGTGGTCGGCACGCGCATGGCGGCCTGCGTGCGGCGCGAAGACACGCTGGGGCGCTTCGGCGGCGACGAATTCATCATCATCCTGCCCGACCAGCCGGACAACCCGATGGCGGTCACGCCGGTGCTGGAAAAGATCCGCCAGGCCGTCACCGAACCGATCCTGCTGGGCGGCCAGGAAGTGCAGGTCAGCTGCAGCATGGGGGTGGTGATGTACCCGCGCGACGGGACCGGGCCGAACACCCTGATGATGAACGCCGACGCCGCCATGTACCGCGCCAAGGAGATGGGCAACAACAACTTCCAGTTCTACACGCGCGAGATGAACGCCAGCGTGGAAGAAAAACTGGTGCTGCTCGAAGGCTTGCGCGGCGCCCTCGACGACGGCCAGTTCCACCTGCTGTACCAGCCCAAGGTGGACCTGCGCAGCGGCCTCATTTTCGGCGTCGAAGCGCTGATCCGCTGGGAGCATCCCGAGCATGGCGTGATCTCGCCGCTGCGCTTCATCGGACTGGCCGAAGAAAGCGGGCTGATTGTCGCCATCGGCGACTGGGTGCTGCACACGGCGTGCCGCCAGAACAAGGCGTGGCAAGATGCGGGCCTGGGGCCGGTGACGATGTCGGTCAATGTCTCGCCGCGCCAGTTCGAAGAAAAGCGCCTGGTCGAACGGGTCGCCGCGGCCCTGCGCGAGAGCGCCCTGACACCAAGCGCGCTGGAGCTCGAAGTGACCGAAAGCCTGATCATGCGCGACCTGTCGCAATCGGTCGAGAAGATGCGCGAGTTGAAGGCGATGGGCATTTCGCTGTCGATCGACGACTTCGGGACCGGCTATTCGAGCCTGTCGGCGCTCAAGTCCTTCCCCATCAGCACCCTGAAGATCGACAAGTCCTTCGTGCGCGAACTGGCCGACAATCCCGACGACCAGGCCATCGCCAAGGCGGTGATCTCGCTCGGGCACATGCTCAAGCTGCGCGTGATCGCCGAAGGCGTCGAGACCGAGCAGCAGTGCGCCTTCCTGCGCGATAACGACTGCGACGAGATGCAGGGCTACCTGTTCAGCCGTCCGGTGCCGCCGGCGCAGATCGCCTTGTTGCTTGAAGAACAGGCGCGCATGCAGGCCGGCTGCGACAGCGCCGGGCGTCCCTTGTTCGGCCCGCACGCCGATGCGGCATGACGAAGATAGCTTGAACTAACCGTGGTGCGCGCAGGTCCAATCGGTACATGAGTGATGTGCCTATGTTCTGATTGGAGGTTTTTCATGCTGTCGAAACTACTCAAGGCGTTTCCCGGCGTTTTTTCGTTGCGGCCGAGCAGCGACTACAGCGAGTACGGCGAGTACGGCGGAGTCCGGATACATCAAAGCGCTGCCGAGATGATGCGCGACAACTGGGCAGGGATAGGGAGCAGGATGGAAGCGGCCATCGACAAGGTAGGCCGAGATGTCGAACAGCAAAAAAACAAGTAGGTATGTGCTATCGACGCCGCGTGAAGCGGGCCGGGTTTTCTGCAATTGCGCCGATACCTTGCCAAGAAGCCCGGAGCGATGCCGCATGTTCATATCGTCGCATCCTCACGCAGCGACAAGTGATGATTCAGCGCCGGAGCGGCGGGTCAACGTGGCCGCATGCCGCCGCCGCCGCCATGCGTCCACCAGCTTTCTGCCTCCCCCTGACATCATGCGTCAGTACGGAGGAGTCATCGCCGATGCACCCGAGCGCATCCTGAAAATACTCGAGGCAGATTCGGCCCATCTTCGAGAACGACAACTGAACATCATCAACGCCAAAATGAAAGATATCCAACGCGTTCACTGGATGACCTACAGCTTCATCGCCGGTGGATACGGTATGACGTTGATTTTCGCCATGATGAATAAGGATGTTCTAGCTGGCATCGTTCTAACCACCACGATCATTGGCACAGTGACTAGCTTTATGAAGCAGCGCCACGATCGTGCAACTGACGTCTCCGAAAAGGCGACATCTTCAGAATAGACCGTGAGCATCGGACACGATGCGCTTTACCTGACTGATGTGCCGTCACGCAAAGCGCATCGCCACCGCACCGCCGGCAATCATGCCGACCGCGCACAGGCGACGCACGCCAAGCCGCTCGCGCAGGAACACGCTGGCGATCAGCGCCGAAAACAGGATCGACGTTTCGCGCAGCGCGGCGATGACGGCCACCGGCGCCGCCGTCATCGCCCACAGGGCCAACCCGTACGACGCCATCGAAACAAAGCCGCCGAGCAGGCCGGTCTTCCAGTACCGGCCCGCATAAGCAAGCAAGGCCTGGCGCTCGCCCATCACCGACACCAGCAGCACAGCGGCCGACAGCGCGAACAGCCACAGTGTGTAGGCCAGCGGCGCGCCGGAGCGGCGCACGCCGATGCCGTCGACCAGCGTGTAGCACGCGATCACGGCGGCGTTGAGTAAGGCGAACAGGGTGGCGCGGCGCGAGGGCGACGTGGCGCCAGCGGCGCGCCACAGGCTCATCGCCAGCACGCCGGCGCAAATGAGCGCGATCGCGCCATACTGCCGCAGGCTGAGCACTTCTCCGACGAGCGCGGCGGAAGCGAGCGCCACCAGCAAGGGCGCGCTGCCGCGCATCAACGGATACGCGTGGCTCATGTCGCCATGCGCATAGGCGGCGGCCAGCAGACGGTAGTAAGCCAGGTGGCAGCAGGCCGACGCGATCAGCCACGGCCAACTGGCCGGCGCCGGCAACGCCAGGAACGGCAGCGCCAGCGCGGCCAGCACAGCGCCGCCGCTGGCCACCAATACCGTGGAAAGGAGTTTATCGGGGCCGGCCTTGACCAGTGCGTTCCAGCTCGCATGCAGCAGCGCCGCGAACAGCACCAGCAGCACGGTGGCGCCGGACACGTGCGGGTACTTAGCGTGCCAGCAGGCGCGCCAGCAGCGCCTGCGGCTCGGCCTCGACCATCATCAGGCCGGCATGCTCCTCGCGCACGAAGGCTTCGCGATGCTGGTGCATGACAAACGCGGCCAGCAGGTCGTAGAAGCCGCCGGTATTGAGCACGCCGACCGGCTTGCGGTGGATGCCGAGCTGCGACCAGGTCAGCATCTCGAACAGTTCTTCGAGCGTGCCCATCCCGCCCGGCATGGCGATGAAGCCGTCCGACAGCTCGGCCATCATGGCTTTGCGTTCATGCATGTCGCGCACGATGAACAGCTTGCTCAGGCCGTCGTGCGCCAGTTCGCGTTCGACCAGCGCCTGCGGAATCACGCCGACCGCGTCGCCGCCCAGGCGCAGCACTTCGTCGGCGATGACGCCCATCAGGCCGACCTTGCCGCCGCCAAATACAAGACCGATGCCCTGTTCCACCAGCGCGCGGCCCATGGCGCGCGCGCTGTCCGCGTACAGCGGCGAGGCGCCGTACGAGGCGCCGCAATAGACTGCGATTGACTTCATTGTGTGCCGCTTCTTATTTGAGTTTTTTGAGGTATTCCTCGGACAGCTTCTGGAACAGCAGGTGCGTGTCGCCGCGCAGGTAAGGACCGATCTGCGAGAGCACCTGGTAGCAGCCGCGCGCCAGCGCGTCCGACATGGCCTGCTGCTCCGAATACTTGCGCGGATTGAGCACGTATTCGTACGACAGCCAGTAGGTGGCCACCACCACCATGTTCGTGGCCATGGCATTGATGTCGGCGTCCGACGCTTCGAGCGACTTTTCGCTGCGCAAGTCTTCGCACAACTCCTTGGCCACCTTGATCTTGTGCGCCAGGATCAGCTTGAAATGCAGTTCGAGCTTGCGGTTGCGCGAAAGCAGGTCGTTCAGGTCGCGATAGAAAAAACGGTAGCGCCAGATCAGTTCGAACATCAGATGCAGGTAGATCCACACGTCCTCGATGTTCGAGCGGCGCCCGTCCGGCACCGTCAGGATGCGCTCGATCTCGGCTTCGAACTGCACGAAGATCGAATTGACGATGTCATCCTTGTTGCGAAAATGGTAGTAGAGATTGCCCGGAGAAATATTCATCTCCTCGGCGATCACCGTGGTGGTGATATTCGGCTCGCCGAACTCGTTAAACAGCCGCAACGACAATTCGAGGATGCGTTCACGGGTGCGGCGGGGAGCTTTCTGTAGCATGGCGGGGCGGTCGGTGTTTTTTCTCATGCAAGCATAACACCGAACATGGCTGCCCTCACAGGGTCAAATGACGATACCCCGGCGTACGGTCAGACGCCCTGCCCGCCTTTCGGCGCGGGCGTTTTGGCCGCTGCGCGCTTGCGTGGCGCCGCTGCGGCCTTGGCTACCGCCTTGGCGGCCGGCTTGGCAGGCGCCCCGGCCGCGCGCTTGGCGGCCGGCTTGGGGGCCGGCTTGGCTGCTACCGGCCTGGCGGGAGCCGCCTGAGCGCTCAGTTGCGCCACCAGCTTGCCCAGTTCCTCGACGCGCACGGCCAGCGCCTCGACTTCCGCCCGGGTCGGCACGCCCATGCCGGCCAGGGCGCGCGTGACGCGGTCTTCGAACACCTGCTCCATCTTGTCCCACGATCCGGACGCCTGGCGCGCCACCAGTTCGGCCACGCTGGCGGCGCCCTCGGCCACGCCGCCGGCCTTGTCCTCGGCCATCGAGCGGGTGCGTTTTTGCAGGTCGTTGCCTTCCTGGACCAGTTTGCTGAACACCCGGCTTCCCTCTTCCTGCGCCTTGGCGAACGCGCCAAGGCCGGCTTGCCAGATCTGGTGCGCCGAGGTGCGCACGGCGTCGGCCAGTTGCGAGTCGTCCTCGACGGCCTGCGGATTGAGTTTTTTCGTCATTGCGGAACTCCGTGAATGAAATGTGGGGCGGATCGCTGCGGTCCATTCTAGTGAGCTGCGCTAGAGAGTGCGTTCTAAAGCGCACCAGGCGCCAGTCAGCCCCGGGACGCGACGCGCGCCATTGTGGCATACACATGCTTGTTGGGCGTGACCTTCAAGCGCGGATCGCGCGGGTAGCACGCCTGCGCAATCGACACGCCATACAGGCCGGCGAGCACCTCGGCCACGGCCGGGGAACGGCTGGCGCCGGCGAAACAGTGCACCAGCAGCAGGTCGATCCCGTCGTGGTCGAGCACCTCCCGCAGGTCGCGCAAGATGGCTTGGGCAATCGCTTCCGTGAACAGATGCCGCGGCGGCGCGCCGGCAGCGTCCGGCTCGACGTCGTCGAAGGCATATTCGCGCACCCAGGCGTGGCCCGCGCGTAGCGGCGGATAGACGTGGTGTCCGACCGCCTGGCCATCGAGGATGCGGATCACGTAGGTGCGCGCGGAAACGTCCGGCGGCACCTCGCTGGCATCCTCGGCGCTCATGAACATCACGCTGCGGACCACGCCGGCTTGTTTATCTGGCGTCATCCTGGTCACTCCATATCCAGCAGCACCACATCGGATGCAAACACGGTCAGGCACGTATTCGCGCTCAAAAAATAGATGGCGTAATGCCGCACAGTGCGGCCATACGCAAAATGGTCGGTCCACGCCTTGGCCGCCTCCGAATCGGGATACTCCACCAGCGCTTCGATGTGCACCGTGCGCAGCTGGTCGTATTCGAAGGGGTCCAGCGCGGGGCCGGGAAATGACGAGCGCGCGAACGAACACACCGATCCGAACACCAGTTTTTTCCGCTCCAGCCGTTGCGCCCCGTCGTACTCGATGATGACCGACAGCTTACCGCCATCGGTAACCAGATTGACCGTGGTCGCGCCATAGTCGGGCAGCCATTGGCTGGTGTCGATCACGAGGACATCGCGTCCGATTTTCTTCATGTTATCCATCGTCCAAAAATTCAATTTTGTCGAGGCGCCAGCATGCCAGGGCATGTTTTCCAAAGCGCCGCTCGCATCGCTATTGCCTGTTGCCGCTCTCCCAGTCGCTCTAGGAAGGACGGTATACATTCCGAAGAATTTCCAGGCGCGTCTTGGCGATTCCGGGCGCCGTCGCCGCGAGCAGGTCTTCGATTTCCTTGAACCGCGCCGCGCGCAGGCTGCGGTCCTGGTTGCGAATCCTGGAAAGCAGCGTGACCGCCTGGGAGCCCAGCTTGTCTTCGTAACAACGCGAAGGTCCAGTCAACGGCTGACGAAGAAGCTGCTCCAGACGCGCCGGCGTGAGGTTGGCAAAGGCGCTCCCGCACCCCTCTTGCACGGCCGATGGCTCGCCATGGGCAGCGAGAGGAAACAACGCAAGCATTGCGATGCCGGACGAACGTCGTATATCTTGGGCGAATGTCATTGCGTCGCTTTCTGCGGTAAATAGGAGGACTGGCCGTACCGGGTCGACTTGCCGGCGAGATTTCCCGTAAGCATCGATTATATCCGGCCAACACGAGCCGGTCGGTCCGGTCAGCGTGCCGGCGCCCTGTCGAAGGGGGGCCGGGCGTCAATATCCTCCGGCAACAGCGGCACAATCCGGCGGGCGCGCCGGCCTGCTTTATCACGACCGGCCAGCGTGCCTGGCCGCGATCAGGGTCATTGTCGTCATTCTGCGCAGCGCGAGAATGTTCCCGCGCCGAGGTTGGCGTAACGTAGCGCAAACGCGCCATCGTTATCGCTGCCGGGGCCGACCTCCACAGTGACGGTTTGCAGGTTCATGCGCGCCGGGGCGTGGGCATCGGGCACCGGCCATGGCGTCATGATACAGGTTCAGGCGGGTCTACTTTTCCTGACGGACTTGCATGGCCCGCGTGCGGGCGCATCAGCCAGGTCGTGACCTCGGGCGCCGCCAGCGACGCACCGCGCAAAAATCGATTTCTCATCGGGGTGACATGCGCTTGCGGGCGGCGGAAAAGCAGAAATCAGTCTTCCATCATGATCGGCGGCGCCATCTCGTTCATGCTCCTTTCGTACCCGGTCCAGTCAAACAGGCGCCGCAGTCGCTCCAGGCGCTTGCGCGTCAGGCCGGGTGGCGTGTTCGCCAGCAGCGCATCGACTTGCCTCACACGCATGGGGCGCTTTCCGTACTCCTGGTTTCGCAACGCCTCAAGCGCCTCCCTCGCCCGCATATGGGCACGCACGCACGGCCCCGCATAGACCCGCATCAGCCAGGTCGTGACCTCGGGCGTGGTCAGTCCGAGCGTGTCGACGCGCTTGACCACCAGCGCAAGTCGGGCGCAGGCGGGCGTGTCGCTCGCCACTTGCGTCTCGTCCAGGCCGGCCCGGTCCTGGTCGACCGACTCCGTCCATGGCAAGGTCAGCAAGCCCGGCACCACCCGCGCGCGGTATTGCGCCAGGAACTCGCTCGCTTGCGGCACGCGCAGGAGCGATTCGACCACATCGCGCCGTTCATCGCGCAAGCCATCGATCTCGCGCCGTATCGTTGGCAAGAGCAGTCCCACATTGTTCTTCAGCGGCTGCATCAGCATGCGACGCTCCTCCTCGGATCTTTTCGAAAATAGTTGCTCGTAGAGGAACTCGACAGCGGAACGGCTCCCGCTGTTGGCGATGATGTCGCCCACCGCGCGAACGCAAGCGGGAGCGTCCGTACCGGCCGTGTCGGCATAGGCGCGCTTGAGCATGGGCAGATACGCGGGCCCCAGCGGCGCCGCCTGCGCCAGGACCGCCCCCGGCAAACATGTGCCGCGCCCGGCGCTGCCCAGCTTCGTGCGGCGGTTGAGCGCCAGATCATGTTGCAGTCCGGCCAGCAGAAACGGTTGGGGAATCGTCGCTTGCCCGTCGGTCGCGCTGAGCGCTTGGAGCAGTAAATCGCGCCGCGCCAGATCATCCTTGCCGCTTGCCAGCAGTAATGCCACCAGGCGCGGGTGGGCTTGCGGCGCGGGTCGCCGCAGGCTGATGAAGATGCGCAAGGTACTGTCGACCTCGGACGGGATGTCCAACCTGGTGGCCAGGTACTCCATGGTGCGCCGGGAATGGATGCCTGTTTTTTCCATCAACTCGAGCACGGTCGGCAGCATGGCCGGGTTGTGCGCGGCCGCGCTCAGTTGCCAGTCCATCTCGGGCAGCGACTCGCGCTCCCGCAACTGCGACTCGATCGCGCGACGCATGGCCGAATCTTTGGCCGCGTCCGCATACAACCGCAACACGTGGGGGATGCCGGCCGCCGCGCCTTGCACGACCAGATACGGACTGACCATCTCATGACCGCGCGGCATCAGCAAGCTTGCCCGCAGCTGCGGCAGGGCGCCCGTGGTGTCGATCCTGGCGAAAAACAAGAAAGAAGCAACCTGGGACCGCATGTCCGGGAACGTCGTCTCGTCGGCCAGCAATACCGGCGTCATGCGCAGGCGAATGGGCTCGGGCGTATCCCAATCCCACACATGGATCGCACTGGCGCGGCGCACATCGAGGGTGCTGCCCGGGTCGAAAAACACGCTTTCCAGATACGGCGCCACAGAAGCGTCGACGGTTTGCAAACCGCCGATTGCCCGGCTCAGGCCTCGCATCAGCAACAGGGTTTCTTGATCGACGCCGTCGCTGCCATGCGCGGCTTCTTGCCGGGCCAGGTCGGCAACAAGGCGCCGGTGGTGCGCGATCAAGGCGGGCAAGGCGGCTGCGCCGGCCTCGCGCAACTCGGCAATGCCATAGGCGGCGCCGCTCCGGACCGGATGGCGCTCATCCTGCAGCAGGCGCAGCAGCATGGGAACGGCCTGCGCGCCGCGTTTCTTGAGCGCCTCCGGATAACAGTATGGCCGGGCATTCGGGTCCTCGCTCATGAGTTTCTCCAGCTGCGCCAGGCTCGCATCCACGATGGCGGCGGGACAGGGAGGGAGCACCACCACGGGGGAATACGAGATGGCTGCGGCGGGAAGATGGGCAAGCAGCGCCATCAGCATGGCGGTGCGCAGGAACGTGAGGGTCATGCTCGATACTTTCAGTTGCGGGCGAGCAGCGGTGGCGCCGGCTGCGGCGGATTATTTAATTTCTTAAAAGCATTAATCGTAACGCCTTGCGCACTGCGGCCCCAAAAAGCGCATCGCCTGTTGCGCTCCCGCTGTCGCGCCGGCGCCGCTATTGCACGGGCGAGCGGTCGTGGTCGCGACGCGAGTATGCATAGACCCGCTCGAGCGTCGCCAGGCGACGCTGCGCGGGACCGAGGGGCGTTTCCACGAGCAACTGCCCGATTTGCCTGAAACAGGCCGCGCGCAAGCCGCGCTGTTCGTCACGAATGTTTTGGAGCAATAACATGGCCTGCTTCGCTGCATCCTCGTTGGATCCGGCCACCAGCCGCAACAGCAAGCTCACCAGCTCGGGCGTCCTCGGGGCGATGCGGTCCATGCGCAGCACCGCCAGCCCACCCCTGGTGGCAGGCGTGTCCGTCGAGCGCATGCCGGGGCTGATGCCGAACGAGGCCTGGTATTCCGAATATGGTGCGAGCAGCAATCGATGCGCATCGGCCTTGAATGGCAAGGCCAGCAGGCCGGGCAGGATGCGCGCCCGATAAGCGGCCAGCACCTCCTCGCCCCCGGGCGCGAGCAGCATCGACTCGACCATCACAAGCCGGGCGCCACGCAGGCGGCCGATGCTCGCTTCGAGGCGCGGCGCCAGCGGCGCGATATTGCGCATCAAGGCGCGCTGCAGATCCTGCATGTGCTGCTCGTCGTTGCTGGCCAGGAAACGCTCGTACAGAAATTCCAGGGCCGGACGCGAGGCGAGGCTGGCAATCAGGTCGACGGTTTCGGACAGGCAAGCGTGCGCGCCCGACTGCGCGGCGTCGCGGTAGGCGCGCTTGAGCATCGGCAAGTCGGACGGCGACAGCAATCCGGCCTTCCAAAGGATCGTGGCCGGCAGGCAGGCGACCTGTGGACCTTGCGGCGCCTGCCGCCGCGCCAGCCGCAGATCGCTGCGCAAGCCATCGACCAGCAAGCTGCGCGGAATCTGCGCGACCGGACCGGTGACGTCCATCGCCCGGAGGAAAAGATCGCGCCGCAGCGGATCCCGATTGCCGGCGGCCAGCAGGGACGCCAGCAATTTCTCATTGGCCTGCGGAAATTTCCGATTGATCGTGATGAAGGCCGCAGCAGCGCTGTCGGCCGTCGATGGATCGCCCAGCTTGTCGATCAGGTGCGCAATCGCGCCTGGCGAATCGATGTTCCGTGCCAGCACGGTGATGGCGGCGGAGCGCGATGACGCCTGCCTGATGGCGTCGGCCACATAGCGGTCGGCCAGCGGGCCTCGTTTTTTCAACGGATCGACAACCATGCCGGCTGACTGGAACAGGTAAGGAATGCCAACCTCGTCTCCCTGCACGGCAAGATAGGCCTCGATCAGGCTGCCACCAGACTTGTGCAAGCTTGCCCGCAGCGCGGGCAGGAGCGGACTGGCCCGGCTACCCATCCGGATCAGGGACGGCGCAATCATTTCAGCTTCCTCATTCGTCAGCGTTTCCTTTGCCAGCAGCCCGGCAACCAGCGCCAGCCGCGCCGTGTCACTTGCCTCGGCCATCGCCCAGAGATACTGAAGGAGCATGTAGCGCGACGGATAGGGGAAGTCCGGCCTGCCGTACAGCGCCAACAGCTCCGGGATCGCCGCCTGGGCGGCGGGACCGACACTGGTGATCGCGTGCGCCGTCAGTTGCACCATGTGCTGCGCATGCTCCTGCGCCTGTCCGGCGCCGCCCTGCGCTTGCAGCGTGTCCAACTGCGCAACCTTGCTGCGGAGCAGTGTCATCAGGTCGGGCAAGGTTGCCACCGCCGTCGATCCGAGCTTCTTGACGACCTGCATCGCACTGACCTGCGACGCCTCGCGCTCATCGCGCAGCAGGCGAACCAGCACCGGCACCGCCTGCGCTTGCGCGCGCACCAGGGCATCTTGGTAGCATGACTGGTCGCGGTCCAGCCCCTGAGGGATCAGTCTCTCCACCTGCTCGGGCGTGATGTGGAGTAACTCCTGCGGGCACACAGGCGAGAAAGCAACCATCGAGGCCTGCGCCGCAGCAACGACAACGGAAAGCGCCGCGCTCAGCACCGCATGCGCTATTGTCGTCTTCAATCTCATTGCGATCGCTTTCTGTTGTGACAACGGCCACCCAACGCGGCTGGTCGTCATCCGATTAAATTTCTTCAGTACATTAATTATATACTGTCAACTTAGGTTCTTGATCAGTGCCGCCTGCGCGCGGCAGTTACCGGCCCTGGCGCCAGGAAGTAGGAATGTGAACAAGAACAAGATGGCGTGGGCCGCCGCGGCCCTGGCGCTGGGCGGATTGCATGGGCTGGCAAGCGCCACGTCAGTGCCGATGCCAGAGGAACCCATTTTCTCCGACAAAATGAGTTGCACCATCGATGGCGCGACCACCTTCAGCGCCAGCGGCGCCCAGGTCAATATCAAGCGCCTGAGTGCGACCGAAGGCCGGGTCGTCATGAGCCTGGGACTGGGCATGACGGTTGCCAGCAACGGCCAGACGCACGAGATCGCGACCGGGGCCTTCGAACTGCCCGCCGAGGAAGGCAGCTACCGCTTTCCCAAGGCCGGCAGCGCGGGCGCCTGGTCGAGCGTGTACCGGATCAGGGATGGCGAGCAGCGGCTGGTCGAGGACTATACCGGCAGCGCCTGGTGGCAACTGCATGGCGGCGCGGGACCGGGACAGGAACCGGAACCGGAACCGGGACCGGAACCGGGACCGGAACCGCAAGCGAGCCTGATGCTCGATATCACCGAGCTCGAGATCCTGAGAATGGCCAGGCGTCCCGAGCGCACCATGCGTTTCAACGTCGGCGGCACGTTTCGCTTCAACGCGGCCCGGGCCGGCAGTGTCAAGGGTGCGCCGCCGCCAGCGCGCGAGCACCTCATCGAGTGCGCTTTCAAGGTCTATCTTGAGTTGCCCAGGGCTTGATCGACCTGCCGCATGCGGCGCTCCACGGATCGTAGCCGGCGCCGTTGCGGCGCGCCCAGATGGTGGCGTCGGCGTCGGGCGCGGTGCGGTAGTTCAGCGCCACCATTTCCTCGCTGCTTGATCCGCTGGCGCCGACATCGATCGCGTGCAGCACGAACGGCAGCGAACGATAGCGCGCACAATCGCTGTTCCCGGCCATCAGCAAGCGCGCCTTGTCCAGCAATGCGGCCTGCTGCGCCAGCACGGCCGTCAACTCCGTGTCGGGCATGCGCTGCATGAGTTCCACCGGTGTGGCCGGGATCGCGCAGCCGCTGGCGCGGTCGAGCCAGACGAACTGGCGAATCTGCTGGTCGGCGCTCCACTGGCCGCTGGCGTAAGCGAATGCGATGCGCTGCATGCGGCACAGCAGTTTGAGCCCGCGCCGCGGCGCCATGTCGACCCTGGCCGTGACCTCCCACGGCATGCCGCTGTGCCCGCGCGTGACCTCGAACGCCGGCTGCGCACTGTGATTATCCGGAAAACGCTTCTGGTAATAGGCATGGAAGGCTTTCACCTCGGCCTCGGTCGGCGCCCGGGTTTGAAGGGGGATGATGGTTTCGCCCGCCGCCTGCGCGCCCGCCGCCAGCAGCAGCGCCGCCAACAACAGGCGCCTCATGCGCGTGCCAGCATGCGCCGCTCGACCGATGCGCCGGCGCGCATGCCGAACGTGAAGCAGGTGGCGCCATCTTCGGACACCACGTCCAGCGTGGCGCCGTGCGAACGGGCGATTTCGGACGCGATGAACAGGCCCAATCCCAGGCCCTCGCTGGCGACCTGGCTGGAGGCCCGCCAGAACGGCTTGAACAGCTGCCCGATCCTGGCCGGCGCGATGGCCGGCCCGCCATTGGTCACGCTGATCTCGAACTGGTCGTCGCGCGCGCGGGCGCTCACTTGCACCGGCTCGCTGCGCGCGCCGTGCACCAGCGCATTCTTGAGCAGGTTCGACAGCAACTGCTGGATGCGCGCCGGGTCGCAATACACGGTCTCGGGCAGGTCGATCTCGAGCCCGATGCGCTGTTCCGGATAGGCGCCCTGCAGCTCGGCCACCACCTGTTCGAGCGACTGCTGCAAGCCGCTCTCGTTGCGCAGGTCGAGCGCGATACCGCCACCCATGCGCCCGCGCGTAAAATCCATGACGTCGTTGACCAGCGCCGAAATGCGCAGCGCACTGCGTCGCATGCGCTCGATCACGCCCTCGGCCTGCGCGCTCAGGTGCTCGCGCCGCAGCAGCTCGGTGCCGAGCATGATCGACGACAGCGGCGTGCGCACGTCGTGCCCCAGCACGGCGATGAACTGCTCGCGCAACTCCGACGTATCGCGCTCGCCCAGCAGGGCCAACTGCGATTCGGTCAGTTTCAGTTCGGTTTCGAGGTGCTTGGAGATGAGCTGGGCGAACAGCGTCATGCTCGAGACGGTGGCCGTGTTCGACAACTGCGCCGGCAAGGGATCGAGCCCGCACAGGGTGCCGAAATAGGAGCCGTCCGGACGGTGGATCGGCAGCGAGATGTAGCTCTGGAAGCCGTAGATGCGCGGAGTGTGGTGGTGGCGGTAGCGCGTATCTTCGCTCACATTGTCGATGATGACGGGCCGCTTGGTGTCGCGCACTTCCTCGCACAAGGTGGTGGCCACATCGAGGCCGTCGCCGACCTTCAGGCCGAATCCGAGTTCGTCGCGCACGGCGCAGGTGGTCCACGAATCTTGCGTCACGCGCGCGATGCAGACGAAGCGCAGCCCCGTGATCGCGGCCACCGCTTCGAGGATGGTTGGCACTGATGAAATCGCCTCGATGGCGGCGATATCGGCAGCTATATCTGTTTGCATCAATCTCTCTTGCGCGAAAACCCGGTTGGACGAAGCGCAATCGTATCATGCGGCCCGGATGGCGGAGATTTAGGCTGCCTGGCGCCCGTGCATCTGGCGGTGCAGGCGGAAGCCCTCGCGGATATTCTCGCGCAGGACCGCGCCCTTCCACGGCTTGGTGTAAAAGCGGTCGATCGCCCCGTGGTTGATCGCCGCCATGATGGGCGTGAGGTCCGAATACGCCGACAGCATGATGCGGAAGGTATCCGGGCACAGGTTCTTGACCCGCTCCATGAATTCGGTCCCGCTCATGAGCGGCATGCACTGGTCGCACAGGATCACCTGCACCTTGTGGCGCGCCAGGATATCGAAGCCTTCGGCCGCCGTCTGCGCGGTCAGGATGCGGTAGCCGTCCTGCGCCAGGAAGTCCGACAGCACGTCGAGCATGAAGGCGTCGTCGTCGACGATGAGCAGGGTTTGCTGGTTCAGCAGCGACTCGTCGAGCGGCGGCATCAGGTACTTGCCTTCGCCGAGCATCTGTTCGAATTCGTCTTCCGGCAGCGGGCGGCTGAAGTAGTAGCCCTGCATCTCGTCGCAGCCGTGGCGGCGCAGGTAGGCCAGTTGCGCATCCTTTTCCACGCCTTCGGCGATCACCTGCAGTTTCAGGCTGTGCGCCATGTTGATGATGGCCAGCACGATGGCCGCGTCGTCCGGGTTGCTGGTCACTTCGCGCACGAACGCGATGTCGATCTTCAGTTTGTCGATCGGGAAGCGCTTCAGGTACGCCAGGCTCGAATAGCCGGTGCCGAAATCGTCGATCGAAATCTGGATGCCGAGCGCCTTCAGGTTGCGCAGCACGGTAATCGTGTCTTCCGCGTTCGACATGAGCGAACTTTCGGTCAGTTCGAGCTCCAGCAGTTCGGGCGCGATGTCGTGCACCTTGATCGCGTTGAGCACTTCCTGTTCCAGGCCGCCGACGAAAAACTGGATGCCGGAGACGTTCACCGACAGGTGCACCGGCCCGATCTTGCTCTTGCCCCAGTCGCTGATCTTGCGGCACGCTTCATTGAGCACCCAGGTGCCGACCCGCACGATCAGGCCCGTCTCTTCCAGGATCGGGATGAACAGGCCCGGGGACACCATGCCGTGGCCCGGCCGCTTCCAGCGGATCAGCGCTTCGGCGCCGCTGATGCGGCCCGACCCGATATGCACCTTGGGCTGGTAGTACAGCACGAATTCGCCATGGTCGATGGCGCGCCGCAGCGCGTTTTCCAGGTCCAGCCGGGCCAGCGACTGCGCGTTCATCTCGGCCGTGAAAAAGCGGAACGCATCGCGCCCGGCTTCCTTGGCGCGGTACATGGCCGTGTCGGCGTACTTGATCAGGGTGTCGGCGTCGAGCCCGTCGTCGGGGTAGACGGTGATGCCGATGCTGGCCGTGACGGTCACTTCGTGCCCTTCCAGGTCGAACGGGCGGCGCAGGGTTTCGCGGATCTTGTCGACCACGGCGATCGCCGTCTGCGGGCCTTCGGGCAGCATCAGGATGGCGGCGAATTCGTCGCCGCCGAAGCGGCCGATGGTGTCGCGCACGCGCAGGCAGTCGACCAGGCGGCCGGCGAACTGGCGCAGCAGCTCGTCGCCGATCGGATGGCCGAGCGTGTCGTTGACGGTCTTGAAGCGGTCCACGTCGAGAAACAGCACGCCCACCGCCCAGCGGTGTTCCCCGGCCTGTTCCAGCGCGCGCGTGAGCGACGAATAGAACTGGCTGCGATTGGGCAGCCCGGTCAGGGTGTCGAAGTGGGCCAGTTTGAGCAGGCGCAGTTCGGCTTCCTTGCGCTCGGTGATATCGCGCGCCACCGCCACCAGGATCCAGCTCGAACCGGAGCGCAAGGTGCGGCGCTGCACTTCGACCGACAGCGGCGAGCCATCCTTGCGCTGCAGGAGCAGTTCGGCCATGGCGCCCGACTGGTCGCCCGAGAGCAGCTTGTCGTACAGCTCTTTCAGGCGCAGCTTGTCGTTCTCGTCCTCGCCCGGCCGGGCCGGCGCCGACAGCGCCAGGAAGTCGTCGCGAAAAAAACCGAGCATGCGGCAGGCGGTGGCGTTGACGTCGACAAACGCCATGCCCGAGCGGTCGATCAGGAAAATGGCGTCGGCGGTGGCGTCCATCGCCGTGCGAAAGCGCCGCAAGTCTTCGTCGAGGCGAATGCGCGCCGTCATGTCGGCCGTCAGCTGCGAGTGGTGGCGCTTGATCTCTTCGTACAGCAGCAGGTTTTCGTAGGCCACCGCGATCTGCGCGCTGACCGTCACCGCAACGCGCTCGTCGACTTCCGAAAAGCCGTCGGCGCCGAGTTTGTCGACCAGGTACAGCCAGCCGTGCACGCGCTCGCGCGAGGCAATCGGCACGCCGAGGAAGGAATGCACGGCCGGGTGGCCCTGCGGCAGGCCGACCGAGCGCGGGTCGCCGTCGATGCCGTCCATGCGCACCGGGATTTTGTCGTCGAGCAGTTTGGCCAGCACCCCGGCGCGCGGGGTGGCCGCCACCACGCGCGCCTGGCGGTTTTCGCCGCACGAGGAAAAATAGCTCAGTTCATCGGCGCCTTCATCGAGCACGCCGATGCAGGCGTATTTGGAGACGCAGATGTTCTGCGCCACGCGGCAGCCGATGGCCAGCAGCGCGGTCGGATCGCGCTCGGCCCCGAGTTCGATCCCGAGTTCGATCAGGGCCGTCAGGCGCAGGCTCACCGCCTGCAGGCTCGATAAGGAACTCGAGAGCCGGTCGGTCATCTGCGACAGGTCGTACGAGGGCTCGGGCAGGCCGTGGCTGGCGATGCGCGAAAGTACCTGGCTGCTGCTCGACTCGACTTCGACCAGGTATTCGGCCACCGTGTTATCGATCGAGAACATACGGCTCGGCTCGGCCGGCGGCGCCGTAAACGACGGCAGCATGACCGGGTCGGTGATCCCGAGCGCCTCGTGCACGGTGCGCAGGATCACATCCGGGTCGGACGGTTTCGGCAGCACCCATTGCACCCCGCAGGCTTGCGCCATCTTGTTCGCTTCGCGTTCGCGGTAGGTGGCGGTGTAGAAGATCACCGGCAGGTCGGCCGTGGCCGGATCGCTGTGCAGGCGCGTGACGAATTCGTAGCCATCCATGTTCGGCATGAGGATGTCCGAGATGACCAGGTCGGGCCGCTCGGCGTGCACCATCTTCAGGCCTTCGACGCCGTTGGCCGCTTCCACCAGGCGGTGGCCGCCGTAGCCGAGCAGGGTCATCAAGAATTCGCGGTTCAGTACATGGTCGTCGACGATCAGGATGGTGGCCTGCTTGTCGGCGCGGCCCTCCCCCGCCGGCGCGACGGTCGGCACGGCCACGCTTTCCTCGATAGTGTTGACCAGCGCGGACGGCGCCTGCAACGGCAAGAAGCTCTCCAGCTGGGCCACGAAGGTATCGGGCTCGATCGGTTTGCCGATGTAGCCGTCGAAGCCGGCGTCGAGCAGGCGTTCGCGGTCGCCCACCATGGCCAGCGCGGTCACCGCCAGCACCGGGATCGCGGCCAGCGCGGCATCGCCCTTGAGCGCGGCCACCACGCCGTAGCCGTCCAGCCTGGGCAGGTGCACATCGCAGATGATCAGGTCGGGCAGCGTCTCGCGGGCGGTGTCGACGCCGCTCACGCCGTCGTACGCCGTCAATGGGGTATAGCCGAATGCCTTCAGCAGGTACACCATCAACTCCATGTTGGTGGCGTTGTCTTCGATTATGAGGATGCGTGCGGACACTGTTGCGCTCCTGGGTTATGCCTGTACTCGTGCAACTGGTGGGATCGCATTCTGAACTCGTCCGTTGCATCCTGACACATCCATGCGCAGAAACGCAATTGCGCACGACGCAATCAACGGGACAGAGGCCAAAGCAGTCGCTATTCGGCGACAAATCCCGCTTCGGCAATGATGACCAGACAATAATCTCACCAATAATCACAAGAAGAAAATCGGATTGTCCATGACAATCAATTTCCTAATGAATGTATCACGGGTCCAGCAGGTGTTGCTAAAGATTATCTTCGCGTGTGGACAGCTTGGCAATTTCCAGCATCAGGCGCGCCAGCACGCGCCGGTTGCGTCCCAGCGCCACGTGGCCGACGCCGCCGAAAGCGATATTCTGGGCGCCTTCGAGCACGCTCGATGTTTGCGGGGCGACGATGTTGTCGTGATGGGTGAAGAGGGAGGTGATCAGCGCGCGCGTGTGCGCGCTTTCGCTGGCGGCCAGTTGGCGCAGCCAGGCGCCGGCGGAGGCGTCGCCGCCCTCGTCGTACTGCATCTGGACCGCGTTCAGGCCGGGGCCCTTGCTGGCCAGGCTGGTGCCGTGGTGCGGCGTACCGATGGTAAATACATGCGCCACCTGCGCGCTGCCATGGGCGCGCAGATACGCGCGCGCCACCAGCCCGCCCATGCTGTGGCCGACGATGATCACGCGCGGCGCGGCGCTGGCGGCGCACAGGGCCTCGACGGCGCGCCGCACCGCCGGCACGAAGTCGTCGATCCCGGCCAGCATCGGTTCCAGGTCGAGCGTGGCGTGGCTGATGCGCGCCGCGTCCAGCTCGCGCACCAGGTGGGCCCAGTAGCCGCTGTTGCAGCCGTACCCGTGCAGCAGCAGCAGCGGCGGCGCCGTGCTGCCCGCGTGGATGCGCTGGT
Organism: Massilia rubra; assembly: GCF_011682065.1. Taxonomy (GTDB): domain Bacteria; phylum Pseudomonadota; class Gammaproteobacteria; order Burkholderiales; family Burkholderiaceae_D; genus Telluria_A; species Telluria_A rubra. The sequence continues at coordinate 156,423 of NZ_VUYU01000012.1, read as the reverse complement.
GCGCCAGCGCGTGCGCCATGAACCAAGAGGAATGCGTCAGGGTCGCGATGAATTCTTCGGCAAACAGGCGCAGCATGGCCCCCGCGCCGATCCTGAACGGCGCCGGGGTCGCGCTGGAAAAGCGCGCCGTGGCCCTGAAGTTGTTCGCCGTGAGCAGCATCCGGGCCAGCAGCACGCAGGCCAGGCCGCAGGCCAGCGCCAGCCAGGTTGAAGCCAGCGCGCCGTAGCGCAGCGCGCCATACGCGATGGCGCCGGCCAGCGCCAGCTGCGCCAGCAGCACCCAGCGCAGCATGGCGCGCGCGCTCATGCCGCCGGCGCCAGCGGCGCGGTGGGGCGCCCGGTCAGCGCCTGCGCCAGCTCGCTCGCCAGGCGCGCCGTGATGCCGTACACCGACAGTTGCGGATTGGCGCCGATGGCGGTCGGGAACAGCGAACCGTCGTGCACCGACAGGTTACTCACCCCGTGGTAGCGGCCATTGGCCCCGACTACGCCGCGCCGCTGGTCGTCGCTCATGGTGCAGCCGCCCATCACGTGGGCCGACACCACGCGCGTGATGTGCTCCTTGAGCGGCAGCGCCCCGATGCCTTTTCTGGCGGCCTCCCAGCTGGTGTAGCGCGCGGCCAGTTCATGCACCGGCTGCACGCTGGCGGCGCCGGCGGCGAACTGGATTTCGGCCATCGACAAAAAGGCGCGCCGCACGCCGTCCCACAAAAAGTCGCCGAGCGGGTAGTCGAGCAGCGCCGCGCCCTCGCGGGTGAGGCCCACGCTGCCGCCGGGCGACTCGTCATGGAAGCCGTCGCGCAGCAGCGCCAGCAAGCCATGCACATGCGGGAACTGGCGCATGGTGTCGGCGTGCGCCTGGCCGTAGCCGGCCATGGTGGTCGAGAGCAGCAAGGGATGCAGGGGCGGCGCTTCGAGCTTGTAGCCGATCGGGCCGTCGATCGGGCCATTCTGCAAAAAATGGTCGGAATAGATGGTCTGCGGCGCGCCGGCAAAGCCGTCCACGCGCTGCGCGAAAATCGCCGCCGAGATCACGGTCGGGTGCAGAAAGGTGCGCCGCCCCAGCAAGCCATGCGGATCGGGGGCGCGTGAACGCAGCAGCAGCGCCGGCGAATTGATCGCCCCGCCGGCCACGATGAAGTGCCTGGCGCGCAAGGTGAGCGTGCGCCCGCTGGCGGTCATGCCGTCCGCGCCCAGGGCCTCGCACAGCAGGTGCTCGACCGCGTCGCCTTTGAATACCAGGCGCTGGGCGCGCGCATGCGTGACCAGGGTGGCGCCGTGGCTGAGCGCCGACGGAATCGTCGTCACCAGCATCGACTGCTTGGCGTTGGTGGGGCAGCCCATGCCGCAGTAGCCGAGGTTCCAGCAGCCTTTGACGTTGCGCTTGATCGCGCCCGAGGAAATGCCGAGCCGTTCGGCGCCGCGCCGCAGCAAGTCGTTGTTTTCGTTGGGCGGGGTTGGCCAGGCGCCGATCGACAGGCGCGCTTCCATCATTGCGAACCACGGGGCCAGCGCCGCGCCGGTGTAGGTCGACAGGCCGAAGTTTTTCTGCCAGTAGGCCAGGGTCGCATCCGGCGTGCGAAAGCTCGACGTCCAGTTGACGGTGGTCGAGCCGCCCACGGTGCGGCCCTGCAGGATGTTGATCGCCTTGTCGCGCGTCTTGCGCGCGGCCGACTCCTGGTACAGGGCCGGATAGGCGTGCGCTTCGCGCATCTTGAAGTCGCTCGAGGACTTGAGCGCGCCCTCTTCCACGATGATCACCTTCAGGCCGGCCAGCGTCAGGATTTCGGCGGAAACGCCGCCGCCGGCGCCACTGCCGATAATGACGACATCTGCCTCGATGACGCGGTCCGCTTGCAGGGTGGCGCCGTCGATCACCTTCCAGCCGGCGGCGATGCCAGCCTGGACCGGGTCGGGAATCACGGGAGATGCGGCGCTCATGCCAGTTCCTTCATCGGTCCGGGATAGCCAATCGCGGCCCAGCTCGACGGATCGGCATACCAGGAGCCGATGATCAGGTCGTGCAGCGCGTGGTAGGCGCTTTGCAGCATGCCCAGGCGGTGAAAGCGCCAGTCGTGCAGGAACACGGCGACCTGCTCGACGCTGGCGCCGGCCCAGCCGCCCGGGACGCCCGCCAGCAGGCGCCGCGCGGGCGCCAGCGACAGCAAGCCGAACAAGTCCTGGACTTCCTTTTGCGCCGCCAGCGGCAAGCCAAGAATGGCCTGGTGCACGCGCGCGGTGGTGGCCGCCACGGCCGCGCCGCGCGCGCCCGGATCGGCCGGCAAGGCCCCGGCCAGCATGGCCGGCACGATGGCGTCGATGACCGCCTTCGCTTCGCCGTCGAGCGCGAAGCGCCCCAGCGGCGAAGGGTGGGTGTAACGGTAAATCCCGCCGCCCGCCGCCAGGGCCAGCGCCGAAAGGGCGCCGACCTTGAGGAAGGTTCTGCGTTTTGTCTCCATGTCGTTGTTTTCCATACTATTTTTTGGGCTAGTGTACGCCAAAGCGGGGTGCGCGAAATCGCACAAACTAGAGTCATCCATCTAGTAGTTTCTGGTACAAGGATGCGCCCGGGTTAACTTTAAACGTATAGTTATTACTATGTTTTATTACTTTGAGGAACCGTAATTTCGTGTAATAATAGAATGTATTACTATAGAGAATCTGTTTTTTCGCCGGATTCATCAGGACAGGCGCTGCGGTCGAACCCGGGCGCCATCGATCCGCGCCTGCGCGCGCGTTCCTCTTTTCACCCACTTTGCCCGCTACTTTTCTTGCCCGACGATGACGATATACGATCTCAAGCCACGCTTCCAGGCTCTCCTGCGCCCGTTCACCACGTGGCTGTTCCGGCGCGCCGTCACGGCCAATATGGTCACCGTGGCGGCCATGCTGGCCTCGGTGGCGTACGGCGCGTGGATGTTGTTGGCCGCCTCGACCCTGCCCTACCTGCTGCTGCCGCTGTTCATGTTCGCGCGCATGGCCCTGAACGCGGTCGACGGCATGCTGGCGCGCGAGCACGGGCAACAGAGCAAACTGGGCGCCGTGCTCAATGAAGTGGGCGACCTGATCGCCGACGCCGCCCTGCTGGTGCCGTTCGCCACGCTGGCCGGGGTCAGCCCGCAACTGGTGTACGCGGTCGTGTACCTGTCGGCCCTGACCGAATTTGTCGGCGTCATGGGACAGGTGACCGGCGCCGGACGGCGTTACGACGGCCCGTCCGGCAAAAGCGACCGCGCCTTCCTCTTCGGCCTGCTGGGCCTGTTGATCGGCCTCGGCGTGCCGGTCCTGCCTTACCTCAATCCGGTGCTGATCCTCCTGCTGGTCTTGCTGGCGCTCACTTGCTGGAACCGCGCGCGGCGCGCGGCCGCCGGCGCAGCCTGACGGCACGGCCTGACGGCGCGGCCTGACCGACCTCCTCCCCTACACGCTCCCTCACCCCCAGGACCTTGACCGATGACCACTGACAACAACACGCAACGCACATGCCAGGAATGCGGCTTCGACAGCTTCGACGGTACGCGCCTGTTTTACCGCTACTGGCCCGGCGCGGCAACGAGCGGCCAGCGCGCCGTCGTGCTGTTTCACCGGGGGCATGAACACGGGGGCCGCGTGGCGCACCTGGTCGACGAGCTGAAACTGCCCGACTTTGCCTTCTTCGCCTGGGATGCACGCGGCCTGGGCCGATCAAGCGGCGAACGCGGCTACGCCGAGAGCATGGCCACCCTGATCAAGGACATGGACGCCTTCATCGCCCACATCGGCGCCACCTACGCCATCGCCCCGGCCGAGCTGGCGGTGATTGCGCAAAGCGTGGGCGCGGTGGTGGCGTCGGCTTGGGTGCACGACTACGCGCCGGCGATCCGCGCCCTGGTGCTCGCTTCGCCCGCCTTCAAGGTCAAGCTGTACGTGCCGCTGGCGCGCCCCAGCTTAAAACTCATGCAAGCCTTGCGCGGCAAGTTCTTTGTCAATTCCTACGTCAAGGCCAAGTTCCTGACCCACGATCCGGCCCGCATCGCCTCCTACAACGCCGACCCGCTGATCACCCGCCCGATCGCCGTCAACATCCTGCTCGGCCTGTACGACACGGGCGAGCGCGTGGTGGCCGACGCCGGCGCCATCACGGTGCCAACCCAGTTGCTGATCTCAGGCGCCGACTGGGTGGTGCATCACGGTCCGCAGCACGCCTTTTTCGATCGCCTGGGCAGCCCGGTCAAGGAAAAGCACGTGCTCGACGGCTTTTATCACGACACCTTGGGCGAACTCGACCGGGCCAAGGCGGTCGACCTGGCGCGCGCCTTCATCGTGCGCCAGTTCGCCGCGCCAGCGTCCGTGCCGAGCCTGCTGGACGCCGACAAGCACGGCTTGACCAAGGCCGAATTCGACCGCATCAGCCTGCCGCCTTCCTCGGCCGCCGCCAGCGCCTACTGGGCCATGTCGCGCTTCTGGATCGGGGTTGGCGCCAAGCTCTCGCAAGGCCTGCGCATCGGCGCCGACACCGGCTTCGACTCCGGCACCACGCTCGACTATGTGTACCGCAACAAGGCCACCGGCGTGCCCCTGCTGGGCACCCTGGTCGACCGGATTTACCTCGACAGCGTCGGCTGGCGCGGCATCCGCGTGCGCAAGACCCACCTGGAACGCCTGATCGCCAGCGCCATCACGCGCCTGGAAGCGGCGCACACGCCGGTGCGCATCGTCGACATCGCCGCCGGCCACGGCCGCTACATCCTGGAAGCGCTGGCGCCGCAACAGCAACGGGTCGAGCAGATCCTGCTGCGCGACTACAGCCAGCTCAATGTCGATGGCGGCTCGCGCCTGATCGAATCGATGGGCCTGGCCGGGCGCGCCCGCTTCGTGCTCGGCGACGCTTTTGACCGCGCCTCGCTGGCCACGCTCACGCCGCGCCCGACCCTGGCGGTGGTGTCGGGCCTGTACGAACTGTTCCCCGACAACGCCCTGATCCGCGCTTCGCTGGCGGGCCTGGCCGAAGCGGTCGAGCAAGGCGGCTACCTGGTCTACACCGGCCAGCCGTGGCATCCGCAGCTCGAACTGATCGCCCGTTCGCTGACCAGTCACCGCCAGGGCCAGGCCTGGGTCATGCGCCGCCGCACCCAGGGCGAGATGGACCAGCTGGTGGCCGACGCCGGCTTCGAGAAAATCGACCAGTTCACCGACGAATGGGGCATTTTCACCGTTTCGCTGGCACGCCGCACCGGCGCGGCCGTGCGTTAAATGGAGGCGCTCGCGACGCCGCTGGATTCGCCAGCGGCAGCCGGGCGGCCATGGCGCCGCGCCTGCGCCTGGCTGGCCTTCCTCGGCCCCTTCTTCTTCCTCACCTACGGGCTGGCCAACTGGTGGAGCGCCAGCCTGCCGCACGTGGGCAGCCTGGCCTTCGAATGGGAACGGCATATCCCGTTCTGGGACTGGACCATCCTGCCGTACATGTCGATCGACGCCTTTTATGCCGTCTCGCTGTTCATGTGCGTCACCAAGACCGAGCTCGACACCCACGCCAAGCGCCTCTTGATGGCCACCTGCGTCTCGGTGCTCTTCTTTTTCCTGTTCCCGCTGCGCTTTTCCTTCGACCGGCCCGAGACCGCCGGCTTTAACGGCGCGCTGTTTACGGCGCTGGCCGGGTTCGACAAGCCGTTCAACCAGGCGCCCTCGCTGCATATCAGCCTGCTGGTCGTGCTGTGGCTGGTGTACGCGCGCCACTTGCGCGGGCTGGCGCGGTGGCTGCTGCACATCTGGTTCTTCCTGATCGGCGTATCGGTCCTGACCACCTTCCAGCACCACGCGATCGACATCGTCGGCGGCCTGCTGGTGGCGGTGGCCTGCGTGTATGTGTTTCCCGACGCCCCGCACGGCTGGCGGCGCGCCGAAGCGCCTAGCGCACGCGGCAAGCCGCTGGCGCTGTTCTACGGCCTTGCCGGCGCGCTCCTGTGGGCGGCGGCGGCGCTGCTGGGCGGCTGGGCCTGGCTGCTGACATGGCCCGGCACCGCCTTGCTGCTGGTGGCGCTGGCCTACAGCCACTTCGGCGTCAGTGTGTTCCAGAAACACGGCGGGCGCACCAGCTGGGCCGCGCGCACCCTGCTGCTGCCCTACCAGATGGGCGCCTGGACCTCGTCGCGCTGGTTCACGCGCGCGATTGCCGCGCGCGCCGAAGTGGCGCCGGGCGTCTGGATCGGGCGCGTGCCCGGTCGCGAGGCGCTGGCCGGCATGGCGGTGCTCGACCTGACCGCCGAATTCCACGCCGCGCCGCACAAGCGCGCGCATTACGAGAGCGTGCCGATGCTCGACCTGCGCGCGCCCTCGCGGGCCCAGCTCGACGCCGCCATCGACGCCCTCGAGCGCCTGCGCGCGCACGGACCGGTGCTGGTGCACTGCGCCCTCGGTTACTCGCGCAGCGCGCTGGTGATCGCCGGCTGGCTGCTGCGCCGTGGCCTGGCGGCCGACGCCGCGCAGGCGCTGGCCATGCTGCGCCAGGCGCGCCCCCAGGTGGTGCTGAACCATGCTCAATTAACTCTGCTGGAAACGCGCGCCCATGGCTGAGCCAATCCTGCGCGAACAAGCCACAGCCGCCGGCGTGATGGCGTCCTTCCTGCGCGTGGGCGCGCCGATCGACCACGCCTCGTCCCTGCTGCTGGCGCTGGGCGTGGTGTGCGCGCTGCTCGGCTCCTCAAGTCCGGTGGCGCCGGCGCTGGCTTTATTGCTCGGCCTGGCCGAGAAATACTTCGCCTGGCGCGCCGCGCTCGACGCCGACCTGTTCGCCCTGCTGGCGCGCGACCCCGGGCACGAGGCCGCCTTCGACGCCGCCCTCGGCGCCTGCATGGGCCGCAGCACGCCATTGCTCCAGCGCACCCTGGCGCAGCGCTGGCAAGGCGCGCGCCGCTTCCTGCTGTGGCAAATCGGACTGGTGTTGGCGCAGGCCCTGCTGCTGGCCGCCGTGCTGTTTTTGGGGTAGTGTACGGACTTCCCCTGCCTGTTTCCGGTGCAAGAAACATGAACAAAGACACCTTGGTCATCGAACTGGAACGCCATCTGCGCGCGCTGGCCGCCGAACGCGAGGCGGCGCGCCGCGATCCGGCGCTGCAGGCGGCGCGCACGGCCGTCAAGCGCTACCAGGCGGCGCGCCTGGCGGCCACCCATCCGGACCTGCTGGCCGCGCCCGACACGCGCGAGGCGGCCGCGTTCTTTCTTAACGATATCTACGGCGCGCACGACCTGGGCCAGCGCGAAGCCGACCTCGAACGCATCGTGCCCAGCCTGCAACGACTGCTGCCGCTCGAATCGCTGCACACCATCACCGGCGCCATCGCGCTCGATGCGCTGACCGAAAAGCTCGATACCGGCATGGCGCGCGTGCTCGGCGCCGAGGTCGATGAAGCGGCCTACCTGATGGCTTACCGCAGCGCCAGCGCGCCGGAAGATCGCGCACGCCAGCTCGACCTGGTGCAGCAACTGGGCGACTCGCTGTGCTCGCTGGTGCGCATTCCGCTCTTGTCGCTGACCCTGTCGGTGATGCGCGGGCCGGCCAAACTGGCCGGCGTGAGCGAGCTGCACCAATTCCTCGATCGTGGCTTCTCCAGCTTCAAGAAGATGAAAAAGCCGGCCCATTTCGTGGACACCATCGTCGGGCGCGAACGGCGCGCCATGGGCCACATCTACGCCGGGCGCAAAGAACCGTTCGACGTGTTTTAGTATCGCCGACAGGAAGAAGATGAAAATTTACCATTGGACGAGTTACTCCATAACTATCCCCGGCGGCAATCGTGCCGCCGGGGTGAATGGAGAAATTCATGAAAAATCTGTCACGCGCACTTCGGCGTCATCATTCCGCTCGCCTCAAGCGAGCACGCCGTTTCTATTCAGGCATCGATAACCGTAGCGATCCGCGCCGCCTCGGGATACTGCTGCACACCTCCACCCTCTGCAGCTGCTGGATGTGCGGAAATGCGAGGCATTTCCTTGGCCCGACCATCCCCGAACAGCTTCATTTGGTGAAACTGGCTGAGGAAAGCTGATCGCCCCAGCCGAACAGCGCGCGCCGCCTTGTTGGCGGCGGCGCTCAGTGAGGCGCTGCGGCGCGCGGGGCCGCAATGGCCGACTGGTATTCCGACTTGAAGTATTCGCCAACCGTCCAGACCCCGTCATACCCGCCCGGCACGAAGGTGAACTCGCCCTCATGCAAGGTGGGACGAGCGCCCACGCCCATGCGCAGCGGGTCGTTACGTTCGATCAGCAGGCGGCAGCTGTAGCGCTTGTTCACCACCAGCGCACGGCACGGCGCGACCGGTTCGATGTCGGCGATTTCGCCGCGCCGTTCGCGGGCCGATAATTCCCATCGGTAGCCCATCTTTTTGCGTGCCAGCCGCTCCCGCAGTTCGGCGTCGAGCAGCTCGGCCTGCGTTTTGGACGACGCCACCGCGTAGCGCAAGGCACTTTCGAGCATCCTGCGCTTGATCGGGTAAGTCAGGTCGGGGGCCTCGCCATCGGCGTCGAGGCGGCCGAAGCGCGCCTCGACAATCGCCGGATCGGCCTGGACCACCAGCAAGTCGCCCTCTTTCTCGTCCTTGGCGACGGTGTAGGCGAACGCAAAGGCCTTGCCGTCGATATGGACCGTGGCGCCGCAGCCGCGCACCCCGGCCTGTTTGATATAGCCGACCTCGCGCATGCCGCCGGACGTGGCGCCCACGCCGCGCGGCAGCATGCTGTCGATCTTGTTGCGCACCGACCAGCCATCGCAGGCGGGCAGCGCGGTAAACAGCCGCATGACGCCGGCGATGGCGAACACCAGCAACACCGGTCCGAGCAACAACAGCGCGAGTTGGAACCAGATCCACATTCCCTTCGGTGGCGCGATTGGTTTGAGGTCCTTGCGTTGTTGCGCAGAGGTAAACAAAAAATCGGCAAAATCGAGGATGGCGGCGCGCCTGGCGCTGCCGCCGATGACGCCATGCAAGGCGTCGAAACGCGCGCGCGTCATCAAACCGCAGTTCACCATCTGGAACAGCACCTCGCCGGGCAAGGTGAGCACCTTTTCGAACCCGATGCGTTCCAGCACGCCGTCGCGCTCGTCCGCCCGCAGCAAGCCTTCGCGCACCATCAGGTCTATGCAGACGGCGCTGCCCTCGATGCAAAACAACTCGTATCGTTCCAGCGCCTGATCGAACATGTCCTGGTCGCTGGCCAGCTCAAGGTGATCGAAGGCGGCGACCAGCTCGTCCGCCGACACCATCCCTTTGCGCATCAGCCATGCCAGGGGCTCGACCAGGGAGGGACTGGCCGCCAGCGCTTGCCCCTCGGGGTCCGCCAGGGCAAGCCGGCATCGCTTGGCGCTCAGCAGGTCGATGTACCGCAGGTAAGCAAAAGCACAGGATGGCGGTGTGTCGGTCATCGGGAGCGGGAAGAAGACGAAGGAGGCGAAGAAGGCGAAGAAGGCCCGGCGCCTGTCATGCGGGAACCGGGCCGGACTGGAATCAGGAGCTCACGCCCATGACATGGCGCATATCATTTGGGCGCATCTGCCCGCGCGGCGGCGAGCGCTTTCTTGCGCGCCGCGTCGATGGCGCCCTGGTACTCCTGGGTGAAACTGTCGGCCATGGCCCAGCCGTCCCCCTGGCGCACGAAGCTGAAATCGGCCTCGAACACGCTCGCCGATGCGCCGCCGAACAGCGCCAGCATGGGATCCTTGCGCTCGACCAGCAGGCGGCAACTGTAGGTGCCGCCTGGCGTGATTTCGCGGCATGGCGCCAGCGGCTCGATCTCGGGAATGTCGCGCGTGCGCTCCGGCGCGCCCTGGCTGGTGCGAGCGCCGAGGCGCGGCGTGCCGGCCACGCTCTCCATCATCTTTGCCAGGCGCTCGTCGCCGGCATCCGCCTTGAACTTGTCGGCCGCGGCGCGAAACGCCTTGTCGATATTGGCGCGCCCGACCGGCGCGCCCTTGCTGTCGGCGCTGGCGGGGCCAGCGCCCTTGCCGAAGCGCGCTTGCACGATGTCAGGATCGGCGCCGGTGACGCTGTAGCCGCCTTCCTTGCCGCGCGCCACCGTAAAGGCGTACGGCCGTTCGATCGGGCCCATGGTCAAGGTGCCGATGCAGCCGCGCACCCGGCCGACCTCGTCGAAACCGACTTCGCGGATGCCGTCGACCGAGGCGCGCGGCGCGCGCTCGCCGCCGGGGCGCAGGTAAGCGTTGACGCCTTCGTCCACGTTCAGGCGGAACATGATCGACGCGACGGTGGAGGTGACCTCGCGGTCGGTGCACTCCGGGATCGGGTCCGGCCGCACCAGCGACCACACAATGTAGCCGACGAAGGCCAGCGCGGCGCCGATCCACAGCCACAAGGGGCCGGGAAAAATGCCTCGGATGACGGTGCTGCGCGCTGCGGAAGAAATCTTGCCGAACATCTCTTGCACTTCTGCCAGGATGGCGGCGCGTCCGGCGCTGCCGCCGGTGACCGCGCGGATCTCGTCGAGCCGTTCGTGGGTGATCACCTGGGCATACACCATCCAGACGAAGGCCGCCGCCGCCGAGGCCAGCATCTCGTCGCCCGGCAGCGCCTCGAGGGCACGCGTGCGCTCCTCGTCGGTGATGATGCTCTCGGCGACCAGGGTGTCGAACCAGTCGCGGTTCAAGCCTTCGCGCACGCCATGAATCTTCAGCAAGGCGATGTCGATCGCGCGCCGGTGCTGTTCGCGGTCCTCGCCGCTGTAGGTGCTCAGGAAGCGCTGGTATTTTTGCTCGAGATCGTCTTCTTCGAGAATGTCGCGCAGGACCAGCCACACCAGATGGTCGGCCAGCTGCGGATAGTCGGCCAGCTCGCCCGCCTGGGGATGGGCCAGCGCGCGCTGGACCTGGTTGCGCGTGATCAGGCCGATCTGCTGGAGGACGGAAAAGTGGCTTGCGCTGGATTGGTCGGACATGGAAAGCTCGGCTGGTTCGCAATTGCCGATTTTACAACATTAACTTTTACCCAGGGGAATTATTTTTTCCTTAACCTTACCAAGTGTTGCGTCCGCGCCCCCGCGCTGGCGGTTCATTGCTGGCCGCGCGCCTCGGACAACAGACCGCGCTGCACCAGTCACCTCAGCCTTGACGAGCGGCGCTGCCACATGCAGCGGCATACGAGCCAGCGCCTGGGGCCAAAGGACGCGCTCAGCGCAGTCAGCACTGCCTGCATAAGCACTTTTGTGCGCCGAGCACGTTTGCATCATCCTCCACTGGCTTTGCGCCGGTGGTGGTCGATCGCCGCCACCAGCGAGGCCAGTCCGACCCCGTAGCTGATGGTGGGGTGGTAATAATCGGCGTCCATTAAGTTGCGGCAAAACGCGACCTGGCGCATGAAGGCCTTGTGTTTGCCGGGCGGCACGGCGATTGTCTCGGGCGAGTCCAGCCACAGGAAGATCGCCGGATTGCCGCCGTACTCCCCGCCTTCCACCGCGCTGATGCGCTCCCACGGCAAAACGATCGGCAAGCCACGGCCTGCCAACGCCAAACCGTCGGCGCGCAAAGTGATCTGCCCGACCGGCAGGAGGCGCGCCAGCACCGCCGCCAGCATTCCCACGCCACCGGCCACCAGCAACCACGCGCCGCCCCGAATGATCGGCGTGAGCGTTGTCATCGTGATCAGGGGCATGGCGCCGATTGCCAGCATGCCGATCGCCACGGTCATGGCCTTGCTGCGGGACGGGCGCAGCGGCACGCCGAACGGCACCTTGGTGATATCGGCCACTTCATTGGCGGTGCGGTAGAGCCGGATCAGGCGCCATACCGACGTCCCGGCTGCCAAGAAGCATACCAAGAGGATACCGAGGGACTGGCCACGCGCCGCTTCGCTGGTCTGCGCCAGCGTGTTCGACAGCGCTGCAATGGCAAGCGCAACGCAGATAATCGTGCTGGACCAAATGATGAAACCGGGTTTGGAATGCATGGATCCCTCTGGACTGGTGAATGGCGGCTGGTGTTTGGCGGGGACAAAACGCTCAATGATACCAAAAACTTAATATCAATTTTGCAATGGATGCATTGATGTTATCGCCGGCAGCGCTATCGCCTCTCCGGCGGCCTCGACCGCCTGATTCGGCCCGGTAATAGTACGCATGTTCTGCGCCGGACTGCAACAAGGTGATCGATGGACGCTTGCGCTTCAATCAAGGGCGCGCCTTGAGGATGTGACGCGCGATGCCGCGCAGGATGTTGACTTCCTCGGTCTCGAGCTGGGTGCGCGCAAACAGGCGCTTTAAGCGCGGCATGAGTTTCTTGGGATTGTCGGCGTCGAGAAAATCGATCGCCACCAGCGCCTGTTCCAGGTGCGCATACATGCCCTCGACCTGGTCCAGGCTGGCGGAGTCGCCATGAAAGCCGATCGCGCTCGGCGCCGGCGCATCGGTGTCGCCGGCCACCCGGCATTCGTAGGCCAGCACCTGGGCCGCCTGCGCCAGGTTGAGCGAGGAATAATCGGGATTGGCGGGGATATTGATCAGCACATTGCACTGCTCGACGATCTGGTTCGGCAAACCAAAGCGCTCGTTGCCGAAAATGAGCGCGGCCGACAAGTCGCCCTGCCCCGCCACATGGCCGGCGAACGCGCGCGGAGTGAGCACCGGCGGCGAGAATTCGCGCAGGCGGGCCGACACCGCCGCGGCGAAATTGCACCCTTCCAGGGCCTCGCCGATGCTGCCGACGATGCGCGCGCCTTGCAGCACATCCTGGGCGCCGCTGGCGAACGCCACCGCTTCCGGGTCTTGCAAGGCATCGGGGAAGCGCGGGTTGACCAGCACCAGGTCGGAAAATCCCATGGTTTTGATGGCGCGCGCGACCGCGCCGATATTGCCGGCGCGGCTGGTCTCGACCAGGACAAATCGCAGGCGTTTGAAAACAGACGTGTTGATTTCGGGCGTGTTCATTTAAAATAGCGCTATCGCGCAGTGGCGGATGATTAAAAACAGGGCTGACCAGCCCGCGATTTTAACCAGTTCGCCGCCGCACCGCTCTTTAATTCATTCTTGTTCTCTACCGTACGCTGCGCCCAAGGGGGCGCCGTGGGCGTTAGCGTTCTTTTAACGGAAGCTCCACATGCACCCAATGCTCAATACGGCGATCAAGGCAGCTCGCCGCGCCGCCACCGTGATCCAGCGCGCGTCCTTCGACGTCGACCGGATCAGTGTTACTGAAAAACAACACAACGATTTCGTCACCGATGTCGACCAGGCGGCCGAACAGGCGATCATCGAGACCTTGCTCAAAGCCTATCCCGACCATGCGATCCTGGCCGAGGAATCGGGTGCATCCGCCAACCTGAACGACGAGAGTGAATTCGCCTGGATCATCGACCCGATCGATGGCACCACCAATTTCATGCACGGCTATCCCAACTATTGCGTCTCGATCGCGCTGACCCAGCGCGGCATCGTCACGCAGGCCGTGATCTACGATCCGGTGCGTAACGACCTGTACACCGCCAGCAAAGGCGCCGGCGCCTACCTGAACGACAAGCGTATCCGCGTCACCAAACACGACCGCCTGGCCAACACCCTGCTGTGCTCCGGCCACGCCGCCGGCCCGCGCGCGCTGGCTGAATACATGAAAATGTACGGCGTCGTCGCCGAACGTTGCCAGGCCGTGCGCAGCGCCGGCTCGGCCGCGCTGGAACTGGCCAACGTGGCCGCCGGCCGCAGCGACGGCTTCTACGAAAAGGGCCTCAAAGCCTGGGATATCGCCGCCGGCTCGCTGCTGGTGACGGAAGCGGGCGGCATCGTCGGCGAGTTCAACGGCGAGTCCGACTACCTGCACAAGGGCGATATCATCGCCGCCAGCCCGAAGGTGTTTGGCCAGATGGTCACGCTGCTCGCGCCTTTCGCGTAAAATACGCCGTGACGCTGTACCGGAGGCCGTGTAAGGCCTCCGCTTTCCCTCCGCCAGGCTTCACAAGCCGCACGTGAAATTTCCACAGCGAAACTGATTTCTGTTAAATTTAGCATCGCTGTGTATGCCGCAATGTCGGGTGGCACCGTTTCCAGTGCCTTTGCCACCACGATTTTCTAATATTGATTGCCTGCGACTGGCGCTTATTGCATGAGCGACGGGCCGATCTCCACCATAAAGTTATCATGTCATTTTCTAAACTCGGCCTGTCCGATGCTATCGTTCGTGCCGTAACCGAACACGGTTACACCGTCCCGACCCCGATCCAGACCCAGGCGATCCCCGCCGTGCTGAACGGCGGCGACCTGCTGGCGGGCGCACAGACCGGCACCGGCAAGACCGCCGGTTTTACCCTGCCGATCCTGAACCGCCTCTCGACCGATGCGGTCGGCGCGGCCCAGGGCAGCAAAACCTCGCCGCGCTCGGTGCGCGCGCTGATCCTGACCCCGACCCGCGAACTGGCGGCCCAGGTCGAGGAAAGCGTACGCGTGTACGGCAAGTACACCAATTTGAACTCGGCCGTGATCTTCGGCGGCGTTGGCATCAATCCGCAGATCAAGCAGCTCAAGCACGGCGTCGACATCCTGGTGGCAACGCCAGGCCGCCTGCTCGACCACATGGAACAGCGCACGGTCGACCTGTCGAAGGTCGAAATCCTGATCCTGGACGAAGCCGACCGCATGCTCGACATGGGTTTCATCCGCGACATCAAGAAAGTGCTGGCCGCCCTGCCGCCGAAGCGCCAGAACCTGCTGTTCTCGGCCACCTTCTCGGAAGAGATCAAGGCCCTGGCCGATGGCTTGCTGAACAAGCCGGCCATGATCGAAGTGGCGCGCCGCAATTCGACGGTCGAAGTCATCTCGCAGAAGATCCACCCGGTCGACCGCGACAAGAAGCATCCGATGCTGTCGCACCTGATCAAGTCGAACAAATGGACCCAGGTGCTGGTATTTACCCGCACCAAGCACGGCGCCAACAAGCTGGTCGAGCAACTTGGCGCCGATGGCATCGGCGCCATGGCGATCCACGGCAACAAGAGCCAGTCGGCGCGCACCAAGGCGCTGTCGGAATTCAAGGATGGCGCGCTGCAAGTGCTGGTTGCGACCGACATCGCCGCGCGCGGTATCGATATCGACCAATTGCCGCACGTGGTCAACTACGACCTGCCGAACATTCCTGAAGACTATGTGCACCGGATCGGCCGTACCGGCCGCGCCGGCGCCACCGGCGAAGCCGTGTCGCTGGTCTGCGTGGACGAGCACGACATGCTCAAGGATATCGAAAAGCTGATCAAGCAAACCCTGCCGCGCCAGATCATCGCCGGTTTCGAGCCGGACCCGACCGCACGCGCACAGCCTGTGCAACTGCGTAGCGGCGCGCCAGGCCATGGCGGCCGTGGTGGTCGTTCCGGCGGCGGGCAAGTGGTCAAGGTTGGCGGCGGCGGTGGCCGTGCTCCGGCCAAGCCACGCAGCGCTGGTGGTGGCGGCGGCGGCGGTGGCGGTACGGCTGGCGCGCGCGGTCCGCGTCCGGCGGCGCCGCATCGTTCGGGTGGCCGTGGCCGCTAAGTAAGCAGCTAGTCCGGCGCTCTGTCGCCGGACGCACGCCTTCGCGCGTGGTTACGTGTTCGCCATCTGCAACGATGAGCGGGCATGAATCCACGCGCTTTTCAAGTACTCATGCTTGCGTACTCAAACATCTGTACCGCATCACTTCAGGGAGCGTGCGCCGGATACAGAGATGGCGCTTGCTGCGCAGCCCAGGACAAGCCAGGCAGGAAGCGCAGCCAAAGCATACATTGGCAGCCCTATTTTTTCTTCGTGCATTCAAGACGTTGGCCATATAATTCCAGCCTTGAAGACAGCACTCTGCTTCGCAAATTGGCCGCGCTACTCAGCGACCCCTTCCGTTCTTCAATGTGAGACAGCGTCAGCTTCATTCCCGTGTCATCAATGACATCCTGACTGTGATACGCGTTACCCACGATGCCAATTCCCCGATCGAGCAAGGTAATTGCAGTTACATAATTGCCGTCGTCAATGAGCTTATCCGCCTGTTTGGACAGGGTGACAGCAGCGGCGTGTTCCGATTCCATAATACATTTCCCCGCAACGTTAGCGGCAGTTCGCGCATCCGCACCACTTGCAAAAGCGCATGAAATTCCACATGCCAGCGCTATACTCGCTTTACGGACCCACCCGCTTGAATACATCATTTTTCCCTTCGTAATATGCCAATCCCATCTTCTGGGCATTTTCCCTCGCAGCTTGCTTGCCGCGCTAAAACTCATACCCGAATCCACGACCAGTGCGCTATTTCCAGCATTCGTTGCTCGATTCATAGCGGCGCTGTCGACTGGGTGGGCGTAGCGTCGGTCAGTCTTGAGCATCATGCACTGTTCGTCGCCACTTTGAGCAAATGAAATTTTCCTTTTGGATCGTTGACAAGATTGCCAGCGTCGCCCGGACGCGATGCGATGCGATGCGATGCGCAGATTTCCTCCCACGCCTTGAAAAACCATATATACTTGCGTACTCAAACATCTATACCGCATCACTAAAGGAGATCGCAATGAATGAACTCAATTCCCACGCCGAACTGTGCCTGCGCATGGCGCGCGCCAACGCGGCCCTGCTGCGCCGCTTCGACAATTCCCTGGGCGGACACCACGGCATCAGCTTTTCCGACTTCCAGATCCTCAACCACCTGAGCCGCGCACCGGGCGGCCGCCTGCGCCGGGTCGACCTGGCCGAGCGGCTGGGACTGACCGCCTCCGGCATCACGCGCAGCCTGCTGCCGCTGGAAAAGATCGGCCTGGTCACGCGCGAAGCCGACCCGCGCGACGCCCGCGTCGGCTTTGCCGTCATCACCGCCAGCGGGCAGGAACTGGCGCTCAACGCCAGCGATGTCGTCGACCTGATCAGCCGCGAAGCGCTGCGTCCCTTCCCACCGGACCAGCTCGAAGCGATGTCGGCCATCCTGGGCCAGATCGCCGGCATCAACCTGAGCAACAGCTAAGCCCATGGACGAGCAAAAACAAGCGCGCGCGGCCCTGCTGGGCGAGCCGAATTTCCGCTGGATGATGGGCGGCGCCATCATCTCGGCCATGGGCGACCAGTTCACCATGATCGCCCTGCCCTGGCTGGTGCTGGTAAGCACCGGCGACCCGCTCAAGATGGGCCTGGTGATTGCCCTGATGAGCGTGCCGCGCGCCGTTTTCATCTTGCTCGGCGGCGCCCTGGTCGACCGCTACTCGCCCAAGTCGATGCTGATGATCAGCAAGTACGTGAATACCGTCTTGCTGGGTTTGCTGGCAGCGATGGTCTTGACCGGCCACATGCAATTGTTGCTGATCAGCGCGCTGGCGCTGGCGATCGGTTTCGCCTCGGCCTTCAGCATCCCGGCCGGCACCTCGATGCTGCCGAACGTGGTGGCGCCGGCGCAACTGCCGCTGGCCAACGGCGTGATGATGGGGATCCGCCAGGTGACCATGCTGGCCGGTCCGCTGCTGGCCGGCATGCTGATCGCGCTGTTCGGCGACGGCAGCCGCGCCGGCGGCGCCGCTAACGCGAACGGCATCGGCATCGCCTTCGCGCTCGACAGCGCCAGCTTCTTGCTGTCGGCCTGGACCTTGTCCAAGGTGCGCCTGCTGCATGCGGCGCCGAAAACGGCGCCGGAACCGGTGCTGCGCGCGGTTGGCGCCGGCGTCAAGATGGTGTGGAACGACATGGCGCTGCGCACCAGCATGCTGTACTGGGGCCTGTGCGCGTTTGTCGTGGGCGGCGCGATGCAGGTGGCGCTGCCGGTGCTGGCCAACACGGTGCTGCACGGCGCCTCGGCGCTGGGCGTGATCATGGGCGTGCACGGGGCCGGCAGCCTGGCCGGGATGGCGCTCAGCGGCGTGCTGGGCAAGTTCCGGGTCCGCAATTTCGGCACCACGGTGCTGCTGGTCGATGTGCTGGTCGGGATGCTGCTCATTCCGCTGGGGCTGGTGGCGGCGACCTGGCAGGCGGCGGCCCTGCTGCTGGCGATCGGTGTGCTGGGCGGCTTCGTGCAGGTGGCCGTGTTCAGCTGGCTGCAGCAACGCGTGCCGCGCGCCATGCTGGGGCGGGCCATGAGCATCTTCATGTTCATCTTCATGGGCGTGGCGCCACTGTCGGCGGCGCTGACCGGCTGGCTGCTGCAATACATGACCCTGGCGCAGCTGTTCGGTGGCGCCGGATTGTTCCTGGTGGGGGCGGCGCTGCTGGCCTGGCTGCTCACGCCGATGGGGACGATTGCGGATGGGGCAATGCCTTCGACCGAACGATGAGGCCGAAGGAGTGCGTTCTGACTTGCTCAGGTGCCAGCCACATCCCTGGTTTTCTTTGGACGGCCACCAAGCTTGCCGCTTTCACGCGCGGTGGCCGTCTTGGCATCGCTCGCTGGCGCGCCGCCCACCTTGCCCATCTGTGCAGCCATCCAGCGCCTGGAACCGAGAAAGCCCTCCAGCAGCGTGGGGAGATACAGGTCGGCATCGAGTTTGGGGAAATGCACGCCCAACCCGGAAGGGCTGATCTGAGCATCGACCAGGTCTGCCGGATGGGCGTTTTCGAAACCTTGTACATCACGGGGCGCAAAAGCAATTTGCAAGCCGGATGCCAGCGAAATCACGATGCGTGAAATGCGACGGTCGTAACGTACCGCCACCGCCGCCGGAAAAGTCATTTTCTTTGCTGCTCCGCGGCGGTTCGCGGCCTCAAATGTTGAATCAGAAATATCCATGGATTCCCCTCCATTGAGCACATAGCAGCGCCAGATTTTTGACAAGCGCAGCTGCAATCTTTCCAAGTTCCCTTTGCGAAAAACCGTAGTTCTCGCGCAACTGAGGAGGCCCGTCCGGGCAATTCAGATGGAACACTGCTTCATATCCCTTACCTTGAACGTGAACATGAGCAGGTCGGTGATCGTTTGGGTAGATGACCACGCGCAGGCCAAACATCGTCAGTACAGTTGGCATTGTATCCCTGACTCGCCTGCCCCGAATCCGCGCCACGACCAACAATGTGGTTTACGATAGCGCCTTGCCAACGTCCAGGTCTTCCGATGCCCAAATTCTGCGCCAACCTCAGCCTGATGTTCACCGAAGTGAGCTTCCTCGACCGCTTCGCCGCCGCGCGCGCCAATGGTTTCGACGGCGTCGAGTTCCTGTTCCCTTACGCTTTCGACGCGGACCAGATCGCCGAGCGCCTGGCGCGCTGCGGCGTGCAACTGGTGCTGCACAACCTGCCGCCGGGCGACTGGAACGCGGGCGAGCGCGGCCTGGCCTGCGACCCGCGCCGCATCGGTCAATTCCAGGACAGCGTGGCGCTGGCCCTCGACTACGCCGTCGCGCTCGGCGTGCGCCGCCTGCACTGCCTGGCCGGCATCGCGCCGCCCGGCCTCGCGCCCGAACACGCGCACCAGACCTACATCGCCAACCTGCGTTTCGCCGCCGCCCAACTGGCCGCGCATGGCATCGACCTCATGATCGAGCCGATCAACACCTACGACATGCCCGGCTACTTCCTCACCGGCAGCGCCCAGGCCGCGGCGGTGATCGCCGAGTGCGCCGCGCCAAACCTGTTCATGCAATACGACATCTATCACATGCAGCGCATGGAAGGCGAACTGGCCAATACTATCCGCGCGCACCTGCCCCTGATCGGCCACATCCAGGCGGCCGACAACCCGGGCCGCCACGAACCGGGTACCGGCGAAATCCATTACCGTTACCTGTTCGCCCTGCTCGACGAACTCGGCTACAAAGGCTGGGTCGGCTGCGAATACCACCCGCGCGGCGAGACCATCGCCGGCCTGCATTGGCGTAGCGTATTTACTTAATTCATGACAAAATGAACAACATGATCGAAGGCATATTTCGCCGATGGAAACATTAGCGAAGTTTGACTTTAAGCAAACCCGATTCAAATCAACGGCGCAAGAATGGGAACTTCTGGCCAGCCTTCCCGCGCCCGCCTGAAAGGATGTATGAACGCCCTTCGCACCCTCTTCACCTCCGCCCTCCTCGCCGCCAGCCTGCTGCTGGGCGGCTGCGCCAGCAACCGGGTCAACCTGGAGGAGGTGCGCGAATTCGCCGACGCCTCGGCCCGGCTGGGCGGCTACGCCGAACTGTCCACGCGCTACCGCGACACCTATCTGCGCGAGCAACCCTACCTGCCGCCCGCCGCCGAGAAGCTCGCCAAGGAAAACGACGGCAGGCGGCACGCCGCCTACAACGACTTCGTGACCATCCAGAAAGCCGTGGTGCTGTACATGCAGACCTTGAGCCAGCTGGCGGGCCAGGGGCGCTACGATTTCACGCCGCAGATCGACACCTTTAGCGTGGGCCTGAGCGGCATGACCGACACCACGCTCGGCCAGAAGCAGGTGGCCGCCTACACCGGCCTGGCGCGCCTGTTGACGCGCGCGATCACCTCGCACTTCCAGAAAGAAAGCGTGGAAACCATGGTGCGCGAAGGCGACGCCGATGTGCGCGTGCTGCTCGAAGCGATGATCAGCCTGACCGACATCTACGCCAGCGCCCACGAAAATGAAAAGAAAACCGTGCTCGGCTTTTTCGAAGTGGCCCTGCCCATGGCCGACCGGCCGCAGGACCGCCTGCTGTACACCCTGGCGCGCGCCCATGTGCAAGCCAAGACCAGCGAGTACCGCCTGGTCGACCGCCGCATCGACCTGGCGCGCCAGGGCCTGGCCAAGGTGGCGCAGGGACACCAGCAGTTGCGCGAGAACCTGGCCACCATGTCCTCGTCCGAGATGCGCCACATGCTCTCCGACGTGGTGCGCGACCTGCGCCTGATTCGCGCCGGCCTGGCAACCGACTAAACCGACCCGAGGTATGCTATGAAGACCGATCAAGACGGACTGGCCAGTGTGGAAGACATCATGGCGCTGGCCGCACAATTATCAGGCGTCGCCAGCGCCATCCATGAACGCGCGCTGGTGGCCATCCGCGCGCCGGGCGACGCCAGGCTGGGCGAGGACGAGCGCAACGGCGCCTTCGCCCTGCTCGACGAGGAACTGCTGTTGCGCCAGCACGTGCACGCCCTGTACCTGGACGCGGCGCGCGCCGTGGTCAAGGGCCTGGGCCAGCCGCAACAGCACGTGCTGGCCCTGACCGCCGACGCCGCCGAAAAAATCCGCAAGATCAGCGTCATCGCCAACGTCACCGGGCTGGTGGCGGCGGTGGTCGGACTGGCCGGCGCGGCGGCCAGCGGCGTGCCCGGCACCGTCTCGCTCGCGCTCAAGGATGTGCGCGACCGTATCAAGGCGATCAAGGCCCAATAGCCCCAACAGGCCCTATCTGGCCAGATAGCCATCGCCGCCGGCGCGCGTGCGCCGGTATTCAGCGCCGCGCGAACGCGCTACACTCATCTCAATGCGCGCGCGCCCACCCGGGCCGCTACGCCAACACAACATCAACTTTCCCGAGCCTCGATCATGAACGGACTGGAACCTGGGCAGCTTGCGCTCCTCAAAGCCGTCCTCGAACAGCGGCTGGCCGAACTGGCCCGCCACGACGAGGCCGAGGTGGCGGCCGGCCCGCGCGACCTGGCGGTGCAGGAGGTCGAAACCTCACCGGCCGACAAAGCCACCGTGCGCCTGCTCAACGACCTGGCGCTGGAAGCGGCCGGCCACCACGTGGCGCAACAGCGCACCATCCGCCAGGCGCTGGCGCGCATCGAGGACGGCGGTTACGGCGAATGCGAGGAATGCGGCAATCCGATCGGCTTTTCGCGCCTGCAGGCACGCCCGGAAGCGCGCCTGTGCATCGCCTGCCAGACCCGCGCCGAGAAGCGCTGACGCGACCATCGGGCGCGCCAGGCAATCGCGGCACATGCACAGCGAAGGGCTGCGCACGCGCGGGCGTTTCAGCTCATGTGCTGTCCGCCATTGATGGCGATGTTGGCGCCCGTCACGAACGCCGCCTCGTCCGACGACAGGTAGGCGACCAGGCCCGCCACTTCCTCCGGCTCGCCCAGCCGTCCGACCGGAATCTGCGGCAGGATGCGGCTGCTCATCACCTGGTCCGGCACCGCCATCACCATGTTGGTGCGCAGGTAGCCCGGCGAGACGGTGTTGACGGTCACGTTATGGCGCGCCATTTCGAGCGCCAGCGCCTTGGTGAAACCGTGCATGCCGGCCTTGGCGGCGGCATAGTTGGTCTGCCCGAAAGCGCCCTTCTGCCCGTTCACCGACGAGATATTGATGATCCGCCCCCAGCCTTGCGCGATCATTGGTTCGATCGCCTGCTTGGACAGGTTGAACACGCTGTCGAGATTGGTGCGCATGACGTCAACCCAGTCGTCGTGCTGCATCTTGGCCAGGCTGCGGTCGCGCGTGATGCCGGCGTTATTGACCAGCACATCCAGGCGCCCCTGTTCGGACAACAGTTTTTGCACCATCCATTCGCTGTCGGCAAAGTCGCCCACATCGACCTTGTACGCCGAAAAGCGAAAACCCTCGTCGCGCTGCGCCGCCAGCCAGCCCTC
This sequence comes from Massilia rubra, assembly GCF_011682065.1. Taxonomy (GTDB): domain Bacteria; phylum Pseudomonadota; class Gammaproteobacteria; order Burkholderiales; family Burkholderiaceae_D; genus Telluria_A; species Telluria_A rubra. The sequence goes on along the minus strand of NZ_VUYU01000012.1, from coordinate 133,971 downwards.
GGGTGAACTGTTGTGCGGCGAATAGGTGGCCGCCACGCTGAACCCTGCCCGGTGCAAACGCTGGCAAATTGCCGTACCCAAACCTCCCATGCCCCCGGTTACGAGTGCCACTCTTTTGATTTCCATCATGCTTTCCTGTCATCGTGGTGAAGTCCGAACCCAAGTCTAGGGTGGTTACCGTGCGCAACATTGAGCAATATCAAAGCTTGGGGAAAGATGGTTTAAGATGATGCATATCACGTCCATCGACACAGGAGCATGCATGGCGTACCAGACTATCCTCGTTCACGTTGACGACAATCCATCGGTTTCCGGGCGCCTCGGCGTGGCCATCGCGCTGGCCAGGCAGGGCGGGCACCTGGTCGGGGTGGCGCCGACCGGCGTGGCGCGCGCGCTCCATCCGAGCCTGCCGCCCGGTCAGGGCGACCCCACCCTGGCGCTGCACCTGGGCTTTTTGCGCGAACAGGCGCAGGCCGCGCTGGCGACGTTTACCGCGCGCTGCGCGGCGGCCGGGCTGACCTCGTACGAAGGGCGCGTGATCGACGACGACGCCGCCGGCGGCCTGTGCCTGCATGGCCGGGTGGCCGATGTGATCGTGCTCAGCCAATCCGATCCCGATCAGGGCGGGCCGGGCCTGCTGGCCGACCTGCCCGCCGACGTGGTGCTGCACGCCGGCACCCCGGTGCTGATCGCGCCGTTCTCGGGCGAGCGCGCCAGCGTCGGGCAGCGCGTGCTGGTGTCGTGGGACGCCAGCCGCGAAGCGGCCATCGCGCTGCGCCTGGCGCTGCCGCTGCTGCGCCACGCGGGCAGCGTCGACCTGGCCGTGTTCGATACCGGGCCGGGCAGTCACACGGTGGCCGAAGCGCAGGCGGCCGATCCGCGTGCCTGGCTGGCGCGGCACGGGGTGCGCGCCAGTTTCGCGATCCACCCGCTGGCCCACAAGCGCCAGCACGTGGGCGAGGCTCTGCTGGCGCTGGTCGCGCAGAAAAATGCCGACCTGCTGGTGATGGGCGCCTACGGCCACTCGCGCGTGCGCGAAACCATCCTGGGCGGGGTCACCCGCACCTTGTTCGAATCGATGAGCGTGCCGGTGCTGATGGCGCACTAAAAAACATCTCGCCAGATCGGCGCCGCTACTGGCGCGCATGCCAGACAGGGCAGCGTTGTTCGTCGTTGCATGGCAAGCCACGCAAGCTCCCCGCGCCTTGTCCGTGCTGACCATGCATTGCCTAGGCCCATGTCCGCAACGTTTCCCCGGATCTAACGAGGCGGGCTCTGGAAACAGCGACAGAATAAATCGGCCGAAAAGGCTGGTGATTGATGGCATTGCGATATCATTGAATTTACTGCAATTTCAACCCTAGTTACGGAGATGAAATGACAAGCAAGGACTATCCTCGATTTCAACGCATAGTCGCAATATTAATCGGCTATGAGAAGTTAAAGCAGCGTACTTGCTTTCTGCCCACTCGTCCGACCTCACCAGCGGCACTGACGCTGCTGGCATCGGGCGCCTATCAAGACAGGCTGGCCGGTCAGAAGGCGGCGACATGAAGACAATCTTCCTGATCACGGCGCTTTCGCTTCCTTTGATGTCCCATGGAGCGCCGCTCAGCACCGCTATCAGCGGTGACAAGCTGATCCGACAATACCTTGGCGACCCATCGCAGCGTCATACCACGCCAAAAGGCGACGCCTACGTCGATCGGGAAACGGCCAGGGGCTATATGGATGGCGTCAAGGATTTGACGGAAGGCGAGCGTTGGTGCGATCCGCGCAATGCGCCACCGCACGAAATTCATATCGACGTCGTCCAAGCCATCGCTCAATTAAGCGCTGATCGACGAAGGACGAACGCTGCCGTCCTGGTGCTGGAAACCCTGTCCCGTCTCTATCCTTGTAAGCCGAACGGAGGCAAGTCATGAAGCCAAGTTTCGCCGCTGTACAAAGCGGTTATCCGCGCCAAAGCGAATTTGTTCGCGACAATCTGTACGAGCAACTGGGCTGGCCTGACTTAAAGAACAATCCCGCGTTTATGGATACGTGCGCGATACGCATGAGTGTCGGATTGGCGGGCGCAAACGTCGTCATTCCAGGCCGGCTGACCATCAAAAGTGGACCACTGAGGGGCAAGTCGGTCGAGCCAGGACAAGCCAAGCTTTCGCACATCCTTAAACGTTTGTGGGGTGCCCCGGAGGTCTACAAAAACCGGGACGCTGCGCGCCACGGCATCGCCAATCGCAGCGGAGTAGTCTCGTTTTTCAGAATCCACGGTGCGGGCGGAGCGAATGGCGGCCACATCGATTTGATTGAGCCAGATGGCCACGGCTTCCATGTTTGCGCGATGAGCTGCTATCTGGACGCTGTCGAAATCTGGTTCTGGCCCCTGCTTTAAGAATCAGTCCCAGTGCATAGCAGGAGCCGGTTATTCAAGTATGGCGCGGGCCGCATACCGCAACAGGTGCCAGGCGCCCGGACAGCGTCTCAATGCCAGTCAAGTTCGCGGATGCGCGAGACCTGGCGGCGCGCCATCAAGGCCCACAGTTGCTGGGCCAGGGGCAGGTCGGCGCTCATCCGGCGCGGCGGCGCGAGCGCCAGTTCGCAGTCGCGGTCGGACCATTCTTCGAAACGGATATGGCCGCCGCTGCTCACTTCGATCACATACATGAGGCCATCGTCGTAGCCGAAGCGCAAAGCCGCGCTGGCCGGTTCGGGCGCGGCAGCGGGCGCGCTACTGGCCTTGCCTTTGCCTTTGCCCTTTACCTGGCGCAGCGGCGCGTACAGCTCGGCGAGGACCGCGGCCAGCTGCGCCTCGGTGGGCGCGGCGATGTCGCGTCCGTCCATGCTCGTCAGGGTGAGCCAGGCTTGAGTCATGGTCGCGTCCTCCCGGAGGCACGCAGTCACCGGCGCGGATGCCCCGGCTGGACTGGTACGTGGATGCACTATGTAAAGAGCATAATACCCAAAAAGCCGCTCATGCGAAGCGATATCTGAGGGTTGTTGCAGGCGCGATGAAACAGGTATCAAAACGCAAACGCGCCGCCCGGCGCAAAGGCGAGGGCGGCGCGTGAAGGACGCTGCATCGGGCGTCGCCGGGCAAGCAGTTTACTGCACCAGCACCGGAATACTGAGCGGATCGAAATCGGTCCAGTCGCCACCTTCGATGGTGCCCTTGGCGCGCTCGATATGGTGCGAGCCCAAACCGCGCAGCACCTCGATGGCGCGCGTTTCGTCGTCCGGCTGGTCGGCCGCCACCGCAATCAACATGCCCGACAGGCGCGGCTCGTAGCGGTTGGCATTGCTGCCCTCTTCCTTCTCGCCGGCATCCTTCATCTTCGACAAGCTGAACAGCGAACCCACGTGCGCCCCGACCAGGCCGCCGACAATCGGGCCGGCCGGACCGGTCACGACCGAGGTGGCCGCGCCGATCGCCACACCGATGGCGCCGCCGGTGGCCGCGCCCGCCACCACGCCCTCCGGGGTTTCCTTGGCGCCCGGCGACTGCATATTGTCGCCGCCGATCGCGGTCTGGTCATGCTGGCCCGGCTGGTTCAGGAAAAAGGCCGAGATGCGGTCCTCTGGAAAACCGGCGCGTACCAGCTCGCGACGCGCGTTGTCAACTTCGTCCTGAAGCTGAAAGTGACCTGCAACGATTGTAGACATGCTAACTCCTCCTGCATTAATGATGCCCCAGCATGCACCGTCTATTCTTTTTGCTCTGTACGCAAACGCACCTAAGGCCACGGAGCAACAAAAAGAAATCTTCCCTTCCGTTCTATAAATATTTCTCCGTATAATAAATCGAAGGCCTGCCGCTTGCGCGGCGGCGCCGGCACGGCCAGCACAATCGCATTCTTTATTGAAAGACGCTGATGGAATTGGATACCGCGCATCCCCCCCGACCGCTTCCCGGCGCCGCTGCGGCAGCCTGGGACGCCTGCGCCAACGGCGTGCTGCTGGTCGGCGCCGGCGAGGCCGCGTTCCCCATCCTCGCCGTCAACCCGGCCTTTTGCCGCCTGCAGCGCCGCACCGACGCCGAGTTGATCGGCACCAGCGCGCTGGCGCTTGGCGACGCGCTTGGCGACGCGCCAGGCGACGCCCGGCCCGACAATCCCCTGGCCGCCGCCCTGCATGCGGTGGCCGGCGCGGGCGCGAGCCACACCCTGCTGCTGCGCGCCAGCGCCAGCGCGCCGTGGTGCCGCTGGACCATCAGCGTGGCGCCGGCGGCGGGGGCCGCTGTTGCGCCCCAACTGCTCTGCATCGTCGAGGATGTCACCGAGCTGCAAGAGCAGCAAGCCCTGCTGGCTCACCTGTCGAGCCACGACGCCCTGACCGGCCTGGCCAACCGTGCCCTGTTCAACGAGCGCCTGCAAGCGGCCATGACGCAGGCGCACGGCCGCGCCGGCGGGGTCGCCGTGCTGTGCCTGGCCCTCGATGGCTTCAACCTGGTCAATGAGAGCCTGGGCTACGTGGCCGGCGACCAGCTCCTGATCAGCGTGGCGATGCGGGTGCAAGGCTGCATGCGCGCGCAGGACACCCTGTCGCGCCACGGCGGCAACGAGTTCGTGCTGGTGCTGGCCGACGTGACCGACAGCGCCCAGGTGCATGCCGTGTGCGAGCACATCGTGCGCGTGATCGGCGCGCCCTTCCCGGTGATCGGCCAGAGCCTGCACGCCGGGTGCAGCATCGGCATCGCCCGTTATCCGCAAGATGCCGACGATGGCGTGACCCTGTTGCGCTACGCCGACATGGCGCTGTCGCACGCGCGCGGTCTGGGCGGCAACCAGTTGCAATTTTTCGCGCCCGAGATGAACCAGCGCACCACCGAGCGCGCCCAGATGGAAGCGGCGCTGCGCGTGGCCCTGACCGATGGCCAGCTGCAACTGCAATACCAGCCCATGGCCGACCTGCAGCGGGGCGCCATCTGCGCGCTGGAGGCGCTGGTGCGCTGGCAGCACCCGGTGATGGGCTTGATTCCCGCCGGGCGCTTCATCCCGCTGGCCGAAGCGACCGGGCTGACCGTCGCGCTCGGCTACTGGAGCCTGCGCCGCGCGGTCGAGGACATGGTGGCCTGGCGCGCGGCCGGCCTGCCGCCGGTGCGGGTGGCGATCAACATCTCGCCCAAGCAATTTCGCGACGCCGCCCTGCCCCAGGCGGTGGCCGACGCGCTGGCGCAATCGGGCCTGCCGCCGCTCCAGATCTCGCTCGAAATCACCGAGGCGGCCCTGATGCAGGACCAGCAGGCCAGCGACGCCACCCTGGCCCAGCTCAAAGCGCTGGGGGTCGGCCTGACCCTGGACGACTTCGGCACTGGCTACTCCTCGCTGAACCACCTCAAGCGCTTCCCGCTCGACCTGGTCAAGATCGACTGCGGCCTGACCGGCAATATCGTCACCGGCGCCGACGATGCCGCCCTGGTCAAGACCATCATTTCGATGGCGCACCACCTGGGCATCGAAGTGGCGGCCGAAGGCGTGGAAACGGAAGCCCAGTGCGATTTTTTACGGCGCAATATGTGCGACCAGATCCAGGGCTATTTTTTTGGCAAGCCGTGCGACCGCGACCAGGTCGCCAGCCTGCTGGCCGTCGGCCACGCGGTGCCGCCGCACCTGCTGCGCATCCAGAAGCTGCCGCGCACCCTGCTGCTGGTCGACGACGAGCAGAATATCGTCTCGGCCCTGAAACGCCTGCTGCGGCGCGACGGCTACCAGATCCTGTCGGCCAACAGCGGCCAGGAAGGACTCGATGTGCTGGCCGCCAACGCGGTCGACGTGATCGTATCGGACCAGCGCATGCCGGGCATGATCGGCGCCGATTTTTTGCGCGCGGCCAAGAACCTGTATCCGGACACGATCCGCATCATGCTCTCCGGTTACACCGAGCTGCAATCGGTGACCGACGCCGTCAACGAGGGCGCGATCTTCAAGTTCCTGACCAAGCCCTGGGATGACGAGCAACTGCGCACCCACATCGCCGAGGCCTTCCGCCTGAAGGAAATCGCCGACGACAACGATCGCCTGAACCTGGAATTGCGCACCGCCAACCACGAACTGGCGGCGGCCAACCGGCGCATGGAAGACGTGCTGCGCCAGAAGCAGCAACAGATCACGCGCGACGAAATCAGCCTGAACGTGGCGCGCGAACTGCTGCAGTTCGTGCCGCTGGCGGTCATCGGCCTGGACGACGAGGGCATGGTGGCGTTTGTCAACACCGCTGCCGAGCGCGTGTTCCGCCAGAATGGTGCGATACTCGGCAATGAGGCGCAGATTGTGCTGCCTGAACTGTTTCCCGACGGCCTGGCTCCAAGCGGCAGCCACCAGGTCCACATCGACGGGCGCTGCTTCCAGGTGGTGGCCCATCCCATGGGCGCGAACTCGCAGTCGCGCGGTAGCCTGATCACCATTAGCGCGTGCGAGGAGACGGTATGAGCACTGCAACAACGCCAGTTCAAGACACCATCGGGATCGACGACGCCATCGAAGGCATGGTGCTGGCGTGCGACCTGCGCGACGCCGGCGGCGCCGTGCTGCTGCCGGCCGGCGCCACCCTGGGCGCGGCGGCGCTGACGTCGCTGCGGCGGCGCGGCATCGAACAGCTGCAGGTGGTCGGCAGCGTGAACGCGGCCGACGCGGCGCTCGACGCGGCCGCCTTGCAGGCCGAACGCGAACGCCAGTGCGCGCGCCTCGAGCACCTGTTCCGGCGCTGCCTGAACAGTGCGGCCGGGAGCGCCAGCGCGATGCTGCTCGAACGCCTGCTGGCCTACCGCAGGAGCGCAGGATGATCACGGCGCTGAACGCCTCGATCGACGACGTCGTCAAGCGCATCCGCGACCTGCCCTCGCTGTCGGCGGTGGTGGTCGAACTGCTCTCCTCGATGGACCAGGAAGACATCGATGTGCACGTCCTGGGTGGCAAGATCGCCCTCGACCAGTCACTGACGGCCAAGACCTTGCGCCTGGCGAACTCCTCGTTCTACGGCATGTCGTCCAAGGTCACCACCATCCACCAGGCCATCGCGGTGCTCGGCTTTCACAGCATCCGCACCCTGGTGACGGCATGCGCGGTGACCGGCAGCTTCCCGTCGAACGCGGCCGGCGGCGTCAATTTCCAGGCCTTCTGGCGCCATTCGGTGGCCACCGCCGTGTGCGCCAAGCTGCTGGCGGTGCACCTGAAACTCAATCCCGACACCGCCTTCACGGCCGGCCTGCTGCACGATATCGGCACCCTGGTGCTGGCCACCCGCTTCCCGGCCGAATACGCCGCCATGCTGGCCTACCGCAAGGAGCACGATTGCTACATCATCGACGCCGAGCGCGCCGTGATCGGGATCGACCACGCCGCCGCCGGCGCCGCCCTGGCCGCGTACTGGAAGTTCCCGGCCGACATGCAGGAAGCGGTGGCCAAGCACCACCAGATCGACGCCGGCGGCAAGCCGACGCTGGCGCTGCTGGTGCACGCCGCCAATATCATCGCCACCGCGCTGGACCTGACCGGCGAGGAAGACGACCTGGCGCCGCCGATGTCGCAGGCGCTGTGGGTGACCCTGGCGCTGAGCGAAGCGGACTGCGCCAAGCTGTTCCGCGATACCGAGTCGACCTTTGTCGACATGTGCAAAATTCTCGTCAGCTAAACCGACGAACGCCATGGAGACCGATCCAGATGCACAACCGCGAACAAGCGTTCTCTAACTGCCCTCCCGGCGCCGACGACGGCAGCGCCATCGCCCTGTCGGAACTGCTCGACGGGCACCCGGTGGCCACCTTCGTGATCGACCGCGATCACACCATCACGCACTGGAACAAGGCCTGCGAGCACCTGCTCGGCTGGAGCACGGAAGCGATGATCGGCACGCGCAATCACGGCGTGGCGTTTTACGCCCACGAGCGGCAGATGCTGTCGGACATGATCGTCTCGGGCGACGGCGATGGGCTCGGCGCGCACCGCCAGTCGGCCCTGATTCCCGGCGCGTACGAGACCGAAGGCTTTTTCGAAAACCTGGGCGTCGGCGGGCACTGGCTGCACTTCACCGCCGCGCCCCTGCGCGACGCCTCCGGCCAGGTGGTCGGCGCGATCGAAACCATGCGCGACGTGACCGAGCGGCGGGTCGCCGAAAACGCCCTGCGGCGCGCCCACGACAACCTCGAACACCTGATCGAAAAGCGCACCGCGCAGCTGGCCGAAGCGAACGAACGGCTCGAAGACGACCTGCGCCAGCGCCAGATCGCCGACGCCGAACTGCGCGCCAAGCACCTGGCCCTGACCGAACTGAACGCCAAACTGTCGATGGCCCAGGAACAGCTGGTGCAGTCGGAAAAACTGGCCTCGATCGGGCAACTGGCGGCCGGCGTGGCGCACGAAATCAACAACCCGATCGGCTATATCTTCTCCAATTTCGGCACCCTGCAAAGCTACCTCGACCAGTTGTTCGACATGTTGCACGTGTATCAGGAGGCGGAAAGCCAGGCCAGCCCGGAAACGGCGGCCCGCCTGGCCGCCATGCGCAAGACGCTCGACCTCGATTTTTTGCGCGAAGACATTCCGGTGCTGATGAGCGAATCGAAAGAAGGCATCGTGCGCGTGCGCCACATCGTGCAGGACCTCAAGGATTTTTCCCGGGTCGACGCCAACCAGGACTGGGTCTGGGCCAATGTGCACGGCGGCATCGATTCGACCCTGAACATCGTCTCCAACGAGGTCAAGTACAAGGCCGACGTGGTCAAGCAGTATGGCGCCATTCCCGACATCGAATGCCTGCCGTCCCAGATCAACCAGGTCATCATGAACCTGGTGGTCAACGCGGCGCACGCGATGAGCGAGCGGCGCGGCACGATTACGCTGCGCAGCGGCACCCTGGGCGAATCGGGCGCCGACGGCGAACAAGTGTGGATCGAGATTGCCGATGACGGCAGCGGCATCCCACGCGAAAACCTGTCGCGCATCTTCGACCCCTTTTTCACCACCAAGGCGGTGGGCAAGGGAACCGGCCTGGGCCTGTCCCTGGCCTATGGCATCATCCAAAAACACCGTGGCAGCATCGATGTCGACAGCGAGATCGGGCGTGGCACCACGTTCCGCATCGTGCTGCCGGTGCACCAGAGAAGCACAAGCGAGGAGAGCAGCCCATGACAGACAGCCTGACCGACGATACCGCCCCACCCCCGGCCACCGTGCTGTGCGTTGACGACGAACCGAACATCCTGTCGGCGCTGCGCCGGCTGTTCCGCCCGGAGGGCTACCGGGTGCTGGTGGCCGAGAGCGGCGCGGCCGGCCTGGCCATCCTGGAACAGGAAAAAGTCGACCTGGTCATTTCCGACATGCGCATGCCCGAAATGGACGGCGCCCGCTTCCTGGAACACGTGCGCGAACGCTGGCCCGGCACCTTGCGCCTGCTGCTGACCGGCTATTCGGACGTGTCCTCGATCCTGGCGGCGATCAACCGCGGCGAAATCTACCGCTACATCACCAAGCCGTGGGACGACACCGATATCTTGCTGGTGGTGCGCCACGCGCTCGAACGCCATGCGCTGGAGCAGGAAAAAGAGCGCCTGGAAGTGTTGACCGCGCGCCAGAACGAGGAATTGAAAACCCTCAACCAGAGCCTGGAAGCGAAGGTCGAGATCCGCACCGAAGAGTTGCGCAACTCGCGCGACACCATCCTCGAGACCAACAAAAAGCTCAAGAGCAATTTCATCACGACGATCAAGATCCTGTCGAGCATGATCGAAATGCGCGGCGGCAACCTGGCCGGGCATTCGCGCCGCGTGGCGGACCTGGCGCGGCGCCTCGCCGTCAAGCTCGGGCTCGATGCGAACGCGACCCAGGAAGTGTTCATCGCCGCGCTGCTGCACGATATCGGCAAGATCGGCTTTACGGACGACTTGCTGGCCACGCCGGTCAATTTGCTGGCGGGCGACATGCTGGGCGTGTTCCGCAAGCATCCGCTGCGCGCCGAGCAACTCTTGATGCCGCTCGACGACTTGCAGGGCGTGGCGTCCTTGTTGCGCGCGCAGATGGAGCGCTTCGACGGCGCCGGTTTTCCGGACGGCGTGGCCGGCCCCTTGATTCCGCTCGGCGCGCGCATCCTGGCGCTGGCGTCGGACTACGACAATTTGCAGATCGGCGCGCTGATCCAGCGCCGCGTGCTGGCGCCCGACGCCAAGCAGATCATCTACGACGCCGTGGGCAAGCGCTACGATCCGAACGTGGTGGCGGCGTTCCGCGCGCTGATGGATGGCGACAAGATTGAAAAAATCAAAGACCTGGCCACCATGGCCAAGTACCTGGCGCCGGGCATGACCTTGTCGCGCGACCTGGTCAGCCCGGAGGGCTTGATGCTGCTCTCGGCCGACCACGTGTTAGACGAGCGCCTGATCCAGCAAGTCCAGGATTTTGAAAACAAGAACGAGGTCCGCCTGAATATCTGGGTGTGGCCTGTGCCGGTGAAGGAGGCTTGACATGCGCCGCATTCTTTTGGTTGACGATGAAATCAACGTGCTCAATGCGCTGGTGCGGGCGATGCGCCAGCACATCGAGATTCCCGACTTGCAGATCGAGACCTTCACCGATCCGTTCGATGCGCTCACGCGCTGCGCCGAGGTCACGTTCGACCTGGTCATTTCGGATTACAGGATGCCGCAAATGACGGGCGTGGAGTTTTTGCACGCGATCATGGAAGTGGCGCCCGACACGGTGCGCATGATTTTGTCGGCCTCGACCGAGTTCGAGACGGTGATGAGCGCGATTAACGAGGCGCAGGTGTTCCGCTTCATTCCGAAGCCGTGGCAGGTGGGCGATTTGCGCGAGAATATCCGGCTCGCGCTGGAATACCGCGATACGCTGCACGAACAGCATCAGCTGGCGGACCGGCAACGGGTGCAGGACGGGTCCATGAGCCGCGAAGAACTGGCGATCCGCAAGATGGAGGAAGAGGAACCGGGGCTGCTGAAGGTGAACTGGGGGCCGAACGGCGAGATTATCATGTAGGTGGCGAGGTCCCCCCGCATCGCTCGTTGCCGGCCCCGGCGGCCCGCTGGCGGGAACGACGGCGCAACGGTCAGCGCGCATTGCCGCTACCCCTTCGCGCCCGCCCCCGGCGGCAGCACCGGCAAGCGCACCGTAAACGTGGTCCCCTGCCCCGGCGTGGACGCCACGTCGATGCGCCCCCCGTGCTTGTTCACAATCCCGTACGACAGCGACAAGCCCAGCCCGGTCCCGCTGCCAACCGGCTTGGTGGTAAAAAACGGCTCGAAGATCCGGTTCAAGTGTTCCTGCGCGATGCCGCAACCGGTGTCGCTAATGGCCACCCACACCCAGCCATCTTCGGCCCCGGTGCGGATCGTGATCACGCCTTTTTCCTTGATCGCGTGCCCGGCATTGACCAGCAGATTCATGAACACCTGATTCAGCTGCGACGCCAGGCAAGTGACCTGCGGAATTTGCCCGTACTGCTTGTCCACCGTGGCCTTGTACTTGATCTCGTTCGACACGATATTCAAGGTGCTGTCGAGCCCATGATGCAGGTCGGCTACCTGCCACTCGTTCTCGCCCACATGCGAAAAATCCTTGAGCGCCTGCACGATATCCTTGACCCGCTTGAGGCCGTCCATCGACTCGCGGATCAGGTCGGTCGCATCATCCTGCAGGAAGGTCAGGTCCGCGCTTTTGCCGATCTGGGCAATGCGGCTGCTCAGGGCCGGCGGCGGGCTGTGCCCGGCAATCGCGGCATCGTACTCGCGCACCACCCCGAACAGGGTCGCCACGTACTTCTGCAACGTCCCCATATTCGAATTGACGAAGCCGACCGGGTTGTTGATCTCGTGCGCAATGCCGGCCGCCAACTGGCCGATCGAGGCCATTTTTTCCGATTGCAGCAACTGGTTCTGCGCTTCCTGCAAGCGCCCGATCAGCAACTGCTGTTCCTGGCCCTTGCTGTAGAGCGCCTCTTCCATGGTCTTGCGGATCGTGATATCGGTCAGCGAGCCGATCACTTCGAGCGGCGCGCCCTGCTCGTCGCGGATCAGGCGCAGGGTGTCGTGCATCCACAGGTAAGCCCCGTCGGCCGCGCGGAAGCGGTACTCATAGGCGCGCTGGCCTTCGACGAACACCAGCGCCAGGCTGGAAAAGATGGCCGGCGCGTCGTCCGGATGAATATGATCGAACCAGAAATTGGGATCGGCCACCATGTCCTCGGGCCGGTAGCCGAGCACGTTGTAGGCGTTGTTGCTGACAAAAGTCATCTTGAAGTCACCGCTGGGCACGGTGCAATAGATGATGGCCGGGGTATTGTCGATCAGGTACTGCAAGCGCACCAGCGGCGAAGCGGCATCCGCGGCTGGCGCACGCGCCGCCACCGGCGTGTCGGACGCGAAGGATTCAAATTCCTCGAACTGCATCGCCATGATCTCGATCCCGTGGGAAAGTACTTCAGGCGATTATGACCCAGTATTCATGACCGCGCCAGCATCATCGCCACTGGCCGTACACCGTGCCGTAGGAGGCGGGCGGCCCGGGGTCGTCGAAGCGCGGTTCCGGTCCCGGTTCCGGCGCCGGCGGTTCGAGCCAGGCGCGCGGGTCGACCCGGTAGTACTGCTGGAACTGCTCGTACAGCTCGGCGTGGCGTTCGGCCATCTGCCATGGCTTTTCGAAAAACGTTTCGGTGGCGACCGCGAAAAACTCGGCGGGACTGACCGCGCCATAGTGGTCGAGCACGCTTTGACGGTGGAACATGGCTTCGTGGCGCAGGTTGTTGAAGTCGCGCGAGAGCACCTCGGACCAGTTGCGGTAGCTGCCCGGATGGCCCAGGAAAGGGGCGCCGTTGTTGCTGCCCGATTCGCTGTCGAGCTGGTGCGCGAATTCGTGCAGCACCACGTTCTGGCCGTCGGTCCAGTCGCCGGCGCCGCGCTGGACGTGGTCCCACGACAACACGACGCGGCCGTCGACCCACGATTCGCCCAGAAGTTCCTGGCGCGCCGGATGCACGATGCCGGCTTCGTCGGCATGGTTGCGCGGCACCAGGAAAGCGCTCGGGTAGACCAGGATGGTGTGCAACTTGCGGTACACGCGCGTAAAGCGGTTCAGCAGCAGCAGGCAAGCCTGGCCGGCGATGGTGACGCGGATCTCGTCGTCCATCTCCAGCCCTTCGCAGCCGACGAATTTTTTCTGGAACAGGAATTGCTGCACCAGGCGCTGCAATTGCGCCTGCAGCTCGGGCTGCATGCGCTGATAAATCGGGATATTGCGTTCCAGGATAGCCAGCCAGGCGGGCGGGAACGGCTGGGCCAGCGCGCGCTTGAGGCGCCAGCCGGGATAGCCCATGCCGAGCGCGATTGCCACCACGATGGCGGTGGTCCAGAGCAGCGCTTCCATCTTAGTCCTTGTCGGGTGCGATACGAAAACGAGGGAGCCGCGCCTCGGCGAGCTCCCGCGCGGCGTTGGCGCGGGAGCGGACGGCGCCGGCGTGGCTTAGGCCGCCTTGGCGACGCCGAAGTAAGCGTCGACGGCGTCGGCGTTACCGATCAGCTTGCCGCCGATGAAGACCTGCGGCCAGGTCGACTGGCCCGACACCGCGCGCAGCACGCTGGAATTGATTTTCTGGTCCTGCGAAATCTCGTTGAACTTCAGGCCGTGCGCCTTGAGCGTGGCCTTGGCGCGCGCGCAGTGCGGGCAGCCGGGCTTGGAAAACACCACGACCGGCTCGGGAACCTGCGCGTCGGGATTGACATGGCGCAGCATGGTTTCGGCGTCCGACACCTCGAACGGGTCGCCGTCCTTGTCGGCCTCGATGAACATCTTCTGGATGACGCCATCCTTGACCAGCATGGAATAGCGCCACGAGCGCATGCCGAAGCCCAGGTTTCGCTTGTCGACCAGCATGCCCATGCCCTCGCTGAAGTCGCCATTGCCATCCGGGATCACGGTGATGTTCTCGGCATCCTGGCCGACTTTCCACTCGTTCATGACAAACGCATCGTTGACCGAGATGCAGACGATCTCGTCGACGCCGTTCTGCTTGAACACGGGCGCCAGTTCGTTATAGCGCGGCAAATGGGTGGACGAACAGGTGGGCGTGTAAGCGCCGGGCAGCGAAAACACGACGACGGTCCTGCCCTTGAACAGTTCATCGGTGGTGATGTCTTTCCACTGGTCGTTGGGCCGGGCCTTGAACGTGACATTCGGTACGGGCTTGCCTTCCAGCGATTCTGGCGTCGGTAACATGGCGTTCCTTTGAGTGAGTAAGTGGGACGAGCGAACATCCCCGCACCGCCACAAGTGGGGCTGGTTCGGGGGTTTTCAATTGGGGACGATGACAGAAAAACAGCGGACGTGCCGAAGCACACGCGTCCGGAGCGGAAAGCGTGAAGGACCAGCGGAATAACAAGCGGAACGGCAAGGCCTGAGGGCGGACCGTGCTACGCCGGTCCTGCCTGGAAGATATGACGCTATAGCGCGCGAGCGGCCCCTGCCCCGCAGTCCGTCCGGATGGCGGACGCAGGCGCAGCCGGCGCCGCTCAGCGCAGCATCACGCCTGGTCTTTGGCCGACGGCGCCGCGCCGAACAAGGCGGCGACCAGCGGATCGCGCGCCACCGGGCTGCGATTGACGCGAATGGCATAGTGGGTATCGTCCGCCAGGATGTGGAAGTGACGACCCGTGCCGGCCATGCTCTGCTCGCGCAGGCCCGGACGTTCTTTGCGCGGTGCGGCGCCTTCGCGTTTCGGCTGCACGATCGCGGCCAGGAAGGCCTTGACCCGTTCCGGGTCCGGCGAAATCTGGTACACGGCCTTGCCCAGGTAGGTGGCGGTGCCTTCGATATAGCGCGCCAGTTCGATCACGCCCGCTTCGCGCAGGTCGCGGATGTACTTACGCGCCCCGGACGGCGAAAATTTGAGGAACCAGGCGATTTCGTCGGCCAGCATTTCGTGGGTCGACAGTTCGCCAATCAGCTTTTGCATATTTTCAATGCGACGCTGGGTGGCCGAGGTCGAACGCACGCGCTCGATCGGGGCCATCGAGATCGGGGCGCGCTCTGCCGGCTGGGGCGCGACGCGCTCGATCAGCGAAGAATTGGCGTTGGTATGCAATGTGGTCATTTCGCCTTGGGCCGCATTGTGGTGCTGTGTCGTTGCATGCATGTTGAGTACTCCATGAGAAGAGATTCATTTCGTCCGGATCCGGTACATGTCGTTTGACAGCCTGACAATAATTCGGTTCCGCACAACTGAGTGCAAGATTGCCTGTGCGGACCGCGATGGTCTGTGCGCCATCGAACATTTCGCACAATTTACTTCCTATGATCATCTTTTCATCGTTGCAATTGTGCTGACAGACCCTGCTGTGTGCGTTGGCGTACAGATTCCAACTAAACAAGACCGTATTCTGGGCTCGTTCGCACAAATTCGTGTGTGCAATGACTTCACTGACGTTCAGTCTGGTTGCCGCCGGCACCGGACACATATAAAAGGAAACCACCATGAAAACGACTATCCTGGCAGCACTGCTGGCAATCGCCGGCCTGACCGCATGCGAAAAAACCACTGTTAACCCACCTGCAACGGTTGTTACCCCAACCGTTGAAGTTCCAGTCGCCGTACCTGGCCCGGCCGGCGCTGCTGGCGCAACCGGCGCGACCGGCGCTGCTGGTACCGACGGCAACTCGGGTGCCGCCGGCACCCCAGGCGCTACTGGCGCGGCTGGCACCCCAGGCGCTGACGGCGCCAAGGGCGACCAAGGCAAAACCGGCGGCGACACCGTGATCGTCGTACCGGAAAAAACCAACTAATAGCCCCCGGCTATTGATTGCGCGACATCTCGCGCCGCACCAGGTTCGCCTGGTCCGGCGCGATTTTTCTTGGTACTTGTACAAATTGTTGTATTAAAAAGACAAGACCACTATCACGGTGCGCTATCGAACGGTTGCATTGAACTCCCCCACTTAATCTCAAGTCGAACGTCACACTGCAGCATTTCAGTGATGACAAATCGACTGACCTATCGAATAGGAGTTCCCTGTGAGCAAATTGAGAAAGACGGCCTTGGCGGCGGCACTAGCGTGCGGCGCGTCACTGGCCTTAGCGCAAGACATCAACCCCTCGTGGTACATCCAGCCCAGCGCCAATGCGTTCAGGCCCGACAAGGATTTCGGCGTCGACGAGCGCGACTACGGTGGCGGCCTCAAGATCGGCAAGCCCGTTGCCGAGATGTGGGACGTGCAGATGGGCGTCACCCACGCGCGCACCAAGGAAGGCCTGGCCAACTATCGCCAGACGCTGGTGGGCGCGGACGCGCTGCTGATGCTGTCGCGCCAGAATTTCCGCCCCTTCCTGCTGATCGGCGTCGGCGCCGAGCGCGACCGGGTAGACAATCCGCTGCGCCGGGTCAGCAAGACCTCGCCGTACGCGACCGCCGGCCTCGGCTTCCAACTGGGCCTGACCGACCAATGGTCGATGCAGGCCGACCTGCGCACGGTGCGCGGGCGCCTGCGCGGCGACGAAGCCTTCGGTTTCGACCGCAGCAACAACAAATACCTGACGATCGGCTTCAACTACGCCTTCAACAAGCCGGTTCCGCCGGCGCCGCCACCAGCGCCGACGCCACCGCCAGCACCCACGCCGCCGCCGGAACCGGTCGCACCGCCGCCACCGCCGCCGCCGCCGGCCCGCTTCGAAAAAGTCACGCTGGCGGCCACCGAGTTGTTCGCCTTTAATAGCGCAACCCTCAACGCGGCCCAGACCCGCCTGGACGAGATCGCCGCCGCGCTGTTGGCCGACCCGAGCATCACCGACGTCGACATCACCGGCTACGCCGACCGGCTGGGATCGGAGAAATACAACCTCAAACTATCGGAGCGGCGCGCCAATGCGGTGCGCGACTACCTGGTGGCCAAGGGCATCGACGGCGCGCGCCTGAAAGCCTACGGCAAGGGCGAGGCCAATCCGGTGGTAACCTGCAACGACAAGCGGCGCGCCGACCTGATCAAGTGCCTGGAGCCGAACCGGCGCGTGGAAGTCGAGCAAATCACCATAGAACGACGCGTTCAATAAGAAGGCTGCGGCCTGTTTTGCGGGGGGCGCAGACTCCCCGCGCGAATTTAAGGAAAGTGACAATAATGGAAATCAAGGAATGGGCGCCGTACTCCAAACAACTGGTCAATGTGATGCGCTGCGCGGTCACCGAATGGTTCGCGCACCGCGCCGCCAGCAAGGGCGCGGCGCTGGCGTTCTACACCCTGTTTTCGATGGCGCCGATCCTGGTGCTCGTCATTGCCATCGCCGGCTTTTTCTACGGTGCCGAAGCGGCCCAGGGCCAGCTGATTAACGAACTGCGCGGACTGGTCGGCAAGCAGGGCGCCGAAGCGATCCAGCTGATCCTGGCCGGCGCGCAAAACAAGGAAAGCGGCATCTGGGCCACCGTCATCGCCACCGGCCTGCTGCTGTTCGGCGCCACCACCGTGTTTTCCGAACTCAAGGACAGCCTGGACGAGATCTGGGCAGTGCCGGCCTCGACCGATGCGACCTGGTGGGACATCCTGCGCACGCGCCTGCTGTCGTTCGGGCTGATCCTGGTGCTGGGCTTTTTGCTGATGGTGTCGCTGGTGGTCAGCGCCGCGCTGGCCGTGCTGGAAAAATACATGAACGGGTTATGGAAAGATGCCGCGGTGTTGCTGTCGTGGGTATCGTGGGCGATCAGTTTCCTGGTCATTGCCACCCTGTTCGGCGTGATCTACAAAATGCTCCCGCGCATCAAGCTCTCATGGCGCGACGTGACCATTGGCGCGCTCGGCACGGCGGCCTTGTTCAGCCTGGGGAAGTTTGCAATAGGGCTGTATATCGGCAACAGCGGCGTGGCCAACAGTTTCGGCGCGGCCGGCTCGATGATCGCGCTGCTGCTGTGGGTGTATTACTCGGCGCAGATTTTCTTTTTGGGGGCGGAATTCGCGCGGCAATATGCGCTGCAGTTGGGCAGTTTGAAGCACAAGCCCGATGAAATCACCGGTGGCGGCCAGCAGACCTCGGCGGCGAAGGTGACGCGGATTCGCTGAGCGAAAAATTATCGACATGGCCGCTTCATTTTTTCATAAAAACGGACTACTTGAAAAATTCCTGATTTACAGCATTAGGACTACAAAATCATCGAATCAACTAGTTTTTACGGAAATCGATATAACACGATATATTTGCTCTTATCTACATGCCTCAGAGAATTTTTCCGCTCGAATTTGACCGCCAATAAGATCGTCATAGCCGACATCTAAATCATAGCTCTTCAAGAGATTTTTCTCGGAATTCGAAAACGAATATTGCGTAAAATCTCCATGCAATGCGGGCGGAAGTGCTAGCTCTTCTAATGCATATGTGAAATTTCGCTTGTATGTCGTTTGGAAATTAGAGTGGCCAGCGTTAGCGATCTTTCTTATCGATCCATTAGCACTTTTAGAAAGTCGCTTTACGCACTCTTCAACTTCTTGATAAGCTGCATACCTTAGCTTCTCTCTAGTCAACCCTAAATCACGTAACGCTGCTTCAATGCCGGTCCAGAAAATTGACATTGTCCGTAGCGAGTACTGCGGCAAAAGCGTACAGATCAAAAAAAACATGGCTCCATGATTTCGGAGTTCCAAAGATCTTTTTAGTCGCATCACTTCAAGACTATCCAACGAAAGCTGCATTTTGTTGGCATATCCTTGTATGTTTTTAGTAGCGGTAATGAAGGCTATATCCGGGAAATTTAGCACCAAGCGAGTTAAAAGCCCCACCGCCATTGAAACAGTTGCAATATTTTTTTCATTTTGACAATTTGCCAATAAATGAAAGCAGACTGAATATTCCGTAAAATTAGGATTGTAAATATAGCTCAACGTTTTTTCGTTTATTATGCGCTTTTCCACCAGCGCCTCATCGCGTTGCAACCGCTGGACCAGCCTTATTCTGCACTCGATTTCGTTAGCCCTAGCCGACGCTTCCAACAACGAAACTAATGATATCGGCGATCTTGCAATTAGATTTTTTTCTGCATTCCAGAACCGAACAAATAATACAGGTCGATCTCCCACACTACCATCCGGATTAAACATTACACCACTCGTCACCTCACTACTCCACGGCTTCTCAGCATTCGAATTCTTTTCAATTACAGTATAATAATCCGGCAATCTAATCTGGCGAAGATGATCATAAGTTTTCTTTAAATTATAGAATTGGGTCTCATCATTAAGCGGCACCTTAAGACAAGCCTCTAACTTAAGCAAGTGCTGCATCCCCCAAACTGTAGAAGTGGCATCGATATAGTGCGTATACTCATGTGTTGCAAGCGTAAGCACTTTTGCATATTTTTCATATTGCTGGATGCTCAAACTTTCCGATGAGCACAATTCACTAACCGAAAGATTCGCTGTTTCTTTCGGATTCAAAGAATCTAAGCTGACTGTCAAAGTCCAAAAATCTAAGGAGCCGAGTGTATCGATTTTTGAAAGAAAGCTCCACCGGGAACGTGTTACCGCAATGTCGCAAATCGGCATT
Organism: Massilia rubra; assembly: GCF_011682065.1. GTDB lineage: Bacteria > Pseudomonadota > Gammaproteobacteria > Burkholderiales > Burkholderiaceae_D > Telluria_A > Telluria_A rubra. Next base: position 114,459 of record NZ_VUYU01000012.1, on the reverse strand, counting down.
TTCAATCCCAGTTCAATTATGAATAATCAAGAAAAAAATCATATTGTCGCTGCAGCTCCGAAATCTCTAAAAGATCGGCGACATAGCTCCCCTTTACACATCAGCGCAGTGTCGAATCGGCAGTTTATGTGGCGACGATAGCGAATAATAGGTAAGAAGGATCAATTTAGTATATAGCTCATCGCTTTTATCTTCATATTAACAATGTAGCAATTCAAGGTGCTCGCGTCTACTACTCATAGCGCAAGGACTCCGCCGGATTGATCCGCGCCGCCCCATAACTCGGATACAAGGTCGCTACGAAGGCCAGCGCCACCGACACCCCGCCAATCATGACGATATCCTGCCATTGCGGGTCCGACGGCACCGAACTGAGGAAGTAAATCTCTTTCGACAGCAGCTTGCTGCCCAGCAGCTTCTCCACCACCGGCATGATCATATCGATATTCATGGCCACCAGCACGCCCGCCGCCACCCCGGCCGCAGTCCCGATCACCCCGACCAGCGCGCCCTGCATCATGAACACCGCCATGATCGAACGCGGCGAGGCGCCCAGGGTGCGCAAAATCGCAATATCGGCCTGCTTGTCGTTGACCTTCATCACCAGGGTGGACACCAGATTGAACGCCGCCACCGCAATAATGAGCACCAGGATCAGGAACATCATGCGCTTTTGCGATTGCAGGGCCGCGAACCAGACCTCGTTCTGGCGCGTCCAGTCGCGGAACATCAGCTCCGGCGGCATGCTGCTGGACAATTGCTGCGCCACTTTCGGCGCCTGGTGCAGGTCATGCAAACTCAGGCGCAATCCGGACGGCAAGGGCAATTGCTCGACCGCGCGCGCATCGTCGATATGCGCCAGCGCCACGCTCGAATCGTAATCGTTGTGCCCTACATTAAACGTCCCCGTCACCGTGAAGACTTGCCGGCGCGGCGTCCAGGCGGTAGCCGCCCCACCCTGCGGCGCCACCAGCAGCGACAATTTATCGCCCACTTTTACGCCCAGCTTGCTGGCCAGTTCGTAGCCGAGCACGATATTGAAGCGGCCCGGCTGCAAATCGTCAAGCTTGCCGTCCTTGATGCGATCGGCGATGCTCGACACGGTTTTTTCGGCCGCCGGCAAGATGCCTTGCACCGCCACCGGGCGCATGGTTTCGTCATACAGCAGCATGCCCTGCAAGGTGACGAACGGCGCGCCGCCGGACACGGCCGGATTGCCGCGCGCCTGCGCCAGCGTCTGCTCCCAATTGCGCAAGCCACCGCGCTCGTCGATGACTTCGATGTGCGGAATCATCGACAGCATGCGCGCCGCCACTTCCTTCTGGAAGCCGTTCATCACCGACAACACCACAATGAGCGCGGCCACGCCCAGCGCAATGCCGCTCACCGAAATGAGGGAAATGACCGACAGCATCGGATTGCGTTCGCTGCGGCGTTGCGCGCTGGTGTAACGCAGGGCGATCTGTAATTCGTAAGGTAAATTAGCGAGCATGTATTCCTAGTATCCTTGTGCTTTCAGGCGGCCGATGTCGGCTTCGCCATCGTCTTGCAGGCGTTTCTTCTCATCCAATTTGTCCATGCCGAGGCTGCGCGACATCGACAGCAGCAGGCTCTGTCCGTGGGCCGGATGTTGCGGCGAGAACTGGTAAACCGGGTCTTCGAAGGCCTTGGCCGGCGACACGATGGTCCAGCCCATGTCCTTGAACATCCCGATCACGTCATCGAGAAACAGCGCGTTGATCAAATTGTGGTGCAGCAGGATGACCTGGGCAATGTCGCGTCCCTGCAGCCGCTGCGACAAGGCGCGGTAGGCCAGCGCGCGCTCGCGCACATGCGCCAGGTAGGCTTTTTTCAGGGGCGCCAGGTCGGCCTTGCTGTTCTTGTCCAAGGTCTCGGCCAGATGTTCGTCGAGGCGCCAGTCGCTGGTGTCGAGGCTGACATACGCATTGCGGTAGCCCTGCGCGGCGAGAAAGTCGCGCATGCCGTCGCGTTTGTCGGGCGTGCTGCCTTCGCGCAGGTAGGTGTAGCGGAACCACTTCTGGTAACCGGGCAAGGTGGCGATGATCTTGTCGCAGTCCAGCACTTCGCGCTGGTATTGCGCCAGGCTGACCTTGGCGTTATCGAGATCCGGATGGGTCATCGTGTGGTTGCCGATGGCGTGCCCGGCCTCGCCCCAGGCGCGCGCCAGCGCATAGCCGGCCGGCTTGTCGGCGCCATTGCCGGCGGTTACGAACAGCGCGGCCTTGACCTGATGCCTGGCCAGCGCGGCGAGCATGGCGTCGTTGCGTTGCTGGGGCGTCAGGCGCGGCGTGGCGTCCAGCGAGGGGCCGTCGTCGAAGGTGAACGCAACCGATTGCGCGCAGGCGGCGCCGGCAAACACGCCGCAATAGAGCACGGCGCAAGCGGCCCGGGCCACGCTGAGCGCAAGATTTTTTAACTGGAGCATGAACAAAGCGCGCTTATGAATTGACGATCTGCAAGCCTAACATACGGCGGCGCGGGCGCAAAGGCATGCCGCCCCGCCGCCGCCGGCTTAGAGCCTATCTCAGTAGATCGGGGGAAGCGGATGGCGACATGCGCGTAGGCGATGCATGGCAAGCGTGGGCAAGGCGCGAGGAGGCCGCATGGCTAGCCATGCAACGACGAGGGTATTCCGAAGGAATACCGAGGCCGCCCACGCTTGCCAGGCGCGCCAGCAGCGACTCCGATCTACTGAGATAGGCTCTTACTCGCCCAGCAGCTCGGCCAATACTTCCATGCCTTCGACCCGTTCGGCCACGACCTTGATCATCACGACAACCGGCACGCCGAGCAGCAAGCCCCACATGCCCCACAGCCAGCCCCAGAACAACAGGCTGACGAACACGGCGGCCGGGTTCATCTTGGCGATCTTGCCGGTCATCCACGTCGCAATGACGGTGCCGACCAGGGTGGCGATGGCGAGCGAGGCGCCGGCCACCAGCAAGGTCATTTCCAGCGATTCGAACTGCATGAAGGCAACCAGGGCGGTCAGCGCGGTGATCAACAGCGGGCCGAAGTACGGCATGATGTGCATCAGGCCGGCGAAAATCGCCCAGGCGCCCGCATTTTCGAGCCCGATGGCGCTCAGGGCGACCCACATCAGCAGCGCCAGCAAGGTATTGGTGACCAGCAGCATGAACATATAGTTCTGGATCGAGGTATTGATGTCGTCCAGGATATGCACGGTCACTTTCTTGCGGCTCAGCGACGGCCCGGTCAATTTGACCAGCTTGCGCTTGAAGGTATCTCCCGCAAGAAGCAAAAAGAACACCAGGAACACCACCATCGTCGCTTGCGTGACGAAACCGATGAAGCCCATCGAGCCGGCCAGCACCCAGTCCATGATCTTGAAACTGCCGCCGGCGGCGGCCGCGGCCGGCATCGCCTTGCGCGCCGCCGACTTTTGCCCGCCCACGCTGGAGGTGGCTTGCTCGATCTGGGAGGCGGCGGCCTGCATCTGCTGGATCGTGCTCGGCTGTCCACCGCTGGCGCGGGTCAGGATGCGCGTGACCTTCTGCGTAATGGTCGGCAATTCGTCGATGATGTTGAAAAACTCGCCCTGCACCCGGTTCAGCACCCCGCCCATCAACACCAGGATGACGACCGTGACGATGGTGGCGCCGAAGGCGCGCTTGACGTGCATGCGCCGTTCGAGAAACAGGACCAGCGGGTTGAGCGTGTAGGCGATAAAGATCCCGAGCAAGAGCGGGACCAGGAATTTTTGCGCCCACTGCAGCGCGTAGACAAAGGCAATCGTCGCGATGATGCCCAGCGCCAGCCCGCGCGCATTGACATGGATCGGGATGCGCAGCGCCTGCGCAGCGGTGGCGGTGAGTGGATCGTGATGCTCCGCGCCGGCATCGGCGGGGGGTGCCTTGACGGCGACGCTCTCGGTGGCCGGAGCGGGGTTTTCATTGGCGGGTGCCGGAATCGGATCTGCAAGCTGCATAAAATCTTCACATTATAGAGCCGGCGCCGCAGGCCGGCCACTGCGGGCCGGCCTGAAGAGCTCAGCTTACTTCACACGTACGTCGTTCTTGACCGATACTACACCCTTCACGCCGCGTGCCACATCGGCCGCTTTGGTGGCGTCAGCCGGGTCGGCCACGAAGCCGGACAGCTGCACGTCGCCCTTGAAGGTTTCGACATTGATTTCCGACGCTTTGAGGGTAGGCTCGTTGAAGATCGATGCTTTGACTTTCGCGGTGATCACGGTGTCATCGATAAACTCGCCCGTGCCTTCTTTGGTGGCGGTCGAAGCGCAACCAGCCATGGTGGCGACGAGGGTGGCGGCAAACAGCATGGTCGACAGACGTTTTGCGATTTTCATAGTGGACTCCTTGGTGGGTGGTTCAAAAAAAGTGCTCGATATGAGCTGTTGCAGCATAGCTTGCTTGTTACTTATTTACCATACTGCGATTTTGCGGTTGAGACACAGGTGTCCTTGACCGCACCGGCAAACGCATCGCACTTTTCAAGCGCGACTTTGTACTCGGCCGTTCGTTTGTCGTCGCGCGCATCGGTGCGCGCTTCGATCGCTTTCTTGTCCGCCCTGGCGTCGGCCTGGGCCGCGATCAGGGTCGATTTCGCCTGCTGCACGCAGACATCCTTGTCGTTGCCGGTCAGCGCACGGCACTTGACCTTGTCGAGGTCATAGTTGGCCGAGGCGATCGTCAGGCGCGACTGGGTATAGGCCTTGAGCGTGTTCTTGTAGTTGGCGTCCGCTTCTTCCACGGCGCGCACGCGCGCCGCCTTGGCTTCTTCCACGCAGACATCCTTGGGGTTACCGGTGATCACGTCGCAGCGCGCACGGGCCGCCTTGTAGTTGGCGGTGGCGGCCTCCTTGGCCTGGCTGTACGCCGCCTTCGCTTCCGGCGTGGCCGCGCCGGCGGACAGGGCGGCCGACATCAGGAAAGCGCCGATCAAGGCGGGGGTGACTGCTCGTTTCATCTTGCTTTTCTCCGGTGACAATACATCGCTGCTTACCGTTGTACGGGATGTGCCGCCGCCCATCTGTTCGCTGGCGAACACAAGGTGATTAGTGGCAAAAACCCAACAGTTTGAGCCAAACTCAACTGGATCGACCTGAGTGCGGCAGCGCACAGACCCCATGCGGCGCGCTGATTATGCTGGCTTCACACTTTGTCAGGAGAACAACATGAAATCGACTCAGACTATCGCAGCAATCGTCATCGCCACCACCGCCATGCTCAGCGGCTGCGCCAGCAACGCGCCCCAGCCATACAACAACGGCGCTTACGACAATGCCGCCTCGTCCTCGGCTGGCTACGGCACCATCGAATCGATCCAGGTCACCCGCAATGAAGGCCACACCAACGGCGCCGGCGCCGTGGTCGGCGGCATCGTCGGCGCGCTGGTCGGCAACCAGGTCGGTAGCGGCAGCGGCCGTACCGCGGCCACCGTCGCCGGCGCTGTCGGCGGCGCCGTGGTCGGCAACAAGGTCGAAGCGAACCGCAATCAAGGCAATGGCCAGGAGATGTACCAGATCAACGTTCGCCTGCAAAACGGCGAAACCCGCTCTGTTGTGCAGGACAGCGTGTATGACCTGCGCGTGGGCAACCGCGTGCGCCTGGTCGACGGCCGCGTCTACCGTTACTGATTTTCCGCACTACCCATTTACTTACAATAACTCACGACCTGTGTAAACAGCTCGACCACCTTTAAGGAGCCCACCATGGGTACCATTCTTCTCGTTATCCTCATTCTTGCGCTGATCGGCGTTCTTCCTACCTGGAACCACAGCCGCAGCTGGGGATACGGACCAACCGGCATCACCGGCCTGATCGTGGTGGTGCTGATTGTACTGCTCGTCACCGGGCGCCTGTAAGACAGTCGAGAACCGGCGCCGCGTGCGCCGGTTTTTTTTGCCCCCCCCCCCTACACAACCGACAAGGAGCTGCCATGCGCAAGCCCGACAACAAGACGATGCCATGCGCATCGCCACGCACCACCGCCCCGCTGGGCAGCGTGCTGCGCGCCACCGTGGCCGCCGCCTGCCTGCTGGGAATGGGCTTTGCCAACGCCCAACTGCCACAGACTTCGACCGACCAGAATGTGCCGGCCGCCACCGCGCGCCAGCAAGCGGCCGAAATCGCCCGTGGCGACCCGGCGCGCTGGTCGCGCGAAGACGTCACGCCCGACGCCCGCCTGCGCACCTTGCGCAAGGAAATGGGCGCGGCCCTGCAGGAAGCGAAGGGCGCATGCCGGGCCTTGCCGGCGTCCGAGCGCAGCGCTTGCAACAAAGAGGCGCAAGCGAACTACCAGAAAGACATGGCCGGCGCGCGCGCCCAGGCTGCCGCTGGCGGATGATCCGACCCGCGCCGGCGCGCCCGCAAGCGGCGCGCCGGCAGCGCCGATTACGCCGCCGCGACCCAATCATCCTGCTCCGGCGGCAATTCGTGCACCACCACGGCCGTTTCTTCGGCCACCATCACCAGCCAGCCCGCGTACTTGAGCGCGCGCAGCGCATCGCGGTAGCCCTGCTCCCAGCGCCACTCGATCGATCCCTTTGAAAAATTGACGTCCTTCGACGCCATGTGCCAGTCGTGCCCGGCGTAGGGAATGCGCACGATGTGCAAGGTGGCGTCGCAACCGAGCGCTTCGAGTTCGCGCCGGTCGTCCTCGGTGCGCTCGGACTCGGGCATGCGCGCATACATCTGGCGCAGCTTGTGTTGCAGCGCATGGGTGGTGCTGTAGTCATCGATATGGCGTTTCGAGCGCGAGGCAAAGGTCACGTCTTTCTGGCGCGTATTGACTTCATCCATCGTCACCGGTTCCTCGCCTTCCGCGCTCCACAAGTCGACCATGAAGCAGATGGTGTCGCCTCCGGGCAGCTCGCGCAGCACCGATTCGAGCGGGGTGTTCGAGTACAGGCCGCCATCCCAGTACAGTTCGCCGTCGATGCGGACCGGGGCAAAGGCCGGCGGCAGGCTGCCGCTGGCGCGCACATGGTCGGCGCACAGCTGCCCGCCCTGGCTGTCGAAGTGCGCCAGTTCGCCGGTGCGCACATTGACGGCGTTGACCGTCAGGCGCATGCCGCCCTCTTCGTTCAGATAGTCGAAGTCGACCAGTTCGCGCAAGGTGTCGCGCAGCGGCGTGGTGTCGTAGAACGAGGCTTCTTCGGGGGCCACCGTCATCCCGAACGGAAAGCCGCTGAACAGGCGCGGCGTGAAAAAGCCCGGCACCCCGCGCATGACGGTGTCAAACGTGTTGAGCCAGATATTCGAGCGCCGCTGGCGGTCGTCGACCCGGGTCATGTCCAGGGTGTCGGGATGCGAGACGCGGTCCCAGAAGGCCTTGATCTTTTCCAGCCGTACCGATTGTTCATTGCCGGCGATCAGCGCCGCATTGATGGCGCCGATCGAGGTGCCGACGATCCAGTCCGGCACCAGATTGTGCTCGTGCAGGGCCTGATACACGCCCGCCTGGTAGGCGCCCAGGGCACCGCCGCCTTGCAGGACGAGCACGATACGCAGCTTGTCGGGATTGAGTTTGTTTATGTCAGTCATAAGAGGGCCGGAATGAAGTCGAGATGAAGTGTGCGAAAGTGAAAAATGCACAAGCGAAAAATGGACAAACGAGTATAGATGAAAACGATGTCAACAAAAAAAGACGGCGCCGAATCCGAAGATTGCGACGCCGCTCAAGCCCCACCATATTTTTCCGTTCTTATTGCAAGGCCGGGTTCGCTTGCCCGGCATGGTCGCCAAGCAGTTCAGCGGCATGCTTCACATGTGTTGCGTCACATGTTTTGTGTCACATGCGCTGCGTTACAACTCCTGCGCCTGCCCCGTGCGGCGCTGCTGCAAGTACCACGCCACGCCGCCCAGCACGGCCGCCACCCCGAGCGCGGGCTTGATCAGCCGGCGCTGCGTGATGAAGCCGATGATGGTCGCGGCATACGGCATGATCGATGCGACACTGATGCCGGTCGGATGCAGCACGCTGTCGATCCGCGAACGGACCGCCCAGGTCGCATGATCGAGCGCAGAGTGAAACAGCACGTCGGGGCGCGCATCGTGTTTGATCCTGGCCTTGGCATGGGCGATGCCGACGCGGTAGAAATCGCCCTGGCGCAGCAGGCGCGCCTTGCGCTCGGCCAGCGAATCGGCCTTGTCGCCACCCGTGCCCGGCCTCTTTTCGAGCCCGATAATGTTATCCATTGTCATCCTCCCGTCTGAATGGCCGCTTAAAGCAGCATGTCGCGATCGTTCTTCAGTTCGTTCATGGTCTCGGGGAAAGCCAGCTTGCCCTCTTTGAGCATGGCCTTGGCCTTGAGCACGAGGCCGATCGTCACGGCGATAAACACGGCAAACATCAGCAAGAGGATTTTCCAGCCCATGCTTTCCCAGGCGAGCGCAACAATTGTCGCGGTGCCGTAGGCCAACGCAAACATGGCGCACAGGACGGCCAGCGAAAAAATCACCAGCAATTCAAGCACATGATTGCGCACTTCGGACAACTCGAGTGCCGCCAGTTCCACGCGCGACACCACGAGTCCGAAGACATTTTTTGCCAGCCCTGTCAGGCCGCCCATCAGGCCGGGGCCATGTACTGCTGCTGTTGTTTTGTCCATGGCTTCTCCCGGCTTGGATTATTTACGGCCCAGGATCACACCGACCAACAAGCCGACGCTGGCAGCGGCGGCGATGGTGCGCCATGGGTTGTCCTTAACATAGACATCGGCGGTGTGCGCCAGTTCCTTACCTTTGACGATTGCTTGACCTTGCACTTGCGATGCCTTGCCCAGCGCCACGTCCAGCATTTCCATGCCGCGTGCGCGCATGTCTTCGGCTTTCTCGCCGGTCAGCGAAGCGGCTGCCGACAGCAGGGTCTGGGCATCCTTGACCAGGGTTTTGACGTCGGTTTGCACGGCGTTCACATTGCCGTTCAGGTTGGAAGTGCCGTTCGTGCGGGTATTGGTATCTAACATGATGAACTCCAGTGGTGGGTTAAAAAAGTCTGTACAGTGTTACCGTTTTTGCTTTTAGGCTCTTAATGAGCCAGCAGGTCACGCATGTCGTCCGCGTGCTCTTCTTCGACCGCCATGATGCTTACCAGCAGCGCCTTGGTGGTCGGGTCCTTCTCGCCAATGGCGGCGATCATTTGACGGTACGACTCGATCGCCACGCGCTCGGCGATCAGGTTCGAACGGATCATCGCTTGCACGTCGTCCGAATCGTCGTACTCGGCGTGGCTGCGCGCGGTCAGGGTGGCCGGATTGAAATTCGGCGAACCGTTCAGCTGGACGATGCGCTCGGCCAGCGAGTCGGCGTGTTCCTGCTCCTGCTGCGCGTGCTCCAGGAATTCGGCCTTGATCGGGCCGTTGCCCACGCCGCTGACGGTGTAGTAGTGGCGCTTGTAGCGCAGCACGCACACCAGTTCGGTGGCGAGCGCGTCGTTCAGCATGTTGATGACCGCTTCACGATCGGCTGCGTAGCCGTCGGTGACGGCGCCGTCGTCGAGATTGGCGGCTGCCTGGCGAATGGCTTTCACGTCGAATCCGTGCGCCAGTGGCTTGGTATTGTCTTCCATGATGATTCCTTTTGCTTGTAAATTACGACTTCAATTTGTTCGGTATTAACGACGCGGAGCGATCGCGGCGCCTTCGTTCGACAGGACGATTTCCACGCGGCGGTTCATCTGGCGGTTGCCGGCCGAATCGTTGGCGGCGACCGGGAAGGCTTCGCCATAGGCGCGCATCGCGACGCGGTCACGGGCAACGCCCATCTCGACCAGGGCGGCGCGCACGGCGGCGGCGCGTTTTTCCGACAACTGCTGGTTATGCGCGCTGCTGCCGGTACTGTCGGTAAACCCTTCGACCAGCACGCTGCGGTTCGGGTTCTGTGCCAGTGCATCGGCCAGTTTGCGCAAGGTGGCCTGGCCGTTGGCGGTCAGGTTGGCCTGGTCCACGCCGAACAGCACGTCGCCGATCGTGATGACCAGGCCGCGTTCGGTTTTCTTCGCTTGCAGGTCCGTCATCAGCGCTTCGAGCTGGGCGGCGCGAGCCTGGGCTTCGCGGGTCTGGGCTTCGGCGGCGGCGACCTGGCCTTGGGCGGCGGCAGCCTGGCTCTGGGCGGCGGCGGCATCGGCCGAAGCGGCGGCGGCGGCAGCCTTGGAGGCGGCGGCATCCATCTTGGCGCGGTCGGCTTCGACGGTGCGCGCTTCGAGGCGCACGGCGTCGCGTTCTTTGCCGGAAGCGGCGATATCGGCTTCAGCCTGCTTCTGCTTGGCTATTTCTTGTGCGGTGGCGATTTTTTGCTTGGCCAGGTAGGCCAGCTTGTCGATCTGCTCCAGGCTATCCTTGCGGGCGGCGGCGGCGTTGGCTTGATCCAGCGCTTCGCTCGCTTGCTTGAATTCCAGTGGGGCGAACGTCGACACGCGCGAATTATTGTTGGCGGCGACGAAATCGCCACGGGCCTGGTCCAGCAATGGCGTGGTGGTCGGCACGCTGCTGCAAGCACCCAGTGTAAAGACGGCGGCGAGGATGGCGGATTTGATCAGGGTATGTTTCATGGAAGTGTTCCTTTTGTTGTCATGGCGCCATATGGCGCGGAATTCAATCGTTTTCTTGTGCTCTGGGTACTGCTGTGCGCGGACCGCTCGGCCTGCGCTGCCGCTGTGAGGGCGCGCGGCGCTGTCTGTTTTTCAGACGTGTTTGTTTTTATTGTTGTGGCTTGTTGGCGCGGTCGACTTCTTCGCGCAGCACGCGCAGGTCATCCTGGAGTGCGTTGGCGGCGGTGGTCGCCTTGGCCGAATTGGCTTTGCTCTGGGCCAGCTTGGCGTCGGCCTGGGCTTGGGTAGCCAGTTCGCGCGCCAGTTTGTAATCCTTGGCGGCCAGGGCCTGGTTCGCTTGCATCATCTTGCTGCGGGCAGCATTGATTTCGGCCGGGGCCAGGTCGGCGGCGCCGGCGCTCACGGCGTTTTCGACCGCATTCTTCGATACGGCAACATCAGCGGTGGCCGGCGCTTTTTGCGAACTGGCGCAAGCGACCAGTGTCATAACCAGTGCGGCGCAAAGAACTTTACTGACTTGATTCTTGATTTGTGCATTCATCGTGTTTCTCCATGAGGTGTAGTGATGTCGTGATAACGTTATAAGCTGATTTATTGGCAAGTTCGGTTCGCTGCCGCACATAGCAAATGTTTTACGTGCAAGGGGGCTGGCGACCGTGCGCTAACGTACACAAGTGCGCCACCCTTATCGCTTAAAGTGACCCTGTTACCACAATAAGGATAATCATGAGTCAAGCCGCCCCGGTCCCGTCCGCCCCCCGCCCACCGCTCGCGCGCCGCACCAACATTATTCTCGCCATCGTGGCCGTGCTGGTCGCCATTCCGCTCATCGCGCTCGCCATCGTGCTCACCTACGACTGGAACAAGGCCCGGCCCTGGCTCAACGCCAAGGCCAGCGAAGCGATCGAGCGCCCGTTCGAAGTCAAGGGAAACCTTGACCTGAGCTGGGAAAAGCCGGCCGCCGTCATGGCCGAGCGCGACCGCACCTGGCGCGACGCGGTGCCCTGGCCGCACCTGGTCGCCAACGATGTGCACGTCGGCCAGCCGGCGGGGATGGGGACGGGCGACATGGCCTCCGTCAAGCAATTCTCGTTTTCGCTCAACCCCTTCGCCCTGCTCCACAAAACCATCGCCATTCCCGTGCTGCGCTTCGATGCGCCGGCCGTCGACCTGCGTCGCGACAAGGAGGGCAAGAACAACTGGACCTTCCGCAACGACGACCAGCCGGCGCGCTGGAAGCTCGACCTGGAGCGTGTGATCTTCACCAAGGGCGTGGTCAAGTTCAATGACGCGGTCGAAAACATCGACCTGACCGCCGACGTCGACACCGTCAACGCCGACCCCGCCTACGGCATCAGCTGGAAGCTGCGCGGCACCTATAACAACGGCCCCGTCACCGGCGGCGGCAAGGCCGGCGCGGTGCTCTCGCTCAAGCAGCAAACCACGCCCTACCCGATCCAGGCCGATCTGCGCGTCGGCAAGACCCACATCGAAGTCGAAGGCACGGTCACCAAGCCGACCAGGCTGGCCGCGCTCGACCTGCGCCTGAAGCTCTCCGGCGCCAGCATGGCGCGCTTGTATACCCTGACCGGGGTACTGCTGCCGGAAACGCCGGCCTTTCGCACCGAGGGCCGCCTGACCGGCGAGCTGGGCGAAACAAGCAGCCGCTGGGTCTACGACAAATTTACCGGCAAGGTCGGTTCGAGCGACATCGCCGGCCGCCTCGAATACCGGACCGGCAAGCCACGCGGCAAACTGAGCGGCACTGTGGCGTCCAAACTGCTGCAGTTCGCCGACCTGGGGCCGCTGGTGGGCGCCGATTCGAACGCCAGCAAAGAGGCGCGCGGGGTCGAGGCGGTGCAGCCGACCGGCAAGGTGTTGCCGGTCGAAGCGTTCCGTACCGAGCGCTGGACCGCGATCGACGCCGACGTGCGCTACGCGGCCGATCGCATCGTGCGCGAAAAACAGCTGCCGATCAGCAAAATGACCACCCACCTGATCCTCCAGGAGGGCGTGCTCACCCTGGCGCCGCTGAATTTCCAGATGGCCGGCGGCAACGTCACCTCCACCATCAAGCTGGACGGCAGCGGCAAGGGCAAGCAAGCCATCAAGGCCACCGCCAAGGTCAGCGCGCGCCACATCAAGATCAAGGAACTGTTCCCTTCGATTGCCGAAATGAAGGCCACGGTCGGCCAGATCAACGGCGACGCGCAACTCTCCAGCACCGGCAATTCGGTGGCCTCGCTGCTGGCGGCCTCGAACGGCGAAGTCAAGGCGCTGATCGACGAAGGCACGGTCAGCAAGATGCTGCTCGAACAGATGGGCCTGAACATCGGCAATATCGTGCTGACCAAGCTGTTCGGCGACAAGCAGGTCAAGCTCAATTGCATGGCGAGCGACTTCCAGGTCACCAACGGCCTGATGCAGACGCGCACCTTCGTGGTCGATACCGAAGAGGCGGCCATCACCGGCGACGGCACCATCAACCTGGCCAACGAACAGATGGACCTGACCCTCGATCCGAAGACCAAGGGCTTGCGCATTTTCTCGCTGCGTTCGCCCCTGCACGTGCGCGGCAGCTTTTCCAAGCCCGAGGTGAGCGTCGACAAGGGCGTGCTGGCGCTGAAGGCGGGCGGCGCGGTGGCGCTGGGCCTGGTCGCGGCACCGGCAGCCTTGCTGCCCCTGGTCAACACCGGTCCGGGCCAGGAAAGCGGCTGCGGGCGTTTGCTGGCCGAGGCGCGCGAAAAGCCGGTGGCGCCGCCACCCGGCCAGGGCGCGGCCAAGAGCAATAGCAAGGGTAACGCCAGCGCCCAAAACGTGCGCCCGCGGCGCTGAGCGTAAAAAATTGCGTTTTGTCACTTATGTGCGTTGCCGAACAGACCATGGGCCCGGCAAGCCCTAATCTAGACACATCGGTTGGGCGACATGCACCGCCGAACGCATAACAATATAGACCACCACCATAGAGGAATACACCATGAAAAACCTGAAAATCGTATCGACCCTGATCGCCGCCCTGATGCTGACCACCGTTGTTGGCTGCGCGTCGACCGACAAAAAAGAAAGCGTGGGCGAATACGTTGACGACAGCGTGATCACCACCAGCGTCAAAGCGGCCATCGTCAATGAGCCAACCCTGAAAGTTTCGGAAATCAACGTTGAAACCTTCAAAGGCGTTGTTCAGCTGAGCGGCTTCGTCGCTGCCCATGACAGCATCGCTACCGCCGGCAAAGTTGCCCGCGACGTCAAAGGTGTCAAGCAAGTGAAAAACGATATCCGCATGAAATAAGCTTTACCCTTAAAGAGGTATCATCATGAAAACAATCAAGCAACTGGTAATGAGCGCGACACTGGTCACCGTGGCGCTCGGTTTGGGTGGCTGCGCAGGCATGTCGGCCCAGGATAAAAACACGGCCATCGGCGCCGGTGCCGGCGCAGTTGTCGGTGGCGTACTGACCGGCGGCAGCGCTGTCGGTACCGTTGGCGGCGCAGCCGTCGGCGGCGTCATCGGCAACCAGGTCAAGCCACCGAAATGATCCGGCTTGCCTGATTGATGAAAAAACCCCGCCGGCTGCCCCGCTCGCGGGGTTTTTTTACGTCTGCTTCGCGTGCGGGAAGCACGAATCGGCACGCTGTGGCCCGCCTTGACGTCGAGCGCAGGCTCAGCGTCGGCGCGCCGGGAATGCCTTTCGGGCCGCTTGCCTCGATCATGTTGTCAATCAGGGATGCGCAACGCGACATCTTGATCGGGCCATGAGGACGAGCGCGAGCGCGATGATCACTTGTTTTGCGGAGAGAAACGGCCAGGGATAATGCCAGAGGCTGTGCGCAGCCGTAGCGAAAAAGACGAAGAATGCGCGAATACGGTCCCTGGACAGCGCCGCGTCCCGCAGGCCGGCGCTGCCCGCAGGCTCACACGAAGGCGGTCGACAGCGCGCTGGCGCCCGCTTCCTTGACGATCTCGTAGCATTTGCAGGAGGCCGCGGCCAGGCCCTGCACGTCGAGGATCTCGATATTGCCACGGCTGTAGATGATCAGCCCCTGCTGCTGCAGGGCGCTGGCGGCCTTGGTCACGCCGACCCGGCGCACGCCCAGCGCATGCGCCAGGAATTCATGGGTCAGGTGAAATTTGTCGGACTTGAGGCGGTCGCGCGTGATGAGCAGCGAGCGCGCCAGGCGTGCTTCGAGCACGTGGAAGCGGCTGCACACGGCGATCTGGATCGCCTGCGCCAGCAAGGTATCGGTGTAGCGGTACAGCACCCGCTGCAAGGACGGATTGCGCGCGAACTCGGTGCGGAACTTGGCGCTGTCCATGCGGCTCGCACAACCGGCGCGCTGGACGATGGCGCGCGTTTGCGCCGTGTCGTGCCCGAGCGCGACGGTGGCGCCGAGCATGCCTTCGCGCCCGACCAGGCCGACCTCGAGCGTCATGCGCCCTTCGGCCACGCCCAGCAGCGAAATCAGGCTGTCGTGGGGAAAGTAGATATGGCGGATCGGCTCGGCAGGCTCGTACAGCACCTCGCCCACTTCCACCTGGACCGGTTCGAGCAAGGGCGACAGCCGCGCAAGGTCGCTGTGCGGCAGGGCGGCGAGCAACTGGTTGCCGGTCGGGTGGTCGACCTCAACGGCGGAAACGTGATTCATCGCTCCCTCCGAAGGGCGTTGCGCGTTGGCGACCAAGAGACAAAACGGATAGCGATCATTAGATAGGTAAGGCCAGGTTGGTAGTACAAATACATTTACAAACAATTTCAATCAGCGTAACGGCAATAATAGGCAAAGTATGTACGGTGACGCACGGAAGGACCGCCCCATCCTCGGGAGAATGGCATCCATCAACCCGACAGTGCAGCACCTCACATCATCAATAAGGAATCATCATGACGACGCCCTCCTCTCCCGCGCCCCGTAGCGCCCAGCATCCGCTGCTGATCGCCGCCGCCGTCGCGGTGATCGTGTTTTGCGGAGCCGGCACCGCCGCCATCCTCGGCTGGATTCCGTCGTCCATCGGCGGCACGCCCGCCAAAACCGAACTGAGCGAAATCGACCGCGCGGTACTGGCCTCGACACTGCAAAGCGGCGCGGCGGCGACGGCGCCGCGTTCCTTGGCCGCGCTCGATGCGCCGCAGGGGACCGACGCCAATCGCGACACCGATCGCGACGCCGCGCGCTACCGCGCCGCGCAGCGCGCCGAGAACCAGCGCCTGGACGACCGGCGTGCCGGGCGCGAGCGCGAAGAAAAGCGCGCCGCGCTGTATGACAACACGGCCGCGCCAGCCCGCGATGCGACGCGCGAGGCGACACGCGATGCGACGCGCGAACCGGCCTCCGAGCGCTGGTGCAATCATTGCGGCAACATCGAATCGGTGCGCGAAATCACCCAGCGCGCACAAGGCAGCGGCCTGGGAGCGGCCGGCGGCGCCGTGCTCGGCGGCTTGCTCGGCAACCAGGTCGGCGGCGGCAATGGCCGCAAGCTGGCCACCGTCGCCGGTGCGGTCGGCGGCGCGGTGGTCGGCAACCAGGTCGAAGGCAATCTGAAAGCGACCCGCAGCTACGAAATCCGGGTGCGCCTCGACGATGGCGGCGCGCGCACCTTTCACCAGCAGAGCGCGGCCGGCTGGCGCACCGGCGACCGGGTCAAGGTGGTCAACGGGGCCTTGCGCCCGGTCGCCTGATCCGACCCGGCTGCACTAAAAAACAACGCCCCGTGGCTTCTGCCCGGGGCGTTTTTGTTTTCTTGTTTGCAATGTGCGGCAACGAACTGATCTGCTGCTGAGCAAGCGCGAAAATAGCTTCACGCCTGTAGCAAAAGGCGCGGCAGTATCACCAGAGACGAAGGAATTATCATGAACCGCATGGTTTGGATCGGCATTTTAGCTTGGGGCATTATCGTGACGCTGTTTGGTTTCAGCGCCGCGGGACCTGTCGCGGCGGGCAGCAGCGCCACAATGCAGGCCCAGGACGTGGTGTTCCTGATTGCCGGCGGCCTGGTGGCCTGCCTGATCGGTCTCGTTGGCCTTGCGGGCGTATTGGGATGGTTGCCCGCCTTGCAAAACGAACAAAAAACTTATTCTTAATGTACGCCAGCGTACGGAGCGGCATGCAAGAGTTCCGCATACTGCACTCACGACCTACCAGTCGTCTATAAAAACCCACCGAGGACAAAATCATGCTCTATACAATCGCCGTCGTACTTCTGATCCTGTGGCTGCTTGGCTTGGTCACTTCCTATACAATTGGCGGCTTCATCCACATTCTGCTGGTTGTCGCTGTTATCATGATCCTGGTTCGCCTTATCAGCGGCCGAGGTATCTAGCTGACGCATCATCCGGCCATCGACTGATGTCCGATCCGTTTCGCGGTCGTGCCAGGCGTAGCCTGGTGTGACAGCGAAACGGATTAATTACTTTTAGGAGCCACACTATGAAAAAGAACCTGACTAAATCCCTGCTCGGCATCACCGTCCTCGCCCTGATGGCGACCGGTTGCGCCGACATGTCCGCCACCCAGCGCGGTACGGCAACAGGCGCTGGTGTCGGCGCCGGCATTGGCGCCATCATTGGCGCCACCTCCGGCCACGGCGGACGTGCCGGCAAGGGCGCCCTGATCGGCGGCGCCGCGGGCGCGCTGATCGGCAATATCTGGTCGAACCGCATGGAACAGCAAAAGCAAGCCATGGAACAAGCCACGCGCGGCACCGGCATCCAGGTCACCCAGACCCAGGATAACCGCCTGAAACTCGAAGTGCCCGCCGACGTGTCGTTCGACACCGGCCGCTCCGCGATCAAAGCCAATTTCCGTCCTGTGCTCGAGCGTTTTGCCACCACCTTGCAAGACAATCCGTCGACCACCGTGACCATCATCGGCCACACCGACAGCACCGGCAACGACTCGGTCAACCAGCCGCTGTCGGTCGACCGTGCCGCCCAGACCCGCGACTACCTCGCGGCGCGCGGCGTGTCGCCGAACCGCATCATGATCGACGGCCGTGGCGAGCGCGAGCCGGTCGCGTCGAACGACGACCCGTCCGGCCGCGCGCGCAACCGCCGCGTCGAGATCTACGTCGCCGAGCCGAACCGCCAGGGTTAAATCCCGCGCTGTAGGGTTGTAGAAAATTGAAAACGGCCAACGCCACAAGCGTTGGCCGTTTTTTCGTTCCCTGCCCTCGACACAGTCAGGTTTCACTTTTTACGTTTTGGATTAGAATACGACGACCAAGGAACGAGGCTTATCATGAGCACAGCATCTGAAAAGCAAGGACTTTTACCTGTCGTCCGGCGCGACGCGCTCGCCGACATCGCGCAAGGCTTGGTGTTGCGCGTGCCTGACCTCGCGCCTGAATCCATCGAAACAATTGCCCGGGCTTTGCACGAGCTGTTGAGCGGCAACGATGAGTTATCTCAAATCAGGCGCATCAGCATGCAACGTTATCTGCGCGAGACAGCGGAACGGCACAACCGAGATTCGCAAGACTCAGACTCGATGTTGACGACAGAGGCAGCGGCTGAGTTAATGCAATGCAGCCGGCCCTATGTGGCCATGCTCATTGACCATAAGAAATTGGCCGGCGCATCGGTCACCGAGGACGGCCACCGCCGCGTACCGGAATCGTCGGTTCGCGCTTGGGTAGCTGAGCGCGAAGCCAAGGCCAAGCAGGGCGACTACCGCGCAGCGGCGACCGAGTCGGGCATGTATGACGTTCCCGAGCATTTGTTTGTGAAAAACAGGACCCCTCGCCGTTCATGACATGACGGCCCACCACCCGCTGTCGCCAAGTGGCATCACCCATGTGGTTTTGGATGCGAATGTTTTACTGCCACCACGGCTTTCCGACGTTCTTTTCGACTTGTATCTGGTGGGCCTGTTTTCTGCTCGGTGGACCGTTGATATCGAGATCGAATTTTTGCGCAACTGGCCCCGCGTGGCGGCCGGAGTGGCCAGCAGTGGCTTGCCGCTGACAGCGCAGCAGGCTGCCGCCGAAAAAGCCAAAGCAGAAAAGCGATTGACCTGCTACCGGAACGCCGTCGCGGACTACGAGGTTCTTGGACACGAAGACGCCTCAGTGCTGGACAGGGTGCCAGATACCGTGGACGCTGGCGACAAGCATGTTGCCGCAGCAGGGTTGGTGTTGCTGGATTACGCTCGGCAGTTCAATGTCAACGACAAGGTCTACATCGTGTCAAGCAATCTGAAACATCTCGCGGCCACAGACATGAAGCGGCTCGGTGTTCGTATAGTCACGCCTGGAAAGTTCATCGATAGCCTGACGCAAGCGGACAGTAAACGGGTCGGCTTGGCCCTCGATAAATCAGTAGGTAGCTTGAAGAATCCGCCTTACACCCGAAAGCAACTATTAGGCGCACTCCTCCTCCATCGAGCAACGGGCACTGCTAAACACTTTGCCCGCACGTGGGGGGAGAAGTTTCCTTCGATAAGGCCGACTCGCTAAAAAGGAATTCACCGAGTTAGATTAGAAAACAAAACCATCCGCAACAAAGGCGGATAACAATCGCTCGCCTAGTCGCCCAAGTGGGCAAGGAGATCTTTGCCCGGCACCATGCCCGCCACCTCACAAGCCATTTCAAAAATTCGCCCGATCGTTTGCTTGCTATGGTTCGTGCTCAGCCACCACCCCGGCGCGACTTTTTTCGAGCACTCGCGCGCCAAGTCCGGCCGCCCAGGATAAAGGTCCGCCACGTCCTTGGCGAGATATCGACGCGAGCGGCCATGCTTCGGAAGACTCGCGAAGCGTTCAGCGAACGCAGGGTCCTTGGCAATTAACAACTCGAAAAATTGGCGAAGCGCATCGATGGCGTTACGGGCTGGATGCAATACGCCGAATAGGGTGAAGCCGAGCGAGCGAGCGCTTGCATTTGGCGCCAGCAAAGGAGTCCTGACGGCTGTTGCAGGCGCTACAGGCAAAAGCTTTCGGTGTCGGTCGATACCGTTGTCGTAGACGGCGGAGGCAACGCGCGTAACCACGCCCTCTTTAAGAAACTTGGCGACCATATCCGGGTCTGGCTTGAAGCCGCAGAGACTTTCCACCCGGTCGGCCACGATCTCCAACAACATCTCATCCTCGTCGGCGATGATCTGGCCCCATGCCTTAGGCAGTGCCGCCAGCATCTGGCGCTCCCGCGACACGTTTCGATAGTCATCCTGCGCGGCCTCGATTGCGGCACCAGACGCGATATTGACGTGGCACAAGTAGCGCTTCAAGCGCTGCGCGCATTCGGCCAAATCGCGTTCGACGATGTCGAGTTTGTAGACGCGCCGCTCGCCGTAATCGCCTTGGCCTCCAGGGAGGAAAAAATTCCACTCCCGTCCATCCGTGAGGATGGCCAGTGGAACGCCGATGTGGAAAGCATATTCGAAGAGCTGGCGCTCGGCACCGTCGCTCTGGCCGATCTGTTTGACTTCGATAAAGGCGATGGGCTTGCCAGGCGGGCTGCACAGGGCGAAATCGACGCGGCGGGTACCGAGTGAGTATTCGGGCCAGACGCTCTCGGTGTCGTACGTAGGCCAGCCGAGGCCGTTCAGAAGGCGTAGCACGATGCCTTGTGACACCGAAGCCTCATTTGGAAAGCGACCGGCTTTGATGCCTGCTCGTATGCCTTCAATCTCCTGCTCTATCCCCACGACGTCTCCAAGGCGACTAAAGATGCCATTCTAACTGGAGATTTCGGGGCGGCGTTGCATAACAATATCGCCGCGCCTACTGGTTATCGCCGGGCAGGCCTGCAGTTGTGAGATCTGGTCCAAATCCCCTTCGACACCCGGCGAACAAATGGATCATCGACTCACGCCATTAATGCCCCTGCGCCACGTGCACGCCCACCCCCAGCGCCCGATAACGCGCCAGCAAAGCCTCGTCGGCGCCGTGCGCGACCACGATTGCCCCGATCTCATCGGCGCCGACGATCCGGTAAGGCGACGTCGTCGCCAGCTTTTCCGGCGATGCCAGCACCACCGTGTGCGCCGCCGCCCGCCACATGGCGCGCTTGACGGCCGCTTCCTCGAAGTCGCCGGTCGACAATCCCGCCTCCGGATCGATGCTGCTCACTCCCATGAAGTACAGGTCGGCGCGCACCTGGGCGATCGCCTCCAGCGTGGCCGCGCCCACCCCCACCACCGAATGGCGGTACAGGCGCCCGCCCAGCATGATCACCTCGACCTGCTCGTGCCCCAGCAGCGCCAGCGCCACCGAGGGACTGTGGGTGACAACCGTGGCGCGCAAGTCCGGCGCCAGGCAGCGCACCAGGTGGCCCGAGGTGGTGCCGCCATCGACAAACAGCACCTGCCCCGGCGCGACCAGGGCGGCGGCGGCGCGCCCGATGGCCGCCTTGGCGTGCGCCGACATCCGCTCGCGCGCGCCAAAGTCGGCCAGCGCCGGCGACGCCGGCAAGGCCGGCAGCGCGCCGCCGTGCACGCGCCGCAGCAAGCCGTCGCGCGCCAGCTCGCGCAAGTCGCGCCGGATGGTGTCTTCCGACAAGCCCAACGCCTCGCTCACGGCCTTGGCCACCACTTGCCCGTCGCGCCGCAACAGGTCCATCAGGTAGTGCTTTCGCTGGGTCGTCAGCATCATTGCCTCTGCACGTATTTTCTTGACATTGCACGATTTTGCACGATATTCTAAAAAACACCAAGCACAATCACAAAGGAACATCATGCATGAGCCGCGCGTACGCATCGACCGCGAAGAACTGCTGTCGGACAACTGGTACATCCTGAAACGCCTGACCTTCTCGCTGCGCCGGCGCGACGGCGCCTGGCAAAGCCAGACGCGCGAAGTCTACGACCGCGGCAACGGCGCCGTCATCCTGCCGTACAACCTGCGCCAGCGCACGGTGCTGCTCACGCGCCAGTTCCGGATTCCCGCTTTTGTGAACGGCCACGACGGCTTTCTGATCGAAGCGGCCGCCGGCCTGCTCGACCATGCCAGCCCGGAACAGCGCATCCGCGCGGAAGCCGAGGAAGAAACCGGCTACCGCATCGGGAACGTGACAAAGATCTACGACCTCTTCATGAGCCCCGGTTCGGTCACCGAACGCCTGCATTTCTTTGTCGGCGCCTACGAGCCCGCCGACAAGGTGGGCGACGGCGGCGGACTGGCCGCCGAAGGCGAAGATATCGACGTGCTCGAACTCGGTTTCGAACAAGCGTTGGCGATGATGGCCAGCGGCGAGATCATGGATGGCAAAACGGTCCTGCTGTTGCAATATCTCCAGTTGCATCTGATGTCGGCGCAAAGCTAGCGCCAGATCAATACATTGGCGTGGGAGGCACGCGATAGTTGCACACATGAATGCGCATTCTTCCCTCCCAGACACCCATGCAGCGCGCCCGGAGCAGCGCGCGCTGCTGTGGAACCCGGACGCCGCCGCCTGCTGGAGCCTGCTGTTCACGCCCCTGTTCGGCACCATCCTCCTGATCCGCAACTGGGAAGCGCTGGGCGAGCCGAAGCGCGCCATCCAGGCCTGCTGGTGGTTCGCCGCCTGTCTCGTGGCGTTCGTCCTCAATTTCTATATATCCCTGCTGCGCGACGCATCCTTGCCGCTGCAAACAGGTCCCATCATCCTGCTGCTGATCTGGTACATCGCCGTCGCCAGCCCGCAGGAGCGCTTCGTGCGCGAACGCTTCGGCACCGACTATGCGCGCCATTCCTGGGCGATCGCGCTGCCTTGCGCCCTGGTCTTGCTAATCGCGTACTTACTCGGCTACAGGCATCTGCTGGCCGTGTTCCAACAGGTTCATTGAGCTGCGCTGCCGGCCTTGCCGCAGCGCGGTTGTTGTTTGCAGTACCCACTTTTCGCAGGTTGACCACTCGCACAGGAGCACGGTATGAGCACGGAGCGTTTTGCCCATTTTTTGGATTCTCTGCAATCCTGGAGCGCCGAAGCGCCAGCGCCGGCCCCTGCGCCGACCAGCGCCACCGGCCAGACCAACGCCAACCAGAGCGCGCGCGTCCGCCGCGTCAAGGGGCTGCTGGAAGCGGTCGGATCGGACTCGGCCTGGCGCGCGCGCGGGGACGTGCTGGCCGGCAACGACAACCAGGCCGGCGCCGCCGATGAGCTCGACGATGAACTTGACGACGCCCTCGACGACGAAGACGACGACGACTTCAACTGACTGGCTCCCCAGCGCGCGTTTCACGCTACACTGACGGCTTCTCACAGGAGCCGTCATGATCCCACGCCTTCGCCCTACCGCCGCCGTGCTCGTTTGCGCCGCAGCCGCCTGTATCTCCCCCGCCCGCGCCCAGACCATGCAAGCGGGCCTGTGGGAAAACACCAGCAAAACCACCTCGCAAAACCCGCAGATCGCCCAGGCCATGGCCGAGATGCAAAAGCAGCTCGCTTCCATGACACCGGAACAACGCGCGGCGATCGGACAAATGGCCGGCAAGGCGGGCGCGCAGCACTTCGCCATGAACCCCGACGGCAGCGTGACCATGAAGCTGTGCCTCACCCAGAAAATGATCGACGACGCGGGCGGCAACTTCCTCGGCCCGCAAGACGGCAACTGCAGCCACAAGAAAACTCCGCTGGTCGGCGGGACGCAGCGCTTTTCCTTCACCTGCAACAAGCCGCCCGCCTCCGGCCAGGGCAAGATCACCTTCCAGGGCGGTACCAGCTATACCTCGAGCATGACGATGTCTTCCAGCGCCACCGGCCAGGAAGACTCCATGCTTCTGGAAGGCAAGGGAAAATGGCTGGGCGCCAATTGTGGCAACGTCAAGCCGATCGATATGAAACCGCCCGGCGCCCGCTAGCCTGCAGCCACGCCATTCATCCGGCAATGTTGAAACAACAACATCCAGTGCCCGTTTCACGCTAAACTAGCGGATTCACACTTGGAGTAACTATGAATCAACGTTTCCGCCTGACCACCCTCGCCCTCGTTTCCGCCGCCGCCTTGGCCATGTCGACCGCCAGCGCCCAGACCATGAAGCCAGGCCTGTGGGAAAGCACGAGCAAAACCACCTCGGCCGACCCGGCGACCAACAAGGCGATGGCTGAGTCGCTAAAGCAGATGGCCAAGATGCCAGCGGCCCAGCGCAAGGAAATGGAAAAGGCGATGAACCAGCCGGGCGGCCCGGTCATGACCATGAACGCCGACGGCAGCATCACCGTCAAGAGCTGCGTCAGCCAGAAACAGATCGACGCCGGCGCCAACATCGGCGTCGATGACGGCAACTGCAAATACAAGCAAGGCGCCAACGTGGGTGGCACCCAGACGTATTCGTACGCCTGCGCCACGCCGCCGACCTCGGGTGAAGGCAAGACCGTGTACCAGGGTAACGAGTACACCTCGACCGTGAAGATGAACACCACCGCCAGCGGCAAGAAGGACGTCATGACGTCCGAGACCAAAGGCAAGTGGCTCGGCGCCGATTGCGGCGCCATCAAGCCGGTGGACATCAAGCCGGCCCCGGCCAAGAAGTAAATGTGGCCATGTGGGCGGCGCCAACGCGGCGCCCACACCGGCGCGGCTTACGCGGCGCCGGTAAACGCCAGGTAGCGCTCGCGCGCCAGGGTTGCCACCGGCCCGATGGCAAGCGTGCGCTGCTCGTAGCGGATGCAGGGCGTGACCTTGCCGTAGTTACCGGTATTAAAGATTTCCAGCGCTGTCAGCAGCTCGTCCGGATGGACGCTGCGCTCCTCCACCGCCACACCGGCCTCGGCCAGCAAAGCAATCACCCGCGCCCGCGTAATACCCGCCAGGAACGTGCCATTCGGCACCGGCGTCACCACCTTGCCCTCCGGCGTGACCAGGAACAGGTTCGAGGTCGCGAACTCGGCCACATTGCCATCGCTGTCGACCACCACCGCATTGTCGTAGCCGCGCGCGGTCGCTGCGCGAATCGCGCGCGTGGTGTTGGCGTACAGGGCCGAGGCCTTGGCGTCGGTCGGCGCCATGCTGGCGTCCGGCCGGCACAGGGTGGACAGGCAGGCCGAAAAACCGGTGAACGGCGGCATCGGCGCATCGAACAAGGTCAATGCGAAACCGCTCTTGTCGGGCACCGGCACCAGAAAGCCTTCCGCGCCGAACACCAGCGGGCGTACATACAATTCGGCGTCGGCCGGGAATTTGGCGACGCCCTCGCGCACCAGCGCTTCCATCTCATCGACCGTCAGCGGGCACTGCAAACCGAGCCGCTCGGCCGAGCGGATCACCCGTTCCAGGTGCGGGCGCAGGTCGGGCAAGCGGCCACGGATGGCGCGCGCGCCGTCGAATACCGACGAGCCGAGCCAGACGCTGTGATCCATCGCGCCGAACAGCGGTACATTACCTTCGGCCCATTGTCCTTTGAAATACGTCAGATACATAATTGCTCCCTATTCATTGTTATACAGGCAGTTTAACCGAACTCGCCGGCCAGGTTTGGCCACGCCCACGGCCCGGTTAGAGGGCGAGCTCCAATGCAGCTCAGCAATAATCGCTCCGTACCTGTTAGCATTGAAAATGCTGCAATCATATATTTAACTTAACACACGTCCTTGGACCTCCCGGCTGATGCACCTCGCAACTGATATGACTCCCTCCCGACAGCCAGGCCACTGGTTCACCATCGGCGTCGTGATCGCCCTGCACGCGGCCCTGTTGCTGGCGTGGCGCCATGCGCGCGAGAAAGCCCCGGGGCATGACGAGGACAGTGGCCCGCGCATCCAGTGGATCGACACCATCGCCCCCAGGGCGGCCGAGCGGGCGCCGCCAACCCGCCCCGCGCCGCCCGCCGGCGCCAGTAGCGCACCGGTGCGCGCCACGCGTCCGCGCCGCGATCCGCCGCTGACGGCACCGGCGCCGCCCGCCACTGCCGTCAGCGTCCCGGCCGCGCCCGCCAGCGAGACGCCTGCCATGACCGTGGTGCCGCCCGATCCCTTCGCCGAGCCGGCCGCGCCCGCACCGTCGCATTCCGCCGACGCCATCCGCAAGCGCGCGTTTGCCGACCTGGGCAAGATCGACAAGGACTTGCGCAAGGCATCGCTCAACAAGTTCGTCGTGCCCGACGATTCGCCGCAACAGCGCCTGATCGCCGGCATCCAGTCGGCCCGGCGCAACCCCACCTTGTTCGAGAAAGCCGAGATCGAGGAAATTACAACCGGCAACAGCGACAATGGGGCGCGCAAATACAAGATCAAGACGGGATTGGGAACGTATTGCGTTACCTATCCATCCATCAACGATCCAAATGGTAAAAAGAAATACGAACTGTGCCCCAGATAGCCGCCCGGGCCGGTCTGTACGCTAGCGTACAAAGTTTCAGAGCAACACCACGTACACTACGTCTTTAGTATCTGTTGCTCCGGCTATATTTCATGCTTCCCACTTTAGAACGAATCGATCCCCATAGCGACCGCATTGACGTGCTGGTCGACCTGGTGGAAAAACTGCGCCCGCGCCGCCGCGCCGAGATCGCCACCAGCACCGAGCGCGTGCGCACCCTGTGCCAGCTGCTCAAAGGCAATCCAAAGCAAGCGTCCGCCCTGCGCAGCTACCTCACGCGCCTGCTCGACAGCCGCCGCCACGCCAGCCTGTACACCGACATCGGCGTGTTGTCGAACGACGGTTTCTTCACCGAATTGAAACGCCGCATTTCCTACCGCTTCCTGCCGCCCGCGCTCGGCGATGTCTACCTGAGCGACGCCATCGACCAGGTGCTGTACGTCCAGACCGATTACCGCTGGATCGGCAGCGTGCCCGCCGCCGACTGGCTGGAACTGTTCGACGTGGTCTCGAACGCCCCGCCCGCGCCTCTGACAGGCCCGGCCAACGCGGCCCGCACCACCGTGCTCGGCATGCTCGAAGCGATCCGCACGATCTCTTGCCGCGTCTGCGCGCTCGGCTTCGAGCCGCGCCTGATCAGCAGTCACGCCGACATCGAAAACTTCGATTCGCCCTTCCTCATGCAAAACATCGAGGTCAACAATTACCTCGACGGTTATGCGCGCCTGATGGCCGGCGAAGTGGCCGAGGTCGATGATGCGCGCCACCTGCTGGTCATGCTCGACCAGTGCGACAGCGTGGTCGCCAAGATCCGCAAGAACGCGCTCAGCCACGGCACCAGCGTGGCCCTGACCTATCTGCTGGTCGCGCTGACCCAGAGCATCGACCGCCTGCGCAAACTGCTGTTCCTGGTCGATGTGAGCGGTCACTTGCCGGCCGCTCCCGGGGTCGACCTGGCCACCCTGGCCAACGACGCCACCCCCGAGTACGCCCCGCCCACCAGCCTGCGCCGCGCCGGCGGCATTGCCCTGGCACAGGAACTGGTCGAAGCGCACAACAACAAATACACGGTGCGCGACCTGTTCGCCGACAATATCGACCTGCTGGCGCGCAATGTGACGGAAAACGCCAGCCGCACCGGCGAACACTACATTGCCGACACCCGGGTCCAGCTGCGCAGCATGTTCAACTCCTCGGCCGGAGCCGGCTTCATCGTCGGCTTCATGGCGCTGTTCAAGATCCTGCTCGGCACCCTGCGCGCCGCGCCGCTGGTCGAAGCCTTTTTGTTCAGCCTGAACTATTCGCTCGGCTTCATGCTGATCCACGTGCTGCACTTCACCGTGGCCACCAAGCAGCCGGCCATGACCGCCTCGCGCATCGCCGCCGGGCTGTCGAGCAAGGATGGCAGGAATATCGACCTCGACAGCATGGCGGAGCTCATCAACAAGGTGTTCCGCACCCAATGCGTCGCCGTCCTGGGCAACCTGGCCACGGCGATCCCGACCGCCTACCTGATCGCCACCGGCTACCACTACGCCACCGGACATCACCTGGTCACGCCCGAGAAAGCCATGCACCTGCTGCATGACATCGACCCGATCCACAGCCTGGCCCTGTTCTACGCCGCCATTGCCGGCGTGTGCCTGTTCGTGGCCGGCCTCATTTCAGGTTACTTCGACAACAAGGCGCTCTACACGCGCATGGCGCAGCGGGTCTACCAGTTGCGCGGCCTGGGCCGCCTGCTGGGGCCGGAACGGCTGCTGCGCCTGTCGCAGTACATCGAGAACAACCTGGGCAGCCTGATGGGCAATATGTACTTCGGCGTGCTGCTGGGCACCATCGGCACCCTCGGCTTCCTGTTCGGCCTGCCGCTCGACATCCGCCACGTCACCTTCTCGTCAGCCAACTTCGCCACCGCGCTGGTCGCGCTCGACCACAACATGAGCTGGGAAGTCGCGCTGACCTCGATTGGCGGCTTTTTATCGATCGGTACGGTCAATCTCGTGGTAAGTTTCGGTTTAGCACTGTTGGTTGCGCTTCGTGCGCGCAAGATTCACTTCGAACACGGTATTTTGCTGTTGAAAGCACTTGGACGGCGTTTCCTGGCCGCCCCCATCGATTTTTTCATCGGACCCAAGGACCTGCCATCCGAGTCGCCCGACGCCGTACCACTTAGGGGATCAAAATGACGAAAACACGTGTCGCCGCCTGGCTGGCCGTGCTGGCCCTGGCGGTCGGCCTGGCCTCCTGCGCCTCCCTGCCCTCGATGGAGGGGGTGGGCGAGACCCCGGTGGCGCAGAAGCACCCGACGGTCGCCACCGGCAAAGGCCGGATGGACAAGAAAAAAGCCGCCGACCTGCTGGCGCGACGCTGGGCCAAGGCCACGCCCGACATGAAGGCGCTGGCGCTGCTGGAAGAAGCCGCCACCGGCGTGCCCTTGGTGGCAGGCAACAAGGTCACCCTGCTGTTCGACGGCCCGGCCACCATGAAGGAAATGATGAGCGCCGCCGCCAACGCCAAGGCCTCGATCAACCTGGAAACGTATATTTTCGACCAGGATGAGATCGGCCTGCAGTTCGCCGATGTCCTGATCGAGAAGCAGAAACAGGGCGTCACCGTCAACGTGTTATACGACAGCGTCGGCACCCTGGCCACGCCCAAGGAATTTTTCGAACGCATGAAGCAGGCCGGCATTGCCATGGTCGCCTTTAACCCCGTCAATCCGGCGGCGCGGGTCGGCAAGTGGGAATTGAACAACCGCGACCACCGCAAGCTGATGGTGGTCGATGGCAAGGTGGCGTTCACGGGCGGCATCAACATCAGCAGCACGTATGCCAACAGTTCCTTCTTCCGTTCCAAGCGCAAGCCGGACGCGACCGACAGCAAGAAAGTCGGCTGGCGCGACACCCACATCAAGATCGAGGGGCCGGCGGTGGCCTCGCTGCAATATCACTTCATCGACGCCTGGGTCAACCAGGATGCCGGCGAGTTGCCCGAGCGCGAGTACTTCCCGCCGCTGGCGCCGGTCGGCGACAAGATCGTGCGCGTGCTGGCCACCGATCCCGAGCGCGAGTCGGAGATTTACAAGTCGTTCATGCTGGCGATCCAGGAAGCGAAAAAATCGGTGCACATCACCTCGGCGTATTTTGTGCCGGACCGCCAGTTTGTCGACGCCCTGAGCGCGGCCGCCAGGCGCGGCGTGGACGTGCGCCTGGTGCTGCCGGGCGTGACCGATCACGGTCTGGTGTTTCATGCGGGACGCGGGTTTTACGATGAACTGCTGCGCAACGGGGTCAAGATTCACCAGTTGCAAGTGGCGATCCTGCATGCCAAGACGGCGGTGATCGATGGCACCTGGTCGACGGTCGGCTCGGCCAATATCGACCGCCGCAGTTTCCTGCACAATTACGAATTGAACGTGGTCGTGCTCGACGCCGGCTTCGGCACCGATATGGAAAGCGCATTCGCCGAAGATATGCGCGATTCGAAGGAAATCACCCTGGAACAGTGGCGCGACCGGCCGTGGAGCGACCGGGTCAAGGAGTGGGCGGCGCGCCTGACCGAGTACTGGATCTGAGCGCGCACGCGCAGCCTTGCCCCGGCGCCCAGCAAAGTGTTGTTCGCCGACCCGATTCCCTACCGCTTGCGAGCGAAACGCATTTACACAAAATTTACGTTTCGCTATATTCGAAGCACATAGGGATCATCGCGGCTTGAGATAGATCAAGCAAAGCCTTGATTCATCGGGCATGCGCGACCGTTGCAGCTGCCCCCGCAAATGGTGCGGACCTGTCCGGAAAGCGATCTCATGCCGAATTACACCTTTCAGAAAAAACAAATGGCGGTGCTGGTGGCGGGCGCCTGCCTGGTGATGGCCAACGCGGCGGCGGTCAGCAATCCTTGCCCGGCCGCCAGCGGGGGCATCATCACGGTGGACAACATAACCGTCGATAACACCTGCACCATCGGCACCGGCGAGAGCCTCGCCGTGACCGCCACCGGGGTGATTACCGTCCCCCTGGCAAACACGCCCAACAATGGCGTCCAGCTCGCTACCGGCGTCAGCGCCGGCTCGATCACCAATGCCGGCACCATCAACCCGGTCGCGGTCGCTCTTAACATTGAAGGCACCCTCACCGGCGGGATCACCAATACCGGCACCATCGCGTCCACCGGACCGTGGGGCGGCATCACCGAGGAAGGCATCCGCCTGAGCGGCGCCACTGTTACCGGCGCCATCAGCAACGGCCCGGCCGGCGTGATCAGCGCCGTCAACGGCACCGCGATCCATATCGTCAACAGTTCGCTACAGGGCGGCATCACGAATGCGGCCGGCGGCAACATCAACGCTGCCGGCGGCTTTGCCGCGCTCGACATCAGCAATTCCCAGCTCGGCGCCAGCATCGTCAACCAAGGGCATATCGGCAAGACGCCAGGGCAAAACGCGCGCGGCATCGCCCTGGCGACCGTCACGCTCACCGGCGACATCCTCAACAGCGGCACCATCGACACCCAGGGCGGCAACCCGGCGCTGGCGCTGGCGGGAAGCACCGTGAGCGGCAAAATCAGCAATAGCGGCACGATCGGCGGCATCAACTCGAACGCCCTGTCGGTGCAAAGCGGCTCCACCGTCGGCATGATCGAGAATACCGCGACCGGCATCATGAGCGGCGGCACCCAGATGATCGGCGTCGCCAATTCGACGGTCACCAGCGGCATCGTCAACGCCGGCAAGCTCACCGGCATCCACCCGATCGTGCTGACCACCGCCATCATCAGCGGCGGCGGCATCCTGAACGATACCGGCGCCGAGACCCACGGCCAGCGCGGCATCAGCCTGAGCGCGACCCAGATCAGCGGCGACATCATCAACCGCGGCCTGATGGACGGGGGCGAAGGCGGCATCGCCGCCTTCAATGGCACCACAATCACCGGCAACATCAATAACGCCGGCACCATCACCACCACCACATCGAACGGCAATAATGGCCTGGACGGCTCCGGCATATTCGTCAGCGCCAATTCGAATGTCACTGGCCAGGTCGTCAACAGCTCGCTCATTTCCACGAAAGGCAACGGCATCACCCTGGCGAACGGCGCGACGGTGGGGTCGATCAGCAATACCGCGACCGGCGTCATCACCAGCACAAACCACGCCATCAATATCAACGGCACCGGCGCCAGCGTGGCCACCGGCATCGTCAACGCCGGTGCGCTGAACGCCCCGCGCGGCATCCGGATCGGCAGCGCCGCCAATATCGTGGCCGGCGGCATCGTCAACCAGGCAGGCGCCACCATCACCGCCACCGACATCGGCATCACGGTGCCGAATGGACTGATCCACGGCGGCATCACCAACGATGGCACGATCAGCGGAACCAACACCGGCATTGCGATTACCGGCACCAGCGTGCTCGATGGCGGTATCCTGAACAGCAGCACCGGCGCCATCAGCGGCACCAATTCGCTCAACTTCACCAACAGCGGCAGCGCGTTTACCGTCACCAACCAGGGCAGCCTGACTGGCGCGCTCGCGCTCGGCATCAATACCTTGACTATCCTGGGCACGACCGCCAGCGTGACCGGCAACGTCACCGGCGGCGCCGGCAGCGTGGTCAATATCGGCACCGGTGCGCTCAACAGCGCGGCGATAACCGCCGGAGGCAATTTCGCCGGCTTGAGCCAGATGAATATCAGCGCCGGCAGCACCCTGCGCTCAACCAGCGCGCTGACCATCGGCGCCACAAGCATGAGCAACAGCGGGATCCTGTCGGTCGCCGCCGGCCATACCGTGACGCTGACCGGCGACTATCTCCAGCCCGTCGGCGGCATCTTCCGCACCGGCCTGACCAACGCCACCACCTACGGCAAACTGAACGTCACCGGCAATGTCGACATGTCCGCCAACAGCAACATCGATGTCGATGTCGGCGGTGCACCGGTGCTGGCCAACGGTACCATCCTGGCCGATGTCATCAAGGCTGGCGACACGCTGACCACGGCGGCCACCATTCCTGTCACCGACAACAGCTTCCTGTTCAACCTGACTGGCGTCAAAAACGGCAAGTCCATCGACCTGGTGATCGCCTCGGCAACGCCGACGCCAACCCCAACGCCGACACCAACCCCGACGCCGACCCCGACGCCGGTGCCAACGCCAACGCCGGTTCCGACGCCAACCCCCGTGCCGACGCCGGAACCGACACCCGTCCCGACACCTGTGCCTGTGCCAACGCCGGTTCCTGTGCCGACGCCGGTGCCCGTGCCGACGCCTGTGCCTGTGCCTGTGCCGACGCCGGTGCCCGTGCCGACCCCGGTTCCAGTCCCGACGCCGGTGCCTGTGCCGGTGCCGACGCCTGTGCCTGTGCCGACGCCAGTGCCGGTTCCAGTGCCGACGCCGGTGCCGGTCCCTGTTCCGACCCCGGTTCCGACTCCGGTGCCGACGCCTGTTCCGACCCCGGTGCCAACGCCGGTGCCGCCAATCCAGCCGCAGCCGGCCAATACCGCCGTCTCGGCCATCGTCGCCACTGGCAACTCGTCCGGCGGCGGCGCGGCGCGCGTGTTCGACGGCCTGATCGCCAGCAGCGCCGGCGGCGACATGGGCCAGGTCATCACCGCGCTGGGCAAGCTGTCGACCGCGCAACAAGTCTCGGATGCGGTCGGCCAGACCCTGCCGCTGGCGGGCGGCGGCATGGCGGCCGCGGTGGCCGCCACCATGAACCTGACCGACCGCGTGGTGCAAGCGCGCATTGAGGCCAATCGCGGCCTGTCGGCCGGCGACGGCTACGGCAGCGAGCGCGCCATGTGGGCCAAGCCGTTCGGCGCCTGGGCGCGCCAGAGCGAGCGCGATGGCACGCTCGGCTACAAGGCCGACAGCGGCGGCCTGATCGTCGGAGCGGACGGCGTTGTCAGCAGCGCCGACCGGATCGGCGTCGCGCTGACCTACGCCCGGACCAATCTGGACGGCAACGGCGCGAGCACGCAGTCGGCCGATATCGACCTGCTGCAACTGATGACCTACGGCAGCCACAACCTCGATGCCGACACCGACATCAGCTGGCAGCTCGACGCGGGCACCAACAAGACCGAGGGTCGCCGGCTCATCAGTTTCGGCGGCCTGACGCGTGTCGCCAGCAGCGATTATCGCGGCATGAGCCTGCATGCTGGCAGCGGCATCGGGCGCGTCGTGCGGCTCAGCGAGCAAACCAACCTGGTCCCATCGGTGCGCCTGGACTACACCACCGTCAAGAACAAGGCCTACGCCGAAACCGGGGCCGGCGCCCTGAACCTGCTGGTGAACAGCCAGCGCGCCAAGCAGTTCATCCTGTACGCCGACGCCAAGTTCAATCATTCGCCATCGAAGCAATTGACGTTTTCCGGCAACCTCGGGCTCGGCTATGATTTCCTGGCCGAGCAAACCGCGCTGGTGACTGCGTTCGCCGGTGGCGGACCGGCCTTCACCACCAACGGGGTCGACGCCAAGCCGCTGTTTGCGCGCGCCGGCGCCGGCGTGACCTTGCTGCGCGACGGCAACACCGAACTGACGGCGCGCTACGACGCCGAAGCCCATCGCGGGTTCCGGGCGCAAAGCGTCTCGTTCAAGCTGCGCAAGCAGTTCTGAGCGCCGCCGCCGAGCCTGGCCTGAGGGGACCGATGCCGACCGACGCCCCCGCATGGCGTTTGAAAAGCGACCTGGCCGGCATCGCGTGGCCGGCCGTCCCGGATGTGCGGGGCGGCCTGGTCTGCTCCCTGTTGCGCCAGATGGAAAGCGAGCAATGGCTGGCCCCGCACGAGATCGCGGCGCGCCAGTCGGTCCAGCTGGCGCAGATCGTGCGCCACGCCGCGCGTAGCGTGCCGTGGTACCGCGCGC
This sequence comes from Massilia rubra, assembly GCF_011682065.1. Classification (GTDB taxonomy): domain Bacteria; phylum Pseudomonadota; class Gammaproteobacteria; order Burkholderiales; family Burkholderiaceae_D; genus Telluria_A; species Telluria_A rubra. Next base: position 80,804 of record NZ_VUYU01000012.1, on the reverse strand, counting down.
ACTGGCCACCCGGCCTAGTGGCGCAATGGAGCGAAGGCGCGCCCGTGCGCGCGGACGATTTCGCACGGCTGCCGTGCTTGTCCCGGCGTGAGCTGCAAGCGCAGTTCGACCAGCTTCAGAGCGGCGCCGTGCCGTCCGAACACGGCCCGCTGGCGGACGGCAGCAGTTCCGGCTCGACCGGCACGCCGGTGCGCTTTCGCAAAACCTACCTGAACCAGCTGATCTGGGAAGCGCTGACCCTGCGCGACCATGCGTGGCACAGTCGCGACCTGCTGCAAACGCTGTGCATCATCCGGCGCGGCGAGGCCGCCGAGGCCGACAACTGGGGCATGGCGACCCGCATGTTCCACACCGGCCCAGCCCATCTGTGCCCGGTCAGCGTCGATGTCGAGGCCCAGCTGGCATGGCTGGTGCAACGCGCGCCGGGCTACCTGCTGACCTACCCCTCGCTGGCCCTGCAACTGGCCACGCTCGCGCTTGAGCAAGGCGTGCGCCTCCCAAGCCTGCGCGAAGTGCGCACCTTCGGCGAACCGCTCGACGCGCACGTGCGCCAGGCCTGCCACGAGGCCTGGGGCGTGCCGGTCAACGACACCTATTCATCCGAGGAATTCGGCTACCTGGCGATCCGTTGCCCGCACAGCGGCCACTATCATGTCCAGTCCGAAAACGTGCTGCTCGAAGTGCTCGACGACGACGGCAATCCCTGCGCGCCGGGCGCCTGCGGACGCGTGGTGGTGAGCGGTTTGCTCAATTTCGCCATGCCCCTGATCCGCTACGAGCTGGGCGACATGGCCGAAGCCGGTCCGCCCTGCCCCTGCGGGCGCGGCCTGCCGGTGCTCACGCGCATACTGGGGCGCACCCGCAACATGCTGGTGACGGCCGACGCCAGGCGCTACTGGCCCACCTTCGGCTTTCGCGACAGCGGCGCGACCGGCATCGTCCAGCGCCAGGTGGTCCAGACCGCGCCCGACCAGGTGCAGATCCGCTATGTCAGCGCCGATGCGCTCTCGCCCGACCAGGAAGCGAGCCTGGCGGCGCAGGTGGCGCAACGCCTGCCGCCGGGAATGCGCGTCGACGCCCTGCGGGTGGCCGAGATCGCCCGCAGCGCGAGCGGCAAGTTCGAAGAATTCATCTCGCTCGTGGCGGCGCCAGCGGCATCCTGAGCTCAGCCCACCCGCTGTCCCTGCAACATCCATTTGACGTACAGACTGTCCGGCGTGGCGGGCCGGTGCCCAAGCAGCTCGCGCGCCGGCAGCGGCTCGCAGCGCACCGTGCCCAGGCCGGCGGCGCGGGCGCCGGCGGCCAGCTCGTCGCTTGACGCCACCGCATGGGTGGTCTTGGCGGCGCAAAAGGCGCGCACGATGTCTTCCAGCGCGGGCTCGCCCAGCAGCGGCAGGTGCAGCGCCGCCGTGCGCTGGGCGGCCAGGCTGGCCACGACCATGCGCTCGACCTGCTCGGGCGCATACACCAGCGGCGCCGCGCCATGCTGCGCGCGCACGCTTTGATACAGCAGCAAGCTGCCCGCCGGCGCCAGCCGCGCCGCCAGTTGCCCGAGCAGCGCGGTGCGCTCGGCCGGCGCGATAAAACTGAGCAGGGAATGGGTCAGCACCAGGTCCACGCCCGGCGCGTCCGGATCGGGCGGCGCGCGCAGGTCGCACACCTGCGGCGTCACCGCAAACCCCATCGCCCCGGCGTAGCGCCGGCACAGCGCCAGCGGCGCCGGCGAACGGTCGGCGATGCGCACATCGAGCGCGGCGACGCCCTCGCCGAAGGCCTCGTGCAACACCGACAGCAGGCCGCAATCGGCGCTGCCGGCGATGCAGACCGAGGCAACCGGCCGTACGCGCGCCAGTGCGCGCAGGTCGCGCACGATCTGCGCGCGCTCGCTGGCCAGGCCGCTGATCACGCCCAGCAGTTGCAGCACCACCCAGCCGGTATGGTAGGCCGAGGCCATCGGCAACAAGTCGGGCAAGGCTTGCAGCAGCAGCGCGCGCCGCGCATCCGCGCTGAAAACGGACACCGGCGTCACTGGCCTAGCGCCAGGTCGGCGCTGGCAAGGGCGAAGCGCGCCACGGCCGCCTCGTCGAGCGTCACGCCGAAGCCGGGGCCGGGCGGCAAGCGCGCCTGGCCATCGCTGATATCGATGGTTTCGTTGATGATGTCGCCGGCGAAGCGCTCGCGCGCGGAACCGTAGCCGACGAATTCGCCCACGGCGGGGTGCGCGGCGGCAAAATGCAACAGGGCCGCGCTGCCCACCCCGAAGGTGTGTTTCGAACCGAGGTTGCACTGCAGTCCGCCGGCTGCGGCAATCTCGACAATGGCGGCCGAGGCGCGCAAGCCGCCCGACTTGGCCAGCTTGACCGTGATGATGTCGGCCGCGCGCGCGCGCACCACGCGCATCGCGTCGGCCGGACTGAGCACGCTTTCATCGGCCGCGATGGGCGCGTGCGCGCGCTCCGTGATCAGCTGCATGGCCTCGATATCCCACCAGGCGCACGGCTGCTCGATGCATTCGAGCGCGCATTCGCGCAGGGCGGCATCGACCGCCAGCGCCGCCTTGCACTGCCAGGCCTGGTTGGGATCGATTTCGAGGCGCGCCTGGTCGCCCACGGCGCGCTGCACCGCGCGCGCCATGCGGATATCGTGGCGCCAGTCGGCGCTGCCTTTCAGGGTCAGCAGGCGGTATCCCCTCTCCACCAGGGCGCAGGCCGACTGCACCGCCGTGCGTTCGTCCGGCATGGCCATGCTGCGCGAAAGGGGAAAGCGCTCGCGCGTGGCGCCGCCGAGCAGGTCGGCCACCGCAATGCCGAGGTGGCGCGCCTTCAGGTCGTGCAGCGCCAGGTCGACCGCGCACAGGGAGGTGGGAAAGGCGTGCCGTTCCGACGACAGGCCGGCCAGCATCTGTAACAGGGCGACGATGCGCGCGCCGTCCTGGCCCAGCAGCAGCGGCCCGCTGACCTCGGCCAGGCGGCGAAACACGGAGTCCGCGCTTTCGCCGTCGCGCGCCGGGAAGATGATCGAGGCCTCGCCCAGGCCCACCGTGCCGTCGCGCGCGCTCAAGCGCAGCAGCACCTTGTCGCCCACTTCCAGGCGCCCGCGCGAGGACTGCATGGGCGCCAGGTACGGAATGCGCACCTTCCACACCTGCACCCGCACGATCGTCAGCGGCGCGCCGCGCGCACTTGCAGAAGACATATCAGCCATTGAGCCATTCCGTAGATGAAGTCGTGCGGGCGGAAATTGGCTGCGGCCGCCACTCAAGGGCTATTGTACTGTCCGGCGGCACGCCGTGCGCCTAAATCCCGCTGGCCATCAAGCCTTCGGTATGGCCCGACCAGATATTGCCGGTGCGTAAAAACGGCTCGGTCTTCATCAGCGAAAAGCGCAATCCCACCTCGTCCCAGCCGTAGCGGTCCACTTCGACCCGCTGTTGCTCGACCCGCACCACGTTGAACGAGTTCACTTCGCCGCGTCCGCGCGTCGAGGTGGCCGTGCCCGCCTGCACCACCAGCGCCGCGTACTCGCTCATCTGGTAGCGCTCCGAAGTGTTGCCGGCATGACTGGTGTGCATGTGCCCGGACAGCAGCAAGTCGACGCCGCATTCGGCGAACGCCTTCATCGCCGCCGGCGCGCGGTCGACCAGGTCGTCGTCATCCTCGGTCTTGGGCAGGTCGAACGGGTGATGGGTGACGATGATGCGCGTGATGGCCGGGTCCAGCCCGGCCAACTGCTTGCGGATCATGGCCACCTGCTCGTCGTTGACCCGGCCGTCCTTGAAGGTCAGCGAACGCGCGGTATTGACGCCCAGTACCGCGATTTCGTCGTCCACGAAGATCGGGTCGAGATCGTCGGTGATGTAGCGCTTGTAGCGCGTGAGCGGCTGCAAAAAGCGCCGGAACACGTTGTAGAGCGAAATATCGTGATTGCCCGGCACGATGATCTGCGGCCCCGGCAAGGTGTCGAGCCAGGCCTTGGCGGCCTCGAACTCCTCGCTCTTGGCGCGCTGGGTCAGGTCGCCCGACACCACCACCACGTCCGGCGCGATGCGTTCGACCAGCTCGCGCAAGGGGGCGAGTAGTTTTTCGTCGACACGGCCGAAGTGCAAATCCGACAGATGAACCAATGTACGCATGTTAACTCCTCAAGTTGGGACCACGACCGTCAGCGCGGCCGGACGGATCCGGTAGCGCAGCGGGGTCGTCATGACGGTGACTTCGCCATCGGTGGCCACCCGCAAACGCGTGTGGCGGGTGGCGATTTCCATGTTTTCCACAGTAAGCACGTCGAAATCGCGCTCCTGCGCCAGGCTGCCCCACAAGGCGCTCCAGCCCAGCCGCAGCAAGCCCAGCCGACCCGGGCGCTGCGCCACGTACAGGCTCAGCTTGCCGCCGTCGAGGCGCTGGCGCTCGCCCACGCTCAAGCCCTGCATCGTGTATTCATTATTGCCGATGAAGACAAACGGCGTGCGCCGCGCGTGCTCGTCGTCACCCACCTTCAGGCGCAGGCTCAGGAACGGATAACGGCGCAGCGCGGTCAGCGTGGCCCAGCCGGCCGCCAGCCACTTGCCGCGTCCCAGCCGGCGCTGCTGCTTTTCGCGGTCGCGCACGATGTCCGGATACAGCCCGAGGCTGGAATTGTTGAGGAAAATCGTGCCGTTCACCTCGCCCACGTCGACCCTGGTGCGCCGCCCCTGCGCCACGTTGCGGATAGCCTCGTCGAGCGCCAGCGGAATGCCGAGGTCCTTGGCGAAGTGGTTCAGGGTGCCCATCGGCAGCACGCCGAAGGCCACTTCGCTGCCGACCAGTTGCGAGGCGACCGCGTTGATGGTGCCGTCGCCGCCGCCCGCCACCACGATCTGCTTGCCGGCCTCGCGCGCCGCCCTGGCCGCGCCGATCAACTCGGCGCCGCCGCGCGCCAGGGTGACGTCGGCCGCCATGCCGTGGGCGGCGAACTTGGCGCGCAGCTCGGCGGCGCGCGCGTCGTCGTGGCCGCTGCCGGCGCTGCCGTTGATGATGACTGCGATCGGTGTCAGCGAGGTCGGCGAGGTCAGGATAGCGCTCCTTGGAATGGGTTGATGAGGCAAAGGGTCATTCGCTGATGCGGGCGGCGCGGCGGCGCCGCAGGGTCGAGCAGGAGGTGATGCACACCGCCAGCCAGCCGCAGCCTTCGACCATGGCGCCGAGCACGTCACTCAGGTAGTGCGCGCCCAGATACACCCGGCTCAGGGCCACCAGCGCCACCATGGCGCAGGCGCCCAGCACCGCCGGGATGCGCACCTTCCAGCGCGGCACGACGCACACCAGGTAGGCCGCCAGCACCCCGTAGAACACGGTGGCGCCCAGCGTATGTCCACTGGGGAAACTGTAGGTGGCCAGGGTCAGCAGGGGCTCGTCGAAGCTGGGGCGGGCGCGCTGGAAAATGGTCTTGAGCAGCACGTTCAGCAATTGCCCGCCGGGCACCGCCAGTACCAGGCAGATCAGCCAGTAGCGCGCTTTCTTCAGGTAGAAATACAGTCCCAGCGCGCTCGCCATGATCGACACGCCAAGCACGTCGTGGGTGTGGGTGATGAACAGCATGGGATTGGTCCAGACGCTGTTCTTATGGCTGTGGAACCAGTCGGCCAGGAAGGCGTCGAGCTCGGTGATGTCGTCGTGCGAGACCACGTCGGCGGCCAGGTTGCCGAACACGGCGGCGGCGACCATCATCAGGATGACGCCGATGGTCATATGCAGGCCGAGCTCGCCTTCGGGACTGAGGCGGGCGGCGACGAAACTGCGGACACGCGGATGGACTTTGATCACGATGACGATGGACGATTGTTCTCGGCCGGCACCAGCGGCTCGGCAACGTTTGCAATCTTACATGAGGCGCCGTTCTTGGTAGCGCACAGACCGCCGCTACGCTCCGCAGCCCGTCTATTCCAGCCTGTCGACCAGCTCCAGCAGCGCCGCGTGGTCGAGCGGCTTGTTCAGGAACGCGGTGGCGCCTTGGCGCAAGGCCCAGACCCGGTCCGACTCCATGTCCTTGCTGGTGAGCAGGATCACCGGAATATGCCAGGTTGCTTCGTCGCTGGTGATGGCGCGCGTGGCCTGGAAGCCGTTCAGGTTGGGCATGACCACATCCATGACGATCAGGTCCGGCAGCTCGCTGCGCGCCATGGCCACCGCTTCCCTGCCGTCGGTGGCCAGGATCACGCGGTGCCCGTGCAGGGTCAGCAATTCGGAGACGATCAGGCGCTGCACCAGCGAATCGTCGACGACAAGGATTTTTTGACTAGCCATGACAAATCATTTCAGTGTGCCGTCGGCCCGGGCGTGGCCGCCTCCGCAGCTTTGTGCTCGGGAGAGTAGCGCCAGTAAAAGGCGTGCGGCTGCAAGCCGAATTGCGCCTGCAATTCCTCGCAGACGATGGTTTCGGCCAGGTAGAGTGCCTTGAGGTTGGTGGTGCGGCTGATGGTGACGTACACCCGCAGCGTCTTGGTCGAGCTCGAATTATGCAGTTCGAGTGCGGTCACGTCGAACTCCATGCTGCGCAGTTTGTGCCGGATATGGCGCGCCACCTCTTTGCGCACGGAGTTGTACAGCGCCGTATCGACCGCCTTTGGGTCAGGCATAAGGAAAGCCCCAATCAATGAACGCGCCGCAACAGGCCTTGAGGAGCACTGCGGGCTGCATGAAAACCGTTTTCCCGGTTCCATCTGGCATGGACGTGACACTTGGCATCATACGCCAGATCACATGCGGCAACAGCCGGGGTGCGCGCAGTATCGCCGCGACTTGCACAGGAGTCAATCAAAATGTTGCTGAGAGCCAAATGTTACGCGTCATTGCCGGGAGGAATCGCCCGCCGGGAGGGCCGATGCTCCAAAACGACAGACAACTGTTTATTCATACAGTCCTGTGGTTTTATACAGTAGTTGTGCTATTCTTGAATCACTCGATCAACGCAAACCCACAAAGGAATTTGTCATGACACCACTGAACGGTAACTTCGGCCTCGAATACGCTCCAACCCCATTCCTGATGCGCCTCGGCCGCCGCGAAGTGCTGGTCACGCGCGATTTCCGCAAGCGCTTCTACGCGGTCAATCCCATCATCGAATGCGACACCGGGGTCGAACCGGGCCACGTCGAAGTGCTGCTGATGCGGCGCTGGCTGCTGATCCTCTCCAAGGCGCATTAAACGCATATGCAAAGCTGATTTAATTCGTGTTCTTTCCGGTGGGCGGCACTTATGCTGAGTACTCCCGAACTTCCCACCGAGAGAGCCCGCCATGCTGTTAAAAACAATAAGCCAGTCACTGATCGCACTGACCCTGCTGTCACAAGCTGCCATTGCCGCTGACGTCACCTTGCTCAACGTGTCGTACGACCCGACCCGCGAACTGTACCAGGACGTCAATACCGCGTTCGCCAAGCAATGGAAAGCCAAGACCGGCGACAACGTCTCGATCAAGCAATCGCACGGCGGTTCGGGCAAGCAGGCCCGTGGCGTCATCGACGGGCTGGAAGCGGACGTGGTCACGCTCGCGCTGGCCTACGACATCGACGCCATCGCCGAGCGCGGCATTGTCGCGCCGCAGTGGCAAAAGCGCTTGCAGCACAACAGTGCGCCGTACACCTCAACGATCGTGTTTTTGGTGCGCAAGGGCAATCCGAAAGGCATCAAGGATTGGAACGACCTGGTCAAGCCGGGCGTTGCCGTGATCACCCCGAACCCGAAAACCTCGGGCGGCGCGCGCTGGAACCACCTGGCGGCCTGGGGCTACGCCCTGCGCCAGCCGGGCGCCACCGAAGCGACGGCCAAGGAATTCATCAGCAAGCTGTACAAGAACGTGCCGGTGCTCGATTCGGGCGCGCGCGGCGCCACCACGACGTTCGTGGAACGCGGCATTGGCGACGTGCTGATCGCCTGGGAAAACGAAGCTTTGCTGGCGATCAAGGAACTTGGCCCGGACAAGGTCGATATTGTTGCGCCATCGCTCAGTATCCTGGCCGAGCCGCCGGTGTCGGTGGTCGACAAGGTGGTGGACAAGCACGGCACGCGCAAGGTGGCGCAAGCGTACCTGGAATTCCTCTACACCGACGAAGGGCAAGAAATCGCGGCCAAGAATTACTACCGCCCGGTGGTGCCGAAGATTGCCGCCAAATACGCCGCGCAGTTCCCCAAGGTCAAGTTGTTCACGATTGACGAAGCGGCGGGCGGCTGGACCAAGGCGCAGAAGGCCCACTTTGCCGATGGTGGCGTGTTCGATCAGGTTTATCTGACGGGCAAGAAGTAATCGCGGTCACCCGGGCGGCATTGCCTCTGCAAGGTCGCCCCGGGACCGTCGCGCCTGCACCGTCGCCCCCGCGCCAAGGCGGCCCTCGGCGGGGGCCCAAGTAGGTTCCGTAGCCGGTGACCGCGCCAAAAACTTGGCCCCCCGCCGAGGGCCCGCCTTGGCGCGGGGGCGACGTTAGCGGACTGCTTGCGACGGCTCCGGGCGGCTCTGGACGGCTGTTCGACGCCTACCTGTTTCACCCTCCCGCACCCACCCTGCATCAAGCCCTCAAGCAAGGTATGATCGGATCGCCACGGAGCCATTCCCGGCTCCACCGCAACTACGAGGAGACGTCAACGATGACCCGCATGACCGCTAACGATTTCGATCCCGAAGTGCTGAAGTTATTCGACCAGTATGTACACGGCCAGCTCGACCGCCGCGGCTTCCTGTCGCAGGCGGGCCGCTACGCGGTCGGCGGCGCCACCGCGGCCGGCATGCTGGCGGCGCTCTCCCCCAGTTTCGCGGCCCAGGTCGTCGCCCCGGCAGATCCGCGCATCAAGGCCAGCTACGTCGAGTATCCCTCCCCCCAGGGCTACGGCAAGTTGCGCGGCTACCTGGTCCAGCCGGCCAACGCCAAAGGCAAGCTGCCCACCATCCTGGTCGTGCACGAAAACCGTGGCTTGAATCCGCACATCGAAGACATCGCCCGCCGCGTCGCGCTCGAGAACTACATCGCATTCGCCCCCGACGCCCTGTTCCCGCTGGGCGGCTACCCCGGCGACGAAGACAAGGCGCGCGAACTGTTCGGCAAACTCGACCAGGCCAAGACACGCGCCGACTTCGTCGAAGCGAGCGCCATCCTCAAGGCCATGCCAGGCGGCAGCGGCAAAGTCGGCGTGGTCGGTTTCTGCTACGGCGGCGGCATCGCCAACTACCTGCCGACCGTGGTCAAGCACCTGGCCGCGTCGGTGCCGTTCTACGGCGCCCAGACACCGGCCGCCGAAGTGCCGAAGATCAAGACACCGCTGCTGATCCACGACGCCGAAAAAGACGAACGCATCCTGGCAGGCTGGCCCGCGTACGAAGCGGCGCTCAAGGCCAACAAGGTCGACTACCAGCACTATATCTATCCCGGCGTCGAACACGGCTTCAACAACGACACCACGCCGCGCTACGATGAAGCGGCGGCCAAACTGGCATGGCAGCGCACCATGGACTTCTTCAAGAAACATCTCGGCTAAGCAAGCGCCCCGCGCCGCCAGCGCCACGCTGGCGGCGAACCAAACACCCTCCCGCGCTGTCTGTCCTTCGTGAGCCCACCGACGAAAGGATGCCCGATGAAACCCCGACTCAAACCCCTCAAGGACCAGGTGATGGTGATCACCGGCGCCACCAGCGGCATCGGCCTGACCACCGCGCGCATGGCCGCCGACGAGGGCGCCAGCCTGGTGCTGGCCGCGCGCGGGCGCGATGCGCTCGAACAGCTGGCCGGCGAGCTGCGCCTGCATGGCGCCCAGGTCGCCGCCGTCACGGCCGACGTCGGCGTGCCGCACGACGTGTCCCGCATCGGCCGCGCCGCGATGGAACGCTTCGGCCGCATCGATACCTGGGTCAACAATGCCGGCGTGGCCATTTTCGGCAAGCTCGACGAGGTCGCGCCGCAAGACCATCAGCGCCTGTTCCAGACCAACTACTGGGGCGTGGTGCACGGCTCGCTCGAAGCGCTCAAGCACATGAAGGGGCGCGGCGGCGCCCTGGTCAACGTGGGCAGCGAAGCGTCGGACGTGGCGCTGCCGCTGCAAGGGATGTACGCGGCCTCGAAGCACGCGGTCAAGGCGTTTACGGATGCGCTGCGGATCGAACTGGCGCACGAGGGCGCGCCGGTGGCGGTCACCCTGATCAAGCCGGCATCGGTCGATACCCTGTTCACGGTGCACGCGAAAAACTACATGGAGAAAGAACCGGCGCTGCTGCCGCCCATCTACGCACCGGAACTGGTGGCGCAGGCCATTTTGTATGCGGCCCGCCATCCGCGCCGCGATGTGTACGTGGGCGGCGCCGCGCGCCTGATGTCGCTGGCGGCCTACCACCTGCCGGCGCTGACCGACCGCTTGCTGGGCGGCCCGCTGCTGCGCAGGCAGAAGCGCCCGGCTTGCGGCATGCCGGCCACGCAGGCCCGGCGCGACGCCCTGCACGCGCCCGACCCCGCCAATACCATGCGCGAACGCCAGGGCATGGGCATGGTGGCGCGGGTGGAAGAATCGAGCACCTACACCGCCTTGTCGATGCGCACCCGGCCCTTGCTCGGCGCGCTGTTAGGGGTGGGCGCCCTTTTTGCCGCCTGGCGCCTGGCCCGGCGGCGCACTGGCCATGAATGCTAGGTCGTCCTCGTCGAGCGGGACCGAGGGAATCGATTCGATGTGATCGACATCGATGTCGGCGCCGTCGCGCACCACGGTATCGCGCCCGGCGGCGGCGCGCTCGCCGGTGCCGCTTGAATCGGTATCGCTGTCGAGGTCGGGGTCGCCGATGTCCGGTCCGGCGCCACGCGCGCGGCCGGCTTCGAGGTCGGAGGTGGTGCCGCTGCCGAGGTCGAGCACGTCGTCTTGCGACATGCCGGCCGCGCCGACCAGGTCGCTGCCGCTGTCGGACGAATCGCTGGGGCCGAGGGCGCCCGTGCCGTGGCCGGTGCCCAGGGTGCGGTCGGGGGTTTCTGGGAAGTTATCGGGGTCGAGCGTGCTGGTGCCTGTCATGATGCCTCCTGAAAAAATGGATGGTGTGATGACAGCGTAACCAAAACCGCAAGATGGTGTCGCACGGACAAGGTTGATAGTTTGTCGGATCGATAAATTCAGAACCGTCATTCCTGCGCGGGAATGACGGCATTGAAGCTATCGGCTGACCGAAGGGCTCACCGGCGGGCGCCAGTTCATGCGCTCGGTGATATCCATCCCGATCCCGCGGTAGCCCGTGAACCGGCTCGAGGTATCGAACATCGGCTCGCCGCTCACCTGCAGGTATTGCACGCTGCCGTCGGCGCGCGTGCGCGTAAAGATGAAGTCGAGAAACGGCGTGCGGCTGGCGATATTCTCCTGCAACTCGGCGCGCTCGTCGGCGTTCCAGCCACCCTCGCCCTCGCCTTCCGCGCCGATCCCCAGCATCTCGCTGACCGGCCCCGAAAACCGGGTCAGCTGTCCCTGCGCATCCTGCTCCCAGTACCAGTCCGACGACAGCTCGGTAAACCGCTGGAAACGCGCCTCGCTGGCGCGCAGCTCGGCCGTGCGTTCCAGCACCGTCTGCTCCAGCTGGCGGTTGTAATCGGCCAGGCGACGGTACAGCAGCCGCACTTCCAGCATGTTGTGGATGCGCGTCTGCACCTCGATCAGGTCGAACGGCTTGCTGACGAAATCCTTGGCGCCCGCCTTGAGCGCGCGCAGCTTGTGCCCCGGCTGGGCGGTGATCACCAGCACCGGCAGGTAGCCGCCCTTTTCGATCTCCTTGAGTCCTTCGATCACTTCGAATCCGTCCATCTCCGGCATCTGCAAGTCGAGCAGAATCAGGTCGTAGCCGTGTTCGGCGTGCGCGGCGCATACGGTGCGCGGATCCTGGGTCGTCGAAATGTTGCTGTAACCCGCGTTACGCAACATTTGTTCAAGCAGCATGACGTTCGCTTCCTGATCATCGACGATCAGGATGTTGCCGCTCAGGATTTCAGAAGGGTCAAGCATGTGGTTCTTTCAAAGTAGTGCCGGGTGCGACAGGGTCGACGACGTGTTGTTCGGCAGCGTGCCGCATGGCCAGGTCGAGCGCATCCATGAATTCGCGTACGCGGATCGGCTTGGTGAGGTATTGGAAAAATCCGGCTTCCAGTCCCTTTTCTATGTCGCGTGGCATGGCGTTGGCCGACAGCGCCACGACGGGAATATGCGCCGTGCCCTTGTCTTCGCGCAGGATCTTGAGCGCGCCGTAGCCGCTCATGCCGGGCAGGTTGATGTCCATCAGGATCACGTCCGGCTTGCAGGCGCGCGCCATTTCGACGCCGTGATAGCCGTCCACGGCGGTGAGCAGCTGCACGTCGCCGCGGCGCTCCATCAACTGTTCCACCAGCGCCAGGTTGGCCGGGTTGTCTTCCACATACAGCAGGGTCGGCTGCTTGCCGGTGGTGCGCGAGGCGGCCAGGCGGTCGCGCGCCAGGTCGTCGTCGTGTTCCAGCGCCAGCGCCGGTTCGGCGGCCCCGGCGAACTCGACCCAGAACACGGTGCCCGAGCCGACCGTGCTGTCGACGCCGATGCGCCCATCCATCAGTTCGACCAGGCGCTTGGTGACCACCAGGCCGATGCCGGTGCCTTCTTCGGTACTGTTTTCCTGGCCGAGGCGGTTAAACGGCTGGAACAGCTGCGCCAGCTGCGACGGCGCCAGGCCGGCGCCGGTGTCTTCCACGCTCACGCGCACGCGCCCGTCGGCCACCAGGTCGCAGGTGACGCTGACCGAGCCGCCTTCGCGGTTGTATTTGATGGCGTTCGACAACAGGTTGATCATCACCTGTTTCACGCGGGTGCGGTCGGCGTGGATGAACAGCTGCTTGTCGACGATCGGGAAATGCAGGCCCAGATTGCGGGTGGCGGCCTGCGGGCTGATCATGCCTTCGCAGTCGATCAGCACGTCGCCGATCGACATCGATTCCTGCGACATGGTCACCTTGCCCGATTCGACCATTGCCAGGTCGAGGATTTCATTGATCAGGCGCAGCAGGTACCAGCCGCCCTTGAGGATCTGGTCGATCGAGCGCAACTGGTGCGGCGCCGGCGGCGGCACGTCGGACGCCATCAGCTGGGCAAAGCCGAGCACGGCGTTGAGCGGGGTGCGCAGTTCGTGGCTCATCGAGGACAAAAATTCGGACTTGGCGCGGTTGGCCTTGTCGGCCGTGGCGCGCGCGCTTTCCAGCTCGACATTGGTTTCCTGCAAAGCGTGTTCGAACTGCTTGCGCTCAGTCACGTCGCGCGCGGCGGCGAATACGCCCTGCAGCTTGCGGTCGCGGTCGTAAAACGTGCTGGCGCTGTACGACACCACGGTCTGGGTGCCGTCGCGCGCCACCGCGGTCAGCTCGACATTGGTGACCTTGCCTTCGCGCAGCACGCGCGTGACGGCTTCGTGCGCCCGTTCCGGCTCGGAAAAATAGCTCTTGAACGGCGCGCCGATCAGTTCGTCGCGGGTGCAGCCGGTCAGCGCTTCCATCTGCTGGTTGACGTCGCTGATGATGCCGCGCGGATCGGTGGCGATCAGGGCGTCGGTATTCGATTCGATCAGCGAGCGCGTGTAGAACTGCTGGTCGCGCAGGCGCTGGTCGAGCAAGGCTTGCTCGGCCTCGACCTGCTTGCGGGCGGTGTTGTCGCTGCCGATCAGCAGGTAGCCGATCACCGTGCCCGCCGCGTCGCGCAGGGCGCTGACCGAGACCAGCGCCGGAAAGCGGGTGCCATCCTTGCGCACATACGTGAGCTCGTAAATATCTTCGATGCCGCGCAGCGCCTTGTAGATCATCGATTCGAAGCCGGGGGCGATCGCTTCGCTCATTTCATGGCTCAGCTCGGCGGCACGCGCCTCCAGCTCCTGGTGGTCGGAAATATCGGCCGGGGTCATCTTGTCGACCACTTCGGCGGCCGTGTAGCCCAGCATGCGCGCCGCGCCGACATTGAAAATCTGGATCACGCCCTGGGCGTCGGTGGCGATACTGGAAAAATTGGCGCTGTTGAAAATCGCATCCTGCAGCGCACCGGACTTAAGCAGCGGCACCGCGTGCAGCGCGCGTTGCGTTTCCGTGCGCAGGCTGATCGCCTGTTGCACGCGCACGAACAGCAACGCCAGGAAAATCAGCAGCAGGATGATGCTCGCCTTGATCAGGTTGACCGCCCCTTCCGAATCGACCGCATAGCTCAGGGCGATGGCGCCGACCAGCAGCAGCACCGTGAGGGTGGCGCCAAAGCCGATCACCATCAGGCGTTCGACCGAGGTTTTTTGCAGGAAACCGCTCATGCCAGGTTTCCCTGGCGGTGGCGCGTGTCCGACAACAGGCGTCCGAATTCCTTCTTGACGACCGCGTAGCATTCGCACACGTCCTGCTCCAGCCCGGCGCGGTCGAGCACCGTGATGTGGCCGCGCCGGTAGCTGATGTAGCCGTAGCCCTGCAAGCGTCCGGCCGCTTCGGTCACGCCCTCGCGCCGTACGCCGAGCATGTTGGCAATCAGTTCCTGCGTCATGGTCAGCTCGTTGGTGGGCAGGCGGTCGAGCGTGAGCAACAGCCAGCGGCACAGTTGCTGCTCGACCGAATGGTGACGGTTGCACACGGCCGTTTGCGACATTTGCGTCAGCAGGGCCTGGGTGTAGCGCAACAGCAGGCGCATCACATGGCCGCTGCGGTTGAATTCTTCCATCAGGATCGCGGCCGGCAAGCGGTAAGCGTGCCCGCGCGTCTGCACCACGGCGCGGCTGGGCGTGCTGTCGCCGCCCATGAACACCGATACGCCGAGCACGCCTTCATTGCCGACGCCGGCAATCTCGGACGAGCCGCCGTTTTCCAGCAAATAGTGCAAGGACACGATCGCGCTGGTGGGAAAGTACAAATGATGCAACTTGTCGCCCGATTCGGACAACACATCGCCCAGGAGCAAGGGGACCAGTTCGAGGTGCGGGGCAAGACGGTCGAATTCGGCGTCGAGCAGCGCGGCCAACAAGTGGTTCTGATTTGGGTCGTGCTTACTGGACATTGGAAACTGCCCCTTCTTCCAGTGAATACTGCGTTGAGTTAGTCCGACACAATATCACGCAGTCATTCTTGGGCGCAATTCTATTACAAATCGGCACAACGGTCCGTACGGAACCGCACATACGAAGGCGCGTAAAGCATATAGTGTGGACATCCGGCCAACCAGATCGTCAATCATCCGGATGCGTCTACGCAGGAGGTTTGCCGATGGGAAATTTATTACGCCGGGTTCGAATCTCGGTTTCGGTATCGGCCGCGCTTGCGCTGCTGGTCGGCCTGTGCCTGACTGCGCTGCTGTTCGCCTCGGTGCGGCGGATCGAATCGCATGCGCGCACGCGGGCCTTCCAGCAGGACGCCAGCCTGCGCATCAATGCCGTCTCCGACGGGCTGGCGGACGCGATCGAGCAGTTGATGGTGGTTAACCAGCTGTTCAACACGGTCGGCGTGATCAGTCGCGAACAATTCCATACCTTCACCGCGCCCTTGCTGGCGCGCTATCCCGAGCTGCACGGCCTCAGTTTCCAGCGCCTGGTGAGCGACGCCGGGCGCCCGGCCTACGAAGCGGCCATGCGCCGGCGCGAGCCCGGTTTTAGCATCACCGAATACGTCGACGAGCGCCAAGGGCCGGCGCGGCGGCGCGCATCCTACAACGTGGTGGAGTACATCGAACCGGCCGAGGGCAACAGCGCCGCGCTCGGGCTCGACACGGCGGCCCTGCTGACCTATGACGACGCCCGCTCGCGTTCGCGCCGCAATGGCCGCGCCACCGCCACCGGCCTGCTCTCGCTGGTGCAGCAGCGGGGCTTTCATACGGGTTTCCTGGTGCTCGCGCCGGTCTACCAGCGCCAGGCGCCGCAGGCCAGCACCGACCAGCGCGAGCGCGCCGTGATCGGCGAGACGGCCGCCGTGTTCCGGGTCGACCACCTGATCCATACCCTGCTCGGCCGCGCCAGCTTGCTCGACCGGCCCGGCATGTCGATCAATATCTACGCCGCCGCCTCGGCCGAGCCAGCGCAGCTGGCGTTTTCGAACGGCGTGGCGCCGCGCCCGCCCGAGCGCGGCGGCGCCCGCGCGCTGCTGCCGGCCTGGCTGGTGTACGACCACCCGCCACCAGTGGGCGCCGTGTTCTACGTAGCCGGCGAGCCCTGGTTCATCGAGGTGGCGCAGGAACCGCGCTCCTTCATCGAAAGCCACGCCGGCTCCTGGTACGCGCTGCTGGGCGGCATTCTGTCGAGCCTGCTGACGGCCGCGTACATCTACAGCCTGGTGTCGCGCCACTCCACCATCGAGCGCGTGGCCGGCGAGCGCACCGCCGCGCTGCAATTTGCCAACCTGCGCCTGTCGGAAGACCTGGCCTTGCGCAAACGCACCGAAAAAGCCCTGCGCCTGCGCGAAAAAGTCATCGAGGTCTCGGCCAACGCGGTCATCATCTGCAACGCCGAGGGCCCCGATTATGCCGTCGAGTACGTCAATCCCGCGTTCGAGGCGATTACCGGCTACAGCGCCGCCGAGGTGATCGGCAAAAGCCTCAAGTCGATGCAGGGGGCCGGCCACGACCAGCAGAACATCGCCGAAATCAGCGCCGCCCTGAGCGAACAGCGCGAAGGCCACGCCGTGCTGCGCAACTACCGCAAGGATGGCAGCGGCTACTGGAACGACCTGTTCATCGCCCCGGTGCGCGACGACGCCGGCCTGATCAGCCATTTCGTGGTGGCCCAGTACGACATCAGCGCGGTGATGCGTTTCGAAGCCGAGCTGCAATACCAGGCTGGCCATGACGCCCTGACCGGGCTGGCCAACCGCCACCTGCTCAACGAAAGGCTGTCCGGTGCGATTGCCGACGCGGCGCGCGCCGGCGCCGGGCTGTGGGTGGTGTTTGTCGACCTCGACCGCTTCAAGTTCGTCAACGACACGCTTGGCCACGAAGCCGGAGACGCCATGCTGCGCGTGCTGGGCGAGCGCCTCAAAAGCGCCGTGCGCGAGGGCGACACGGTGGCGCGCATGGGCGGCGACGAATTCGTGGTGGTGCTGCCGGGCAATCCGGGCAATGGCGCCGGCCTGCGCGTGCTCCAGCGCATCACGGAAGTCATCGCCGAACCACTGCTGATCCAGGCGCACGAGTTTTTTGTCACGTGCAGCCTGGGCGTGGCGGTGTATCCGGAAGACGGCGCCACCGCCGAGACCTTGACCAAGCACGCCGATATCGCCATGTACCGGGCCAAGGAACTGGGCCGCAACAACTATCAGTTCTATTGCCCGGCGATGAATGCGCGCACCCTGGAGCGCCTGCGGATCGAAGCCGACCTGCGCCACGCACTCGAACGCAACGAACTGGTGCTGCATTATCAGCCGCAGGTCGACGTCCTCAGCGGCGCCATTGTCGGCATGGAAGCGCTGCTGCGCTGGGAGCATCCGGTGCTGGGGGTGGTCTCGCCGGCAAGCTTCATCAGCCTGGCCGAAGAAATGGGCCTGATCATCCCGATCGGCGCCTGGGTGATCCGTACCGCCTGCCTGCAAAACATGGCGTGGCAAGAGGCCGGGCTGGGCAAGCTGCGCATGGCGGTCAACCTGTCGGCGCGCCAGTTCACCGGCAAGGACTTGCTGCAATCGGTGGCCGATGCGCTGGAAGAAAGCGGACTGGCGGCGCGCTACCTGGAGCTGGAATTGACCGAAAGCATGGTCATGAACGACGTCGACAGCGCCATTACCATCCTGCGCAGGCTCAAGGAGCTGGGCGTGCACATTGCCATCGACGATTTCGGCACTGGTTACTCCAGCCTGTCATACCTGCGCCGTTTTCCGATCGACGTGTTAAAGATCGACCAATCCTTCGTGGCCGATATTGCGCTCGGGGCCGACGGCGCCGCCATCGTGGTGTCGATCATTTCCCTGGCGCACAGCCTGCGCCTGAAAGTCATTGCCGAGGGGGTGGAAACAGCCGAACAGCTAGCCTTCCTGCGCGAGCATGGCTGCGACGAGGTACAAGGCTACTTCTTCAGCCGCCCGGTGGGCGCGCTGGAGTTCGAACATCTGATAGCGCAAGGAAGGTGTGCGATGGCCTGAACGGCGCGCGGGCGGAGCCGCGCGATGGGGCGCGGCCCGCGTGGCGGGAATGACTTAAAACGAGTGGCGCATGCCCACGTTCAGGGCCGACCAGCCCTTGCCGCCGTCGGGCGCGGTCATGGCCATGTAGCCGGGACCGGTGCGGTGTTTCACCAGCGAATAGGCGGTATAGAAATCGGTGCGGCGCGAAATTTGATAGGTGGCGCCGAAGGCCAGCATATCGACATCGCGGTTGGCGCGGTCGCGGTCGTTCTTGCGCACGAACGAGACCAGGTAAGTCATGGCGCGCATCGGCACGGCAACGCCGACCAGGACGTCGCGGCTGTCGGTCGATGGCGTACTGGCCATGGCGGCGCCGTACGGATTGTCGGGATTCCACAAAGGCGAGTTGCCCCAGCCGCGGTTGGCGCTGTAGGCGGCGTACACCTTCATGCGGCCCAGGTCGACATTGGCGGCGGCGATGGAATTCTTGGCATCCATGCGCACGCCGAGGGCGGTCGATGGCGCCACTTTGGCAACGCTTTTGTTCTGGTGCGCAAGGCGCAGGGTGACCGGTCCGTCGGAAACGCCAACCGACAAGCCCCAGGCGCGGCTGTTCTGGCGGTCGCGCTCGAAGTTACTGAGCGCAATGCCGCGCGGCTCGGTCATATCCTGCAAGCCCATGCGCTTGCCCGGATAGCCGAACACCCTGGTGGCGGTGTCCGGACTGCCCGGTTCGAACAGGTCGCTGACATCGACCAGGGACAGGCCGTGCTTCGCCTCGGTCCCGGCAATGGCGGCCCGGTACACGGATGTTTGTGTCTGGGTCTGGGCTTGTGCTCCCGCTGCGCAGGCGCATAAGGCAACAATGGCAAGAGAAGATGTTTTCATGGCGGCACTCCGTACAATTGATTCTACGCTGCTTACGTTATCCCCCAGAAGGAATATTTGTTCTGTCCGTTACCCCACATAGCGCGTTATCATCGTCAATATCGTTTCGACCACCCGGCCCGACAGGACGTAATAGTGATTACCAGAAGCACCAGCAGCGCCAGCGACAAACCATTCCGTTATCCCAAAATGCCAGGCACCCTGCGCGCCGATGTGCTGGCGGTGTTGCTGGCGTCCGACGACATGACAGGGATTGAGAGTATTTTCGACCAAAGAAAGCAAAGCTTGAGCACGGTGATCCGGGCGCTGATCCGCAAGTACGGCTGGCCGATCGAGCGCAGGGATTTTCCAACCAACACGGCCGATGGCCGGGCCGGCTGGGCGTCGGTGTATTGCCTGCCGCAAGAGGTGATCGACGCGGCGCTGGCCGGGTCCGGGCGCGACTGGCTGGACGGGGTGCGGGCGGCGCGCGCGGCACGCCGGCGCCGCCCGCTGCGCTCGCCTGGGATCGCGAAAAGCAAGGTGTCTCTCGCGCCCGACGAAGGCGATGGCGATGGCGAGTAAGGCGCTGTCGTCTGAGTGCACAATTAATGGTGTCGCCAGGACAGGCGAAGGACCAGGGAATGCCGGCGATGATGACAAAACGACATCGGTTCGATGACACCTCGAACGACACCCTCAAGGCCCTGGTGGCAAACGGAACGTCGCCGGACGACATGATTGCCCTGTTGTTCTCGCAGCGATGCGCGATTGCCGACGCAATCGTGGCCGTTCGTAGCTCGTATGGAATGACGCTTGCCGAGGCCAAGCGCCTCGTTGCCGCTAATGAGCACTATGCCACCGTGCATGACGCCAACCTCCCTCTTCACGACACCCTGGCACGCCATGCGGACGAGGGCGACGCAAAGCTGGCCTGACCGGGCGTCATCCCATCGTTCCCGCCGCCGGCGACGCAATGACGTACTTGGGCCCCCGCCTGCGCGGGGGCGACGGTGTTGAGGACTTCGGGACCAGAGCGACGATGTTGGGGACGTCGGGATCAGAGCGACGAACCTGGGCCCCGGCCTGCGCGGGGCGACGGTCTTGGAACCGTCGGCCTCAGGCGTGTGCTCAATGCATGGACGCAATGGCGTGGTCCACATAGCCATCCGGCCGCACGATCAGCGCCGCCACGCCATCGAGTTCCTCCTCCCTTCCCGGCACCGCTGCCGTGATCATGTCCACCCAGCCGCTATCGCATCGCGCGCCAGCCCAGGCGCCATCGAGCACGCGCGGCACGCCAGCCTGCGCGCCACCATCGACACGCAATACCACCCAGCGCCCGCCAGCGAGGTGCCGGTACAGCGACGATGCCGTTCCATCGGCATGCCGCAGCGGCCAATCGGGCAGACGTCGCCCCGTCCAGTGCGCGCACGCCTCTCCTCCCACTTCGACGGGAAGCAGCGCAGCCGGGTAGCGAATGCCAAAGCCCGACAAGTCATGCGCCAGCACCGCGTTCAGTTCCGCCCCCTTCATCAGCTCGCTGAGCGTGGCGCGCAGGGCCTGGCCCGCCGGGTCGAACGACTCCATCATCAGCGCACTTTGCGCCAGGGTGTTGCGGTACAGCGCCGCGCCGACCGGATGGCGCTCCGCTTCGTAAGTGTCGAGCAAGCCCGCCAGCCACGCCGCATCCGCCCTGCCGCGCAGCACGCCGGCCAGCTTCCAGCCCAGGTTCATGGCGTCCTGCATGCCCACATTCATGCCCTGCCCGCCAGCCGGCAAATGAATGTGAGCGGCGTCGCCCGCCAGGAATATGCGCCCCTGACGGTATGACTGCGCCAGGCAGGTTTGGTTCGAAAAACGCGACAGCCATTGCGGCGCATGCATGCCGAAGTCGTCCCCGGCCACGCGCCGCGTCGCCGCAGCCAGTGCGTCCAAGCTGACCGGCGTCTCCACCGGCAGGTCGATCTCTTGCGCATCGACCACGATTACCCGGTACAACTCGCCGCCGAGCGGCACCACCATCAAGCCGCCGGCCGGATTGCCGAGACTTAAGGCACGCCCGGCCGGCGGCGTACGCAGCAGCACGTCGCCAAGCATCGCCGTCTTAGTTGGCGGCACGCCATCAAAGGCGATGCCGGCCTGGCGCCGCACCAGGCTGCGCGCACCGTCGGCGCCGACCAGGTAGCGCGCCGCCAGCCGCAATGGCGTGCCGCGCTGTGTGCCCACGACCCACACGCCGTCCTCGTCCTGCCCGGTCGATTCGACCGTCACGCCGCGCCGCAGGTCCACGCCCAGCTCGCCCGCCCAGGCTTCGAGCAATTCTTCGGTCACGCGCTGGGGAAGGAACAGGGTGAAAGGATAGGTGCTGTCGCAGGCGCTGAAATCGAGCCGGGTCGGCAGGCCGGCAAAGTGGCCGCTGGGAATCGGCATGCCGCGCGCCAGAAAGCGCCCGGCCACGCCGCGCAGCGCCAGCATTTCCAGCGTGCGCCCGTGCATGGTCAGTGCGCGCGACTGCGGCACCGGCTCGGTGCGCCGTTCCAGCACCGTCACGCGTACGCCCACCAGCGCAAGTTCGCACGCCAGCAACAGCCCGACCGGACCCGCTCCGGCTACGATTACCTCTGCATTGCTTGTCATCGTCATATAAGCTAACATCGTTAGGGGAGTCGTCAAGGTACGCCTAACAACGTTAGATTGTCAAGGAAAAGAGGAAGGCATGGGAATTTCGCGCGAGGTGGTGATCGCCACGGCATTGGGTTTGCTCGATGAAGTGGGACTGGAAGGATTGACGATGCGGCGCCTGGCCGACGCGCTCGGCATCAAGGCGGCATCGCTCTACTGGCACTTTGCCAACAAGCAGGTTTTGATGGATGGCATGGCCGATGCGCTGATGGCCGGCGTCGCGCCGCCCGGGCCTGCGGACGGGTCAGCGGCCCCCGCATGGCGCACCGCGGTGGGCGCCACGGCGCGGGCGGTGCGCGCCGCCCTGCTGGCCCGGCGCGACGGCGCGCGTGTGTTTGCCGGCACTTACGTCGTCACTGACAATGTGCTGCGCGTGGCCGAATCGATGATCGGCCCGCTGCGCGAAGCTGGCGCCGGCACCCGCATGGCCGGCTGGGGCGCGTTTTCGATCCTGTACTACGTGCTCGGTTTTGTGATGGAAGAACAGGCGCTCGATCCGTCAGCCCCGGCCGCGCTCGACGTTGCCGGCCGCCGCGCGCCCTTCGAAGCGCTGGCGGCGCAACGCTATCCGCATGTGCTGGCGGCCATGGAAGACTTGTTCGACCTCGATTTCGACACCCGCTTCGAGGCCGGACTGGACCTGATCCTGACCGGCCTGGACGCCAAGATGGGCAGCGGCGCAAACTCCTAGAACTCTTCCCATGCGTCGGCATCGGCGGCCGCCTTGGGAACCGGCTTGGGCGCGGGCTTCGGACCGGCGCCGGCCAGCCGGGTGGCTGGCTTGACGGCCGGCCTGGCCGCCGCCGCAGGCACGGCCCTGGCGCGCGCCGGCGTGCGCAGCGCCGCGCCAGCCACCTCGTCGCCATGCAGCTTGAACACGCTGACCGCCTCGGCCAGCTGCACGGCCTGGCTCTGCATGCTCGCCGCCGCCGCGGCAGCCTGCTCGACCAGCGCCGCGTTTTGTTGCGTGGCATTGTCCATCGCCACGATCGCCCCATTCACCTGGTTAATCCCGGCGCTCTGCTCGGCGCTGGCGGCGGCGATCTCGCCCATGATGTCGGCCACCTGGCGCACCGAGCCCATGATTTGGTCCATGGTCGCGCCGGCCTGAGTCACCAGCCCGCTACCGGTCTCGACCTTGCCCACCGAATCGTCGATCAGCGCCTTGATTTCCTTGGCCGCGCTGGCCGAGCGCTGGGCCAGGTTGCGTACTTCGGACGCCACCACCGCGAAACCGCGCCCCTGTTCGCCGGCGCGGGCCGCCTCGACCGCCGCGTTCAGGGCCAGGATATTGGTCTGGAACGCAATGCCATCGATCACGCTGATAATATCGACGATCTTGCCCGAACTTTCGCGAATCGCACCCATCGTGCCGACCACGTCGCTGACCACCCGGCCACCCTTGTTGGCGTGCTCGGCGGCGGAAACAACCAAGGTGTTGGCCTGGCGCGCGTTGTCGGCGTTTTGCTTGACGATCGAGGTCAGTTCTTCCATCGACGAGGCGGTTTCTTCCAGGCTGGCGGCCTGGTTTTCGGTGCGCGAGGCCAGGTCCATATTGCCGGCCGCGATTTCCGTCGAGGCGGTGGTGATCGTATCGGTGCCGCTGCGCACCGCGCCGACGGTGCGGGTCAGGCTCTCGACCATGTCTTTGAGCGCGCTGAGCAGGCGTCCGGTTTCATCCTGGCGGGTGACGACGATGCGGGTGGTCAGGTCGCCGCGCGCCACCGTCTCGGCCAGCGCCACCGCCTCGCCGATGGGCACGGTCACCGAGCGCGTGATCAGCCAGCCCGCCAGCGCCGACACCGCGGTCGCCAGCGCCAGCAGCAGCAACATCAACATTGCGGCCGAGCTCGACGCATCCGCCGCCTCCTTGCCATCGCGCGCCATCAGGCCCGTCTGGTATTTGAGGACCGCGTCGAGCCGCCCGAAGTAGGCGTTCTGCACGGGAATGACATCCTTGAACAGATAGGGCACGGCGCCCTCGCGCCCGCCCTGCTCGAACAGTTTGACCGCTTGCGAACGCAGTTGGAAATAGGCATCGAAGGCCTTGGCCTGATCCTGGAACAATTGTTTAGCCTCGTCGGAGAGCATCATCGCGCCCAGCTTGGCGGCTGCCTCGGCGCCGGTACGGTCGGCGTCGAGCATGCTGCTCAACAAGGCTTTGGCCTGGGCCGGATCGGGCGCCAGCATGGCGTTGCGCAGCGACTGGGCGCCACGGTTGGCGTAGCTGCGCATCACATTGGTCAGTTCCACCTGCACATAGCGGTCGTTGACGATATGGTCGGTCAGGGAACTGGTGTAGCGGATGCGGTTGATGCCGAGCAGCGACATCACCAGCAGGATGCAAATCGTCAAGCCGAACCCGATTGCCAGGCGCGCACCAATTTTCAGATGGGAAAACATCACGACAATCTCCTTGACGAGCGTTCAGGGGGCGAACCAATGCGAACGATTGTAAGCCCACGGCGTGCGATATCGTCAAGGAGTGTTGTTATGCGGCACATTGCGTGCCGCTGCGCGTTAACGCTGGGCCGGGACGAATTCCTGCAGCACGGCCTGGCGCAGCAAGGTCGGCGGCACCAGCCCCTGCGCCAGCACGAAGTCGTTGAAGGCCTGGCGGTTGAACTTGCGGCGCAAAGCCACCTCGGCCGCCTGGCGCGTTTCCATCAGACGCTGGTAGCCGTAGAAATACGAGGTCGCCTGGCCCGGCGCGCGGAAGGTGTAGCGCTGCATTTCCTGGGTCGCCATGCCCTCCGACAAACCGACCTCGTCCATCAGAAAGGCTTTCACGCCCTCGGGCGTGATCTCGCCCAGGTTGACCATCGGATCGAGGAAGGCGCGGGCGGCGCGATGCATGCGCGCTTGCAGCGCAAACAACTGGCCGTCGAGCGGCTCGTACGGTTGCATTTCGGCTTCCGCGTACAAGGCCCAACCCTCGACGTTGACGCTGTTAAACGCAAACACCGCGCGCGCGGTCGACACGCCGGTTTCGATCATCTTGGCAAATTGCAGCTCGTGGCCTGGCCGCGCTTCGTGCGCGGTCAGGGTCCAGGTTGCCGCTTCGTGGGTAAAGTCGTCGAAAGCGAGCATTTTTCCCTTGGCGTCGGGCGGCATGCCGGCGGTCAGGACGAACTCGCCGTATTCGCCGGTGTTGCCGATCAGGCGTGGCGGATTCATGTGCGGCGCCGGCTGCGCGGCGCTCTCGGCCGTGCTGGCCATGCGGATCACCGCCTTGCGCTCCGGCAGCGACACGATCTTTTGTTCGCGCACGGCCGCTTCGATCTGGGTCAGGCGGTCGGCGTACAAGGGCATTACGCGCTCGGGCGCAATCTGCTGTTTCTTCAGCTCGGCCATGACGGCGCGGTAATCCGGATTGGCCAGTTTGCGCTCGCGCGCGATCAGGCCCGCCGTGATATTCATCTGGTTGCGGATTTCGGCGAACGAGGTCAGCGCCTTGGCAATCAATTCCTGCGGGCTGATATCGACGCCGAACTGGCGCAGGTTATTCGCATACACCTCGGCCGGTAAACGATGGTCGCTACGGGCGCGCGGCAGGATCTGCTTTTTCACGTGTTCGTTGTAGGCGGTCAGCTGCGTTTCGAGCGCGGCGAAACTCGGTTCCCAGCCTTGCAGCTCGCTTTTGGCGAGCAGCTCCTTGATCCCCTTGATCAGGGTCGGGCTATCGTTGATCGCCTGTTCCACTTCATCCTTGAAAGGACCGATCAGGGCCTTGTTCGCTTTCAGGCGTTCCTGCAGGCGCTCGGCCGCCAGTTCGGTGGCCGGGCGATAGCCCTTGGCCAGGCCGGCGTATTTCTGCAGGCGCACCAGCAGGGTCTTCTGGCGTTCTTTAGGAATGCGCGGATCGAGCGTCTGGCGCACGACGCCAAACAGCTGCGCGGCCAGGTTATCGAACGGCACAAAGTATTGACGATTGAGACTGGCCGCGCGCAGCTGGTCTTCGGCGCTGCCGATCAGGATATCGATATCCTGGCGGATTTTGGCGTCGGTTTCGGTTTTGCGGCGTTTTTGCAGCTCGGCGATGACGGCGCGGGTATCTTTATTGGTCTGCTCGAAGTGATCGCGCGAGAGGTCGGTAATCTGCTCGTCGTAACCATCGACGCCCAGGCCGCTGGCGCTTTCGGGCTCGTACTTGGCCATGACGTTCAGTACCAGCTTGGCGTTGGCATTACTTTTGGTGACCCACGCAGGTTCGGCGGCGGAAACAGCGGCGCACAGCGACAGCATGGCCAGCGCGACGGCGGCACGGACGGTGCGAATGGTGGTGGGGGACTTCGGCATGACGCTCCTTGTAGATATACATATGCGTGCGGCCGGGAACCGGCCTGATACGCGGAGCATAGTTTTACCAGATCGCGGCCAAATGATCAAAGCTTCCGATGTCAGCGATGACTGATCTCCGTAAAATCAATCGCAATCCCATGCCTGGCGCAATAGGCTCGATCCTCTCCAATTCAACGTCGAAGAATTCGCCCAGATCCCACACTATCCGGGCATGCCATTACCCTTCCCTCTCAGTCATTATCCGAGGCCACCCTGAATTCGATCGACAAGCCGAGTTTTTCACATTCCGGCAACAACAGCTCGACTTCATCGTCGAGGAAACAGCCAAGCTCCCACACGTGCGCCTTGTCGATAAACTGGCGTTCCAGGTTCCAGAGGCGGAAATGCTGGCAGCCTTTCAAAAGACGCTTCATTTTGAGATAGCTTTTGCTTGCATCTTGCGGATGCGGCAATATGTATTTTCCTGTGAACGTGACGCTGATCACCGTGTCCGGCCCCGGTTCCATCAGGTAGTGAATGCGCACCCAATAATCGTGGCCGCAAGACTTGCACGTCCACATTTCCATGCTACACGGTGTAGCGGGACGATGTGCTTCTTCGCAGCGGCAAACGGGACATCCCATGCTCTCTCCGGCAATCAGGCTGACATGCACATGGCACGCATGGCGCCATCTTACAGCCTGCCGAATACCTCATCGAAGGCGGCGAAGGTGCCGCGATCGTGTCGGTCGAGCACCGCAAACGTGACGTGGCCGAACGCATGCTTGTAGCGCGGGTTATGCAGCAACTGCGCGCCAAACCAGCCGGCCATCTCACCGGGCAGGTTGCCGAACACGCCGCAACCCCACGCGCCGAGAATCAGGTCGGTGTGGCCGTGATGCAGGGCCAGCGCCAGCAGCTTGTCGATCCGCCGCAGCATGCATGCTTCCACATCCTGCATGCGTTCCGGTTCATTGCGCGCCAGCGCGCCGCGGTTGACGGCGGGCGCGGTGACGAAACTCGCCAGATAAGGCGCGTCGAGAAACCCATACGCATCGTCGCGAAATACCGGCACCTTGGGCGAGTAGATCATGTCGTCGTTGTAGATGCACGAGCGCAGCGCGCGGTTGGCGGCGTACATTTCCGTCATCTGCACGATGCACGCATACAGGCCGGACGACTTGGCCAGGTTTTCTTCCTGCGCTTCGGAACCGCCGAGAAAACCGCCGCCCGGGTTTTTCGCGGAGGCGAAATTGAGGCACAGCGGATCAGGGCGTCCCGCGCCGACAATGCGCCGCGCGGCGGCCAGGCTCGACTCGTTGCGCACCTCGAACTGCGTGATTGTCGCTTCGCCGCGAACCGGCGCCTGGCTCAATTGCGCCAGGCTGTCGGACGAATAATGGCGCGACTGCGCCACGGCCAGCGCCTGCGCAGCGGCTATCGACACCTCCTCCCCGCGCCCGTTCTGATAACTTCCCCGTTCCATGACCGCCAGGGTTTCTTGCGCAATCGATGCGCGACGATCTCGATTGATACTCATTGCCGTTCCTTCTTTTTATGGTTGCCATTGATTTGCATCGCTCCAGCATAAATGACTTAGTAGAAAAGTGCAACTAACTTAGTTGTAATTTTTAACTAACGCTGCAAAAGTGATAGAATCCGCGTTCACGACAACGAGGACAACGATGGGTAACGCCGATCTCACTGAACAGGAATATCTCGCCAGCTACAACGTCCACGCATTCGATGTGCCATTGACCAGCGTCGACCTGGTGATTTTCACGGTGCGGGAGCAGGCCTTGCACGTACTGCTGGTACGCCGTGGCGCCCATCCGGCCAAAGGGCAATGGGCGCTGCCCGGCGGGTTTATCGATATCCGCAACGACCCGGACCTGGACGGAACGGCCTTGCGCAAGCTGCGCGAAAAGACCGGGGTGACGGCGCCCTATCTTGAGCAATTGCAGGGATTCGGCAGCAGTACGCGCGATCCGCGCGGCTGGTCGGCCACGTTCGCGTATTTCGCACTGATTGGGTCGGACCATATCGCATTGCAGCACGGAGCGGGAGCCGACGCCGCCTCCTGGCATCCTGTCGGCGCGGCCGGGGTGGACATGGACCTGGCGTTCGATCACGGCGTGATCCTGGCCACGGCAGTCCAGCGGCTGCGCAACAAGGTCGAATACACCTCGCTGCCGGCACACCTGCTGGCGCCGGAATTCACCCTCTCCGATTTACAGCGCGTGTATGAAATCGTGCTGGGGCGGCCAATCGATAAGAGCGCCTTTCGCAAGCGCGTGAAGGAAGGCGACTTTCTGGAAGAAATCACCGGCAAGCAGCGCCATGGCAGCAATCGTCCGGCGCAGCTGTACCGCATTCGCAGCGGGCAGCCGACCGTGTTTTTCAGCAGGACGATGGGGGCATGATGGTCATGCCGTCCGATCCGCCGCCGGATGCCGGCGACGATCTATAAGGAATCCTTCGCCGGCCCGGACTGCGCCGCCGGCTTTTCAGCCCAGCACCGCGTGGTCGGTCCCGCTCGGCAGATGCCAGGTCGGCAGTGGCTCGTGGCGCCCTTTCCACTCCTGCGGGATGGCTGCCGCACCGGCGCAGCAGGCCACGATGCCGCCCACGATGGCGCAGATGGTATCGCGGTCGCCGCCCGCGCTGACGGCCAGCCACAGCGCCTCTTCATAGTTATCCAGATGGTGGCTGCAGCACCACAGCGCAAACGGCACGGTGTCTTGCGCCGACATGCCGACGCCGTTGCCGAGAATCGACACCGCGAACTGCACCGATTTGACGCTCCCGATCGACTGCGCCCGCACGATGCGCGAACGCACCTCGCCCGGCGGCAGCAGCGCCAGCACGCCGTCAAGAAAATCGCGTGAGGTCGGCATTGTGGCGCATCCGCGCAGACGGCTTGCCAGCGCGGCGGCCAGCGCCACGGCCACGGAGCCGGCCACGCCTTCGGCGTGCGCGTGCGTCACTTGCGCCGACAGCGCCGCCTGGGCAGCGGCCTGCGCCAGATCGTCGGCAAAGAAGGCGCCCAGCGGCGCTGCGCGCATGGCCGCGCCATTGCCCCACGAGCCCTGCCCTTCGAAGGTGCTGCCGGCGACCGCGCGCCAATCCTCGCCCTCGCGAATGCGGGCCAGTACCCGGTGCATCGACGGGCCGTAGGCGCGGTCGTAATCGTAGCGCGCGGCCAGGCTGGCGGCCAGGAGGTCCTGGTCGACATGGCCACGGCGCGCCAGCACGGCAAGGATCGACAGCGACATCTCGGTGTCGTCGGTGTAATGCCATGGCGATGGCGGCAAGCGGCGTTCGGCCACATCGCCGTCCGGATCGTCCAGCTGGAAAAAGCACTGGCCGAACGCATCGCCAACCGACAGGCCGTCAAGCGATTCAAGTGCGCGTGAGAGTGGATTCATGAGTGTGTGCTGGCTAAGTGGCGTACATAATCGATGAAAAAAGACCGGATGATCCATGCCGGACGAGCGCATTCCACCTTGAACCAGAACCTAAGGAAGCAACACGCGGGCCGCGAGCCCGGCGACCGCGCTCCATGTGAGGATAAGGCACAGCGCTCCCGCAACGATGAATTTGCGCGTCGCGCCAGCGGCCAGAATGGCAAACAGTATGATCTGGGGAACGCAACCGTACAGAATGACAAAGTGTAGCAGGTGACGATAATCGAGCGCAGTGGCTTGCGCACAGACGGCAGAAGCAATACCAAGCAGGGCCATACCGCCGGACAATACGATCGAGGTGGCTCGCGCACATACTGGCCGCACGACGACATTGTTTGTATCTTCGCTCAAGTAGCGCCCCTTACGTCGAGCATGCAATGCCATCCGGGCGACCATCTTCCCGCCCATGCCACCGATACAAGCTGTGCAGCGCCTGCTCGATCCGCATTACTTGCTCGATCTGCAGCGCGCCGGCCAAGCGGTTGACTTCTTGCCTGAGGCGCATTTGCGCGGACACTTCCGCCGCCCCGCTCTCGGCGCGCTCCAGTGCTTGCTCGGCGTCATGCCATGCGCACACCCGGGCGCGGTCGGGATGCTCCGCTCCGGCCTTGAGCCGCGCGACAGCGGCCTCGTGAACACTCCAGTAAAAATCCTCCGAGACGTACGGATACAGGACAAAGCGGCATTCGTGCGCAAACGTGGGCGGGAGTAACACGGCGCCGCGTGCGTCGCGTTGCACTGGCTCGCCACTCACGCTCCACGCATAGGCAAGGTAGCCGAACGCCTCGCGATATCCTTCCAGGGTATTCCCGCGTGGCAGCAATGGGTGCTGAGTCGGATAGTTCAGCCCGGCGTCAGGCGCGAGGAACACCACAAAGCGGCCACCCTCTTGCAAGGGCAAATGCTTGTACCAGCTATGCGCGTTACGCACGTGCTCAACGAAGGCGCAATGCTGATCCGCTGATGGCAGGGGCAGCGCCCGCAGCGCCGCCGCGCACCATGGGTCCGCCGCGTGCGGCAAGTGCGGCTCGGGCGGGCACGCTTGGTTCTCAGTCGTCATGCTTTTCCTCGTTGTGGCGCCGTTGCCACTATGATACGTACAAATTCCACCAAGCAGTGCCAATCCATTGGTCAATACACGATTGACTGATAATATATTGCCTTAAAGCATACACACAAACCAAAAACCAACTTTTCGGCCCGTTCGCGGCGTCGCCAACTGCAAGGAACGACCCACATGGCGCTCGCACAAGCGGTACATGACACGCTGCACGTTGCTGCGGAAGCGGCGTATCAAGCCTTCCTCACGGTGCAACAGGCCGATTTCCCGCTGACCTGCTTCCAGGTCGACAGACACGGCCGCAGCCAGGCAACCACCCTGCGCGACGAACTCCCCCTGTCCGCATCGCAACGGCGCGCGTTCATGCATGCCGTGCCGGCCGGCTCGGTGGCCAGTTTCATGCTGTTCAGCGCTGGCGCGCGCTTTAACGACAGTACCGCCTCGCGCGGCCTGTACCTTGAATTCGGGCGCGGCCCGCAGGAACTCGACGGCGTAGTCCTGCTGCTGCCGTATGCCACCAAGGCGAGCGCCGGGCGTTTTTTCGCCGGCATGCTGCGCGCGACCGACTGCCCCGCCGCCAGCGCGGCGCTGCTGGACGAGATAGTGCAAGCTTTTCGCGCCGTCTTGGGCAGCCTCGGTGGGCGCGAATGGATGCGCGCCCTGGAATACGACAAGACCGGCGTGCCCAGTCAGGCCGAGTTCGAAGCCAGTTCGGCCCCGCTGCCCTTGCGCGCCGCCACGCTCGATCCGGCCAGCACGCAGGCCGACTGCAACAACGAGATCAACCACTACCTCGATGCGCTGGTCGAGCGTTACCCGTTCGCGGACGGCCTCGCATTTCGCGACGCGCTCTACCAGCTGGAGCTGGACTTCAGCGTGCCCAGCCTGCTGCGCATCGACGATTTCCTGGGACAGGCGGCCGCGTCCCTCGGCATGCCGGAAAGCGACTTCCTCGACCGCCGCGCCAACCTGAATTTTCTTCACTGCCTGGCGGCGTACTGCGGCAAGGTCATCGCCAAGGCGTCGGCCTCCTGGGTCGACTGGTATACCTGCGATCAATGGCACAGAAAATACCCGAGGCGCGCCAGGCTGGCCGCCACCCCCTACCCCGCCCTGGTCGCCGAATTCAACGGCGGCGCCGAGGCGGCGCCTTTCCTGCCGGTCGAGCTGATCCTGGGCCGCCTGTTTCGCGGAGAAACTTCCCAGCAGTTCCGCACCGCGCTCACGGACTTGGCGGCGACAGTGCAGGCGGGCCGGCCGCGCCAGATCAACGACGAAATGCCGCTGATCCAGCAGATGATCGATGCGCTGCCGCCGCTCGGCATGCACTATCTCGATCTGGCGCGGCCGGACTGGATTGCCGGTGACACCTTCGAACACTGGTACGACAACTACCGCACCCTGTTCCGGGGTGGCAGGGTGGTATGGGGCGTGACGGTGCAGGCCAACTATGCCATTTTCGAACCCGGCAGGGAAGACTGCCTGGGCCAGATCATGTACGACCCGCACGGCATCGTGCCGCCGGAACAGTTGCGCCAGGCCACCAGCCGCTTCATCAAGGTCAAGGGTTGCCGCCTGTCGGACCCGAGGCTGTCGTTCTTTTCCGATTTCCTTACAGAAGAACATGTCAGCGTCTTCGGTTTGCGCATGCCGTACAGCATTTCCAGCGACGATATCTGCACCTCGGCGATCATCTATCCGCGCAAGCATTTGCAGGGCGAGCGGCTGTGCCAGCCGTTCTATCCCCTGCTCATCCACGACGACGTGCCCGGCGTGGCGATGATCCTGCCACGGCGCTTCTGGACACCGGGCCTGCTCGAGATGTATGACGATCTGAGCTGACCGCAGCCAGCACCCGCTATTTTGAACACGACCAACCAGGATTTCCGGCAATGATCATCGGCATCGATTTAGGGACCACCAACAGCCTGGCCGCGGTATGGCGCGACGGCAAAGCCGAGCTCATTCCGAACGCGCTCGGGCATGTGCTCACGCCCTCCTGCGTCAGCCTGGCCGACGACGGCGCCATCCTGGTCGGCCTGCCGGCGCGCGACCGCCTGCTGACCAATCCGTCCCTGTCGGCCGCCACCTTCAAGCGCTACATGGGCACCGACCGGCGGATCCGCCTCGGCACGCGCGAGTTTCGCCCGGAGGAATTGTCGGCGCTGGTGCTCAAGTCGCTGGTGGCCGACGCCGAAGCCTTCCTCGGCGAGCCGGTGCACGAAGCGGTGATCACGGTGCCCGCCTACTTTAACGATATCCAGCGCAAGGCCACGCGCATCGCCGGCGAGCTGGCCGGCCTGAAAGTCGAGCGCCTGCTCAACGAACCGACCGCCGCCGCCCTCGCCTACGGCTTGCACAACGCGCCGCTCGAATCGCAATATCTGGTATTCGACCTGGGCGGCGGCACCTTCGACGTGTCGATCCTGGAACTGTTTGCCGGCGTCATGGAAGTGCGCGCCACCGCCGGCGACAATTTTCTTGGCGGCGAAGACTTTACCGACGCGCTGGTCAAAGGCTTCATCGACCACGTCGGGCGCGACGCCGGCCTGCGCAGCGAAGAACTGACGCCGGCCCAGCATGCCCGGCTGCGCATCGAAGCCGAACGGGTCAAGCGCGCGCTGTCGGGCCACGACCTGGCCACCTTCCGCTTTCAGCCGCACGAGCGCGAACTGTACTGGGACATCAGCGCGGCCGACTACGAAACCCTGTGCGCGCCCCTGCTGGCACGCCTGGCGGCCCCGCTCGAACGCACCTTGCGCGATGCGGGCTTGATGCCGTCCGACCTGGACCGCATCGTGATGGTCGGCGGCGCAACCCGCATGAGCATCGTGTACCGCATGCTGGCGCGCCTGTTCGGGCGCTTTCCCAGCCGCGACATCAATCCCGACGAAGCGATCGTCATGGGCGCGGCCGTGCAAGCCGGCCTGAAAGCGCGCGACGCCGCCCTCAAGGACGTGGTCATGACCGACGTCTGCCCCTACACCCTGGGCATTGAAACCTGCCAGCAGTACGACACCAACCGCTACCGCGACGGAGTGTTTTCGCCCATCATCGAACGCAATACGACGATTCCCGCCAGCCGCTGCGAAACCTACGGCCCGACCAGCCGCGAGCAGACGGCGGTGCGGATCAAGGTGTTCCAGGGCGAAAGCCGGGACACCAGCGACAATATCGAGCTCGGTTCGCTGTCGGTGCCGCTGCCCGCGCAGAGCTCGGCGGACAAGGAAGTCGATGTGCGCTTTACCTACGACATCAACGGCTTGCTCGAAGTGGAAGCGACCGTGCGCGCGACCGGCCTGGTGCGCACCCTGCTGATCGAGCAAAGCCCGGGCGCGATGTCGCCCGCTGACATCGCCCTCAGCCTGGCGGCGATCGCCCGCCTCAAGGTGCCCCCGCGCGAATGGGCCGAGGTGCAAGCCCTGCAGGAACGCATGAAGCGGCTGTACGAACAAAGCCTGGGCCAGCGGCGCGCCTGGATCGGCGAGCGCATCGACCAGTTCGACACCATCGTGGCGCGCCAGAACCCGCGCGAGATCGCCAGGGCGGTCCAGATCCTGGGCGAAGCCTTGCTGCAATTTGACACGAGTGCCTTGCTATGAGCATGTGGACCATACTCGGCATCGAGCCCACGCGCGAGCGCCGCGCCATCAAGCTGGCCTACGCCGCGCGCCTGAAACTGACCAATCCGGAAGACGACCCGCAGGGTTTCCAGGTCCTGCGCGAAGCCTACGAGCGGGCGCTGTCGATGGCCGACAGCATCGTCAACCCGCTGCCGGCCATGGCCGCGTGGGAGGGCGACGCTGGCGCGCACGCAGCGCCAGCGGCCGCGGGGTTTCCCGACCTCGGCGCGCTGGAGCGGCCGGCGCGCG
This sequence comes from Massilia rubra, assembly GCF_011682065.1. Lineage (GTDB taxonomy): Bacteria > Pseudomonadota > Gammaproteobacteria > Burkholderiales > Burkholderiaceae_D > Telluria_A > Telluria_A rubra. The sequence continues at coordinate 46,505 of NZ_VUYU01000012.1, read as the reverse complement.
GGCCTGCCGCGCCGCCGGCGCCCGCAAGCCAGGCGCAGCGCCAGGGCGGCCGCACGCCCCTGCCCGCGCTGGCGCTCGAGCACCCGGTGGCGGGGCCGCTGATCCTGACCGTGCGGCTCGAAACCGACGCCGAGATCGCGCAGCAAGCCGGGCAGCGTCACCAACCCGGCCCGCGCCCGGTCACGCCGTACTTCAAGCGGCCCGCGCCGATCCTCGACAGCGCCACCCTGGCGCGCATGGCGCACCAGTTGTGCGAGCAGCTGCACGCCATCGACGCGGGCGCGCGCGCGGCGTGCCTCGGGGAACTATTGCGCGAGCACCAATGGGATGCACCCGGATTCACGCAACAACTGGCGCCGGCGCTGGTGGCCGTCATCAATGAAAAATGGGACACGCACTGGCGCCTGGTTGACCCCATCGGTGCGCACTACGGCTGGCAGGGTAGCGGCGGCGCCCAGCGAAGCGGCGACGTGGCCGTGCTGATGCAGCGCGCGCTGGCACGCGCCTGGAGCGCGCCGATCCTGTCGCTGGCGCCGGGGCATCCGGCGCGCACCGCCTTGACCATGCTGGCGGGCGAGCTCGACGAGTCCACAGTCGGGCAAGACGCAAAAAATGCGGCCAAGGTCGGGGCCTTGCGCGCCCTGGTGGAGCAGCTCAAGGAAGCGCCGGCGGAGGCCTTGCCGCACCTGGTCAACGCGCGTACGCTGGCGTGGTGGACGCGCTTTCTCACGCAGCGCGCCAGGCTGCGCGATGTCGACGAACGCTCCCGGCTGCGCGAGGCCGAGGAGCGCGCAGACCAGCTGATCCAGCACGCGGCGGTCGAGGCCCAGGCCGAGCGCGTCCCGTCCCTGCTGCGCCCGATCGCGGCCACCCGCGAAGGATGGAAGCACATCGTGACCGGCACGTTGGCGGTCGTCATCGTGTTGATTGCGATCCGCATATTCACGCAATAATCCAGGCGGCGTGCTGAACCGAACGCAAGCGCCAGTGACTCAGGGGCCGGCAGGCGGCACTATCCTTGCCCGCGATTGCGTGCTTGCTGTTTCTTCATGTGCCGCGTCCAGAGGAGGTCGAAGCATGCCAGGACAATGGCAAACGCACGCGATCTCGCCCGCCCCGTGCGCGGTCGGCGTTCGCCCTCAATGACGACATCGAGTACCCAGTTCCGAGGATGGTTATTGGCGGCTTTCGTGTAGCGACTGAGCAGCTTGTCTGTCGCGTGAGACGCGAACGGTAACTGGCGGTCGATCAGATACACGAACGCAGGGTGAAAACTTTTGCGCGGCCCGTTGATAATGACCTCGACACAGGCGGGGATCTCGGTGCCATCGCGAAGAATGGCGACAGCCGACACCAGATAGTGATCGAATGCCGATGCCGGCACAACGCTGTGGGCGGTGGGCCGGACCCACGTTTCATCCTGCCCGTCCGTGTCGCCCTCATCCATCGCCCACTGCCAGACAGGGCAGGAACGCAGATCGGCCGGCAATAACTTCCCGACCGGTCTGGCGGCGTCCGCATCGATCTGCGGCATCAGTTGTCCGCCAGGCGTGCGCGCGGGACCCATCCCTGGACTTTTCGTCCGCTTTTGGGATTGGTGTAGTTGGCATACACGAACGCACCAGAACGCAAGCTGGCGGTCACGTGATCGCCGGGCACCACGAATACGCCGGGCATGGCGCAGGCGGGATCGGGCGCGCTCAGGAATTGCAGGCGCCCCGCTCCAGTCACGCGGCCGGCCGGCGGCGCGCTCAAGGGCTCGGCGTTTTTCTGGGCCAGGAAGCCGTTCGCGCTGCACAGGCTCGGCGATTCGAAAGCCATGATCACCTCGCCATCCTTCCACTGATAACTTTCCACGGCGGCTTGCGGGTCGGCCCGGTTGTTCAGATGCACCACCGGCTCGGCCCCGGCCATGCCGCTGCCGGCAAGCTCGCGGCAGCTTCCGAATTCCTTGGACAGCCTGGGCGCGCCGCTTGATAGTTCCAGCAGCAGATAGGCGTGCTTGCAGGTCGTGCCGGCGCGGCGCGCTTGCACCAGCACATAATCGCGCTCGTCCGTGGAAGCGACGGCCGACAAGCTTGCGCCGCTGGCGCCGATGGTGGCGATGTTCTTGCCGGCGACGATGAGATCAGCGCCTTGCGCGCCCGCCGTTACCTCCACCCTGCCGTGGCGGGCGTCGATTCCGGTGGCGGGCGCCGCCGCCATGGCCAGCAGCGGGGCGAACAGGATCGCGGTGCTCAGTTGTTTAATGTGGATAGAGGTCATGTGCGCGCCAAAAAGTAGCTCGTATTCTATCAGCGATGCGAATGCCGGCCCGTGGCCGTTGCGCTTGCGTATCCCAACGCACGCACCTCGGTCATGGGATCGATTATGATGGGGCTACAATCATTATCGAATTCACATCGCCAACATCCTATGCAACAGTTCACGCTCCAGCAAAAATCGTTTCTGCTTCTTCTCGCCGTGGTTACCATCGGCTTCGGCTGGATCCTGGCGCCGTATGCCGGCGCCGTGTTCTGGGGCGTGGTGCTGGCGATCCTGTTCGCGCCACTGAACCGCTGGCTGCTCAAGAAAACCAATAACAAACCGAACCTGGCGGCCTTGCTGACCTTGCTGTCGATCGTGGTGATGGTGATTTTGCCGCTGGCCCTGATCGCGGTGTCGCTGGTCGACCAGGCGGCCACTGTGTACGAGATGGTGCGCTCGGGTAACCTGAGCGTGGGCACCTACTTCAAGAAAATCATGAGCGCGCTGCCGCAGTGGGCGGTTAGCCTGCTGGAACGCTTCGACCTGAGCACCCTGTCGAAGCTGCAGCAGAAAATGACGGAAGGCGCCTCGCAGGTCAGCCAGACCGTGGCGCGCCAGGCGATCAACGTGGGCAGCTATACCTTCGACCTGATGGTCAGCATGTGCATCATGCTGTACCTGCTTTATTTCCTGCTGCGCGACGGGCAATCGCTGGCGGCGCGCATCCGCAGCGCCGTGCCGCTGAGCCGCAAGTACAAGCAGCGCCTGTTCAACAACTTCACCGCCGTGACCCGCGCGACCGTCAAAGGTAATATTCTGGTGGCGATTGCGCAGGGTACGCTGGGCGGGATGATTTTCTGGTTCCTGGACGTGCAGGCGCCGGTGCTGTGGGGCGTGGTGATGGCCTTCCTGTCGCTGCTGCCGGCCGTTGGCGCGGCGCTGGTGTGGGCGCCGGTGGCGGTGTATTTCCTGGTCACGGGGTCGGTGTGGGAAGGGGTCACCCTGATCGCCTTCGGCGTGATCGTGATCGGCCTGGTCGACAACATCCTGCGCCCGATTTTGGTCGGCAAGGATACCAAGATGCCCGATTATGTGGTGCTGCTCTCCACCGTGGGCGGCATGGCGCTGTTCGGCTTGAATGGCTTCGTGATCGGTCCGGTGGTGGCGGCGCTGTTCATCGCGTCGTGGGATTTGTTTGCCTCGGCCAGCGAGTTCCATACGGATTAAGCGCCGCCATGGGGTGCCAGCGCTGGAAGCTCAGGCGATCGAGCAAATGACATTCCCAACCTGGACGTCCAAGATAGACAGACAGTCCGGGGAGAAGCTTCTGGCGATGGCCAAAGTGTATGCCGACATGGATGCTTGCTTGTCAGCGCAGTAATCGGCCGGGTGCGTCGAAAATCGCGCCGAAGCAAGCATCTTATATAACCGGCAGATATGAAAACCGCTGTCCTTATGGTGTTTACTTAAGAGGTGAAGCGCGCGAAATTCACTTCTGCCACAAAGCCCATTTGGTCGGCGTTGCTTCACCGACCTCTGGCGTGAGCGTGATCAAATAATCAATGTGTCTGTGCCCGCGCAACTGTCTCCCCAGCTCATTCGTGCACAATAGACTAGCTTGGTTGACAACTTTCCCGGGAGCGTAGAAGATGGACCACATGGAAGCCCGTATCGTCAAACTGGAAAGCGACCTCACTGCCATCAAGATCGATGTTGCGCTGATCAAGTCCAATGGCGCCACCAAGGCAGATATCGCTGAGTGCAAGACGGCGATCGCGGACGCCAAGTCGAACATCATCATGTGGGTCGTTACGGCCATCTTCCTTGCGCAGCTGCTGCCACTGATCAAGTCCTTTTTCCCCTAACCTGCCCTCTCCTATGAACAGCCCGCCGCGTGCGGGCTTTTTTGCGTCGAGCCTCGCGCATTCGATTAATCATGCTCAGCAGCAAGGGTGAGAGGGTCAGGAGGGGTGACTTCCTCCTTGGTTTTCGGTTGCCGACCGAAGCGAGGCGCGAACGCCGGGTTTCCGTTTATTCGTTGATCGGGCCGCAAATGCGGTCGAACGCCCACACGCGAACATTAATTGCAAGCCGTTCATGCCAAGGAAACGGCATGTCATTTTGGGCCCCGGGCACGAGAACACATCCACGGTCTGGACGGCATGGAAGATGCCGGCAATGTAGCGTGTGTCGTCGTCTTCTGCCCAGACCACCTCATATGGGAGTGCCGCCTCTACACCGACTGCCACCGGGCCCGTAAGCAGGTAACGTCCCAATTCATCCCGGAGGCTGCCGACAACCCCGGTTTTGACAGTGCTTTACGTCTAACGATGCATCATCGGACGGTTCACTTTCGTTCATCTTCTCAATACCTACCTGACGTCTAGGCGACGCCCTTTCCACAGTCGCTCACGACCACTCCTTTTGAACGCAGCCGCACTGGGTGGTTTGGAACCTGCTGCTGCAAGCCGGTTCCGGGAGGCCGACTCCCATCTCTAATACAGCATGCAGACTTACGCCTGCTTCGTGACACACTCATTTGCGGCACACTTGGGACATTTCACAAGCCCTGTATGACCGATTGTCCAGCCGCATTCTTCCGCCAGGACGACAGCCCGTGCAGACCAGTCTTCCAGCGGTTCAGTGGCCACTTCATCGCACTCGAAAAATTCACGGCAATTGCTCGTTTCACATTTGAGTAAAAATTCACAGTACAACATCTCTTGCAACAGATTTTTCATGATGAGGTTCCAGGCGTTAAAGGGCTGGCTAAAGTTCTGGGGAAAAGACTGACAAGGTCGCTCGCGTAACAGCAACGTGGTTGCACACGCCCAATACAAAAAGCCCCATCAGGGGCTTTAAGAATGAGGTGGCGGAAGCGGTGAGATTCGAACTCACGAACGGCTCACACCGTCGCCAGTTTTCAAGACTGGTGCCTTCAACCGCTCGGCCACGCTTCCTGCAGAACGCGATTATACAGAAAACCCCCGGCCTTGGGCAATTTGCCCTCAGCCCATGCCCCACTCCGCAGCGGCCACCCCGATCACAACCGGTTCCGCCACGGTCATCAGGTTCTCCACCGTCAAGCTCGTCGCCAGCACCCCCTGCAACTTCATCATCGTGACAAAATCCGCCTGCGCACCCGCCGCCCCATCCGCATCGAACTGCACCAGCGTATCATTCCCGCTTTGCAGGTAACGCAGCACGCCGCTGGCGAACGGGTCGCCCGGCGGCACCGCGCCGCCCAGAAGAGCCGACACATCGATCCGGTCGCCGCCCGCGCCCACTGCAAAATCGCGTACGCTGAACGTGCTCGTCCCCACGCTCCCCACCACGCCGAAGCGGTCGCTGCCGCCTCCGCCAATGGCCGTCACCAGGTTTGAATTCTGCGTCTCTCGCGTCAGGATGATGGCGTCATCGCCCTCGCCGCCGCTGGCCACCACCCGCCCTTGCGCCAGGTAATCGTTGGCGGTGATCTCGATCCGGTCGCGGCCCGCGCCGCCGAACGCGCCGACATCGGCGTCGGTCTGTACCTTGATGATGTCGTTGCCGCTGCCGCCATTGAGCAGGCCCGCGGCACCTTCGATGCTGATCGTGTCGTCCCCCGCCCCGCCGTCGGCCACGACCTCTCCACCGTAGGCGCCGATCCTGTCGTTGCCGTTGCCGCCGTTGAACACGTCGTTGCCGCCACCGCTGCCGTACAGCTGGTCGTTACCGTCGCCGCCATTGACCACGTCGTCGCCAATGTGGCCATCGAGCATATCGTCGCCACCCCCGCCGTTGAGCGTGTCATTGCCGTCCTGGCCGTGCAGGTAATCGTTGCCCGCGCCGCCGTCGAGCAAGTCGTTGCCCGACGCCCCGCTCAGGTCGTCGTTGCCATCGCCACCGTGGACGACATCGTTGCCGTCGTTGGCCCACACCTGGTCGTTGCCGGCGCCGCCGTCGATGGTGTCGTCGAGGACGCCGCCGTAGAGATTGTCGTTGCCGCTGCCCGCCTGGATTGTCTTGCCGTGCTGCGAACCATCCTGGCTGTAACCCTCTGCGAAATTGTTGGGGATGAGGTCCTGCGCCTGCACGCCAGTCAGGATTCCCACTGTGCGGAAACTACCGGCAGTGCCCGCCGCGCCATCGGCATCGATCTGCACCAGCGTGTCGCTGCCCTGTTGCAGCAGGCGCGCATAGCCAGGCGCGCCGAAGGGATTGAGATGGGGGAATGGCAGCATGCCCCCGAAGGCGAGCTGGTCGCCGCCGGCACCGGCGCTGAAGTCGTCGATGAAGATGGCTTCGTCGTGCGTGCCGTAGGCGAAAACAAACAGGTCGCTGCCCGCGCCGCCGCTGGCATGCACCGTTGTTGCCGTGGTACCGGGGAAGATGGCGATGCGGTCGTCGCCATCGCCGCCGGACACCAGCACATTGCTGGGAATCATGCTGCCGGCTGCCGCACCGATGTTGAAAGCATCCATGCCCGCGCCGCCGTACAGGCTGTCGTGGCCGGTGCCGCCTTCCAGCATGTCGTTGTCGGCGCCGCCTTCCAGGCGGTCAGCGCCAGGCCCGATGGCGAGCAGGTTGTCGTTGCCCGCACCGCCAGCGAGGATATTGCTGCCGATATCGTCGCGCAGGTAGTCGGTGCCGTCGCCGCCGCGCAGCACGTCGTCGCCGGCGCCGCCGTCGATCTGGTCCATCCCGCCCTCGCCATCGAGCAGGTCGTTGCCAACGTCGCCGAACAGGAAGTCGTCGCCACCACCGCCGAGCACGCTGTCGGCGCCCTCGCCGCCGTACAGGCGGTCGCCCGCGCCGTCTTCGTTGCCGCCGTCAATGTAGTCGTTGCCGCCCGAACCGAAGATCAGGTCGGCGCCGCCCAGACCGAAGATCCGGTCGTCCAGCGCGCCGCCGCGCAGGACGTCATTGTTCGCGGTGCCGGTCAGGTTCAGGCCAGTCACCAGGAAATTTGCCGGGCGAAACAGCTCGTCGTCGGCGTCGGACAGCATGAAAGATGTAGACATGGCAATTCCTTGAGAAAGGTTGAAACGAGGCAAAAGGTATGTGGCGATCGTTCGTGTCTGGCAGCTTGATCAGCCGGGCATGCACTCAGCCCATCTCCCACCCGACAGCCGCCACCCCGACCAGCGCCGGTTCCACCACGGTCATCAGGTTCTCCGGCGTCAAGCTCGTCGCCAGCACCCCCTGCAACTTCATCATCGTGACAAAACCAGCCTGCGCACCGGCCGCGCCATCGGCGTCGAACTGCACCAGCGTGTCATTTCCGCTTTGCAGGTAACGCAGCACGCCGCTGGCGAACGGGTCGCCCGCCGGCACCGCGCCGCCCAAGAGGGCCGACACGTCGATCCGGTCGCCGCCCGCGCCCACCGAAAAATCGCGCACGCTGAAGATGCTCGTGCCCACGCTCCCCACCACGCCGAAGCGGTCGCTGCCGTCCCCGCCGATGGCCGTCACCTGGTTCGAATTTTGCGTCTGGCGCGTCAGGATGATGGCGTCGTCGCCCGCGCCGCCGTTGGCCACAACGCGCCCTTGCGCCAGGTAATCGTTGGCGTTGATCTCGATCCGGTCGTTGCCGGCACCGCCGAAGGCGCCCACGTCGGCGTCGGTCTGCACCTTGATGATGTCGTTGCCGCCACCGCCATTGAGCAAGCCATCGATGGCGGCAGTGTTGATCAGGTCGTCCCCCGCCCCGCCATCGATCACGTAGCTGCCATAGTAGGCGGACATGGAGTCGTTGCCGTTGCCACCATTGAGCGTATCGTTGCCCTCGCCGAACAGCTGATCGTCGCCATCGCCGCCATACAGCAAGTCGTTGCCCTCCTTGCCCGACAGCAGGTCGTCGCCAGCGCCGCCGTACAAGGTGTCGTTTCCTTCTGCGCCAGTGAGGTAATCGCCGCCGGCGCCGCCGTCGAGCAGGTCGTTCCCGTAAGAGCCGTCCAGGTCGTCGACGCCATCGTCGCCGCGCAGCACGTCGTCGCCAAAATAGCCGAGCAGGCTATCGTTGCCGGCCCCGCCGTGAATGGTGTCGTTGAGCACGCCGCCAAGGATAAAGTCGTTGCCGCTGCCGGCCTGCACCTGCATGCCGTTAATCGAGCCGTCCTGGTTATAGCCTTCGACAAAATTGTTCGGCAAGACATCCTGCGCGTGCACGCCAAGCAGGGTGGCCACCGTGCGGAAGGTGGCGGCGCCACCAAGGGCGCCGTCGGCGTCGATCTGCACCAGGGTGTCGCCCCCTTGCTGCAGCAGGCGCGCGTAGCCGGGAGCGCCGAAGGGATTGCTGTTGTAGTAGGGCTGCAGGGAGCCGATGGCGAGCTTGTCGCCACCGGGGCCGGCCACGAAATCGTCGATGATGATCGTTTCGCCGTGCACGCCCTGGGAAAATGCAAACGCATCGCTGCCGGCGCCGCCGCTGGCGTGCACCATGATCGGCGCCGCCGTTGCATGAAAGCCCAGCGTGTCGTCGCCGTCGCCGCCGGACAGCAGCCACTCGCCAGGCGCCGTGCTGCCCGACGCCGCCCTGACCGTCAGCGAGTCGTGGCCGGCGCCGCCATACAGGCTGTCGTTGCCGTTGCCGCCTTCAAGCCCGTCGTTGCCGGTGCCGCCCTCGAGGCGGTCGGCCCCGGCGCCGGTGGCGCTCAGGCTGTCGTCGCCCGCGCCACCCATAAGAATGTTGTTGCCGATATTGTCGGTCAGGAAGTCGCGCCCGTCGCCGCCGACGACCAAGTCGTCGCCGGCCCCGCCGTCGATCTGGTCGGTGCCGCCTTCGCCGTCGAGGACGTCGTTGCCGGCGTCGCCGAACATGACGTCGTCGCCGGCGCCGCCGAACACGCTGTCGGCGCCGTCGCCGCCGTACAGGCGGTCGCCCGAGCCGTCCTCGTCGCCACCTTCGATGTAGTCGTTGCCGCCCGCGCCGCGAATCAGGTCGGCGCCACCCAGGCCAAAGATGCGGTCGTCGAGCGCGCCGCCGCGCAGGATGTCATTGTTGGCGGTGCCGGTCAGGGTCAGGCCGGTCACCAGAAAATTCGCCGGACGCAACAGTTCGTCGTCGGCCGCGGACAGCATGAAAAATGTGGACATGGCAATTCCTAACAGAAGGTTGAGTCGAGGCAAGAAAGGCGTTCCGCACTGCGCGGACAGCTATGATGCGCCGTTCCCTCGCCAGTGTCGAGACGCGCATTGCCACGCCCTTGCGCGGGGCAAGGTGCGTGGCAATCGTCCTGCGCTTGCCTCGGTCAGTCGAGCAGGAACGCGGCCGATGCCGCATCGGCCACGCCCACCAGTTGCACCGGCGCGCCAGTAGCCTCGACCACGTTGTCGCTCGTCATGCTGCTGGCGAGCACGTTTTGCAAGGTCATCAGGGTGGCGGCAAGCAGCGGGCCGGCCGCGCCGTCGGCATCGAAGCGCACCAGGGTGGCGCTGCCGCTTTGCACGAATTCGAGCACCCCGGCAGGCGAGGCCAGGCCCGTCAGGTCGATCCGGTCGCCCCCGGCGCCGGCCGCGAAATCCTTCACCGTCAGGCTGCCCAGGCGTCCTTCGCCGCGCAGCGCGTAGGTGTCGATGCCGGCCCCGCCGCTGGCGGTGAGCGCCGTGTTGTCAAGCGCGCCGCGCGTGAAAACGATGGTGTCGGCGTCCTCGCCGCCGGACGCGAGCACGCGCCCCGCCACCGCTCGCTGCGTTGCGGCGACCTCGATCAGGTCGGCGCCGCGCCCGCCGAACAGGCCGCTGTTGCCGCTGCCCATGACTTTCAGCAGGTCGTTGCCGTAGCCGCCGTTCAGTTGCACGCTGCCGCTGCCGCCGTCGAGGGTGTCGTTGCCGGCGCCGCCGTCGAGCACGTCGTCGCCCTTGTCGGCGAACAGCGCATCGTCGCCATTGCCGCCGTTCAGGGTGTCATCGCCGGCGCCGCCGCGCAGCACGTCGTTGCCTTCGCCGCCGCTCAGTTCATCGTTGCCGGCGCCGCCGTCGTAGCTGTCGTCGCCATCGCCGGCCTTGAGGATGTCGGCGCCGTCGCCGCCGTCCAGCGTATCGTTGTCGAAGCCGCCGTCGAGCACATCGTCGCCCAGTCCGCCCTGCAGCGTATCGCTCGCGCTGCCGCCGTCGAGCACGTCATTGCCTGCAGCGCCGTCGAGCTTGTCGTTGCCCGCCCCGCCCAGCAGGCTGTCGACGCCATCCTCGCCGAACAAGGTGTCGCCACCGGTATCGCCTTCAAGGCGGTCGTCGCCCGCGCCGCCATGCAGCGTGTCGTTTTCTTCGTTACCCTTGAGCAGATCGTTACCCTGGAAACCGAACAGCTCGTCATTGCCCCAGCCGCCATCGAGCGTATCGTTGCTGCGCCCGCCGTTGAGCGTCTCGCCATAGTGCAGGCCGGTCATGACAATGCCGTTCTCGGAGCCGTTCGGATTCATGCCGCCGACAATGTGGCTGGCGGTGAGCTGGGCGGGTACCACGGCGTCGATGGTGAGGATGGTGCGAAAGCTCGCCGCGCTGCCGGCGGCGCCGTCCTCGTCGAACTGCAGCTGTGTGCTGTTGCCGTGCTGCTGCACGCGGAAGTAGCCGAGCGCGCCGAACGGGTTGCTGACGTAATTGGCCGCGACCTGCGGAATCAGGGCGTCCAGGTCGATCACATCGTTGTGGTAGCCGAGATGCAAGTCGGTGATGTAAACCTGCCCGGCGTGGGCGCCGGCCGCGAACGCGAAGATGTCGCCGCCGTACTCGCCGCCGCTGGCGACGACATCCTGGAATGCCAGCGAGGGGCCGAAGGTGAGCACGTCGTCGCCGCTGGCGCCGACCAGCTTGACCGAGCCTTTGGCGCCGCCCGTGAAATCGGCGATCAGGTGGTTGTCGCCATAGCCGCCGACCAGCGTATCGCCAACACCGCCGGTGATGGTGTCGTCGCCGTCGCCGCCGTCGACCTTGTCGCTGCCGGCGCCGGTCGTGACGATGACGTCGCGTCCGTAGCCGCCGAGCACGACGTTGTTGCCTTCGACCTCGGTGAGAATGTCGTCGCCATGGTCGCCGTTGAGGTAGTCGTCGCCCACGCCGCCGCCCATGGTATCGTTGCCGTCCCCGCCCACCAGGCTGTCGTTGCCCGCGTCGCCGGCCAGGGAGTCGTCGCCTTCGCCGCCGAACACGCTGTCGGTGCCGGCGCCGCCTTGCAGCAGGTCGCCATCCGCGCCACCTTCGACCAGGTCGTTGCCGGCGCCGCCGAGCAGGGTGTCGCTGCCCGCCAGGCCGATCAGGTGTTCGGCGCGTTCGTCGCCGCTGATGCTGTCGGCGCCCGCCGTGCCGGTCAGCACCCGGCCGAAGAAGGCGGCCGAGGGATCGTAATTCTGCTTGAAATTGGCGACCGTGAGGCTGGCGGCGCTCACGTTGCGCAGGGTCATGATGTCGAACATGGCGTATTGGGCCGCGGCCGCGCCGTCCGGGTCGTAGCGCAGCACCGTGTCGGCGCCGCGCTGTTCCAGGCGCAGGTAGCCGTCGGCGCCGAACGGATTGCCGGCATAGCTCGACGACAGGTTGGACAGGTACAGGTCGATCACATCGTTTTCCGCGCCCACCGAAAAATCGCTGACAGTGACCTTCGTGAGGCTTTCCGGGGAGCTGTACACCCACAGCCGGTAGCTGTCCAGGCCGCTGCCGCCGCTCGCGTTCACGGTCACCGCCGACGGCGCGTCGGAGATCTCGAAGCGGTCGTTGCCGTCGCCGCCGATCAGCTGCACCGTGCCGAACTCGGGGGACCCGTAACCGCCCGCTTGCAGGGTATCGTTGCCAGCGCCGCCATCAAGCAGGCTGTCGCCCTCGTAGTCGACCGACAGCTGGTCGTTGCCGGCGCCGCCGAGCAGGGTATTCGATCCGGTACCGCCGTCCAGGCGGTCGTCGCCCTCGCCCCCGTCAAGCTGGTCGTCGCCGTCCTGGCCGAACAGCCTGTCGTTGCCGGCGCCGCCAAGCAGGGTGTCGCGGCCAGCGCCCGACCAGATCACGTCGGCGCCGCCGTTGCCTTCGTAGCGGTCATTCAGGTGGGAGCCGGAGATGTTGTCGTTGCGTTCGTCGCCGATGAAGGTCTCGCCGACTTCGATGCCGGCCGGCAGGATCTCGCTGGTGGAAATGTTCGGCGCCACCGACGCGGCCACCACGCCTTCGAGCCGCAGCACGGTCTCGAAGGCGGCCGCGCTGCCCTTGGCGCCGTCGGCGTCGAATTGCAGCAAGGTGTCCGCGCCTTCCTGCACCAGTTTCAGGTAGCCGCGCTGGCTGGAAAACGGGTCGCCCAGCGAGAGGTCGATGCCGGCCAGCAGCTTGCTGAGGTCGATCCGGTCGCCCTCGGGGCCGACGGCGAAATCGGTGACCGTATAGCCGGCGGGACCGCTCTCGCGTTCCAGCAGGTACACGTCGCTCCCGCCACCGCCGGTCACGCGCGCCGTGCCCTTGTTCAGGAATGCCACGCTGAACAGGTCGCCGCCATCGCCGCCGTCGGCCAGGGTGGTGGCGACGGCCTCGTTGGCGCGGGCGCGGATCGTGATGCGGTCGGCCCCGCCGCCGCCGAGATAGGTATCCTGCCCGTCGCCGAGCAAGACGTCGTTATCCATGCCGCCGTCGAGCAAGCCGCTGCCGCCCCGTTCGGAGTACAGGAAGTCGACGCCGGCGCCGCCGGACAGCGCAACCTTGCCTTCGTAATCGTTGAGCGTGTCGTGGCCCGCGCCGCCCTGCAGGGTGTCGTCGCCCAGTTCGCCCCTGAGGTCGTCGTTGCCGGCGCCGCCATCGAGGAAGTCGTTGCCGGCGTGGCCGACCAGAACGTCATCGCCGCGCGCGCCGAGCAGGGTATCGTTGCCGTCGAAGCCGAACAGGGTGTCGCTCCCGGCGTAGGTGTCGTCCGGGTCGTTGCTGGTAATGTAGTCGTCGCCCGCATAGCCCCACATCCGGTCCGAGCCACCGTTGCCCGAAATGGTGTCGTTGAACTCCGTGCCATACAGGATGTCATCCCCGCTCCACCCCTGCAGATCGCGGCCGATGCCGGCCAGGGTGGCACTGGTGCTGGCCTGGAGGGCGTCGCTGCTGGCAAGGTCGGCGTGCTGCGCGGTGACGGTGTTGGAAGTGGTCATGTGGGTCCCGGGAATGACGGTTGGTCGATGGCGATCGACGTCAATCATGCCCGTGCCCGATAGGAATGTACAGGAGATAAAATTAAAGAAAATGTAACAATTTGTTCGTCCGGCGCGCCGCTGCGCAGATGACGCCGGCCCCGCATCCGCCGAACAGGCCGCTGGCGCCGTCGAGGACGCAGAAGTTACAACTCAATCTGCAACAAGCGATGTCGGGGCGGCCGAGCCGACTGCGCTTTGCCGCCCCCTCCCCGCTTATCCGATGATGTGTTCGGCAGGCGCCATACCCACCAGTTGCAGCGGCACCGCGCCGGCGACAAGGTTTTCCGTGACCAGGGTGCTGGCCACGACGTTTTGCAGGGTCATGAGGGTGTAAGCGCTGCCCGCGCCCGCATTGCCGTCCTGATCGAGCTGCACCAGTGTCGAGCTGCCGCTCTGCTCGAAGCGCAGCACGCCCGACAGCAGCAGCTCGGCGGCCGGCGGCGGAGCTTTGAACAAGGCCTTGACATCGATGCGGTCGCCTCCGGCACCCGCCGCGAAATCCTTGACCGTCACGCTTCCCGAGCGCTGGTCGCCCGCCAAGACGTAGGTATCGACCCCCGCGCCGCCAATGGCGGTCACCTCGCTGGTGGCCGCCAGCACGGTGCGGCGCAAGATGAAGGTATCGTCGCCCGCTCCTCCCCCGGCGACGACGCGGCCGCTTCCACTATAAATGTCGATCACGTCATTGCCGACACCGCCGAATACGCCGCTGTCGCCCAGCGCAGACAGCTTCAGCGTGTCGTTACCGCTGCCGCCATTCATCTGGACGCTGCCACCCCAGGCCTGAAGGGTATCGTTGCCGGCTGCGCCGTCAAGCACGTCGTTCCCGTCCAGGTCAGAAGCGGTGAGCAGGTCGTCGCCATTGCCGCCCATGAGCGTATCGGACCCGGCGTCGCCGGTGAGTTCATCATTGCCGTCGCCGCCGTACAGCTGGTCATTTCCCTCACCGCCCTCGATGGAATCTTTCCCGCTGCCGCCGGTGAGCAAATCGTTGCCGTTACCGCCCAGGATGGAACTGTCGCCCGCACCGCCATCGATCGTATCGTCGCCGTTCTCGCCATCGAGGTAGTCCTTGCCCTCGCCGCCGTACAAGGCGTCATTGCCGCCCCCGCCGCGCAGATAGTCGTTGCCACCACCGCCAAACATGGTGTCGTCGAGCTTGCCGCCGATCAGTGATTCATCGGCGTTGTATCCAACATTGTAGCGGCCCACTTCCAATCCGTTGGGATTGCTGCCCCCCTTTAAATTAGCGGCATGAACATCAGCGGCCAGTACGTTACGCAAGGTCACCAGGGTGCGAAATTGCGAGGCCGCGCCGGCCGCGCCATCGTCGTCCACCTGGAACAGGGTATCGCTGCCGCTTTGAACCAGGCGCAGATAGCCGGCCGGGCCGAAGGGATTGGCGCCGTATTGCGGCACCCACGGAAGTGCCATCTGATCGCCGCCGATCCCGGCCTGGAAATCGGTGATGATCGTGGCTTCGTCATGCTTCCCACCCAGGAAATTGTACTGGTCGCGGCCGCTGCCACCGGTGATCTCGATGGTCTTCCATGCAGGGTTGGCGTTGAGCGTCAACACATCATCGCCCGCGCCTGCGTCGATGACAACGTAGACCGGCGCCGTCGATGTGGTCGTGTTCACATTGATTTCGTCGTCGCCGGCGCCGCCAACGACGGTATCGCTGCCGAAAGCGGCGGAGATGAAGTCGTTGCCGTCGCCACCATCGAGAAAATTGCCATCACGGCTGGCAGACAGACGATCGTCACCGGCGCCGCCATACAGAAAAGCCAGGCCGGAGCCGTCGAGTTGGTCATTGCCATTGCCACCGATCAAGGTGTCACTGGCAGGCTCGGCCACGCTGAGGTCGTCGTTGCGGTTGGCCCTGAGAATATCGTTTCCCTCACCACCGTCGAGCATGTCGCTACCGGCATTACCTTCGAGCCAATCGTTGCCGCTACCGCCCCTGAGGATATCGTTGCCAGCGCCGCCGCTGAGCGTATCGTTGCCACCGAGTCCGTCAATGACATCGTCCAGCGCGGCGCCTTGCAGCCTGTCGGCGCCGTCGGTGCCGGTGATGGTCAAGCCGGGCGCCAGGCGGTTGGGGGCAGTGGCGCCGGCATCCTGGCCGATGCCAGCGGCAGAACGTTTAACGGTAGCGAGAACGTTACCGGTCAACTGGGTCATTGGGAAATTTTTCATGGTCATCCTTGAGGTCGGGGCCGGAACACCTGAAAGGCATTCCTGGCAATATTTTCAGTATGCCATCATGCCTGCCATGAACTGTCGTGTCCAGAAAGAATCTCGGATTTCCATTGCCGATCAACCCGCAGGCCGGTGCGGGTCCGCGTGGCCGCAACGGCTACGCGGACGGCCGCGCTCAGCCGATGGGCATGCCGTCCGGCGCCACCCCCACCAGCTGCACCAGTGCCGACGTCGTATTGATGAAGTTATCCACGGTCAGCGCACTGGCTTGCACATTCTGCAAGGTCATGAAGCTGTTGACATGGCTGCTGCCGCCCTCGCCGTCGAAGTCGAGCTGCACCAGGGTCGAGGTGCCGCTTTGCACCAGGCGCACATAGCCGAGCCGCAAAGGGTCGCCGGCGCCCATGACGCGCGCGAGCGATTCCGGCAAGTCGATACGGTCGCCGCCCGGGCCGGCGCTGAAGTCCTTGACGACGACGCTTTCCATGTCCGGCAAGCGGTCCAGCCGGTAGGTGTCGATACCGGGTCCGCCAATGGCGGTCACGCTGCCGCTCCCGGCGTACCCGAGGTGCACGATGACTGTATCGTCGTCCGCTCCGCCCCCGACCACCACGCGTCCCTGGTCGGTGAGGGTGATCTCGAACACATCGCGGCCGCTGCCGCCGAACAGGCCGCTGTCGCCCTGCCCGCGCACTTTCAGATAATCGTTGCCGCTGCCGCCGTTCAGCTGCGCCCCGCCGCGCCCGCCATCAAGGGTATCGTTACCAGCCCCACCGTCGAGCACGCCTTGGCCGTGAGTCAGCACCAGTTCATCGTCGCCGTTGCCGCCGAACAGCGTATCGCTGCCCTGGTTGCCCATCAGGAGATCGTTGCCGTCGCCGCCGGCAAGCAGGTCATCGCCGCTGCCGCCGTCGAGCGTATCGTTGCCGGCGCCGCCGTTGAGGGTATCGTTGCCGGCGTCGCCTTCGACCAGGTCGGCCCCGCCGCCCCCTTCGACCAGATCGTTGCCGTCATCCCCGTGCAGGCGGTCGTTGCCCTCGTCGCCATACAGCACGTCGTCGCCAGCGTCGCCATTGAGCCCGTCGTCGCCGGCCAAGCCCGCCAGGGTGTCGGCGCCGACGCTGCCGTGGAGGTAGTCGTCGCGATGCGATCCCAGGAAGTAGCGACCGCCTTCGGCGCCGTCGGGACGGTATCCGCTCGCGATATTGGCAGCCTGCAGGCTGCTGGCCAGCACGCCGGAGAGGGTGGCCAGCGTGTGGAAGCTGGCAGCGTTGCCTGCCGCGCCATCTTCATCGCGCTGGAACAAGGTATCGTTGCCGCTCTGGACCAGGCGCAGGTAGCCGGCGCTGCCGAATGGATTGGAGGTGAGCGGGAACAAGGCATCGAGCTTCAACTGGTCGCCGCCGATGCCAACCTGGAAATCGCGGATCACCGTGCTTTCGCGGTGCTGGTGATTGAGGAAGTAAAACGTATCGATGCCGCTGCCGCCGAGAACGTCCACAATGGAACCCGCAAGATGGTCAGCAATCATGATCGTATCGTTGCCGGCGCCGCCCAGCACGGTGGTCCTGCGCGGCGCGTCGGCAGATCCCGTCATCACGAGAATCTCGTCGTCGCCGGCCCCGCCGTCGAGCGTGTCGTTGCCTTGTTGTGCGTACAGGACGTCGTTGCCATCGCCGCCGCTGAGCAAGTCGTCACCCGCGCCGCCGGAAAGCGTATCGTTGCCTGCGGTACCGGTCAGCGTCAGCCCTGGCACACTGGTGGCAAAAGTAAAAGTCGTCATGGTCATCCTTGGAAGTGATAAGAAGCTGAAACGCCAACGTATGTATGGTGGCAATATTTACAGCTTGATATCATGCCTTCACGGGATAATCATGTCCAGAAAGAAATCTTACATTAGAATAAAATCTCAGCCCGGTTCGACCCAGCCGGCGCGCAGCGCGGCCTCGAAGGCGGCCGCCGGCAGCGGGCGCGAGAACAGGTAGCCCTGCACTTCGTCGCAGCCGGCGTCGCGCAGAAACTCCAACTGCTGGCGCGTTTCCACGCCTTCGGCAATGACCTTGTGGCGCAGCTGGCGCCCGATGCTGATGATGGTGCTGGCGATGGCGCAGTCGTTGCCGTCGAACGGCAGGCCGGTGGTGAACGAGCGGTCGATTTTCAGGGTGTCGATCGGGAAGCGCTTCAGGTACGACAGGCTCGAGTAACCCGTGCCGAAGTCGTCCAGCGACAGGCTCACGCCGAGCGCGGTGATGCGGTCCATGATGGCGATCACGCGCTCGATGTCGTGCATCAGGGTGCTTTCGGTGATTTCCAGTTCCAGCCAGGACGGATCGAGCTGGTAGCGCGCCAGCGTCTCGCTCACGCGCGCGGGCAAGGCGGCCGAAAACTCGCGCGCCGACACGTTCACCGCCAGCCGGAACGGCGGCAGCCCGGCCGCCTGCCATTGCGCCGCCTGGGCGCAGGCCGCTTCTAACACCCATTCGCCCAGCTGGACGATCAGACCGGTCGCTTCGGCCAGCGGGATGAATTCGGCCGGCGGCACCAGCCCGCGCTGCGGATGCAGCCAGCGCACCAGCGCCTCGGCGCCGACCACGGCGCGCGTGCGGATGTCGAACTTGGGCTGGTAGTGCAGCAGCAGTTCGCCATCGGCCAGCGCCTGGCGCAGGCCCGATTCGAGGCGCATGCGCTCCTGCATGCCCTGGTTCATGTCGTGGCTGTAGAAAGTGACGCTGTCGCCGTCGCCGCCGAGCTTGGCGCGCGCCATGGCGATGTCGGCCACGCGCAGCAGGGCTTCGGCGTCGACCCCGTCCTGCGGATAGACGCTGATGCCGATGCTGGCGCCCACGCGCAGGTCGTGCCCTTCGATCAGGAAGGGCTCGACCAGCGCCGCCTGCAGCTTGTGCGCCACCGTGGTCGCTTCGAAATGCTCGCGGATGTCGAACAGGCCGACCGCGAATTCGTCGCCCGACAGGCGCGCCACCACGTCCTGCTCGCGCAGCACCTGCTTGAAGCGCTGCGCCACCTGCTTGAGCAATTCGTCGCCGGTGGCGCGCCCGAGCGTATCGTTGAACATCTTGAAGCGGTTCAGGTCGACGAACAGGATGCAGGCGGTGGCGCCCTTGCGCTGGGCCGACGTCAAGGCCTGGTCGACCAGCTTGGCCATCAGGCTGCGGTTCGGCAGGCCGGTCAGGGCGTCGTAGTAAGCCAGGTGGTGCAGGCGCTCTTCGGCGTGCTTGCGCTCGGTGATATCGGTCAGGTAGGCGATCAGGCCGACCGGACGCTGCTCGCGGTCGCGCAGCGGCGAGAGCGACAGGCTGGCCCAGAACACCTCGCCCGATTTTTTGCGGCGCCGCACTTCCATCATGCGCCCGCCCTGCTCCACGAAGGCGTCGTGGAAGGCCGTGTCTTCATCGGCGTACAGGAACAGGATGTTGCGCCCCACCGCTTCCTGGGCGCTGTAGCCGAACAGGCGCTCGGCGCCCTTGTTCCAGCTGGTGATGTAGCCGGTCTGGTCCATCGTCAGCACCGACTCGTGGATCTGGTCGAGAATCTGGGCCTGGTGCGACAGCTCCGCTTCGAGGTCGAGGTAAGCCTGGGTCGAGCGCAGCGCGAAGTCGTTGACCTTGAGCAGGCTGGCGGCCAGCGCGGCCAGGCCGGCCAGCAGGCGCGCATCCTGCTCGTCGTAGGCGGCGCGCCCGCCGACCACCAGGTGGCCATAGTCGACGGCGCCGCTGGCGACCGCGCACGCCAGCCGGGCGCCCGCGCCATCGGGCGCCGGCCCGAAGGCTTGTCCGGACAGGACAAAGCTGCCGTGCGGGCTGGCCAGCAGGTCGCGCGCAATGCGCCCGAGTTCGGCCGCAAGCTGCTCGCCGCGCAGGTTGAGCACGGCGGCGCACAGGGCGGCACTGCTGGTCAGGAAATCGGTCGCGGGGCTGACATGCATCCTACAGGTTCCTGCCGACCTGGATCGCCCAGTGATAGGCGTGCAGCTGGCTTTGCCACCATTGTGTATGGTCGATGCCGAGCGCGGCCAGTTGCGCCGGCGCCGGCAAGCCTTGTTCCACCAGGCGCAGCTGTTCGCCGAGGCGCCCTTCGCGCAGCAGCAGCGCTTCGGCCGCGGCCGGCGCCAGGCCGAGGGCGCCGACGATGTCTTCCATCGACATGCCGAACAGCACGTCGAGCAGCGAGAACACGCCGGTCATGAACGCCACATCCTGTTGGTCGCGCTCGCCGCCCTGCAGCTTGCACAGGCATTCGAGCTGGGCGGCGCGCAAGGCGGCCAGCGGCAGCAGCGGATTGGCCATGCCGTCGGGCTGCTGGCGCGCGTACAGCAGTAGTTGCAGCCAGCGCTGCAACTGGCGCCGGCCCAGCAGGTTGATGGCCTGGCCGAAGCTGGTGATCTGGGTGCTGAGCGCGAACGCGGCCGAGTTGACCAGCTTGAGCAAATGGTAGGACAGCGCCGGATCCTGCTTGAGCAATTGCTCGAGCTCGCGCGATTCGGCATCGCGCGCCAGCAGGCCCAGCAAGGCCAGCAGGCGCTTGCGCGAGGTGCCGTCATGCGCCTTGGCCTGCGGCGACGGATGCAGCGGCCAGTCGCCGGCCAACCATTCGAAGCCGGCCTCGACGCAGTCGGCAAAGCGCGCCGCGCTGTCGACCCGGTACGCCAGGTGCGGGCCGAACAGGGACAGGACCTGGTATTTACCGCCGCGCGCAACGGGCAGGCCCGCGCCGCAATCGAGCGCGACCGCGCGCAAGGCCGGCGCCAGCTTGACGCCGTCGTCGGCCTGGCCGTCGAGCAGCACGCGGTAGCCCTGGTCGTGCAGCGCCAGCGTTTGCTTGACCAGCGCCTCGTCGGCCAGCACGGCGGCGCCGATCGCAAAGATGACGCGGTTG
Source organism: Massilia rubra (assembly GCF_011682065.1). Classification (GTDB taxonomy): domain Bacteria; phylum Pseudomonadota; class Gammaproteobacteria; order Burkholderiales; family Burkholderiaceae_D; genus Telluria_A; species Telluria_A rubra. Next base: position 26,028 of record NZ_VUYU01000012.1, on the reverse strand, counting down.
GGCGGCATCAGCGCCAGCAGCGACGGGGTCAATACGGCGGGCGAGGCGAGCGGCACGATGCAGTCGAGCGGCGCGATGGCGGTGAGCAGGCCGGGCGCGCCGAACACCTGTTGCAAGGCGGCCGCGTGCGCGGCGCCGGGAGCGCCGCCGACGCGCACGATCAGCGCCAGCCACTCGTTTTGCGCATTGGCCGCCGCGTGCATCTCTACCAACGGGAACGGTGTTGTATCGAAGGCGGCCATCGGCATCTTTGCGTTAGTGGGTTAAGTAATCTTAGTTGAGATAATGATAGGAAGCAATCACTTCGTGGTCCACGCGATAGCAGTTCGTCATCATTACTTCGCGAGAAAGCAGAAGGATACTAGCTTCCTTCGAAACGTGCGTGCTGCACGGCATATCTGATCAGTTCGGCCTGCCCTTCGATGCCGAGTTTGCGCTTGATATTGAGGCGGTGCGTTTCCACCGTGCGTACCGAGAGGTCGAGCGTGCGCGCGATTTGCTTGTTGGAATGCCCGCCGGCCAGTTGCTGCAACACTTCCTGCTCGCGCGCCGACAACTGGTTCTCTTGCACGCTGGGGCGGGCCAGCTGGCGCGCCAGCGCGGCGCTGTAGTAAATACCGCCCGCCATCACGGTCTCGATGGCCAGCACGATATCCTTGCCCGGCGCATCCTTGAGCACGTAGCCGCGCGCGCCGGCCTGCATCGCCTGGCTGACGTATTCGACCTTGTCGTGCATCGACAGGATCAGCACGGCGATTGCCGGAAATTGCTGGCGGAAACGGGCGCTCGCTTCGATGCCGCTGATGCCGCGCATGTTGATGTCCATCAGCACCAGGTCGATGGCGTGCTCGCCGGCCTGGCGCAGCGCCTCTTCGGCGCCGTCGGCCTCGGCCACCACGCGCAAATGCGGCACCGCTTCGAGGCGCGCGCGCAAGCCGTCGCGCACCAGGGGGTGGTCGTCGACCAGCAGGATGTGGATGAGTTTGTCGGTCATGAGCGCGCGCCCTTGCTTGGCCTGGTGGGAAGTGGGGCCGCCGCCTGCACCGAGGTGCCGGCCGCGGACGAGGTGATGGCCAGCTGGCCGCCAATGGCGTCCATCCGTTCCATCATGTTGCGCAAGCCGATGCCGCGCTTGGGGTGGATCGCCACGCTCGCGGCGTCGAACCCGGCGCCGTCGTCGGCAATCGTCAGCGTCACATTGTCGTTCTCGCGCGCCAGTGTGATGTCGACCTGGCGCGCGCCGGCGTGGCGCTCGATATTGGTCAGCGCTTCCTGGGCGATGCGAAACAGCACCGTGTTGGCCACGTCCGGCAAGCCATCGGTGACCCCGCGCGCGATGAAGCGCACCGGCAGCGCGCTGTTCTGGGTCGCTTCGTGCGCCAGGTGGTCGAGCGCGGCGGCCAGGCCCAGGTCGTCGAGGATGGCCGGGCGCAGGTTGTGCGAGATGCGCCGCACCTCGCCCAGCACATCGTTGAGCTGGCCGGCGGTGTGCTCGAAACTGGCGCGCGCCTTTTGCTGCTGGGCCGCGTCGCCGCCGAGGCGGATCACGCCCGCCTCGATCTGCAGCTTGATCGACACCAGCCACTGGCTGATGCCGTCGTGCAGGTCGCGCGACAGGCGCGCCCGCTCCTGCTCCTGCGACTCGACCACGCGCTGGGCCAGCACCTTGAGCTTGGCGTCGGCCACGCGCAGCTCGCTGATATTGAGGGCCAGCCCGGAACTGGCCACCACCAGCGCGCTGACGATCGCCAGCAGCGCGATCCACAGCATGGTGCCCTGGATATTGCGCGACTGCTGGGCGTCGATCTTGGCCAGCGCGGCGTCCACATCGTCCAGGTAAATGCCGGTGCCCAGCATCCAGCCCCAGTTCTCGATCGGGACCACATAGCCGAGCTTGGGCGCCGATTTGTTGATCGACGGCTTGGCCCAGATGTAGCGTTGCAGCCCACCGCCGGCCTTGGCGCGTTCGAGCAGGCGCTGGATGGTTGGCTCACCGTTGACGTCGCGCATCTCCCACAGGTTGCGCCCCACCAGTTCCGGCTGGCGTGGATGCATCAGGCTGTTGCCCTGGAAATCGTAGACGAAGAAATAGCCGTCGTCGCCGTAGCTCAGGGTCGACAGGATGCGCTTGGCTTCGTCGAGGGTGGCCTGGTCGCGCTTGCCGGAATCGACCAGATGCGCGACCGAGCGCGTGGCCAGGTCGACGTAATGCTTGAGTTCGGCTTCCTTGCTGGCCAGCCAGGCTTGCTGGATGGTGTCGCGCTGCTGCTGGGCCAGGGTGATGGCCTGGTGGCGCACGAACAGCGCGATCGTGCACAGCGCCAGGATCAGCGGCGTGATCGCGAGAAAGATGACCTTTTGCCTTAACTTCATACAGCGCCCGGCCTGCCGTTGACGGCTTTGTGAACAAGCTACGATTCTACGACGCCGGCGGCCGTGGCGGCTACGTAGTAACACGTAAGGCGCTGCGTAGTGCTGCGCTTGCTGCGCGGGCAAGCCCATTCGATACTGAATCACGCTGTGCGGAATTGCACCGGCATTGACCGGTCCAACCAGCACGGAAGATAAAAAACCTTGGAGGAGTCACCATGAAACGTCTGTCAAGCCAGCTCGGCTGGGCTGCGCTATCGATTTTCGGCGCCTGCGCGCTCGGTTACATCGCGCTCAAGCGCGGCGAAGCCATCAATGCAATCTGGATCGTCGCCGCGGCCGTCTGCGTGTACCTGATCGCCTACCGCTTCTACAGCTCTTTTCTGGCCGACAAGGTGCTCGGGCTCGATCCGCGGCGCCAGACCCCGGCCGAGAAGTTCAACGATGGCCTCGACTACGTTCCCACCAATAAATATGTGCTGTTCGGCCACCATTTCGCGGCGATTGCCGGCGCCGGCCCCCTGGTCGGCCCGGTGCTGGCCGCGCAGATGGGCTACCTGCCCGGCATGATGTGGATCCTGGCCGGCGTGGTGCTGGCCGGCGCGGTGCAGGATTTCATCATCCTGTTCATCTCGACGCGCCGCGACGGCCGCTCGCTGGGCGACCTGATCAAATCGGAACTGGGCGACATTCCGGGCGTCATCGCCCTGCTCGGCACCTTCATGATCATGGTCATCATTCTCGCGGTGCTGGCGCTGATCGTGGTCAAGGCCCTGACCGGCTCGCCGTGGGGCAGCTTCACTGTCATGGCCACCATTCCGATCGCCCTGTTCATGGGCGTGTATTCGCGCTTCGTGCGGGTGGGACGGATCGGCGAAGTGTCGCTGATCGGCTTCGTGCTGCTGATGCTGGCCATTATCGGCGGCCAATACGTGCAGGAACACGCCGTGCTCGGGCCGATGTTCACCTTCACCGGCACCGAACTGACCTGGATGCTGATCGGCTACGGTTTTGTCGCTTCCGTGATTCCCGTGTGGCTGCTGCTGGCGCCGCGCGACTACCTGTCCACCTTCCTGAAGATCGGCACCATTGTCGGCCTGGCGATCGGCATCCTGATCGTCGCACCCGACCTCAAAATGCCGGCCGTGACCAAATTCATCGACGGCAGCGGCCCGGTCTGGTCGGGCAGCCTGTTCCCCTTCCTGTTCATTACCATCGCCTGCGGCGCGGTATCGGGCTTCCATGCGCTCATTTCGTCCGGCACCACGCCGAAGATGATCGAAAACGAACAGCACGCGCGCTTCATCGGCTATGGCGCGATGCTGATGGAATCGTTCGTCGCCATCATGGCGCTGGTGGCCGCCTCGACCATCGAGCCGGGCATCTACTTCGCCATGAACAGCCCGGCCGCCCTCCTGGGCACGACGGCCGAATCGGCGGCGGCGGCGGTGACGCAGATGGGCTTTTATATCACGCCCGAGATGCTGACCCAGACCGCGAAAGACGTCGGCGAGAGCAGCATCATCTCGCGCGCCGGCGGAGCGCCGACCCTGGCGGTGGGCATGGCCAACATCTTGTCGAACGTCATCGGCGGCAAGACCATGATGGCCTTCTGGTACCACTTCGCGATCCTGTTCGAAGCCCTGTTCATCCTCACGGCGGTGGACGCCGGCACCCGCGCCGGGCGCTTCATGCTGCAGGACTTGCTGGGCACCTTCGCCCCCTCGCTCAAGCGCACCGAATCGATTCCGGCCAACCTGATCGCCACGTCCCTGTGCGTGGCGGCCTGGGGCTACTTCCTGTACCAGGGCGTGGTCGATCCGCTGGGCGGCATCAACACCTTGTGGCCGCTGTTCGGCATCGCCAACCAGATGCTGGCCGGCATTGCCCTGATCCTCGCCACCTGCGTGCTGTTCAAGATGAAGCGCGCCAAATACGCGTGGGTGACCATGGTGCCGACCGCCTGGCTGCTGGCCTGCACCCTGACCGCCGGCTGGCAAAAGATTTTCCACGACAACGTGCGCATCGGTTTCGTGGCGCACGCACAGAAATTCCAGGCCGCGATCGACCAGGGCGTGGTGCTGGCGCCCGCCAAGTCGATGGCGCAGATGCACCAGATCGTCTTCAACGATTACCTGGACGCGTCGCTGGCGGGCTTTTTCATGTTCGTGGTGCTGTCGGTGCTGGTGTTCGGGGCGCGCACGGTGTTCAAGGCGCGCGCCGAAGCCGCGCCGAGTTCGATGGAAACCCCGTTCGTCGCCAGCGCGGCCAGCCCGGCATGAGCATGTTCGGCAACCTGGCGGACGCCGGGCGCGGACTGGCCCAGGCCGGCCGCTATCTCGGGCAAAGCATGCGCCTGATGGTGGGTTTGCCCGAGTACGACACCTACGTGGCGCACATGGAGGCGACCCATCCGGGCCAGCCGATGATGAGCTACGAGGAATTTTTCCGGGAGCGCCAGGAAGCGCGCTACGGCGGCGCGGGCAAGCGCGGCGGGTGTTGCTGACAGGCGCGCGCAACGCACCAGAAAGGGGACGCTTCGGCGTCCCTTTTGCATGGCAAGCCGCCAGACAAGCATGCGCTAAGAGGGAACGGCAGAATCGAACGCGACTGGCATGGAGGTCGGCAAGCCTGATTGCGCGGCGCGAAGCGCCAGGATATCGTCCTGCACGGCGCGCGAGAGCAGGTGCGCGATGCGCGAGGAAAGGTCGATTTTGGTGTCGGCTTTGGCGCGCGCCGCAATGGCCATGCGGGCGACCAGCGCCTGCAAGTCATCGACGCACAGAATCCGGTGAAACTGCCGGTCCAGATTGGTGAAGACCAGCGAATTACGCTTGCGGGCCAGCAATTCAATAATGTTGCTCAGCGTCCCGGTACTCATGCCATCCCACACCATCAATCCAAGGTCGGCCGCTTGCGCCATGGCCACGTCCTTCGCCGTGAACCAGGCGCGCGAGCGTTTTGCGTGGTATGTCGCGACCTGATGCACAGGCCAGCCGCCGATGTTGTTGCGCGGCCGCTCGCCACTGCAGTAGACCGTGACCCTGATCGCGCCCTGATCGGACAGGAATTGCTGGATAGCACTGTCGGCGCCATCCGCATCGCCGACAATGACCTCGTAATTCATCGACAGGATATTCATGATCCGCACCTGCACCTCATCGTGCAGATGCTTGATCTTGATCGACCCCGCGATAAAAATGGTTGTCATCTCGGGCGCCTCCAGGTTAATGCTGCCACGTAAATATGCTGTATTTTCTCACACTCCCGCAAGACCTGGCACGCGGCATCGAGCGACGCGCCCGTCTCGTACAGGTCATCCACGAGCAAAACGTTAAAGGGTCCACCACCGTCGAGATCGTGGGCGAGGCTGAGCCGACCGGCCAATGCGGCATCTTTTTCCTCACGGCTTGCGAGATCTTTCAATGAGCGACTCCCGGCTGCTTTGACCAGGAATTTCTTTTGCGCCGGCACTTTCAGCATCCTGGCAAGGTAAGCCGCCACATGGCTGACCGGCTGCCGCGACCTCTTCTTGCTGGGCGCCATGGGTACGACGACATGGATCTTCGGCAACCGAGGGATGATATGGGTGTAAAGCGCCTTGGCCAGCGCCGGTACCTGTCCGTAATCGTCGTGCGATTTAAGTTGGTAAAGGGCGCGTCCGGCTTCTGTGTAGTCGGTCTCGAATGTCGGATGGCCGTGCGCGTCATGCCCGGTGAGCGTGGAATGCGTGCTGTGGCGATCCAGCACGAAGCCGCAATCCCATGGCCCATGAATTTCCAGAACGTCTACTTGCATCTCGATTTCCCCTTGCGGCCACCAGCGAGGCCCCGGGACGTTGCTGGCAAGCCGCATCGACGCAGGACACAGGCCCGCTTCCGCATTCCTTTTGCATTATCCCTATCCTTACCCACAATTCGTCGTCCAATTGCGTAAAATGCAACACAGCTAATACAACATGGATCTGGAACGCACTGATGGTCATTATCTCGGGTAGGAAAAACGTGTATCGCAAGCTCGGCTATGTTGCCGACTTCTGTCCCATCTGCAGGTCGGTGCAAGCGTTCCTGGTCAGGCGGATCGGGCGCGCCAGCCATGTGTATTTCATCTCGGTCGGCAAGGGCGAGCTGGCCGGCTTCGAGCGGATCTGCCAATCGTGCCTGACGCCGCTCAAGACGGAGTCGAAAACGTACAAACAGATTTTGAAAGAAACCGCTCCCCTGCCTGAACTGCAGGCCAGCACGTTTCCCAACCTCGAAGAGGTGTGGAAGGAACAACTGGCGCTGGAAGCGCGGATCAGCAACGCGCTCGCGTACTTCCCCCCCACCGAAAGAAGCGAATTGATCCTGAAGCCCTTCCTGTTGCTGGCGCCGACGGTGGAACGATGCTACAACTCGGTCGTGATGGACAAGCAAGCCAGCTACACCCTCCTGGGCAGCGTGCTTGCCACCGCGGCCGGCTGGGCCGCCGCCGCCGCAATGTTTCCGGGATCCGGTTACAAGGTCGGGCTCGGCATCTTCGTGATCGGCTATGCGCTGTCGCTCTGGCAAATCCTGGCGGCAAAAACCCGCCGTGTGACGCGCGAGGTGGTCCCGGCCATTGCCAAGGGCCTGCGTCCGCTGGCGCCGAGCGACAGCGAACTGCAAGCCGCTTTCGCCGCAGTGCGCGACGCCGGCTACATGATGGGAACCAAGCTCAAGCTGCCGGAATTGCAGGCGCTGCTGAAGTAGCCATCGCGCCTATGCCGGCGGAGCGGCGTGGCTGGCCGCAAATTGGCGAAAAAGCATCGCGCACATGATCGCGCAGCAGCTGGTTATCCCAAGGCTTCGTGTAGTAGCGCAGGACGGCGCCGCAATTAACCGCTTCGATGATCGAGGCCAGATCGCTTTGCCCCGACAACACGATGCGAAACGTCTTCGGATAGAGCTCCTTGACCTTGTCGAGGAAATCCGTGCCGCTCATCGACGGCATGCACTGGTCGCACAAGATCACCTGCACCTCGTTCAAGGCGAGCATGTCGAAACCTTCGGCGGCCGAGCCTGCGCACAGGATGCGGTAGCCGTCGCAGCCGAACAGGTTGCTGAGCACTTCGAGCATGAAGGGATCGTCGTCGATGATTAACAGCGTCTTCCCGGCCTGGACGGCGTCCGCCGGCGGGCCGAGCACGTTACGTTGCAACAAAAATGCGCTGACCTGCTCGGTTGGCAGGGGACGGCTGACATAGTAGCCCTGGATCTGGTCGCAGCGATGGCGGCGCAGGTAGTTGAGCTGGGCGGCCGTCTCGACGCCTTCGGCGATCACCTCGAGCTTGAGACTGCTGGCCATGCTGATGATGGCCAGCACGATGGCCGCGTCATCGGGATTGTTGGTGACCTCGCGGATGAAGGCGATATCGATCTTGAGTTTATCGATGGGGAAGCGGCGCAGGTAAGCCAGGCTGGAGTAGCCGGTGCCGAAATCGTCGATGGAAATCTGCACCCCATGTTGTTTCAGCCGGCTCAAGATGTCGGAAGTGCGTTCGGTATTGGCCATCAAGGACGTTTCGGTCAGCTCTAGCTCCAGCAAGCCCGGTGGAATGGCGTGCCTGGCCAGCCCGGCGATGATGTCCGCGTCCAGGTCGCCTTCGAGGAATTGTCTTCCGGAGACGTTGACCGAGACCTGGACCGGGCCTGAGGGCGATCGCAACCACATGCCGATCTGTTTGCATGCCTGCGCCAGCACCCAACTGCCCACCTGCACGATCATGCCGGTCTCTTCCAGGACCGAGATGAATTCATTCGGCGGCACCATGCCGTACCCTGGGCGATTCCAACGCAGCAGCGCTTCCAGGCCCGCCACGCGGCCGCTGTTGAGGTGCACCTTGGGCTGGTAGTGCAAGACGAATTCCTCGTTCTCGATCGCCTGCCGCAGCGCCTTCTCGAGCTTGAGGCGGGCCAGCACGTCGGCATTCATCTGGGCCGTGAAAAAGCGGTAGGTGTCGCGCCCGGCATGCTTGGCCTCGTACATCGCCGTATCGGCATACTTGATCAAGGTGGCCGGATCGGACGAATCGGCCGGATGGAGCGTGATGCCGATGCTGGCCGTGATGCTCAGTTCGTGCTCGTGCAGCACGAAGGGCGCGCGCAATGCGTCGCGGATCTTGTCAGCGATCACGACCGCGCCCTGCTGGCTGTCCTGCATGATCAGGATCAGCGCAAATTCGTCCCCGCCCAGGCGGCCGACGGTGTCGCGCACGCGCACGCATTCGACCAGCCGGTTGCTGAACTGTACCAGCAGCTCGTCGCCGACCGCATGCCCGAGCGTGTCGTTGACCGTCTTGAAATTGTCGAGGTCGATGAACATGACCGCCACCAGCGCGCCGGTGTCGCGCGCCAGCGCCACGGTGCGCTGCAGCGATTCGTAAAACAAGGTGCGATTGGGCAGGCCCGTGAGCGAATCGTGATGCGCCAGATGGGTCAGGCGCTGCTGCGCTTCCTTGCGCTCGGTGATATCGCGCACCACGATCACGATGGTCCAATCATTTCCGGAGCGCATGGCCTGGCTGTTCACTTCCACCTGCACGGTCGCGCCATCGCTGCGCCGCATCCGCATTTCCTCCTGGTCGCGGTTCAGGCCGCCAGCGATGAGGGCATCGTATTGGTGTTCCAGCTTGGCGTCGCTGGCATCGATCAGGTCGGCCATCCCCATGCCCAGCATCTCCTCGCGCGTGTAAGCGAGCAAGGTGCAGGCGGTTTCGTTCACCTCGGTAAAGCGCATGCTGGCGCGGCTGACCAGCATGATGGCGTCGGCGGTGGCGTCCATCGCGGCGCGAAAGCGCTCCAGGTCCGCCGTGCGCGCCTGCACCTGGCGCTCCAGGTTGGCGCTATGGTCCTGCAGGTCGCCATAGGCCTTCAAGCGCAGCAGGTTGCGCACCCTCAGCCACAGTTCGGCGCGGTCGACCGGCTTGGTTAAAAAGTCTTCGGCGCCGGCGTCGAGCCCGGCCAGGCGCGCGGTGCGTTCCAGGTGCGCGGTGACCATGATGATGGGAATATTCGCCGTGGCCGGGTTCGACTTCAGGATGCTGGCCACTTGATAGCCATCCATGCCCGGCATGGTAATGTCGAGCAGGATCAGGTCGGGCGGCTCGGCGCCGATGGCGGCCAGTGCCTCCTCGCCGCTGGCGGCGCTGGAGGTGCTGTATCCTTCCGGGCGCAACAGTACCGCCAGCAGGCGCCGGTTCTGGGCTTCGTCGTCGACGATCAGGATGGTGGGCGCGCGCAGGCTCATGCCGCCGCTCCCTGGGGCAGCAAGGCATCGATGGCGGCGAACAATTCCTGGTAGCGCAGCGGCTTGGCGATGTAGGCGTCGCACCCGGCGCTCTCGCTTTTTTCGCGGTCTTCCTTCATCGCCATGGCGGTCAGCGCGATCACCGGGATGGCGCCGGTGGCGGGGTCCTGTTTCAGCAGCGCGGTCGCCGCCAGGCCGTCCATGCCGGGTAACTGGATATCCATCAGGATCAGGTCCGGTCTCTCGGTACGCGCCATCGTCAGGCCGCTTTCGGCGTCGACCGCGCACAGCACGGCGTGCCCGGCATGGCGCAGCAGCAGAGAGGCCAGCTTCATGTTGGCCGGGTTGTCTTCAATGACCAGGATGGTTGCCATGCCTAGTACTCGCGCGTGGCGTCGGCGACGCCGGCAGCCTCGGGCGCACTCCCGACCGGGTGGCGCAGGGTGGAGCCGTGCAAGGCGGGGCGCGCTCCCGGCAGCGCCGTGCGCAGCGGCAGCCAGACGGCGAAGCGCGAGCCCTCGCCGGCGGCGCTGGCCACGGCCACCGTGCCGCCCTGGAGCTCGGCCAACTGTTTCACCATCGCCAGGCCCAGGCCGGTTCCTTCGAATTTACGCGCCAGGCTGCTGTCGATCTGGCTGAAGGCCTGGAACAGCTTGGCCATGTCCGGCTCCGAAATGCCGATGCCGCCATCGCTCACACACAACTCCAGAAAGTCGTTGAACTCGTTTTGAGCAAGCGCAAACCCATGCACCGGCCAGCTGCCGTCCAGGTGACCGACGGCGCTGCGCGGCACGCGCCGCGCGTGCAAGGTGACCGCGCCCCCGTGGCCGCTGAATTTGACCGCGTTCGAGAGCAGGTTGTAGACAATTTGCTTGGTCTTGCGGATGTCCAGTTGCGGCGTGCCCAGGTCGGCGCCCATTTCCAGGGTCAGCGCGATTTCCTGCGCCGCGGCCTTTTCGCGCACGATGGTCAGGCTGTTCGGTAGCAGAACCTGCAAGTCCACCAGTTCGAGTTCGAGCGCCATCATGCCCGCTTCGACTTTCGACAGGTCGAGGATGTCGTTGATCAGCGAGAGCAAGTGTTGGCCGCTGCTGAAGATATCGCCGACGCATTCGTTTTGCAGCACACTGGTCTCGCCCAGCAAACCATCTTTCAGCGCTTCGGAAAAGCCGATGATGGCGTTGAGCGGCGTACGCAACTCGTGCGACATGGTGGCCAGGAATTCGGACTTCATGCGGCTGGCGCGCTCGAGCTCGATGTTTTTCACTTCCAGCGTGTGCTCGAAGCGCTTGCGCTCGGTGACGTCGCGCGCGGCGGCGAACACGCCCTGCAACTTGCGGTCGCGGTCGTGGAAGGTGGCGGCGTTGTACGACACCACCGTTTCGACGCCATTGAGGGCGCGCACCGTCAGTTCGTAATCGGTCACCTTGTTTTCCTGGAGCACGCGCTTGATGGCGGCGTCGGCCTGGCTCTGGTCGGTAAAGAACTTCTTGCTTGGTGCGCCGATCAGTTCATCGCGGGTGCGCCCGGTGAGCGCGACCATCTGCTGGTTCACGTCTGAAATGATGCCTTGCGGATCAGTCATCATCAGGGCGTCGAGATTCGACTCGATCAGCGAACGGGTATAGAACTGCTGGTCGCGCAGGCGCTGGTCGAGCAGGGCCTGGGCCGCCTCGACCTGCTTGCGGGCGGTATTGTCGGTACCGATCAGCAAGTAACCGATGATCTCGTCCTGGGCGTCGCGCAGCGCGGTGACCGACACGATCGCCGGAAAGCGGCTGCCGTCCTTGCGCACATAGGTCAGCTCGTAAATGTCTTCGATGCCGCGCGAGGCCTTGAACACCAGCGCCTCGAAACCGGGCGTGATCGGCGTTTCCAGTTCCATGCTGAGCGCCTTGGCGCGCGCAATCACTTCCTGGGGATCGGAAATGTCGGCCGGGGTGATCGTGTTCATCACTTCCAGCGCCGTGTACCCCAGCATGCGCTCGGCGCCGACATTGAAGATCTGGATCACGCCCTTGGCGTCGGTGGCGATGCTCGAGAAATTGGCGCTGTTGAAAATGGCGCTTTGCAGCGCGCCCGCCTTGAGCAGCGCTTCTTCGGCCCGCTTGCGCGCGGTATTGTCGGTGCCGATCAGCAGGTAGCCGATGATGGCGTTCTGGTCGTCGCGCAAGGCCGTTACCGACACCACGGCCGGAAAGCGGCTGCCATCCTTGCGGAAGTAAGTCAGTTCGTAAATGTCTTCGATGCCGCGCGACGCCTTGAACACCAGCGCCTCGAAGCCGGGGGTGATCGCCGTGTCGAGCTCCACGCTGAGCGCCTTGGCGCGCGCGATCACTTCGAGCGGGTCCGAAATGTCGGCCGGCGTGATCCGGTTGACGACATCGAGCGCGGTATAGCCGAGCATGCGCTCGGCGCCGACATTGAAGATCTGGATCACGCCTTTTTCGTCGGTGGCGATGCTGGAAAAATAGGCGCTGTTAAAAATGGCGTCCTGCAGGGCGCCGGTCTTGAGCAGGCTTTCCTGGCGCCTGAACTCGGTATTCCCGTCCGGGCCTGAACAGTGCTCGGCAGCACCCATGCCAATACCAAAACCAGTCGTATGCATGGTCGCTTTCGGGGGAACAGCTGGCCGCCGGGTTCAGTGGATACCGGACCGATGGCTGGCAGAAGATAGCCGGTCCAACTATAACAGGGACGCCGCCGGATTCGACAAAGATGAAGCGATAAAGCAACAGTCGTGTTTTTTGTCAAGCCAGCTCGCCCGGCGCCGGCAAACGGAAAGGAACAGCTGTCTGTTTGACACTGTCGCTTTTTTTGACAGCGTCCCGTCACGTTTGTGCCTTATCAAAGTCGTGCCAGATCAATCCCCGTATATTTTTCCTGCGGGACATATTTCCCGGACATTGAACTCTTTCTGCCGGGTCGTCTCATCATGCTGAACTTCGAACGCTCAAGCCTGAACAAAAAACTGACGATCATCTCGTTCCTGTCGACCGGCACCGCCCTGTTCTTCGTCTTCATCGCCTTCGCCGTCACGTCCGTGCTCAGCCACCGCAAGGATGAAGGCATGCAACTGTCCTCGTTCGCCGGCGTGATCGGCACCAACAGCGTCGACGCGCTGATGTTCAACGACCGCGACCAGGCCAGCGCCACCTTGTCGGCGCTCAAGGCCAAGGTCGAAATCTCGAGCGCGGTCTTGTTCGACCGTAAAGGCAAGCTGTTTGCCCGCTACGTGCGCAACGGCCAGGCCGAGCCGGAACCGAGCGCGCCCGAAATGAACCTGGACGAAGACGTGCTGGCCGAAGCGAGCCGCCAGGGCAGCCGCTTCTGGTCCAGCCGCATGCGCCTGTACCGCCCCGTGATCAACGCCAACTACCAGGTCGGCATCGTGATGATCGAAGCCGACCTGACCCTGATGTGGCTCGACATCCTGAAAAGCCTGGGCATCATCGCCTGCGCCATGGGGGGCTCGCTGCTGATGTCGCTGATGCTGGCGAGCCGCTTCAAGGCCAGCATCGCCGACCCGGTCGCCAAGCTCATCAACGCCGCGCAAAAGGTCTCGGCCAGCCAGAACTACAACCTGCGCATCGCGCACGAACGCACCGACGAGATGGGTTCGCTGATCGACAGTTTCAACGCCATGCTGGCCCAGATCGAAGGACGCGGCGCCGCCCTCACCCACCATCGCGACGAGCTCGAACGCCAGGTCAGCGTGCGCACCGAACAGCTGGAAAAGGCCAAGAACGCGGCCGAAGCGGCCAGCCGCGCCAAGAGCGCCTTCCTGGCCACCATGAGCCACGAAATCCGCACCCCCATGAATGGCGTGCTCGGCATGACCGAGATGCTGCTCAGCACCTCGCTGAACGATACCCAGCGCAACTACACCAAGCTGGTCAAGCGTTCCGGCGAGCACCTGTTGGTGATCATCAACGACATTCTCGACTTTTCCAAGATCGAGGCCGGCAAGCTGTCGATCGAGTACATCAATTTCAACCTGTGGGACTTGCTCGATGACATCAACACCATCTACACCCCGCAAGCGCAAGCGAAAGGCATCGCGCTCGACTTTGCGATCGCCAACGATATCCCGATCGCCATCTGCGGCGACCCCAACCGCCTGCGCCAGATCATGGCTAACCTGATCGGCAACGCGCTCAAGTTTACCGAGCGCGGCCAGATCCTGGCCAAGGTCGATGTCGAAACTGAAGACGGCGCCAGCGTCGGCCTGCGCTTCGAGGTGCACGACACCGGCATCGGCGTCTCGCGCGAGGCGCGCAGCCGGATCTTCGACGCCTTTTCGCAGGCCGACAGTTCGACCACGCGCAAGTACGGCGGCACCGGCCTGGGCCTGGCTATCTCGCGCCAGCTGGTCGAACTCATGGGCGGCAAGATCGGGGTCGACAATGCATCGCCGCATGGCTCGATCTTCTGGTTCACGGTCAGCTTCGACAAGCGCCGGGTCGACCCGAACATGCTCGACGCCAGCCTGCGCATGACCGAAGGCATGCGCGTACTGATCGTCGACGAGCAGGCCGCCAGCCGCGCCAGCCTCGAACGCCAGCTGGCCGAATGGCAGGTGGCCAGCGACAGCGCCGTATCGGCGGCGGACGCGGTCGACCGCCTGCTGGCGGCGGCGCACGCCGGGCGCCCGTACGAAGTGGCGATCGTCGACATGGACCTCGAGCGCACCAGCGGCCTGTCGCTGGCGGCCGGCATCAAGGGCGACCCGGCCACCAGCGCCACCCGCATCATGCTCATCAGCGACAACCGCCTGGCGGCCGATCCGGTGCAGCGACGCGACGCCGGCGTGGCCTACCAGTTGATCAAACCGGCGCGCGCGGCCGATCTGTTCGAATGCATCATGACGCGCCCGCGCGGCAAGCCGGCCAGCGCGCTGGCGGCGGCCCCCGTGGCGCGCGCCCCGGCCGCGCCGGCGGGGCGCAAGCTGCGCCGCCAGCGCGTGCTGCTGGCCGAAGACAATCCGGTCAACGTCGAAGTGGCGACCGCCATGCTCGACTCGCTCGGCCTGGGCGTGTACTGCGCCCGCAACGGCGCCGAAGCGCTGGCCGCCGCCCGCACCGACGGCTACGACGTGGTGCTGATGGATTGCCAGATGCCGGTCATGGATGGCTTTGCGGCCACCGCCGAAATCCGCCGCCACGAACGCGAATGCGGACGCGCGCGCACCTTGCCGATCATTGCGATTACCGCCAACGCGCTGCAGGGCGACCAGGAAGCGTGCCTGGCGGCCGGGATGGACGACTACCTGAGCAAGCCGTTCACGCAGCAGGAACTGGCCACCGTGCTCGGACGCTGGATCACCCTGCCGCTGCCCGGCAGCGTCCATCACGACGAGCGTCCCGCGCCGCCACCGGCCGCACCGGCTCCACCGGCCCGGACGGCGCCGGCGGCGCTGGTGGCGCCCGCGCACGGCGCCGTGCTGCGCGAAGGCGCGGTGCAGCGCGACGTCATCAACCGTCACGCGCTCGAAAACATCCGGGCGCTGAGCAAGGAGCGCGGCGACGCGCTGGTGCAGCGCGTCATCGCCGCTTACGTCGGCGACACGCCGCAGCACCTGAACACGCTGCGCCAGGCCATTGCCGGAGTCGATCCCGGCAACCTGCGCAAGATCGCGCACAGTCTCAAGTCGAGCAGCGCCAACGTCGGCGCCGAGACGCTGGCGCAGATGTGCAAAGACATGGAAACGCTGGGCCGCACCGATACCACCGAAGGCGCGTCCGGCATTCTTACCGACATGGAGCGGGAATTCAAGGCCGTGTGCCACTCGCTGCATGCCCTCCTAGAGAAGGAACACTGAAAATGGCTGCTACCCCAATCAAACGCGGCGTCGTCCTGGTGGCGGACGACGATCCGGTCATGCGCCTGCTGATGCTCGAAATGCTCGGCCAGGTCGGGCTGGACGCGATCGAAGCGGAGGACGGCCTGCAGGCGCTGGCCCTCTACCAGAGCATGGCGCCGGACCTGATCCTGCTCGACGTCGACATGCCGAACATGGACGGCTTTTCGGCCTGCCGCGAGATCCGCCGCATCGAGACCGGCGCGCCGGTGCCGATCATCATGGTCACCGGCGGCGACGACATCGAAGCGGTGACCAACGCCTACGAGGCCGGCGCCACCGATTTTGTGTCGAAGCCGATCAACTGGCCGATCCTCGGGCACCGCGTGCTGTACGTGCTGCGCGCCAGCGACGCCATCGTGCGCCTGCGCATCGCCGACGCCCACAACCGCGCGGTGCTGGCGGCCATTCCGGACACCTTTTTCCGGCTCGGCAAGGACGGCGTCTATCTCGACTACGAACAAGGCCACGACGCCTCGGCGGCGATTCCGGCGGAGCTGTGCGTGGGCAAGCACATTACCGAAGTGCTCCCGCGCGACATCGCCGAGCGCCTGCTCGAGCAGATGCACTGCGTGCTCGATACCCAGCACGTGCGCTCGGTCGAATATGAACTGGTCAGCTTCGGCATGGTGCAGCACTTCGAAGCGCGCCTGGTCGCCACCGGTCCCGACGAAGTGCTTGGCCTGGTGCGCGACATCAGCGAACGGCGCCGCACCGAAGAACAGATCCGCCGCCTGGCCTACTGCGACAGCCTGACCGGCATTCCGAACCGCCAGGCCTTCCTCGAAACGCTGGAGCGCGAACTGCACCGCTCCAAGGTCGGCAAGAAAAAGTTCGCGGTGCTGTTCATGGACCTGGACGCCTTCAAGCGCATCAACGACACGCTGGGCCACAACGTGGGCGACCATCTGCTCAAGATCGTCTCGGAGCGGCTGCGCGAAACCATCCGCCCGAGCGACCTGGTCTCGCGCGGGGACCAGTCGCATAACCTGGCGCGCCTGGGCGGCGACGAATTCACGATCCTCATTCCCGACCTGGAACGGGTCGAGAACGCGCTCAATGTGGCGCACCGGGTCAAGGAGGCGATGCGGCGGCCCTTCCTGATCGAAGGGCACGAGATCTTTGTCACGGCCAGCATCGGCATTTCGCTGTTCCCGGAAGACGGCGACGATTGCGATTCGCTGCTCAAGTTCGCCGACACCGCCATGTACCACGCCAAGAACTGCGGCAAGAACAACGCCAAGTTGTACAGTTCCTCGCTGACGATGCAGATCATGAGCCACGTGAAGCTGGAAGTGGGCCTGCGCAAGGCGCTGCGCAACGAAGAACTGTATTTGCTGTACCAGCCGCAGATCGACGTGCGTTCGTCGGAGATCGTGGGCGTCGAAGCGCTGGTGCGCTGGCGCCATCCGGAGCGCGGCATCATCTCGCCGACCGAGTTCATTCCGCTGGCAGAGGAAACCGGTTTGATCGTGCCGATCGGCGAATGGGTGCTGCGCACCGCCTGCAACCAGGCCAAGGCATGGCAAAGAGCGACCGGGCAGTCGATCCGGATGGCGGTCAATTTATCGGCCAAGCAGTTCAAGGATGAAAACCTGACCCAGATCGTGCTGTCGGCATTGCACGACTCGGGGCTCGATCCGAAGATGCTCGAACTCGAACTGACCGAAGGCACGCTGATGGACGACGCCAAGGCGACCATGGCGACGCTCGAACAACTGCGCGGGATTGGCGTGTATCTGTCGATCGACGATTTCGGGACCGGGTACTCGTCGATGAATTACCTCAAGCGCTTCGATGTGCGGGCGCTCAAGATCGACAAGAGTTTTATCTGCGGGTTGCCGCAGGATTCGGAAAACGCCGCCATCACGCGCGCCATCATCGCCATGGCGCACGGCTTGAAGATGGTGGTGGTGGCCGAGGGCGTGGAGACCGATGAACAGCTGGTGCTGCTCGAAGAATACGGGTGCGACCTGGTGCAGGGGTTTTACCTGGGGCACCCGTCGCCGCATGAATCGATTACGCTGATGCTCAACAAGGCCGGTGCGCTGGCGCTGGCGATGAAGTAAAGCGAGGGCACTGCATCTTTAAGTCGTTATCTTCAGAGCCGTCGTCCCCGCGAAGGCGGGGACCCAATTTCGCGCCGAAGTCGAAGGCTTATCGAAGAACTTGGATTCCCGCCTTCGCGGGAAGTCGGTTCTGCCAGTGGCAGGAACGACGGCGCGGCGCGTGTCGTGTCGTGTGGTAGCGTTACTCGTTACTCGTTACTCGTTACGAATTCTACTTGAACGTCAGCGTATGCCTTGCCGCCCCCGGCAGCAACGGCGTTGGTTTCCCCGCCACCCAATCCGCGTGTCCATCCATGAAATACGGCGACAAGGGATGCCCGCTCTGCCCACCCGGCATATTGAACACCCCCTGCTCTTCCTTCCCCGGCGACACCGTCAGGCGCTGCGACTGCCCGAAATTTTTCCCCGACACGCGCGGCATGTTGGCGTCTCCCGGCAGCATATCGGCCGGTGCGCCCAGCCAGCGCGCCAGCAACGGCGCCGCCGCTGCAATCGGATGCGCAATCGCGGCCGTATTGCGCTCGCCCCAGGTCGCTTTTTCCAACGGCACGCCATCGGCCGCCAGGTCCGCAATCACCCGGTCGATCGCCGCCAGCTGCACCGACTGCCAGCTCGCATGCCCCGGCGGCAGCCAGGCCGCCGGCTGCTCGTCCAGCAGGCGCGCGAGCACCTCCGGCCAGCGCGAGGTGGCCAGCGCCATGGTCGACTTGGGATGGAGCTGCGCCAGGTCGCCATTGACACCCTCGAACAGCACATCGCCCAGCGCCCACATGAAATGGCGCGCCAGCCGGTAGCCGCTCGACTCCACGCTGGCGCGCCCGCTCCAGCCCTGGTTCAACAGCGCCAGGAACTGCGCGCGCTGCGGCTTGCCCTGCAACGCTGGCGCATCGAGCGCCTTGATGGCGCGCGCGCGCCACGGCGCCACGAACAGCGCGCGGTCGTCGAGCGCCACGCCGTACACGCCCGCCACGTCGGTCTTGGGCCCGAGCGCGGCCAGCGCATCGCGGATCTGGCGGTTGCGCGCGCCGATATCGAAGCCGCCGTCGCCAAGGATCTGCGCACCGGCGCCATTTAACTGGCGCGCATTCGCGGTCGAAAGCTGGCCGCCGGGCGGATTGACCACGCGCGGGTAATCGCTCGGCGCCAGCGCGCCGTCGAAGCTGGCCTGGCCGCCATCGACAAGCAGCGGAAAGGTGGCGCCGCTGCCGCCCTGGCTGCGGCGCGGCAGCGCGCCGGAGATGGTCCAGCCGATATTGCCCTTGTCGTCGCCGCCCACGAAATTCTGCGACGGGATGCCGATGGTGGCCGCAATCGCCAGCGCTTCGTCGAGCGTATCAGCCGTCTCGAGCCGGATCGGATTGAGGTTGAGCGAGGCCGGCGCATGCGCCAGCCAATGGATGGCGTACGGCTTGCCGTCGGTCTCGCGCACCGGCCCGAGCGAGGTTTCGTGCACCGTCATGCGCTCGGCGGGCGCGCCCTTGACCAAAATGGTTTCGACCACGGCCGTCGGTTTTTCCCAGCCGGCCGGGGTGCGCACCTGGCCCGGGCGCTGCGCGTCCTGGCCCAGCATCACCAGGTCGAGCAGGTCGGCGTAGCTGTTGGTGTAGCCCCAGGCCACGCGCCCGTTGCTGCCGGCGATGATGACCGGCGGCGCGCCCGGCAGGGTCACGCCGACGATGCGCCTTGGCGCGCCTTTGGCGTCCGGGTACTGGATCGCCATGCGGTACCAGGTGTTGGGCAGCGACAGGCCCAGGTGCATGTCGTCGGAGACAATGGCCGCGCCATCGTTGCTGCGGCTGCCGGCCACGGCCCAGTTGTTGCTGCCGACCGAATCGATGAAGTCGGCCGAGGCCATTTTCTGCGCATCGATCTTGCGCGCCTTGCCCCACCATGCCGGCGGCGTGGGCGGGATCGGCGCCGGCGTGAAGTCGACGCCGGCGGCGTCGAGCGGGGCGTCCCATTTGCTGGCGGCGGGCAGCAGGAAGGCCAGTTGCGCGGCGTCGCTGTGCTCGCGCAGCCAGCCGCGCGTCAGTTCGCGCGGTTCGACCGTGCCTTGCAGGTCGAAGTACATGGCGCACACCACCAGCAGCGAGTCGTCGGCGCTCCAGGGACGCGGCTTGACCCCGAGCAGGGCGTATTCGAAGGGGTTGGCGCCGAGCGAATGGAGCCCGGCGTTCACGCCCGCCACGTAGCGATCGAGCAGCAGGCGGTCGGCCGGATTGAGCAGCTTGAGCGAGGCGGCCACGCGCGCGCGAAAGCGGTGTAGCCGGTTGGCGCGGTCGCGCGGCAAGGCGCGCGCGCCGAACAGTTCGGCCAACTCACCGGCGCCCACGCGGCGCAGCAGGTCCATCTGGAAGAAGCGTTCCTGCGCATGCACGAAGCCGGTGGCGTAGGCCACGTCGGCGCGGCGCTCGCCGCTGATCAGCGGCACGCCATGCTCGTCGCGCGCGACCGTTACCGGGGCCGACAGGCCGGGCGCCTGGACGTCGCCATCGAGCCGGGCCAGGCTGGCGCGCAGGTACAGCCACACGGCGAGCGCGGCCAGCACCAGCAGGACAAGAAGGCCGACCAGCAGCCGCAACGACCAGACTTTGATTCCATGCGTACGCATAACTCTCCCCGAATTGATTTCGCAAAGCATCTTGCCAGAAAAATCATGATCGGCGCAAACATTGTTGGCGCCCGTCGTCGATACGAGACTAGAACAACTAAGAGGTTCCCCGTAGCGGTTTGATATGGATCACACCCCTGCCCTGCCGCCCTCTTAAGCTATATCAAGGAGATTCGCGACCGCGCGCAAAACGGTCGCGCACAAAGGAGAGTTCGATGCATAAGTTGATGTCGGTGTGCATGGGCGCGCTGCTGCTGGCGGGCTGCGCCACGCCGCAGCAAAGGGCCGCCGCGGCGCAGGCGGAGATGGAACGCACCATGGTGGTGTACGGGCCGGCGTGCTCGAAGCTGGGCTATCCGTCCAACTCGGATACCTGGCGCAATTGCGTGTTGCAGCTTAGCGCGCGCGACGATCTGCAGCGCTATGGCTATCCGCACTACTATGGGGCGCTGGGGCGCTCGCACTGGTCGCTGGGCGGGTATTGGGGGCCGTCCTGGTAGCGCCAGGCCACGCTGGGCCATTGACGGGCGAAGCCGGCCTTGGTCAGCGCCACGCGCGTTTGCAGCAGGTGCGCGATGAGTGTTTGCGCGTGGCGCAGTAGAGCGGGATGGCGGGCGTCGCGCGGGTGCAGGGCCAGGCGCACCAGCGGCGCGTCGCGCAGCAGCCAGGCGAGCATCCATGCGGCGGGCGGGGAGACGATGCGGCCGGTACGGTTGCGCGCGGCGTACACGAGGGAGGGGGAGAGTAAGGCCTCGGGACGAGGCGGTATCGGCGCGGCGAACTTGGGTTCCCGCCTGCGCGGGAACGACGGTTTTGAGGACTGCGGCATAAGCTGGCGTTGCAGCTGCGCGGATTGATGCAGACCGGACTCTCGCGGTTCGCGTTGCTGCGGTACGGGCGGCGGCTGCGCGGGCTCCGGGCACGGCTGTGGCTGCGCGGGCTGCGGGCTCGATGGCGGCTGGCCTGACTGCGCCTCCCTCGGCATCAAGCAATGAAAATGACGCCACGTCGTCGTGTAAATGAACGGAGAAGCGCGCAGCGCCTCCCAGGCGCCATCGCCAAGCAGCCACGCGGGCGCGATGAAGCCGCTCACGGGCCAGCCGCGTGCGTCGAACCACGCCCGCCCCAGCGCGATGCGGCGGCGCGCCTCGCCCACGTCCAGCGCGGCGAACTCGCCCTCCCCTTCGGTGTAGACCCCGCGCAGGAAACGGCTACGCCAGCCGCTTGAGCGCGCGGCGGTATCGAGGTGGCTGTAGCCATGCAGGGCCAGTTCGTGCCCGTCGGCCAGCAAGCCGTCGAGCGCCGCTTCGAACACCGGCGAACGCGCCTCGCTGCCGTGCCAGCGCGGCACCACCAGCCACGTCAACGCCACGTCCGCGACCTCGCGCACGGCCTGCGACAGGCGCAGGCAGTCGGGCCAGGTGGCCGGCGCCACGTCGTGGATGACGACGCACAGCGCCGCCCGCTGATCCGGCGGCGCGGGTCGGCACACCGTCTCCGGGCCAGTCCACACGCGCTCATGCTCATTCGGTGGCGCAGACACGTTCGGCCTCCAGGTCGGCGCGCGCGCGCGACGCCAGCAAGCCGGCATAGCGGTTCATCAGCTGCGGCATGATGCGGTTCCAGTCGTACTGCTCGCGCGCCTTGCGCGCCGCCGCGCGCGCCATGCCGGCCAGGTCCTGGCCGTAGATCGCTTCGATGCCGGCCGCCAGGCCATCGACGCTGTTCGGCTCAACCACGATGCCGGTGCGCTCGTCGATCAGTTCGGCCACGCTGCCGCCGCGCGTGCCCACCACCGGCAAGCCGCATGCCATCGCCTCGGGCACGATCAGGCCGAAGGTTTCGCAGTCGCCCGGATGGACCAGCACATCGCAACTGGCCAGCAGGCGCGCCAGCACGCACTGGTCGCGCTGGAATCTGATCACGCTGGTGCGGGCGCAACGCGGCGCCTCGCCCCCGCCGCCGATCAGCAGCAGGTGGTATGGCGGCCCGAGCCTGGCCACCGCGTCGCTCAGCACCGCCAGCTTTTTCTCGGCGGTGAAGCGGCCGGCGTAGACCAGCAGGCGGGTGTCGGGCGGGACGCCCAGTTCCTGGCGCAGCGATTCGGTGCGACGCTGTGGCGTGAACGTATTGATGTCGATCCCGAGCGGCTGGTGCACCGCGCCCCGCACGCCGATGGCGGCCAGCTGGTGCACCATCAGCCGGCTTGGCGCGAGCACCAGGTCGAACTGGCGGTACAGGTGCGCCAGGTAGGCGCCGGCGGCGCAGCGCGCGCCCGGACCGAAGCGTTCATGCACCAGGCGCTGCAGGTCGGAGTGATAAAAGGCCACCGCCGGCACGCCCAGCCGGCGCCGTACGCGCAAGGCCGCCCATGCGGCGTGGAAGGCGTCGCCCGCTTCGATCAGGTCGGGCTGCAGGCCGAGCATCAGGCGCGCGGGCGCCCCGACCGTGCGCGGCACGCGAAAGCCGTGCATGCCCGGAACGGCCAGGGCGGGCACGCGCCGCAAGGCGGGCGGGCCGGCGCGGTTGTCGACGTTGGTGCTGAGGATGGTGTGACGCACGCGGCTGCGCCGCGCCAGCCAGGCCGCCTTGGCGTTGAGATAGGTGCTCACGCCGCCGCCTTCCGCGGCATAAAACATGGTGATGTCGACGAGGTGCATGCTGGTGGGCTCAGTTGGGAAAGCCCACCATAGCAGTGGAAAAAACGGGAAGTTTGAGCGCACGCAAACGGACGGTGCGCAAGCTGGGGATGCGCTCGCGGACGCGCCCTTACAGCACCTGAGCTTGCCTCAAGGCGGCAATCGCGTCCGCATCGTAGCCGAGGCTGGCAAGAACTTCATCGGTGTGCTGGCCCAGCGTCGGCCCGAGCCAGCGGGTCTGGCCGGGCGTGGCCGACAGCTTGGGCGTGATGGCCGGCAGCTTGACCGGCGTGCCGTCGCTGAAATGGTGCTGCTCGAACATCTCGCGCGCGAGAAATTGCGGGTCGCTCATCATGTCGCGCACCGAGTAGATCTTGCCGGCCGGGACATCGGCCGCCTTCAGGATCGCCAGCGCGCTGTCGATGCTTTGGGTGGCGCACCAGGCTTGAATGGCCTCGTCGATCTCGGCGCTGCGCGGGACGCGCCCGTCGTTGCGCGCCAGTTGCGCGTCGCCCGCCATGTCGATGCGGCCCATGGCCAGCATCAGGCGCTTGAAAATGGCGTCGCCATTGCCGGCGATGACGATGTTCTCGCCGTCGCCGGTGGTGTAGGTATTCGACGGCACGATGCCCGGCAGCGCGCCGCCGGTGCGCTCGCGCACCACGCCGGCGTGGTCGAACTCGGGCACCAGCGACTCCATCAGGTTGAACACGGCTTCGTACAGGGCCACGTCGACCATCTGCCCTTCGCCGGCCACGCGCCCGCCGGTGGCGTCGCGGTGGCGCAGCGCCATCATGGCGCCGATCACGCCGTGCAAAGCGGCCACCGAGTCGCCGATCGACACGCCCACCCGCACCGGCGGGCGGTCGGCGTGGCCCGACACGTAGCGCAGCCCGCCCATCGACTCGCCGATGGCGCCGAAGCCCGGCTGGTCTTTCATCGGTCCGGTCTGGCCGAAGCCGGACAGGCGCACCATGATCGCGGCCGGGTTGAGGGCCTTGATCGCTTCATACCCGATGCCCCATTTTTCGAGCACGCCGGGGCGGTAGTTTTCGATGATGATGTCCGCTTCCAGCGCCAGTTGGCGGGCGATGGCGCGGCCGCGTTCGTCTTTCATGTTGAGGGTGATGCTTTTCTTGTTGCGCGACTGGACCGACCACCACAGCGAGGTGCCGTCCTTGAGGATGCGCCACTGGCGGATCGGGTCGCCGCCGTCGGGCGCTTCGACCTTGATCACGTCGGCGCCGAATTCGGCCAGCATGCGCGCGCAGAACGGACCGGCGATCAAGGTGCCCAGTTCGAGCACCTTGAGGCCTGCCAGCGCGCTGGTTTTGGAAGCCGCCGCCGTCATCAGGTACTGCGCCGGTCCAGCATCGCGCGCGCGATGGTGCCGGGATCGACGTATTCGAGCTCGCCGCCGACCGGCACGCCGCGCGCGAGGCGGCTGACCTTCAGGCCGCGCGCCTTGAGCATCTCGCTGATGTAGTGCGCGGTCGCTTCGCCTTCGTTGGTGAAGTTGGTCGCCAGGACCACTTCGCCGACCACGCCGTCGGCCGCGCGCACCAGCAGTTTTTCGAGATGGATGTCCTTGGGGCCGATGCCGTCGAGCGGCGACAGGCGACCCATGAGGATGAAGTAGCGGCCCTTGTAAGTCAGGGTCTGCTCGATCATCATCTGGTCGGCCGGGGTTTCGACCACGCACAGCAAGGCGCTGTCGCGCTGCTCGTCGAGGCACAGGTCGCACACCTCGGTTTCGGAGAAGGTGTTACACAGCGCGCAGTGATGCACCGCGTCGACTGCCTGGTACAGCGCGCGCGAGAGCATGGCTGCGCCCTCGCGGTCGTGCTGCAGCAGGTGGAAAGCCATGCGTTGCGCCGACTTCGGGCCGACGCCGGGCAAGCGGCGCAGCGCTTCGGTCAGGAAGTCGAGCGATTTGGACATGTGGGTGGACTATGCCTCAGAAAGGCATCTTGAAGCCAGGCGGCAGCTGCATGCCGGCCGACAGGCCACCGAGTTTTTCGGCGGACGTTGCTTCCGCCTTGCGCACGGCGTCGTTGAAGGCGGCGGCGACCAGGTCTTCCAGCATGTCCTTGTCGTCGGCCAGCAGCGACGGGTCGATGGTGACGCGCTTGACGTCGTTCTTGCACGTCATGACGATCTTCACGAGGCCGGCGCCGGACTGGCCTTCGACTTCGACGGTCGCCAACTGCTCCTGCGCCTTCTTCATGTTGTCCTGCATGGCTTGCGCCTGTTTCATCAAGCCTGCGAGCTGGTTCTTCATCATGGTGATTCTCCGGGAATGTAAGGAATTAGAAAATAGGTGGTTCGGTTTACGCCGGCGCGCTCGGGGCGGGACGCACCGAGCCGGGCACGATGAACGCGCCAAGGTCGCGCATCACGTCCTTGACGAAAGGATCGTTGGCCACGGTTTCCTCGGCCACGCGCTGGCACTCTTCGCGGTACGCGATCGCTTCGGCGCTGGCGGTGTACCACACCGGGCCGATGTCGATCTCGAGGTGGATCTTGGTATTGGCGAAGCGCTCCTGCAGCGCCGCGCACAGTTTTTCGGTATTGCCGCTGGCGCGCAGGGTGTCGATCGGCACGCGCAGGCTGAAGGTGGTGACCTTAGCGTCGACCACGCACGACACCAGCTCCGTTTGCAGCGCCAGTTGCTGCGACACGCCGCGCAGCACCAGGCCGGCGGCCAGGGCCGGCCAGTTGCCGTCCCAGTCGAGGTCGGGAACCGGGGTGATGACGTAGACGGGGCGCGGCCGCGCGGGAGCGCGTGCGGCCGCTGCCGGCGGCGCCTCTTGCGCGACGGCGGTGTCGTCGGAAAATTCGGTGACCCACGACGGCGGCTCGCCGTCGTCCTGCATGTCGGGATAGTGCGCTTCGGGCATCGGCGGCGCGGGCGGTGGCGCCGGCATGGGCTGCGGCGCGGCGGCCTGCGGTTCGCCCTGCTCCCACGGCGGCGGCGGCTTCGGTGCGGGCTCGGGCTCGGGATCCGCTGCGGGGGCCGGCGGCGCGGCGGCGGCGGCGCTGGCGGCGGCCTGGTTCGACATCGCCGTCGGACGGCGCGGCGGCGAGTTTTGCCCACGGCTGGCCGAACGCGCCGCTTCGAGAGCGGCATTGATGGCGGCGCGCGCCGAATTCATGGCCGGTACGCTGGCCGGCGGCGCCGCTTGTTGTACAGGCGCGGGCGGCGCGGCTTGT
>NZ_VUYU01000118.1 GCF_011682065.1 Massilia rubra | reverse complement strand
ACAGAGATAAGAAAGTACAGCGTTGTTGCTTTGTTTTGATACATACAATCACTACCCATCGAACCGTCTGTCGACGATTCGATTAAAACTTTACTTCTTCCAGATTGTTAAAGAACGAAACAGCTTTAATCTCTAAAAGACCAAACCTAAGCATCTGTGCTTACGTTTGTACTTTCAAGAGTTAAGTAGAGTGGTGGAGGATGACG
>NZ_VUYU01000011.1 GCF_011682065.1 Massilia rubra | reverse complement strand
TGGTGCCATCTTGCTGGTAAACCCCTAATTTACGGGTTAAACTACAGGGGTGTGTCACTTTTTTTTCTAAATTTTTCTAATCAGAGGTCAGACCCCGGTTGTAGGGGGAATCAGCGCTGGATCAGCGGTTTCCTTGGTCCTTGAGCACTTCTTTGGCGTCGCCGAATTTTTCCTGGACTTTGCCTTCGACTTGCTTCGACAGCCCTTTGGCTTGCTGTTCGCTGCTGCCGATGACTTTGCCGACTTCTTCCTGGATCTTACCGCCGATGTCTTTCGCTTTGCCTTTAACTTGGTCCTCGTTCATTTTCGGTACCTCATATGGTGAGTGAAACTGCGGGGCGCACCTACTGTGCGACGGACCCAGAATAGGACGTTCCTCTGAACCGTTCCGTTCGCTATCTAACCATACGGCTTGCGCCAGACACTCGCCAACCACGGCTGCTGGTCGCGCGGCAAGCCTTCCGGGCGATAGTAATGATGCAGTGGGGAAAAACCGGCCGCTGTCATGTACGCCTGCCAGGTCGCGAAATCATAATAGCTGCCGTAGCGCGGCCCGTTCCAGCCTTCCCGGTTGTCGCCGCGCGGGTTGGAACTGAACAGCACGCCGCCTGGTTTCAGGGCCGCGTACACATCGTCGAGCACCTTCGGCAACGCGCGACTGGGCACGTGGAACAACACCGCGTTGGCGAAAACGCCGTCGAACAGGCCGGCCGGCAGGTCGAGGTGCACGAAGTCCTGGTGCCACACTTCGCAGCCGCTGTAGGCGCGCGCCATGGCTGCGAACTCGCCCGAACCATCGAGGCCGATGGCGCGGTGGCCAAGGGCGCTGAAGGTCTTGAGGTCGCGCCCCGGCCCGCACCCCAGGTCGAGCAAGGTGTACGGCGCCGCGCCTTCGATGGCGCCCAGCAGCGCGCCGATGTTCTGGCTCACGTCATGGTCCACCGTACCGCGGAAGAACTGCTCCGCGGTGCTGTCGTAGTGCGCCAGCGTCAGGCGCGTGATGGCGTCGATGTCCTCGCTCATGGCGCCCCTACCACACCTTCACGCGTTCGGCCGGCGCCAGGTACAGGGCCTGGCCGGGCTTGACGTCGAACGCCTTGTACCACGGCTCGAGATTGCGCACGATGGCGGTGCGGTATTCGGCCGGTGCGTGACCGTCGGTCAGCACGCGCTGGCGCGCGGCCGCTTCGCGCACCTTGGTCTGCCACGCCTGCGCGTAACCGAGGAAGAACTGCTTGTCGGCGTCGGCCGGCGCGTCCTGCCCCAGCGAGGCTTTGTAGGCGTCGTACGCCGCCGCCACGCCGGCCAGGTCGGCCAGGTTTTCGCTCAGGGTCAGCTGGCCGTTGACCGCCAGGTCGGGGAACGGCTTGTAGGCGCTGAACTGCGCCACCAGCTTGTCGGCGGCGCCTTTGAAGTGGGCCATGTCTTCCTTGGTCCACCAGTCGCGCAGGCGCCCCTGGGCGTCGAACTGCGCGCCCTGGTCGTCGAAGCTGTGACTGATTTCGTGGCCGATGATCGAGCCGATGGCGCCGTAGTTGGCCGCGTCGGACGCTTTCGGATCGAAGAACGGCGGCTGCAAAATCGCGGCCGGGAAGTTCATGGCGTTTTGCAGCGGCAGGTTGACCGCGTTGACCAGTTGCGGCGGCATCGCCCACGCGCTGCGGTCGACCTTTTGCTTGAGGCGCGCGATCTCCTGCGCGGAATGGAATTGTTCGGCGCGCACGGCGTTGCCAAGCGCGTCCCCCGGCAGCACTTTCAGGCCCGCGTACGAGCGCCAGCGGTCCGGGTAAGCCACGCCGACGTACATGGTCTTGAGTTTTTCCTGGGCCTGGGCGCGGGTGGCCGGGGCCATCCAGTCCAGCTGGTCGATGCGCTTGCTGAAGGCGGCGATGATGTTACCGACCATTTTCTGCACGCGCGCCTTGTTCTCGGCCGGGAAGTGGCGTTCGACGTACAGGCGTCCGACCGGTTCGTCGAGCGCTTCGTTGGTGGCGGCCAGCGCGCGCTTCCAGCGCGCCGATTGCTGCGGCGTGCCGCTCAAGGCCTTGCCTGCAAATTCGAAGTACTGGTCGGCGAAGGCTTTTGGCAGGGTCGCGGCTAAGTGATTGACCTGGTGGAAGGCGAGGAAGTCCTTCCAGGTCGCCACGTCCGTGCTCCCGACCAGCGCGGCCGCGCCTGTCAGGGCGCCCGGATGCCAGACGATGAAGGTCGGCTCGCCCGCCAGCCCGGCGCTCTTGAAAAACGCGTTCCAGTCCATGCCCGGCGCCTTGGCGGCGAAGTCTTTGCGGGTCCAGCTGTTGTTGGCCTTGACGATGTCGGCCGAATCTTCGCGGCTGGCGTGCGACCGGGCGATCTTCATTTCGAGCTCGAACACCCTGGCGGCGCGCGCCTCGGTGTCGGGGTAGCCTGCCAGCTTGAGCATGGCGCCGATGTGCTGCTGGTACTTGCTGCGCAGTTCGGCCATGCGCGGGCTGTCGGTCAGGTAGTAGGCGCGGTCGGGCATGCCCAGGCCGCCTTGCAGCAGGTAAGGCGTGTTGCGGGCCGGGTCGTTCAGGCCCTGGGCAATCCACAGGCCGAACAGGTTTTCGGTGAAGAAGTCGGTGTTGTTGAGCGGGTCGACGTCGGCCCGCAGCGATTGGCCGAGCGCGCGCGTCAGGGACGCCTTGTCCTTGATGGCGTCGATCTTCGCCAGCAGCGGCTTGAGGGGCGCGACGCCTTTGGCTTCGATGGCCGCTTCGTCCATGAAGGTGTTGTAGAAGTCGGCGACCTTGCGCGCGTCGCCCTTGGCTTTTTTATCGGCCGAGACTTCTTCGATCAGTTTGACGATGCGCGCGTTGCTCGTTTCGGCCATGGCGGCAAAGGCGCCCCAGCTGCTGCGGTCGGCCGGGATCTCGGTCTTGGCGAGCCAGTCGCCGTTTGCGTAGGCAAAGAAGTCGTCGCCCGGCAGCACCGGGGCGGTGATGGCTTTGGCGGCCGGCGCCGCGTCCTGGCCGGCGCCATGCGCGGGGGCGAAGGCGAGCGAGGCGCCGCACAGGGCGAGGGTCAGTGCGGTCTTGAGCGGGGTCCAATGTGTTTTCATGTGTGGTTCCTTGTTGCGATGTTCTGTTATTTTAGCGCCGCGCGCACCTGCGGCAGCAAACGGGATTTCTGGGCGGCGCGGGTGCGGATGCCATTGGCCACGCGTTGTGCTTCGACCTGGGCATCGGGGCCGAAGTTCTGCTTCACGTACGCTTCCATCATGTCCGCGTGGGCCGGATTGGAGGAGGACGATACCACGCTCGGGAAAAAGCGGTTCTGGCCAACCGATTCCTGGTCCTTCATCAATGCCGCGCGGTTGGCGGTGGCGAAGGCCCACGCCAGTTCCACGTGTTCGCCGCGCGCCACGGCCGACACCAAAGTGGAGGTCAGCTGCGCCGGCAGTTCGGGCGAGAGCGCCATGTTCAGGGTGCGCCGGGCCAGCACCGGATCGCGCGCCAGGGTCATCGAGCGCGCGTAGCGGTTGCGTTCTTCGTCAGTCTGGGCTTGCGCCACGCGGCTGGCCAGCGCGTCGTAGGTGGCGGCGTCGCCGTAACGGCCGGCCACGCGCATGACGAAGTCGATCATCGACGGCGATACGCTGGCAGGGTCGTTCAGGAAGCGCGCAAAGCGGGCGCGCCCTTCGGCGATCACGGCCGGGTCGCCAATCTTGGCCAGCGCGCCGGCCAGCAGGGCGCGCAACTGGCGCTCTTCGGTCGATTCGCCCGGCTTGTCGTCCCAGCCGAGGCGCGCGAACCTGGGCGCGGCCAGGCTGGTGATGTAGCGCCGCACCAGCGCGCGTTCCGGTTCGCCTTCGGCCAGGGTGTCGAGCGTGGCGAGGTTCTCGAGCATGGCGTTCCATACCGCCAGCCGCGGTTCGTCGGCGTAGGCCGATGCCAGTTTGATGTAGCTGCCCAGCTGCAGGCGGTCGGCCTGGACCAGGCTCCAGGTGTCGCCCAGCAGCTTGAGGCGGGTGGTGTCGGGCAGTTTGGCGGCCTGCCCCGCCAGCGCGTCGAAGCCGGCCTGGTCGTACTGGACGCGGAAGTAGCCGACGCTGGCCGGGTCGATCACCAGCGTACCGTCGCACGATGGCTGCGTGATGGTGGTGCTGGCGCCCGAGAACAAGGCGTAACTGGCCTTGCCGCCCACGGTGCCCACTTGCACCGGCACATTCCACAGGCGTTTTTCAAGCGCCGGTTCGTCCAGGCGGAACTGTTCCTGCGAGAGCGTCACCTTGCGTTTGCCGTCGACGCAGCTTTGCTCGACCTTCAGCAGCGGGAAGCCGGGCTGGGTGGTCCAGTCGGAGGCCAGCTTTTCGACCGGTTTGCCGGAGGCTTTTTCGAGCGCGGCCCAGAGGTCGGCGGTGGTGGTGTTGCCGTACTGGTGCTTGGCCATGTAGGCGCGGATGCCCTTGCGGAAGGGCTCTTCGCCCAGGTAGGCTTCGAGCATGCGCAGGAAGGCCTGGCCCTTGGCGTAGGTGATGGCGTCGAAGGCGTCGGCGGCCTGCGCTTCGGTCAGCACCGGGGTCTGGATCGGGTGCGTGGTTTTGCGCGCGTCGAGGTTCATGACGCTTTCGCGCTCGGCCAGGGCGCCCAGCTGCACGCGCCACTCGGGATGGAAATGGTCGGTGGCCTTGCTCGCCATCCACGAGGCGAAGCCTTCGTTGAGCCACAGGTTGTCCCACCAGCCCATGGTCACCAGGTTGCCGAACCACTGGTGCGCCACTTCGTGGGCATTGATGCCGAACGAGGTCTGGCGCACGCTGTCGGGACTCTTTTGCGGGTCGACCAGCAGGGTCGATTCGTTGTAGACGATGCCGCCCCAGTTTTCCATGGCGCCGTTAAAGCCGCCGGGGATCGCGATCTGGTCCAGTTTCGCCAGCGGGTAAGGGACGCCGAAGTAGTTGTTGTAGTAGCGCAGCAGGTCCTTGGTGGCGCCCAGCGCGTAGGCGGCCGAGGGCAGCTTGCCTTCGGTGGTGACGATGCCGATCTCCACCCCGTCCTGCTTTGCGCTGACCCGTTCCAGCTGGCCCGCGACCAGCACCAACAGGTAGCTCGGCATCTTGGGGGTGACGCCGAAATGGAAGCGCTGCAGGCCGCCATCGAGCTTTTCCTGGCGCTCGAGCGGGGTGTTCGAGTAAGCCTTGAAGCTGGCCGGCAGGTCGACGGTGAGCTTGAAGGCGGCGCGGAAGGCCGGTTCGTCCCAGGTCGGCAGCAGGCGGCGCGTGTCGGTCGGCTCCATGTTGGTGGCGATCATGGTGCGGGCGGCGCTGCCGGCCTTGTACTTCATGTGGAACATGCCGCGCGCTTCGCGGTTGATCAGGCCATGGAATTTGAGCGCCAGGTTGTAGCGGCCCGGCGCAAGCGGCTGCGCGAGCGCGAAGCTGAGCGTTTCCTGTTCCTTGTCGACGACCGGCGTCAGTTTGAGCGCGCCGATGTTTTTGCCGGACAGGCTGGCGGCGTCGATCTCGATGTCGACCGCGTTGAGCATGATGCGCGAGGTGGTCTTGAGGACTTCGATTTCGACCGTCTGGGAGCCGAGGAAGGTGTTGGCGGCCAGGTCGGGGATCAGGTGGGCGGCGTACTGCACCGGCACGATATCCTTGGGCAGCTTGCCCGGCGTGGTGGCGAAGGCGTACGGGGCTTCGGCGTGGGCGGCAAAGGCGGTGCAGGCGAGCGCGAGGGCGGCGGCGAAGCGGCGCTGTTTCAATAATGTCATCTGTGTTTTCTTTTCGTGGCGGCGCCGGGGCCGGCGCATTTTTCCCAGCCTGCACTTTAATCGAGCGCGGGGAGAAATGCTGATCAAATGCGATAAACTGCACGATAGGCCGCCAGAGTAGCGAAAAGCCGGAATGGCGCGCAGGCCGCCGCCAGCATGCCATGCGCGCTGCCTGATCCTCGGGCTCAGCGCATCGCCTGGTCCGATGCTCAGGCCTGGTCGTACGAGAATTGAATCCCCGCCGTGCCGCCGGTCTCGATAAACAGCTTGATGAACGCCGGCACGGTGTCATGGCGCGCCCAGTCGCGCTGCAGTTCGCAGAACATCTGCACCACGCTGATCATCTTCCCGCCGGCCTGCTCGATGCGGCGCAACGCAGCTTCGTGCGCCGCGCCGGAGGTGCCGCCGACGGCGTCGACGACAACGTAGACGTCATAACCGTCGCGCAGGGCGTCCAGCGCCGGAAAGGTCAGGCAAGCCTCGGTCCAGAGCGCCGTCATGATCAATTTCTTCCTGCCGGTCGCCGTTACGGCGGCCTGGAACTCGACGTCTTCCCACGAATTGATGGTGGTGCGGTCATAGGTCGGAATGCCTTCGAGTACCTTGCGCAGCTGCGGGATCGGCGGCTTGTTCAGGCCAGTCTTGACGTTGACCGTGGAATGCACGATCGGCAGGCCGAAGGCGATGGCCGCTTTCGATACGCCGACGATATTGTTGATCAGGAGCTGGCGGTCCATCGAGGCGATCGAATTGACTTGCACCGGCTGGTAGTCGATCACGATCAAGGCCGCATTGTCGGGGGTAAGCAAATGGTCGGTGCTGGTGTCGCGGATGGTTTCACTGGTCATGCTGGTTCCCTGGATAAGTAAAAAGAGCGGGCGCCGGGACAGTGCCCGACGGCGGACCCGCATCGTAGTCTTTACACGGTTGCGCCGGTAGCTGCCGATATCTATACTCTGCGTCCTATCAATGGAACACTGGACACCGATGTGCAGGACTTGAACGATCTGTTTTACTTTGTGCAGGTGGTCGAACACGAGGGGTTCGCCCCGGCCAGTCGGGCGATCGGGGTTCCAAAATCCAAACTGAGCCGGCGGATTTGCATGCTCGAAGAACGGCTCGGCGTGCGTTTGCTGCAGCGCTCGACGCGCCAGTTTTCCGTCACGGAGATCGGCACCAGCTATTTTTTGCATTGCAAGGCGATGCTGGTCGAAGCCCAGGCGGCCCAGGATGCGGTCGACCGCACCCGGGCCGAGCCGAGCGGCGTGGTGCGCATCGCTTGTCCGATTGCGCTGCTGCATGTGCGGGTCGGGGCCATGCTGGCCGAATTCATGGCGGCGCACCCCATGGTGACCCTGCACCTGGAGGCCAGCAACCGGCGCATCGACCTGGTGGCCGAGGGGACCGACGTCGCCATCCGGGTCCGGGTGCCGCCCTTGCAGGACAGCGACCTGGTGATGAAGGTGCTGAGCACGCGGCGCTGGTGTGTCGCGGCCAGCCCGGCCTTCCTGGCGCGCCACCCCGCGCTCCACCTGCCCGCCGACCTGGGCGGCGTGCCGACCCTGGACTGGGGCAGCCCCATGGCGCAACCGACCTGGCACCTCGATGGCCCGGACGGCGCGGTAGCCAGTATCCGCCACACGCCGCGCCTGGTGACCGACGACATGATCGCCCTGAGGGCGGCGGCGCTGGCGGGTGTGGGCGTGGTGCAGTTGCCGCTGATGATGATCGCAGAAGAACTGCGCCAGGGGACGCTGGTCATCTTGATGCCGGACTGGTTTCCCCGGGGCGGGATCATTCACGCCACCTATTCGTCGCGGCGCTGGCTGCGCCCGGCCGTGCGGACCCTGATCGATTTCCTGGCGGCGCGCTTCGCCCAGCTCGACGAGGTGTGAGCGGCGCGGTCGGCGCGGTGGTGGCGTGTCAGCAGGAATCGCTATATAGTCACCCTGCCTCGCGCTACGCAATCAACTGGAGACAGAATGACCCTTGAAGCCCTGCTGCAAAATCCCAACGCCCTGCCCTCCGCGCCGAAAGTGGTCGCGGAACTGATCAGCAGTTTCGACGACCCGGATGTGGCGGTCGAAGAAGTCGCGCGCAAGCTCTCGCTTGACCCGGTCCTGAGCGCCAAGCTGCTGCGGCTGGCCAACTCGGCCTACTATCACGTCTCGCGCCGGATCGGCAATGTGGGCGACGCGGTGCGCATGCTCGGGTTTGTGACGGTGCGCACACTGGTCATCAGTTCGGGCCTGGTGGGCAGTTTCAAGACGGTGCCGGGACTCGACCTGAAGCGCTTCTGGCGCTACAGCCTGCACACGGCGGTGGCGGCCAAGTGGATCGCCAAGCAGATCGGCGCCAATACCGACCTGGCCTTCACGATCGGGATGATGCACGGGATCGGGCAGCTGGTGATGCACGCGGGCGTGGCGCAGCAGGCGCGCGAGCTCGATCAAACGGTCGGGCCGTACGACAACGGCCGGATCGCGGCCGAGCGGGCGCTGTTCGGCTACGATTTCGGCATGGTGGGGGCGGAACTGGCGCTGCGCTGGAAATTCCCCGACCTGTTTCACCAGACCTTGCGCCATTTTCCCGAGCCGACCCCGGAGTCGCCCTCGTACCGGATGGCGTCGGTGATTCACCTGGCCGTGCTGCGCGCGCGTTATGAAGAGCGCCAGCCAAACGACGAGGAACTGGCGGCATGCTTCACCCAAGCGCTGGCGACCGGGCTGGGCGTGGCGCCGGAGGACTTGTTCGCGGGGATTCCGCCGCTCGGGGAGCTCAGTGGCGGGCTGGAAGAGCTTATCAATTAAGCATTTTTTCAACCTGGCTAAAAATATTTTCAGGTTTTTTTGAAAAAAACCTAAAGTTCCGCGCAATCCCGACGTTATGGAAGGACACGCGGTAATCTTTATAAATTTTTTGGCCAGGTGAGCGCATGACCTCCAACGAAGTTCTCTCGATGTACGAAAATATTGCTGGCCTGACTGGCAAGATGGCGGTTGCGGCAAAAGCAGGCGACTGGAATGGCATGGCCAACCTGGAAACGCAGTGCAAGCAACATGCGGCGGCGGTCAAGACCGGCGTGCCCGCACTCGATGGCGCGCCCCGCATGCGCAAGATCGACTTGCTCAAGCAGATCATGGCCAATGACCGCGCGGTGCGCGAGATTACCGAACCGTGGCAGTTGTCCGATGTGATGTGCGCGACGCACTTAGCCGCTTAACAATGTGAACGAAAAGATGTGAACGAAAGCGCCCGAGGGCGCTTTTTTGTTGGATCGCTCCGGTCATTACCGCCTTTACCCCGCTACAGCCACCTTCAACGCCAGCGCAATCCCCTCGGCCGCCTGGGTAATCTCCGGCAGCGACGGAAAACTCGGGGCGATGCGGATATGGCTGTCGTCCGGGTCGACCCCGTACGGATACGCGGCGCCAGCCGGCGTGAGCGTAATCCCGGCTTCCCTGGCCAGCGCAATCGTCTTCTTGGCCGCACCCGGCGGCGTCACCAGGTCGATAAAATACCCGCCCTTCGGCACCGTCCACGACACGCCCGGCACATCGCCCAGGTGTGCCGCGAACTGCGCCAGCACGGCGTCGAACTTGGGCTTGAGCAGCGCCGCGTGGCGCCGCATGAGCGCTTCCACGGTTGCGCGGTCCTTCAAGAGGCGCACGTGGCGCAGCTGGTTGATCTTGTCCGGGCCGATGCTGCGGATGCCCGCATGCCTGGTCCACCAGGCGATATTGGCCGGCGACGACGCCAGCGCGGCAATGCCGGACCCGGCCCAGCTCACCTTCGACGTCGATGCGAACACGATCGCCCGGTCCGGGTTGCCCGCCCTGGCGCATTCGCCAATGATCTCGGCGACACGCACGTTTTCTTCGTTGAGGTGATGGAAACGATAGGCGTCGTCCCACATCAGCCGGAAGTCCGGCGCGGCGGTTTTCATGGCGGCGAGGCGGCGCACCACCTGGTCCGAGTAGACCGCGCCGGACGGATTGCTGTACTTCGGCACGCACCACATGCCCTTGATGCTGGCGTCATTGGCCACCAGGCGCTCGACGATATCCATATCCGGACCGTCGTCGTTGAGCGGCACATTGATCATCTTGATGCCGCGCGCTTCGCAGATCGAAAAATGGCGGTCGTAGCCCGGCACCGGGCACAAGAACACGCTCTGCTGGCCAACCCAGGGCTGGCCGCCGGGCACGCCGTTCAACAGCGCAAACACGATCACATCATGCATCAGCGACAGGCTGGCGCTGCTGTCGACCACGACCTGGGCGCTTGGGACGTCGAGCAGGCTGCCGAACAGCGCGCGCGCTTCGGGCAGGCCCACGCCCAGGCCATAATTGCGGGCGTCGGCGCCATCGGCCGCGCTAAAGCCCGGCAAGGCGTCGAGCAGGTCGTTGGACAGGTCAAGTTGTTCGGGAGATGGTTTGCCGCGCGACATGTCGAGCTTGAGTCCGCGTTGCAGGAACAGCTCGTATTGCGCTTGTGCTTGGTTTGTTGCCGTCGTCATGTGCTTGCCTTCAGTGATTAGGGTCACCGAAGAGTATAGCTTGAAGGCAAATTGATCGCTGGGGGAGGAAAGAATTCTGGAGAGCGATCACCAGGTATCTCCTGGTGTCGCCTCTTGCCGGTTGCATCCGGCGTCCGCTGGCGCATCGTTGGCTGGCGGACCGCTTCCGGGGACAGGCGTTTCTTCAACGATTATCTGCTTGCCGCGCCACGCTATCGTTGGTGGCTGCGCCAGATCCTGGGCCCGTTTTTGCAGTCCCGCAGGACCACGGAAACCAGTATAGCGCAGTTTTAAAAGTTGTGTAGACGACTTTGTGCGCGTGCTCACCTTTTTTCAACATTTTTATATATACAACGAAATCAGCTCGCATCGGGCGCGACGTGAAGCGCCGGCGCGGGCGTTTTCGGCTTGCGTTTGAAGCGCGCGGCAAGTCCGGCGAACATGCCCGTTTTGGCCGCTGCCGGCGCGTCGGCAGGTGCGGCGCCCTCGGTGGACAGCGCGGCCTTGCGCTTGCGCCGGCGTAGCAGGAACCAGACGGCCAGGGCGGTCACGAGGGTCGCGCCCGCCGCGGCGCCGATCAGCATCCAGGGGAACTCCTCCCCTTTCTTGGCGGCGTTCTTTTTGGCGAGGGCCGCGCGCGAGAGGATCGGCGGCGGCGCGGCCGGCTCGGCCGCATGACTTGCCGGCGCGGCCGCATGGCTGGCCGCCTCGGCCGCATGGCTGGCGGAAGCCGCGTCATGCCCGGCCGATGCCGCCGCATGGCTGGCGGCGGCACTTTTGCCCTCGATGGCCCGTTGCAGCAGTTTGACCTTTTCTTCGAGCTCCACAATCCGGGCCGACAGCACGCCATTCTTGCGGTCGAGATCGACGCACGTCTTGAGTTGATCCTCACTGATCTGGGGGCAGGATGACGACGCGGCCGATGGCAGTTGCAAGACCCGCACCGGGCGCGGCGCTGGCGCTGGCGCAACCCTGGCGGGCGCGGCAGGCAACGACGCAGGAACCCGGACCGGGACCGGAACCGGGTCCGGAACAGGAACAGGAACAGTAAGCGGAACCGGCGCGGGCGGCGGCGCCGGCTGCGGATCATGGCTGAGCCACAAGGTCACTGCGCGCACTTCGCGCTTGCCGCCTTCGCCGAGCATGAGGAACAGATGCACATAATCGCTCTCGACCGGCTTGACCGAGGTGATGTGCAGAAAATGGCGACCGTCGCGCCGCATCACCGACAAGGTCAGGTTCGACAGCACCGGATGCATGCGCACATTCGCGCCGCGCCACACATCGGCGTCGGCCAGGCGCACCTGCACGCTGGCGGCGCGCTCGGGCGATTCGGCCAGCGCCGTCAGTTCCACATCGGCCACCAGCGGCTGCCCGATGTAGGAACGCACCTGGGCCTCGCCCAGCTCGGCGGCATGGGCGCTGGCCAGCGCGCCGGCCAGTATCAGGCCGAAAATCAAGATAATGCCGGACCGGGCCAGCCGGGCGATTCGCGAATGGTGCATATATGGTAATGTTGTCCAGCTAGTGACGAAGGAGCGGAGAAATCTGTAGCCCTACCGTAATTAACGTACGCCGAGATAAACTCTTTAATCGCAATCCCAAATAAACAGGTAACGAAATGGAAACAAGAATCGAAAAGGACAGTTTTGGCCCGATCGCGGTCCCGTCCGAGCGCTTGTGGGGGGCGCAGACGCAACGCTCGCTGGAACACTTTGCCATCTCGAGCGAGCGCATGGCGCCCGAGCTGGTGGCCGCGCTGGCCCAGGTCAAGCGCGCCGCCGCCGCTGTCAACCGCTCGCTCGGCCTGCTGCCGGCCGAGAAGGCCGACGCCATCGTCAAGGCCGCCGACGAGGTGCTCGACAGCAAACATCCCGACGAATTTCCGCTGGTCGTGTGGCAGACCGGCTCGGGCACGCAAAGCAATATGAACATGAACGAGGTGCTGGCCAACCGCGCTTCCGAACTGAGCGGCGGCGCGCGCGGCGAAGGCCGCCTGCTGCATCCGAACGACCATGTGAACCTGGGCCAGTCGTCCAACGATATTTTCCCGACCGCGATGCACGTTGCAGCGGCCCAGGCCGTGGTGCAGTCGCTGCTGCCGGCCCTGGCGCGCCTGCGCGGCACGTTCGAGATCAAGTCGCGCGAGTTCGCCGACATCGTCAAGATCGGGCGCACCCACTTGCAGGACGCGACCCCGCTGACCCTGGGCCAGGAATTCTCGGGCTATGTGGCCCATCTGGAATACTCCGAGCACGCGATCAAGTCCACCCTGCCCGGCCTGCTGCAACTGGCCGCCGGCGGCACGGCGGTCGGCACCGGCCTGAACACGCACCCGGATTTTGCGGCCCGCATCGCGGCCGAAATCGGCTCGCGCACGGCGCTCAGCTTCAAGACCGCGCCCAACAAGTTCGCGGCCCTGGCCGGGCACGACGCGCTGGTCGGCACCCACGGCGCCCTGAAAACCCTGGCCACGGCCTTGATGAAAATCGCCAACGACGTGCGCTGGATGGCGTCCGGCCCGCGCTCGGGCCTGGGCGAAATCAGCATTCCCGAAAATGAGCCGGGCAGCTCAATCATGCCGGGCAAGGTCAATCCGACCCAGTGCGAAGCGCTGACCATGCTGTGCTGCCAGGTGTTCGGCAACGATGTCGCCATTACCATGGGCGGCGCGTCCGGCAACTTCGAGCTGAACGTATTCAAGCCGATGATCGTCCATAACTTTTTGCAAAGTGCGCGCCTGCTGGCCGACGGCATGCGCTCGTTTAACGAGCATTGCGCGCACGGCATCGAGCCGAACCGCGAACGCATCGGCGAACTGATGGAACGCTCGCTGATGCTGGTGACGGCCCTGGCGCCGCACATCGGCTACGACCGCGCGGCCCAGATCGCCAAGAAGGCGCAGCACGAGGGCACCACCCTCAAGCAGGCGGCGCTGGCGCTCGGATTTGTGACGGAACAACAGTTCGAGGAGTGGATCGTGCCGCTCGAGATGACCCGGCCCGGCTTGTAAGACACGGCGCGGCGCGGCGCGGGCAACGTTGACGCGCCGCGCCGATGCCGCCACACTGCGCTTCTTTCATCTATTTTAGGACGAGCGGTAAATGCAGAAAGTCACTTTTGACCTCACAGGCGAGTTCGTCGAACTGAACCAATTATTGAAACTGTCGGGCTTGTGCGACAGCGGCGGCGCGGGCAAGAACCTGGTCGCCACGGGCGTGGTATCGGTCGATGGCAAAAAGGAATTGCGCAAGACCGCCAAGATCCGCGATGGCCAAGTGGTCGGCATCGGCGATGTGCGCATCAGCGTGCGCAGCAGCGGGACTGACGGCGCCTGATTGCGCCAGCGCAGTATAAACACCTTGTAATCGGGCAATATTAGAAATATGCTGAGTAAGGACGGCGGCGGCACGGGCGTTCTTGCGCGGCGACAAACACAAAATTGCATGTTTTGTATATATTCTAAGACGTGATTAACCGATTCAAGGTGGCCACCATGGATAACCCTGAAGAAAACCAGCAAACCCAGGAACGATTGATCGGCGACCTGCGGCTCGTCATCGAAAATGCGGAAGAGTTGCTGAAGAACACGGACCAGTACACCAGCGTGTTATACCGCAGTGCCCGCGCCAAGCTGGCGCTGGCGCTGAACGCGGCCACCGAAGAACTGGCCCGATTCGAGGACGAGCAACTCGGACGCATGATCGAAGCGAGCAAAACCGCCAATGCGGACAATGCCGACCTGTCCGGCGAAGCGCGCATCATGCGTGCTTTCAATTAAGCAAGCCAGCGGCGTCTTCCCCGCGCGCCGCTGCTTCAGTCCTCGCCCGCGCGCTTCATCGGGCTGCTACAAATACCCCTTCTTCCATCCATCGAACAAGTTTTGCATGTGATCGAGCAACCAGGTGTTGCCTTTTTTCATGAGCACGAAGCGGCACTGCAAGTGAGCGTGGTGGGTGGTGTACACGCACACCTTGCGCGCCGTCAGCCATTCGACATCGATGACGCTGTGCCGCGCATACGTGGGCGGCATGCCGAAACTGGACGCGACAGCCTGCCCCGAGGTGCTGTGCCTGGGCGTGCAATATTGCGCAAAAATGGCGCTGCGGACCGGCTGGCGCCAGTCGGTGAAGAGCGGGTCTGTCGCCTTGTCGAGCGCGAGCTGGGTTTCCCAGGCGCTGATTCCGTCCCAGAAACCGCGCAGCGCGGCAAGCGCGGCCGTCTCCTCGCCCGCGCCGGCGACGAAGCCGGGCGGCGTGCGACTGGCCAGGCGGCGCTGTTCGCGCACGAACTCTTCCGCCAGGCCGGGCGCCAGGGCGTCGTCCGCACACAAGCCCACGGCCGGATGGGCAGCCAGCGCCAGCAGGCCGTCGCGGGTGATCGCGCTGCCCGCCAGGTCCACATTCGACAGGGGCGCGATGCGGGCAATGTACGGGACGCAGGCATCGTCGGCCCGGGTGTTGCGCAGCGACAAATTGCGCAATGTGACGTGTCCGGCCAGGGCCGCGAGGCCGGCGCCGGTGATGCCGGTGTTGTCCAGCACCAGCCAGTTCAGGGCGGGAACGCGGGCGATGGCGGGCAGGACGGCGTCCGTGACCGCGCTGCCGGCGAGCCACAGGCGTTCCAGCCTGGGCAAGGCGCACAGGGCGCCGATTTCCTCATCGCCGATGGCGCAGCCGGTAAAGGTCAGGCCGCGGATCGATGGCTTGGTGAGCAGGAACGCAATGTCGTCGGCGCTGAACGCGCGCTCATGGAAGTCCAGAAAAGTTGGCCGTACGGGAAGATCGAGCATGGCCCGCTCAGGCGTTGGCGATGGCGGAGGCGCGCTCCTGCTCCCACGCTTCCTGCCAGGCAATGGCGCCCGGCTTTTCGAACCATTGCTGGAGGTAATCGGCGAGCTCGGCCGCTTCGGGCATCGGCGAGTTCGACAGGTAGGCCATGGTGACGTCCAGCCCGGCGCCGACGAAATACTCGGCCCCCAGCAAGGTTCCGACATCCATGTTGATGTGCTTGGCTTTCCACAGCAGCAAGCTGTCGGCCACGTCGCCGGCGCGGTACAACAGGAAAGCGCACTGGTAGATGCCTTCGTAGTAATCCATATCGTCTTGCACGATGTGGTCCCAGAGGGCTGTGCGCAGGTTGATTTCCTCGTCGAGCAACTCGATCAGCAGTGCGCGGTACGGCGCCAGGGTCGCACCGACCAGTTGCTTGTAGATCGCCCGCCGCACTTCCGGCGCGAGCAGCGCTGTTGCGACTGCGGGGGAAACAGC
Organism: Massilia rubra; assembly: GCF_011682065.1. Taxonomy (GTDB): domain Bacteria; phylum Pseudomonadota; class Gammaproteobacteria; order Burkholderiales; family Burkholderiaceae_D; genus Telluria_A; species Telluria_A rubra. The sequence continues at coordinate 176,320 of NZ_VUYU01000011.1, read as the reverse complement.
ATTGCCATTGCTCTGGTACTCGGCGATAACTTGATCAGCGCTCATTGACATGAATGAAATCGATATAAAGAATGATTATAGCGTGAGTAAAACGCAAGCCTTTTGCACGAGGGCCGCGCCCTGGAAAAATGACCAGCTTCCGCACAGAAAGACAGGCAGTCCGCGATTCAGGGCGCCAGCAGGATGCCGAGCGCAATCCACTGCGCCAGATGCGCCCCGATGTCGAATTGCTCATCGAGAGCGAAGGCGGCATCGAGCGCCTCACCCATTGTATATCCCCCGGCCAGCGTGGCGAGCGCGCCTGCGTGCGCGGGGGTGAGCGCGAGCAGTTCGATCTTCCAGCGCGGGCGGGCGACCAGGGCTGCGCTGGGGCGACCCATGGCTGCCGGAAAGTCGACGCCGCTGTCGGGCTGGTGCGCTTGCCACAGGGGCACCACCGCCCAGCATGACGCAATCAGGCTGCAGGCCGGATGCAGGGCGTAGCGCGCCTGTTCGAACTGGTCTGGCGTGAGGGCGGCCAGCGCGTCGGCGCCGATGGGTTCGGCGTCAGGCGCGTAATGGGCGCGGTGCACCGCCCACTCGAGTCGCGCCATATCCGGCAGGTAAGGATAATCGGCGATATGGGGAAAACCGTCGAGGAAGCGGGCAAAACTGGCGCCAAAACGGTTCAGGTCGGCGTCGAGCGAGGGATGGGCCATGCCGTAGGCCCGCGCCAGCGCGCCGAAAAACTCCTCGCCGACCAGTTGGCGCAGCACCGGGCAGGCGGCCGACAGGGCTTTGTTCCAGGTTACGCCGAGGTTGCCCCGGTACAGGCCGAAGCGGTCGGCATTGGCGCCGCCCTTGAACTGCGCCAGCGCCTCGGCTTCGCGGTCGTAGTCGAACAGGGCTTGCGCGAAACATTGCTGGGTATCGGCCAGGGCGTCCGCTGCCAGCACTTGGCCGTGGCGGCCGCGCCAGGGGTTGGCGACGTTGATCACCGGGTAAGCACTGGCGATGCGCTGCGCCTTGCGCGCTTCGCCCAGCAGCACGTCGAGCGCGGGCACGTCGGTATCCCATTCGATCAGGGTCGGCAGGCGGCCGAAGCGCGCCAGCGCCGCTTCATACAGGGCCCACACGGGCGCGGCCACCACGTCGCCATGATGATCGACCACTGCCTGCGGCGTGACCAGATGGCCGGCCAGGTGGATCTCGCCCACGCTGCCGGGGGCGATCGCCGCGATCGCCGCCAGCGCGTCTTCGCCGTGATTGCACTGGTTGACGTAGAGATTGTTCACATCGAGCAGCAAGGCGCAGCCGGTGCGGCTGGCCAGCTCGGCCATGAACTCGGCTTCGCTCATGGTATCGTCGTTAAAACGCACGTACGTGGAGACATTTTCCAGCAAAATGCGCCGATGCAGCCGGTCTTGCACTTGCTCCACCCGTGCGCACAGCAAATCGAGCGCGGCGCCGCTGAGCGGCATCGGCAATAAATCGTTCAGTTGACGGTCGGCGACGGCGCCCCAGCACAGGTGTTCGGACACGAGCATGGGCTCGACCCGCTCGACCAGCGCGCAGACACGGTCCAGATGGGACGTCGAAAACCCGCGCGCCGAGCCGAGGCCGAGGCCGACGCCGTGCAGGCTGATGGGATAATCGCGGCGCAGTTCCTGCAATACATGCCAGTCCCAGCCAGCGCGGTCGAGAAAGTTTTCGGTGTGGACTTCAAGCCAGCCGACTGCGGGCCGTTGCGCGAGAAACTGGCGGTAATGGGGGGCGCGCAAGCCGACCCCGGCGCCCGGCGAGGCGGGACCGGTTCCGGAACCGGCAACAGGATCGACCGGTAAGGCCCCGCCCCTCATGAAATAGCTGGCTTACTTGCCGGACAGTTTGCCGCCGGATTTTTCACAGGTGCCCTTGGCCACCCATTTCCACTCTTCCGGGGCCTTGTCGACGGTCGATGCCCCGGCGCAGCCATGCGAACCGGTCGCGCTGGCGCAATCGTTCTGGCCGGCCTTGGCGATGCCGTAGCACTTCTCCTTGTCGGCCTTGTCGCCCTTGGACATGGGCGCATCGTGCGCGGCAGCCATGCCGGAGGAAACAGCGCACACGCCGGCGAGGGCGGCTGCGATCAGTGCTTGACGTTTGTTCATCGTGGATCTCCTTGAGTATGATGGAAGTGGAACAGGAACTGCCGGGTTGAAGGCGATTGTAAAGCGGCCCACGCGATTGTCCGGCGTGCCTTTCAGTTCCTTACAACTTGTCCCGTGCGGCGCCAATTTTAACGTAAAAAAGCCCGGCTCCTCCATCGATGGGAGGTCACCGGGCGGCGCGGGCGCGTCCTGGGCGCCGGATCAGGCAGTCGTATTGATCCTGTTGCCGAGATTGGCCGGCAGGCGCTGCGGTTGCGGCAGCGCGTCGATCAGCTGGGCAGCAACCTGGCCCTCCATCTGTTGCGCTTTCTTTAACACGGCGTAGCCCACTTCCTGCTTGATACCCGTTTCGGCCATGCTGGTGGCCAGTGATGCAATTGATGAAACGTCCATGAGAGTCCTCCCGTTTGATTGGCTATCAGGGATGGTAACGACACGGCGCGCCCGAACTTTAGGCTGGCGCCGGATTAATTCTGGCCTTGAGCCATGCCAGCACGCTGGCCGGGTCGTTCAGGTCGAGCCAGGCGAGATTGTCGGGCAGATCATCTGGCGGCGGCGCATCCGATGCCACAGCGACAATATGCGGATCGTTCGGATACAGCGACGGATGCCCCAGCGACGGTCGCTGCACCTCCAGCTTGGGGATGGCTTCCCATTTGTAGCCTTCGACCAGGGTCAGGTCGGCCTGGCCCAGCAACGCCAACTGCTCGGCCAGGGTCGGTTCCGGCTCGCCGCGCAGCTCGCGAATGACTGCCACGCGGAACGGCGAGGCGATCATCACCTGCGCCGCCCCGGCCATGCGCAGGCGCGCGCTGTCCTTGTGGGGCGGTTCGAGCATCACGTCGTGATGGCTGTGCTTGACGACATTGATGCGCAGGCCATCGGCGGCCAGCTGGCGGACCAGCGTTTCGAGCAAGGTCGTCTTGCCGCTGCCGGACCAGCCGATTACACCGAGTATGTTGTGCATGCGCGGCCTTTCCGCCGTGAAGTGAGATCGCAATTATACAAAGGTCATCGCCATCAATACGGATGGCGGTAACGCTGGCCCTTGTAGCTCATCACCGCAGACTTGGGCAGCAATTTTTCCAGCACCAGGCCGGGCGCCACTTCCTCGCCTTCGCGGCGCAAGACTTTATCGATGAGCAAGAGGCGATCGGCCGGATTCTTGGAATAGATATAGCCGCCCACCGCGATCGGCGGAATCTCGCTGCGCAGCGCCTCGGGCAGTTCGCGCAGGGTGCGCAGGGCCTCTTCCGGAGCGGGAACAGGCTTGTCGGCCTTGACCGTGTCGGTCCTGGCCGGCTCATCGTTCTTAGGCGGCGTTTCCTTCTTGAGCGGCGCTTCCTTCTTCACCGGCTCTTCTTTCTTGACCGGCGTTTCCTTCTTCACCGGCTCTTCCTTCTTGACCGGCTGAAGCTTGACCTCGGCCACTTTGAGCGGATCGACCTTGACCGGCTCGGCCTTGGGCGGCGGCGCGGCTTGCACCACTGGCGCCGGCGGCGGAGCCGGCACGGTAGCCGGCGCGACCGGTACAGGCAAGGGTGCAGGCGCCGCCGGCGCGACCGGCGCGGTAGCCGACGCGGTAGCCGGCGCGGTAGCCGACGCGGTAGCCTGCACCAGCGGCGCCGGCGGCGTTGCCGATTGCTTCCACGCATACACGGCAGCCCCGGTGGCGCCCAATGCCAGCAGCGCCAGCCCGATCACGACCGGGCTGGCGCCGGCGCCGGCCCGTTCCGGCTCGGCGACATGCATCGGGGTCGCGTGGATGGTCGGAGCGTTGCCGAGCTGGCGTTCGGCCTGCGCCTTTTTCAGTGCTTCGAGAATATAGGACATCTTATGGTTTCCCCGTTGCGGCGGCCGCCAGCAGGCGCGGTTCGGCCACGCCGGTCAGCTGGTTCAGGCGCATGTAGGTGCGCGGACCGGCCACGCCGTCCGCCTTGAGGTTTTGACGGGCCTGGAACGCGCGCAGCAGTTCCAGGGTCGGCGCGCCCAGCGGGCGATCGGCCGGCGGCGGGGCCAGCCCGTTGACCTTGGCCAGGCGCGACGCGATCCAGTCCACATCGGCCCCCTGCTCGCCCGCGCTGACCTGGTCGCGGAAGTAACGCGGCATGACCCAGAAGGTCACGAAGCTGCCGTCCGAACGGGTGGCGAGCGCGCCGAGGTCGAGCGTCTGCTCGCTGCCGTCCACGTTCAGGCGCACGGTGCTCTCGTCCATGCCGGTCACCAGCGCGTAGCTCACCACCGGCCCGTCGCGCAAGGTCAGCACGGCCGGACGGTCGAGCAGGCGCAGTTCGTACAGTCCGCCCTTGCCCTGATGGCAGCGCAGGTTCAGTTTCAATGCATCGTCGCAGGTCGCGCCGGCGGGCAGCGCCACGCCCCAGAGCGCCGACAAAGCGTGCAGCGCAGCCGCTTCGCTGGCGTGGGTGAGCGGCGCGACGGGCGCACGCGGCGCCAGCGTCGGCGTCGGCACCGGGACGGCGGCCACGGCCTTGAGCGGCGCTGGCGCCGCCGCCTGCACCGCCACGGCCCTGGCGGCCGGGCGCAACTGCCATGCCGCCGCCGCGCCGATCGCGGCGCTCGCCAGCACGCCGGCCGCAACATACTGCCAGCGCATCCTGGACGCGGCCGCCGTGGCGCCGCCCGAAAACACTTCGCTGCCGGCGCGGCGCAGGATCTGGCGCGTCACTTCGCGGCTGTTTTCGACATACGCTCCCAGCAGCGCGCGGTCGCACAGCAGGTTGATGCGGCGCGGCACGCCCTGCGACAACTGGAACACCTGCCCCATCAGCGAACGCGGAAACGGCCGCGACGCCCCGCCCCCGGCCACCGCCAGCCGGTGCGCGACGTAGCTGGCGGTTTCGGCTTCGGTGAGCGAGCCGAGGTGATAGCGCGCGATGACGCGCTGGGCCAGCTGTTCGAGTTCGGGCCGGGCCAGGATCGCGCGCAGCTCCGGCTGGCCGATCAGGATAATTTGCAGCAGCTTGCGCTCGCTGGTTTCCAGGTTGGTCAGCAGGCGCAACTGTTCGAGCACGTCGGCCGACAGGTTCTGGGCCTCGTCGATGATCAGCACATTGTTCTTGCCCTGCGCGTGGCTCTGCAACAGGTAGCGGTTGATGGCGTCCACATAACTCTTGACGCTGACCGCGCCGGCCGGCGCCGGCGGCAGGTCGATGCGGAATTCATCGCAGATCGACAGCAACAGTTCCTCGACCGTCAGCTTGGGATTGAAGATGTAGGCCAGGCGGCAGTCGGGGGGAATCTGCTCGATGAAGCAGCGGCACACGGTGGTCTTGCCGGCGCCGATTTCGCCGGTCAGCAGCACGAAACCGCCGCCGCTGCCGACCCCGTACAGCAGGTGCGCCAGCGCCTCGCGGTGGCGTTCGCTCATGAACAGGTAACGGGGATCGGGGGCGATGGAAAACGGTGATTGCTTCAGGCTGAAGAATTGCTTGTACATGGATTCCCTGGAAGTGCATCACCCGCGCTAGCGGCCGACGGGCAGCGGCTTGTATTTGGCGCAGTAAATCTTGGACTTGGTCTTGAAGTAGACGATTTTACTGCCGGGATTGGACGCGCGCACCGGATAAGGCGAGTTGTCCATTGACAGGTGCCGCACGCCCACGGCGTTGCGGATCGATTCTTCGAGCTTGTCGGGCGTGGTGTCGGCCACGGCGGCCACGAACACCAGTTCGCTGGTATCGTCGCTGATCATGATGTCGGTCACCGGCGCGCCCCACAAGGTGCCCTCGGCCTTGAACCAGTAGGCGCCGCCCTCATGCTTGTAGGACGGGCCGAAGGCGCTCACCAGGTAATCGTGGAAGTAAGCATTGTCGAGATGGCTGCGGCACAGGATGGCGCTGCCGATCACGGGGCCGAAGGTCGACGGCGCCGCCCGCGCGGCCAGCGGCGCGGCGGCGGCCAGCGCCAGCAGGGCCATGGCGCAGCTTCGCCCGGGCAGTGCGCGCAAGCGGGCAGCACCAGGTAAAACCTGCTTCGAACCGATCGCCAGGCGCATCCGACCTCCGCGGGAGAACGTGCTTACTGACGCGCGCGCTCTTCCTTCTTGACCTTCTTGGCTTCTTTTTTCTCTTTCACCGACTTGGCGGGCTCTTTTTTGGTTTCTTTCTTGTTGTCTTGCGCTTTACTCATTGCGGGCTCCTGATAACGATTTATAGCTTGGACAGCCAATTGCGGTTGGCAGCGATTTTCTGCTTGGCCGACGCCGGCAGCATCTCGTAACAGCCGGGATACTGCTTGAGCGCGTGCTCGCGGATTTCTTTCTGCAAACCGTTGATAATAAACACATATACGACGGCACCGTCGTCAGTCTGCCGTGTGCCCATATAGCGAATCATTATTCCTCCTGTTAATCCGTGAGCGGAGCGAATAAACCTCTGTTGTCTCACATCGCCACATTATGACACTGCCCGGCGCAATTTCGCTACCCGGGGCGGAAATCGCGGACGAAAAAAAGCCCGCGCGGAGGCGGGCTTTCGAGATGGGCCGCTAGTGCCCGTGAAACTTCTTGCTTTTGTAAAATTTGCCAGAAAGCACATCCCTGATGCCACTCTGGAATCACTAAATTCCGACTAGAAATATAGCACATGACATTGACATGACATGAACAAAATGTCAGCGAGTGTGGCGAGAAAGAAACGCCTCAGACATGGGCCAGCCAGGGGTCGCTTTCCGGACGGGGAAACTGGGCCGTCATGAAATCGACAAAGCTGCGCACCTTGTACGACAGCAAACGCCGGCTCGGATAGACCAGCGACACTTCCAGGCGGCCCAGGTGATGGCCCTTGAGCAGCTGCACCAGCCGTCCACTGCTCAGGTCGTCTTCCAGGGTCAGCGAGGAACGCACCATGATGCCCATGCCGGCGATGGCCGCCTGGCGCAGCACCGAGATATTGTTCGATATCACGCGTGGGGTGATCGGTACATCGACCCGCTTGTTCTCCCACGTCACCGGCCAGCTGTGACGCAACTGCTCGAAGGCGAAATTGAGGCAATCATGGGACGACACGTCGACCGGCGTGAGCGGTTCGCCGCGCCGCGCAACGTAGTCGGGCGAGGCGCACAGCACCACGTTGGAAGTGGCCAGGCGGCGCGCGATCAGGCTGGCGTCGAATTTTTGCAAACCCATGAAGATGCCGACATCGAAACCTTCTTCGACGATATCGACCGCGTGGTCGGCCAGGGTGACGTCGAGCACCACCTCCGGCACGGTGGCGGCGTACAGCGGTAGCAGCTTGGCCAGCTGGTACTGGCCGAAGCCGGGATGGCAATACATCCGCAAGGTCCCACTGGCCTTGCGCGACGACGAGGACGCGACCGCGTCGGCATCGTCGATATCGGCCAGGATCTGGCGTACCCGCTCCAGGTATTGGCGGCCGGTTTCGGTGAGCGAGAGCTTGCGCGTGGTGCGGTTGAGCAAGCGCGTGCCGAGGTGGGCTTCCAGGTCGGCGATGTTGCGCGTCACCACGGTGTTCGACATCTCCATCGCCTCCGCCGCGCGGGCAAAGCTGCCCTGCTCGACCACTTTGGCAAACACACGCATTGATTGAAGCCTGTCCATCCCCGCCTCCGACTGTGGATTATCCCAAATTGCGCAACGTTGCATTGCGAGTATTCGCCTTTTTTGCGGATACCGCAACGTATAGACTGCTTCACATGGACGAGCAAACGCAAACAAACAACTCGTCAGCGCCGCCAGGTCACAGCGACGTCCACTCAATTACTGGAGAAACACCATGAAATCACTGTCCTTCATTGCTGCTGTTGCCGTGTTTGCTGTTGGAAACTTCGCTGGTACCGCTGTTGCGGCCGATGTCACCGTGGCCAGCGCAAGCGTCAGTGCGGCGGCGAGCAGCATCACCGCCACCCGCCTGAACGTGCCGGAACTGGCCGTATCGTCGACCCGCAGCCGCGCCGAGGTGCGCGCCGAAGCGCTGGCGGCGGCCAAGAATGCCCGTCCAACCCTCAATACCCAGCTCGACCTGAGCGCGAACTAAGCGCGGATTGACATCGATTATTCCGAATTTAGCAATTGTGCATTGCGTCATTCGGTCTTTTTCGAATCAATCAGATGGAATACACTGACCTTAATCAAAGAGCACCGCTCTTGCCGCCGCAGACAAATGCGACGTTGAATTAATACTGGAGAAATATTATGAAAGCATCGACCTTGTTTACCGCCGTAGCAGCCCTGGTCCTGAGTGGTTCGGCCTTTGCCGCCGACGCCCCTGCCGCCAGCACCGCTGTTTCCGCTGCCGCCGCATCGAGCCTGAGCGTGCCAGCTGTCACCATCAGCCAGTCGACCAGCCGTAACCGCGCCGACGTGAGCGCCGAAGCTGTTGAATTCGTCAAGAACTACAAGACCGCTTTCGCCATCCAGCTGGAACAGTACAAGAACTAATCAAGCACGACGCAAGCATCAAAGCGCGGCGGCCAGCCCCCCGGCCGCACGCGCGCAGCACCCTCGCAGCACAGTTCACACCGGAAAACCCGACGCCCCCTCGGGTTTTCCGACCTCCCCTCCCCCGTTTTTTCGTGCCCGCATCCCGCATCCCGTTGCCCTAGTGCCGGCCCGCGCACAGCCGCTTCCCGACCGTTCACGCCGCCGATTCGTCCGTTCGTCGCCTGGTACTCGCGCGCCTACCCGGATGGCCGTATTGTTCATGCTCCGTACTCAACGCCGCCCAGCGGCCACATGCCATGACCACCTTATTCAACTACGTCACCTGCGCCACCCTCCTGTGCGCCGTCGCGACCGCCCATGCCGAGGACATCTACGATGTGCGCAAGGTCGCGCCCTTCCACGCGATCGAAGTATCCGGCCCTTATACAGTCGAGATCAAAGGCTTGGGCCAGCAAGAACTCGCCCTGTCGGGCCCGCGCAAGGAACTCGACGACATCGAAACCATCGTCAAGGGCGATACCCTGATCGTGCGCCCGCGTTCGCCCGGCGGCATCAACATCCGCTTCAACCGCAAGGAACGCGTCACCATCAAGATCAGGGCGCCCGGCCTGCGCAGCCTGTCCAATGCCGGCAGCGCCGACGTGTCGGCACGCGATGTCGAGAGCGCGCAATTCGCACTGAACGTGAGCGGCTCGGGCGATGTGGAAATGTTCCAACTGAAAACCGAGAAGCTGAACGTGACCATGCAAGGCTCGGGCGACGTCGACCTCGGCGGCGACGTCGGCGTTTTGCAGGCCAATGTGAACGGCTCAGGCAGCTTCGACGCCTGCAGCATGAACCTCAAGCGCGCCAGCGCCGTGCTGCGCGGATCGGGAGAAGTCTGCGTCCCCGGCGGCAGCGAGGAATTCCTGGGTGAGTTGCATGGCTCGGGCGAGCTGACTGTCAAGCAACTGCAGGCCGACAAGGCGCGCCTGGTGGTGACCGGTTCCGGCGAGATCGACATCGACGGCGCGGTCGGCACGCTCGTCGCCGACCTGAATGGTTCGGGCAGCATCGACGCCGAAGAGCTGGTGGTGCAACAGCCCAACGTGACCGTGCGCGGCTCGGGCAACGTGGAACTGCGCGTCAAAGCGGCCGGCAACGGCGCCGCGCAACTGATGCGCTATGACCGCAAAGGCGCCAAAGCGTCGCGCGGCTGATGCACCTTCCCTGGGGGCGGGATTGCCCGCCCCTGTAGTGGCGTCAAAGCGTGTTGCGTTCACGCCATGCAAGCACGGCGCCCAGTGCCGTCCCGATCAAGGAACACACGACTAAGCAGTTTTTGAAGTCACTCTCGTTCCTGGAAACGACAAACCAGCCTACGAAGCCAAGGACGCAGCCGGCCAGGCTGCCAAAGCCCGTATACGTACGATAGTCGATCACGCGCAAGGCGCGCTGCGCTTCTTTAGAACGTGGAAATGCTTCGTGAATCAGCGTGGCTCCACAGTCGAGGCAACGGACACTCATTGCGGAATTTTGGGCATTGCAAACTGGGCAAGTCATTGAAGCCTACGGAAAAAGGACAGGGATATCTGGATTGGGACGTTGCCCGCAGTATTTCGATGCGGGAACTTGCATAGCTTACCATCAACGCAATCCGACTGACACCTTTTGCGGCGCCATCCCTGTCGCCCCCTCATGATGAGGGATTGCCGTCCTCCCAGCAATACCGCCAGCGCTTTCCCCCTCCTTGCGCGGCGCCGGCCACAACGCATCCCACGCTCCCGGCGGCATTCTCTTCCATACCAAATTGGCACTAAACCAAAGCCAGATCAATACCATTGCCCGCGTTTTATAAACCGTTATTAAACAACGGCTTATGATGATATCGAGGGATTCTGACACCATGCCAATTCGGTATTTTATAATACCACTTAAATACCTGTTGACAAGGTGGTTAGGCGATCATATAGTGCCCACACCTTCCCCACTTCAGAACCCGGACAACAGCAAACATGATCGAATATCTCATCGGCGTCGATGGCGGTGGAACCGGTACCAGAGTGCGCCTGGCGCGCGCCGACGGCTGCCAGTTGGCACAAGGCCAGGGCGGACCGTCCGGTCTCTCGCTCGGCATTGCGCAGGCGTGGAATTCGGTCGCCGAAGCGATCGCCTCGGCCTTCGGCGCGGCCGGCATCGCGCAGCCGCCCAACGCCGCCATCGGCATTGGGCTCGGCATGGCCGGCGTGCACAATCCGCTGTGGGCCGAACAATTTATCAGCGCCGATCCGGGCTTCGGCGGCATGCGCCTCGAGAACGACGGCCACACCACCCTGATCGGCGCGCATGGCGGCAATCCCGGCACCATCGTCGCCATCGGCACCGGCAGCGTGGGCCAGGCCCTGCTGGCCGACGGCAGCTTTCGCGAAGTGGGCGGCTGGGGTTTTCCGACCGGCGACGAAGCCGGCGGCGGCTGGATGGGCCTGCGCGCCATCGCCCATATCGAAAAAGTCATCGACGGCCGCGCGCCGCACAGCGCCTTTGCGCAAGCGGTGATCGACGCCTGCGGCGGCGAACGCAATGCGATCCAGGTCTGGATCGGCGGCGCCACCCAGACCGTGTTCGCCTCGCTGGCGCCACTGGTGGTGGCGCATGCGGACACGTGCGACACCGCGCGCGCCATCCTGGCCGACGCCGGGCGCGAAGTGGCCTTGATGGCGCACGCGCTCGACCCCACCGGCCAACTGCCGCTGGCCCTGTGCGGCGGCCTTGGCGCGCCGCTGCGCGCCTACCTGCCGCCAGACCTGCTGGCACGCAGCGTCGCTCCCCTGGGCGACTCCGCCAGCGGCGCGCTGCGCATGATCGAACTCCACGTGAGAGGACACTAACCATGCTTGCGCAGCTCAGCGATTTCAAGCCCGACGCCGACAGCGTCACCCCACTGTATATGCAGCTGGCGAACAAGCTTTCGGCCGGCATCACCAGCGGCGACTGGCGCGCCAACGAAGCGCTGCCGTCCGAGCGCATGCTCTCGGACATGCTCGACATCTCGCGCGTGACCGCGCGCAAAGCCATCGACATGCTGTGCGAGCGCGGCATGCTGACGCGCCGGCGCGGCTCCGGCACCTACATCACGCCCAAGCTGGAACAGCCGCTCTCGCGCCTGACCAGCTTTTCGGAAGAACTGAGCCAGCGCGGCTTTACCGCCGGCTCGCGCTGGCTGGAACGCGAGATCGGCGTGGCCGCGCCCCTGGAACTGCTCTCGCTCGGGCTCTCGCCCAACATGCCGGTGGCGCGCCTGCGCCGCCTGCGCACCGCCGACGATGTGGTGATGGCGATCGAAACGACCACCATCCCGGCCATCCACATGCCCGACCCGCACGGCGTGACCGATTCGCTGTACGGCTACCTTGAGGCGCGCGGCGCCATTCCGATGCGCGCGCTGCAGCATATCCGCGCCGTCAACGCCAATGCGGAGCAGGCGCGCCTGGCCGGCCTGGCGCCGGGTGCGGCGATGCTGCACATTACCCGTGTGAGTTACCTGGACAGCGGCGCGGCGGTGGAACTGACCCACTCGTTCTGCCGCAGTGATTATTATGAATTTGTAGCGGAGTCGCGCCGATGAGCGATGCAATCAAGGGCAATATCCTGACCAGCAGCGGCTGGATCAACGGCGCGATCAGCTTCGGCCAACGCGTCACCGGCATGCATGGCGGCGCGGTCGATCCGGCGGTCAACGGCGACGACTACGTCATCCCCGGCTTCATCGACCTGCACGTGCACGGCGGCGGCGGCAAGGACATCATGGAGGCCGGCGACGCGCCCCATATCATCGCGGCCATGCACGCCAGGCACGGCACCACCTGCCTGCTGGCCACCACCATGACGGCGCCGCCGCACGAAATCACGCGTGCGCTCAAGGCCATCGGCGCGGCCTGCGCCGACCGCCGTCCGGGCGCGGCGCGCATCCTCGGGGTGCACCTGGAAGGCCCGTACATCAACTCCGGCAAGCTGGGGGCGCAGCCGAACTACGCACGCGCCGCCACCCTGGCCGAAGTGCAGCAACTGGGCACCCTGGCGCCGATGCGCCTCATTACCGTGGCGCCCGAAATCGCCGGCCACCTCAATTTAGTCAGGGAACTGAGCAACGCCGGCATCCGCGTGCAGATCGGGCATACGCTCGGTTCCTACGAAGATGGCGTGGCCGCGCTGGAGCACGGCGCGGCCGGTTTTACGCACCTGTTCAACGCCATGAGCGGCCTGCATCACCGCGAGCCGGGCATGGTCGGCGCGGCGCTGGCGCATGCGCAGTACGCCGAACTGATTCCCGACCTGCTGCACGTGCACCCGGGCGCCATCAAGGTGGCGCTGCGCGCGATCCCGCACCTGTACTGCGTTACCGATTCGACCGCCGCCACCGGCATGCCCGACGGCGACTACAAGCTTGGCCGCCACAGCGTGCAGAAATGCATGGGCGGCGTGCGCCTGCCCGACGGCACCCTGGCCGGCAGCACCCTGACCATGGACCAGGCGCTGCGCAACCTGGTGAGCCTGGGCCTGAGCCTGGAAGACGCGTCGCACCGGGTCTCGACGTATGCCGCCGACTACCTCGGCGAAACCGAACGCGGACGCCTGGCGATCGGCGCCTTTGCCGACATGGTGGTGCTGGACCGCGATTTGAAAATCAAAGCTGTCTATATCGAAGGAGAAAAGTGTGACCTCACTGATGCTTAAAGAAGCCCTGTCCGCCGCCGACTGCGTCGCCCTGCAACTGGAAAACGACGTCGAACGCTATGCGGAACTGGGCCGCAAGCTGAGGACCACCACCTTCAACACCGCGCTGACGGTGGCGCGCGGCAGCTCCGACCACGCCGCCAACTACTGCGCCTACCTGATCATGGCGCGCATGGGGCGCATCGTGGCCTCCCTGCCGATGTCGCTGGTGACCTTGTACAAGTCGCCGCTGGTCACGCGCGACACGCTGACCATCGCCATTTCGCAATCGGGCCAGAGCCCGGACGTGGTCGAACCGATCAAGTACTTCCGCGACGGCGGCGCCACCACCATCGCACTGGTCAACGATATCGATTCGCCGCTGGCCGCCGCCGCCGAGTGGGCCATGCCGCTGCGCGCAGGTAAAGAGCAAAGCGTGGCCGCCACCAAGAGCTTCATTACGAGCCTGGTGGCCGGTGCGCGCCTGGTGGCGCAGTGGCAGAACGACCCGGAACTGACCGAAGGCCTGGCCGCCCTGCCCGATGCATTGCGCAGCGCCACCGAGTTGGACTGGTCGGCGGCGCTGGACGTGCTCACGCCGGCGCGCAACATCATGGTGGTCGGACGCGGCATCAGTTTTCCGATCGCGCTCGAATCTGCGCTCAAGTTCAAGGAAACCTCGGCCTTGCAGGCCGAAGCCTTCAGCGGCGCCGAAATCAAGCACGGCCCGATGGCCCTGATCGAAGACGGCTACCCGCTGCTCATCTTCGCCACGCGCGGACCGACCCAGGCCGGCCTGATCGCGCTCGCCGCCGAGATGCGCACCCGTGGCGCGCGCGTGCTGCTGGCCGCTCCCGCAGACGTAGCGGAGCGCGACCTGACCCTGCCGATTGCCGCCACGCCGGACCTGGACCCGATCGTCGCGGTGCAGGCGTTCTACGTGATGGCGGCGCACCTGTCGAAAGCGCGCGGCATGGACCCGGACCGTCCGCGCCACCTCAGCAAAGTCACCAAGACCAACTGACCCGGCCCCGCCATCGATGAAAACGATACTGCTGACGGCATTGATGGCACTTGGACTGGCCGCTCCCGCCGCCGCCGCCGAGACGAAAATCGAATTCTGGACCTTCAGCATGAAGCCCAAGTTCACGCCCTTCTTCGACTCGGTGGCGCGCAATTACGAGGCGGCCAATCCGGGCGTGAAGATCGAGTGGATCGATTTTCCGTGGGATGTCATCCAGACCAAGCTGGTCACGCGCATCGTGGCCGGCACGCCGCCGGCGCTGGTCAACCTGAACGTGCCCTGGGCCGACGAATACGCGCGCGACGAACTGCTCACGCCCGTCGACGCCCTGCTCGGCGCGTCCAGGGCCAGCTACATTCCCAGCACCCTGGAAGACCTGCGCTTCAAGGGCAAGACCTACGGCTTCCCGATGTACAGCAACGTCGCCGTGATCGCCTACAACCAGCTCATTTTCAAGGATGCGGGGTTGACGCGCGGCCCGCAAAGCTTCGACGAGCAACTGGCGTTCGCGCGCCAGATCGCGGCGCGCACCGGCAAGGCCGGCATTGCCCCGGCGCTGTCGAAAATCGATGGCCTGTTCATGTGGCAGGGCCTGGCCGTCATCAAGGATGGCAAGGCGGTGTTCAATTCGGCGCAGCACGTGGCGCTGGTGCAAAAACTCGCCGCGACCTACAAGGCCGGCGGGCTGCTGAAAGAAAGCCTGTTCGCCGAAGATAACTTCCCGGCCGTGATCGACGCCTACAAGGGCGGACGCCTCGGCATGCTGCTCGCCCCGCCGACAGCCTTGAAACGCATCCAGGGCGACGCCAAGGATATCTACGCCGTCACCGGCGTGGCGCCGGCGCCGCTCGGCCCCACCGGCATCGCCGACGGCGGCTGGCTGATTCACTTCGCGATCCCCAAGGGTGTCGACACCAGGCTGCTGCCGGCGGTCGGCAAGTTCGCGCTGTACCTGACCAGCGACGCCAACCAACTCGCCTTTGCCAAACAGGCTAGCGTGTTCCCCACCGCCGTCAAGGCGGCCGCCGATCCGTATTTTCTGGCGCACCCAAGTAACGCCGGCGCCGCCGAAAAAGCCGTGGAAGCGGGAGCACGCTCGATGGCGCACTCGCACACCTTGTACGTGGCCGGCATCGACGACTACGACGAACTGCGTCGCTCGCTGGTCAAGGCGGTCGAAGCGGGCGTCACCGGCAAGCAGGACGTGCAACAAGCGCTTGACCAGGCGGTCGCGATCTGGAACAAGAAGCTCTCCAAACAGAGGCTGCACTGATGAAGACACGGCGCCATACCCTGCAAGCATGGCTGTTCCTGGCACCGGCACTGGTGCTGCTGGCCGTGTTTTCGTTCTGGCCGGTGGCTTACGGCTCGTTCCTCGCGTTCACCGACTATTCCCTGATCCGGCCAACCTCGTTCGTCGGACTGGATAATTTCCGCTACATCTTCGACAACGAGATGTTCGTCACGGGGCTCAAGAATTCACTCCTGTTTCTGGTGATGGTGCCATTCGTGCAGGTCGGCGCGGTGGCGCTGGCGGTGCTGGTCAATAACCAGTTGCCCGGCATCCGCTGGTTCCGCGCCGCCTTCTATGTGCCGGTGGTGACGACCGTGTCGGTGGTGGGCATCATGTGGGGCTTCATGTTCCATGAACAGGGCACGCTCAATTACGTCTTCATGCAACTGCGCCTGGCGAACGCGCCCATCGGCTGGCTGACTGACGACACCCTGGCCCTGTTCGCGGTGATGTTCGTCACGCTCTGGCGCGGGCTTGGCTGGTACATGGTGATGTACCTGGCCGCGCTGCAATCGATCCCGGCCGACATGCAGGAAGCGGCCATGCTCGATGGCGCCAACCGCTGGCAGCAATTCTGGAAGATCACCGTGCCGATGCTCAGGCCCACGATCGCCGTGTGCACGATCCTGTCGGTGCTGGCCGCGCTCAAGGCTTACCAGGAAGTGGACGTACTGACCCAGGGCGGGCCGATGAATTCGACCTTCACCGCCCTGTACTATGCCTACGACCAGGGCCTCAAGCACCTCAAGCTGCCGCGCGCGCTGGCCGCCAGCCTGGTGGTGTCGAGCATCTGCATCGGCATCGCGCTGGTGTGCCTGCGCTACCTCAAGCCGAAGCATCGTTGATGCGCGCCCGTGCGCTGGCCACGTTCGGCCATTACCTGATCCTGTGCGTGCTCGCAGTGGTGTGCGTGTTCCCGTTCTGGTGGACCCTGGTCACGGCGATTTCCACCGAAGGCAATGTGTTCGCCTTTCCGCCCACCTTCTGGCCGCGCAAGCCGTCGCTGGAGAACTTTGCGGAGGTGTTCCGCGCGATTCCGATCCTGGCGTTTTTCAAGAACTCGGTGCTGATCGCCGTCTGCACCGTGTTCTGGAAGCTGGCATTGTGTTCCCTGGCCGCCTATCCGCTGGCGCGCATGCACTTCCGTGGCCGCAAACTGGTGTTCGGGATCATCCTCGCCACCTTGGTGCTGCCGTCGGAAGTGAATTTTTTGGTGAACTTCATCACCGTCACCAAGCTGTCGCTGGTGGACACCTACACCGGCGTGATTTTGCCGAACGTGGTGACGGCGGTCGCCATCCTGCTGCTCAAGCAAGCCTTCGAGGAAGTGCCGCAAGACCTGATCGACGCCGCGCGCGTGGACGGCGCCTCGGAGTGGATCATCTTCAGCAAGATCATGCTGCCGCTGATCGCGCCGTGGCTGGCCACGGTCGGCATCCTGACCGCGGTCGAAGCCTGGAACGAGTACATCTGGCCGTCGATCGTGATGAGCAAACCGGATGAATTTCCGCTGTCGGTGGGCGTGCTGTATTTGCGCGGCACCTTCGGCAGCAGCACCCGCGTGATCGCCGCCGGCACCGTGCTGACGATCCTGCCCACGCTGGCCGCCTTTCTGTTCACGCAGCGCTTCTTCATGCGCGGCATGGACGGCGCAGTGAAGTAACCTACCCAAGGATGTCGATGGAACTGACTAAAACAACGAAAAAAGAACGCAGCCCACTGGCCTGGGTCCCCAGCCTGTACCTGGCGCAGGGCCTGCCCTTCTTCGCAGTCGCCATGGTGGCCGGCCAGATGTTCAAGAGCATGGGCGTGGCCAACGACGACATCGCCCACTGGACCGCCGCCATCATGTCGGCCTGGATCTTCAAGCCGCTCTGGAGTCCCTTCCTGGAACTGGCGAGCAGCAAAAAGATCGTCGTAGTCAGCTTCCAGCTGATCGGCGGCGCCTGCCTCGGGCTGGTGGCGCTGGCGCTGCACATGCCGTTCTGGTTCGCCGCCTGCGTGGTCATGCTCACCCTGGTCGCCATTTCATCGGCCACGCACGACGTGGCCTGCGACGGCCTGTATATCTCGAGCCTGACGCAAAAAGAACAGGCAGCCTACGCCGGCTGGACCGGCACCTTTTTCAACGCCGGGCGCTTCATTTCGTCCGGCGGCCTGCTGCTGCTGGCCGGGTATTTTGAAAAGACCATGGGCGTAGTCTCGGCCTGGACCATCGTGTTCTGCATCCTGGCTGCCGCGATGGCCGCACTTGGCCTGTATAACAGCTGGGCGCTGCCGCTGGCAAAAAATCCGGTCGGCGCCGACGTCACGGCGGCATCGATTGCGCGCACGCTCAAGGAAGTCATCATCGACTTCTTCAAAAAACCCGGTATCTGGGTCTCGGTCCTGTTCATCATTCTGTTTCGCGCCGGCGAAGCGCAGGTGCAGACCATCGGCCCGCTGTTCCTGCGCGAGGCGCGCAACCTGGGCGGACTGGGATTGACGACCATCGAAGTGGGCGCCGTGTACGGCACGGCGGGCACTGTCGCTTTTGTCATCGGCAGCATCGCCGGCGGCTACTTCACCTCGTGGCTGGGCCTCAAGCGCGCCATCCTGGTGCTGATCCTGGCGGTGAACCTGCCCAACCTGGTGTTCTACTTCTTGTCGACCACCCTGCCGACCGACCTGACCCTGATCGGCGCGGCGCTGGCGGTGGAGATGTTCGGCTACGGCTTCGGCTTCGTGGGCCTGATCCTGTACATGATGCAGGTGGTCGCGCCGGGCAAATACCAGACCGCGCACTACGCGTTTGCGACCGGGATCATGCAGCTCGGTTTTTCGCTGTTCAAGTGGGTCAGCGGCGATATCCAGATCGCGCTCGGCTACCACAACTTCTTCCTGTGGGTGCTGGCGGCCGCGGTGCCGGTGGCGATCCTGTCGCAGATCATTCCGATGAGCGCGAGCGAACGCCAGCAGGCCGACCTGGCGGCCGCCCGGCCATCGACGGCGAGCTGACATGGCGGCCGTCACCCTCAAGGGCGTCGTCAAGCGCTACGACGACAAGCAGACCATCATCCACGGTATCGACCTGGCCATCGCCGATGGCGAATTCGTGGTCTTCGTGGGACCGTCCGGCTGCGGCAAGTCGACCTTGCTGCGCATGATCGCCGGACTGGAAGAGATCAGCGGCGGCGAGCTGCATATCGGCGGCCTGCTGGCCAACGATGTGGCGCCGGCCAAGCGTGGGCTGGCGATGGTGTTCCAGTCGTACGCGCTGTATCCGCACATGACCGTGTTCGAGAACATGGCGTTCGCGCTCAAGCTGGCCGGCCACAAGGGCGAGGAGCTCAAGGCCCAGGTCGGGCGCGCCGCGGAGATCTTGCAGATCACCCACCTGCTGCAGCGCCGGCCGAAGGAATTGTCCGGCGGGCAGCGCCAGCGCGTGGCGATCGGGCGCGCCATCGTGCGCAAGCCCGAGGTGTTCTTGTTCGACGAACCGCTCTCGAACCTCGACGCCAGCCTGCGCGTGCAGATGCGGGTGGAACTGAGCCGCCTGCACAAGGAACTCAAGACCACCATGATCTACGTGACGCACGACCAGGTCGAGGCGATGACCCTGGGCGAGCGCATCGTGGTCATCAACGGCGGGCGCATCGAGCAGGTGGGCACGCCCTACGAGCTGTATAACAATCCGGGCAACCTGTTCGTGGCCGGCTTTTTGGGTGCGCCGAAAATGAACTTTATCGGCGCCGGGGTGGCCCATATCGGCGCCATCGGGGTGCGCGTGCGCCTGGCCGACGGCACGCTGGTCGACGCCGACGCCGACGGCGGCGAGGCCCTGATCGACGACAAGGTCACGCTGGGAGTTCGCGCCGAGCACATGACGGTGCTGCCGCAGGCCACCCAGCAAGCCAATGTGCTCGCCGCCGTGGTCGGCCATGTGGAGTACCTGGGCGACCAGACCATCGTCTACGCCAGCATGCCGGGCGACCCGGCCCTGATCGCACTGCGCCAGCCGCAGGGCGGCGCCATGCTGCGCGCGGGCGAACGCATCGCGGTGCATTTGCCGCCCGCGCACTGCCATCTGTTCGACGCCCACGGACGCGCGTTTGCCCGTGCATAAACCGGTCCGCACGGAAATCAGCGTGCAAAGATAAAGTTTATGTAACAATATGCGCTTCGTCCGAAATTCGCATCACATTCGGATGTCGCGTATGTAAGTCACGTGTCCACGGTTCGGCGCTCTGATGCGTTATAGCGTCAGGCTGTCTTTATGTCTTTGATTGAAGGATTCTCCATGTCCCAGTTTCGTCTCGCTCGTATCAGCCTGATCTTGGCCGCCATTGGCCTCAACGCCGCCCCCGCCCTGATGACCAGCGCCAGCGCACAAACCGCCCCGGCAACGCCTGCGACCAGCGCCGCGCCGACCAAACCCGACACCGTTCGTCCGGATCTGTACAAGCTGCTCGAGCCAGGCATGATCAAAGGCCTGATCGACGGTAAGAAATTCGCCGAAGTCCAGGAAAAAGTCACCGCCGCCGAAGCCTTTGCCAACCGTACCCCGTACGAAACCTACGTCATCGAACGCATGAAGTTCGCGCTGGCCTCGGCCAGCGGCAACGATGCCTTGGCCATGAGCTCGCTCGAAGCGATCATCAACTCGCCAAGCACGCCGGCGGCCGACAAGCCGGAATTCATCCTGGCGATGGGCAACATGCAGTTCAACGCCAAGAACTATCCGAAGGCGATTGAATGGATGAAGCGCTACATCAGCGACGGCGGCTCGCCGACGCGCGTGCGCGGCTCGATCGTGCGTGCCTACTTCCTGAACAACGATTTCGCAGCGGCCAAGACCGAAGTGACAGCCATGCTGGCCGAATCCGAAAAAGCCGGCAAGGTGCCGCCAGCGGACGACCTGCGCCTGCTGGCCACGATCGCCGGCAAGCAGAAGGACATGGCGACCTACACCGCCACCGTCGAGAAGCTGGTGGCCTCGTATCCGACCGAAGAACTGTGGGCCGACCTGCTGCACCGCATGTACGGCAAGACCAGCTTCAACAGCAAACTGCAGCTGGACGCGTACCGTCTCGAGACGACCGTGCTCAAGCAAATGGAAGCGGAACAGTATGTCGAGATGGCCGAACTGGCGCTGTTGGCCGGTTTCCCGATCGAAGCGAAAAAGGCGGTTGACGCCGGTTTCGCCGCGAATGTACTGGGCACCGGCGCGAACGCTTCCAAGCACAAGTCGCTGCGCGAGCGCGCCAACAAGAACGCCGCGGACGACGTCAAGAACATCGCTTCGGGCGAAGCCAGTGCGTCCAAGCTGAAAGACGGCACCGGCCTGGTCAACCTCGGTTACGCGTACTCGACCATGGACGAGCACGCCAAGGGTATCGACCTGATCGAAAAAGGCATCGCCAAAGGCGGCCTGAAGCGTCCGGAAGAAGCCAAGCTCAAGCTGGGCATGGCGCTGGCCAAGGGCGGCCGCAAGGATGATGCGATCAAGACCTTCGAAGGCATCAAGGGCACCGATGGCATCGGCGACCTGGCGCGTTACTGGGTGATGTGGCTGAAGCGTCCTGCCGATACGGCAGCGGCGGCAGCGGCGGCAGCGCCAGTAGCCAAGTAATTCGCGGCATGGCCGTTTGATGGGGCGGGTTCCGGCGCAGGCTGGGCCCGCCCTTTGTCGTTAACGCAGCCAGAGCTTAATCGAAGTCAAACAGGATGAAGATGTGTTGAACCAATTGCATGTTGGCGCCGTCTGACCTTGATCGCCGCCTTGCTCATCGCGGTCCTCGAAGCGGGGTAAACTCGTGGGTAAAAAAGGTGCTACTCTAGTGACACCTTTTATGGAGTCTTTGATCATGTCAACCACCTCACTAAAACTTTCTACGGAACTCAAAGAGCGCGCCGTCGCGGCAGCCGAGGAATTGGGAATAAGCACCCACGCGTTCATGATCGGGGCGATCAGCCAGGCTGCAGATGCGGCTGAGCAACGAGCGGAGTTCGTTGCTCAGGCTCAAGCTGCGCTCGCCGACATGCGGGAAACAGGAATGGGCTACGATGCCGACGACGTACGCACCTACCTGCGGGAGCGCCTTAGCAATCCTGACACAGCCAGGCCCGAGGCCAAGCCATGGCGAAAGTAAGTTACACGAACCGCGCCATTGCCGACCTTGAACGTATCAGTGATTTTCTTGTCACAAATAATGTAGACGTTTCCGGGACGCTCGATTTGATTGACGAAGCCATCAGTATTCTTGGTCGTCATCCTTTCGTTGGCCGGCCAGCCGAAACGGGGATGCATGAACTGGTCATTTCACAAGGAAAGAGCGGCTACCTCGCGCTGTACAACTACGATGCGCATCATGACCTCATTCAAATTTTATCCATCAGGCATCAACGCGAAGTGGGCTTCCGGACGTAGTTCATTCAGCAAACTTAACAACTCTGGACTCGCTTGAGAAGCAGGCGGACATGCGCGCGATCGGGGCCGGATACGCCGCTTGCCGGCAAACCGCCAACGATTTGCACGCACATGGCGGCCCATCACTGATCGTTAAGGCGCTTGATCCAGTTCCAGAATGGGTCACGCGATTCCACTTCGTCCATGCTGACGGTACTTGACACGATCTCCGACGCGCGCTCTGGAATGCTTAGTCGTAGTTTCTCTTTAACATAGTCTTGAAACAGCAGAGGTGGTGGAGTGTCATCGTCATCGTCGTCGCATTGCTCCTCAAATACCTCATCTGGCGTTCGCTCAAAATCATCGGGCCAACAGAGTTCGGTATAACCAATTGCAAGCAGGCGCAACAGGTCTTCCATATTTTCTGTCAGCACACAAAGCATCACCGACCCGGACCCCGAGCCCAAATGCACGATCCGCTGTTGCCCATCGTCGTCCAGCCAAAGCCCGGCCCAGGATCCATCGCCGCCGGTTCTCAGGAATATCACCAGGCGGTCGTTCACCTCGGGATCGTTACAGTGGGTCCAGCCGGCGGTATCGGCCGGGTCCGGCACGTGGAAGGCGTTTGCCGTAACGTTGTCATGTTCGGGATCAGGGTACACGGTCATATACCGGCTCCCATCGCGGCGCGTCCGGACGCAGCCGAGTTCTTCCATGAATTGCAGGGCTTGCCGCAGCACGTCCGGCAGTGGATTCCGTTTTGGAAACGCGGCTGCCATTTCATCGGTAAATTTCATTTTCTTCCAATCAAACTCGTGGCCGGTAAGCGGTGACGTTTTGCGTCCCATGTGCATGATTATGCAACACCCGGCGACTCACCTCAGCGGATCGCACAATTCAATCCTGCGGCTCCGGTCCAATCATTACGCTCACCTCGTAATCCGGCAACGCAAGTCGTGCCTTCGCCGACAGGACCATGCAACTCCCGGACTGGGGAGCAATGCAGTCCGGTAAGGATGAAGCACAATGGTCTCCCAAAAAACTAACGGGACGCAGCAGCGTCCCGTTCTTTCTCAAAGGGACCGAAGTCCCTCCATCATCGGCTTAGTATTTGCCGTGCAGCGCCAGGTAGATCTGGCGACCGTTCTTGTACAGCGAGCCTGGCACATCCATCGCACCGGCGGTGTGGATCACCGAACGCACCATCGGATTGTTCAGGTCCTTGCCATCGAGGGTCACGCTGAAGTTCTCGTTGATCTGGTAGGCCAGCGACGCCGACAGCGAACCGACCGAGGCCTGGTACGAGGCCGAACTGCGGCTCGTGCCATTCAGGAAGCCCGAGCGCCAGCTGTAAGTCAAACGCGCGCTGATCTTGTTCTGCTCATAGAAAGCGCCGACGTTATACGCGTTCTTGGACGTTCCGATCAGGGTGCAATCGGCATACGTGAGCGCGCCGCACATCGAACCCGGCGCCTTGCCGGTTTCTTTACCCAGGGTGTAGGTGTAATTCGCATTCACGCCGAAGCCTGCCGGCAGCGCCTGCTGATACGAGAACTCCAGGCCCTTCACTTCCGCCGTGGTGTTGAGCGGGGTGTCGATCTTGTACTCGGTGTTCTTCTTCTGCAGCTGGTTGTAGAAGGTCGCCGTGCCCGAACCGTAGGTCACGTAGCCGTCCAGCGCCGAGTAGAACGCGCCGGCCGCCAGCAGCGACTTCTCGGCAAAATACCACTCCACGCCCAGGTCGAAGTTGTTTGCGCGGATTGGACGCAGGTTCGGATTACCCGCTTTGCCGGTGCCCTGCACATCGAGCAGGTCGGTACCGGCCATCTGGCCCAGTTCCGGACGCGCCATGGTGCGGCTGGTCGAGAAGCGCGCCACCAGGTTCTTCGACAGGTCCATGCGGAAGTTTGCGCTTGGCAGGAAGTCGAGGTAGGTATTGGTGTACAGGCGCGGCTCGAAAGTGCCGGACGGCGCGATTTCGTTACGCTCGACCGATTCCTTGGTGTGCACCACGCGCACGCCGATATTGCCCGAAATGCCTTCGGCGCCGAAGTTCGCCATCACGTAGGCCGAACGGGTCGGCTCCTTGATCTTGAATTCGTTTTGCTTCAAGTGGCCTTCGTACTTGGCATGGGTGCTCAGCCAGTTGTTGACCGCTTCGCGCGAGAACGTCCACCAGCCGGCGCCGTTGGCGTCGAGGTCGTTGAACTCGGTCGGGAACGAGGTCAGGCCGCCCATCGGCAGGTTGCTGACCAGGGACAGGCTTGGCAAGGCGTTGATGCCGATGGCGGTCAGGTCGCGCTTGTGCTCCGCACCGCGCACGCCGAACTGGATCGACTGCACGCTGGCCAGGTCCAGTTTGTAGGTACCGTCGACCTGGCCGTAGACTTCCTTGTCGATCGCGGTCACGTGCGAACCATAGGTGTAAGGCACATTGCCGCTGCCGTCAGGGCCGCCACCGATCGAGAACTTGTCCGCGCCCGGGATCACGTAGGTGACTGCCTTGTCGACGCCATTCATGGTGTAGCTGCCGCCGGTGTACGGCATCCAGACGCCCAGCGCGCCGCTTTTGGTATTGCCCAGGCCTTTGGTCGAGCCGACCTTGCCGGCCAGGGTCAGCTTGTCGTTGACGCGCCATTTGCCGTCCAGGTTGACGAACTTGGATTGGCTTTCGGCCACCGGACGGCTGAATTCTTCCTGCACCGCACTCGACATGGTGCCGCAGACCGCGCCGCAGTTCGCCGGCACGGTGCCGGTCAGCTGGGTCAGCACGCCGTTGTTGACAGTACCGCTCACGTTACCGGCCGGGAAATCCTTGGCCGTCCAGTTCGGCGCCAGGAAGCGCCCCAGCGACTGCATGAAGTTGTGGTTGATGTTCGGTGCGTCGAGGTGCGAACGGAACACGGAAAGGTCGAGCATGATGTCGCTGGTCGGCTTGAACTGCACGTCGATCAGGCCGCCCTTGCGGGTGCGCTCCTGTTCGAACCAGGCGGTGCCGCCCAGGTAGTTGGCCTTGGCGCCCTTGACCGGATCGGTCTTGATGGCGGTCGAGGAACCAGGCACGCCCTTGTCGATGGACGAGCCGGCGTCGACCGGATCGTACCAGAGGCCGTTTTCCTGGCCGACCCGGCTCAGGGTGCGTTTTTCATGGAAGCCCTGGACCATCACCGCCAGGTTGCCGGCTTCGTTCTTCCAGTTCACCAGGCCGTTGAACTGGCCATCGTTCTTGCCCGAGTTTTGCGAATTGACGGCGCCCAGGCTGACCTGTGCGCTGATGCCCTTCTTGAAGTCCAGCGGTTTGCGCGTTTCGATGTCCACCACACCGACCGCGCCGCCTTCGAGCAGGTTGGCCTGCGAACCTTTGTGTACCGTCACGCGGCCGATCAGTTCGGACGGGAACAGGGAGAAGCTGACGCTGCGGCCACCGCCGATGATGTTATCGGCAAACCAGTCGCCGCTCGAGACGGTGTGGCTGTTCAAGGTGGTAAGGGTCAGGCCGAACGGGGTGCCGCGCAGGGCCACGCGGTCGTTCTCGCCGAAGCTGCCTTCCGAGCCGCCGGCCGCGGCCACGCTCACGCCCGGCAAGCGTTGCAGGGAGTCGGCGACGTTCTTGTCGGGCATCTTGCCCACGTCTTCAGCAGTAATGACTTCGACCATCGTGTCCGAATTGCGTTTCTGGTTCAGCGACTGCTGCATGGCCGCGCGAATACCGGTCACGACCACCACTTCGGTCTTGGCGTCCGGGTCCACGGCCGGCACGGTTGCGGCGGCGGTCGCCTGGGCTTGCGCCTGGGCCGACATCGCGATACTCAACACCAGAATAGCTGCCGCCGACGCTACCGGCGTCAGGCTGGTCGATACAGGACGCTCTGCGTTCTTATTCACTACTGACTGATTGCGCTTCATTACTTCCCCCTTGATGTTGGCTCCGTGAGTAAGCCAGTTCATTTTTAACAACGACTTTTTATGTGCTACGGGTACCACCACGTCTAAAACCAATCTAACGCCAATATACTCCTCTTTAATACCAGAACACTACCAGTTATGTGATTTTTTTCATATGTTGTTTCGTTAATACACGGGTGGACTGGCATTTTGGGTAAGTGGTCTGGTCATTGACGGGGAATTTGGCCTAGTTGCAAGAGGGAGGGGTATTGCGCCGGTCTTTTTTTGGTATTATCGTTATATGCAAATACGACAACTGCATGATGTGGCGAAATGACGCCATTGACCGGGAAAAGTGGTCCCATCCTTACAAAAGAAAGCGCCATTGGTATGACATCGCTCGCCCAAATCATGCAGACGCTGGCCCAGACCAGCTCGCAGCCGCTGTACCAGCAATTACAGCGCGCCTTGCGCGAAGCGATCGACCAGCGCCTGTTCGGGCCGGACGAAGCCTTGCCGGCGGAGCGCCAGCTGGCGCTGGACCTGTCGATCTCGCGCATCACGGTGCGCAAGGCGATTGACGGGCTGGTGAGCGAGGGCTTGCTGGTCAAGCGGCCGGGCTCGGGCAACTTCATCAATACGCGGATCGAAAAGAATTTTGCCAAGCTGACCTCGTTTTCGGAGGATATGCGGGCACGCGGACGCACGCCGCGCAGCGTGTGGCTCAAACGCTCGGAGGGCACGGTGACGCCGGAAGAAGCGTTGCGCCTGCGCTTGTCGCCGGGCGCGCCGGTGTACCGCTTCAACCGGATCCGCTACGCGGACGAACTGCCGATGTGCCTGGAGTACGCGACCATCGTGGCGTCCTGCCTGCCCTCGCTCGATGTGGTGGGCGTGTCGATGTACGAGGCGCTGGAAGCGGCCGGCAACCGGCCCACGCGCGCGCTGCAACGCTTATCGGCGCTGCTGCTCAACGCGGAACAGGCCAAGCTGCTGCAGTCGAAGGAAGGCGATGCGGGATTGTGCGTGGAACGGCTGGCGTTCTTGCGGGACGGCCGGGCGGTCGAGTTTTGCCGCTCGTACTTCAGGGGGGATATGTATGATTTCGTGGCGGAGTTGAGTACGGCCTAGCTGCGTTTATATCGGCCCAAGGTCACTCATCCAATTCATGTCATTCCGGCCTGTACCACCGTCGCTCCCGCGAAGGCGGGAGCCCAAGTGTGCTGCACAGTTGGCGGCTCCACAAACTTGGGTTCCCGCCTTCGCGGGAAGTCGGTTTCGGCAATGCCGGAGACGACGAGATAGCAGTCGGGCCATGCGCCGTTAGTTAAATCGCCGTCAAGCCGCCATCGACCGCCAACTGATGCCCGGTCACGAACGAACTCTGTTCGGAACACAGCCACATCGCCGCATTGGCAATCTCGACCGGCTCGGCGAAGCGGCCCATCGGATGCACATTGCGCAGCTTTTTCTCGCGCAGCGGTTCGCGTTCCAGTGCGCGGCCCATCATCGGCGTATTGACCACGCCAGGGCACACACTATTAATACGAATCCCCTCGCGCGCATACTCGGCCGCCGCGGTCTTGGTCATGCCCACCACCGCGTGCTTGCTGGCCGCGTAAATCGACTGCGTCGGCGCGCCGACCAGGCCGGCCACCGAGGCGGTGTTGACGATCGTCCCGCCACCCTGCTTGAGCATCTGGCGGATTTCGTACTTCATGCACAGCCAGGTGCCTTTGACGTTGACGTTCATGATGCGGTCGAACAGCGCTTCGTCGGCGTCCGCCAGCGGCAAATGCTCTTCTTCGATCCCCGCATTGTTGAACGCGCAATCGAGCTTGCCGTAATAGGCCACCGTCTTGTCGATCAGCGCCTCGACTTCCGACGCGCGCGTCACGTTACACTGCACGAACAGCGCCTTGCCGCCATGTTCGACGATCATCGCCGCCGTCGCATGCCCGCCGTCGACCGACGTATCGGCCACCACCACGCACGCACCCGCGCGCCCGAATGCGACCGCAGCGGCGCGTCCGATACCGCCCGCCGCGCCCGTCACGAGAACAACCTTACCCTCGAACGAGGACTCCTTCTGCTTCTCCCTGGCCATGATGCAACATCTCCGTATGTTCTACAGAAGAAGCAAATACTTCCTCCAAGCAACAGAATACCGTAAACGTTGCTATCCCGCCAGCAAGTATTGTTCTCCTTACTTCTTGGGCTTGGCTTTTTCCTGGTCACCCGCTATGACGACGCTCAGCGCGGCCGGGTCGATGGCCTTGAGGAAGGCGGCGTTTAGTTGTTCCAGCGACACGGCGGCGAGCTTTTGCTCGAAGCGCTCGCTCCATTCGAATGTTTTGCCGAGGTACAGGAGCGAGGTCCAGCCGCTCGCCAGCACGCTGTCTTCGGCGCGGTTTTGCGCGCGCTGTTGCAGCAGGCCCGATTTGGCCGCCGCCAGTTCGCCGGCGGTAAACCCCTTGGTGACCGCGCGCGCCAATTCTTCGCGCATCGCCACATCGAGCTTGGCCAGGTTCTGCGGCGCGGCGATGGCGCTCATGGTCAGGCCGCCGGCACGGTCAAGGTCGCCCGCGCCCAGTTGCGAGCCGCCGCCGTAGGACAAGCCGTCTTTCTGGCGGATGCGGTTCATCAGGCGCGATTCCAGGCCGCCGTCGCCGAAAATGTAATTGGCCAGCATCAGCGCCGGATACGCCGGATCGTCGACCTGCAGGTCCAGGTTCAGGCGCGCCATGACGACGCCGTTTTCCTTGTCCGCGAGGTTGACGGTTTTTTTCAGGGGCGCGACCGGGGCGTTGGTGCGCAGCACCGGCGCGTAGCCGGCGCGGCTCTGCCACTTGCCGAACAATTCCTCGACCAGCGGCGCGACCGGCGCGGCGTCGAAGTCGCCCACGATCGCCAGTTCGCCATGCGAGGCGCCGTAGAAATCGCGGTAGTAAGCCTTCACATCGTCCCGGCGCACCGCCTTGACATCGGCGATCTGCTCGTCGAGCGTGCGGGTGGCGCGCACGTCACCCTTCGGATAATGGTCGAAGTGTTCGGAGAGCGTGCGCGCGGCCACCGATTGCGGCTCGCTGCGGCCCGACTCCAGGCTGACCAGCCATTGCTGGCGCAGCTGCTCGAATTCGGCTTCCGGAAAGGTTGGCTCCTTGAGCACGTGCGCCATCAGGCGCAGCGCCTCGTTCAAGTGGGTGCGCGTGGTTTCGAACTCCATCAGGCCACCGCTGATCTTGAGTTTATCGAAGGCGTCCGACAACTGCTCGCGCGTGTATTTGGTGGTGCCGCGCGTGAGCATGGCGCCGGTCATGGCCGGCAGCACGCCTTTGCCGAACAGGGTTTTCTCGTCGCCCCAGTGCAGGTTCAGGTCGACCGACACCGCTTCGCCGCGGTTCTTCTTGGGCAGCAGCGCCAGTTTCACGCCACCCACGGTGGCCAGGGTGGTGCGCTTCATGATGTTGGCCTGGCTCGGGTCGAAGTCTTCCGACTTCTGGCTCGCTTCTTTCGGCTTGAAGTCTTTCATCACGCTGGCCAGGGTGGGCGCAGGGGGAATCTCGGCGCGGCGCGGGGCGTCGTCCGGCAAAAAGTGACCGGTGACGCGGTTGTCGCGGCGCAGGTAGCGCCCCGCCGCTTCGGCCACTTCGGCCGGGGTCATGCTGGCGATGCGTTCGCGCCCGACGAAGAACAGGCGCCAGTCGCCCAGCGCGATCACTTCGGACAAGGCCACCCCGACCTGCTGCGGGTCGTTCAGGCTTTTCTCGATGCTGTTGGTGTAGTTACGCCGCACCCGCTCGATCTCCGCTTCGCTGGGCGGGGTCTTGACGAAATCTTCGACGGCGGCCGTGAGGGCCTCGCGTACCGGCTCGATCGGGTCGCCCTTCTTCACCACGGCGCCGAAGTACAGCATGCCGGGCGCGTAGCCGGTTTCGGCGTAGGCGAAGACGTCGCTGGCCTTGCCGGGCTCGACCAGCAGCTTGTGCAGGCGCCCGGTGCTCGCCGCACCCAGCACTTCGGAGGCGAAACTGAGGGCGTCGCTGTCGTCATGCAGGGCCGCCGGCACCTTGTAGCCGACCGCGATCATCTGCACGTCGCCCTGGCGGCGCACGGTAAAACTGCGCTCGCCGTCCTGGGTCGGCTCCACCGTCCAGAACTGCGGCAAGGCGCGCTTCGGCCTGGGGATGGCGCCGAAGCTCTTGCTGATCCAGCCCAGCGCGCGGGCCGGATCGAATTTGCCGGCCACCAGCAGCACCGCGTTATCGGGCTGGTACCAGGTGCGGTAGAACGCTTGCAGGTTTTCGATTTTGACGTTCTCGATGTCGCTGCGGTTGCCGATGGTCGAACGGCCGTAGCTGTGCCAGTCGTAGCCGAGGCTCTGCATGCGCTTCATCAGCACTTCGGCGGGCGAATTTTCGCCGCTTTCGTACTCGTTGCGCACCACCGTCATTTCGGAGTCGAGGTCTTTTTTGGCGATGTAGGAATGGACCATGCGGTCCGCTTCCATCTGCAACGCCCATTTCAGGTTGTCGTCGCCGGCCTGGAACACTTCGTAGTAATTGGTGCGGTCGAGCGCCGTGGTGCCGTTGAACTGCATGCCGCGCTGCGAGAACTGCTGCGCGATATTGCGGTTGTTGGGCGCGCCCTTGAACATCAGGTGTTCGAGCAGGTGGGCCATGCCGGTTTCGCCGTAATTCTCGTGGCGCGAGCCGACCAGGTAAGTCACGTTGACGGTGACGGTCGGCTTGGACGAGTCGGGGAACAGCAGCACCTTCAGGCCGTTCGGCAGGCGATACTCGGTGATGCCTTCGACGGAAGGGCCCTGCACCACGCCTTTCGGCAACGGCAGGGCGAGCGCGGCGCCCGTAACGAGGTAAGCGGCAGCGCAGATCCAGCGAATGTGAGTCATGAGGTCTTTTTGATAGAGTGGACACGGTTTGCCGTCCCCGGCGCGAGCCATCATACCAGAGGCCGCCAATCGCGCAGCCGGGCTACTGGCGCGCGCGTTTCTCGTGGCTTTGCTGGTGCGAGCAGATACGCGACAGTTCGCCCATTTCCTCGGCCAGGAATTCGAGCAGGTCGTCGACGCTGACAATGCCGGTCAGGCCGCCGGCGTTGTTGACCACGGGGACGCGCCGGATGCCGCGAAAACGCATCCGTTCGATCGTTTCGTAGACGTCGTCGTCTTCCGACGCGGTCAGGAGGTCGGCGCTCATGATGTCGCCCACCAGCAGGCTGGCCGGATCGAGCCCGAGCGCGATGACGGACACCACGATGTCGCGGTCGGTAAGGATGCCGACCGGAATGCGTTCGTCGTTGATTTGATCAATGACAACAAGGTCGCCAACGTGATGCTTGCGCATCAACAAGGCTGCGGCCTGGACCGTGTCGTCGCCCTTGCAGTAACTGGTTTGAACAGTGCAGATTTCGCCTATGCGCATGATGTTCTCCTGAGCGGCTCGGCGCTCGTGACTTGCGCGCGCACAGATGGGCGCGCAAAAGACTTAAACTAACGCGCTCTTTCTATTGCCGGTTTGATCTTGCTCAAAACACCGGTGATGCTTTTCAGATTTTAAGCTCGCCCGGTTCGGGCAGGATACAGGCGTCGATGATCTGGAGATCATTGTCCTTGGCGAAATTGAGGACGAAGTGGTAGGCCAGCGGTTCGAGTTTCTGGAGGTCGTTGTTGACCACCACGGCCTTGACGCCGTCGAGCATGGTCGGGCGTACGTAGGGCGAGAACTGGAGGTGGGCATTGCGGCCGCCCGAGCCTTCCGGGCGAAAGCAGGACATGACGCCGCACAGCCGCTCGGCCCAGTCGCTGGGGCGGAACTGCCTGCCATCGCTGGTGAGGCCAAGAATGAAAAACTCGTCGGCGAGTTTTTTCTTGCTTTCGGATAACTCGGCCATAGGGCGGGTCGTGGGAACAAGAAGATGCGTGGAGACGAAGGCGCAAGCGCCGGGCCAGTGAATCAGGTGCTGCTGTGCAACGCGAGTATTATATCTTATAGAAGAGTTGAACTTGCAGAATGATGCAGCCTGGATGCGGGAGGCGCCCTCCAATGTCGCCCCCCCACCATCACCACGTCGTTCCCGCGCAGGCGGGAACCCAAGTTGGTTGATCCCCTGTTGGCGTCAGCACGACATTGGGTTCCCGCCTGCGCGGGAACGACGACGGATCGGAGGGCCGACAGGCCACCACTTACGTCGCCACTTGCCCAATATTAGCCAAACCAACCGCACCCGACAACAGCAACAGCAGCAGCATCCATAAAAGCAACGCCCGCCACACCAATCCGACCGTGCTTTGCAGCGCACGCGCGTTCGGCTCTTCCCCCGGCATCACTTCCACCTCGCTATAGGTGCTGTCCACGGTCGCCGCATCCGGCGGCAAGACCTTGGAGGCATTCTCGTTCGGCGTGCCCAGGCGCACGCCCATGGCGCCGCCGCCGGCCGACAAGATAATCCCGCGCGCTTCGTCGCTCCAGCGATGCGCGAAATTGCGCCATGCATAAATGGCATCTTCAAAATTGCCCACCACCGCGAACGCGACCGCCGTCAAGCGCACCGGCAGCCAGTCGATCCAGTAAAACGCGCGCGCGGCGAACTGGCCGAACGCTTCATTGCGCATGTGATCCGGTTCGTTCCACGCGCGCGCCAGGTATTCCGACACGCGGTACATCACCGCACCGGCCGGCCCCAGGATCAAGAACCAGAAAAACACCCCGAACACATTGCGGTGCGTGGTCAGCAGCGACTTTTCGACCGCGATGCGGGCCACTTCCGACGCTTCCATGCCGACCGTGTCGATGCGCGCCCACTCCGCCAGCAGCGCCCGCGCGCCGGCCTCGTCGCCGCCGCTCAGCGCTGCCTGGATTGAACTGAAATAATGGCTGTAATGACGGAAACCCAGGGTCAGGTACACAATCAGCACATTCCACGCAAACGCGATGAACACCAGCTGGTAGTTGTACAGCAGCCAGGAAATCAGGGCGGTCGGGCCGACTAGCAGCAGGATGACCAGCACCCAGCCCATGCGTCCATTGCTGGCGTCGCCCGCGTTGAACCAGCCCTCCATGCGCATCGCAAAACTCTTGATCTCCGCATAAATCAGATTGTCTGCCCGCAGCGGCTTGAGCTGTTCGATCAGCAGCGCGCAGAGAATGGAGAGAAATGTCATCGACGGTCCTTTTGTACTTTTTGAAATGAAGCAGCAGAGCAATTCATCAATGCCCGCTACGATAGCGCAGAGCACCGATGGAATCAAACATATTGGCGCTGCGAGCCGGCCAGGGGATTGCTCCCAGACCCACGCAGTAGCGCTAAATTCGGAGCCGTCATTCCTGCGCGGGAATGACGGCTCTACATTTTTTGGCGAGAAGTGAGCATAAAAGCCTTGCTCCGTTCAGGCACGCAGGAAGTGAAACAGATTGCGCAGCATGCCGGCGGTGGCGCCCCAGATAAAGAAGCGATCATACGGCATGGCGTAGAAGCTGCGCTGTCCCGCCCCTTCCGGCAGTTCCAGCGAGAGGCGCTGGTGGTTCATGCCGTCCATCAGGAAGTGCAAGGGCACTTCGAAGATTTCAGCCACTTCGTTGGCGTCGGCGGCCAGCTCGAATGGCGGCGCGATCAGGCCCACCACGGGCGTGACCCGGTAACCGGTGCCGGTAATATAGTCGGGCAAGGTGCCGATCACCTCCACAAGGCGGCGTTGCAGGCCGATTTCTTCCTCGCTCTCGCGCAGCGCCGTGGCGATGGCCGAGGCATCATAACTTTCGGCGCGTCCGCCCGGAAAGCTGATCTGGCCCGCGTGCGCCGACAGATGCGCGGTGCGCACGGTCAGCAACATGCTCAGCCCGGCGGGGCGCTGCACCAGCGGCAGCAGCACCGAGGCCGGCATCAATTCCTTGCGCCCGCCCCAGGATTCGCCCGGCGGCTCAGGTTGCCAGTCGGGCGGACTGGCGAAGCGCTGGCGCAGCCACGCCGGCGTGAGGCGCTCGGGGTCGAGCGCCGCTTCGCCACCGAGGGCTTCAACAGGTAATTTTTCTGGATCGAAAATAATCTTGGGCAAGGGTATTGTCCTTCAAAACGAAAAAAGGCATCCGGACAGGATGCCTTTTTTGCAACGCAGATGCCGATTACTTGGCAGCGGCTGGAGTTGCAGCGCGACGGTTTGGCAGTTTTTCTTTGATACGTGCCGATTTACCCGAACGCTCACGCAGGTAGTACAGCTTGGCGCGGCGAACATCACCACGACGCTTGACTTCGATCGATGCGATCAGCGGGGAATACAGCTGGAACGTACGCTCGACGCCTTCGCCGGACGAGATCTTGCGAACGATGAAGTTCGAGTTCAGGCCACGGTTACGACGGGAGATCACGACGCCTTCGTATGCCTGGGCGCGCTTGCGGGTGCCTTCGACTACGTTGACGTTGACGATAACGGTATCGCCAGGTGCGAAATCAGGAATAGTCTTGCCCAGACGGGCAATTTCTTCTTGCTCAAGTTGCTGAATCAAATTCATTTTTAGGACTCCGATAACCATCTTGCTGGCGCTGCATTCGCCCAGTAGAGGATGGGGTTACTGATGCGGGCGACATTGCCTGCACAGTGGTACTGCAGTGGTACTGCAATAGCAGATTTACAAACCTGCCAGAAACTTTTCATCGGCCTTGCTCAGCAATCCGGCGCTGCGCGCACGGGCCAGCAGATCGGGCCGTTTCTGGGCGGTCGCTTCGAGCATGCGCTCGCGCCGCCACTTGATAATCTCGGCGTGGTTGCCGCCCATCAGGACTGGCGGCACCGCCACGCCTTCATACGTATCGGGACGGGTGTAATGGGGCGAATCGAGCAGGCCGTTGACGAAACTGTCTTCGAGCGCCGAGGCGTCGTCGTTCAGTACGCCCGGCAACTGCCGCACCACCGCATCCATCAGCGCCATCGCCGGCAGTTCGCCGCCCGACAGCACGAAGTCGCCGAGGCTGATTTCCTCGTCGACGCAGCGGTCCAGCAAGCGCTGGTCGACCGCTTCATAGCGTCCGCACAGCACGATCAAGCCCGCTTCATCCTTTAAATCCATCACCCGGTCGTGCGTCAGCGCCCTGCCCTGCGGCGACATGAACACCACGCGCGGCACCGGCAGCTCGAGCATCACCTGGCGCTGCCTGGCGGCGCCAATGGCCGCTTCCAGCGGCTTGGCCAGCATCACCATGCCCGGTCCGCCACCATACGGGCGGTCGTCGACGGTACGGTGGTTATCGGTCGTGAAATCGCGTGGATTCCAGGTCGACAGGCCCCAGCGTTTTTGCTCGAACGCGCGGCGGGTCACTCCCGACTGCGTCAGCGCGGCAAACATCTCGGGAAACAAGGTCACGACATCAAATTGCATGGCGCTCCCGCCTTGTTGCGGTCTTAATAATCCAGACCCCAGTCCACCGTGATGGTCTTGCTTGCCTGGTCAACTGTTTTGACAAACTGGTCCACAAACGGAATCAGGCGCTCGGGCGCCTTTGCATCGTCTGTGACATCCGGCACCGGCGTAATGCGCAAAATCGATTGCGCGCCGTTATGCATCATGTCGGACACCAGCCCCAAGGCCTCGCCTTGCAGGTTCACTACATTCAGCCCGATCAGATCGGACCAATAAAATTCATCGGCCGACAGTTGCGGGAATTGGCTGCGCGGGATGGAAACAGCGGCGCCTTTCAGCGCCTCCGCGGCATCCCGCCCGAGCGTACCTGCCAACTGGGCCACGACGTCGCCGCCGTGCATTTTCGCAGTCCGTACGGAGACGGATTGCAGGCTGGGTTTATCCAGCCACCAGGTTTTCACGCTCAGCAACCCATCCGCGTCGGTGGAAAACGGGGTGACCCGAATCGAACCGGTGACGCCAAAAGCGCCAGATACGTACCCGACTTGCGTCAGGTCGTCAGGGACTTGCACCCCGGATGCTGTACCGCTCAAACCCGGACCTGCTTAGGCTGCTGCTACTGGCGCTGCTGGCTGGCTGTTCACCAGACGTGCAACGGTTGGCGACAATTGTGCGCCAACGCCTTGCCAGTAAGCCAGACGGTCTGCGGTGATACGCAGGCCGACTTCGCCACCAGCTGCCATCGGGTTATAGAAACCGATGCGCTCGATGAAGCGGCCGTCGCGGCGATTGCGCGAGTCCGTTGCAACGATGTTGAAGAACGGGCGCTTCTTGGCGCCTCCACGAGCTAAACGAATAACGACCATAATAATTCCAAAAAGTTGTGCTGGGCGGAAAAAGCCGACAATTATAGCGCGCAATGCCGCGCAGCAGCAAGCGTTAGTGACAACAGGGCGCGCACTTCGGGGCGAATTGAAGATTATCGCTTATTTTGGGGCGAACCGCCAACTGCATCGTGGGGGTATCGTCGGAACCATCGGGCATCGGGCCGTGCGTTCCTTGCGGAATTGACCGATACTGCCAGCTTTCCCGCATCCCTCGACCGCCTCATGTCCCCATCGCACAAAAACAAAACCTTCGCCAGCTTCCTCGCCCTGATCCTGGGCGCCCTCGGCGCGCACCGCTTTTACCTGCGCGGCAGCCTCGACAAGCTGGGCCTGCTGCACGTGGCCAGCCTGCCCGTTGCCGGGCTGGTCATTGGCCTCGTGCCCGAGGCCAACTGGTTCTTCAAGATCCTGCCGCTGGTCGTCTCGGCCATCGTCGGCTGCATCGAAGCGCTGGTGATCGGCCTGATGCCCGACGAGAAGTTCGACGCCGCCTTCAACGCCGGCTCAGGCCGCAAGTCGGAATCGAACTGGCCACTGGCAGTGTTGTTGGTTTGCACAATGCTGGTGGCGGCGACGATGGGCATCTCCACCCTCGCCCGCCTGTTCGACCTGATCAGCACCGGCGGCGCCTACGGCTGACGCGCATCCGGCGTCATCTTGCCGTGCCGCTCGCGCCGCTTGATGTCGCCTTTCAGGCGCGCCGCACGCTCCTCGCTTGACTCGATCCGCAAGGCGGAGCGCTTGGCCATGCTCGATGGATTGAGCACCAGATTCGCTTCCCAGCTCGCGCCCGGCCTCATCATGAGGGGCGCCGGCAGGCGGTCCACGGCGGTCACGTCGATCCACGGCGCAATGCGCTCCAACACCAGCTTGACGCGCGGCCTGATGGCCGCCTCGCCGATGCGTCCGCGCTGGCCCCAGCCGATGATCGGCTCGCTGCCGGTGGTCTGGTTGGCATAGGCCACGTCGTAGCGCACGTTATGGCGGTAGCTCATCATGAATTCCTCGAACAGCATCGCCAGGTCCTCGCGCGAACTGTCGCCCTTGTTGACCGAGTAGGCGTAGTCGTCCGATGCGCGGTCGGCGCCGAAGAAACCGCCGATCTCGGCCGCCGTGTAGGACTTCTGCACCGCCGTGGCCGTCTCACCCTGGTACAGCACCTGCCCCATGGCCAGCATTTCGGCCGACTGCAGCGGATACTGCATCGCCAGCGCGTCCGACGGCAGCGTGCGGCTGCCGACGCGCTCGGCGATGTTTTCCCAGATCGAGCGCTGCGGATTGACGGCGCGGTTGACCGACGGCAGGAAGTCGTTGGCGTGCGCCAGCTCGTGGTACAGCAAGCGGCCCAGGTCGTACAGCAAGTCTTCCGTGGTGCGCGTCACGCGCGTGGTCGATGGATAGCTGCGGCGCGCCTGCTCGTTGTTTTTCACCGAACGGCCCAGCGGAATGAAGTTCAGGTCGTCGTCGAAGGCGGAGCGGTAATCGGGCACCTCGGTGACCACGTCGCGCTGCTCGGCGCTCAGCCACAGGTTGTTGGCGTCCAGGTAAATCGCCCCGGTGCCGGCGCTGTAGAAACTCGGCCGCACATGCGAGCCGATCACGATGGCGGACGTGCTCGCCAGCAGGCGGCGGAAGTCGCTGTTGGGGTCCTGGGTCAGCAGGAACTGCTCGAAATTGGCGCCCAGGAAGTCATGCGACACCAGCACCCGGCCCATGATCTGGGCCACGCTCGGCACCACGCCCACGCCCGCTTCGGTCTGCAGCGGCGGCAGCTCCTGCGCGCGGCACAGGGTGTTGTTGGACGACGTATCGTAGTACACCTTGACGTCGTAAGTACACTTGACCAGCACGCCGGCGTAGGCGCTGGCCTGGCGGTACGGATGCACGCGCGCGGTGGGCGTGCTGAACAGGGTGTCGGGGTTGCCGGGCACCTGCTGGTCGAGGCTGATCAACACGTCGTCGCTGTCCTTCAGGCCGCTGCTGGTGGTCATGGTGGCGCGGAAACGCAGCGCCACGTCGGTGCCGGAGGCGGGCGCCTTGAACATCAGCAACTGGTCCTTGGCGTCCATCGTCACGGCCGGGCCGCTGACCTGGGTCCAGACGATGCTGGCGATGGTGTCGCCGCCGGTCAGGGTCGGCCAGGCGCGCACCGAGGTTTGCACGTTGGGACGCACGGAATGGTCGGCGCGCAGGTTGATGAAGCTGCCGGCCGGGGCGTCGCCCACGGTCACCTCGGTCGAGAGCGACAGGCGCGCGCCGTCGGCCAGGGTGACATCTGCGCGCAGGACGATCACGCCCTTCTCGCGCGTTTCGAACGACACGGTCGGGCTGCGCGCCGCTTGCAGCGTGACCGCCGGACCGCTCACCTGGCTCCAGCTCACATCGGCCAGCGGGCCGCCGCACGAGAGCACGCTGGCGCCGCCGGCCTTGCCGGCAGCGACGGTTTTGTCGGCCACGATATAGGCCTTGCAGCCATCTGGCTTGACATCGCCCGGCGTGGGCGTGGGAGTGGGCGTCGGTGTCGGCGTCGGGGTGTCGACCTTGCCGGGGACGTTGCTCGGATTGCCGCCGCCGCCGCCGCAGGCGGCGAACAGGGTAGCGATGGCCAGGGCTGCCGGAAGGCGCACTGCGTATTGATGAATGTTCAAGATATGTCCTGTTGGATAAGGCGAGCGTGGGATGTAAAGACTATCTTGCGATTATAAACAGATGGGCGCGGGCGAAGCACATCCTTGCCGCGAATAATTGCTGTTCCAAGTGATCTACAATGCGGCATGCCGCTCGTTGGCGAGCACGACAAACCGATCAGGAGAAGAAAATGATGAAACTCAATTTGACGCTGGCGCTGGTACTGGCGCTGGGCAGCGTGACGGGCTCGGCGCAGGCGTCGTCGGCGCAGTTGCGTGCCGCCGATACGCAGTACGCGCAGGACCGCGAGATCTGCAACGACGAGCGCAACGACGGCCAGCGCATGAAATGCCTGCGCGCGGCGAAGGCCGAGAACAACCGCGCGCTGGCGGCGGCACGCGGCGGCGACCGTGACGACCGTCGCAATGACGCGCGGGCGGTATGCCGCGACTGCGGCAAGGTGACGGCGGTGCACAGCGCGCGCCAGAATGGCCAGGCCAATGCGCTGGGCGTGGTTGGCGGCGGCGCCGTGGGCGGGCTGCTGGGCAATCAGGTCGGCAGCGGTTCGGGACGCACGGTTGCCACCGTGGCCGGTGCGATCGGTGGTGCGTATGCGGGCAAGAAGATCCAGGAACGCGCCAATGCGCGCACGGTGTGGACGGTGGATGTCCAGTACGACAACGGCCAGCGCCGCTCGTTCAGGTTCAACAACCAGCCGGGGATGCAGCGCGGGGATCGCGTGCGCAATGCGGGTAATTCGATTCGGCGCTCATAAAGACCAAATCCCTACCCCCGTCGTTCCCGCGCCAAGGCGGCCCTCGGCGGGAACCCAATTTTGCTGATCCGCCTTTAGCAGCACGAACTTGGGTTCCCGCCAAGGGGGCCGCCGAGGCCGGGAACGACGGGGTGGTGGAGACGACGAGCTAGTGGTGCGGCTTGCTTAGAACTGGTCTTCCGTCAGCGCCAGCACCCCTGCGCTACCTTCCACAATCGCGATGCGCAATCCCGACGCTTGGGTCAGGATATGATCCGCAAAGAAGCGCGCCGTGGCGATCTTGGCCTTGTAAAAGCCCGCGTCGCCAGCGCCGCCGTCGATTTTGGCCTGCGCCACCAACGCCGCGCGCGCCATCACCCAGCCACCGAGCACAATCCCGGCCAGCTTCAGATACAGCACGCTGCCCGAAAACACGCCCTTGATGTCGCTCTTCATGTTCGCGGCGACGTACTCCACCACCGCTTCGAGCGCCACGCTGCCGTCGACCAGCGCGCGATGGATCGCCTTGAAGTCGGCGCCCTCTTGCGCCGCCAGCAGCGCCTCGGTCTCGCGCACCTGGCCGATGATCGACTTGGCCACGGCGCCGCCGTCGCGCACCGTCTTGCGGCCCACCAGGTCGTTCGCCTGGATCGCGGTCGTGCCTTCGTAGATCGTCAGGATCTTGGCGTCGCGGTAGTGCTGCGCCGCGCCGGTTTCTTCGATGAAGCCCATGCCGCCGTGAACCTGCACGCCGTCGCGCGTGACGTCCTGCGACATTTCGGTCGACCAGCCTTTGATGATCGGCACCAGGTACTCGTACACCGCCAGGTTGGACGCGCGCACGGCCGCGTCTTGGTGGTGGTGAGCGACGTCGCTGATGCCCGCGCCCACATACGCCAGCGCGCGCGCCGCCTCGACCTGCGAGCGCATCGACATCAGCATGCGGCGCACGTCAGGGTGGTGGATGATCGATACCGGGCCGGCCGAACCGGCAAGGTCGCGCGACTGCACGCGGTCCTTGGCGAAGGCCACGGCCTGCTGGTACGAACGCTCGGCCAGGCCAATGCCCTGCAAGCCCACGCCGAAGCGCGCCGCGTTCATCATGATGAACATGTATTCGAGGCCGCGATTTTCTTCGCCGACCAGGGTGCCGATCGCGCCGCCGTTGTCGCCGAACTGCAGCACCGCGGTGGGGCTGGCCTTGATGCCGAGCTTGTGCTCGATCGAGACGCAGTGCGCGTCGTTGCGCGCGCCCAGCGAGCCGTCGGCGTTGACCAGGAACTTCGGCACGATGAACAGCGAAATGCCCTTCACGCCCGCTGGCGCGTCCGGCGTGCGCGCCAGCACCAGGTGCACGATGTTCTCGGTCAGGTCGTGCTCACCGTAGGTGATGAAGATCTTGGTGCCGAACACCTTGTAGGTGCCGTCGCCCTGCGGCACGGCGCGCGTGCGCACGGCGGCCAGGTCGGAGCCGGCCTGCGGCTCGGTCAGGTTCATGGTGCCGGTCCATTTGCCCGACACCAGCGGCTCCAGGTAGGTCGCCTTCTGCTCGTCCGAACCAGCGGTCAGCAGCGCTTCGATCGCGCCGTCCGACAGCAAGGCCACCAGCGCGAACGAAATGCTCGACGCGTTGAGCATCTCGATGCAGGGCGTGGCCACCAGCTTGGGCAAGCCCTGGCCGCCGAAATCGACCGGATGCTGCACACCCTGCCAGCCGGCTTCGGCAAAGCCCTTGAAGGCCTCTTTGAAGCCCTTGGAGGTCGTTACCTGGCCGTCGTGCCAGAAGCTCGGCTCCTTGTCGCTGGCATGGTTCAGCGGCGCGACCACGTTGGCGCAGAATTTCGCGTTTTCTTCGAGGACTGCTTCGACCGTGTCGGCGGTGGCGTCTTCGCAACCGGGCAGCGTGTTGACGGTGGACAGTCCGGCCAGTTCGTTCATCACGAACAGCATGTCTTTCAGCGGGGCTTTGTAAGTCACCTTGATCTCCTAAAATTGCACTTCCAATGGACGTGTAGGGTGGGCACAGGGTTCCCGTGCCCACCCTACAGGTGTTTACTGCGGATGCTTTGCGGCTTAGCCGACGCGGCGTTAGCCGAGTTGCTTGACCAGGTCAGGCACGACCTCGAACAGATCGCCCACGATGCCGTAGTCGGCTACCGAGAAGATCGGCGCTTCCGGATCCTTGTTGATCGCGACGATGGTCTTCGAATCCTTCATGCCGGCCAGATGCTGGATGGCGCCGGAGATGCCGACCGCGATGTACAGCGATGGCGCGACGATCTTGCCGGTCTGGCCAACCTGCCAGTCGTTCGGCACGAAGCCGGCGTCGACCGCTGCGCGCGAGGCGCCCATGGCGGCATTGAGCTTGTCGGCCAGCGGCTCGAGGATCTTGAAGTTGTCGCCCGAGCCCATGCCGCGGCCACCGGAAACGATGATTTTCGCGGCGGTCAGTTCAGGACGATCCGACTTGGCCAGTTCGCGGCCCACAAAGGTCGACTTGCCCGAATCGGCAACCGCGCCGATGGCTTCGGTGGCAGCCGAGCCGCCTTCGGCCGCAGCCGAATCGAAACCGGTGGTGCGCACGGTGATGACCTTGATCTTGTCCGACGACTGCACGGTGGCGATGGCGTTGCCGGCGTAGATAGGACGCTCGAAGGTGTCCGGCGAATCGACCTTGGTGATCTCGGAGATCTGCGCCACGTCCAGCTTGGCGGCCACGCGCGGCAAAATGTTTTTGCCGTACGCGGTTGCCGGCGCCAGGATGTGCGAGTACGACGCCGCCAGGCCCAGGACCTGCTCGGCCACGTTTTCGGCCAGGCCGTCGGCGTGGTGAGGGGCGTCGGCGACCAATACCTTGGTCACGCCGGCGATGGCGGCCGCTTGCGCCGCTGCGCCGCCGCAGTTGCTGCCAGCAACGAGGATGTGCACTTCGCCGCCGCATTGGATGGCAGCGGTGACGGTGTGGTGGGTGCTTCCCTTGAGGGAGGCGTTGTCGTGTTCAGCAATGACTAATGCGACCATGATTTTTCCTGTATTTTTAGGTGAGACGGCCAGGCCGCGATCAGATAACTTTGGCTTCGGTGCGCAGCTTGGCGACCAGGGTCGCCGCATCCGGCACCTTGATGCCGGCCGAACGCTTGGCTGGCTCGACGACTTTCAGGGTCTTCAGGCGCGGGGCGATATCGACGCCCAGCTCTTCCGGCTTGACCACGTCGAGCGGCTTTTTCTTGGCCTTCATGATGTTCGGCAGCGTGACATAACGCGGCTCGTTCAGGCGCAGGTCGGTCGTGACGATCGCCGGCAGGGTGAGCGACAGCGTTTCCAGGCCGCCGTCGACTTCGCGCGTGACGGTCACTTTGCCGTCTTCCAGCACGACTTTCGAGGCGAACGTCGCTTGCGGCCAGCCCAGCAGGGCGGCCAGCATCTGGCCGGTCTGGTTCGAGTCGTCATCGATGGCTTGCTTGCCCAGGATGATCAGCTGCGGTTGCTCCTTGTCGGCCAGCGCCTTGAGCAGCTTGGCCACGGCCAGCGGTTCGAGCTCGGCGCTCGTTTCGACCAGGATGCCGCGGTCGGCGCCAATGGCCATGCCGGTGCGCAGGGTTTCCTGGCACTGCGTCACGCCGCAGGACACGGCCACCACTTCGGTGACCTTGCCGGCTTCTTTCAGGCGCATCGCTTCTTCCAGCGCGATCTCGTCGAAAGGATTCATCGACATTTTGACATTGGCGATATCGACGCCGCTGCCGTCGGATTTCACGCGCACTTTGACGTTGTAGTCGACCACGCGTTTGACGGGAACCAGGACTTTCATAGGGGTGCCTTTGGAAGAATGAATAGGGTGACTTGACTAAAGTGGCCTAGATTATAAGAGAAAAACCGTTTTCCCGCTAAATTTAAGCACGATCGTGCGATTTTTAACTAGAGGAAAACACCTAATCATCGGTCTTTGTCATGAAATTGGGAAATTGTCTGAGGAAAATCTCGGGGCGTGCCGGTGCGCTGCCCCGTCCGGGCACTTATTTGCGGCGCATCAAAAAGATGAATTCGCGGCCGTTCTGGGTGTGGGAAACGAGTGCATTGCCGGTCTGCTTGGCAAAGGCCTGGAAGTCACGCACGGAGCCGGTATCGGTGGCAACGATGCGCAGCACTTCGCCGGTTTCCATTTCCGCGAGCGCCTTCTTGGCCTTCAGGATCGGCAGTGGGCAATTGAGTCCCCGTGCGTCGAGTTCCTTCTGGTATTCCATGATCTCGCTGTCGAAAGTTGTATCGCTCATCGC
This sequence comes from Massilia rubra, assembly GCF_011682065.1. Taxonomy (GTDB): domain Bacteria; phylum Pseudomonadota; class Gammaproteobacteria; order Burkholderiales; family Burkholderiaceae_D; genus Telluria_A; species Telluria_A rubra. The sequence goes on along the minus strand of NZ_VUYU01000011.1, from coordinate 132,567 downwards.
TTGCTCTTAGGGTGGATTAGACTACTCACCCAACAAATATACTCCAAATCCGCAAATTTGACGCACCGCACCAATATTAAAATTGCTTGTTGCATGGTCACAACGACAATAACGGAACTGCAACTGAAGTTGTAAGCTGCGTGTAAGAATCGTCTGAAGGACTTTGTCAGCCGGTAGACGCCGTACTGTGACGTATGGTTAGCTACGGCGCCGGCGCGCATCCACCGCCGGCCGACGCGTCCGTCGTCTCCCCCGCGAAGGCGGGGGCCCATAGCACATCTACTCATAGGTGATGTGCTATGGACCCCCGCCTTCGCGGGGGAGACGGATGTGAGCGCAGCGGCTAACGCTTACGCGCGCTCGGCCACCCACGCCGTCACGCCAGCCAGGGCCGCACCCAGGCCGCTCGGATCGGTGCCGCCGGCACGCGCCATGTCCGGACGTCCGCCGCCCTTGCCGCCCACCTGTTGCGCGACAAAGTTCACCAGCTCGCCCGCCTTGACCTTGGACGTCGCATCGGCCGTCACGCCGGCAATCAGGCTCACCTTGCCGTCGGCCACGCTGGCCAGCACGATGGCCGCCGTTTTCAGCTTGTCTTTCAGCTTGTCCAGCGTTTCGAGCAGGCGTGCCGAGTCGGCGCCTTCCAGCACCGCTGCGACGACCTTGATGCCGTTCACATCGACTGCCTTGGTCACCAGCTCATCGCCCTGCCCTGCCGCCAGTTTCGACTTGAGGGCGGCCAGTTCTTTTTCCAGCGACTTGACATGATCCTGCACCTGCGCGATGCGGCTGCTCAGTTCGTCCGGGGTGGTTTTCAGCGCGCCGGCCGCTTCCTGCACGCGGCGGTTGAGCGACTGCACCAGCGCCAGCGCGCCTTCGCCGGTGACCGCTTCGACGCGGCGGATGCCGGCGGCGACGCCGCCTTCACCGATGATCTTGAAAAGACCGATGTCGCCGGTACGGCCCACGTGGACGCCACCGCACAACTCTTTGGACGAGCCGATGTCGAGCACGCGCACTTCGTCGCCGTATTTTTCGCCGAACAGCGCCATCGCGCCATGCTTGACGGCGTCGTCAAACGTCATGTTATGCGCGGCGGTGGCGTGGTTTTCGAGGATCTCGCGGTTGACGATGACTTCGACCTGCGCAATCTGGTCCACCGTCAGCGGCGCGTTGTGCGAAAAGTCGAAACGGGTACGGTCCGGATCGACCACCGAGCCTTTTTGCGCCACATGCTCGCCCAGCACTTCGCGCAGCGCCTTGTGCATCAGGTGCGTTGCCGAGTGATTGCGGATGGTGCGCGCGCGCCTGGCTTCGTCCACGTTGGCGTTGACCGCATCGCCCACTTTGAGCACGCCGGTCGTCAGCACGCCGTGGTGACCGAAGACGTCGGCCTGCACCTTGAGGGTGTCCTGCACGGCGAACGTGGCGCCATCGGACGCGAGCACGCCCTGGTCGCCCACCTGGCCGCCCGATTCGGCGTAGAACGGGGTGGTGTCGAGCACCACGATGCCGCTCTGGCCGGCCGCCAGTTCCCGCACCGCGCTGCCGTCGGCGTACAGGGCCACCACGCGGCTGGCGTGCGCCAGGCTGTCGTAACCGACGAACTTGTTTTTCTCGCCCGTGTATTCGACGTTTTTCTGCTTGACGCCAGCGATGCCGCCGCCGTTTTCCTTGTCACGCTTCATGGATTCGTGGAAGCCCGCTTCATCGAAGTCGATGCCGCGCTCGCGGCAGATGTCGGCGGTCAGGTCGAGCGGGAAGCCATAGGTGCCGTACAACAGGAAGCCGGTGGCGCCATCGAGCTTGCCGGGGTTCTTGGCCAGCTGCGCTTCCAGCACTTTCATGCCGTTTTCGAGCGTCCGGCCGAAATTGATTTCTTCGGCTTCGATCATGTCGGCGACGCGCTTCTTGACCGCGGCCAGTTCCGGATAGGCCGCGCCCATCTCGATGTTCAGGTCTTCCACCAACTTGAAGAAGAACGGCTTGGCCTGGCCGAGCTTGTGGCCGTGGCGCAGCGCGCGGCGGATGATGCGGCGCAGGACGTAGGCACGCCCCTCGCTGCCCGGAATGACGCCGTCGACGATCATGAAGGCCGACGCGCGGATGTGGTCCGCGATCACGCGCAGCGATTTGTTTTCGAGGTCGGTGGCGCCGGTTTCGCGCGCGGCCGCCTTGATCAATGCCTGGAACAGGTCGATCTCGTAGTTCGAATGCACGTGCTGCAGCACGGCGGCCAGGCGCTCCATGCCCATGCCGGTATCGACGCACGGTTTCGGCAGCTTGTGCATGACGCCCGCTTCGTCGCGGTTGAACTGCATGAACACCAGGTTCCAGATTTCGATGAAGCGGTCGCCGTCTTCGTCGGGCGAGCCTGGCGGGCCGCCGGGAATGTCGGCGCCATGGTCGTAGAAGATCTCGGTGCACGGGCCGCACGGGCCGGTGTCGGCCATCTGCCAGAAATTGTCCGACGCGTAGCGCGCGCCCTTGTTGTCGCCGATGCGGATGATGCGCTCTTTCGGCACACCCACTTCGTTGGCCCAGATGTCGTAGGCTTCATCGTCTTCCATGTAGACGGTGACGGTCAGCTTCTCGGACGGCAGGCCGTACACCTTGGTCAGCAGCTCCCACGCGTAGTTGATGGCGTCGCGCTTGAAGTAGTCGCCGAAGCTGAAGTTACCCAGCATTTCGAAGAAGGTGTGGTGACGCGCGGTGTAGCCGACGTTTTCCAGGTCATTGTGCTTGCCGCCGGCGCGCACGCAGCGCTGCACCGAGGTGGCGCGGGTGTACGGACGGCTGTCGGTGCCGGTAAACACATCCTTGAACTGCACCATGCCGCTGTTGGTCAGCATCAGGGTCGGATCGTTGCCCGGTACGAGTGAACTCGAACGGACAATCGTATGGCCTTTGGATTCGAAGAACTTCAGGAATTTGTCGCGGATTTCGGATGATTTCATGTCGTATGGGCGTAAGAAGGCAGCATGCTATAAAAAAACGATTATAGCGTATGGAACCGGAGTAAACACCGGGCCAGGCTATGCCGGCCGTGGCTTACGCGAAATCGGGCCCGATCAGGTCGATCCGGTCGGTGCAGAAGGCGTCCACCCCCCACCCCAGGATCTCGCGCGCGCGCGCCGCATCGTTGACGGTGTAGCAAAACAGGCCGTAGCCGGCATCCTTGACCTGCTGCGCCAGCGCTTGGGTCAAGTGCTTGTGGTTGGTGTGGATCGCCAGCGCCCGCAGCGCGCCGGCCTGGTCTTGCCAGCCTTGCTCGAGGCGGTCGAGCAGCAAGGCGCGCGGCAGGTCGGGCGCGGCCTGCATGGCGGCCGCCAGCGCCACCGGGCTGAAAGACGACAGCAACGGCACCCGGCGCGGGTTGTCCTGGGCGATCTCGAGTCCGAACAGGGCGCGCGTGAGGCTGGCAACCACCCTGCCCGTTTGCTCCTCGAAGCCGGGGGCGGGCTTGATCTCGATATTCATCCAGATGCCGTGGTCCTTGCAGAACTGGACGACCTGGGTGAACAGCGGCACCGTTTCGCCACGAAACCCGGCGCCGAACCAGTTGCCAGCGTCCATGGCGACCAGCTCGGCGGCGTCGTAATCGAACACATTGCCGGAGCCGGCGACGGTGCGCCCGAGGTAGGGGTCGTGCATGACGACGGGCACGCCGTCGCGCGCCAGCATGACATCGAACTCGACCGCACGAAAGCCGTGCGCGAAGCCGCAACGCAGGCCGGCGATGGTATTTTCAGGCGCCAGCTTGCCGCCGCCGCGATGGGCCAGGAATTTGGGGTAGTTCCACATAGGTGCACCTTATCATAAAGCATTTTATTGGGTTGATTTGCCGCCGTCCCCCTTGGCCGCGCAAAAACGGCGCCGGTACCCGGCCGGCGACTGCCCGACGTGGCGCTTGAACAGCGCGCCGAAGGTAGCCGCATCGGCGTAACCGACCCGTTCCGTCACCTGCGCCACGCTCAGCGAGGTCGACTCCAGCAGCACCTTGGCCTTGCCGACGCGGGCCTGCTGCAAATACGCCAGCGGCGTTTGCCCCGTTTCGTCCTTCACCCGGCGCAGCAAGGTGCGGTCGCTGACGTGAAACGCCGCCGCGATCCCCTTGAGGTCGTACGGCGCGGCCAGGCGCTGATCGAGCCAGGCGCATACGCTGGCGGCGAACGTGCCTTCGGGCCGCGCCAGCATGCGCGTATCGACGAAGGGCGCCTGGCTGGTGCGCCCCTCGTCCAGCAAACCCATGCGCACCACGGCCCGCTGCACCCTGGCGCTCGCGCTCTGCCTGACCAGGTGCAGCGCCAGGTCGAAGGTGGCGGTAAACGAGCCGGTCGTGGTCACCCCGCCATCGTCGACCAGCATGGCCGCCGGATCGACCCTGGCCGCCGGAAAGCGCCGCGCAAGGTCGGGCGCGAACAGCCATGAGGTGGTGGCGCGGCGCCCGTCCAGCAAGCCGGCATCGCCCAGCAGGAATGCGCCCACGCACACGGCGGCCACCGGCGTGCCGCGCGCGAACGCCCTGGCGAGATAGGCAACCTCGGGGGCCAGCGCATCGATCGTCGCCATGCAGCCATGACGGTCGGCCAGCTCCATGCCCGGCACCACCAGCAAGTCCGGCGCGGCGACCGGTTTGCGCGTGCCGATCGGAATGCCGCCCGCCGCCCTGACCTGTCCACCGCCGAGGCTGGTAACGATGACCTCGAACAGGGGCGGCGCGGCCGCGTCGAGCGCGGCGCCGACCCGGTTGGCCAGCAACAAGGTATCGCACAGGCCGAACACTTCCATGCCCATGCAGCCGTGGTACGCCAACATCGCGATGCGCTTGGTTTTCATTTGGCGAGTATGCCATGAAAGATGGCGATATCGCCACTTCCGCGCGCTGGCGCGCAAGCCGACAATGAGGACTCACGACAGGAGAAACTTATGCGATTATCGATTTTGCTGTTCGACGGCTTTACCGCGCTGGACGTGGTGGGCGGCTATGAAGTGCTGGCGAACATGCCCGCCATGGAAGTCGAGTTCGTCTCCAACCATCGCGGACTGGTCGCCAGCGACACCGGCCGCCTCGGCATGGCCGCCTACCGCAGCTTCGACCAGCTCGATTCGACCGACATCCTGTACGTGCCGGGCGGCCCCGGCGTGGCCGCCGCGCTCGGCAACGCGGCGCTGATGGCCTGCGTGCGGCGCCTGCACCCGACCACCACCTGGACGCTCAGCATCTGCAACGGCGCCGAAATCCTAGGCGCCGCCGGGCTACTCAAGGGCAAGAAGGTGACCACCAACTGGTTCGCGCGCGAACATGTCGCCGCGTATGGCGCGCTGGTCGGCACCGAACGCTACCAGCGCGATGGCAAGCTCATTACCGGCGCGGGCGTATCGGCCAGCATCGATGCCGCCCTCTTCCTCGCGGCCTTGATTGGCGGCGAACAACTGGCCCGAACAATTCAGCTCGGCATCGAATACTATCCCGCCCCACCCTTCGGCAATGGCACGCCGGACGAGCAGCCGCAGCGGGCCAAAGACCTGGTTCGCCGCGTGGAGCAGCACGGCGCCGCGCGGCTGGCGGCACGGGTGATCCCGTTCTGAACGTGCGCCAGCGTGCCGCTTACAGCATGCGCACGAACGACAGCGGCGAAACGAGATAAACAAAGGCGGCCATATTGCACAGCACCGTCGCCCAGAACGCCATTTGAAACGGCCGCTTGGACGACTTGTGCCGCAGCCACTGCTGGGCCAGCACCGCGCCCGGCCAGCCGCACAGCAGTCCGAGCAGCAGAAGGGTCCGTTCCGGGGTACGGCGCTGTGCGGCGCGCGCCGCCGCCTTGTCGCGCGCGTAGACGACGAAGCAAACGACGCTGGCGGGCAGGTACAGCGCGCCCGCCCACAGCGGAACATGCCAGGCGAGCACGGCGCCCGCGAACACGGCGCCAAACAACAGGATCGACAAATAGGGCATCGGCAGGAGCGTGAAAAAGCGCCAGCTTAGAGTGCGCCGGCTTGCCACGCAACCATTTCCCGTAAATAGAGTAAACTTGCCCGATAAGCAAATTTCAGCCTCCAACGGTGCGCTGGCGTACAGATGCCATGGACGCGCCGGCCTAAGCTCCGGCATCGGCTTCGCGCTCACTGTCAGCGCTGGTCTTCTCAATTTCAGTGGAGGTTATATGGCTTTCGATCTAGGCAATCTGTTACAGCAATACCTGGGCGGCGCTGCCGGCAACAATGGCGGGCGTGCCGTGGACGACGACTTCGACCAGGTCGCGCAGAACGCGCCGCGTAGCACGGTGGCTCAGGGCGTGTCGGAGGCATTGCGTTCCGACCAGACGCCGCCGTTCCCGCAAATGATCGGCCAACTGTTCGGCCACAGCGACGCCAACCAGCGCGCCGGCATGCTCAACCAGCTGATCAGCAACGTCGGCCCTGGCCTGCTCAGCTCGATCGCGGGCGGCGCTCTCGGCAACCTGTTCCGTGGCGGCGAGACGCCGGCCGCGATTACGCCGGAACAAGCGGCCCAGCTCACGCCCGAGCAAGTCCAGCAGATCGCGGAAGACGCCGAACGCAACAACCCAAGCATCGTCGACCGCATGGGCGACTTTTACGCCGAGCATCCGACCCTGGTCAAGACCATCGGCGGCGCGGCGCTGGCAATCGTGCTCGGCCGCATGGCCGAAGGCATGAAGCATTAGTAAGTGCGCATAAATTCTTGTCATTTCCAGCTTCCACAAGCGGCGCCTTGCTGTGTTGCCCACCGCTAGCAGTGCTCGCACTGCGTCGCGGCGTGCGCCTTGCAAGGCATCCGCTTCTGTTCGCTATAAATCACAATAATTTCTGCACACTTACTTAATCCGTTTCGATTCATTCACCAACAAAAAAAGAGGTATTACATGGGCATTCTCAGCAATATTTTCCACAAAATCTTCCCTTCGTCGCACCCGGCCGTCCAGCCTGGCGCCAACCCGGCGGCACCAGCCGCAGGCGCGGCCCCGGCCGCACCCGCAGCGGCGCCAGCTGCCGCACCGGCGGCGGCATTGGACCAGGTCGATGTGGAAGCCATTCTCAACGGCATGCCACAGAGCCAGAGCCTGAACTGGCGCACCTCCATCGTCGACCTGCTGAAACTGTTGAACCTGGACAGCAGCCTGCAGTCGCGCAAGCAACTGGCGGCCGAGCTCCACTTCACCGGCGACACCAGCGATTCGGCGTCGATGAATATCTGGCTGCACCGCCAGGTCATGAACAAGCTGGCGGCTAACGGCGGCAAGGTGCCGGCCGACCTGAAGGACTGATGACTAGCAGCCTGTCGAACTTGGGATCGTCGGCTGCAAAAATACCTGGGACGGTCCATATTTCGCCACTTTCTCGGCCAATAGCTCGCTATTGGCACTGCGAAATTGTCAAAATCTTGCCTCGCCCAGCTCTTTTTTCGCTTCGACTCCCCAAGTCCGACAGGCTGCCAGACGGGACTGCGGTCCCGCTCATCCCAGGACGAAAAAAAACGCCGCCGGGCGATCAACCCGGCGGCGTTTTTCGTTGGCGCTGACGATTTACACGAACAGCTTGTCGTAGGCGGCCAGCAAAGTCTGGTGCATGGCGCTGCCCTGCATGTCGGCGCCGAGCGTGTCCAGCCCGAAGAAACGCTCGCTACGGTCGAGCAAGGCCGCGGCCTGGCGCACGGTGTCTTCGCCGTACAGCAAGACCATCGAACGGCGGTAGTTATCCACGTCTTCCACGTTGAGCATGCTCTCGATGCAGCGGTACACGAGGCGGCGCGCCGGGGCCAGGTCCTTGAAGTGGTGGATCCAGTCGCAACCTTCGAGGATGCCGTCCTGATCGCCCACCGCCAGCGCCAGCAGCGTTTTCAGTTCGCCGATGCGCAACTGCTTCCACGGCGTGCCGAGCGGAATGGCCAGGCCCAGGATTTCCCACAGCGGACGCTCGTCGTTCACGTTCATGGTCTGCAAGTCTTCCAGCAAGGCTGCGCATTCTTCCGCGCTCAGGGTATCGAGGCGCACCAGCTTTGGACGGATCAGGTTGCCGATACTGTTGTTTTCCCACTCCAGGTCTTCCACCGGATAAATTTCGGAGAAGCCCGGCACCAGGATGCGGCAGCTGTACGCGCCCTGCTCGCTGAAATCGGCCACGTAGATATCCTTGCCTTCGCCATGGATGCAATCGACCAGCCAGTTGTAATCTTCTTCCGTGGTGGTGCTGAAGTTCCAGTCGACAAACGGGTAATCCGGCGTGTCGCCCATGAAATTCCAGCTGATCACACCGCTCGAATCGACGAAATGGATTTCCAGGTTAGCCACGGCGTTGATCTCGCTCATGTCGAAACCGGGTTCCGGGAAGCCTTCCAGCGAATCGAGCGCGCGGCCCTGCAGCAATTCGGTCATGGCGCGTTCCAGCGCGATCTCGAAGCGCGGGTGCGCGCCGTAGCTGGAGAACACGCCCTGGTCTTTCGGATGCACCAGGGTCACATTCATCACCGGATACTTGCCGCCGAGCGAAGCATCCTTGACCAGGATGCCGAAACCGGCGCGGCGCAAGCCATCGATGCCGGCCTTGATGTTCGGAAAGCGCGCCAACACCTCGTCCGGCACTTCCGGCAGGCACAAGCCTTCGCTGATGATGCGGTACTTGATCTGGCGCTCGAAAATTTCGGACAACGCCTGGCTGCGCGCTTCCATCATCGTATTGCCAGCGGCCATGCCGTTGCTGACATACAGGTTGCCGATGATATTAACCGGAATAAAAGTTTCGCTATCGTCACGCAAGCGCTTGTATGGCAGCGCGCAGATACCGCGTTCGACGTTACCCGAGTTCAAGTCGACCAGCACCTCGGCATCGATTTCGCTGTCGGGATTATAAAAGGCGTGCAGTTCCGGATTAAGCATCTCGGCCGGCCAGGCGCCGTCCGGCCCCGGCTTGAACCAGCGCTCCTGCGGATAATGCACGAAAGGACGATTGGCACGTGTTTCGCCGAGGTGAAAGTGGGTCCAGAAATAGTGGGTGCCGAGGCGTTCGAAGAATTCACCGTAGGCACTGGCGCGCGCGGCCAGCTCGGTCGCGCCCTTACCGTTCGAAAACAGCATCGGACAATCGTTATCCTTCATATGGGTCGACCAGATGCCGTCGACCTCATGCAGCAACGACGACTCGTTCAGATTAAAACCGCGCGCGGCCAGCTTGGCCTGCATGGTGTCGATGGTGGATTCGAGGGCGGCGTCTTTGCCTGGAATGAAGGTTTTCATGCGAATTCTCTGTTAGGTGGGGGCACTGCGAAAAAGGCGGAGGAAGTCGGTACGCATCATACAGCAACAAAAACGACAAGCGAACGACAACCGGGGTCAGAGCTTTAATTAGAAACATTTCTAATTAAAGCTCTGACCCCGGTTTGGCGCTGTTGAGCGCCGGAAACCTTGGAGGCGTGAGTTACGCTTTTTTGTTGCGGCGGGTGGTGAAACCGACTACTGCCAGGCCCAACAGGAACAGGGCGTAGGTTTCCGGCTCCGGTACCGGGGTCACTTCGACCGACACGGCATCGAGGTAGGAACCGTAGGTCGGCGACGAGCTCGGGCCAACCGATTCAAAACGCAGCTTGGTCAGCGCGCTGGTGGCGACCAGGTCGGTGATGTTGAAGAAGTTCCACTGGCCATTGGTGCCGCCCATCAGCAGCGAATCGTTCAACTTGGTGTCGCCCCAGTACACATTCATCGCGCTGTTGGCGCCGCCGGCGGTGTCCGGACGACCCGAGTAGGCGAACGAGACCGAGTACAGGCCGGCTGTCGAGGTGTCGATCATTTGCCACACCGAGCTCAGGCCGGTGCTGTTCAGTTCCAGGTACTGGCGGCCATTGGCTGCGTACGGATTGAAACCGGACTCGCCGCCCTGCTTGGCGCCTTTTTGGATTTCGAAAACGCCGTTGCTCGAGGTCCAGCCGTTGACTGCGTTGAATTGCTGCCACGAACCGGACGACTTGTTGATTTCGAAGCTGCCATTGGTAACGAGTTCAGCGCGGGCTGCGCCGCTGACGAGCATGGCGGCGGCGAACAAGCCGCTCAGAAGTGTTGTGAATTTCATGAATATCCTGAATTGTTGGATTAAGAGTAACTGTTGTTACGTAATTGATAGCGAATCATATCATTGATCCATATCATCTTTGTACACCGTTAACAAAAATTTCCTATCCGCCAGCAATTTCGCGTTGTTTTTTGCCATCGCGGCCAGGCTCGCGCATCAACAAACTGAACTTTTCCACGGCGCCGGATATCTAATTTTCCAGATTGCTTAAATGTTATGAGTGACCCTATGCAAACAACTGACAGCGATGCAGCATGCCAGCCGCTTGCCCTCTGGGGCGGGCTCGAATGCACGCTCAACCGCGTGCGCGAAAACTACTTCAGCCAGTTGGAAAGGAATGGACATCACGGCCGCGCCGACGACGTGGCCCGCTTTGCCTCACTGGGGATCAGCCAGATCCGCTACCCGCTGCTGTGGGAGCGGGTGGCGCCCGACGGCCTGGCCAGCGCCGACTGGCGCTGGTGCGACCAGCGCCTGCAAGCCTTGCGCGAGGCCGGCGTCACCCCCATCGCCGGGCTGGTACACCACGGCAGCGGCCCGCGCCATACTTGCCTGACCGACCCGGCCTTCGCCACCGGGCTGGCGGAATACGCCGGCGCCGTGGCCGCGCGCTACCCGTGGATCACCGACTACACCCCGGTCAACGAACCGCTGACCACGGCGCGTTTTTCCGGCCTGTACGGGCTGTGGTACCCGCACGGCCGCGACGACTGCAGTTTCCTGCGCGCGCTGCTGATCCAGTGCCGCGCCACCGTGCTGGCGATGCGCGCCATCCGGCGGGTCAACCCGCAGGCCCGCCTGATCCAGACCGACGACCTCGGCAAAACCTACAGCACCCCCGCCATGGCCCGCTGCGCCACCTTCTACAACGAGCGGCGCTGGCTGGCCTGGGACCTGCTGTGCGGCAAAGTCGACCCCGGACACGCCTTGTGGGGCTACCTGACCGGCCACGGGGCCGATCCGGCCGGGCTGCTCTGGTTCCGCGACAATCCCTGTCCGCCCGACATCATCGGCGTCAATTACTACGTCACCAGCGAGCGCTGGCTCGACCACCGGGTCGAGCGCTACCCGGCGCATTTTCGCGGCGACGCCAATGGCGTGCCCTGCGCCGACATCGAAACCGCGCGCGCCCTGGCCACGCCCACGCCCGGCATCGGCCCGCTCCTGCAAGAAATCTGGGACCGCTACGGCATTGCGCTGGCGGTGACCGAAGCGCACATCGACGCCAACCGCGAAGACCAGCTGCGCTGGCTGCTGGAAGTATGGGAAGCCGGGCAACAAGCGCGGCGCAACGGAGTCGACCTGCGCGCCGTCACCGTTTGGGCCTTGCTCGGCTCGTTCGACTGGAACTGCCTGGTGACCGCCTGCCGTGGCTACTACGAACCGGGGCCGTTCGACGTGCGCTCGCCGCTGCCGCGTCCCACCGCGCTGGCGGCCATGATGCGCGAACTGGCCGCCGGGCTCGCGCCCACCCATCCGGTGCTGCGCGGCCAGGGCTGGTGGCGGCGCGCCGGGCGCTGCCTGTGCCCGCCCGTGGCCACGCCCGAAGCGCCGACCTCGATCACGGCCGACGGGCACAGCCTGGTCGGCACGGCGTCCGCCCCGATCCTGATCGCCGGCGCCACCGGCACCCTGGGGCGCGCCTTCGCCCGCATCTGCGCGCGCCGCAACCTGGCTTACCGGTTGCTCAGCCGCCAGCAAATGGACATCGCCGACCCCGTCTCGGTGGAGCGCGCCATGCAGCGCTACCAGCCCTGGGCCGTCATCAACGCCAGCGGCTACGTGCGGGTGGACGAAGCCGAGAACGATGTCGAACGCTGCTTTCGCGACAACGTGGCCGGCCCGGCGGTGCTTGCCGCCGCCTGCGCGCGCCACCGGGTGCACCTGACCACCTTTTCCAGCGACCTGGTGTTCGACGGCCGCCAGCAATGCCCGTACGTGGAAAGCGACAACGTCACGCCGATCAATATCTACGGCAAAAGCAAGGCCGCCGCCGAGCGCGCCGTCCTCGAGCGGCAACCGGGGGCGCTGGTGGTGCGCACCAGCTCCTTCTTCGGCCCCTGGGACAGCCACAATTTCGTGACCCAGGCGCTGGCCAGCCTGGAAAGCGGCGCCCCGTTCGCGGCCGCCAGCGACATCACGGTCACGCCGACCTACGTGCCCGACCTGGTCAACGCCTGCCTCGACCTGGCCATCGACAAGGAAAGCGGGCTGTGGCACCTGACCAACGGCGACCCGCTCACCTGGGCCGAGCTGGCCGGCAAGGCGGCGCGCCAGGCCGGGGTCGACGCCAGCCGGCTCGAAGCGCAGCCGGGGGCCGCCTGCCGCTACCTGGCCCCGCGCCCGGCCTACAGCGCGCTGCACACCGAGCGCGGCATGCTCATGCCGGGCCTGGACGACGCGCTCACCCGCTTTTTGCAGCTGCGTGGCGAACAGGCGCGCGGCGACAATATCGAACTGGCGCAGCCGATTCACTGCACCGATACGCGCCGGCAAGCCGAGACCGGGAGGCGCCAGCAAGCGAGCTGAACAAAGCGCAAGGCTGGGCTTGGCCTGGCCGGGCCTGTCCGGGCCTGTCCGGGCCGGGCCAGGCCGGCTAATCGAGCGGCCAGAACCAGATTTCCTGGGCTTGCCAGTAGCATTCGGTGCCGCAGGCCGGGCTGCCGTCCGCGTTCGGGTCCGGATAAACGATATCGATATGGCCTTCGTCCGGCCCGTCGCCGTCCTGGATGCGCCAGAACGACACGATCCCGCTGCGCTTGCCGATGGCCTGGCGCGCCTGGCCGCCGCGATAAATTTCCGGCAGGCCGAGCAGGTTACGGCGTTGCAGCAGGATCGACAGGCGCGCATGGCCGGGTTCGACCAGGCTGCCCTTGTACTCGCCCTTGAGAATGGCCAGGCGACCCGGCAGGCGCATGCCCGCGCGCACCAGCGCCAGGCTGATCCGGGTGGCGCAGGTATTCTGGTACGCCGTCACGCCGATCAGGGCATCCCAGCCGATCGCCTTGTACAGCGCGCTGCGGTCGCTGGACGCGCGGCTGGGGTAATTGGTGCGGACGGCAAAAAACGAAGGCTTCATACAGACACTCCGATCAGGCGGCAGGTCCATCATCTTGCCTCGCGGATACAATCAAGCTATTGCGCGGTCGCAAGGCAAAGCCAAGCCGCTGACCGGCATGCGGCGCAGCCGCGCCAAGGGCGACCGTGCGCGGCGGCCCATCTTTCGGCCGGCCACAGGCATAAACGCCCGCCACGCCGCACCCCCTGTTATAAAATGGCAAGCGCGACCAACCACACGACAGGCCCCACCCCGTGCAAGAGCAACACGCCTTCCCCTTCCTGCGGGAAATCCTCCTGTTCCTCTCGTTGGCGGGCATCCTGATTCCCACCCTGCAACGCCTGCGCATCAACCAGGTGCTCGGATTCCTGGCCGTGGGCGCCCTGCTCGGCCCGTTCGGCCTCGGCCTGTTCGCCGACACCCATCCCTGGCTGGCCTACCTCACCTTCCCGCGCGCCGAAGGCGTGGTCGCGCTGGCCGAGCTGGGCGTCATGTTCCTGATGTTCATGATCGGCCTGGAACTGTCAGCCGCCCGCCTGTGGTCGCTGCGGCGCTGGGTGTTCGGCGCCGGCACGGCCCAGGTCTGCATCAGCGCCGGCCTGCTCGGCACGGCCATCTGGCTGCTCGGCTACCGCACGGAGAGCGCTGTCATCCTCGGCATGGTGCTCTCGCTCTCCTCGACCGCCGTGGTCATGCAACTGATGAACGAGCAGCACAGCACCAACACCCCGCTCGGCCAGGCCGGTTTTTCCATCCTCATGCTGCAAGACCTGGCCGTGGTGCCGCTGCTGATCCTGATCGGCGTCATGGCCAAGGGCGAGTCCGACGGCATCGTCTCGCTGGTGGCCATCACCATGGTCAAGGCGGCCGCCGCCATCGCCCTGATCTACCTGGTCGGCGGGCGCCTGATCCATCCCTTGTTCCGCATCTTCACGCGCCATCGCCAGCCCGACGTGTTCATGGCGCTGGTGCTGCTCACGACCCTCGGCATCGCCGGCCTGAGCGCGGCGGCCGGCCTGTCGATGGCGCTCGGCGCCCTGATCGCCGGCCTGCTGCTGGCCGAAACCGAATTCAAGCACGAAGTCGAGCTGATGGTCGAGCCTTTCAAGGGCTTGTTGATGGGCCTGTTCTTCATGACGGTCGGCATGGGCATGGACGCGCGCCAGGTCATCGATGCGCCGCTGTGGCTGGCCGCCGCCGTGTTCGGCCTGATCGCCATCAAGGCGCTGGTGATCGCCGTGCTGTTCCGCATCGGCGGCTTGAGCTGGGGACGCGCGCTCGAAGGCGGCCTGCTGCTCGGCCAGGGCGGCGAATTCGCCTTCATCGTGATCGGCTACGCCACTGCCAGCAAACTGGTCGACGCCGACCTGGGCGCGCGCGTCATGCTCGCCGTGGGCCTGTCCCTGTTCGTCACGCCCATGCTGGCGCGCCTCGGGCGCGAAATCGGCACGCGCTGGGAGCCGCGCGGCGACGAGCAAGCGGCCACGCCCGACCAGGCGGCCCTTAGCGCCGCGCGCGGCCACATCATCATCGCCGGTTTCGGGCGCGTCGGCCAGCAACTGGCCAAGCTGCTCACCGCCGAAGGCATCGGCTACATCGCGTTTGAAAACGATGCGCGCCTGGCCACCAAGATGCACGGCCAGGGCTTGCCGGTCTACTTCGGCAATGCCGCGCGCGCCGAGCTGCTGCGCCACGTGAACGCCGGCGAGTCGCCCGCGATCGTGCTCACGATGGACCATCCGGCGTCGGCCCTGCACGCGGTGCGCGGCATCCGGCGCGAATTTCCCGACGTGCCGCTCCTGGTGCGCTCGCGCGACGAACAGCATGCGCGCGCGCTCAAACGCGCCGGCGCCACCATCGTCGTGCCCGAAACGCTGGAGGCGAGCCTGCAACTGTCCGCCTTCGTGCTCGAAGCGCTCGGCATGGACGAAGAGCGGGTCGACCGCATCGTCGACGGTGAACGCGACCTGTTCCTGGCCACGCTCGACGCCGAAGTGCACGCCCTCAAGCGCGACCAGACGGTATCGACATCATGAAAAACCCGGTCGCGGCGCTGGCGGTCCTGTGCGCGCTGCTGCTGGCAAACAGCGCGCCGGCCCAGGAGGTCACCGTCTACACCAGCGCCAGTTTCGCGCCGCTGATGCTGGCCGACGGGCGCGGCATGTATCCGGACCTGATCGACTACCTGAACGAGCGCAAGCTGGGCACCTTCACTTTCCGGCTGCGCTACATGCCGCGCAAGCGCCTGCAGGTCAAGCTGGAAGACGGCAGCATCGACGGCATGGTGATCGGCATGATGCCGGAATGGTTCGACGACGTGGAGCAGAAAAAATACCTGTGGTCGGTACCCTTCGCCACCGACCGTTACGCGCTGGTGTCGCTGGCGGCAAAGCCGGTCAGCCCGGACGCGCCGGCCGGCCTGGTGGGCGCCTCGGTCGGCATCACGCGCGGCTACCACTATCCCGGCATCGACGCCTGGCTGGACAGCTCGCGCATGCTGCGCAGCGAAGGGCCGAGCGACGAGAAAAACCTCGAAAAGCTGCTGCTTGGCCGGCTCGACTGCGTCGTCGTGGCAGAATCGATGGCGCGCTACTTCATGCGCGCGAACGGCATGACGGCCAGGCTGCACCTGGTCACCCTGGCCAGCGCGCCCACCGAACGGCGCATGCTGGCGCCGCGCAGCCAGGCCGCCGCTTTCGACAAAGTCGCGCCGGTGCTCAAGAAACTCAAGAACGATCCGGCCTGGCAGCGCATCGTCGCCACTTATCAGTAAACAGCGAGCAGTAAGCGCCTATTTCAACACCTTCAGCGCGGCTTGCACGCCCCACCACGCGGCCTCCTCGAACACCGAAAAGCCCGACAGGTCGGCGTGCGCGAACACGATCGGTCCATCCGCTTCGCGCAACGCCGCCAGGCCCGCATTGCTGCGAAAGCCGGGCAGCGGCGCCGCCATCGCATGCCCGCGCAGGGTAATCTCGACCCGCTCGACGCAGGCCGCGAACTTCCAGCCGTAGGCGCTGGCCAGGTCGGCGCCGGCCAGCGCCACCAGTTCGGCGCCGCTGGCGCTCATCATCCATTTACGCGCCGCCGCGGGCGTGCGGTCCGACAGCGCCACGTAGGCCGAAAACACGGTCTTCCCGGGCGGCGTGACGCGGATATCCTGGTGGGTAGAGACCACGTAGCCCAGGCCCGGCTCCTGGCACACCACGTTGTCCCAGGCCAGCGGCGCGTGCGGCAGCTCGCGCGGGAAATCCTTCATGAGGAAGTTCGCCACCAGCCATGGCGCGTACGATGGGGTGTGGCGTTTCGGGTCGAAGCCATAGGCGCCGATGTCCTCGACCACGCGCGCTGCCACGTACAGCGGCATCGCGCAAATCGCCTTGCGCGCCCGTACCAGATAGCTGCGCGCCACGCCGCCGTCGAGCGTGAAGCACAGCGCTTCTACGCCAACCCCGCCCGCCCCGCTGCGCTTGAGCGAGACGGCGCTGCCGGGGCGGCGCCGCACGCCCGACGCGGCGGCCAGCTTGTCGGCGACGGCCTGCATCCCGCCCGGCCAGGTCAGCCAGGCGCCGTTGCCGGCGTTGGCCGCCTGTCCGCCGCGGCTGGCAAAATAATGCAGCCCGGCCCATGCCGACACCTGGTCGTAACGGGTGCCGTAGTCGTCGCGGCAGCAGTAGTTCAGGTACCAGAGCAGGGTCGGCGAGCGGTAGCCCTGCTGGTCCAGCCACGCCTTGAACGTGATGCGGTCGAGCGGGTCGAAGGCCGGGTCGCGCGACGAGGACACGCTCGGGAACACGAACGCGCGCTGTCCGTCGCTGCCGCGCAGTGTGCGCAGGCGCTCGACCTCGGCGAAAAAACGTGCGTGCTCGGCGCGCTCTTGCGCGCTCACGCCGTCGGTCGGAATCAAGCCTTCCTGCCAGCGGCCGTTGAACAACACGCGCTCCGCGGGACCATGCAGGATGACGCGCTCGTCGTAGTAAGGCTTTTCGCCGTACGGGTCGCGCGCAATGATCCCGAGGTCGAACAGGATGTCGCGCACATGCACCGATTCGGGCGACGGCAGCGGCAGGTAATAGCCCCCGGTCGGATACGCCAGTTCGCCAAAATGGCCGCCGGCGGCGTTGCCGAACGGCTGCGGACCGTCGATCATCAGGACCTTGCGCTGGCCTTCGCGCCCGAGCTTCCAGGCCGCGCTCAGGCCGGCGATGCCCGAGCCGAGGATGACGATGTCAGTCTCGATCACCTGGCCTGGCGCCGGCAGCGCGCCGCCCTCGCGCAAGAAATGGCCTTCGGCGCGGCCCGGAGAATGCACGGCCGGCGTCATTTCCAGCCATTGCCGGAACAACCCCGCGCTGGCCGCCGCGGCTCCCGCGCCGCCGGCCAGCGCCAAAAAGGTGCGCCGGTCCATCAGCGGATCACCCGGCGCCAGTCCTGGCCGAATTCGTGCACCAGCGACTGCGTATTGAGCCGGTTCGGCGCCATGTCCAGGCGCTGCATGTCGGGCGGGAAGGCGAACATCTCGCGCGTGGTCGCTTCGTTCAGGTAGCGCATCGGCAGCCGGTAGCTGGTCGGCGGCACATAGTCATGCTCGGGCGAGGCCATGATGAAGCCCCATTCGCCGAACGAGGGCACGTAGGCATGGTACGGCCAGGTGCGCATGCCGACCTCGCGCAGGGTGGCGTCGATGGTCCAGTAGGCGTGCGGCGCAAAGAAGGGCGAGGTCGATTGCACCACCATCAGCCCCTTGGCCGCCACGTGTTTTTGCAGCATGCCGTAGAACGGCACCGAATACAGCTTGCCGAGCGCGAAGCTGGACGGATCGGGGAAGTCGACGATGGCCGCGTCGAACATCTCGTCCGTGTTTTGCAGCCAGATCGCGGCGTCGGCGTTGATGACCTTCACGCGCGGGTCGGAGAACGCGCCGCCATTAAGCTTGACCAGCTCCGGGCGGGTGGTGAAGGCCTGCGTCATGGCCGGGTCCAGGTCGACCACGGTGACCTGCCTGACGTTCGGGTAGCGCAGCACTTCGCGCAGCGCCAGGCCGTCGCCGCCGCCGAGCACCAGCACCTTGCGCGCCCACGGCAAGGCTTGCAGCGCCGGATGGACCAGCGCTTCGTGGTAGCGGTATTCGTCGCGCGAAGAAAACTGCAGGTTGCCGTTGATGTACAGGCGCGTGTCGTCCTTCCAGCGCGTGATCACCAGGCGCTGGTACGGGGTGTTGGTGGAGTACAGGATCTGGTCGCCGAACAGGCCATGCTCGCCCCACTGCACCATGCGGTCCGACAGGGCAAAGCCGATCACCAGCGCGAACATGACGAACGAGGCGCGCAGCACGCGCCCGCCGACGTCGCTCAGTTCGGCGCGGAACGCGTACAGGGTCCAGAAGGCGACGCCGACATTGAGCATGCCGAACAAGAAGCCGGTGCGCACCAGCCCCACGTAGGGCGCCAGCACCAGCGGGAACAGCAGCGACACCGCCAGCGCGCCCAGGTAGTCGAACGTCAGCACGCGGCTGACCAGGTCATTGAAGGCGGTGTCGCGCGCGTTCAGGGCGCGCATCACCAGCGGCACTTCCATCCCGACCAGGGCGCCGACCATGAACACCAGCACATACAAGAGGGTGCGAAAGGGCGCCGTCATCCACGAAAACGTCATGAACAGCAGCGCCGCCGAGACGCCGCCGACCAGGCCCACGGCCAGCTCGATGTCGATAAAGCGCGACAGCACATCCTCTTCGGCCACGTACTTGGAAAAGTGCGCCCCCACGCCCATCGCGAACAGGTAGCAACCGATGATGGTGGAGAACTGGAGGATCGAATCGCCCAGCAAATAGCTCGACAAGGCGCCGGCAATGAGTTCGTAGGCCAGCCCGCAGGAGGCCACCACAAACACGGACAGTATCAAAATTCTTTTGGTCATCTGGTCTTTTTTGCTCTAAGATCGTCGTGCGCTGCCAATACGACCATCTTTCAGGGGGAAACTTCGTGCCCGCCATCCTAAACTATCTGCTCTACCTTGCAACAGCGGTTGCGCTGGTGATGGCGTTTTTTGTCATCTACACGCGCATGACGCCTTACGACGAAGTGGCCCTGATCCGCGGCGGCAACCACGCCGCCGCGCTGGCGCTGGGCGGCGCCCTGATCGGTTTTTCGCTGACGATCTGCTCGGCCATGCTGCATACCCGCGACTACTATCAGTTCCTGGCCTGGGCGGCCGGCGCCATGCTGGTCCAGGTGCTGGTGTACTACGTCACCACGCGCCTGCTGAAAATGGCCTCCGAACAGATCGAAGCCGACAATTCAGCCTTCGGCGGCCTGCTCGGCGCCATCGCGATCTCGGTGGGCCTGGTCAACGCCGGCGCCGTGTCCTGACCCGCCCTCCCCGCCCCCGCTTAACAACGCATTCCTACCGGAGACCGACATGTCCCTTGGCTCATTCATCAGAAAACAGTTCATCGACGTCCTGCAATGGAACGAAGAGAACGATGGCGTGCTGGCATGGCGCTTTCCCATGCAAGACTTCGAAATCCAGAACGGCGCCATCCTCAACGTGCGCGAGTCGCAGATGGCGCTGTTCGTCAACGAAGGCAAGATCGCCGACGTCTTCGGTCCCGGCACCCACACGCTGACCACCAATACGCTGCCGCTGCTGACCAACCTGAAAAACTGGGACAAGTTCTTCGATTCGCCCTTCAAGTCGGACGTGTATTTCTTCAGCACGCGCGTGCAGACCGGCCGCAAATGGGGCACGCCGCAGCCGATCACGATCCGCGACGCCGACTTCGACATGATCCGCGTGCGCGCCTTCGGCATGTACTCGTACCGCGTGGCCGACCCGCGCCTGTTCTTCACCGAAATCAGCGGCACGCGCGAAGTCTACACGCGCGACGAGGTCGAAGACCAGTTGCGCGGCATCCTGATGGCCAGCATGGCCAGTTCGCTCGGCAGCGCCAAAGTCGCCTTCCTCGACATGGCCGCCAACCAGGCGCTGATGGCGCAGCAGGTCAAGGGCGACCTGTACATCGCCTTCGCGCGCTACGGCGTGGTGCTCGACGAATTCAACGTCGCCAGCGTCAGCCTGCCGGAAGAACTGCAGGCCGCGCTCGACGAACGCATCTCGGCCGGCATGAAGGGTGGCCTGTCGGGCGAGAAGATGGGCGGGTTCACGCAATTCCAGGTGGCCACCAGCATTCCGCTGGCGGCGCAGAACGAAGGCGGCCTGGCCGGCCTCGGCGCGGGCCTGGGCGCCGGCGCGATGCTGGGCCACGCCATGGCGCAAGGCATGAGCGGCTCGCTGATCCCGCAGGTGCCGCCGGCGCCGACCGCGCCCTTGCAGGCGCCCGTGCCGCAGGTCGACCCGATCGAAGAGCGCCTGACGAAACTGAAGGGATTGCTCGACAAGGGGCTGATCTCGCAAGACGACTACAACGGCACCAAGACGGAGCTGCTCAAACAACTGCTCGGCTAAATGCACATTGTCTCCTGCCCCAGCTGCGGCGCCGAAGTCCGGTTCAAATCGCACGCCGCCGTCATGGCGGTGTGCGAGTTTTGTCGCGCCACCCTGCTCAAGGATGCCGACGCCGTCAAGAACCTGGGCACCATGTCGTCCGTGCTGGAAGACTATTCGCCGATCCAGGTCGGCACCAGCGGCGTCGCCGGCGGGCGCCATTTCACGGTGGTCGGGCGCATCCAGCTGCGCTATGCCAGGGGCTTGTGGAACGAGTGGTACGTGCTGTACGACGACGGCAGCAACGCCTGGCTGGGCGACTTTTCGGGCCTGTTCACCCTCACCAGCGTGCGCGCGGTCACGCTCGCCCTGCCCGGATTCAACGCCATCGGCGTGGCCCAAACCTGCCAGATCGACGGGGAGCGCTGGCTGGCGTCGGAAAAACGCAGCGGCGAATGCATCGCCGGCCAGGGCGAGCTGCCGTTCCGGGTTGGCGAAGGCTGGCGCATCAGGGTGGCCGACTTTCGCAGCGGCCCGCGCTTTCTCACGCTCGACTACACCGATGGCGACGTGCCGGTGGTGTACACCGGGGTCGCGGTCACCTTGGCCGAGATGCGCTGCCAGCTGCTGCGCGACGATGAACAGATCCGCGCCAGCGCCGGCAAATACCGCGGCAAGGTCGACGCCCTCGACTGCCCTTCGTGCGGCAGCACCATCAGCTACCTGCCGGGGGTGGCGACCAACCTGGTTTGCCCGGCCTGCAAGGCGCAGCTCGACGCCGCCGGACCCGAAGCGCGGGTGCTGGCGGCCGGCGACAAAGTCGCGCGCATGCGCACCACGATCGAGATCGGCGCGAAGGCCAACATCGGCGGCAGCCAGTGCACCGTGATCGGCGCCATGACCTGCGAGGCGGACGATGGGGAAAGCTGGACCCAGTATCTGCTCTACAGCACGCGCGCCAGTTTTTTCTGGCTGGTCGAAAGCGTCGATGGCTGGCATCGGGCCGACGTCATGAGCCATTGGCCGGCGTGGCATGCGGACCAACCCGATGTGGCCCTGGCCGACAAGGTCGAGTACAACAAGTCGGCCGATTACATGGCGCGGGTAGTGGCCGCCGCGGGCGCCTTCAACTGGCGCGTGCAGGCCGGCGACCGGACCCGCACGATGGAATTCAAATACGGCAAAACCACCCTGGCGGCCGAGGTCACCGACGAGGAGATGACCTGGTCGCGCTCCAAGCCCCTGGCTACCGACCAGGTGATGGCCTGGTTCGACGACCCGGTCAAGAAAGCCAGGCCGCCCGGCGCGCCGCGGGTCCCCGCCACGCCCAGGAACGCGCCACCCGCGCGCGGGGCGCCGCTGTCGAACATCCTGTTCAAGTTTTTCTTGTGGCTGCTCGGATTGAACCTGATTCCGCTGCTGGTCAACTTCGGCACGTCGGCGCTGTTCCTGCTGGTGGGGCTGGCGGCCATTTTCCTGCCGGCGGCATTTACCCGCATCGCCAACAAGGATGAGCAATGAACGAACGCTATTTACTGTACGCGATCGCGGTGACGGTGCTCACGACCATCATCATCTGGGTCGCGATGTTCGATTCCATGTCCAACACGCACTCCGGTCACGGCGGCAATCGCGGTAGCAGCGGCAGCAGCTGGAGTTCGAACAGCGGCAGTTCCGGCGGCGGTTCCGGCGGCGGGCACAAATGACGATGGCCGCACATCGCCCGGCTGGCATTCATCTGCTGGCCGATTTCCATGGCGTTGATCCGGCGCTGTTGACGACCAGCGCCGATATCGATGCGCTGCTGCGCGCCGGCGCGCAAGCGGCCGGGGCGCGCATCTTGCACAGCCATTTTCATAGTTTTGGCGAGGCGATGGGGGTGACCGGCGTGCTGCTGCTGGCCGAGTCGCACATCTCGATCCATACCTGGCCGGAGTACGGCTTTGCGGCGGCCGATATTTTCATGTGCGGGGACGCGCAGCCGCAGCTGGCCTTGCGGGTGATCGAGCTGGCGTTAAAGCCCGCGTCGCGCGTGGTGCAGACCATCGAACGCGGCGTGGCGCAAGTGGCAATCAAGTTACCGTAAAGCTGAAGGTGCGGCGCAGCCGCTGCCCCGGCGCCAGGATCGTCAAGCCATGCCTGGCAGGCCCGCCCGCCATGTTGTGCGCGTCGATCAGGTGGTCGACCGGCTCGAAGCAGAAAAAATCCCCACCGGCCGGTGCGTACACAATGTAATACCCGCAGTCTGCCGCTATCGACAGCGTCAGGCCATTCTCCGGCCAGCGAATGCGCGCCTTGCCATCCCAGCCTTCGAAGACATTGTCGACCGGGCCTTGCGGGAGCGCGCGCTCAACCGCGAACGACCACGCATCCGGCATCGCCTGCGCATGCGACGGCAGTTTATCCGCGCCGGCCATCCACACGCTGCGCGCAACCGCCTGCAAGGTGGTGCCGGGACTGCGCGGCATCCACGGATGCAAACCCAAACCGAACGGCAGCGCCAGCACGCCGGTGTTGGTGACCTCCAGCGTCACCACCAGCGCATTGCCGCGCAAGGCGTAGTCGAGCGAGGCGCGGTACGAAAACGGCAGGCCGTCGCGGCGCTCGAGCATCAGCAGCACCTGGCTGGCCGACTGGAACGCCACCGTCCACGGCCGCTGCCAGCCTTCGCCATGAATCGGAAACGGATCGCCCTCGCGGTTCGGCGCGATGTCGTAACGCTCGCCGCCATACGAAAAACCACCGGCCATGCGGTTCGACCATGGCACCAGCGGAAAGCAGGCCAGCTGGTTCGGTCGCGGCGCGCCGCCGCCCGCGCCGCCGGCGTACGGGCGCAGCACCGGCACCGGCGCGCCAGCGCCGATCCAGTCCAGGCGCGACAAGGCGCCGCCGACACCCGGAAGGATCTCGGCGGAGAGCTGCGCGCTGCGCAGCACCAGCGGGGCCAGGCTAGTTATACTGCGGCCCGGTCAGCAAGAAGCCGCCACCCTGGTAGGTGATGGTGATGTCGTCGGCCGGCGCGTAGCTGCCGCCGAAGGGGAACTTGTGTTCGAACTGGGTCGAGCTGTCCTTGGCCACGAATCCGAGATGGCGCGAATGACGGTCGTCCCACCATTTTGCCTTGTTGTCCGACACGCCGAACGCAATGGTGTGGCCCACGCGCGCGGCAAACAGCGAGCAGCGCAGCGCTTCGACCAGGTCGTCCAGGCTCAGGTAGGTAATCATCATGCGCGGGTTGGCCGGCTCCGGGAAGCACGAACCGATGCGCAGGCATACGGTTTCGATGCCGAAGCGGTCGAAGTAGTAGCGCGACAGCGATTCGCCGAACACCTTGCTCACGCCGTACATGCCGTCAGGGCGCGGCGGCATGTCGGCGTCGACCAGGTCGGTGGTCTTGTAGTAGCCCATCGTGTGGTTCGAGCTGGCGAACACCACCCGCTTGACGCCGCACTTGTGGATCGCTTCGTACAGGTTGGCCGTGCCGAGGATATTGGCCTGCATGATCGCGTCGAATGGCGCTTCGGTCGAAATCCCGCCGAAGTGCAGTACCGCGTCCACGCCTTCCATCAGCGCCAGCACGGCGGCTTTGTCGGCCAGGTCGCACTGCACGACTTCTTCGCCTTCGCCGGCCGGGCCGACATCGGCCAGGTCGGACAGGCGCACGATGTCGGCCCACGGTTTGATGCGCTCGCGCAGCTGGCGTCCGAGGCCGCCGGCGGCGCCGGTCAGCAAAATGCGTTTGAAGGGTTTGCTCATAATCAGGTCACCGGTGCAGGATTGAAAAGGGTCAGGGCGTTATGCAGCTTCCAGTGTTCGGCCCAGGTCTTGCTGCCGCTGGCCACGTCGAGCATCAGCTTGAACAACTCCCAGCCGACGTCTTCGATGCTCGCTTCGCCGCTGGCGATACGGCCCGCGTTCACGTCCATCAGGTCGTGCCAGCGGCGCGCCAGGTCGTTGCGCGTGGCCACTTTGATCACCGGGCATTCGGCCAGGCCGTACGGCGTGCCGCGCCCCGTGGTAAACACATGGATATTCATTCCCGCCGCCAGCTGCAAGGTGCCGCAGATGAAGTCACTGGCGGGGGTGGCTGCGTAGATCAGCCCTTTCTGTTTGAGTTTTTCGCCGGGCGAGAGCACGCCGGTGATCGCGGACGACCCCGACTTGACGATCGACCCCATCGCCTTTTCGACGATGTTCGACAGCCCGCCCTTCTTGTTACCCGGCGTGGTGTTGGCGCTGCGGTCGACGCCGCCGCGCGTCAGGTAGGCATCGTACCAGGCCATTTCGCGGATCATGGCCTCGGCCACGTCGGCGTTGGCGGCGCGCGAGGTCAGTTGATCGATCCCGTCGCGCACTTCCGTCACTTCCGAAAACATCACGCTGGCGCCGGCGCGCACCAGCAAATCGGTTGCGTAGCCGACCGCCGGATTGGCCGTCACGCCCGAAAACGCATCGCTGCCGCCGCACTGCACGCCGACCACCAGGTCGGATGCCGGGCAGGTTTCGCGCCGGCGCAGGTTGAGCGCCTTGAGCTGCACTTCCGCGGTGCGCATGATCGAATCGATCATCGACTGAAAGCCCACGTGGCCGTCGTCCTGCAGGCACACGTGCGCGGGGTCGGCGCCACTCAGGATCGGGATCGAGCCTTTCGGGAACAGGCGCGCCGGCTGCAGTTTTTCGCAGCCCAGGCTGACCACCATCGCCTGACCGCCGAAGTTCGGGTTCTGGGTGATGTTGCGCAAGGTGCGGATCGGGATCTCGGCGCCCGGCGCATCGATCGCCACGCCGCAGCCATAGGTGTGTTCGAGTCCGACCACGTCGTCCACGTTCGGGTAGTGCGGCAGCAGTTCGCTCTTGATGCGCTTGACCGCGTGTTCGACCACGCCGGAGACGCATTGCACGGTGGTGGTAATGGCCAGGATATTGCGTGTTCCCACCGAGCCGTCGGCATTCTTGAAGCCCTGGAAGGTGTAGCCTTCCAGGGGCTCCATGACGGGGGCGGCGCGGGTGGCGATCGGCAAGCCTTCGAGTTCGCGCGCGGCCGGCATGCGCAGCACCGCTTCCGAAATCCAGCTGCCTTTCGGCAGCGCGCGGGCGGCAAAGCCGATCGTCACGTTATAGCGCGTCACCGGGTCGCCCTCGGCGAAATCGCCCAGGGCGACCTTGTGCCCCTGCGGCACCGCGTCGACCAGCACCAGCCCGTCGGGAAACACCGTCCCCGCCGGCAAGCCGCCATCGTTGACCACGATGGCCACGTTGTCGGCCGCGTGCATGCGAATATGGAGCGGGGTTTTTTCCGGTGTCGTCATTTTTGGTCGCCTTGTCTGCCCGTACCCGCATGAGCCCGGAAATTGCGGGCGCCATTGCGGTCGGTTTCGCTAAGTATGCCAGCAAACTCCAAAATCGGCTAGTCCAATTCAAGTTATTGGTCTGACCAATTTAACTTTTCATCACAAAATGGCCAGGGCGGTCCGGCCGCGTTCCACGCTTGGCCGCAGCGGCGCGCAAGCCGATATAATTGCTGCCTGATTTGCAACAAGGCAGACACAATGACTCAAGCATTTTCGGGCATGCCCAAGGCGCTCGGCCACATCCGCGTACTCGATCTGTCGCGCGTGCTGGCCGGTCCCTGGTGCTCCCAGAACCTGGCCGATCTCGGCGCCGATGTGATCAAGATCGAACGACCCGGCGTGGGCGACGACACGCGCGCCTGGGGGCCACCGTACGCGCGCGACGCCGACGGCAACGACACCAGCGAGGCCGCCTACTTCCTGACTGCGAACCGGGGCAAGCGTTCCGTCACGGTCGATATTGCCACGCCCGAGGGCCAGACACTGATTCGCGACCTGGCGCGCGAAGCCGACGTGGTGCTGGAAAACTACAAGGTCGGCCAGCTGAAACGCTACGGGCTCGATTACGACAGCCTGAAAGACATCAAGCCGGACCTGGTGTACTGCTCGGTGACCGGCTTCGGGCAGGACGGGCCGTATGCGCACCGGGCCGGCTACGACTTCCTGATCCAGGGCATGGGCGGGCTGATGTCGGTCACCGGCGAGCGTGACGACCTGCCCGGCGGCGGGCCGCAAAAAGCCGGCGTGGCGCTGACCGACCTGATGACCGGCATGTACGCCACCGTGGCGGTACTGGCCGCGCTGACGCACCGCGACCGCACGGGGCAAGGCCAGTACATCGACATGGCGCTGCTCGATACCCAGGTGGCGATGCTGGCCAATGTGGGCAGCAATTACCTTAACAGCGGCAAGGCGCCCAAGCGCTGGGGCAATGCGCATGCCAACATCGTGCCGTACCAGACGTTTGCCTGCGCGGACGGACATATCATCGTCGCGACCGGGAACGACGGGCAGTACCGCAAGTTCGTGGAAGCGGGCGGACGTGATGATTTGCTGACCGACCCGCGCTTTGCCACCAATCCGCTGCGCGTGCAGCACCGCGATGTGCTGGTGCCGCTGCTGGCGCAGATGGTCAAAACGCGCACGCGCGACGAGTGGATTGCGCAGCTGGAGGCGGTTGGAGTGCCGTGCGGGCCGATCAACGATGTCGGCGAAGTGTTCGAGAACGAGCAGGTGAAAGCGCGCGGCGTGGCCATCGAGATGGATCATCCGGCGGCGGGCAAGGTGAAGTTGGTGCGCAGCCCGATGAAAATGTCGCTCACACCCGCGCAGGCCGACTTGCCGCCGCCGATGCTGGGGCAGCATACCGATGAAGTGCTGCGCGATCTGCTGGGGCGCAGCGAAGAAGAGATTGCGGCCTTGCGGGCAAAAGGCGCAATCTGATTCGCTGTCGCCCTGTTGTTCAACCCCGAAAGCACATGCCATGAAATTCAACCGCTACATCTCCCGGATCGACAATGAGGTCCAAGACCGGTCTTCCGATGCCTGGAAGGCGCTGTGCCGCTATATCGATGAAATCGACGCGAGCGGTGCGGACGAATTCGCGCCGCGCGAGGCACTCGGGCCCGAACTGTACGCCGGCATTTTTACGCTGCCGGAATCGATCGGCAAGTTAAAGCGCGTCACCAAGGTGCATCTCTACGGTAGCAAGCTCAAGCGCATTCCACCGGAAATCGGCGACATGACGGCGTTGACGCACTTCGACGTCTACACCTCGTATGGCTTGCAGTGGTTTCCGTATGAACTGACGCGCTGCAAAAACCTGGTCAACAGCCGGGTCAGCACTCGTGCCCTGTATGGGAACTACAAGCACCGCCTGCATTTTCCGCAACTGAACGGCAATCCGGTCCGCTATCACGGCGACACGGTCAAGTGCAGTGTGTGCGGGACCGAAACCGGCTACGACAACATCCTGCAGCTCTGGATCAGCTTAAAAGTCGGCACCGACGTGTTTCCGATGCTGGTCAACTCCTGTTCCAGGCAGTGCTCGGAGTCCTTGCCCACGCCGCATCACAACTACGTACAGCAGGCGCACCGTGGCGGCAGGTCGATTGCACAGCCGCCCGACGAAAATGCAAGGTGGCAGTTGGAACAGCTTCAGGCCAAGGAGGAACCGGTGCCAGTGCCGGTGCAGCCCCGCGCCGCCGGCGACGCCGTGGAGCCAACACCAACGCCCAAGCTCCCCTTGCTCAAACCGATATGGAAAATCTGGGAGAGGTAAGCACCTGCCTACCCACCATCGGCGCGCTTACGCTGCCTTCAGACCGGCCGCCTCGATCGGCGCCAGTCCGCGCAGCCGCAGCGCCATCGCCAGGGCCAGGCCGAGGGCCAGCGCCAGCATCGCCACCACACCATTCCAGCCGGCCGCGCTCCACACGATCCCCGATACCGAGCCGATGACGCTCGATCCGATATAGTAGAAGAACAGGTACATGGCCGACGCCAGCGCCTGCGGCGCCCTCGCCCGCCGGCCGACCCAGCTGCTGGTCACCGAGTGGGTCCCGAAAAACCCGAACGTAAACATACTCATCCCCGCCAGAATCAACAGCAGATGGCTGGACAAGGTGAGCAGCAGACCGGCCAGCATGATCACCGTCACCATCCACAGCACATTGCGCCGGCCGATGCGGTCGGCCAGCCGGCCGGCCCACACGGAACTGAACATCCCGATCAGATACAGCACCGACATGGCCCCCACCGCGCTCTGGCTCAGGTTAAACGGCGCGGCCAGCATGCGGTAGCCGATGTAGTTATACAGGCTCACGAACACGCCCATCACCAGGAAACCCAGCGCGAACAGCCACGGCATGCCGTCGTCGCGCAGATGCGTGCGGGCGCCTTCCAGCAAGCCGCGCACTCCCGGCTTGCCGCCCCTGAAATTGTGCGACTCGGGCAAGCTGCGCGCAAACTCCCAGGCCGCGTACAAGCCGGCGGCGCCCATCGCGCCGAGCGCCAGGCGCCATGAATAATGGTCGCTCACAAACGAGGCGATCACCCGGCCCGCCATGCCACCGAGCGCGGTGCCGCTGATGTAGAGGCCCATCGACAGCCCGAGCGACGGCCCTTCGATTTCTTCGCTCAGGTAGGCCATAGCCACCGCCGGCATGCCGCCCAGCGAAAACCCGAGCAAGGCGCGCAGCACCAGCAGTTGTGCGTAGTTCTGGGCGACGGCGGTCAGCAGCGTGAACACGGCGGCGCCGACCAGCGCGAAGGTCATGAGTTTTTTACGGCCGATGCGGTCCGACAGCGCGCCGCTGATCACCAGCGACACCGCTAGTGCCAAAGTGGCGATCGACAGCGACCAACTGCTTTGCGCCGGCGTGAGCGCGAACTGGTGCGCCAGCAGCGGCATGAGCGGCTGCACGCAATACAGGAGCGCGAAAGCGGAAAAGCCGCCGCACAGCATGGCGCGGTTGATGCGCTTGAAAGCGGGGGAAGCGGCGGTAACGGCGCTGGAAGGCATGATGGACAACCCGAAGTGAATAGACTGGAGTTATCTTAGGTTTGCGCTTTTATACTGTCCAATATATATTTGAGTCGTTTCTCATACACTGAATCGATTACAGACATGGAATTTCGCCAGCTTCGCTACTTCATCGCCGTGGCCGAGGAACTGCATTTCACGCGCGCCGCCGAGCGCCTGCACATCGGCCAGCCACCACTGAGCCACGCGATCCAGATGCTCGAAGCGGACGTCGGGGCGCAGCTGTTCGAGCGCACCAAGCGCTGGGTGAGGCTGACCGAGGCCGGTAAACTGTTCCTGGACGATGCGCGCCGCATCGTGGCCTTGTCGGAGCAGGCGGCCAGCACCGCGCGCCGGGCCGAACGCGGCGAGGCGGGCGAACTGCGCATCGGGTTCACCTTCTCGACGCCGCTCACGCCCCTGTTTGCGAACGTGATCAACCGCTATCGCCAGCAGTATCCGGCGGTGACCCTGACCCTGCACGAAATGGCCACCGTGCCGCAGATCGAGATGCTGGCGCGGCGCGAACTCGACCTGGGATTCGTGCGCCCGCCGGAAGATACGCTGCCGGACAATATCGGCTTGACGGCGCTGCGCGAAGATCCGCTGGTGGCGGTGCTGCCGACCGGGCTGGCCCTGGCGCGCAAGAAAGCGGTCGCGCTCAGCGAGATGGCCGAGCTGCCGTTCGTGATGTATCCGCACAGCGCGGGGACCGGGATTTATCCGCAGATTTTCAGGTTGTGCCGGGATGCGGGGTTCGTGCCGAGGGTGGCGCAGACGGCGGGGGAAGCGTCGACCATTATCGGGCTGGTGGCGGCGGGATGCGGGGTGTCGGTGCTGCCAGGGTCGTTTGAGCGGATCAGGATGGACGGGGTGTGTTATCGGCCCTTGCTCGATGCGGGAGCGACCACCACCTTGCTGCTGGCGCAGAGGAAGGGCGAGCATGCGCCGCTGGTGCAGGCATTTTTGGCGTTGGCGAGTGAGGCGGCGGTTTAGCCGCTGCGACCGTCGCAGACTTCGTTAACTGCAAAACCGTCGTTCCCGGGCAGGCGGGAATCCATAGCACCCTTGCTCACACGTGCTATGGATTCCCGCCTGCGCGGGAACGACGGTTTTGAGACCAAACGTGCTTACAGCGCCACGGTCCTGCTAACAACGACTTGCAGGGACATCAACCATAATCCGCATCGAGCTCCGAACCCGCATAGTTCTCGAACTCGGCGAACAAGGTTTTCATCGCCGTGCGCGTGCGGATTTTCTGGATCACGGTGCAGTTGGTGCGGTACGATTCAATCCGCTCCGCGATCACCGGCTGGTGCTGCGCCGGGACCTGCTTCATCAGCGCCGCCCAGCCCTCTTCATAATCGGGCTTGTTCTTGCGGACCGATTTCACCAATCGCTCAAAGTCGGCCTGCCCGGTGCGCGCCACGATCCGCCCGCCTCCTTCGATCGCAAAAATGATCGCGACCGCAATCACCCCTTCGGCATTGAGGTCGGCGTCGTTGATCGGCCCCGCGTAGTGATGGCGGCGCAGCCAGCCGGCCGCGCGCACGATCGCCTGCACCGCCTTGCGCTGCTTGTACTGGACCTCGAATTTTTCGAACCCGGCCCAGTTCTGGTACGGATCGGCGCTGCAGATGTCGACGAACAAATCCTTCAGGCGCCGCTGCGCGTACACCGGGTCCTGGTCGTACTCGCCCACCAGCGAATCTTCCGGCAAGGCGGCCAGGTCGCGCACCATGCGAAAACCCGCCTGGAACGCATGCTCGGCGCCTTCTTCGATCAGGAAATCGAGCGTGGCATCGTCGTCTTCTTCGCCCAGTTCATGCTCGAGCCCCAGCGACACGCAGCCCACCGTCAGCAGCAAGGCCTTCTGGATGCCTTCGGCGGTGCGGTCGTTGGTGAACTTTTCGGCCACCATGGCGGTGATGCCGGCCAGTTCGTCGGCCAGGATCACCGACTCGTCGCCGATTTCGCGCGCGGACAGGCAGCGGATCGCCCGCACCAGCCGTGGCAGGCGCTCGATGACGATGGCCGGCAGCGTGTTTGGCGCCGCCTCCATCACGAGAAGATTCCCGTGCCGATGCTCTTGCGCACGCCGCGCTTGGGCACATTGCTGCGCGAGGACGGCACCTGCTTGCGCAAGCGGTACAGCAGTTCCTTGGTGCTGCGCATCAGGAACTGCTGCTCTTCGTCCGGATCGTCAGTGTACTCGGCGTCGGCAATGTCGCCGCTGTGGCGGAAGTCGGGGAACAGTTCGAACAGGGCGCGGTCCCAGCCATCTTCGCTGGCCTTGGCCAGTTCGATCGCCAACGGCGCCACGTCGCTGTCGGACGAGGTCTGGCTGGTGATGTACGGGCCCTTGGCCAGCACTTCGCCGGCCAGTTCCAGCATCTCTTTCGGCGCCATCGAGAACAGGATCGCGAACACGGTCGCGCCATGATCGGTGGCCGACGCCTCCATCAGCAGCTCGGCGCGGCGCTCCGGGTCGTCGGCCGAAAACACGATGCCGTGCACGTGCGCGAACAGGGTTTCGGCGACCCGCTCAGGGTCGTCTTCGATCATGTCGTCCGACCAGGTGGCGGCGAAAAACGCCAGGCTGTCGGCCCAGGCCTTGGGCGGCACCAGCAAGGTCGCCAGCGAGGTCTTGCCGCCGTCGAAACCGGACAAGTGCAGGGCCGTGACCTGCGGCGCGAGGGTGGAGAGCACCTCGACCACGGCCAGGTCGCCATGCGTCTCGACCGCTTCGGAAAACGCCTGCTCGGCATGCGACAGCGAACCGGCCAGTACCAGTTCGCTGATCTGTTTCGACAGCGCGGGCAGATTGCTGTTTTCGCTCATGCTCAATCTCCTTCCTTATCGAACATCTGGGCGAAGTCGTCGGTGACGCCGTCGTCTTCGTCGTCGTAGCGGTCGTCGCCGTCATCGTCGCGCGAGAGCTGTTCGAGCGATTCGTCGTCCTCGTCCCACAGGCGCGGGTGCTTGAACAGGAACGCGGTGATGATGGCCTGGCGCGCCAGGTCCGGGTGGTTGTCGGTCATGGCGGCGTACATGGCTTCGGCGTCGCCCTCGCAGGCGGCCATGGCGAAGACTTTTTCGGGGCTGCCGCCTTCGTACTCGCCCGCTTCGGCCAGCAAGCCCTTGGGATTGCTGAAGGTGATGTGATCGACCAGCGCGAAGCTCATCATGTTGACGTCTTCGATGCCGCCGCCGCTGGTGTATTCGCTCACCAGGGCATTGACCATCATGGCGTAGTTCTTGCGGTTCGGCGGGTCGCCCAAAATGCCGTCGATCTGGCCGCCGAGTTCACGCGACTGGTAGGCAAATTCGGGATGTACTTTTGTCATTTTCTGATCCTGTTGGTAATGCGTATCGACTGTTGAAGCGAAGCGCGGACGCACGGCGCCTTGGGCAAGCGCGTGCCATGTCCGGAAGTTGGGGGCGATGCTTACACCGGCAAGGTCACGCCATTCAGACTGAACAGCGAACGCCACAAGGCGAACGCCTCTTCTTCCGCATCGATGATGATGCGGTGGTTGACGCTCTGGTTGTATTCCTCGCGCCTGGCCGGGTCGGACAGGATTTCGTAAGCCTTGACGATGCTCTTGAAACGCACTTCCGCACCGGGCGCATCGTTGCGGTCCGGATGGAAACGCATCGCCAGCGAGCGGTAAACCTTCTTGATCTCGTCGTCGGTCGCATTCGGCGCCACGCCGAGGGTGGTGTATAAATTGTCCACGGGAAACTCCTGCTGCCGAAACTGTAAAGCGAGATTATCCTATAGAACGGCGGCGGCGGGGCGGAATGGGATGCCGGGAGTGAAGGCCGCCCGACTGGAGTGACGTGTAGTGGCGTCGGCTTGGTCGTTTTGTCACAAACTACAAGCTTCGACCAATTCGTTTTGCCCCTCTACCCTCAAAACCGTCTTTCCCGCGAAGGCGGGAATCCAAGGCACCTGCGATGAGCGACGAAATTGGATTCCCGCCTTCGCGGGAAAGACGGTTTTATGTGTGGCGGCAACGGCGGAAGTGTAGCGACACCCCGCCCACTAACGCAATATATACGCATTGCGTTAGAATGACACAACCCTATCATTCGCAAAGCATTCCTCCATGAGCAACGAAAAAAACACTGCGGCGCCGGCTGCGAATGCCCCGTCGCCGAACTTCCTGCGCGCCATCGTCGAGAACGACCTGGCCGCCGGCGCGCACGTCCGTGAGGGCTTGCCGCCAGTTATCACCCGCTTCCCGCCGGAGCCGAACGGCTACCTGCACATCGGCCACGCCAAGTCGATCTGCGTCAACTTCGGCCTGGCGCGCGACTACCAGGGCCGCTGCCACCTGCGCTTCGACGATACCAATCCGGCCAAGGAAGAACAGGAATACGTCGACACCATCATCGACAGCGTCAAATGGCTCGGTTTCAGCTGGGAACAACAAGGCCAGAGCCACCTGTACTACGCGAGCGACTATTTCGACCGCCTGTACGCCATGGCCGAATACCTGATCACGGCCGGCTTCGCCTACGTGGACAGCCAGAGCGCCGACGATATCAAGAAAAACCGCGGCAACTTCGGCACGCCGGGCACCAACTCGCCCTTCCGCGACCGCACGCCCGAGGAATCGCTGGCGATGTTGCGCGACATGAAGGCCGGTAAATACAAGGACGGCGAACACATCCTGCGCATCAAGATGGCCGCCGATTCGATGGCCTCGCCCAACATGACCAACCGCGACCCGGCCATTTACCGGATCCGCCATGCGCACCATCACCGTACCGGCGACGCCTGGTGCATCTATCCGATGTACGACTTCACGCACCCGATTTCGGACGCGCTGGAAAACATCACCCATTCGGTCTGCACGCTCGAATTCCAGGACCACCGCCCGTTCTACGACTGGCTGCTGGCCACCCTGGCCGAAGGCGGCTTCTTCAACAAGCCGCTGCCGCACCAGTACGAATTCGCGCGCCTGAACCTGACCTACGTGGTCACCAGCAAGCGCAAGCTGCGCGAACTGGTCGAAGACGGCATCGTGACCGGCTGGGACGATCCGCGCATGCCGACCATCGTCGGCCTGCGCCGGCGCGGCTACACGCCGGAATCGATCCAGCTGTTCTGCGAGCGCATCGGCGTGTCCAAGGCCGACGGCTGGATCGACATGAGCACCCTGGAAGGCTGCCTGCGCGAAGATCTCGACCCGAAAGCGCCGCGTGCCACCGCCGTGCTGCGTCCGCTGAAGTTGATTATTGATAACTTTCCGGAAGGCGAATCGGTCGAATGCACCTCGCCCGTGCATCCGCACTTTCCGGAGCGCGGGCTGCGTACTTTCCCTATAACAAGGGAGCTCTGGATCGAGCAGGATGACTTCATGGAAGTGCCGACAAAAGGTTACTTTCGGTATTTCCCGCCGATCGGCGACGCCCCCGGCAGCCGGGTTCGCTTGCGTCACGGCTACGTGACCGAATGCACCGGTTTCGACAAGGATGCCGATGGGAATGTTACCGCCGTTCACGTGAAGTATTTCGAGGACAGCAAATCGGGTACCGAAGGTTCGAACACCTACAAGGTCAAAGGTAACATTCACTGGGTCAGCGCCGCCACCGCCCTGGAGGCCGAAGTGCGCCTGTACGACCGCCTGTTCACCGAGCCGCAGCCGGATGCCGGCGGGCGCGAATGGAAGCCGTTCCTCAATCCGAACGCGCTGGAAGTGGTGACGGCCTATCTGGAGCCGGGCATGAGCGCGGCCGAACCCGACCAGCGCTTCCAGTTCGAGCGCCACGGCTACTTCGTCGCGGACCGTGTCGACTCCACCCCGGGCAAGCCGGTATTTAACAGAGTTACTACTTTGAAAGATAGCTGGGCAAAATAAACGTTGCCGAAACGCGACGCTTTCGTCCCCACCGAACCCCGCCCCGGCACTGCCGCGGCGGGGTTCTTTCTATATTCAGACTTTTCCGATCTCCATACCTAGCAGGATCAATAGGTATTATGACAACTAACTTCCGGTTAATGTGGATCAAACAATGCATCGCCATTTGGGGCTACCGAAAGGAATGCAACGCACCATGCTTACTCTGAAGACAACTATAAAAACATTTTCGATGGCTCGTCCCGCCCTTTGGGTCGGCTTGCCCTTCTCGCTGGCGGTGGGTTTGGTGCTTTACCTTGCCACCGCCAATTCTATTCAAACCGATTCGCGCGCCCGTTTTGCCGGCCTGGCGCAAAATGCCCGCAACACCATCAACGCCCGCATCAAGTCGTATACCGACGTGTTGCGCGGCACGGTCAGCGTATTCCAGATCAGCGAGCCGCTCACGCGCCGCCAGTTCCACGGCTACGTCAACGGACTGGGACTGGCGCGTAATTTCCCGGCCATCGAAAACATCAATTTCGCCCAGATGCTGCAGGACGCCGACCGCGATGCCTTCCTGCAGCGCGTGCGCAAGGAACGCGCGGCCGACGGCGCCGGCGAGGCGGAGGAGTTCACCATCAAGCCACCCGGGCGCCGTCCTTCCTACACGGTGGTCACCTTCGTGGAGCCGGAAGTACGCTGGGCCGCCACGCTCGGCTACGACCTGTTCACCAATCCGCTGATCGTCGACACGCTCGGCGAGCTGCGCGACACCGGCAAGCTGTTCACCTCGGGCTTGCCGATTTCCTTCATTTCGGGACCGGGCCGCACCGGGCTCGGCATGCGCCTGCCGGTCTACCGGCCGCATGCGCCGACCGCGACCGTGGCGCAGCGGCGCGCCGCTTATCTGGGCACGGTCGGAATCGCTTTCAGCGTGCAGAAGCTGGTGCAGGGCGTGATCGACGAAGTGCCGATCAAGAATGTGCGCATGATGCTGGTCGATAACGCCCTCGGCCCGGACATGCTGCGCGGGCGCGTGTTGTTCGACAGCGGCGGAAACGACGAAACATCCCTGCCCGCCGCGCTGGCGCCGGAACGCTTCTACGCGACCTTGCCGATCGACTTCAACGGCCGCCAGTGGGACGCCACCTTCAGCGTCGCCGCCACCGAGCTGTACACGGGCTTCGAGGAATTCGCGCCGTGGCTGGCGATGATGGCCGGCTCGGTCAGCTCGATGCTGTTGTACGCCCTGTTCCATGCGCTGACCTCGTCACGACGGCGCGCCATCAAGATGGCCAAGGGCATGACGCGCGAACTGCGCGACAGCCAGGCCAAGCTGCAACTGTCGCACCAGAACCTGCGCCGCCTGGCGGCCCACGCCGACCAGATCAAGGAAGGCGAGCGCAAGCGCATCGCGCGCGAAATCCACGACGACCTCGGCCAGAACCTGCTGGCGCTGCGCATCGAGGCGGACATGCTCAGTTCGCGCACGCGCGAGCGCCATCCGCGCCTGCACGCGCGCGCGCGCTCCACCTTGCAGCAGATCGACGCCACCATCAAGAGCGTGCGCCAGATCATCAACGACCTGCGTCCGAACGTGCTCGACCTGGGGCTGTCGGCGGCGGTCGAGTGGCAGATCGCCGAATTCAAGCGCCGCACCGGCATTGCCTGCGAACTGATCGACGAGCCGAAGGAAGTGGCGCTCAGCGACCATGCGGCCACGGCTTTTTTCCGCATCCTGCAAGAATCGCTGAGCAACATCGTGCGCCATGCGCAGGCCAGCCGGGTCAGGGTCGAACTCAAGCTGGGCGGCAACCGCCTGTCGATGACCGTCAGCGACAACGGCATCGGTTTGCAGGCGGGCGAACGGGCCAAGGTCGGCTCCTTCGGCCTGGTCGGCATCGAGGAACGCATCAGCATCCTCGGCGGCTCGTTTTCCATCACCAGCGATAGCGGCGAAGGGACCACGGTCTGCGTGAGCGTCCCTTTGCACAATGAGCCCGCGCGTGGCCACGCCAGCGGTACGTCCAGCAAAAATGAAGCGCATGCAGCGTTTGTCTGATGACGACGGGCATTGTCCTAAACAGATTCCTCCTCGATGGCTTGCGGCACAGTCAGTGCATCCGCAGTGCACTAGGAATATCCCCGAGTAATGCTTGAGCAAAGTCAATAAGTCGGAAGCGGACCGGCGCAACATCCTCAAACAGTAACGGAAATCAATGTAATCGGGCAATTGATTGACCGTAAGAAAGAAAGGAGACAGGCAGCTTGCAGTACCGGTAACACCCGCAAGTCCAAACAGGGAATGTAGTCACATAAACCAATCACAACTCTACAAAAGAGGCTTAATCATGATGACCAACGACGCAATCAAAGCAATTTCGGAACTCGATCTGGACCCGATCAAATTCAAGCTCACGCATGCCGAATCCGGCGAAGGCTGGTCGCAGGAAAAAGCGGATGCGGTGGAAGTGGAATATCGCCGTTTCCTGTATCTGATGAAGGCATTCCCGGAAGACGAAACCGCGCCGATGATCGAAGTCGACATCTTCTGGCACTACCATATTCTGGACACGATGAAGTACGCGAAGGATTGCGAGCACGCGTTCGGCTATTTCCTGCATCACTATCCGTATGTGGGCATGAGCGGCGAAGCAGAAGATACGCAGCACCTGCAGGACTGCGGCAACCGCATGCGCGACCTGTATGAAAGCACCTTCGGCGAAGTATATGGCGCCCGCGCCGCCGCCTGGTGCACGCGTGCCGTGGAAGAGGCGCCGGTAGAGACAGCTGGCGCGCAATCGGCATGGTGCACCCGCACTGCGGAAGGTGAAACGGCGGTATCGGCCGGCGCCAAAGCCGCATGGTGCACCCGGACCAATGCCGAAGCAGCCAAAGCCGCATGGTGCACCCGCACTACCACCGACAGCGCTACCTCGGCTTGGTGCACGCGCACCGTATCGGCCGACACCAAAGCCGCATGGTGTACCCGTACTACCACCGATAGCGCAAAATCCGCATGGTGCACGCGCACTGCAACGCCGCAAGCGAAAGCCGCGTGGTGCACGCGTGCTGCCACCGACAGCGCCAAATCGGCCTGGTGCACACGCACTGCAACGCCGGAAGCAAAATCGGCCTGGTGCACGCGCACTGCAACGCCGCAAGCAAAATCGGCCTGGTGCACGCGCACTGCGACGCCTGAAGCAAAATCGGCCTGGTGCACACGCACCAGCGCAGAGGCAGTGAAATCGGCATGGTGCACCAGGGCCATGCCAGCGGCTGTGCAATCGGCCTGGTGCACGAGGGTCTCGAGCGAGCCCATGGTTGTAACCGCCGCCACATCGGACCTGCTGCTATCGATCAGCAAGGGCGTGGCGCAGTCGGCTTGAACAAGTCAGGCCACGCCGGACGCCGGCAATGAGTAATGCCTGGCCGCACGCGCAGCCTGCGCAACGCCATGGTCAAGCATGGGTGGCGGCGCCACGGTCCACCCAAGGGCACTAAACCAGAAAGGTAAGGCCGACGCGCTGCAATGCGGACCGGCATTGCCATCCCAAGGGGCACGTGGTGCCCCTTTTCTTTTGGCGCCCCTCAGGCGTTGAGATTGATGCTCACCGCCGGCACACCCATCATGGCGCGCAATTCCCGGATACTGAAATCGCTGATCTCATGCATGCGCAACAGGATGGTCGCGCCGATCGGCAAGGTGCGGTGGCGGATTTTACTGATCACGGGTGGCGCAACTTCGAGCGCGCGCGACAGGGCCGCATCGTTCTTGAGCTGCAAGCGTTCGATGATGGCGTCGAGCACCTTGTTCGGATCGTAAGTCGGTTCTTCAGGAAATCTGCGATTGGTCATGAATTTAAGTCTCTCGAAATTCGCGCCCGTGGCATATTCGCCAGGGCACTGTCTTTACAGTCGATTAGTAAGCGGTGATGGCAAAAACAGCCTGAATATGCGGCTGTTTAGGCATGGGCTTGCATCATACACCTAAGTGTTGACATTCGCTCAACCAACGGAACTTAAACTCAATACACTTTGTGTTTAAGGCAATATTTGGTGAGATTGTGACCGGCGTGCGGCGCGCCGCGCGGGCGCAAACAGCCAGTACAGGGCAATCTGAGTGGCCAAACAGCTGTAGTTGGTGGGAATCAGATAGAATTCGATGAGCAAGCGCTCACTATCGGGGTGGGCAAGACGCCAGCCGAGCTGGCGGCGGATCTCGTCGGGCGGCGGCGGCGGGCGCCGCGCGCCCTCGCGCCGGGCCATGTAGGCGCGTACTTGTTCTTTGGACGGCTGGATGATCTGGTGTGGCACGGCGGTAGGCACGGCGGTAGGCACGGCGGTAGGCATGGCGGTGAGCACAAGTGAGCAATTGAGAGACGACATCGCACACAATACGACCAAGCCGCGCCCAGAACTTGATGGCCGTCAAACGAGCGCGGGAGTTCGCCCATTGACAGCCGGGTTTCTGCCTATTTCTTCTGGCTTGCCAGGTACAAAGCCTTGGCATCCTGGTGCGCGCGGTCCACGGTGCGCATAGCTTCCTTCTCGTCATGCTCGACGAAAAATTCGGCGTCCTGCGCTTTCACGACCAGCTTGATCGCGGCAGCGTCGCTCAGGTTGTACTTTTCGGTGATCAGGGTGGTTACTTCATCAAGATATTCTTCGTAGGTCATCGCGCTTCCTTAGTGAGGACCGTCATTTTACCAGCGCCATCGCCGCCACCGCCGGCGCCACTTGCGGATAACGCAGGCGCACGCCCAGTTCCTGCTTGATGCGCTGGTTGCTCATGCGCCGCGACTCGGACATGAACGACAGCAACATGGGAGATACCGAAGCAACTAGTTGCGATCGCGCAACGCGAGGCGGACGCGCCATGCCAAAGGCGTCGGCCACGGTATCGAAATAATCCGCCATTTTCATATGGGTATCGTCGACGGCATGATAGATACGCCCGGGCAATGTCCTGTACAAGGCCAATGCGACAATCCGCGCCAGGTCGTCGGCGTGGATATGGTTGGTGAACACGTCCTCCGACGCCAGCAGTGCGGGCGTGCCCTGCTCCAGGCGGCGCAGCGGCAAGCGCTCGCGCGCGTAGATGCCGGGCACGCGCAGGATCGCCAGGCGCGCGCCGCTGCGACTGGCCCAGGCGCGCAGCACCCGTTCGGCATCGACCCGGCGCTGGGCACGCGCATTGCGCGGGGCCACGGTGCGGGTTTCATCGATCAGCGCGCCGCCGCAGTCGCCGTACACCCCGGTGGTACTGATATACACCATGCGCGCGCCAGGCGGCAGCACCGCGCACAAGTTGCGCGTGCGCGAATCGATGGCGCCTTCGCCTGGCGGCGGCGCCATGTGCACCACCCAGTCGGCCAGGCCGGCCAGGCGTTTCAGGCTGGCCGGTTGGTCCAGGTCGGCAATGATGGGAATCGCGCCGGCCGCGCGCAACTCGGCGCAGCGTTCGGCATTGCTGGTGACGGCGAAGACGCGAAAGCGCGCGCGCACCAGCGGCAACAGGCGCATGCCGACGTCGCCGCAGCCGAGAATCAGGAGACGCGGCCGTTTGAATGGTGAAGAGGTCATCATGTGAATGGAAGGTTATCGATGGCGTAGCCGGACAATATACAAGATAAAGACAGCGCCGGTGGCGGGGCCGGGCTGGCGGGCTGTTGCACGCGGCGCCGGCGGGAGTGCATGTAAAATACCCGCAACCGTCGGTCGTCGCGGCAGAAGTAAGTACCCGCGCAGAAATAAATGTGAGATTTTGGCGAACATAGCCGGATGCGATGCAAGGCGCCCTCCGCTTGCAGTGCGAGCACTGCAAGCGGAGGGCAACGCCGCAGCGCGCCGGCTATGGAAGACAAAAATCACAGTTATTTATGGGCGGGTACTTAGTAACACCGGCACGATCGACCCCGACCATGTAGTTCTTATTGATGATGACGATATGACGTTTCAGATTACTGTCCAGCCGAGCGGCCACCAGTTTGCCTGTGAAGCGGACGAAACCGTACTGGCGGCGGCGATCCGCGCCGGCATCGGCCTGCCCTACGGCTGCAAAAATGGCGCCTGCGGTTCCTGCAAGGGCAAGGTTGTCTCCGGCACGGTGACGCACAAGGCGCACCAGCAGCGCGCGCTGAGCGACGAAGAAAAAGCCCAGGGCTATTCGCTGTTCTGCTGCGCCACCACGGCGGCCGATCTGGTGATCGAAGCGCGCGAAGTGGGCGGCAGCACCGATTATCCGGTGCGCAAGATGCCATCGCGCGTGGCCAGCATCGAAAAACCGGCGCCGGACGTGGCCATCGTCACCCTGCAACTGCCGGCCAATGAAGCGCTGGCCTACCGTCCGGGGCAGTATATCGAGTTCATGCTACGCGACGGCAAGCGGCGCAGCTACAGCATGGCAAGCGCGCCCAGCCAGGGCGGTCCGCTGACCTTGCACATTCGCTACATGGCGGGAGGCCTGTTCACGGAACAAGTGTTCAACACCATGAAAGAGCGTGACATTTTGCGCTTCGAAGGGCCGTTCGGCACCTT
The DNA here is from genome assembly GCF_011682065.1 of Massilia rubra. GTDB lineage: Bacteria > Pseudomonadota > Gammaproteobacteria > Burkholderiales > Burkholderiaceae_D > Telluria_A > Telluria_A rubra. The sequence goes on along the minus strand of NZ_VUYU01000011.1, from coordinate 90,711 downwards.
TTACCTGCGCGAAGACAGCGACAAGCCGATCGTGCTGCTGGCCTCCGGCACTGGTTTCGCGCCGGTCAAGGCGCTGGTCGAGCACCTGATCCACCTCGGTTCCACCCGTCCGGTCAGCCTGTACTGGGGCGGACGCCGGCCAAGCGACCTGTACATGAATGCGCTGTGCGAAGAATGGGCGGCCACCCTGCCCCAGTTCAAGTACGTGCCGGTGGTATCGCACGCCTTCCCGGAAGACCATTGGAGCGGGCGCACCGGCTACGTCCACGCCGCCGTGATGCACGACTTCCCCGACCTGTCCGGCCACCAGGTGTACGCCTGCGGCGCGCCGGTGGTGGTCGAAGCGGCGCGCCGCGAGTACGTCGAGCAATGCGGCTTGCCGGCCGAGGAATTCTACGCCGACGCCTTCACCAGCGAAGCCGACCTGGCCTAACTGGGCATGGCTCCGCCACAAACCCCGCACCGGGGTCTGACCTCTGATTAGCAATCAAATCCGGGGTCAGAGCTTTAACTAGAAACGTTTCCTAACCGGGGTCAGAGCTTTAATTAGCAATTTATTGCTAATTAAAGCTCTGACCCCGGTTAGTGGATTATTTTCGCTTGACCGAGCTGGCGTCGAACTGGTCGCTGTTTTTGCCGGTCACGCCGCTGTAGAACTGCTGGATCTCGGCCATGTCGAGGGTGATGTCGCCCGTGGTCTGGAACATGCGCCCGATGCCGCCGGTCTTGCGCTTGAAGTCCAGGTAGGCCAGCGCGATCGGTACGTTGGCGCCGTGCGCAATGTGATAAAAACCCGTCTTCCAGTGCGTTACCTTGCCGCGCGTGCCTTCCGGCGCGACAATCACCGCCAGCCGCTCGCGCTTGGCGAACGCGTCAATCGTGTTCTGGACCGTGTTGTTCGATGCGGTGCGGTCGATCGCAATCCCGCCCAGCCAACGCGACAGCCAGCCGATCGGCCATTTGAACAGGCTCGACTTGGCCATCCAGTACACCCGCAGCCGCAAGGCGAAACACACCATCAGCGTCATCGGGAAATCCCAGTTGCTGGTGTGTGGCGCGGCAATGAGGACGTACCGGGAATAGCCGGCAATCTGCTCCGGCGTCAATCCTTCGGTGCGCCATCCCAGCAGGCGCAGGGTCAGCAGCGAAAAGCCTCTCATCAGGGTGTTGACGACAGGGGTGTCAAATATGGTGTTCTGCATAAAACGATAACGACAAGGAAGGGGCACAGCCAGCAGGGTCGGGAAACATCGGGCACAATGCCATGTTGATGATTCTAGAAAGAATCATTTTACCCTACCCGCGTAGCCAGTCCCGAAAGTTCCTATGTCAGTGATGTCACCGTCCAACGGTTTCAGCGTTTTGCGCAATCGAAATTTCTCGTTTTACCTCGCGGCGCGCGTGTTGGGCACCCTGGCGGTACAGATGCAAAGCGTGGCCATCGGCTGGCAGGTGTATCAGATGACCGGCAGCCTGTTCGACCTGGGCTTGATCGGCCTGGCCCAGTTCGCCCCTTTCCTGGTATTGATCTTGCTGGCCGGTCACACTGCCGACCGCTACAACCGGCGCCTGATCATCATCATCTGCCTCCTCACGCAGTTGCTGTGCGGTTTGCTGTTGCTGGCCTTCACCGTGAGCGGGATCGGGGTCGTGTGGCCGGTGTTTGCGGTCCTGGTGCTGTTCGGCAGTGCACGCGCGTTCATGATGCCGGCCACCCTGGCGGTGCTGCGCAACATGGTGCCGAACGATAGCTTCAGCCAGGCCGTCGCCCTCAGTTCCTCGGCCTTTCACGTCGCCGTCATTGTCGGACCCGTGCTGGGCGGCTTGCTGTACATCGCCGGGCCGTCCACCGTGTACCTGGCCGCCGCCGCGCTGCTGGTGCTGTCGGTGATCCTGATGGCGCTCACCACCAGCGCGCCGCAGGCGGTCAACAAGGATCCGGCGACCTGGCACACGGTGCTGGAAGGCTTGCGTTTCGTGTGGTCGCGCCCGATCATGCTGGGGGCCATTTCGCTCGACTTGTTCGCGGTGCTGTTCGGCGGCGCCACGGCGCTGTTGCCGGCGTATGCGCACGATGTGCTGCAGGTGGACTCGGCGGGCCTCGGCTTGCTGCGCACCGCGCCCGGCGTCGGCGCCGCGCTGTGCTCGGTGTTGCTGGCGTTTTATCCGATCCGCCGCCGCGTCGGCGCGTGGATGTTCGGCGGCGTGGCCGTGTTCGGCCTGGCCACCCTGGTGCTGGGCTGGAGTACGAGTTTTCCGGTCGCGCTGGCGGCCCTGTTCCTGCTCGGCGCGGGCGATATGGTCAGCGTCTACGTGCGCCATCTGCTGGTGCAGTTCGAAACGCCGGACGAGATCCGCGGCCGCGTGAGCGCGGTCAATGCGGTGTTCATCGGCGCATCCAACGAGCTCGGCGAATTCGAGTCGGGCCTGACCGCCGGCTGGTTCGGCCTGACCCGCGCCATCTTGTTCGGCGGCGCCGCCACCCTGGCGGTCACGGCGATCTGGATCTTCAAGTTCCCGGTGCTCTCGCGCATGGACCGCTTTCCCCATCACGACAAAGAGGAAGCAGAAGAGGCCGCCGCGCGCGACGCCAAGGCCCTGCCATGACGCTGGCCACCCATCTGCACGCGTTCGGGGCGCGTGCCCCGGCGCCGGGCGATGCGCCGTTCCTGGCGCGCCTGTACGCCTCCACGCGCCAGGACTTGTTGGGCAGCGGCGGGGCCGATCCGACCCTGGCCGCTTCGCTGATATCGATGCAGCAGCGCCTGCAAGGTGCCGATTACCGCGAGCGCTTTCCCGATGCCCTGTATCTGATCTTGCACGAGGGCCAAGAAGCGGTGGCGCGCATCGTGGTCGACCATGGGCCGCTAGCCGTGCGCCTGGTCGATATCGCCCTGCTACCGCATGCGCGCGGACGCGGGATCGGCAGCGCCGTGCTGCGCGCACTCCAGCAATGGGCAGCCAGGCATCGCCTGCCGCTGACCTTGTCTGTGCATCGCGGCAATCCGCAAGCGCGCCGTTTATACCTGAACATGGGCTTCGGCATCGAGCGCGCCGACGCCCTTGCGGACGCCCTGCGCTGGCCGCCGGCATGACCCGATTTCATTTGCACTGAGCAATATCAACGAAAGGTGTAATATAGGTCGTGTGCTTAACGAAGTGCCAACCCTGGCGAGGCGCAGCAATGCGCGCAAGCCGCACATGCAGGTAGAAAAGGGTTGCGCCAGTACCTTTATGAACAGCCGGGAGTGAGCTTATGCAAATCAACATCAATACAGATAAAACGATCGAACGTCATCAAGGCCTCGACGATCATGTGCAATCCGTGGTCTCCGCCGCCGTTTCCCGTTTTAGCGAACACATTACCCGTGTTGAAGTCCACCTCAGCGACGATAACAGCCAGAAATCCTCCGACGGCGGCAACCGCTGCCTGCTCGAAGCACGCGTAACCGGCTACCAGCCAATCGCCGTCAGCGACCACTCGGTACACCTGCACCAGGCCATCACCGGCGCCGCCGACAAACTCAAGCGCGCCATCGAAAGCGCCCTGGGTCGCCTGCACGACAAGCAGCTGCACGCCACGCCGAAACTGGTGCCCGAGCCGGACGAAGTGAACGAGTAATTTTTCTGTCAAGCGTCAACCGGGGACCTCGAAAAACCGTAGCGAGCGGCGCAGATTGCGCCGCGCAGCAGGTTTTTCGAGGTCTCCGCCAGCGCCTGCTTCACGGCAGGCTGTCCTGCGTCGGCGCGAGGCAGCACCAGCATGGCACATCCGCTGCCCCGCTCAGAACATCGACGCCGACTCCGCCATCGCGCGCAGGTAGCGCAAACCAGCCAGCGAACGGCTGCCGTACCACGACATCATTTCCCCATCGATCAAATGGACCGGCTTGCCGATCTGCTTTTCCAGCGCGTCCGCGTGCACGTCCGTGAAGCGATACGGTTCGGTCGACAGCAGCACCCCGTCGATGCGCGCCACCAAGTCCTCGGACCAGGTAAAACACGGGTAACGGGTGGCATCGCGCGCCGGGTCGCCCAGTTGCGGCACGCTCCAGCCAATCTCGGCCATCATGCGGGCGATGTAGGTATCGGCCGAAATGCTCATCCATGGATCCTGCCAGATGCAGTACAGCACGGTCGCCGGGCGTCCCCTGGGCAAGGCTTGCAGCGCCGCGTACTCCGCTTCGAAGTCCGCGCACCACGCTTCGGCCTTCTCGCCGGCGCAAAAAATCCCGCCCATCAGGCGCGCCAGTGCAAGGTTGTCGCGCGGCGCCACCGGATGGGTGACGACGATATGCGGCACGAATGCGGCCAGCGCGTCGACGGTCGGCTTTTCGTTTTCGTCGATGTTGACCACCAGATGGGTGGGCGCGAGCTTGCGGATTTTTTCCAGGTTCACATCCTTGGTGCCGCCGATCTTGGCAATCGAGGCCACCTGCGCGGCCGGATGGATGCAAAAGCCGGTGCGCCCGACCACTTGCCCGGCCAGGCCGAGGTCGCACAGCAATTCGGTAATCGAGGGCACCAGCGACACGATCCGTGCCGCCGGGTCGGGCTGAAATGGGGTGCCAAGGGCGTCGGTGAAGTACATGGAATGAACGGTTCAATTCGAATGACGCTATTGGAACACTGATATGATGCAAACGCCAATGGTTATAGCGGCGCACATTTGACCGGAGAGACTATGTTGGAACAGATCGGCACCTTCGCAGCATCGAGCTACACCATCCGCGACTTGCATTTGTTCCGCGACATCGACGACCAGCAGATCGCGCAAGCGCTGGCCGGGTGCGCCGTCGTACGGCTCGACACCGGCGCCAAGGTCGAAGACAGCAACCGCGCGCGCCTGTACATCGTGCTGCGCGGCGCCCTGGCGGTCGAAGCCGACACCCGCAACGGCATGGCCGACGGCACCGTCAGCAAGATTTTGCCGGGCGAGAGCGTGGGCGAGCAATCGGTGCTGGACGAAGCGGCCAACCTGGCCTCGATCAGCGCGCTGGAAGAATCGGAACTGCTCGTCATCGAGGGCGAACTGGTGTGGAAGCTGATCGACCAGTCGAACGGCCTGGCGCGCAACCTGTTGCGGCTGCTGTCGTTCCGCATCCGGGCCGCCAACGCGCTGCTGCGGCGGCGCCAGAAGCTGGGCGAATTCTACCGCCAGTTGTCGATGAACGATGGCTTGACCGGGCTCTACAACCGCGCCTGGATGAACGACATGCTGCCCAAGCTGATCGCCACCGCGCACCGCGCCGGCACGCCGCTGGCGCTGGTGATGCTCGACCTCGATCACTTTAAGTTGTTCAACGATACCCACGGCCACCTGGCCGGCGACGACGCCCTGCGCGCGGCGGCCGATGTGATTTCGATGGCGCTGCGCCCATCCGATTTTGCACTGCGCTACGGCGGCGAGGAATTGATGGTCATCCTGCCCGAAACGGCCGAACCGCTGGCCATGATGGTGGCCGACCGGCTGTGCGCGCGCATGCGCGAAGCGGCGATTTTCCGCGATATGCGGGTTCCGCTGCCGCACATCACGGCCTCGTTCGGGGTGGCCATGCTGGAAGCGGGCATGGATGACAGCGCGCTGATCGCAGCGGCCGACGCCGCCTTGTACCGCGCCAAGGATGGTGGACGCAACCGGGTCGCACGCTGAAAGCACGCCCCAGGGCGGCGCCAATCTGTGTACCATATGGGTCCGCCCCTGCCACTGACGTCTGCGCCCTGCCGTCATTCCCGCGAAGGCGGGAATCCAAGGCACCGCCGCTCAGCGTACATGCCTTGGATTCCCGCCTTCGCGGGAATGACGGAACTGAGGCTAATGGATAGTTGCAGGGTCCGCCCCAGGGGCGCACGTCCTCCTGGCTGCAACTTATTGATCAAAGTTCCATGACCACCCATACCTTTCTCTGGCACGACTACGAAACCTTCGGCGCCCAGCCGCGCCGTGATCGTCCGGCGCAGTTCGCCGCGATCCGCACCGATGCCGCCCTGAACGAAATCGGCGAGCCGATCATGCTGTACTGCCAGCCGGCGCCGGATTTCCTGCCCGATCCGCAATCGTGCCTGATCACCGGCATCACGCCGCAGCAATGCCTGGAGCTGGGCGTGCCCGAGCACCAGTTCGCGGCCACCATCGAAGCGGCTTTCAGCCAGGCCGGCACCATCGGGGTCGGCTACAACACCATCCGTTTCGATGACGAGATCACGCGCTTTTTGTTCTGGCGCAACCTGATCGACCCGTACGCGCGCGAGTGGCAGCACAATTGCGGGCGCTGGGACTTGCTCGACGTGGTGCGCATGACCTACGCGCTGCGCCCGGAAGGCATCGAATGGCCGGTGCGCGAGGATGGCAAGCCAAGTTTCAAGCTGGAGCACCTGGCCAAGGCCAATGGCTTGTTGCACGAGTCGGCGCACGATGCGCTGTCGGACGTGCGCGCCACCATCGCCCTGGCGCGCCTGATCCGCGACAAGCAGCCCAAGCTGTTCGATTTTTGCCTGGCCTTGCACAAGAAAGACAAGGTCGCCTCGGAAATGGGCATGCACCTGGCGGCGGCCCAGCGCCAGCCGTTCCTGCACGTGTCGGGCATGTTCCCGACCGAGCGCGGCTGCATTGGCCTGGTATGGCCGCTGGCGACGCATCCGACCAACAAGAATGAAGTGCTGGTGTGGGATTGCAGCCATGACCCGGCCGAGCTGTTCGGGCTCGATGCGGATACGATCCGCCTGCGCATGTTCACGCGTTCGGCCGATCTGCCGGAAGGCGTGACGCGCTTGCCGATCAAGAGCATCCATTTGAACAAGTCGCCTATGCTGGTAGGCAATCTCAAGACACTCACGACAGACATGGCGCAGAAGTGGGGCATCGATATCGAGCAGGCGCGCGCGTTCGCGGCCGTGGCGGCGGCGGGACCGGATATGGGGGCCTTGTGGGCGCAGGTGTACCAGCGGCCGGGCGCGCAAGAGGCCGTGGATGTGGACGAGGATTTGTATGGCGGGTTTATCGGCAACGGCGACCGGCGCAAGCTGGAGTCCTTACGGGCCGAGACCCCCGAGAAGCTGGCCAAGGCCAAGCCATCGTTTGAAGATCAGCGGCTGGTGGAACTGGTGTTCAGGTATCGCGCGCGCAATTTCCCGGACTTGCTCAGTGAGGCGGAAGCGCAGCAGTGGGAAGAACACCGCGCGGCCAAGCTGTTCGACGGGCAAGGCGGGGCGCGCACGATCGAGCAGCTGTTTGCCGAGATCGATACCTTGTCGGAAGACGCGGACGAGCGTGCCGAAGAGATTTTGGGGACCTTGTACGATTATGCGGAGGCGATTGCGCCGAGCAGGTATTAGTCTCTGTCGTTCCCGTTCTGACTGTTACCGTCATTCCCGCGAAGGCGGGAATCCAAGGCACCGTCTATTACCGTCATTCCCGCGCCAAGGCGGCCCTCGGCGGGAATGACGGTTTGGGAGCTAGCGGGAACGACAAGTTAGCGATACAAATTAATCGCGTCCCTTGTTTCCAGCGCCACCCGGCGCGCGGCCGCCGCGAAATCCTCGCTCCCCTGCGCCGTCGCGTACAAAATCGCGCGCGAGGAGTTAATCATCATGCCGGCGCCGCCGGCCGTGCGGCCCGACTTGACGGTCGCTTCCACATCGCCACCCTGCGCACCCACACCCGGCACCAGCAGCGGCATCTCGCCCACGATCGCCCGCACCTGCGCCAACTCGTCCGGAAAAGTCGCCCCCACCACCAGCGCGCACTGCCCATTCTTGTTCCACTTCTCCGCCACCATGCGCGCCACATGCTGGTACAGCGGCTTGCCATCGGCCATCAGGAACTGCAAATCCGATCCGCCCGGATTGGACGTGCGGCACAGCACAATGGCGCCGCGATCGGTCCACTCCATGTACGGCTCGACCGAATCGAAACCCATGTACGGGTTGACCGTGACCGCATCGGCCCCGTAGCGGTCGAACGCTTCGCGCGCGTACTGGCGCGCGGTGGCGCCGATGTCGCCGCGCTTGGCGTCGAGAATGAGGGGAATATGCGGATAATGCTGGCGCGCATACGCGCAAATGCGCTCCAGCTGCCCCTCCGCGCCCAGCGCTGCAAAGTAAGCGATCTGCGGCTTGAACGAACAGGCCAGGTCCGCCGTGGCGTCGATGATCTCCTTGCAAAACAGGAAAATCGCGTCAGGCTCCTTGGCCAGTTGGGCCGGGAAACGGGCCAGGTCGGGGTCGAGACCGACGCACAGCAGGGAGTTGTTGGTGGTCCAGGCGGCGGACAGCTTGTTGATAAAGTTCACAGGACAGCCTCGTAGTCAATTACAAACCCGCCATTGTAGCGCGTCCCCCGCCCCTCCCCGCTCGCCGGCACGCACGTTTGAAAAGTCATCTTGTTGGCATTTAGGGTATATTTTTGACCATTCGACAACTTGCTACGGACGGAAATACCATGACAAACACTGCATTCGCACGCTGCGCACGGGTGCTGCTGACCCTGGCACTGACAGGAACCCTGCTGTCCGGCTGCGGCTACAACGAGTTCCAGACCAAGGATGAAGCCACCAAGGCCGCCTGGGGCGAAGTCGTCAACCAGTACCAGCGCCGCGCCGACCTGATTCCGAACCTGGTCAATACGGTCAAGGGTTACGCCACCCACGAAAAAGAAACGCTGGAGTCGGTCACGCGCGCGCGCGCCGCCGCCACCAGCATCCAGGTCACGCCCGAGGTGCTGAACAATCCGGAAGCGTTCAAGAAATTCCAGGAGGCGCAGGGCCAGCTGACCGGCGCCTTGTCGCGCCTGATGGTGGTGGCCGAAAAATATCCCGACCTGAAGGCCGACGCCAGCTTCCGCGACCTGCAATCGCAACTCGAAGGCACCGAGAACCGCATCACGGTCGCGCGCCAGCGTTACATCGTCACGGTGCAGGATTACAACGTCCAGGTGCGTAAGTTCCCGACCAACCTGACGGCGAAAATGTTCGGCTATGACACCAAGCCGTCGTTCACCGTCGAAAACGAAAAAGCGATTTCGACCGCCCCGGCTGTGAACTTTGGCAAGTAAGCCGATGAAGCTGCTGCGTTATCTCCGGATGCTGGCCCTGGCCCTGGCCCTCGGCCTCGGCTTCGGCACGGCCGCGCACGCGCAATTGGCGCCGGTGCCGACCTTGAGCTCCCATGTCACCGACCAGGCCGGCATGCTGAGCGAAGAACAGCGCGCCAAGCTGGAAGCCGTGCTGACCGATTACGAAAGCAAGACCGGCAGCCAGATCGCGGTGTTGCTGGTCAAGAGCACGGCGCCGGAACAGATCGAGCAGTACAGCATCCGCGTGACCGATGCCTGGAAGCTCGGCCGCAAGGGCGTCGACGACGGGGTGCTGCTGGTGGTGGCGCCGGACAATCCGGCCGCCCTGCGGCGCTTGCGCATCGAAGCCGGGCGCGGCGTGCAAGGCGTGCTGACCGATGCGCAATCGAAGCGCATCTTGCAGGATGTGATCGCACCGCATTTCCAGCAGAAGCAGTTTTATGACGGCCTGGTGGCCGGCGTGGGCGCGATTGCCACGCTGCTCAACGCGGAACAGTTCCCCGCCCCGCCGCAACAACAGCGCCAGGCGCAGGAGTCGGGCGGTGGCGGCATGCTGGTGCCGCTGATCCTGTTCGGCGCCTTCGCGCTGGCATCGATGTTCCGGCCACGCCGCTCGCGTCTCGGCAGCGGCGGCTGGAGCAGCGGCGCGACCGGCTTCATCATCGGCAGCGCCCTTGGCGGCCTTGGCCGTGGCGGCGGCGGTGGTGGCGGCAGTTTTTCCGGCGGCGGGTTTTCCGGCGGCGGCGGCAGTTTTGACGGCGGCGGCGCCTCGGGAGATTGGTAATGAGTCAGTCCGCCACATCAACAAGCGGTTCGCGCCTTGCGCGGATCTGGCACCACTGGCGCAGCACGGCCGCCAAAGGCCGGCGTGCGTTTCCGCCGGAAACGCTGGACGCGATCGGCAAGGCCATCACGGCCGGCGAGCAAACCCACCGCAGCGAGCTGCGCCTGATCGTCGAGCACGGCATGCCGTTCGACGCCTTGTGGGCCGGCATGGGGATTCGCGAACGCGCGATTGCCTTGTTTGCGGAATATGGCATCTGGGATACGGAAGACAATTGCGGCGTGCTGATCTACGTGAACCTGGCCGAGCATCAAATCGAAATCGTGACCGACCGCAACGTCGGACGCAAGATCGACAATATCGTCTGGAAACGCTTGTGCGCCTTGATGACGCAGGGTTTTGCGCAGGGTCAATTCCACGCCGCCACCCTGGCTGCATTGGAACAAGTCAACGCTTTGCTGGCCGAACACTTTCCAGCCGAGGGCGCGCGCGCCAATGAGTTGCCGGATCGCCCCATCATGTTATGACGCAGCGCAAAAAACTCAACGCCGGGCGCGCTGTGTGGTTAAAATTCGCTATGTCCGTATCACATTGAAAGCACTACATGAGACTTGAGCAAAAAGTAGCGATCGTCACCGGCGCCACCCAAGGCATTGGCCTGGCCTGCGCCCAGCGCCTGGTGAAGGAAGGCGCGCGCGTGATGCTGGTCGATATCAAAGCCGACGGCGCCGCCGCGGCCGAAGCGCTCGGCGAGAACGCCCGCTTCTTCGCCGCCGACGTCAGCCAGAAGGCCGATGTTGACGCCATGATCGCCGCCACCGTGGCCGCCTTCGGACGTATCGATGTGCTGGTCAACAACGCCGGCGTAACGCACGCCGCCGATTTCCTCGACCTGACGGAAGACGATTTCGACCGCGTCATGCGGATCAACCTCAAGTCGATGTTCCTGTGCGGCCAGGCGGCGGCGCGCCACATGGTGAGCCAGCAACACGGCTGCATCATCAACATGTCGAGCGTCAATTCGGAAGTGGCGATCGCCAACCAGGTGCCGTACGTGGTCTCCAAGGGCGGCATCAACCAGCTGACCAAGGTGATGGCGCTGAACCTGGCCGGCTACGGCATCCGCGTCAACGGCATCGGCCCCGGCACCATCCTGACCGAACTGGCCAAGAAAGCCGTGCTGGGCAGCCCGGAAGCGCGCAACACGATCCTGTCGCGCACGCCGATGGGACGCTGCGGCGAGCCGGACGAAATCGCCTCCGTGGTGGTGTTCCTGGCCAGCGACGACGCTTCCTATATGACCGGCCAGACCATGTATGTCGACGGTGGCCGGCTTGCCCTCAACTACACCGTGCCGGTGAAGGAATGAGCCAAACCAAACAGCCGCTGCCGGCGGGGATCAACATGCTGGCGCTGGAAAACCAGTTTTGCTTCGCGCTGTATTCGGCCTCGCATGCGATGACCAAGACCTACAAGCCGATGCTCGACCGGCTCGGCCTGACCTACCCGCAATACCTGGTGATGCTGGTGCTCTGGGAACAGGACGCAATCCTGGTCAAGGATATCGGGGCGCGCCTGTTTCTCGATTCGGGCACGCTCACGCCGCTGCTCAAGCGCCTGGAAGCGAACGGCTTGCTCTCGCGCAACCGCGATCCGCATGACGAGCGCCAGGTGCGCATCGTGCTGACCGCGCAAGGCAAGGCGCTGCGCGCGCAGGCCGAAGCGATTCCGGAACAGGTGCTGTGCGCCAGCGGGCAGGAACTGGCCGCACTGGGACGCATGCGCAAGGAGCTGTCGGGCGTGCGCGACGACTTGTTCAAGGCGATGGAAGAGCACGACTGAATTGGCGGCGGGGGGCGGCCCCCGCCAGCGCCGGAAAAGAATTTCATCAAATTGATTGCACACAATTGAATTGTTCGCTATAGTTCTTCCATCGGCACAGCGTTGCCGCCCCAACCCAAGCAAGGAGTCACCATGCAAGTTCTCTACACAGCACACGCAACAGCAACCGGTGGTCGCGATGGCCGCGCCGTTTCCGATGACAAAGTCCTGGACGTCAAACTGTCGACCCCGACGTCGCTGGGCGGCGCAGGTGGCGATGGCACCAATCCGGAGCAGCTGTTTGCGGCCGGCTACGCGGCGTGTTTCCTGTCGGCCCTGAAACTGGTCAGCGGCGCCCTCAAGACCCCGATTCCTGCCGACACCAGCATCGACGCGTCGGTCGGCGTGGGCCCGAACGACAAAGGCGGCTTCGGCCTGACCATCAAGCTGGTCGTGAAGACCCCCGGCATGGACCTGGCGACGGCCCAGGCGGCTGTGAACAAGGCGCATGAAGTGTGCCCGTACTCGAACGCGACACGCGGCAACATCGACGTCGACCTGAGCGTCACCGTTTGAGGCGACCCGGGAAGATATAAGTGAGGCGCATGTCTGGTATCCAAAATGGCAATTAGACATATAAGTGCCCGGACCGCATAATTGCACCTGTCTCCACTATCTTCCTCCAAGAAAATAGTTTAAGCCCGCTTTCATCAGCGGGCTTTTTTTTGCCTGTGCCGGCAGTGCGCGGCCAGGGCGCATGCCGGCGGACATTCTTTTCGGCGCTTTCCCACATTGTTGCGCAGTGTCATAAGTGGGTAACATTTCCTGCCTATACTTGCTTCATCTGCTGTACACGTAACCGATATGCGTGACTGGCAGCCAGGTGTGTCGACCCGGAGGGCGGCACACCACTCCGAATTGACGATCTCTTGGCCCGATCTTGGGTTTAGCCCGCTCCCACAAGCGGGCTTTTTTTTGGCGCAACACTTTTCCCTGTTCCTTTGACTAGGGCAGGCGAAAAGATGACACAAAGGCTTGAAGCTGGCGCTTATTCATCTATCATGAAGTTCCTCGAGCTTTTTTCATAACCATTGGCCAGCCAAGCGGAGCGATAAGAATGAGCGAATATGTCCTTGATGCACTATCCGAGCCACTTTATCAACAGGCAAACGCCAGCCGCCGCCAGCGCCATACGCCGGACGACACGCTCGTCCTTACCGAACTCAATCCCAGCACGGTTGTCGACCACCTCGACAGCGATAACGCCCCGGTCGAACTGATCACTTTCGGCACGGTGCGGGAGACTTGCCCGAAGTGCAACCATACCCACCTCAAGCTGGTCCTGCGCCAGCGCGCCGTCCGCGTCGCCCATCTGTTCTGCGCCGAATGCCACGGCTGTTTCGACGCGCGCTACCCCAATGGCGCGCCCGCACTGAGCATCTGATCCCCTGGGCAAACAACATGCCGGTCGCGCATGCGCGACGGCCGGCATGGTAAGGTGGCGGTTTTCCCTCACGCCCCCCCCGACATGTCCGCCCTGCTTTCCCTGCTTGTTCTTGATGAACGCCTGCGCAAATTGCGCTACCGTACCGCGCTGGCGATCTACGCCGCCATTCTCGTCATGGGTTCCCTGCCCGGTGCGCGCGCCGAGATTGGCACCGTGGCGTCCGGCATTGTGCTGCACTCGCTGGCCTACGGCATCATCACCTTCCTCTTGTTCACCGGCAGCCTGGGCAGTGCGCGCGAACGCGCCATCAAATCGGTGCTGACCGTGATGGTCATGGGCGCGCTGGACGAACTGGTGCAGAGTTTTTTACCGTACCGCACAGGCGCAATCGGCGACTGGATGGTCGATTGCAACGCCGCGCTCGTCACCGCCGGCCTGCTCTGGGCATTTCTGCCGCAAACGCGCTCCCGCTAGCGCTGGCGCGCCGGGCGCGGTATCGCCAACGCCAGCGCCAGGCTGGTGCGATTGCGCCGCGCGCACCAGGCGACACGCGGCCTGTTCGGAGTAATGATGCGCGCACAGGCTGGCGACGCTCGACTCCATCGAAGCGACCAGCTCGACGATCAGGCTGGAAAGTGAAGTGGCAGGCATGGCGCGCTCTCAAAAATTTCAGTAGGAAAATTATTACCCGTTCAAAGCAGCGGGTATTTGCGCTGTATCAAGCGCGCGAAGTGCTGTCTTTGCGCTATCACTGTACCTTCCGAAAAAATCAAGACGATCTACGCATTGTTTGACCTGTGTCAAAAGGCAGATGAATGCATGGGAACGTTAGTCGAATCGTTGGCTCTTACCGGTGTGGCACGCGGCATTGTCACGCACACAAGGAAGACACCAACCAAAGGAGTTGATCATGAAGCGTATCGAACAAAGCGTGCTCCTGGCGGGCTTGCTGGCCCTGGCGGCCTGCAGTTCCACCGGCATGAACGGCAGCGACACGGCCAGCGGGACCAGCGGGGACACCTCGGCGAGCACCTCGGCGACAGGCAGCGGCACGACGGACAGCGGCGGCGCGGCGGGAAGCGGCGCCAGCGGTAGCGCCGGAACGGGCGGCAGCGGCCAGTCCGGCGACGCCACCGGCGGCGGCAGCATCGCGGGCACCGGCACGGGCAGCAGCGCGGGCACGGGCGGCTCGACGTCGACCGGGGCCGGAAGCACCACGGGCAGCGGCGGTTCCACGTCGACCGGAAGCAGCGGCAGCATGGCGGGTTCGGGTAGTTCGGGCAGCGCCACCGGCACCGGCATGGATAGTTCCATGGCGGGCGCGGGTAGTTCGACTGCGACCGGCAGCGCCCAGTCGGGCGGCAGCATGGCCAGTGGAACGAGCCCGTCGGGCGCGTCGGGAGGCACGCCCAACAGTACCGTCAGCAAGATCGAAGTGGTACCGCGTCAGACCAGCGGAACTGCAGGAACCGGAGGGTCGGTTGGCTCCACCGGCAGCGCCGGCAGCACGGGCACCAGCGGCGGCACCATGAGCGGCGAACGCGTCTACCGCATCACGCTGAAAATGGACGACGGTGCGACCCAGGTGGTCACACAGGAAACGGCGCCATCGTTCGCCACCGGCGACCGCGTGCGCATGTCGGGGGGCGCGATCCAGCGCTAAGTAAGCATGCAGAAATGACGGTGGGTTTCTGGCGAACAGAAGCGGGTGCCTTGCAAGGCGCACGCCGCGCCGCCGTGAGGCGGAACCGGCTTGCGTTCCCACGTGGAGCTTGTCGCGAAAGGGAAGGACAGCTCGCTACCACGACCACGGTCAGAACCGCCGTGTCTGCCGATGGCAGGCACGACGGCACGCGCTGTCAACGCTTGCTCACTCCGACCCGACGTTCTGCGCCGCATCGGCGCGCTGGCGCAGCACCGCTTCCGCCGCCTTCTTGCCGGCGATGAAGGCATGGTCGGAATTGTAGTACTCCCATTCGCTGTAACGCCCCGCCAGCACGATGTCGTAACGCGCCAGCCATGCCTTGACCAGCGCCACATTGGCCGCACGCGCGTGGTCGTACACGACATACGCGTACGGCATGTCGACCAGGTTGGCGGTGATGATGCGATCATCGGGCCTGAGCATGGTGACCTTGACGCAGTCCTCGATGCAGCGCTCGATCAGCGCCTGGCCGTCGAGCGGCAACGGCTTCCAGGGGGAATACGAAATCTCGCAGGTCAGCCCGAACCCACCGGGCGGATTGCAGTGCGGGCTGGCGTTCCCCTGCACAAAAATGCGGTGGAAAATCGTGTCTTCCGGATAGTAGACCCAGTGCTTGTCGGTGATGTTTTCGCGCGCCACGCCGAGGTTGACGCAGCGGACCGACAGGTGACGCAACCCCTCGGCCGCCGCCCGCACCTCGGGTGGCGCTTCGCTGCCGGTCAGCTTGATCAATTCGGGCAAGGGCATGGTGCTGATCAGGTGGTCGTAACGGTAGCGGCTGCCGTCGGCCATCACCAGCACGTGTTCGCGCGGCAGCAGCTGGGCCGCTTCGGCGTTCATCTCGATCTTGCCCTTGATATGCGGCAGGAAACCGGACATCAGCGCCTGGAAGCCGCCCGAGAGCGGATAGCCGAAGCGGGCATTCGGCCCCATCGGCCTGGCGACCGGTTCCAGCGCGCCTTCGATGATGTCTTCCAGGTCCGGCAACGGCACCCTGCCCCCGAGCCAGGAAGTTTCCATCTCGGAAAGCGGCACCGTCCACAGCTTTTTGTTGTAGGGAATGGCAAAGTGCTTGGCGATGCCGCGGCCCCAGACCTTGTAGATGAATTCTTCGAAATTCTGGCTTTCGCGCTTGCGCGGAGCGATGCTGGCCGTGCCGTTGGCGAGCTCGACCGTCCCATCGGCGCAGCAGTCTTCCACCGGCCTGACCGCGCACGGCGCCGCCGCCGCCGCGGCCCCGTCGATGCTGCCGAAGCGCGCTTCCACCGCGCCGATGATGCATTCGGTGATCACTTTGGGCGGCAAGCCATACAGCGCGCCCTGGAAGGGGTAGCGCGTGTACACCTGCTTGCTGTAAACCCAGGCTTCACGATCCTGCCAGTGCAGGTTGGGGCCGAGCAGCATCTCGTACAGCGACAGCACGTAGGGATCGTTCGAGAACATGATGTGCCCGGCATGGTCGAACGTGAAGCCCTGGTCGTGGATCGAGCGGCACCAGCCGCCGACACTGCTGTTCTTGTCGAGCAGCACCGCTCCCTCGCCCAGATGGTAGGCGGCAGACAAGCCGGTCGGGCCGGCGCCGACGATGACGGTCTGCACGTTCTGCGCGCCTGTCTGCGAGCGCAGCGGGTTGACCGTGGCGCCGCTGCCGCTGGCGGTGGCGCCGGCGCCCGCATTGGCGGCGCCCGCATAGCCGGCGCCCGCATAGCCGGCACCCGCATAGCCGGCGCCGCCAAAGCGCGCCGTGCTGCGTCCCGGCGCGGTCTCGGCCAGCAGGCGGCGCATCGCATCGACGGTGACGTCCCACGAGGTGCCGGCCACGATATCGCGCATGGTGGCGCACATGGCGGCGCGCCGTTCGGGCGTCATCGACAGGGCCGCTTCGCACGCCGCGATGAAGTCGGCGGGGTCGTGCGCGACCGCCACCACATGGCCGTACGGCCGGGCGACGTCGGCGATCGCGGTGCTGACGATCGGCAGTTCGGCGGCCATGTATTCGAGCACCTTGGTCGGGCTGATGAAGCGCGTCGCCTCGTTCAGCAAGAACGGCAGCAGGCACACATCCCAGCCGGCCAGCAGGCCGGGCAGCGCCTCGTACGATTGCTGCCCCAGGTAGTGGATGTTGGGGAGCCGCGGCAGGCTGGCCGGGTCGATTTTCATGACCGGGCCCACCATGACCAGTTGCCAGTCGGGATGCGCATCGGCCAGCGCGCCGATCAGGGGTGCGTCGAAGCGCTCGTCAATCACGCCATAAAAGCCCAGGCGCGGCGTGTCGATGCCGGCCTGGAGCGGATGATTGCGGTCGCGTTCGAGCGCGCGCTCGAAATGGCGCACGTCCACGCTGCTGGGAAAGCAATGCGCGTTCGGATGGCGTTCGCGCTTGGCCTGGTACAGGCTCGGCCCGCCGGCAAACACCAGGTCGGCCAGGTTCAGCAAGGCGGTTTCGCGCTGCAGGAGCTGGCGCGGCGGGTTTTTGAACGCAGCCAGTTCGTCCATGCAGTCGTACACCACCAGGCTGGCGTGCAGTTCCTGCAGCAGCGGCAGGGCCATCGGCGTATAGAACCACACGATGGGCCGCTCGCCGGGCGGCGCCAGGCCGGCCAGCATCGGTTGCAGCAGGCGGATCTGGTCGTCGTGAAAGCCCGGCGCATGTACCGGCGTGTGCGGCCGCAACACGGTCACGTTCGGGACAGGGCGCGATTGTTCCATGAAGCTGTCGCCATCATCGTGAACGGGCTCCTCTACGAAGAGGATGCGGAAATGGTGCGCCAGCCGCGATAACAACTGCTGCGGCCGCTGGTAGACAGAGTCCCAGCGCAAGTGGCAAAAAACGATGATGGTCGACATGTAATCTCCTTTCGCCCGTCGCGGGCGTATGTTGGCTGGTGTTGTGTCTTGCGGACCGGCGGCGCGGTCCCGCACCGGTGAGGTAGGCGGCTGCTCAGGCAATTCCGGGATAGCAATCCTCCTTCTCGTGGTCGTTGCGCGTGGCGGCGCGGATCAGTTCGAGCGGGACCTTGGGCGTGCGGTCGGCGCACAGCAGGCCGTTCGCTTCCTGGAAGGTGTCGCTGAACTGGGTGTAGCAAAAGCCGCTGAACATGGTGGTGGTGTTGACCACCGCCAGCAGGCGCCGGTACAGGGCGAGGAAGCTCTCTTCGGTGTGGGCGCGCGAATAGCCCCAGATGTGCGCGCCGGCGCCCTGCTTGTCGAAGGCCACGCCGCCGAACTCGGTCAGCACGATCGGCTGGCCGCGATGCGGAAAGCCGTCCAGCGTCAGGATACGTCCGCCCGGGCGGCGCTGGTCGAACAGGGTGCGGGTCGGCTCGCTGGTGGTGTAGCGCGCCGCCAGCCGGTCGGGATTGCAATCGTAGTCGTGGATGCCGAGGATGTCGGTGGCCGACGCCTCCCAGCCATCGTTGCCGATCACCGGGCGCGTGGCGTCGAGCGTGCGGGTGAGGTGGTACAGGGCCTCGACCGCGTTGCGGTGGGCCTGGGTCAGGGTCAGGTTCGGCACGCCCCACGATTCATTGAAGGCGACCCAGACGATGATGCACGGGTGGCTGTAGTCGCGCTCGATCGCCTCGGTCCATTCGCGCACCATGCGCGTGATGGCCTTGGGACTGAAGCGGTAGGCCGAGGGCATTTCTTCCCACACCAGCAGGCCGAGCCGGTCGGCCCAGTACAGATAGCGCGGGTCTTCGATTTTCTGGTGCTTGCGCACGCCGTTAAAGCCCATCTCCCTGGCCAGCTCGACGTCGCGTTTCAGGGCCGCGTCGGACGGCGCCGTCAGCAGCGACTCGGGCCAGTAACCCTGGTCGAGCACCAGCCGCAGCGCGTAGGCGCGCCCGTTCAACATGAAGCGGTCGCGGTTGATCGCCACCGAACGCAGCGCCGTGTACGAACGCACCACGTCGAGCACCTGGCCGCGATGGTGCAGCGTCACTTCGGCATTGAGCAGGGTGGGACGCTCGGGGCTCCACAGCAGTTCGTTGCGCGAATCGTCGATCCCGGGGTCGGACAGGGAAATCTTGCGGTTGGCCTCGTGCCCGAGCAGCTTGTAGTGGTCGTCGGCCAGCAGGTTCTCGCCATGCCAGATCTTGACTTCAACGAACAGTTCTTCGGAAATATCGCCGGTGGCAACGATTTCGCAGCCGATTTCGTAGGTCTCGAAAATCGGCGTCCAGCGCAGGCTCTGGATGTAGGTCGAGGCCACCCGTTCGATCCACACCGTCTGCCAGATGCCGGTGGTGCGCGGATACCAGATCGAGTGCGCTTCGAGCAGCCAGTCCTGCTTGCCGCGCGGCTTGGCCAGGTCGTGCGGGTCGTCTTCGACGTACACGGTCACGACCTGCGCGCCCTCCTCCTTGAGGGTGCCGCTGATGTCGGCCGAAAACGGCGTGTGCCCGCCCTCGTGCTCGGCCACCAGGTGCTGGTTGACCCAGACCCGGGCGCGGTAGTCGACCGCGCCGAAATGCAGGATGGTGCGGCCGGCGTGCGGCTGCAGCTCGAAGCTGCGCTCGTACCAGCATATTGAATGAAAGCCGGTGTCGCCCAGGCCGCTGGCGCGCGCTTCGGGCGCGAACGGCACTTCGATCTGGTGCGTCCATTCGGTTGCGCCATCGGGCATGCGGCAGCGCCGCTCGTCGTCGAACATGAATTTCCACAGGCCGTTCAGGCTGATCCATTGCTCGCGCACGAGCTGGGGCCGCGGGTATTCGAATTGACTCATCGATGCTCCTCGTGGTGGGCCGGAAACGGCCGTGGCCGCTGATCTTTTTCAGGCTGCGCGGGTGCCGCACATGCGCCGCGCCATGCCGCCAGCGGGCGCGGCAAACGGGCAAGCTCCATGCCGCGCAAGACCAGTTGATCGCGGACAGGGAATGGATGCTAGCACGCCAATTTTGCGCATTTTCACTCACGCACAAGGCAAGATTTCTAGGGAAAAATGGCTTGTAACCGCCTGTACTTCACCGGCGCGAGGGCGCCGTGATTGGCCAGAGCGAGAGAAGGCGCGGGCTTGACCTCTGAGCGGCGCAACTGGTTACATAAAGTAGGCTGGTGCCTACATCACGGATCGGTGTTCTTACGGGTGCGATCGAAGCGGACACGTGGACGTGTGTGGCCGGCGAGGTGGGGCCGGCGAGGTGCGGCCGCGCAGGAGCGCAGCCGCAGCGCCCCGCGTGCGTCTACTTTGCGAGTTCGACCATGACGGCCGTGTACATTTGCAGGTTCAGCATCAGCTGCTTGACGGTGATGAATTCGTGCTCGGAGTGGCCCGAGTACACCGTGCCCGGCATGGCCGGACCGAAGCTGACCGCGTTCGGGAACAGGCGCGAATTGGTGCCGCCGCCAATCGAGATCGGGCGCGGATTCTTGATCCCGGTGTAGTAGGAAAACACGGACAGCAAGGTCGGCACCTGGGGCGCGCTTTTCTGCAGCCACGGTTCGGTGATCTCGACCTTCACATCGGCCAGCGCGACGCGCTGCGCCTGCCACTGCGCCAGCGCCGCGTTCACCTCGCGCGTAAGCTGTTCGGTGCTCTTGCCTTGCGGGCGGCGCAGGTTCACATGCAGGGAGATGCCGGCCTCGCCCTGCTTGATGACGGTTGGCGCCACGGTCAGCGGGCCCATGAATTTATCGCGGTAAGCGATGGCGCCGAACTTGTCACCATACATGCCGGTCCCGATCAGCTCGTTGAGAAAATGGACCATGGCGCCGGCCGTGGTGTTCGGCCACGCCTGCACGCTGAGCGCATCGGCCAGCATGCTGATCGCATTGACGCCGTCTTCCGGCTTGGACGAGTGCGCCGCGAGCCCCTGCGCCTTGACCAGCAACTGCGGGCCCTGGCGGGTGAAGGTGTAGCGCATGCCGCCCTGGGCGGTGGCGCGCTGGCGGATGCGCGCTTCCAGCTCCGGCGTGGCGTTGTCGATGGTGGCTGTGGCGTCTTCCGGAATCTGGCTGCCGAAAAAGCCGCCCCCGAAGGCGGACAGCGATGGCGTGCCCGGCGCCGCCGCCGTTGCCGGCGCCTGCGGCGGCACCGTCACGCTGATGGTGCCGTAACCCTTCTCGGCCGTCACCACCGGATACTCGGCGTCGAGGGTGATATTCACCTGCGGCGCCTGGTGCGTCTTGAGAAACTCGGTCAGCGGTCCCCAGTCCGATTCCTCGGCCATGTAGACATACAGTTCCAGCCGTTTCGACAGCGCCAGCTTGCTGTCCTTGATCGCCTTCATGGCGTACATGGCGGTCGCGATCGGTCCCTTGTCATCCTCGGTGCCGCGCCCGATCAGGCGCCCGGCCTCGCTGGTCTTGTCCAGCTCGAACGGCGACTTTTTCCATTTGGAGGGATCGACCGGCTGGATGTCGCCGTGCGTGATGATGCCGACCCGCTCGCTGCCGCTGCCCAGGCCGATGACCATCACATAGCCGTGGTCGGTGTAATCGAGCCCGAGCCGCTCGGCCTCGTCCTTGAGGTACTGCTTGAAGCCGAGATGCTGCGCATTGCGTTCGAAGGGAATCGCCTTGTCGGCGACGGTATTGAAGCTGACCATCTTGCCCAGGCTGTTGATCAGCTCGGTGCGATAGGTCGCCGCCGCATGGGCGGCCGCGCGCAAGGCCGCGTCCCCCGGTGGCGGGGGAGCGGCGCCGGCGGCCGCGCCCAGGCAGCACAGCAGGCTGGCGATGAGGAACGAATGGCGCATGATGACAATCCCCGACCTTGTGTTTGATGAACCTCAAAGTCTATCACCGCCAGCCGCGCCGCGCAGACTCCTAGCGGCTGCGCGCGGCCATCTTGCTCAGCACGTAAATACCATACAGCGACGCGATGCCGACGACCACATACACCAGGCGCGACCAGGTGCTGCGCTCGCCGAACAGCGCGGCCACCAGGTCGAGCTCGAAGGCCCCGACCAGGCCCCAGTTGATACCGCCGACAATCATCAGCACCATCGCGGCCCAGTCGAGGGCTGAAAAATGCGTTGCGTGCAAGATGCTGCCGGAATTGCGCCGTTCGGGAATGTGGCGGCGTTCGTTTGCGGGTGCGTTCATTGTTGCCATTACTGCCTCCTTGTGGTCTCCACCAGAGCGGTGGCGTCCCTCTAGGACAGCACAGCGGGGCATAAAGTTTGCGCGATCGTGCAGGCCGACGCGCGCGCCGCGCTTCGGGTATGGTGAGGGACGAGTCCACCCATCCAAGGAGTTCGCCCATGAGCGAAAAGAGCATCAAGCGCCTGCATCCCGCGCAGCGCGACGACATTGGCGAGCTGATGACCCAGCGCCCGCTACCGGGACCGTACGTCGAGCAGATCGATCCCTTCCTGTTTCTCAATCACCATGGTCCGCAGCACTACCCTCCGGGCAACCGTGGCTTGCCGTTCGGGCCGCATCCGCACCGCGGCTTCGACACCGTGACCTTCATCATCGACGGCGCCCTGATGCACAAGGATAGCGCCGGGCACGAGAGCGTCATCGGCGCCGGCGGCGTGCAATGGATGACGGCCGGCAGCGGCATCGTGCATGCCGAAGTATCGCCGCCGGCGTTTCGCGAACAGGGCGGCCAGCTCGAAATCCTGCAACTCTGGATCAACCTGCCGGGACGCCTGAAGATGACGGCGCCGGCCTACACCGGGCTGCAGCGGGGCGACATTCCGACGCTGCAACTCGATGGCGGCAAGGTCGACCTGCACCTGATCGCCGGCGCATGGGATGGCAGCGAAGGCCCGCTGCAATCGCTGACCGGTGTATTCATGAGCACTGTTGCGATGCGCGCCGGCGGCCAGTTGCACGTGCCGGACCTGCGCGCGCAATGTGTTCCTGTATGTCGTGCGCGGCGCCGTGGAAGTGAACGGCGACCGCGCCGACGCCTTCCACCTGGCCGAACTGAGCGAGGAAGGCGTCGCCCTGACGATTACCGCCGAGACCGACGCGTTGCTGATCTTCGGCCACGCCGCGCCGCTGAACGAGCCGGTGGTGTCGCACGGACCGTTCGTGATGAACACGCGCGAGGAAATCGAAGCCGCCATTGCCGACTTCGAGGCCGGGCGTTTTCAGCGCTTGCGTTAAGGCCGCATCAACCCTGCGAGAGGAGCGCCTCGGTCGACAGCACCAGCGTCTCCTTGATCTCCTCCATCACCACATAGCTTTTCGACTGCGCCGCGCCGGGCAACTGCAGCAGCATGTCGCCGAGCAGCTTGCGGTACTCGGCCATCTCGTGGATGCGCGCCTTGATCAGGTAATCGAAGTCGCCCGACACCAGATGGCATTCCTGCACCTCGGGAATGCGCAGCACCTCGCGCCGGAACTGTTCGAAGGCCGAGGCCGACTTCTGGTTCAGGGTAATTTCCACAAACACCAGCAACTTCGCGCCCAGCGCGGCCGGATCGACGCGCGCGTAATACCCGCTGATGACGCCGTCGCGCTCCATGCGCTTGACGCGCTCGATGCAGGGCGTGACCGACAAGCCGACCCGCTCGCCCAGGTCCTTCATCGAGATGCGCCCTTCGAGTTGCAGGATGCGCAGGATGTGGCGGTCGAGCTTGTCGAGGCTGCGGGTCGATTCTTTAACGATGCGCATGAAATTCCACTAAATAAGTGCAGTTATACGTGAACAAAGACTGGTTGAAACCCAATAATATAGCGGAAATTCTTGCATCCACATTTAATCTTCGGAGAGACCATGCGTGTCGTCATTTTGGGCAGCGGCGTTATCGGCGTCACCACGGCTTACTACCTGGCCAAGGCCGGCCACGACGTCACCGTGCTCGACCGCCAACCCGGTCCCGCGCTCGAAACGAGCTTCGCCAACGCCGGCCAGATTTCGCCCGGCTACGCCTCGCCGTGGGCCGCACCCGGGATTCCCCTGAAGGCGATGAAATGGATGCTGCAGCGCCACGCCCCGCTCTCGATCACGCCCGACGGCACCACCTTCCAGCTCAAATGGATGTGGGACATGCTGCGCAACTGCACCGCCGACCGTTACGCGGTGAACAAGGAACGCATGGTGCGCCTGGCCGAGTATAGTCGCGACTGCTTCAAGACCCTGCGCGAAGAAGCTGGCATCAGCTATGAAAGCCGGCAGCAAGGCACCATGCAACTGTTCCGCACCGAACAACAGTTTGCCAGCGCGGAAAAAGACATCAAGGTGCTGCGCGATTCGGGCGTGCCGTACGAGCTGCTCACGCGCGACCAGCTGGGCCAGGCCGAACCGGCGCTGGCGCTGGTCAAGGACAAGCTGGTCGGCGCCCTGCGCCTGCCCAATGACGAGACCGGCGACTGCCATCTGTTCACCACGCGCCTGGCCGGCATGGCCGAAGCGCTGGGCGTGCGCTTTCGCTACAACGTCGCGATCGACCGCCTGGCGGTGAGCGGCAACGCGATCGCCGGCGTGCATTGCGGCGACGAGCTGGTGCAAGGCGACGCCTACGTGGTCGCGCTTGGCGCGCACTCGACGGCCTTATTGGCATCGATCGTCGACATTCCCGTGTACCCGATGAAAGGTTACTCGATCACCGTGCCGATCACCGATGCCAGCAAAGCGCCGGTCTCGACCATCCTGGACGAGAGCTACAAGATTGCCGTGACCCGTTTCGAGGACCGCATCCGGGTGGGCGGCATGGCCGAGATTGCCGGCTTCGACCACCGGCTCAACCCGCGCCGCCGCGCCACGCTCGAGATGGTGGTGGGCGACCTGTTCCCTGGGGCTGGCGACAGCGCGCGGGCCACGTTCTGGACCGGACTGCGCCCGATGACGCCGGATGGCACCCCGATCGTCGGCCGCACCGCGCTCGGCAACCTGTTCCTCAACACCGGTCACGGCACCCTGGGCTGGACCATGTCATGCGGCTCGGCGCAGATGCTGGCCGACCTGATGTCGGCCAAGCGCCCGGCGATCCGCTTCGACGACCTGTCGGCCGCTCGCTACCACGGCCGCGGCAGCGACGCCCGCCTCGACCTCGCCAACGCCTGACACCAAAACTCCTACCCCCACACCAAACCCGCCTACAACCGGGGTCAGAGCTTTAATTAGCAACGTTTTTGTTGCTAATTAAAGCTCTGACCCCGGTTGTAGGCGTTTTGACGGCTGGGTAGGAAATGGACGTTGTAAAAGGTGGACAGCGCTGAGGAAGAAAGTTGGTTGAGGCGAATTCATGTTACTCTTTGGATACTGTTCGTGCATCCGACACATCTCCGATGCACCGTGATTCAGCGCCAGCACCCAGACTGATCGTCCATCGCATGCCTTGGACGCTCGTGCAGAGCGAAAATTTCTTTTATCCCGACCGCGCCGCCATTGCGCGCACGGTCCTCGTCCAGGAAACTATATGAAAAAGAATCTCTCGTGGGTTTTGGCCGCCGCTGCCCTGACCGTCGCCGGCAGTGCCTGCGCCAGCACGATCACGATCGAATCGGCTTCCGCCACGCCATCGGGCACGCTGGCCGATGCCGGCGCCTACCAGAACGCCGTCAACGCTTCTCTGCTGGGCGCGGCCTACACCAAGACCAGCGTCGAGTCGTACAACAACATCACCCACGCCAGCCTGTTCGGCGGGAGCAGTAACTTTGCGCTGAAGTCGACCATCAATTTCGGCGTCACGCAAGCGAACGCCGGCCTCTGGCAGTTCCGCGCAGGCGTCGATTTCGGCTTCGGCGGCGCGCTGTTCCTCAACGATGTGGCGCTCGACGTGAAAAGCCATGATATGTGGTGGGCCGGCCAGTACAACAATGCATCGCAGTACTTCAACGCGGCAGTCAATCTGGGCGCGGGCAACCATACCCTGACCATCTATGGCTTCGAGGGCTGCTGCGATGGCGGCCAGCAGGCACAATTCATGGCGCCCGCCGGCACGTTCACCAGCTTCAGCAATTCGGATCAGCTGGTCAGCGCCGTCCCGGAACCGGAAACCTATGCCATGTTCCTGACCGGCCTGGCCATGCTGGGCTTTCTGGCGCACCGCCGCCAGCGGCCGGCCAGCGTCAACGCTTAAAGCATGCCGGGTAGGCCGCGCCACGCCGGCCTGCCCTCGTCATTCCACCGTGATCGGCAGGTCGCGTCCGCTCAGCGCTTCGTTGCCGACATAGTCGGCGGCGAAGATGCGGATCAGGTAGTCGCCCGGCGCCAGCGCGGCCGGATCCCAGCCGCCGGTTTTGGCCACGCCGTCGCGCACGGTGTTGGTCACCACGTACAAGAAGCGCGTCGTCGCGCTGCCATACACGGTGATGCCGCTATTGTCGGCGTACGCCAGCTTGACGCTTTCCGGGTCCGGCGGCAGCTTGTTGAATTCGATATTGACCAGCGGCTTGCCAAAGCCTGCCAGCGGCGTACCATCGGCCTGCAAGACCTGGTAACCCACCTTGTACAAACCGAGCTTGCGCCGCGCGGCGTTGCCGTCGGCCTGGTCGTAGGCGTCGACCACGATCCCCAGCGGCCCGGCGCCGCGCGCCACCATCACGCGCTTGCCTGGCTTGCGCGCCAGCGCCGTGCCGGCCGCGTCGACCAACTGGATCTTGTCGATGCGCGGCGCCACCTGGTCGGAAAAGCCAGTGAACGGCAGCACCATCGGATTGGCTTCCACCCCGCCCGGCTGGTACACCAGGTGCACGTGGTACATGCGGTTGACCGTGCCCAGTGCGTCGCCGACGTGAAAGCGCGTGCCGCGCCGCACGCGCATGCGCTCCGGCTTGCCTTTCTCGTTATTGAGCATGATGAAGCGCGCCGGATCGAGCGGCGCATCCTTCCCCGTGCGCCCGACCCGCATGTGGATGTAGGCCATGCCGTCGATGCTCATGCCTTCGCCCACCTCCCCGAAGGCCCAGTTGGGCACGGGGCTGCTGACCTTTTCGTCGGCCACCGCCAGCACCGGCACGCCCATGTCGGCCTGTACGTCGAGGCCGCTGTGGAAGTGGTGGCGGCTTTCGCCGTTGTAGCTGCCGCGCACTTCGCCGATGGTGCCGACCACTTCGTGGCGCTGGTCCTGCGGCTTGAACGGCCATGGAAACCGCCCGGCCGCCGCCGGCGCCGGCCCGGATGCGGGCACGCCAGACGGCGCAGCGGCCGGCGCGGCCGTGGCAACCGGTGGCGCGGCCTTGGGCGCGAGCACCGCGCTGGCGCCCTCGCGCCGCGGCGAGACCCGGTGCACGGTGCGCTTGACGGCGTCGCTGACATACAGCCCGCCCGCGCGGTCGAGCGCGATGGCACTGGGGCGGCTCAGGCGCAGCGCCCGATCGTCACCGACCTCGATGTCGACGCCGATTCCGGTCAGGCCCTGCAAGAGGCCATCGGGGCTGACTTGCAGGATGCGCCCGCGCCAGATGTCGCCCACGTACAGAAAGCCGTCATGCGTGAGCGCCAGAGCGACCGGGCGCCGCAGCAGCGGTTTTTCGGCGTCTTCCGGCGCCTTCGCCAGGGTGCTGACCTGCCCGTCCGGCGTCAGCTTGCGCACCGCGCCGTTGCTGGTGTCGGCCACGTACAGCGTGCCTTTGGCGTCGACCACGACCGAGGTGGGCGTATCGAACCGCGCGCTGGCGAGCGGCCCGTCCACGTAGCCGGGCGCGCCGCCGGCAAGCGTGGTGACCATGCCGTCCGGTGCGATCGCGCGGATGCGGTCGTTGTAGGTGTCGGCCACGTACACCACGCCGGCCTTGTCGACCGCCACGCCAACCGGCCCGTTGAAGATGGCGACGTCCGCCTTGCCGTCCAGGTAGCCGGCCACGCCGCCGCCGGCGAGCGTGCTGACCACGCCTTGCGGGGTGACTTTGCGGATCGCGTTGTTGCCGGTATCGGCGACATACAGGTTGCCGGCGCCGTCGATGGCCATGCCGGACGGGGTGTGGAACGCGGCCGTCGCGCCGCTGCCGTCGGCAAAGCCTTCCTTGCCGCCGGCCAGGGTGGACACCACTCCCTCGGGCGTGATTTTGCGGATGCGGTTGTTCTCGCCGGCGTCGGCCACGAACAGGTTGCCGTCGCGGTCGATCACCATGCCGAAGGGGTCGGAAAAGCGCGCCTGCGCCGCGCCGCCATCGGCAAAGCCGGCGCTGCCGTTGCCGGCCACGGTGCCGATGCTCACCGGCCAGCCCAGCACGGTCGGCTGCGGTTTGATGCCGACCATGGCCGCCACCCCGGCCACCGAGGGCGGCGCGCCGCGTTGCAGCGCGTACCAGGCACCGCCCGCGCCTATGGCGCCGATGGCCGCCGCGATCAGCAGCGGCTTCGTGTATTTTCCGTTCAAACTTGTCACCTGGCTCAGCATTATCAAAACACGAAGCTTACCTCATCATCAAGTACACTAGTTGCCGGCCGGATGACCGGCGATTTCACGATCGGAGTTTTCATGATGAGCTCGAACCGGCTGGCGTGCGCGCTGGCCCTGGCCGCCTGCCAGGCGGGAACCGCCCTGGCCGCCGGCGCGCCCCCGGCCACCCTGGAGCGCTTGCACGTGGCCAGCGCCCTGACCGCGCCGCAGTCGTTCACCTTCGGGGTGGAAGGACCTGCCGTCGATGCCGCAGGTAATGTGTATGCGGTCAATTTTGCGCGTCAGCAAACCATCGGCAAGGTCAAGCCGAACGGCGAGGCCGAGGTGTTCGTGACCCTGCCCGGCGCCAGCGTGGCCAACGGCATCCGCTTCGGGCCGGACGGCGCCATGTACGTGGCCGATTACGTCGAACACACGATCTACCGGATCGATCCGGCCAGCGGCGCGATTGCCATCCACGCGCGCGAGAGCGCCATGAGCCAGCCGAACGACCTGGCCATCACGGCCGCCGGGGTCATCTATGCGAGCGACCCGGACTGGAAGAAAAACAGCGGACGCGTGTGGCGCATCGAGCGCGACGGCAAAGTGACGCTCGCGGCCGACCAGCTCGGCACCGCCAACGGCATCGACGTCAGCCCGGACGGACGCACCCTGTATGTGAATGAAAGCGTGCAGCGCGTGGTATGGGCGTTCACGATCGCGCCCGATGGCACGCTCGGCGGCAAGCGCCGCTTTGCCCGCTTTGCCGATCACGGGCTCGATGGGATGCGGGTCGATGTCGACGGCAACCTGTACGTCACGCGGATCGGCAAGGGCACGGTGGTCAAGCTGTCGCCCGAAGGCCGCACCCTGGCCGAAATCGCCCTGCCCGGCAAGAAGCCGAGCAATATCAGCTTCGGCGGACCGGACGGACGCACGGCCTATGTGACCGAGGTCGAGCATGGACAGTTGCTGCAATTCCGGGTGGCGCGTCCGGGGCTGGAATGGCAGCAACGCCAGGCTGGCGGCGCCAGGGCGGCGCAGTCAACGCAGTAAGCAAGGCGGCGACAGGCACGCGGCGCCGGCCTGGCCTGGTCCGGCCGGCTAACGGCGCGGTGGCGGCAAACCCTGGTCGGCCCGCGACGCGATGGTGCCGCCGCATTCGCCGTACTTTTGCATGAAGCTCTCGTAGGCCGCGTCCGGCGCCGCAAAGCGCGCCTGGCTTCCCGGCGTCCTGGGCAACCCCGGCCAGCAGGTCGCGGCGGCCGCCAGCGTGGCGTCGATGTCGCCGGCCTGGATCTTGCCCAGCACGCCCAACTCGCGCAGCACGTCGACCGCGATCAGTTCCTGTGTCTCGGCGCAAAAGTCGGACAGGTCCATGCGCGCCCCCACCTCTTGCCAGACTTCGCGCGTGATGCGGTACAGGCCGGCGGCGGTACAGATGCCGTTGTGGCCCGCGCCGGGATGGGTGGAAAAGTCGGTGAAGCGCCACGGGTCGTTGCGCCGCCCACGGATGGCGCCGTCGAGAAAATCGACGCCGCCGCCCAGGCAGTGGCACATCGCGCGCAGGAAGGCGCGGATGTTGGGCTGCTTCAGGTAGACCCGGTTTTCTTCAAGCCGGCAAGCTTTTTCCAGTCGGATGCGCACTGTCTTGGCTTCGGCCTCGTCAGCCGGCGTGGTGCTCAGGCGCGCCCGGTGATGCAGGACGGCGCCGGAAGGCGAAATGAGGGTGGCGCTCATGCGGCATCCTAGACAAAGAGTTCGACGGATTCGGCCATCGCCGTGGTCGACAGCAAGTGGGTGTAGCCGTTGCGGTCGGAGGTGCCGAATTCGAGCTGGCCGCTGGCGCGCACCACCGCATATTCCTTGTGCACCAGCGGATCGCCCGTTTCTTCGTCGAGCAGCACGAAGCGCTCGTTGAAGCTCGGACCGCGCGCGGCCTCACGCGCGACGCGCGACGGCAGGCTGTCGCTGTTGGACAGGGCGCGCCCGGTATCCTTGAGCACCTGGCTGCGCATCATCTGCACCGGCAGCAGCTTGGGCAGGGGCGAGCAGCGGCAGTTGCACAGATCGTTTTCGAGCGCGACGTGCTTGCCGTCCGACATTTCGGGGATGCGCGGGCCGATGCACATGATGCGCCCGGTCGCCTTGCATGCGGGACAGGCCACCAGGTCGCCTTCGAGCGCGATCGGCACGCCGTTGATGCAGCCGCTGCCGCTGGCCGAGACGACGCGCCCGCCGGCGCTGGTGGTGGCGCCCAGGGTAATGGTGTAGCGCCTCATTGCGCCAGGCTCCGCAGGACGGAATGACGGCGGGTTTCGGCGGGAACGACGGGATGGGAGGTCGGTTTCATGGCTCTTCCTTTGCGACGGCATAAACAAGCTGGCGTTAGCGGCGCCGGGGCGCCTGACATATGCCAAGGTTACTTTTGGAGGCTGTCGCAGGCTTGATCTCGCTCAATCAAACCCTTGCTAGCTAGCAGCTTGAACAGGGTGACAACACCTGGCCAGCGCTGTCCGCCAGCTTGTTGACGACCGTCCCGCCAGCGTCCAGCAGGCGGCCGTCGGCGGCGCGCGGCAGCATCGGCGCCAGCGCCTGTCCGCTGTGCCGGTCGACCAGTTGCGAGTGCGCCTCGCCGCGCGCGAACAACTGCTGTTCGCCCCACTGGCGCAGCGCGACGATCACCGGAAACAGGCTCTCGCCCCTGGCGGTGAGCACGTATTCCTGGTAGGCGGTGCCGTCCGCCGCCGGCTGCACCGCCAGCACGCCGGCCTCGACCAGCACGCGCAGGCGGTCGGCCAGGATATTGCGCGCCACCCCCAGGCGGCGCTGGAAGTCGCCGAAGCGGCGCGCGCCGTCGAAGGCGTCGCGCACCACCAGCAGGCACCAGCGCTCGCCGATCACATCGAGCGCGCGCGCCACCGGGCAAGGGTCGGCTTTCATGCTTTTACGTTTGGCCATCGTTGCGAAGTCCCTCTTTTCGGTTAACTAGTTGCATTTTAAAACCAGAATCCTTACACTTCAACCAGTTTCAATTTAAAACTAGTTTAGGATGAGCATGATGGAACCCTTCCCAGGCGCCGTTGCGGCGCCGCGCGTGCCGCCCCGGCTGGTCGCGCTGTTTGCGTGCGGCAGCGGCTTGAGCGTGGCCAATGTGTACTACGCCCAGCCCCTGCTCGGTTCCCTGGCGGCCGACTTCGCGATCAGCCCGGCGGCCATCGGCGGCGTGATCACGGCCACCCAGGCCGGCAGCATCGTGGCCTTGCTGATGCTGGTGCCGCTCGGCGACCGGCTCGACCGGCGCCGCCTGATGCTGGTCCAGGCCGTGCTGCTGGCGCTGGCGCTGGCGTGCGTGGCGATGGCGCGCCAGACGGCGCTGCTGCTGGCCGGCATGCTGGCCGTCGGCCTGCTCGGCACCGCCATGACGCAGGGCTTGATCGCGACCGCCGCCAGCGCCGCCGATGCATCCGAGCGCGGGCGCGTGGTCGGCGCGGCGCAAGGCGGGGTCGTCATCGGCCTGCTGCTGGCGCGCGTGCTGGCGGGATTGGTGGCCGACGCGGCCGGCTGGCGCTGGGTGTATCTGCTGTCGGCCGCCACCATGCTGGCGCTGGCGGCCCTGCTGTGGACGGCGCTGCCGGCGCAGGCGCGCACGCGCTCCGGCTTGTCGTACGGCGCGCTGCTGCTGTCGATGCTGGACTTGCTGCGGCATGAAAGGATGCTGCAAATCCGTGGCGTGATTGCGCTGCTGATGTTCGCGGCGTTCAGCATTTTCTGGAGCGCGCTGGTGCTGCCGTTGAGCGCCGCGCCCTTTGCCCTGTCGCACAGCGCCATCGGCGCCTTCGGCCTGGTGGGCGTGGCCGGGGCGCTGGCGGCCGGCAAGGCGGGCAACTGGGCCGACCGCGGCCTCGGGCAACGCGCCACCGGCATTGCGCTCGGTTTGCTGGTGCTGGCCTGGCTGCCGCTCGGCTTGCTGCATCGCTCGCTGTGGCTGCTCGGGCTGGGCATCGTGCTGCTCGATATCGGCGCGCAGGCGATCCAGGTGCTCAACCAGAGCATGATTTTCCGCAGCCGCCCGGACGCGCACAGCCGCCTGGTGGGCTGCTACATGCTGTTCTACGCGGTCGGCAGCGGCGCCGGGGCGCTGGCGGCAACGGCCATGTACGCCGCCGCCGGCTGGACCGGGGTGTGCGTGCTCGGCGCCGCCGTGAGCGCGCTGGCGGCCGTGTTCTGGGCGCTCAGCCTGCGCTGGACGCCACCCTGAGAACGCCGCCGCAAGGCGCGTCAAGGGCGCGTGCCGGCCAGCCCGGATGCGGACGCTACGACGACCCGAGGCGCTCGCCAAAGGCGGCGAGCATGGCGGCGTCGCCGGTGGCCGCCAGGCGCGCCCTGACCAGCGCCATCGGCATGTACGCGCCCTGCCTGCAAACGAGGTACAAGGACAGCTTGCGCACCGTGCGCGAGGCATCCATCAGCGCCGCCAGTGCGATGTCGTCCTTGTCGCCCGGCGCTTGCTGCAGCCAGGTGAGCAGGGCTTCGGCCCGGACCGACTTGCTGGTGTGGGTGATGAACGATTGCATGAAGGCCAGGTCGGCCGGGTCGCGCAGGCTGGCCAGGCCCGCCAGCGCGGTTCTTACCTGCAGGGCGTTCTGGTCCGGCCGGCGCGCCGCGTTGCGGTAAAAGTCGCGCAGGTCGACGCCGTGCCGCGCCATGAACGGCTTGGCCACGGCGCGCACCGATCCGTTGACGTCGAGCAGTGCGGCGTGCGCGGCCGCCAGGCTTTCCGCGTCATCGGTCTCGAGCATGGCTTGCAGCGCCAGGGCGCGCACGCTGCTGAAGGGCGAGCCGAGCGCCTTGCGGCACAAGGCGTTGCGCTGGTCGGGCGGCAATTGCATGCACAGGCGCACTCCCTGCACGGCCAGCATCGCATCGTTCCAGTTGCGGCCGATGGCGCCGACCAGTTCGGCGGGCGTGCACATGCCGTGCCGGCGCAACAGATGGAAACTTGCACGCGCCACGTGGCAATCGGCATCTTGCACGCCTTTCAGCAAGGCGGGCACGCCGGTGACCTGGATCAATGCCTTTTCGTAAGCATCGACCCAGGCGCGGTGATCGGTCCTGCCGGCATTGAGCAGATGCTGCACGCGCGGCAGGATGGCCAGCAAGGCGGCGGCGGGCAAGCGCTCGACCAGTGACATCATCGCCTCGCGCGCGGCATCGCGCACCTGGGGCACCCAGTCGTTGAGCCGGGGCGCGAGCAACGCCAGGACACGCGGATCGGACAGCGTGCCGCATTCGCGCACTGCCGTTTCGCGGATGCGACCGCCATGCCAGTCCAAGCGCTCTTTCAGGTCGGGCAGGGGATCGGGTGGCATGCGGAAATTGGTCATGGGCTCGGCAGAAAACTTGGGCACCCGCCTGCGCGGGTGCGACGGCGTGGGTGGTCTTGCCAGTATAGGACATGCGGGCGCCCTGACCTGCCTGGACGCCGTCGCCGTCGCGCAGCCGGCGGACGGCGCGAGCGCAACGCTTACTGGCCGTTCGGGCGCGTGGTGCCGGCCGTGCCCCTGGTGCCGGTGTCGGTGCTGTTGGCGCCGGCAGCGCCGTCACTGCCAGTCATTGACGTCGTGCCGGGCGTGCCTGCTGTTCCCGTGGCGCCCGCATTGCCAGCGCTGGCGCCGCTCGCGGTGCTGCCGGCCGCGCCGCTGGCGCCGGTGACGGTGCTGCCGGCCGCGCCGCTGGAGCCGGTGGCCGTGCTGCCAGCCGCGCCGCTCGTGCCGGTGGCGCTGTTGCCGCCGCCGGTCACGCCCGGCGTGGTCGCGGCCCCGCCGTCAGTGCTGGCGGTGGTCGAGGTCGCCGTGCCGCCGGTCGCGCCCGTCGTGCTGTTGCCGGCGCCGCTACCGGGCACGGTCGCCGTCGGCGCGGCGTTGCTGCCCGCGCCCGGTCCGGCACCATCGTTCTTGCACGCCGCCAGCGACACCGCCGCCAGCACGATACACGCCACATTCTTTATCAGAGGAATTTTGTTCATGTCGCAGCTCCTTTGCCTGTTCCGGTGAATGGAAGCTGCGCGTGCTCCTGATGGTGCGCGCAGCCGGTGATGGGTATCCTAGCGCCCTGCCCTGCGCCAGCCCATCGGCCAACTGGCCCAGTGCATGTAGGAACAGTCCGTCCCTGATCCGGCCTGCGGCGCGGCTATTTGTTGGTCACGCCGGGAATCTCGCGCGTGGGGCGGGCGAACTTGCCTTTGAGGTCGTCCGTGCCCGCTTGCGGCTTGGCCAGTTTGGTCAGGTCGGCCCGGTCCTTGCGCGTTGCGGCGGTATCGAGCTTCATGCGGCGGTCGCGCTCTTCGACCAGGCCGGGCTGCGCTTCGCCATCGCGGTTGAAGGACCAGGCCAGCATTGGCTCGCCCAGCGGCAGCTTGTCGTTGGGTTGGCCCATGTGGCCGGTGTTCCAGACGTGCCAGGTCTTGCCGTAGCTGTTCATCTTGGACTTCATCAGCGCCTTTTCGGCCACCTTGGGGATGCCGGGCGCCATCAGCTGGCCGCTGAGGATTTCGCCGTTGTGCGGATGCCAGAATTTCTTTTCTTCGGCGGGCAAGGTCTCGAACAAGGTTTCCGAAATGATGTACTCGACGCCATGCATATTGGCTTTCCTGGTGTTGCTGTCGAACAGCACGCACTGGGCGAAATCTTCGTTCATCTGGTGGCAGTAATGATGCGCTTCCATCTGGTGCTCGGGATGGTCCTTCATGGGATGAAAGCCGACCAGGTAGATATCAAAACCGGCCACCGGGCTGTTGCTTTGCAAGAGTTTGGCGCCGGCTTCGAGGGCCCGCGTCTTGGGCGCCTTGTCGGCGCCTGGCGGGGATTGGGGCGGCGCGACTTTTTCTTGCGCCCAGGCCGGGGACAGCGACAGCAGCAGCGCTGCCATCGTCATGGAAAGATGCGTGCGTATCATGAAACAGCTCCCGAAAAGTGGGACGGCGCGGACGATCCGACGCCGCCGGTTCACTGATACGGTAGCCCAGCGGCGCGTTTTGCGCCACGCGTTACGGGCGTGACATGGTTGATGCCGGCAATACTGTTTCGTGTGCGTGCTGGCTTATGGATCAGACGCAACGGCGACCCTGGGGCGGGTGAAATGCCTCAGTTCTTTTTCTCGTTGGTGAGCGCCAGGTCTTGTATTGCCTTCAGTGCGGCTTCTTCGGTCGCCGCTTCGATGTTCGTGCGCCCGCCGAAGCTCGATGCACCCATCCAGGTGCGGAAATACTGGACCTTCGGCGTGCCCACGGTCACCATCATTTTGCGCTCGCCCGGATACATGACCGACGGGATCGCGATCTCGCACTCGCCAACCGGCAGGTCGGCGTAGAACACGCCGCCGGGAATAGACTCCCCTACTTTGGCGCCGCAGGCAAAAATATCGGGACGCATGCCGGAGCCGAACGCTGCGTATTCACGGTAAAAAAACAAGCGTCCGGTGTTGTCCGCCACGGCGGGCATTGCGTCCTTCACTGACGCAAATTTAGGGCCGCTAGCCGCGCATGCCGTCAGCAACAGGGTGATGGCCATACAGGACAACGGTTTTACATAGCGATTGAGCATGGGGTTCTTTTGTTTTGTCAGGATTGATCGAGGCGCTATTTTGACTGAATTATGGATTTAGTCAAAGAAGAGCCAGGGATCGCCCGGACTTCCCGCAAGAGGCGCCGCCATGCCTCGAACGCGTCGCAAGAAATACGTTGCATGGTGTTTGTCCGGAGGCGAGCGGGAGGCGCGCTTGGGCGCCTCCCGCCGGGCATTATCCCCTCGCCACCTTGACCAGCTCGACACGGCGGTTCTTGGCGCGCGACTCGTCGCTGTTGTTATCGGTCAGCGGCTTGTCCGAACCATGGCCGGCGGAACTGAGGCGCGTGCCGTCGATACCGTCGCTGACCAGGGCCTGCACCACCGCCTGGGCGCGCTCGCGCGACAAGGTCTTGTTGCGGGCCTTGTCGCCCACGTTGTCGGTGTGGCCTTCGACCGACAGGTGCAGCGCGGTTTCTTTCTTCATCAGCGCGGCGATTTCATCGACCGCCGGTTTGCCGTCCGGGCGGATGGCGGCCTTGTCGGTGTCGAAGTTGATGTACAGCGCGATGTGGCCCTTGCTCTCGAGTTCAGATTGCATGACGGCGGAGGTCACCATTTTTACCGACGATGCCGTCTGCTTTTCTTCGATGGCAATCATGTGCACGGAGCTGTCGCCGACCATCAGCACCAGCCACTTGCGGCCGGTCGGGGTCGGCAAAAAATAGGCTTCGTAGCTGTAGCTCGAATGGCTATAACCGAGTTTCTTGTTAAGCGCGTAGCTATCGCCGCCGTTTGCGTTGGTGAACGCATCATCACTCGGGTTCACCGTATTGACCTTCACCCCGCCCATGTCCAATGCCGCTTTGGAGTAATCGCGCTGGGCCTGGAATTGCGAAATCTTGGCGTCCGATAAATCGAACACGGTCTTGCGAAAACGTCCTTCGACGGTGTGCAGTTTGTTACCGACGATCACGTGCAGCTGGTCGAAATCGGATGCTTCGGTCCGCTGTGACGATCCGACGACATTAGCTGGATAATCGATGAACGGAAACGGCGGCAGCGCTTTGGTGATGACCGCGATCTTGTCGAGGTCATCGCCGGCGGCGTTGACGGCGGCGGCCGGCGCCGGCGCTGCCGCGGGCTGCGCCGGCACGACAGGCGTGACCGTGGCGGCGACGGGCGCGCTGGCGACCGGCGCTTCCACCGGCGCGGCCGGCGGTTTCGGCTTGCATCCGGTGAGAGCGAAGGCCAGCGAGATCGAAAGGCAAAGGGCGGCGTTGAGTTGTTTGGTCATGTCGGTCAGTAGGAACAAAAAAGGATCGGCCTGGCGCTGCCAGGGGATAACGATTACATAAAAGCAAGGTGATAATACATCGCCGCTGAGGCATCGCAAGCGGTAATCGCGGCGGCGTTTTACCGTTTCAGGCTGGCGCTCAGCCTTTGGCGACCTTGACCAGCTCGACGCGGCGGTTTTTGGCGCGGCCTTCTTCGCTGCCGTTGTCCATGAGCGGCTTGTCGGCGCCGTGGCCGGCGGCGCTCAGGCGGGCGCCGTCGATGCCGTCGCCGATCAGGGCCTGCACCACCGCCTGCGCCCGTTCGCGCGACAGGGCCACGTTGCGGGCCTTGTCGCCGACATTGTCGGTATGGCCTTCGATGGACAGGTGCAGCGCCGTTTCCTTCTTCATCAGCGCGGCGATTTCGTCGACCGCCGGCTTGCCGTCCGCACGGATGGCCGCCTTGTCGGTATCGAAGTTAATGTACAGCGCGACATGGCCCTTGGTGTCGAGTTCGGACTTCATGACGGCGGCGGTCACCATCTTGACCACCGACGCGGCTTGTTTTTCTTCGATCGAGATGACGCGCACCTTATCGTCGTTGGCCATGATCAGCATCCACTTGCGCCCGGATGGGGTGGCGAAAAAATAGGTGTCATAGCTGTAGTTGGCATTCGGATAATCGAGCTTGTGGCTCATGGCGTCGTTCAACACGCCATTCATTTTCTCGAACACGTCGTCTTTCGGGGTCGTGGTGTTGACCTTGACGCCGCCCATGTCGGCGGCCGCTTTGGCGTAATCGCGCTGGCCCTGGAAACGCGAAATGCCGGCGGCGGCCAATTCGAATTCGATGCGCCGGAAACGCCCTTCCACCGTGTGGATCTTGTTACCGACGACGAGGTGCAACTGATCGAACTCGGACGCCTTGGTGTTCTGCTTCTCTTTACCGACATTGTCGGGATAATCGACGAAGGGAAACGGCGGCATCGGCTTGTCGATGACGGCCATCTTATCGAGGTCGACCCCGGCGCTGGCCCCGGCGTCGGCCGGCGGCGGCGTTGCGGCCACCGGGGCCGGCGCGGCGGGGGGCGCCACCACGGGGGCCGGCGCGCTTGGCGGCGGCGGCGCTGCCACTGGTTCTTTCGGCTTGCATCCGGTGATGGCAAAAACGAGCGAGATCGACAGGCAAAGAGCGGCGTTCAATTGTTTGGTCATGGCGGGCAGTCGGGCAAAAGAGGATCGGCCTGGCGGTGCAGGAGAACGATTACATAAAAGCAAGGCAATCATACACGCGAGCTGATCCGCAGCAAGCGGTAATAGCGGCGCCGTTTTACCGTTTCGCTTGGGGGCGGCAGGCGCATGCCGGGGCCTGCGCGGCTGGCGGTCGGTGGTATGATGACGCCCCCAACGCGCGGCCTCCGGCCCGCTCTCACTCTCACACGATAAACATGGATCCGTACAAAGTTCTCGAAGAAGCCAGGCCGATGCTCGATGCGGTGCTGACCCAGGCCGGACTACAGGCGCCGGGCGAGCCGCTCGACCTGGACGCGCTGCGCGCGCCGTTCAGCCAATGGCTGCAGGCGCAGGCGGTCGGGCGCGAGGACCTGGGGTTCTTCGTCGGACTGGTGGGCGCCTTCATTTCACAGTATCTGCTCGACCTGGCCAATGCCTCGGTGCAGGTCGAAGACGAGCGCATCAGCGTGCGGGTACCGCTGGCGGGCGGCAGGGAGCGCCGCTTCGATCCGTATGCGGCCGCCTCCAGCCTGATTTTGAAAAAAGGCAGCGTGGCCGATTTCCTGGCCAGCGTCTGCGCATAAGGCGGCTCGGCCGGGCGTCGCCGCCGGAGCACGCTGGCGTCAGGATGGCCGCGATTTATCCGTACTGCGTTTGCATCGCGTCGACATACCTGGGCACGTTGATGGCGTAAAAACCGGAGCTGTTGATGTTGTTAAATTCGATGACCTTCAAGCCGTCCTGCGTCAGGCCGACATCCATGACGAACGACTCGGCCGGGGTCCAGCGCTCGATGATGGCGCGTGCATAGTCGAGCACATCGTCTTCCACCGTGGGCGACAGTTCGGCCCGGCCGCCGATGCGGTACACCGAAGCGGTCACCACCTTGCCCTTGACGATGAACAGGCGGTACTCGCGATAGATCGCCTTGACCGGCGAGACAATCACTTGCATCTTGTGCAGGCGCGCCCTGGCGGGATCGCGCCGCCAGTCGGCGAGCATCTCCGTGTCCATCAGCATGCCGTCAAAGGCCTTGTTATCTTCGGCCGGACGGATGAAAAATGTCTCCATGCGCCCGGTGGGCACGTCCGCCAGCGTGCCGCACGCAATATCGTGATTGAGCAGCTCGGAACCGAGTTGCGCCAGCCACAGATCGAACCTGAAATTGTCGTTCAAAAAGCTGCCTGGCGTCCATCCCTTGTCGCGCGCGATGTTCGCCAGTTTGATGGCGCCGCAAACGTACACCTTCCCTGCCGGGTTCGCATCGGGAACCATCTCGACGGTCCCGTTGGGAATCGCGACGGACGTATGGGCAATGCCGAGCATGTCGAGTGCGTCGACCAGCAACTGGTAATTGCCCGGCTTGAAAATACTTTGTTGAATGATCCAGTGCATGGTGAATCCAGAGAGAGGCTGATGCCCGTGGGCGCACAGTGTCGCAGGCGTGACAGCGCATGGCAACAAGAACCGCGCGCGGCCAGCTTGCGCGCAGGGGCGCAGCCGGCCACTGTTGCGAGCAGCGCAGCGCCATCCTCCCGGCGTAGAATCGAAGCCGGCGGATGCGCTCGCGCGCCCGCATCCAAGGATGATCCATCGTCGCCGATATCACTGATGAAAGGAATACCCGCATGACTGCGCTCACGCCAGACGGCTTCATGAAGGAAGAAAGCTGGGCCGAGGGATCGGCCGAACCCAACCTGACACTGTGGATTTCGGAGGCGGGCGGGCTGACGCAGTTCGGCGCTTTCGTGGAAGTGCTGCAACCGGGCACGCGCTCGTCGATCAGGCACTGGCACAGCGCCGAGGATGAAATGGTCTACGTCCTGGAAGGCCAGCTGACGCTGGTCGAAGGCGATGCCGAAACACTGCTCAAGCCGGGAGACGCGGCCACCTTCCGCGCCGGGGTCGCAGTGGGCCACTTTCTCTGGAACCGCAGCGCATCGCCAACGCGCTGCCTGGTGGTCGGCACCCGCGCCGCGGTCGACCGGATCACCTATCCCGAGCACGACCGGGTGTGCCACCGCGACCGCGCGCTGCCCGACGATATCTGGACGAACGCTGCCGGAGAACCCGCCTCGAGTCCATATTTGTAACGACTCGCGTTTGAAATCAGCCGTGCGCGCATTTGAATCTGATTTCGGCTCAAATTAACTGCAACTGACGACGAGCCTATGCTCGCGCTATCTGCAACTGTGCTTGCAATCGACGGCGCCGGCTCGCATTCCATAGCCGCTGGCTCGCGCTTACTGCAAGTGACGGTCAACTGTGTAATCTCTAATATTCCGTTCGTCGAAGACGGTGGATGTCGATCCAGTCGGCCCCTCCATTCCAAATTAGATTTGCTCAGGTTTTTCCAAAAAATACAAGAATTGACATGCAACATACCGATCGGTATGATTGATCCATGTCAGAAGCCCACCATCGAAAGAAAAACCCTCAACAAGTTCGAATGGACCTGCTGGAGGGAACTGCTGAACTTGCGGCGCAGGGCGGACTAGCTGCTGTCAGCGTGCAATCCGTGTCTGCTGCAGCTGGCGTGACTAAAGGGGCGTTCTTCCACCATTTCCTGAACAAGCAGGCCCTGCTTGATGAAGTATTCACTTGGATGCTCGGACACCTCGACCAGCGCCTCGATGAGCTTATCGCTGCTGACAAGCAACCGTATGGCTGTTTTACGCGGGCCTTCGTTAATACCGTCTTCCTGCATGAATCTTCTAGCGCGGCTCGCAAACAGGCCGGGTTGTGGATTGCCACGCTCACCGACACCGAACTGCGCGGCAAATGGGTTGCCTGGTACGACGGTCGCTTAGCACGGCACGCAGAGACCGATGGCGGCCCAGTGCTGGAATGCGTTCGGCTAACTGTCGACGGTATTTGGTTGGCAGGACTCTCAGGGGTGGCTATTCGTCATCCGGACGAAATCCATGCCCGGCTGCTTGCTTTAACTTATCCAACGAATGCTTAACGAAAGCTTATGATGTTGAAAAATAAATGGATGGTGCTCGCTGTCATCTCGGCTGGTATCTTCCTGGTGGGACTAGACATGACGGTCCTATTCACGGCACTGCCGACCATTGCGCATGAACTGCATGCATCGAACAGCGAAAAACTGTGGATCATCAATACCTATCCGCTGGTGATGGCAGGGTTACTGCTAGGACTGGGATCGATGGGCGACAGAATCGGTCATCGCCCTATCTTCTTGATGGGCATGGCGCTATTTGGCGCGGCCTCAGCGCTTAGCGGATGGGCTCCTTCGGTGGCAGTATTGATTCTGGGCCGCGCGCTAATGGCGACTGGTGCAGCAATGATGATGCCTGCATCCCTAGCATTGGTCCGACACACGTTCACAACCGACCGCGAACGGGGTATGGCGATCGGGATCTGGGGATCGCTCTACGCGGGCGCTACCTCTGTCGGCCCCCTGATCGGCGGCGCCTTGCTCGGCCACTTTCGTTGGGGCGCAGTGTTTCTCATCAATGTTCCGATTATCCTCTTGGCCTTGGTACTCACCCCTATAGTCGTCAGCAAATCGGCAGGTAATCCGCGCCAGCCCTGGCATGCCTGGTCCTCGGTAGTGGTGATGGTCGGCTTGGTTGGGCTGACCTACGGCATCAATGAAGCGGGCAAACTGAACGCGCACTACGTGCAGGCCGGGATTGCCGCCACCATCGGCGTCGCTTTCCTCGTGTTCTTCTATCGCCAGCAAGTTTGCACTATCAATCCGATGGTGGATTTTTCACTGTTCAGGAATCCCAGCTTCGCCGGTGGTGTCGTCACCATCATCGTGGCGATGGTAGCGGTCATCGGTGTGCAACTGGTGATGACTCAGCAACTGCAACTAGTGGAAGGTCACTCTCCGTTTGACGCGGGCGCGTACCTGCTGCCGATCTCGCTGGCGTCATTTTTGGCTGGGCCGCTTGCCGGCGCCATGCTGGACAGGGTCGGCGTGGCGCGGATGTTGTGGATGTCGCTCTTGATGGCCGCAGGGGGCCTGGTAGGGATGGCCTTGTCCAGTGGTGATGCTTTCATGTTGCGATTGTTTTGCATGGTCGTGTTTGGCTTCGGCGCCGGTGCCGGGATGGTCAGCGCGTCGGTGGCGGTGATGTTCAATACGCCCGGCCGGCAAGCGGGCATGGCGGCATCGATGGAAGCTGTGGCATATGAGTTTGGCGGTGTGCTCGGTGTGGCGGTCATGGGCAGTATTGCGACCTTATCCTATTCCTCTAACGTCGTCGTGCCGGACGGCGTGGCTGGACTGGACCTTGCAAGAGATGGGCTCGATCAGGCGCTGCTGCTGGCCGATGCGCTGGACAGCAGCGTTGCCCGTGCGTTCATCGCCCATACCAAAGACGCTTTCGAACACGCGTATATCACCGTGCTGCTGTCCTGCGCCGTTCTGCTGGCGATGGTCGCGGTGGGATTGGCTATGCGATTCAGAAAAGGCAATGCTGGTCATTTAGCTGCTCAGGGCGCAGCCGGGAGTTCCCATGACCATTGAACTGTCGAAGGACGCTCGAAAAAAAGTTGTGGAGTCGATCCAGCGCTATTTCGACGCGCACATGGAGGAAAAAATCGGCAATATCACTGCAGGTGCCTTGCTCGGCTATTTTCTCGAAGAAATCGGTCCGCTCGTCTATAACGCCGCCGTCAAGGACGCGCAGGCGCACTTAGAGCGCAGGGTATTGGAACTGGATCTGGAAATTCATGCGGAGGAGTTTGGATATTGGGGACGGCAAAAAAGAGCGCCATGAATTCAAATGAGAAAATTTGGATATCAATGTATACATATTGTCAATTATGAAATTAAAACGATCTCTTCCGGAGATTCCTGTATTAATCAGGTCATATGGGTATACCCAAATGGACTATTTGAGTGAGACGAATATTTCGTCTCAATAGGGTTGTTTTTTAGTTATCGACATGGTAATTTTGGCAGTTCTAAAGCCTATCGAGACGAACCCTACCCATGGCGCTCTACGGATATGCGCGCGTTTCCAGCAGCGACCAGGACTTCGCCCTGCAGGAGCAGGCGCTGCGCGCCGCTGGCTGCGACGTTGTTCGAGCTGAGAAGGCGAGTGGCACCAGCCGCGCCGGTC
Source organism: Massilia rubra (assembly GCF_011682065.1). GTDB lineage: Bacteria > Pseudomonadota > Gammaproteobacteria > Burkholderiales > Burkholderiaceae_D > Telluria_A > Telluria_A rubra. Next base: position 47,478 of record NZ_VUYU01000011.1, on the reverse strand, counting down.
GCACCGAGCTGGCGACGCTGCTCGATTTCCTGCGGCGGGGTGACACGCTGGTCGTGACCAGGATCGATCGCCTTGCGCGCAGCATCAAGGATCTGCAGGACATCGTGTACGCGTTGAAGGAGCGTGGCGTCACCCTCAAGGCGACCGAGCAACCCATCGACACCCGCAGTGCGGCGGGCAAGGCCTTCCTGGACATGCTGGGCGTGTTCGCTGAATTCGAAACCAACCTCAGGCGTGAGCGCCAGCTTGAGGGCATCGCCGCCGCCAAGGTGCGCGGTGTTTACCATGGACGCAAGCCATCGGTGGATTCCGCCGAGGTCCAACGCCTGCGCGTCGAGGAGAAGCTTGGCGCGACAGAAATCGCACGGCGACTCGGCGTTGGCCGCGCCTCCGTATACCGCGCGTTGGCCCGCCATGATCGGCCGACATAAGGCGATCCCTGTCGACTCGCTGCTGCAGTTGCGGCAGCGGCTGGACCGTTTACCGCGCAAGAGTTCGGAGCGTGTCACCCAAATCGCTGCCGTGGCCAGTCTTTACGGCGTCTCCGCGACAACGGTCTATCGGGCGCTGCAAGCGTTTCAGAAGCCGCACGCCGCGCACCGCGCCGACCACGGCAAGCCTCGGATGTTGCCGCAAGCGGAGTTGGAGCGCTATTGCGAACTGATCGCGGCGCTGAAACTGCGCACCACCAACAAGGCCGGACGCCACCTGTCCACCGGACGGGCCATCGAGTTGATGGAGGAGCATGGGGTGGAAACGGTGCAGGGATTGGTCAAGGCCCCCATGGGCCTGCTGCGGCGCCCGACCGTCAATCGTTATCTGTCCCTGTTGCGACTTGACCAGCCCCATTTGTTGCGCGAGCCACCGGCCGTGCGTTTTCAGGCAGAACACAGCAACGATTGCTGGCAATTCGATATGTCGCCTTCCGACCTCAAGCACATCGACAAGCCCGATTGGATTGATCCTTCAAAGGGAGTGCCGACCTTGATGCTGTTCAGTGTGGTAGATGACCGCAGCGGCGTCGGCTACCAGGAATACCAGTGCGTATATGGCGAGGACGCCGAGTCCGCGCTGCGTTTCCTGTTCAACGCCATGACCGTCAAGGCCGACCCCGCGTTCCCATTCCAAGGCCGGCCGAAGATGATTTATCTGGACAACGGTCCGGTGGCCAAGAGCCGGGTGTTTCAAAACGTCATGCTGGCCCTCGATATCGAATGGCTCACGCACATTCCAGCAGGCAAAGATGGAACCCGCACGACGGCCCGTTCAAAAGGCAAGGTCGAGCGCCCATTCAGGACGGTGAAGGAAGCGCATGAAACGCTTTACCATTTCCACAAACCGGAAACGGAGAGCCAGGCCAACGAATGGTTGATGCGCTACCTGCTGCGTTACAACGACCAGAGCCATCGTTCGGAGAAACACTCTCGACTGGCCGATTGGCTGGCCAACTTGCCGGCCGAGGGCGTGCGCGACATGTGCGCGTGGGAGCAGTACTGCCGGTTCGCGCGCGAACCCGAGAGCCGCAAGGTCGGCGTCGACGCGCGCATCGCCATCGGCGGCACTGCCTATCAGGTAGAGCCGGACATGGCCGGCGAGACCGTCGTCCTACTATGGGGCTTATTCGACGACGAAATGTATGTCGAGTTCGACGGCGAGAAATTTGGGCCGTACCGCCCGGTAGCCGGGCCGGTTCCGCTGCACCGCTACCGGGCGTTCAAACGCGGCAAGGCGGACGAGCGCGCCGATCGCATCCGCGCGCTTGCCGACCAGCTCGATCTACCGATCAGCGCTTTGGCAGGAAGCGATATGCACCTTACCCCGCCGGCCGCCGCCATGTCGCTGCCGCACCAACCATTCAACACCGAGGCGCACGCCTACCACTTCGCTGGCGCCATCGCCGCCAAACTCGCCATCGCCGACGACCTGGCGCGTCCTCTGGCCAAGCTCGCGCCGGAAGACCGCGCCTTCATCGACCAGGTGCTGGCCGAGACGCTCAACCGCAGCGTCGTGCTGGCACGCGTGCGGGACTACTTCCGAAACAAGCAGACAGGAGAGCACCATGCGGGTTGAAGTGATGCAGTATTACGGGCTGACGCAGGCCCTCAGCCAAGCCGGCTATTACGAGACCGAGCACCACCTGCAGCTCATCAAGGACATCAAGGGGGCGGTCATGCAGGGGCGCCTGATCGCTGTCTGTGGCGTCGTCGGCAGCGGCAAGACCGTGACGCTGCGCCGTCTTCAGCAGATCCTGAAGGATGAAAACCGCGTGTCCGTCGCCAAGTCGGTATCGGTGGAGAAGCACAGCATCAAACTCGCCACGCTAATCTCGGCTCTCTATTACGATCTGTCGCAGGACAAGCAGGTGCAGATCCCCAAGCAGGGAGAGCGGCGCGACCGCGAGCTGCAGGATCTGGTGAAAAAGGGCAAGCGCCCCGTGGCGCTATTCATCGACGAGGCGCACGACTTGAACGGCCACACGCTCATCGGCCTCAAGCGCCTGATGGAGGTCGTGGAGGACGTCGGCGGCCGGCTGTCGGTGATCTTGGCCGGCCATCCCAAACTACGCAATGACCTACGTCGGCCTACGATGGAGGAAATCGGCTACCGCACCGACATCTTCAATTTGGACGGCATCGCCGGCAGCCAGCGCGACTATATCCATTGGCTGCTCGGAGTCTGCACCAGCAACAAGACCGAGCCGGGGGAGATTCTGACAGCCGAGGCGATCGACATACTGGCCACCAAGCTGCGCACGCCGCTGCAGGTTCAGTTGCACCTGACGCTGGCCCTCGAAGCGGGCTACCAGACCGGCGAGAAGCCGGTCACGGCGGAATTGGTGGAGACGGTGCTGTCGCGCCAGCTCGACGACCTTGAGCCGACGCTAGCGCGCCACGGCTACCGGCTCAAAGACATGACCGAGCAGTTCGATGCCAAGGCGGCGGAGATTCGCGCGATGTTCAGCAACCAGCTCGAACCGAAACGCACGGCCGAGATCCGCGAGCGCATGCTGGCGGCGGGCTTGCCTATATGAACCGTCATTTGCAGTTAGCGTGAGCCGGCGTCCGTGGAATGCGAGCCGGTTCCGTCGATTGCAAGCCCATTTGCAGATAATGTGAGCACGGGCTTTCCGTCATTTGCAGTTAATTCGAGCCAAAACCGGCCTCGAATGCGAGCATGATCGGTTTCAAACGCGAGCCGCTACACATATTGACGCCGTCTCCGGCGACCGGCACGTAACATCCGGTAACGCATCCATACACCATATCCTGGCCGCATACGCTATGATAACAAATTGTTATCAGCAATCATCGCTCATGACTGGCTGATATCGACCGATGCGCAGCTTGCGCGGTCGCGCTTTTGGAAGAGGTTTGGATGGCTGTCGCTGTAGAAAAAGTACCCGGGGCCAAGGCAAGCGCCCCGGCGCAGTTTGTACTGATCAATCTGTTAAAAGTCATCGCGGCGCAATTGATTGTGCTGCACCACCTGGCCTTCTACGGTCCGATGGCCGACTATGCGCGCCCCCTGATGCCCGATGTGATCGACTGGCTCGATTCCTTCGCGCGCATTGCCGTGCAAGTGTTCCTGGTGATCGGCGGTTTCCTGGTGGCCAAGTCCTTGTTCCCGCAAGGCCAGCCAGGCGCGATCAATCCGCTGGCGACCGTGTGGCGGCGCTATGCCAAGCTGGTGCCGCCGTTCATGGTGGCGATTTTGTGCGCGGTTGCCGCTTCCGCCCTCGCCACCCGGTGGATGACGCATGATTCGATTTCCCCGCCGCCCGATTGGTTGCAACTGGCCGCGCACGCGCTGTTGCTGCAAGGCGTGCTCGGTTACGACTCCTTGTCGGCGGGGGCGTGGTACGTCGCCATCGATTTCCAGCTGTACGCGGTGGTGGCCATGCTGGTCTGGCTGTGCGGTCGCGTTTCCGGCGCTGGACGGCGGCGCTGGCTGATGCCTGCCGTGGTGGTGCTCGGGATCAGCACGTCCCTGTTGTACTTCAATCGCGATCCCAACTGGGATGAATGGGCGCCCTATTTCTTCGGCAGCTATGGACTGGGCATCATGGCTTGGCTGGCGAGCGATCCGAAACGGCGCCCACGCGCGGTGGCGCTGCTGGTGGCGATGATCCTGGCGCCGACCCTGGTCGCGCTGGTGCTGGACTTCCGCCTGCGCATCGCGGTGGCGCTGGCGGTGACGTGCGTCCTGTTTCTGTTCGGCCGCGCGCGCACCGGAGCGTTTTCCTACTGGGGCATGTCGGCGATCAATCGCCTGGCGCAGATCTCCTATTCGATGTTCCTGATCCATTTCCCGGTGTGCCTGCTGATCAATGCGGCGTTTGCCCGCTTCGTGCCACCCGAGCCGCATTTCCAGGCGCTGGGTATGCTGACGGCCTGGGCTGCGAGTGTGCTGGCGGGCGCGGTATTTTACCGGTGCGTCGAGCTTCCCCTGGGACGCATTTTGCAATCGGCCACGACGGCGGCGTCGGCGCGAACCGCATTCGTCTAATCGAGCGGATCAATCCCGGCCAAGCACGGCCCGTTCGATCGTGGCGATATCGATTTTTCTCATCGTCATCATCGCATCGAACGCGCGCTTGGCGGCGGCGGGATCGGGACCGAATACAGCCGCCGTCAGCGCGCGCGGCGCAATCTGCCAGGACAATCCCCAGCGATCCTTGCACCAGCCACATTCGCTTTCCTGACCACCATTGCCGACAATGGCATTCCACAAGCGGTCGGTTTCGGCCTGGTCGTCGGTGGTGATCATGAACGAGAAGGCTTCGCTGTGCTTGAAATGCGGGCCGCCGTTGAGCCCGATGCAGGGAATGCCGGCCACGGTAAATTCGACCGTGAGGACATCGCCTTCTTTTCCATCCGGGTAGTCGCCCGGCGCGCGGTGGATGGCCTGGACTGCGCTGTCGGGAAAGGTGTCTGCATAAAAGTTGGCGGCGTCGACGGCATCGCCGTCGTACCACAGGCAGATCGTATTCTTGCTGGTCATTGCATGCCTCCCGAAAAGTTGAACACCGGCAGCGATTGCCGCAAATCGAGCGACCCCGCCCGAGGGGACATCGGTCGCTCGGTGAGCCTAAAGCGCTTGCCGGGATTCGTCAATAGCGCCCGATACGCCAGGCAATGCAGATCCACATGCCAACGTGGATGACTTGGACAAGGGCGCGGAATGCGAGGGAGCCGTCATCCCAGGCATGCGTTTAACAGCGCACTCATTGCGGCAGAGGCAACCAAGCTTTAATGGCAATATTTATTGGTGCGTGGCTACAAGACATGCGAAAATGGGTTGCAGACGTCAGGCCACCGGAGGGTTGTAAATCGCACCCGGCACGTCCCTATGCCAACCAAATCAAAGAGTGAATATGTCCACCCAAAAAATCAAAAGTTGCTCAATTGTTGCGCTCATATTATGCGCGATGGCCGGTTGTCAAAAGCAGGTGCCCGGCAGCAGTGGCGCCCCGCAAGCAGTTAACCCCGCAGAGCCGAGCAAGGCCGCACCTGCAAAGCCTCTTGAGCCAGCCAAGACGACGCATAGCGGCCCGTTTGGTCTTGCAGGAGGAATGTCGGTCGAAGAGATTGAAAAATTGGGCTTCAAGACGTCGGATTCTTCACCTGGCATATTTACCGGAACGCCACCGAAGCCGCTCGAAGGATTCAAAGACTACTTTGTCGTGGCACTGCCAAACGTGGGCCTGTGCCGAATTCGAACAACCCACGATATTGATATCGTCAACGGTACTGGCGACCAGTTAAGAAAGAAAGCTGATCGTCTTGCTGAAACGATGGCCATCAAGTACGGCAAACACACGAAGAAATTCGATTACAGCAGCAAGGATGTCTACAAGAAAAACCCCGAGTACTGGATGGTAGGACTGAAGGAGGAATCTGTTGTGTATGGTTACGACTGGTCCGAAGGAAAAACGGAGCAACCCCTCCCCGAAGATCTGGACAATATCGAAATTAATACGCACGCCAGCACGACGATGAGCGGATTCATTTCAATTAACTATACGTACAAGAACTTCAAGGAATGTGCAACTGCGCTAAAGAAGCAGCAAGCCAATAGTCTCTAATCTTACTAAGCCGGCGCGATTTTCGCGCCGGGACTCTCACCTGAAAGCACACATGATACCTATTATTGGTTTGATGATCGGCACCTATATTTTTACGCGCATGCTTGAACTGGCGACCAGCAAGGAAGCACATGTTGCCGTCAAACTATGTGCGATCATTACCTTAGTCGTTGTTGCTTTCTGCACTGTCATGCTGTTTTTTGCAGGATCGCAGTTTGGCAGGATGTAAATAGGCTGAAACAACGCTTGGCGGATCGCCACTGGGGGCGGGATGAACTGGGCTGCCGAGGCAAGCCCTGCCCACCGGGCCAGCCAGCGGCTCACTTTGCGGCCAGAGACTGCCCACTACGTGCTACAGCCGGGACCGTGTCCGATTGACAGACCTGGCACCCGGCGGGCGTGATGGCTTGATCGGTAATGGCGATGCCGCGGCTTATTTCACCCCAGATTTTTCGGCGGCTTCGAGCTCCCTGAAGTAGGCCGCATCGAATTTGCCGAGATCCATGCCGCGCAGCGCCGCATTGAACGACTGCTGCAAGCTCAGCCCCACTTTCGTGGGCTGGAAACAGATGTGTACCGCCATTTCGCCGAGGATATTGTCGTGAAAAACGACCTGCTCGCGCTGACCCGCGAACTCAGGGGAACTAAATAGCAGGTAACGCAGCACGGCCTTGTCGATGACGATCGCGGGCACCCGCGCCGCCAGCAGTTTCTTGAGATTGAGCAGGTCGCCGCGCGAGAGGTCGGCGCGGATCTTGCCCTCCTTGACCATCGCGTCGAAGGGGGCGCCGTTGGCGTAGCCCGCGACCACGCCGATCTTCATGCCGGCCAGGTCGCCCACGCTGTGCCAATGCAAGGGCGCGCTCTTCAGATAAGCCAGGCCGACGATGCTGGTGCTGATCGGCGCCGACAAGTGACAATCGCGCGCGCGTTCTTCCGTGTAGTAGGCCGGAAAATAGCCGGCAAACCGGGGATCGTCGTGGCCGAGCTGCACGGTCCTTCGCCACGGAAAATACGCGAAGCGCACGGTATAGCCAAAACGCCCCGCCGCCGTCGCCACCAGCGCGCTCGCCGCGCCGTCCAACGGCAAACGCGCCCCGGTGTAGGGCAACCAGTCTGTGCTCGCCAACAACATCTCGGGCGGTGAAGCGGCCGCCCTGGCGACGCCGCCCATGCCGGCGACCGCGCCCAGGCTCAGCACGCAGCACAGCGGCAGTGCCAGCAGGCGAGCGGGAAGTCGGCAAGGCGTCATCAATCTGACTCCGGGTGAGGCGCGGCGGGTTTTTTGCTACTTGAAACGCAACAGTACTGTCTCACTACGCGCCATTATGGCATTTGGTGCAGTCAGATTAACGTGGGCTGGCGCATGATTGTGCAATGGCAAAATACCACAAATATGCATGCTGACTAATTTTTCCGTCCTGCGCCGCACGCCAACCGTGTGCTTCTGGCTAAGTCTAATTGCAACCGATGTCATTTTTGATTTTCCAGGACGCCAATGCTGGACCGCCAAGGCCGGGTGGCCGGCCATCCGATGTCGCCCCCCCTGGCAAGGGATGCTGCGGCGCCGCTAAGCGCAAGTAGAAATGCAGGCTCTGGTGTTGTAAAATTAGAAACTGGCGTGTGCTCAACAGCACGTTGCAGCCGTCGCACCTGCCACCACAACGATCACCGCGCCGCGCCTTTGGCCTCGGTTTTTCTCAACCGCCCAGCTCCATTTCCGTGCGCTTGCTTAGCGGCCCTGGATCGCGCGCGCGGTCGTTTCATGGACGCGAAACATTTACAAGACGAGACTCACGCAAAAAAGGAAATATCATGAGCCAGAGCGAAAAACGGGAAGAATACGACATTGCCGAAAGCAGACTACACCTCTTGATAAGCTATTACTCCCAGTGTGTATATAAGGAGGAGCATAAGGCGATCCCGGATATGAAGCAAATCGCGCAATGGGAAAATGAAAAGCGATCGCTGATGGCCTTGGCAAGGGCGCTCGAGCTCGAGGACCAGGCGGCCATCGCAGACATCAACGCCACGTACGGGCCAGTTCTCCGTGCATGCAAGGCGCTGGCGAACACCGGGACCGCGCCCCCATACGAACTCGACAAGGCCGAACACGACAGACTCTACGCGCTCATTGCGCGAGATCATCTGTCGTGCGTTGAACCGCAAGACAAGCCCATGGCGATCATCACTGGCGGCCAGCCCGGATCAGGGAAAGGCACGCTTACCGCTCAAGCAAAACAGGAATTTGCCACGCAAGGCGGTTATGTCCTTGTCGACCCCAACGAGCTTCGCTTGAGTCACCCGGCATACTTTGAACTCATGAGCGAGAACGACCGCGAAGCGGCCGACTTGACGCATAGCGACGCCTCGACATGGGCGAAACGCCTGACCAGCGACGCGATTGATGGCCGGCGCAACCTCATTATCGACCAGACCTCGAAAAACGCGGACTCGCTGGTCGCGCTGACCACAAGGCTGAGCGAGGCCGGCTATCACGTTGAGCTGAGAGTGATGGCAGTCAACCCCGAATTGAGCTATCTACGCACTTTGCTCAGGTATGAAAACCAGAAAGCACAAGAGGGAATGGGACGGTTTGTTCCGAAGAACGTCCACGACGCCGCCTATGAAGGCTTGCCGGACAGTGTTGAAGCAGTTGAGCGCGCCAAGAGTGCCAATGCTGTAAAGGTTTACAGGAACTGAACGCGCATCCGTGAAAACAGCCTGCGCCAGGGGAGTACGACTTTGCCGACATCCCGCAGGCCGCCCTTGCGCAAGTATGCGCAACGCTTCGAATCCCAGCCGACGAGCCCGCAGGGGCTCTTCTTCTCTCCTCCATGAAACAAACAAAAAAGGTAAGCGTCTTCCCTACTGCGACGATGGCATGTTCGAGATCGACAACTCGGCAGCCGAGCGCGCCCTGCGGGCGTTGCCATCGGTCGCCGCAACTATCTGTTCGCCGGCGCTGACACGGGCGGCGAACACGTTGCCCAGGCCCCCGCCCCAGGCTGCAGTCGCGCGCGATGGATGCCAGTTAAAGATGTGCTCGGGTAAAATCGATATTCAAGCAGCCATGAGGGGCGATCGCCCGAGGTTCTCTTGTGACCGCAAGAGCCCATCAATCAATATAGGGAGTAGAGCTTGATCCAGCTTGACAGTCAAATCGTTTCGGATATCGCGGCGCTTGAAGGGATTTACGGAATGCCTGCCGCAGCGTCAATGAAAAAAGAAGTGGCATACATTCATCCGCACTATCGAAAATTCATCGAGGCGGCGCCGTTTGCCCTCCTGGCAACAAGCGGATCGGACGGTCTCGATGTGTCTCCTCGAGGTGACCCTGCTGGTTTTGTCCGGGTCCACGACGAATTAACCTTGCTCCTTCCCGATCGTCGCGGGAACAATCGAATAGACAGTCTGCGGAATGTCCTGCATGATTCCCGGGTCTCTCTCATCTTTTTGATACCCGGGATTGGAGAAACGTTGCGGGTCAACGGTACCGCATCGATTCAAGTCGATCCGGGTTTGCTGTCAAGCTTCAGTATCGACGGCAAATTGCCGCTTTCCGTATTGGTCGTGAAAGTCAACGCGGTGTTTTTCCAGTGCTCACGCGCGATACTTCGTTCGCATCTCTGGGACCCGGCCAAGCATCGGGATCGTGGGGATTTGCCAAGCCCTGGAACAATCTTGGGGGATTTGAGTAGTGACGAAATTGATGGCCAAAAATATGATGCCGATTTGCCGCGGCGTTTATCAACAACTCTTTATTGATCTCGGCAGTGTCGCTGACCCGTACACTTGGTGTCGATTTGTTCCGGGATTTTGTGTGATGCCTGCATCGCTTGAATTGCCGGGCGGCTTAAGACGGTGTTAGGGCGACGCTTACCAAAAAAGCCACCTGGAGGTGGCTTGTTTATTTGGTTTCCTGGCGGAGCTATGGACATGGCTAAATTTTCCTCGCCGAAAGGGGGCACTATGACACGCGATACCGTTGTGCTTGGGCAGGGGGCAAAAGTTCTTCGGCACGTTGCTATTCTGGCGGATATGCGGGGAGGATCTTTGCTGTGTTTGAGGAGATTTGACGTGTGTTAGAGAGCGAGGCCTGATCGAGTGATATTTTTGCGTGCGCTGCGCGCGGCGCCTTCGGCGCGCCACCGCGCAGCGGTGGCAGATGGACGATTCGGAGAGGGCTGGGCGAGTACGCCCAGCCCTTCGAATCCCCGCCGAAGAGCCCGCAGGGGCTCTTCTTCTCTCCGCCAGAAAACAAAAAAGCCACCCGAGGGTGGCTTTTATTTTTTTCTGGCGGAGAGACGGGGATTCGAACCCCGGATAGGCTATGAACCTATACACGCTTTCCAGGCGTGCGACTTCAACCACTCATCCATCTCTCCTGCTTTACATCTCCGCCTTCGCGAAGCCGCAGATTATAGCAAAGATTCCGCGAAGTATGAAGAAATTTGCATTTCGCCTTACGAGGCTTCTTTCAACTGCTCCAGGATGGCCGGATTTTCCAGCGTCGAGACGTCCTGCGTTATGGTCTCGCCCTTGGCCAGCACGCGCAGCAAGCGCCGCATGATCTTGCCCGAACGCGTCTTGGGCAGGTTGTCGCCGAAGCGGATTTCCTTCGGCTTGGCGATCGGGCCGATTTCCTTGGCCACCCAGTTGCGCAGCTCGAGCGCCAGCTTCTTCGCTTCCTCGCCAGTCGGACGCGCTTGCTTGAGCACCACGAACGCGCAGATCGATTCGCCCGTCGTGTCGTCCGGCTTGCCCACCACCGCCGCCTCGGCCACCATCGGATTGGCCACCAGCGCCGATTCGATTTCCATGGTACCCATGCGATGCCCCGACACATTAAGCACGTCGTCGATGCGCCCGGTAATCGTGAAGTAACCGGTGTCCTTGTTGCGGATCGCGCCATCGCCCGCCAAGTACATCTTGCCGCCCAGCTCATCCGGGAAGTAGCTGCTCTTGAAGCGCTCCGGATTGCCCCAGATGGTGCGGATCATCGACGGCCACGGCCGCTTGACCACCAGAATGCCGCCCTGCCCGTTCGGCACGTCCACGCCGGCCTCGTCGACAATCGCGGTCATGATGCCCGGCAGCGGCAAGGTGCACGAACCCGGCACCATCGGCGTCGCACCCGGCAGCGGCGTGATCATGTGACCGCCCGTTTCGGTCTGCCAGAAGGTGTCGACCACCGGGCAGCGCTCGCCGCCTACGTTCTTGTAGTACCACATCCAGGCTTCCGGATTGATCGGCTCGCCCACCGAACCGAGCAGGCGCAGGCTGCTCAGGTCGTATTTGGAGGGATGCACGGCCGGGTCGACATCGGCCGCCTTGATCAGCGAACGGATCGCGGTCGGCGCCGTGTAGAAGATGCTGACCTTGTGCTTGGCGATGTTGGCCCAGAAGCGCCCGGCGTTCGGGTAGGTGGGAATGCCTTCAAACACGACCTGGGTCGCGCCGACCGCCAGCGGGCCGTAGGCGATGTAGCTGTGACCGGTGACCCAGCCAATGTCGGCGGTGCACCAGAACACGTCCTGCGGCTTGATGTCGAAGCTCCACTTCATGGTCAGCGCGGCCCACAGCAGGTAGCCGCCGCTGGCATGCTGCACGCCTTTCGGGGTGCCGGTCGAGCCGGAGGTGTACAAAATGAACAGCGGATGCTCGGCGCCCACCCATTCCGGCTCGCATTCCGCCGCCTGGTCGGCCACCAGCTCGTGCAGCCACAGGTCGCGCCCTTCGGTAAACGCAATGTTGCCGCCGGTGCGCTTGTACACGATGACGTTCTTGATGCTGTCGCAGCCGCCCAGCGCCAGCGCTTCGTCGACGATGCTTTTCAGCGGCAGGTGCTTGCCGCCGCGCAGTTGTTCGTCGGCCGTGATGACCGCCACCGCGCCGGCGTCGATAATGCGCTCCTGCAGCGACTTGGCCGAAAAGCCGCCGAACACCACCGAGTGGGTGGCGCCGATGCGCGCGCACGCTTGCATGGCGGCCACGCCTTCGATCGACATCGACATATAAATAATGACGCGGTCGCCCTTCTTGATGCCGCGCGCCTTGAGGCCGTTGGCGAACTTGCAGACGCGCTCGTACAGGTCCTGGTAGGTGGCGCGCGTGACGGCGCCGTCGTCGGCTTCGAAGATGATGGCGGTTTTATTGGCGTTGCCATTCTGGAGGTTGCGGTCGAGGCAGTTGTACGAGACGTTCAGCTGGCCGTCGTCGAACCATTTGTAGAACGGCGCGTTGGTCTCGTCCAGGGTCGAGGTGAACGGCTTGTGCCAGTCCAGATTCTCGCGCGCCAGGCGCGCCCAGAAGCCTTCGTAATCGGCGGCGGCTTCGGCGCACAGCGCGTTGTACGCATCCATGCCGGAGATGGCGGCCTTGGCCACGAAGTCGGCTGGCGGCGCAAACACGCGGCTTTCCTGCAAGCCCTGATTTTCCTGCTGGGGGGAATCTGATGCTGCCATGCTGAGTCTCCATTAGTGGTGTTGTTTGCTAAAACCTTAATCCCGCTCGCTTACTGCGCCCTTACGTTGCAACATAGCGAACAAGGACAACAAGGCATTAAAGCATGGATCATCCAACAAAGCGGTATGGTCACTTGCATTAACGACAAGATCAATGGCGCGCCAAGGTGACTCGCCTGTGGTTTGCGCCAGATCAATACGCTGCCGGACCGAGCCGGCTATCTGCAGGCGGGCGAAGCGCTGGTAAAATGACGCAGCGAAAATTTTTGCCTTACTCTGGAGCCAAGCCTTTCATGTCTGAACCGATCATCCCGACCGAGCAGCGCAAGCTGACCCCGTTAAACAACGTCATTTTCATGAGCCGCTGGCTGCAGTTGCCGCTGTATCTGGGGCTGATCCTGGCGCAATGCGTCTATGTCTTCCATTTTTGGGTTGAACTGAAAGACCTGATCGGCGCCGTCCTCGGCGATGCATCATCGCTGCAACACATCCTCACCGCCGTCACCGTGCCCGGCATGGCGCCCGCCACCAAGCTCAACGAAGCGACCATCATGCTGGTGGTGCTGGGCCTGATCGACGTGGTGATGATTTCCAACCTGCTGATCATGGTCATCGTCGGCGGCTACGAAACCTTCGTCTCGCGCATGCACCTGGAAGGCCATCCGGACCAGCCGGAGTGGCTCTCGCACGTCAACGCCTCGGTGCTCAAGACCAAGCTGGCGATGGCGATCATCGGCATTTCGTCGATTCATCTGCTCAAGACCTTCATCAACGCCCACGCGTACACGCCGCAAACGCTGATTGCGCAGACCGTGATCCACATCGTGTTCCTGCTCTCGGCACTGGCAATCGCCTACACCGACCGCATCATGATCGGCACCCAGAACCAGTCCAAGACTCCCCACTAAGCCAACGAGAACCATAGCCATGACTATCATCAAGCAGGAAGACCTGATCGAATCGGTCGCCGCCGCCCTCCAGTACATCAGCTACTACCATCCGGCCGATTACATCGCCCACCTGGCGCGCGCCTACGAGTCGGAACAGAGCGACGCCGCCAAGGATGCGATCGCCCAGATCCTGACCAACTCGCGCATGTGCGCCGAGGGCAAGCGCCCGATCTGCCAGGATACCGGCATCGTCAACGTCTTCCTCAAAATCGGCATGGGCGTGCGCTTCGAAGGTTTTTCGGGCACCGTGACCGACGCCGTCAACGAAGGCGTGCGCCGCGCGTACAACTTCGACGACAACAAGTTGCGCGCCTCGATCGTGGCCGATCCGCAGTTCGAACGCAAGAACACCAAGGACAACACGCCGGCCGTGGTCCACATGGAACTGGTCGAAGGCAACACCGTCGACGTCAAGGTCGCGGCCAAGGGCGGCGGCTCGGAGAACAAGTCCAAGTTCGTCATGCTCAACCCGTCCGACTCGCTGGTCGACTGGGTCATGAAAACCGTGCCGACCATGGGCGCGGGCTGGTGTCCGCCGGGCATGCTCGGGATCGGCATCGGCGGCACTGCCGAAAAAGCCATGCTGATGGCCAAGGAAGTGCTGATGGACGACATCGACATGTACGAACTCAAACTGCGCGGCCCACAGAACAAGACCGAAGAACTGCGCATCGAGCTGTGCGACAAGATCAATGCGCTCGGCATCGGCGCGCAGGGCCTGGGCGGCCTGACGACCGTGCTCGACGTCAAGATCATGATGCACCCGACCCATGCGGCCTCGAAGCCGGTCGCCATGATTCCGAACTGCGCCGCCACCCGCCACGCGCACTTCGTGCTCGATGGTTCGGGCGCGAGCTACATCGAGCCGCCGGCGCTGTCGAGCTGGCCTGACGTGCACTGGACACCGGATACCGAAAAATCGCGCCGCGTCGACCTCAACACGCTCACGAAAGAAGAAGTCGCTTCGTGGACGCCGGGCCAGACCCTGCTGTTGAACGGCAAGATGCTGACCGGGCGCGACGCCGCGCACAAGCGCATCCAGGACATGCTGGCCAAAGGCGAAGAATTGCCGGTGGACTTCAAGAACCGTGTGATCTACTACGTCGGCCCGGTCGATCCGGTGCGCGACGAAGCGGTCGGCCCGGCCGGTCCGACGACCGCCACCCGCATGGACAAGTTCACCGACATGATGCTCGAAAAAACCGGCCTGATCGCCATGATCGGCAAGGCCGAGCGCGGTCCCGCAGCGATCGAGTCGATCCAGAAGCACAAGTCGGCCTACCTGATGGCGGTCGGCGGCGCGGCTTACCTGGTCTCGAAAGCGATCAAGAGCGCCACGGTGCTCGGTTTCCACGACATGGGCATGGAAGCGATCTACGAGTTCGACGTGATCGACATGCCGGTCACGGTGGCGGTCGATTCCAACGGAACTTCGGTGCACAACACCGGTCCAAAGGAATGGGCAGCGAAGATTGAATCTCTGTCGAGCGTTGGCAAGATTCCCGTCACCGTAGCCTGAGACGAACGAGTGACGACGAAGTGAAAAACGCGAGCGTCTCCATGGTGGCCACGGCGCCGGCTACCGCGTCGGCTACCGCGTCGGCGACCGCGCCGATCGGCGTGTTCGATTCCGGCGTGGGTGGCTTGTCGGTCCTGCGCCATATTCGCGCGCAGCTGCCGCATGAGCGTTTGCTGTACTTCGCCGATTCCGGTTTTGCGCCGTACGGCGACAAGCCGGAAAGCGTGGTGGCCGAACGCTCGCTGGCGGTAGCGGCTTTTCTGGTCGCCAACGGCGCCAAGGCGCTGGTGGTGGCCTGCAATACGGCGACGGTGGCCGCCATCAAGGTATTGCGCGCGCACTATCCCGACATGCCCATCGTCGGGGTAGAGCCGGGCCTCAAGCCGGCGGCGGCGGCCACGCGCAACGGCAAGGTTGGCGTGCTGGCGACCAGCGTGACCGTCGCCGGCGCCAAGTTCCTGCTGCTGCGCGACCAGGTCAGTGCAAGCAGCCACGCGCAGTTTTTGCTGCAAGGCTGTCCGGGGCTGGTCGACCAGATCGAGCTGGGCGACCTGGGTTCGCCCGCCATCCGCGCGCTGCTGGAGCGCTATGCGACGCCGCTGCTGGACCAAGGCGCCGATACGCTGGTGCTGGGCTGCACGCACTACCCGTTCGTGCTGGCGATGCTGGGCGAGGTGATTGCACAGGCAACCTCACGCGAGATCGTGCTGATCGACACGGGCGATGCGGTGGCGCGCCACCTGGCGCGCTTGCTGGGGACTGCGGGATTGCTCAATCCGGGCGTTGAAACGTCCGGCGTGGCAGCGTCCGATGTGGATGCGTCCGGCGTGGCAGCGTCCGATGTGGATGCGTCCGGCGTGGATACGTGCGGCGTGGAAGCGTCCAATTTGGAGGCGCATGGCAACGTGGCCAGTGCCATCCTGCCGGCAGTGGGCGAGTCCGGGACTGCGGGGCTGGCGCCATCGTCCGCCACGCTGCAAAGCTTTACCAGCGCCGGGGCACCCGCGCTGTCGCGGGCGTTTGCCAACCTGCTGGGCATCGCCCCGCCCGTTCGTGAAGTGCTGATTTGAAAATATTTAGCATTCCACGCATTTTGATTTGCCAGTTCGCTCAGATGTTTGTATAATCTTTTTCTGTTCAGGAAGCATCTGAACAAAATGCAGATTCGATGGTGGCTGTAGCTCAGTTGGTAGAGTCCAGGATTGTGATTCCTGTTGTCGTGGGTTCGAGCCCCATCAGCCACCCCATCGTTTGCGTTTGAAATCAAGCACATAGCCCAACCATTGAGTTGGGCTTTTTGTTTTCTGGCTCACGTTGTCACGCCATGTAACCGCTGTGTAACCCGTTTCAATAAATGCGGAGGTCGCGGTGTTGGCCGTATTGATCCGTATTTTTCGACAGCTTTTTCGCCCTGCTAGCCAGGCGCCTGACTTCGGATCGAGGCTGACGACACGCTCGGCGCGGCCAGCCTCAGCGAGCGCGAACAGGGACGCACCCATTCAAGGCGGGTCTACGGCCTGGCCGGAGGTGCCGACCGGGACCCGCAGGCGCAGGTGGGCGCCGATACCAAGGCCGATTGCCAGCAGCGCGACGACCTTCTGAGGGTTGCATTTCAAATGCGACCCTTGACGCCCCGCCAGTGAAAGCTGCGCCAGCAGGCCGACCGCCAGCAGCAGCACGCCGGCAGCGGTGGCCAGGGTCAGGCGAGCCAGCAGCAGGGCGTCCACGCCGGCCACCGCCAGCAGCGCACTGGTGCCTGCCGCTGCGCGCACGGCGTCGCCGATGGCGTGTAAAGGACCAGGTGCCGCGCTGCCAGTTGACGCCGCCGGCCACGGCCAACAAGACGCAAAGGCCGGCGGCGCGCGCCACAGGCACACCAGCTGCAACAGGCACAGCTGCGCCAGCAGGAAAGCGGTCGGCAAGAAGCCGGGCGAACGGCCGGGAAAGCGCATCATCGCTGCGCTATCCAGTCAGGACAAGCGCCCCACTATGCTGCGGGCACTTTTCGGCACTGTGCCAATGCCGATGGTGAAGGCAACCCACCGTGGCCACTTCCGGCGCGACCGCACTCCACAGGCGACCAGCTGTCACGACAAGAAGTAGAACCCGGCTCCTTACGCGCGCACGCGCGTTACTTGTTACCTCGGAGCCGCCGGACCAGGCCGGCCAAGCTGGAGTGCTCGCGCCGGCGTGCGCTCGCCGCCGATCCGTTCAGAAACCTGCGACGCCGGCATTCCACGCCCTGCCACAACCACTTGATTCGCAACGGCTTTCACGTTTCTTGCGCGTTCAGAAACCCTTGCAACATTAGCCCTGTGGTTGCTGGCATGGGCGCCAGTGTGTCACTGCGGCGAGGGGGAATTGCCCTCCGTCAGCGCAGACCCGCCAGCACGCCTCACCAAATCCACTGCTATCATAAAAAATGACAACCGGGCTCTCCAACTCGGTATGCCAGCCGATCACCGTTTGCTCCGGCGGCGGTAGCTGGCCGGGCAAGGCGGGCACCCAACATTGGGTATCACCATCGCTGCGCGGTTGCGCTTTAAGCGCATTACTAATCGACAAGTCCAGTTCCTGCATTGCCTCGGCTTCGACGGCCAGATGCGTGATGAGGTCGCCCATTCGTGCCAAATGGCTCGAAGCCGCTTGCCCATCTTCATTGAGGCCGGCTAACATCATCACGTGGCCGAGCGCGGCCAGCCCGTGCATTAACGTGTCATTAGCATTTCTAGCGTGCTGTGCCGCCGCTTCTGCTGTAGCACGATCCATCAGGGCAAGCGGTCGATGGGCGGAAAAGTCAGCCGGCATCTGACGCAACAAATGGGTGAGTTGATACGGCGCCCTGTCTGCGCTTCCAAAGTTCAGATTTTCTGAAAGGTTCATTTTGCACCCCCAGCACGCGCGTCGGCCGTACGCTTGCTTATGCGTCGTTCAGCCTTATTCCCCCACTCCGTAGCAACCAAAATCGCAAGCCGCATCAAATTTCCTGTGTCGCACATATTTAAGACAGGAGATGGGTCGGCCATTTCTCTATCCAGATTACTCATTTCAATCAATTGGAGGCAAGTTGTGATACCTCGAAATGCGTCCAGGGCATCCGTGTCATTATCAGCGTCGGCATTCCCCGCTAGGCTTGCGGGCAGCCACGAAAACGGTTTGTGCAACGAATCAACATGGCCTTCGAGCGCAGTGGCATCGCTTGCGCCCTCTATAATTTCGCTGAGCGCCATTCGCCAAGGATGATCTTCCCCGAAATGGCTTGCCGCCATCTGTGATTGCAGCGTGTGCAATTTGGCGGTGGTGGACAGGGGCGATTGACATTTTTCGTTGTCTACTTTAATGTTCGTTATGTTCATGTGTTTCTCCAAGATGCACTAATCCAACAGGCCAAAAAATGCTGATACATTTATGGCCCAACTTGCCTAGCTCCACTAGGCGGTGTACTTTCAAGGGCCGACCTCCTACAGTTGGCCCTTG
This sequence comes from Massilia rubra, assembly GCF_011682065.1. GTDB lineage: Bacteria > Pseudomonadota > Gammaproteobacteria > Burkholderiales > Burkholderiaceae_D > Telluria_A > Telluria_A rubra. Next base: position 28,980 of record NZ_VUYU01000011.1, on the reverse strand, counting down.
TCACATCTGGCTTTCATTTCGTCGATTACACTCCTTTCATCTGTTGACGCGGCCTTAGGTGCCCAACTGCTGCGTTGCGGCGGCTGGCGGGGTACTGCGTGCCCGAATCTCTGTTAAGCAATGGACCAGCTCGCTGTTCAAGGACCGCCCGTTTTTCGTCGCTTCTGCGCTAAACCACTCTCGTAGCTCAGACGGCATACGCAACGGATACCCTGCTGGCTGACTGGCCATTTTTCATCCCTCATGGAAATTGATTACACTCAATATAGAATCTAATAGACTCAGAGTCAAGAAGACTCTTTGATGGAACTGACGCTGTGGGGGACAATCGCGCACATGCCTGCACCGAGCCAAACAACCCCCTTCCCCCTTCGTATGGCGCCCGCGCTGCGCGAACGCCTCGAAGCTCATGCAAAGAAAAATGGACGTAGCGTTAATTCCGAAATAGTCGCCATGGTGATGGCGGCACTGGAGCCGCAAATTGACCTCGCATCCATCCCCACCGAACAGCTACTGTCGACTGTCGTCAAGCGCCTCGATGGCACGCTTCAATTGGTAGTGTCGGGTGACGCGGCCAAGAGAGCAGGAATCGCCCCCAAGAAAAAATAGCCGCACGGCTACTTCTCCAGGCCCGCGATGCCCGGCAAAATCGCGCCCCCAAACAGAAACATGAACTCCGTGTCTCGCAGCCGCTTAAAGCCCAGCTTGGCATAATGGCGGCGCAGCTTTGCCACCGCGCGTGCTTGATTTCCTTTGAAGTTCGGTAGATCAAGGCGGGCGCGCCAAGCAGCGTCGTTGCCAATGAAAGCCTCATTCTGTAGGGGGAATGGCTTTATTGCGACTATCTCAGCGCCTGGCCGGAATCGCTCGATTATGCGGCGCATGGCCACAAGGCCGAGATTGTGAGCTCTGAATTTTGGGAGAATTTCAAGTCTGTCGATTATCAGAATATTTCCCCAATAAGGCTCATCGCCGAGCAAACGCGTAAGCGCGCCCGCGAACTGGCTGCCGTCGCTGTCATAGATCGCGTAGAAATATTCCAGGGTAGTTGCGTTGGCGTCGAATAGGTCGACGGTCGAGATACATGCCGCCTCCGCAGCCAGCACATCGACATAGATCGCTTTGAACCTACCCGCCACTACCCGGCGACAAGCCTCATTAAGGCCAATGACGCGACCAGCGATTTCATAGATGTAGTCTCCGGGCTCCCCTGGCTCCAGGGCGTACGTTGCCTTGTCGACGTCCAATATCATGTAGTAAGGGCCTATAAACATGCCGCACTGTACTGCCGCAGAAAGGCTCCTGCCTCGTACCCCATCAAACTTGTTCCATACACAATTCATGGGCAGAGTCTTAAAGGAGTAAATTTACGATTTATCAACACTTACGCCCCCCAGCAACCGAGATAACAGTGCGTGGCGGCCCAATGAGCGCCTTGGGCACGCTGGCCGCTGGCGTCACGGGCGGTATCTGGAAGGTCGCCGCCGTGATCCTGCTGGCGGCCCTGCTGGTGGTGGGCGCGTGGAGCGGTGGCGGTTGGTACCTCGCCGCGCGCGACCGTGACGCCGCCCGGGTGGAGCTGGCCGCCGAGCGCGCCAAGAGCGCCGCATGTGCGGCAGCGGTGGAGCGCCAGAACGCCGCTGTCACCGCTCTGGCGGATGCCACGCGCGAGGCCGGCGTGCGCGGCCAGGCCGCCCAGCAGCAGGCCGTCGCCGCCGGCAAGCGCTTCGACGCGGCGCTGGCCCGGGTCGCCGGCGCGCGCGCCACCACCTGCGACGAGGCCATGCCGGCCGTCAACCTGATCTTGGAGGCTACCCGATGAAACTTTCGAAATTTCGAAATTTCGATTTTTCGCAATTTTTGCGCAGATTCCGGTGCTGGCCTGCTAGCAGGGGTAAAAACGCTCAGAACCCGCATGGATACTCACTCTTGGCCGGCCTGCTGCTGGTCATCGCTATCGTGTTGACGTCCGGTTGCGCCAGCGCGCCGCCGCGCGTGCAAGAGGTCAAGGTGCCGGTGTACCGCTCCTGCGTGACGGCGGCGCCGGCCCGGCCGACATTCGCCACGCGCACCCTGGCGCCGGATGCCAGCGACGGCGAGAAGGTGCTTGCCCTGGCGCCAACGATATCACGGCAAAATTATGACGCCAGGCGCTTCGTCCAGGCCACCACCTCCCGGGCCTTGTAGAGCTCCTGGCCGCGCGGCGAGCCTGGCAGGCGGATCGACTTGGGAACGTGGTGTGCACGACTACTTCGCGCCGGACGGTGTCGGCCGACCGCTTCAAATACCGGGCGATGTGCTCGACGTTCCACGGTCGATCTGAACCGGCAGCGGCGCCGCGCTTAAGGGGCGGAGCATCATCACAGCTCAGGTCATGGCGGATGTGAATGCGGAAGTCAGCAGGCGGGCGCGACCGTGGCGCAAAGACGAAGACGAAATTTGACTCCCAAATTTCCATGAAGCCGGAGGTTGCAGCGAGAGCCGGGCTCCGGCGACCGCCGCCTCATGCGAGATGAGCAGCCTCCCCAACCGCACTTGATTATTTCGAGTCAGATGTGTAGCCGAGAAGATGCCGGTCGTGCATATCGATCGGTTTTTCGGTGATGTCTTTTCGAAGTTGGGCAAGGTAAGCCACGCGCTGTTTCGTTGCAGCCTGCGCCTGAATTAGCGATCTACGTGTCTCATCGACGGATTTAAAGCACGCCCAAGATTCGCGGAAACTGCCCAGCCAATATCCGAGCGCTACACACAAAACATAACCGATTGCAGGACGCATCGCGGGTTGCCCAGCTGGAATGTTGGCAATATAGATTGAAGCCAAACAAAGTACTGACATCGCGAAATGCACAACAATTTGCGCGACCGAGAAATTGCGTGACGCCGCACCGTAGCCGCTTACCCGCTCGGCTCCGCCTTGAGGGAGGTCGTCTAGCTTGTCCAGAGCGTTCAACTTTGTAAGAACAGCGGTCCAGCCGCCAGCCAATGCAACACCTAATCCGGAAAAAGTCGCGGCGAAGCCAGGTGCTGCAATTAGCTGTGGGAATACATCTGGGGCGAAACGATAAGTGCACCAGGCAACACCGGCTCCAAGAAGGGTAGTTAAAAGCTTCATTTGTCAATCTTGAGCGCTTATGTGGCCCTTGTCAATCAAGCTTTCAAGCCATCCTACCAGAGCGTGGTACGCGCCGGCAGTGGTCAGAATGCCGTCCACGCTCTCAATCGAAACATGTTCGCGTACTCTCAGCTGGTTGCCTTTTTTAGTGCCTGCACCCTCGATCTCAACCTGAACAAAGTCAATGTTCTCCACCTGTCCCAGAGCCTGCAGGAGAGTGCGCATCATATCATTTTCATTCACGGCACTCTTAGCTTTATGCTTTCCGGCAACCTTAACCTCAAGATTGAGCTGTACATTGTTGAGCTCGGTCATCTGGTCAACCTTGAGTGCCTGAAATTTTTCGGGCGACATCAAAGCTTTCACAATCTTGAGCCCAAGACCTACTCCAGCCTTCGCTGCGCGCGTGGCTCGACTGCCAACGATTTCCTCAGCATTTCCTTGGGTTTCGAAAAACGGCGCACGTAGTAAGACCCGTTTGATCGGCTTATCTTGCAGTTTTTTACGGATGTCCTGCGGAATAACGTCCGTCAACACTACCCGCTGGTCCTTAGCCATTGCGCCAGATTGCTTGAGCAGCCAATTTAAGTGACTCTCAAATGCTTCTGACCGAAGACTTCGACTTTGGATGAACACTACATGGTTGTCCCGCACTGCGAAGTAGAGGGGGGAGTCGATGAAGTGCTTTCCCTCCGGCGCAGGCAACTTTGACACGTCGAGTTCATCTGCTGCCTCATTGACTGCTTGCGACATGACCAAGTGGTTAGCACCCGGGGAAAACTGTATCAACGTGCCCAATTGAAACCCGGCATCGGCACGGGCAGAATTAATCAATCGCATCGAGGCCTCGGGCATGCCCCCGTCAGTCAAGGTTGCCTCGAAAATGTGCTCTTTGCGTTGGAGCACGCTAAGTTTTTTGATCGCGCGGTGCAGCAGGTGCTGCAGCGGGACGGATGATGGCTTGGCGAACTGGGCTTGCTTATAAAAAAGTTGCTTATTGGTCTTCTTAGTTTCCACGACTGATGTCCGACCTGTCAAAACCAAAACATTATCATGAAGCATCGTGGACGGACAGCTATTTGATGTTCAAAAACGACCGTATATGAACATGCACGCGGATCAACACAAAAGTATGCCCATAAAATAGCTATCGCTATTTTGAACATGTTCATATATAGTTAAGGCGTTATTGAACACACTTCCCTACTCAACTTTCACGAGAGAAACAAATGGCAACTTTCGCTTACAGCCGCGTCAGCACCAAGGACCAGACCACTGCGAATCAGCGCATGGAGATTGAGGGCGCCGGATACAAGGTCGACTACTGGTTCAGTGATGAGGGCGTGAGCGGCAAGGTGTCGGCATCCCTGCGCCCGCAGTTCAAAGCGCTGTTGGGCCAAATCCGCGATGGGGAAACGCTGGTAGTGTCAAAGCTCGACCGGCTGGGGCGCGACGCTCAGGACGTTGGCGCCACGATCAAGGCACTAGCGGCCCGCAAGATCGAGGTGGTCGTTTTGCAGCTTGGCAAACTTGACCTGACCTCGCCGGCCGGCAAGTTGATGCTGACGATGCTCGCGGCCGTTGCTGAGATGGAGCGGGACTTGCTGGTGGAGCGCACCCAATCCGGCCTTGCACGTGCAAAGGCTGAGGGCGCCACACTTGGCCGCCCAGCCAGCACAACCGACGCGCAGCGCGCCCAAATGATCAGCCAGCATAGGGAGCAGGCTGTATCCATCAGCGCCCTGGCCCGGCGGTATGATGTTTCACGCGCGACGGTGATGCGGATCGTGAAGCCGTAGAAGGGCCGGGCCAGTTTTCCTAGCTTATTTAAACCTGCCTGGGGATCGTTGCGGCCTGGCCGCGCGACCAGCCTGATGCACCGCGCCGCTTCATCTTTCGCCCATTCCCGGCCTTTGTTTAAGGCTTGAGGATGCCCTGCCCCACGATGAAAAGGCCACCCGGAGGTGGCCTATAATGGGGAAACTACACAGGGGTAAATATGTCTTACGATCCAATTCAGCTTGGCGCGGCATTGGCCTTCATCATCAACGCCTGGCTAGCGGGGCGGCGCGGCGAGTAGCCGGCGCTGTCGATCCTCCTCCCCTTCCACCCCCATGAGCGCGGCCGGCGACAGCATCAGGCCGCGCGCGCGCAACTGCGCTGGCGCCTTGGCCGGCCCGGCGATGTTCAGCGGCGCATTCATCGCACGATTGGACTGAATGCCCAGTGAGATGTTTTGCAGCGGCTGAGCGATCATCTGCTGGCCGAATGGGACTCTCGACAGGAACGGCAGGTCTGCAATGCGGTCAAGGAGCATGGCGGCGCCGGCCGATGCGGTGTTGGACTTATTCACCGCAGCGCCGGTTGGCTGGAACTGCTCATAGCTGGCCACCCGGCCGATGGCCTTCATTTGCGCAACCTGCTCTGGGGCGAAGAAAAGCTTGAGCTTGCGATCCCCAATCTGCAAAAGCGCCTTGTTGTAGGCCGACTGGCTGAAATTACCAACTTCGTCATTTGCGCCATTGAGCGCCTTAGTTTTGAGGAACGAAGTGATCTGCTCGCGCACCGCGCTCAATGCCTCGGGGCTTTTCCGGATCGAGTTCCGCAGCATGTTCACATCCATGACATTGGCATTGCCGCCGCTGCCGACAATGAACTTTTCCACGAACTTGTCAGGTTCGATTCCTTCGCGCACAGCTTGAAGTGCAGGCGTTTTTTCTACGATACCCATCCACTTGCTATTCAGCGAGCGCGCACGACCGAAAGCATCCATGGCCTCCTGGCCAATCTGCTGACCCGGAAGCAGTGGCGTATCGTCCAGCGCAGTGCGGACCATGCCAAGCGCCTTTTGCTCGGCCTTGTCGATTGTCGAGCGCTGGAGGTCTCCGATTCGGGTCTTGAACTGCTCGGCCACGTCAACCGTCAACGGCATTTCCCCATTCGCGGCTTTGTTTAGCAAATTGCGCACGTCCGTAGGCAGCTTGCCTCCCAGTAGTGCGTCGTCAAGCAGGTCGCTGGCGCGCTGGGTGAACGCGTACGGGTCAAGTGCGGCGCTGCGCCCATCTGCACCGCGCGCGCCAGCGTAGCGCTGGTCAATTAACGCCTTGGCGCGGGCATTGCGCGCTTCCAGCGCGCTCATAATCTTATTGCCGCCCGCCAGAGCATCATCAATAGTGTTGGCGCCCAAGCCATTTAGCCCAGTCGTCAACTGCCGGTCGTTAGCGCGCTCCGTCTGCCCAAGCTGCTGAGCCACCGGGTCCCTGCTGTTGATGCCGACCTTTGCGAGGTTCTTTTGCCGCGTCACGATAGCCGGGTCCAACGTCAGGCCGGCGGCGGTCGGGGTGGTGCCAGTCAGGCGGTAGTCGGCCAGGCGACGCACCGCATCGGGCGACAGGTCAGGGCTGATTTTGTAGGCCTTGGCCACGTCCTGGCGAATGCTTTGCGCTACTTGCGCCGGCAGGTCGCCCAGCTTGATCCCGTTTTGCTCCAGCGCGCTGTTGATCGTGATGTCGATTTGCATTTGCTGCTGCTGTGGTGATGCCGGCGGGCCGGCAGGACGCAAGCGGTTGCCAATGCCCGCCGCCGCGCGCTGGACGCCACCAACGGCAAATGGCGTCGCCACCCCGGCAGCCAAGGATGCGATCAACTGAGACCCCTCATTGCCGCCAGTTTCGCGCGTATATCCGCCTGCGCCCCCTGCGGCCGCGCCGGAAGCAAGTTGCTTTACGGGCGCGGCTGCCAGGTTGCGCGCTACTGCTTGCGTAGTGCCGTTTGTGAATGCAGCCGTTTTGCCTGCGGCGCCGATGATGCCGGCAGAGCCAGCAACCATGCGCGCCGCGTCGCCAACAACACGCTCTTGAGCATTCGCCGGACTGGGGAGGCCAATAACGTTTGCCAGCGCAGCGCCAGTATCCGCCCTCGGCTTATTACCTAAGATCGGGCTTGCAAGGGTCCGAACCGGATTGCCGACGAAGGCATCAAACGTGCCTCCCAGCCCCTCGATGCCGTAGCGCGCGGCCAGGCCAACCTGGCGCGGCACGCTCGCCACAAAGTCGTTGAGCTGCTCGCCAAAGCCCTTCGGCTTTGCCGCTGCCGGCGCTGGGTAAGACAGCGCATTCTTCTTGATCGCGGCGACAATTTCCGCATCGCTCATACCGTCCGGGAACTCTACCCGGCCCTGGTTCGGTACATTAATGATCTGGCCCATTATTCGATTTTCCCAGTTTTAGGATTGTAGGTGCGGACAGGCTGCGCCGATGGCGCCACCGGTCCGCTCTCGGCCTCGGCCTTGTAATTAAAGCGCGTCTTTGCGTCCTTGCGCCCGGTGGATAGTTCGTACTGGCGCTCCAAGCCGCTCTTTTGCGCAGCCATCAGGTGCAGGTACGTGTCGACCACGCCGTTGAGCTGCTTCGTCGTCTTGGCGTTGTCAAGCAGGTGCGCAAGCTCCTGGCGCTCCTCCACGCCACCGCCGCCGGCGACGATGGATTTCAGCACCTCTTTTGCTACGATGCCCTTGGCGGCGTCGAAGTTGGTTGGCGCCGCGCTGCCGGTCTGCTGCGCGACGATGTTGCTGTACTTGTTGACCAGCGGCGTGTTGCCGTTGCCCAGCTCCGTGATCAGGTTTTTCAGTTGCCCCAAGTGGTCCGACGCCACGGCAAACGAGCGGATTGAATCGCCCTGGCGGCCGGTGGTGAAGTCCCGCATTGCGCGCTTCTTGCCGTCATACTCGGTGGCGTCGAAGTCCGGGTACTTCTGCGCGACGCGCTCCATCATGTTGAGCATCTTCGGATTGCGCAGCGCGTAGCCAGACGGCGGCGCCATCTTGCCGGTGCCGATGGCGTCGATCATTGCCTCGGATGCGTCCGGGCCAGTGCCTTCGACCTGCTGCTTGTCGAACGACAGGCGCGCGCCGAACTGGCTGGCCGATTGCGCGCGGCTGGCGGCGGCGCGCCGGTCCTCGGCCTTGGAATTTGCCGACTGGTTGACCGTGTACTCTTGGCCATTGCTGACGGCGTTCTTGTCAACGAAACGCTTGTGGTCGCCCAGGTCCACCTCGGTCATGTTCGGCGCCAGGCCAAATTCGCTTACTTTTTGCTGGCCGTCCTTGAACGTGATGACGCTGATCGGCCGGCCATTCTGCGTGCCGGCTTCGATCTTGCTCACCTCAGGACTGAGTTTAGCGACGTGCTCCCACGCTTTGTTGGCCCCGTCGATGTCGCCTTCCTCCGTGCGCACTTGTGCCACGCGGGTCAGATACGCGACCGCGCTTTGCTTGTCGCTTCCAGGGGCCCGCATGGCCGGCTGCGGCTGCGCTGGAGGCGCACCGGCGCCGTTGCTCGCCTGAAATTGTCGCATCCAGTCCGGGCCGCCGGTTTTTGGCGACATCGGCCCAGCGCCTGGTGCGGCACTGGCAAAGCCGTAATCAGCGGGCGCCTGCTGTGCTGGCTGCGCCGGCGCTCCTTCAGTCAAACGTGTGCGAATGCGGTCTTCACGATCAAGCAGCTTTTGTTTCATCTGCATATCGCCCTGCATCTGCTGTAATTGCAGCGCGCGGCGCTCGGCTTCCTGTGCCTCCTGTTCCTCCTGGAGCTTGCGCGCGCGCATGGAATTGTTGATCTGCATATAGCTATTGATGCCCGTGCCGAATGCCTGAGCAGCGCTGTATGGGCGGCTAGTGTCGCCGGAGCGTTCCATAATTTGAGCGGCCGCACCGAGCAACCCGGCCGTCTGCGGGTCATTGAACATATCGAGGAGTCCCATGATTAGCCCTTCGTGAAGTTGACAATGCCGGGCAACTCTACGTCGATAGACTCTATCGCATCGCGCACGGCCGTAGTCTTTCTCACAACATCCTCTAACGGCTCACCCTCCAGAATAGCGTCGAGTTTTTCGCCCAGCATTACTCCGATTTGATGCAGCGCCACGTAGGCATCTGCCCGCTTAATTTCAGCTTCGGATGCGGGCCGAATCTCGACCGTCTCGCCGGACTCAATCGTAGCAATCAGGTCAAGCAGATTCACCCACTTGTTTTGTGGGGAGGCGAACATTGCACCTACCGCAGTTTGCGCGCGGGAGCTATTTTCATCAGGGAAATACACAACTTTCATTTTGGTGATCCTTTCATTTGCAAGTCTCTATTACAGCTCTATTTACCGCCAAAAAGTTAGCGTTTTTGCGTGGGTTGGAGATGCGACACAAGGGCAGTAGAAATATCGCGGTTCGCTTGCGATTCGCTGACCTGAAATTGCGCTATGAGCCGGTCCCGAACAACTGTGCGCTGTTCTCTCAGCCGCAGTAAATTCCGTGCAAAGTCCACGCGTTGCTCTTGCTTTAGGCAGCTAATGTTGTGCATCGCCCCCACACTGACGATCATCTTTCGGAACGCCACCTTTGCGGCGGCATCAACATCGCAATCTTCTAGTTTTGCAATCAGGTCCAGTAACGCGTCCGCCCTCATGTGCGCCTCGCGTGCGCGCATGCGTACTGGTCGCTTAATGTGGTGGCCGCCGCCTCGCGTACGCGCGCGAAGTCGGCGGAAACCCCCTCGCGTGCGCGGGCGTATTGGTCCGCGAACTCTGGCGCCCTCTGTATCCACGCCCCCAATCGCTCATAATTGTTGGCCTTCTCCTGCTTGTAGCCGGCCCGGTGCGCTGCCGCTAAAAGGGCCCAGTATTGCCGCATTGGCTCGGGGTTTGCGCGGGTCTGTGCCTTCACTTCCTCGATGTCAGCGGGGGTCCACGCGTACAGGTTGGCGAGATAGGCGAAGTCAAGTAGGAAGTCACGGGATACTTTCATTCGTCGGCCCAATCCTTCCCGGCGTCGCTAGGAATCTGCACTTCCACTGCGTATCCCTCTCGAACCAAACGCTTTGCCAATGCAAACGCCGCAGCCTGGCCGGCCCAGGACGACCCGGCGTCGTTGTCGCCAGCGATCAGAACGCTTTCGACTCCTGCCGGTGGCACCCATGATTCCAGCAGCACGGCATTCGTTGCGGCCCAAACAGGCACGCCAAAGCGTTTTGCGGCCCCTAGGGCGCTTTCTATGCCCTCGGCAATACCAAGGCGGCTTGACGCTTGTCCGAGCCTCACAGCGGCCGTATTAAGCGGCTTTCCCGCCATGATCTTTTTTGCCTGCGGGACCAGCGCCTTTTCTCCGCTTTCGGTAAGGTAGGTGCGGTGGATAGACGCGCCCGAGCCATCCGGGTAGCGCATGCGGGCCAGCATTGCCGGAAAGCGCCCCAGGTCGGTCCCGTCCGTATCGGTGTACCGCAGCGCGGGGTGGTAGCGAAGATCGCCCGACGCCTGCTCAATGCCCAGGCGGCGATGCAGATACAGGCCAACCGGATCGTTGCGCGTGACTGGCCGGCTCGCCTTCCAAACGTTCGTCAATGCCTCGATCTTGCTTGCGTCTGTGCGTTGCGCTGCGATAGGACCGGTCGGAACCGTACCGATGATCCGGTCAATTTCCTGCGCGGCCTCCTTGAACGCCATTCCCTTGATCTGCTGTAGCAGGCGGAAACCGTCGCCGGAACCGCAGCCGGAGCAAAACCATGTCCCCCGGCCTTCCTTGTCATCGAAACGGAAACGGTCTTTCCCTCCACACATCGGGCAGGGGCCGTGCTTCTTCGTCAGAAACGCCGGGTCAATGCCGAGTGCCTGGAGAATGCCCGGCCACCGGCCGATGGCCTCTTCTGCTGTGCGCGGTTTAGTCGTTTGCATGGCTCGCCCCTTTCGCTTTGGCGAACCTGATTTGCAAGTGCTTCATGTACCCGACAAATTCGGCGGTCGGTTCGGCAGGCGTTTGGTCCAGTCCTTTCGGCCACACTCCGAAGTAGTTTCGATACTGGTTCGAAATCCACCCCGCTTGGTAGCCCTTCTTCGTCGCGACGCTGATTAGCTGCGAGTAGAACGCCTGCTTGTCGATTTTTGTTGGCTTTTGCTTCTTCTGGACCAGCACTAGCTCGCCGGCCTGGACTTCAACGCCGCTTTTCTTCACACGGGCATGGCCGCAAATCGGGCATTTATGCGCGGTCGTCATGTACGCGCATGTCGGGCAGGCTTTCGGCAAAGCTGCTTCGCGGGCCGCGTCATCCGTCGTGCTGCTTGCGGGTTTCGGCGTACCGTCGTCCAGCTCCAGCGGAAATTCATCCGTAGGGAAGCCCAGCCGGCTCACTGTTCCCGAATGGTCAAGAATCAGCGCCCGTACCTTGGATGCGTGCGGGCGCAGCACCCGGCCGGCCATCTGGATATAGCGAATTAGCGAACGGGTAGGCCGCGCAAGGATCAAGGTACGACAAGCGGGGAAGTCCCAACCCTCGGCCAAGATGCCGACATTCGACACAATCAGCGTCTCGCCGGTTTCGATGCGCCCCAGGATGGCGCGGCGGTCCTCCGGCGACGTGTAGCAGTCTACGTGTTCAGCGCTGACGCCTGCCGCCTGGAAGCTTTCAACGATGTGTTTCGAGTGCGCTATATTCGCCGCAAAGCAAACGGTCGCCGTGCCCGCTGCAAGACGTTGCCAGTGCGTGACGATATCGCCCACAAGCTCCGGCTTATCGGCAGCACGCCCTACGTCCGCATCTGTGTAGTCCATGTCACCAAACGCGTTGCGCGCCTGCTTGATGCCTGACATGTCCGGTTCGCTCGGCGCGTACACCTCGCAGTCGACCAGAAAGCCGCCCTCGATCAGTTCGGGGATAGTCGCCGCCACGATCATTTCTTGAAACAGCGCCCCGGCCAGCTCGTCGTAATGCTTGCCCAGCCCTTTAGCGTAGGGCGTGGCCGACAGACCGATAACAGGGACGTTGCGCGCCGCTGCTTCAATGATGACGGCGCGGTACTCGGCAGAACCGGCTACCGTATGCGCTTCATCGATCAGGATCACATCGACTGCCGGCAGGCCGCGTTTGGCGATCGTTTGAATCGACGCTACCAGCACCGGTTCATAAACGCGGGTCGTGTTCTCGCCCTGGATAATCCCGTGCGAAATCCCGGCCTTTGTAAAGCGGCGCGAGGTCTGCTCGACCAGATGCACGCGGTTGCACAAGAAAGCGACGCGGCGGTGCTTTGCCCTTGCCCCCTTTACCAGCGCCATGCCTACCTCTGTTTTCCCGGAGCCAGTGGGGGAATTGAGCATCAGCCTTAAAACCTTCCTCGCCAAGGCGGCGCGAAGGTTTTGCACCGCTTCAGCTTGATATGGCCGGAGGGTAAAAGCCCCCTCGTCATGGCTCGGGCGGGGTAAAGGCTTTATCTCTTCTCTTCTCTTCTGAGAATAGACTAAGCTGCTAGCGTACTCTTCTGAGAGTAGCAAGTTGCTTGCATCAGTTGCTTGCATCATGCTTGCACCTCGCTAGCACCGTGCAAGCGGATCAAAAACCCACTAGCGATAAGCGCATCGAGATTCAGGTTTTCGCACGACAGTTTTTTTTCGAGAAAGGCCGGGTCTTGCGGCACGCGCCCGTTGTGCTGGCTGGCGTAGAGCCAAACCAGCATGAGGTGCGCTTTTGAAATATCAGGCAAGGCGCAGAAGCTGTAATCATCGAGCAAGGCGCGGTGCAACTTGATCCACGGGGGATTGCGCTTGCCGTAGTGCTGGAAGGTGTCCCAGTTCTTGACAGTCAGGAAAATCATTGTGGCGCCCCCAAATCGAGCACGCCTTGCGGAGCTGGAGCTCGGTCAGCGGCACGACCAAGCAGCGTGTAGCGTGCGATGCCGCGATGGGCCAGGCCGTCAGCCCCGACAATGCGCTCACGGTATGACGCGATAAGCCAGCCACGCTCCTCAAGTTCCTGTACGCGGGTGGCGATCCTGTAGAAGCCGCAGCCGACACCCTCCGGCGTATTGATGCCGCGCGGCCCCAGGTACTGGAGCACGCGCAACAGCGTTTCGCATTGGGTGCGACCGCTCGTGTCGCGCAACGCCAGCCCTGCACCCTGTAGCTCGCGGCGCAGTTTGCTGATATGCTTGACGCCGCAGAAGAAGTCTTTCTTTTTCGCTTTCACACCGCCCGCCAGCTGCGTGATTTCATCGCCTCCTTGTGAGGCGTTTTTCTTTTGGGGCTTAAGCATTGGCGCCCCCGTTCAGCAGGCGCTTGATTTCAGCTACCGGCCATGCCAGGCGGCGATTGATGCGGGTCGGCCGGATGGGGCCGTTTTGGAAGCACGACCACGAACGCAACGTTTGGCAAGAGCGCGTTAGGTGGAATGCAGCGCATGCCGTATCAACATGGCTGCGGGTCTCGGTTTCGAGAGATGAAAATTTTTGAGCGGTGGACATTTTGGAACCCCTTTCGTTTAAGAGGTTCCTATTGAATATCGCAACATGCGGTTATCTGCTACGCGCCGCGCCTACCCGCTTTAGCCCGCGCTTATGCGCGCTTACCCGCTCCTACCCGATGCCCTTCTTCGTTGCCGCAGGCGGTGCTCAAGTGCATTTTTGGTCAATCCATCGGGTCGTCCATCGTCAGTTGTGTAGCAGAGCGAGTCCCCCTCGATGATTCCCGTAAACGGCTTTTCTTCATTAAGAGCAAGCGCCCTCAACTCAAGAAACACGGCTGCGGTTTTGTGGCTACCGGCCAAGCCAATAGCCTTATCAATTGGTGCATCGAGAGAGTTTATGCGGAGCTTATGCGTTAAGGGGGCAGGCTGCGGCGCCTGTGTGCCCGCTTCGGGCGCGCGTCCAACTGCAAGCTTGACGGACCGCCGGGCGGCGATCATGCGCAGGCCTGCAGGGACATTGAACCCTTTTCCTATCGCCCAATCTGCGAAGCCTGCCAAATCAACATTCCAGAGCATACGACCTGAGTATGGGAGAATTTCCAGCTTGGAAAATGTGGAGTCAGCGTTGATAATTTCCCATGCTTCATGAAACGCGGGTGACAGTCCAACCGTTTGGTATTCTGCCCAAATTACCGCGCCATCTGCAAGCGGCGGTTCAATGTCTGCAAGCAGACAGCTTGCCTCCCACAACCGAACGATGTCCAAGCGACTCCACCGCGTCCAATCTGGAAGGGTAATTTCATATTTGATTGGTCCAACGACCGGCCCGCGCGACGTGTCGAGTCTTGTTGGGGGTGGGGGGGGCGGCGTGATCGAACGACGCGGCGGTACGGGCGCTTGCGCAAATTTGGCTAGCCTGTCCTGTTCGGATTGAGCTGCAATTCTCATCCTATAGGGAGCGTCTTCAATCCCCAAGTAGGCACACAACGCGGGAAGTGACCAGTCAATTTGGATATCCCCCAAGAGAGCAGCACACTTTACAATTTTTTTTTGCAATTCAGCAGTGAACGAGCCTTGTGCATCTCCGTTCCCAGGCCACTCAATCGGATCAATGCAATAGGTCAGTTTCGCGGCTTCCATCGGCGTGATCGTTTTCCGCGCGACCCAGTATGCCCAATCTAACGCGCCTCCATTGTGAACGTCTTCCGATAATGCGCACAACTCATCGTTATTCGCGACTGTCTCTCGTTTATCTTGCACTGCGCTGCTCGTAGAGATATCCGCTGCCGGGCGCTTTTCTGTCTCGCGATCCACGAGATATGCATCCGCCAAAGCGTGAACGTCGTATCCGGTTACTCGACAATCTCCAATAGCTGTCTCAATGGCTGCATCTTCCTCGTGCAGCTCAAAGCGCTTAAAGCGCCACAGCTCGCCCATGGATATTTTCGTGCTTTCATGACCGTCTAAATGGCGCCAAGCCGCATGGCCGACATTCGCCAGCATTTGGCATGCCGAAAGCGGCAACGTCGGAATACTATGTAATTCGATTTTAGCGGGAGGCTCATCCCCTCTACAAGCCACCATAACCGCCGCCACATGCACTACTGCGCGCAACATTATCTCCCCACGGCCTGCTGATCGAAGAAAGTCAGCTTCCGTAATGGCAGTGCCTGCGTGCTGGGTCGCCATAGCAGCCGCTTCAGCCAGCGTCACTACGTCAACGTCACTAATTCTGCCGCTGCGCCAAAGCGTGGTTGGCGCAAGTCGACCGTAATGCGGAACTTGGTACTTATTAGACATTTGCACCCCTTCAGGTGTCAGCCCTCATATGTTGGGGCACCAGTCAGGCCGGTGAAGGAGTCCGGCTTTTCGTCCGCTAAAACTAGACTGGCGCTTTAAACTTGTGCGGGAACTATGCTGTCGATACAGCTCGCAGGCCAGGTGCCGCCGGCACAATGGCCACGCCCGCCTGGTCCAAAATCCACACCTCTATTTTGATATGCCACATGCGCAGCAAATCGAGCGGCCGGCGCCGATAATGTTTTTCAGCAATAGCGCTGGGCTTGTGCCCCATGATCTGTGCGACCACCCCAGCCGGCGTTTCCGTCCACTCCGCGAGAGACCCAAAGGACCGGCGCAGACCGTGCAATGTGAGATCGGGCAGGCCGGCGGCGCACAGCGCGCGCTTATGTCCTGGCGTAGGCTCCGACAGTTGGCCGCTTTCAGATGCTGGACTTGAGAATACCCATTCATTGCGGCGCGGCAGGCCGGACAGCAGAGCGGCGACGTATGGGCACAGGGGAATGGTGCGCTCTCCCTCCACCTTATCGCGGATGGTCATGCTCAGCCATTTGAAATCCACGTCACCCCATTGCAGGGCGGCCAACTCGCGCCGGCGCGCGCCAGTGAGTAACAGCGCCTGCAAATATGCCGACTGCACAATGTTACTCATCCCGCGCACGGCATCGAACCAAGGGGCGAGCTGTTCGCGCTGCAGGCTATCGCCCTCCTTTGCGTTCTTGCTTGGCATTTCGTCGCGGACCTGCTGCGCCTTGCATGCGCCTGCGGGGACTAGCCCCGCGTATTCGGTCTGTGAGTCGCACCAGTTCACGAACACCGAAAGCAGGCGAAACGCCAGGGCGGCGCGCGTGGGCCTAGTCTGCGCTTCAATTGCGAGCCATGCCGCAATGCGCGCCCCGCTCAAGTCGAGCAGTCGAACGTCAAACAGCAAGGCCAGCGGCCCCGGTTCTGTCACGCCTCTGCCTCGCAGCTTACTTGCCCCGCCTGGGCTGCCTACATTCTCATGGTCGCGAATATGCCAATCACTCCAGCGCTTGCGGCGCGCCTCAATATAGACTGGCCAAGCGATGCCCAATGTTACCGATTCTCGGGTTGCCTGGGCTCGCCTTGCGGTCTCAGCGGCTTTGCTGGCGTTGCGGGCGCCCAGTTCGGCAGCGAGTCCCGCCGCTTTGACTTGGCGCGGGTCTTGCCCGTTGTCGATCATTACCTTGAGCCGGCGCGCTTCCGCCTGGGCCTCTGGAATGGTCCATGTACCAGTGGCGCCAATGGTGATCCGCATTGCCTGGCCGCGCAATTTTGCTTGGAACATATACGACTTGGCGCCGCTTGCCGTGGCCCTCACGCCCAGCCCAGGCGCGGAAGCATCCCACAGGAACGATTGGCTCTTGCCATCTTCACAAGAGAACGAGTCGATGCGTCCAGACGTAAATCTTACTTTTGCCATCTCCAGCCCCAATTTTTCGCTTCATGTAACCGCCATGTAACCCATGTGGCAGTATATCAATGAATAACGCTGAATCTCGGCGGTGGCAAAAAATCTCTCAAGTCATTGATTTTTATATAAATTACCGACACTTGGAATACTGATGAATATCGTTGAACCCCATTTGGTCAGGATTGTGATTCCTGTTGTCGTGGGTTCGAGCCCCATCAGCCACCCCATCGTTTGCATCGCAAGTCAAGCATATAGCCCAACCATCGTGTTGGGCTTTTTGTTGTCCGCGTCACACTCCCGCGCCATCTATCCGCAGCCCGTTCGGTTATGACGGCGCGCGCTGGATCGCCGGAAACAGTTGGCCGGAAATCGACCGGAGCCGAGGACGACGACATCCATCAACACCAAGGCCAGGCGCCGATGGCTGGCCTTTTTCAGGCATGTTCCTGGTGGCCGCGGCGCAAAACAAGGGCCGGCCTACTTCGCGTTTTCCATGGATTCCACTGTGTCGAAAATATGCGCCAGCGCGCTTTCCATGGCGCCGGCAGTAGCGTCGCCGCTCTGGTTGGTGATGATGAAGACCCCAAGCTGATATTTAGGAACGACGTAGGCGTAGCTTTGCGCGCGTGGCACGCCGCCATGGTGTACATAATGCGTGCCCAACTGGCGATTGGTGCCGATGTTCCAGAAATAGCCAATACTGAAGTCGTCCTGGAAGCGTACCAGCGGCTTGTGCGATTCGACGACCGCCGGATTGGCACCCAATTGCAGGCGCAGGTACTTCGCCATATCCGGCATAGTCGACTTCAGATTGCCGGCTGCCCCCCAAGGCAACTGTGGCATCGGTGTTGTTATAACGGGATTGTCGCTGTGGTAGCCGGGCGCTAGCCGGACGGTATCCGTTGATGTGATTCTCAGCTTGGTATCTTGCATGCCGGCTTCGCGCGCGACGAATCGCGCGAGCAGGACTTCGTAGGGCATGCCGTAGATTTTTTCGAGAGTGTGCGCAATGAGTTCGGTAGCGGCGCTTGAATATGCGTAGTCCTTACCAAGCGGCCCCTTGATGCCGACCGAGTGCAACTCCTGCCAGAATTGCTGTTGTCCATAGTTGGCGTAGGCTGCATTGAGCTTCGCCGGCGTGGCGTGTGCAGCGAAATCCTTCAATACGGCGTTCACCTGCAATGGCAGCATGCCCGGCATATTGCTGGTGTGCGTAATCAAATGGCGCAAGCGAATTGGCTGCCCCTGCGACTGCAGGTTCGGGTAGGCGGCCGCCAGGTACTTTTGTATGGGATCGTCAAGCGCCGCCTTTCCATCAAGCACAGCGTTCGCCAGCAGCAGGCCAGCAAAAGTCTTGCTGACTGAGCCGATTTCATAGAGCGTTGAATCATTCGGCCGATTGGCTTTGCCGGTCTCCAGCTCGCCTTGATGCAGAATGAACTCCTTGCCGCGATAAACGACAGCAATCGAGGTCGCGTGCAGAAGTTTTGAATGCAGCAGGGTGGTCGCGGTCTGGCTCATTGCCGCAGGAATGTCATGCGCGTGCGCTGTGACTGCGGGCTTGCAAGCTGCCAGCACGAGTGCCAGTCCAGTTATGATTGCGGCGAGTCTGGCCATCATGCGCACCATCCGAGGGGGAGGGGCATTCTCGCACAATGGGTTCAGCGGTGACAGAAAAAATCGCTCGTATGGTTTTTCCAGATTGTGTTTAGATGGCTGTTTTGCGTCCGCTTGATGCAGAAAACACGGCGTACAAGTCGCTACTGCGGCGCTGGCCCACGTAATCAGCCGGCAGGCGGACAAGCCGCAACGCGCGCCACGAATCATTTGTCGTATCAATAACCATGTGGTAACTTGATTGATTGATCGACAACAGCATGGCGGTAACCATCATGAGCAGCCCCACCAGGCATATCCCTTACCTTGACGGGTGGCGCGGGTTGGCAATTATCGCCGTACTGATTTCGCACTTCAAATCGACGCAAGAACTTTCCTGGCTCGGCGAGTTCGGCGTGCAACTGTTCTTCGTGTTGTCGGGTTTTTTGATGGGCAACCTTTTGTTCATCAAAAAGGTGCCGCTGAAAGATTTTTTCGTGCGCAGGCTGAGCCGGGTGTTCCCGACCTTCTGGCTGTTCGTCATCGCGATGGCGATCTACGCGGCCTTTATGCAGCCGGTGCGCTTCGTGGTCCCGCAAGGCGAATTGATCGCGACCCTCGCGTTCTTGCGCAATTACTTCCCGGCCGATATCAGCATCTGGGCGCGGACCTGGCCGATCGGGCATCTGTGGTCGCTCAGCGTGGAGGAGCACAGCTATATGTTCCTGGCGGCGCTCGCCGTGCTCGCCGGCGCCCTGCGCCACCGCTTCGCCGGCGCCGCCATGCTGCTCGCCGGGACAGGCGCGATTTTGGCGGTGAACATGGTTTACCCCGGGCACCCGCCAGCGGGCGCGACGCCGTGGTTCCTGCGCAGCGAGTCGGCCGCCATCGGCCTGGTCGCGGCAGCCGCCTATCGCGTGATGGCGGCCAGCACGCAGGCGCCATGGCTGCGCCAGACTTCGCCCTGGCTCCCGGTCCTGACCCTGGTGGTGGCGATCGCGTGCTACTCGACTTACGCCCACAAGGAACTGCAATACACGCTCGCGCCTCTGTGCCTGGCCTATTCCATCAACCATCTGGAGCGCACTCCCCAAATCATCCAGAAGCTACTGGCGGCGCGGGTGCTGCAATGGTTCGGCGTTTGCTCGTTTTCGCTGTACCTGTGGCAGCAACCGTTCTACTACGCCGTGGGCGCAGGACGCATCTCGCACCTTGCCGGCCTGCTGGGCGCGATCGGCCTGGGCGCGCTGTCGTTCTATCTCTTCGAAAACCCCGTGCGCCTGTACTTGAACCGCAAGTGGGCCGGGCGGCGCGCGCGTCCCGCCGTCACGCCGGACACGCCTGCCGCGTAAGCGCCGTCACACAAACAATTCGCGCCGTGCCCTCTGGCTGATCGCCAGGGTTGCCGGATGACTCATGCGGCGCTCGGTGGTGATCGCATACACCTGCTCGACCAGTCCCGGCACCGTGCCCAGTTCCACCACCGCGTACTGCTGGCACACCTGGCGCGCGATCACGGTCGGCGCGAAAAACGCGCCGGCGCCGGACTGGCCGAAGGCTTTCATCATTGCGCTGTCATCGAACTCGCCAACCACGCGCGGGCGCACCTGCTGGTTGGCCAGCCATTGCAGCAGCTTGTGGTGGATCGCAAAATCCTCCCCCGGCAGCAACAAGGGGGCGCGGTCCAGGCATGCCGGGAAGGTCCCTTTCAGAGTGGCCGCCAGCGCCGCCGTGGCAAACACGCTCAAGCCGCTTTCGCCCAGCAAATGGTTGTAGCCTTTGACGCTCAGGTGCGGCGGCATTGGACGGTCGGCGATGATCAGGTCGAGCCGGTGCACCGCGAGGTCGGCCAGCAGGCTGGCCAGGCGGCCTTCGCGGCAGATCAGGCGCAAGGGCTCGGCCAGGCTCAGCGCCGGCTCGACCAGCCGGCAGGCGATCAGCTTGGACACCGAATCGGCGCATCCCACCCGAAATGCCAGCGCGGTCTTGAGTGACTGGTCGCGCACGATGTCCAGCAGTTCGTCGCCGGTGTTGAAGATGGTTTCGGCGTAACTGAGGATGCGCCGGCCGGTATCGGTCAGCTCCAGGTTGCGCCCGGAGCGGCGGAACAGTTCCACGCCGAGTGTGCCGGCAAACTCGGTCAATTGCCCGGAAATCGACTGCGGCGTCAGGTGCAGTTGCTCGGCTGCGCGGGCGATGCTGCCGGTCTTGCCAACCATCCAGAAATAGCGCAAGTGCTTGAAGTTGAGATTGGACATGCGGGCCGCTCCTGGCGATTGTTCGAATTGTTCGAATTGTTCGATCGGTCAGCCAAGTATATGCGTTTCGCGTGATGGATCACGGGGCCCCGGCCGACGCCTGCCCCGACAGGCCGGGCCGGGCCGGGCCTTACAGCGCCGCCGCGTCGATCAGGCGGCGGTAGCCGGCGATGCCCTCCTCCACCGCATAGCCCGCCTTGATCGATTCCACGGCCCGTGCCCGCATGGGCATCCAGCGCTCGCGCTCGCGCAAGGCGCGGCTGACGGTAGCGGCAATCGCCGCCGTATCGAAAAAATCGACCAGCAAGCCATTCTCGCCGTCGCGGATCACTTCCGTCACCGGCGCCGTGTCCGAGCCGATCACCAGGCAGCCGCAGGCCATCGCTTCGAGCATCGACCACGACAGCACAAACGGATACGTCAGGTATACATGCGCGGCCGATACCTGCAGCAGCTCGCGGTAGCGCGCGAACGGAATGCGGTCGAGAAAGTGCACGCGACTGGCATCGATGGCGACCTCGGCCAGCATTTTCTCGCGCCAGTTGCCAGCGCCGGCCGGCCGCGCGCCGTAGCTCACGCCGTCCCCGCCGGCCAGCACGATGTCGCAGCCGGGATTGTCGGCCAGGATGGCCGGCAGCGCGCGCATGAAGGTATGAAAGCCGCGGTACGGTTCCAGGTTGCGCGACACATACGTCACCACCGGGTCGCCCGGACGCAGCACTTTTCCGTTCGGCAGGGTGAAGGAGGCGGCGGGATTCGGGCACAGGTAGGTGGTGTCGATGCCCTCGTGTATCAGTGCGATCTTGTCCTGGTAGGGCTTGGGGTGCAGGCTTTTTTGCCAGCGGGTGGGGGCGACCGCGATGTCGCACGCTTCCAGGTTGAGCAGTTGCAGCGCATTCTTGGCGCGCACCCGCGCCCGGTCGTCGATATTGTTGGGAAACTCCGGGTCGAAACCGACGTCGGCATGGTCCGTGTGATAGTAGAACTCGGAAAAATGCACCAGCCGCGCATCGGGAAACGCCTCGCGTACGAACATGGTGTCGCCCCAGCCCGGATGGGCGACGATGACGTCCGGCACAAAGCCCTTTTCTTTCAATGCCAGCAGCACGCGCAGGCAAGCCTGGCCATGCAGGATGCCCGACTCGAACGGGCGCGCATAGTGGTGCGTTTCCTTGGCCTGGACCCGGTGCAACTTGTAGGTCAGGGTGCGCACGTCCGGCAGGCCGGGGCAGCCTTCCTTGCCGATCGCCAGCACCTCGTAGGCCGGGTCGCGCGCCAGGTGGGCGGCAATCCGCTTGAACTGGCCGGGGAAATTTTGATGAACGAACAGAACGCGCCGCGCGCGGGTTGGCTGAGCTGGTGTGGATGTCATTATCGCGTCCTGCGGCACGCTTGGTCCGCAATGACCGGGTTGCTAAGGAGTGAACATCTTACCAGAATGGCAAGAAGGAAAAATCTCGGATTCTCATGCTTGCTCTAAAATAGCGCCAGCGCACTTCACTACGATAAAGGCACACAAGCATGAGTTACGACCTGATGGTTTTCGCAGCGGAAGCCGCTCCCAAAAAACGCGAGCCCTTCCTCATGTGGCATGAAGAACAAACCGAACTGGGCGAAGACCATTCCTACGCCGACCCGGCCGTCACCACCCCGGCATTGCAGGCGTTCTACGCCAACATCGTCCAGGCCTTCCCGGCCATGCCGCTCGACGAACGCGAGGACGAGGAAGAAGACGAGGACATGACCGACACCGACTACACCATCGGCAAGGCGTTCATCTATATGAGCTTTCCGTGGAGTCAGATCGACGACGCGCACGCCACCGTGACCCGCCTCGCCGGCCAGCATGGCGTGGGCTTTTTCGATGTCAGCTCCGATATCGCCGAAACCTGGCTGCCGGACGGCAAAGGCGGCCTGTACCTCGCCCATGCCGACTGAGCTTGCAGCGCCACTGAGCTTGCAACACCTTGGCGGCGGAGCCGTCGTATCCGGCATCTGCTGGCCGCATCAGGCCACAGTCGGCCACATCGCGGTGGCGAGCGGGCGCGTCGCCGGATATTTTCCGGCCGAGCGGGGCGATGACGCCATCGTCGACTGCGTGCTGGTGGCGGCCGGCAAATACCGCAACGGCGCCGCCCGCCGCTGGTGCCGCACGCACCAAACTTATTGGGGCGTGAAGGCGGACTTGGCCGCGCTGGCCGACAGCGGCGAGCAACGTTGCGCGCGCCATCTGGAAAAGATGGGCTACGCGCTGCATCCGCCCGTGATCGACCTGGCCGCCTGCGCCAGGGTAAGCCTGGCCGGCGCGCCCGACGGCGCCATAACGCTTACCCGCGTGGCGGCCGGCGCAACAGCGCCCATTGCAACGCGCTGCGCGGCAGTGGCGCTGCGCACCAGCGCCACGCACGCGCTGTTTCCCGGCACCGACATCGTGCAGATCAACATTACTCCGCCCGCCCTGCTGGCGTACAGCGCGGTGCGCGCGGCCGGCCTGCAGCTTGGCTGTGTCTGCTGTGCGCGCTGCGGCCATCCGCACCTGGACCTGGGCAGCTTTGCGCAAAAGCCCCACCGGCGCCACTACTGCGGCCACTGCGGCAGCGACAGCACCCACAGCCCGGCGCCCATGATTTCTTCCCCTCTGCATGCACTCAGTATCAAGTTCGACGGCCTGCTGACGATAATGTAAATACCCGCGTTCGGTACGCGCATACGCAGCATGCATTTTCTCGGCGTGCTATAAATGCAATACAGTAACCAGGAGAACAACATGGACGATGCAGACCGCCGTCACGAAGACCGTCGCCAGGACCTTGAAACCGCGGCGCAATTGCACGAAGCGCTTGCCTTGCAGCGCGCTTTCGGCAGCGACGCCGCCCAGCGCTTTCTCAAGCTGCGCGGCATTGGCGATGAAGTTTCGCAAAACGCACTGATCGAAAGCTACGACCGCCGCCAGGCGGCGCGCCGCCTGCGCGAGGCTGCGGTCAGCTAGCCTGCCCGCAGGCGAACACCACACCAGTACCCCGCCAGTCCCCGCCCGGCTGCTGCTGCCAGCACGCCGGGAAGCGCCTGGGCGCAAGCGGGCCAGACGGTGGCGGCCGCGCGCGGCCACCACCGTCGCGCCAGCCTGCACCCATTGCCCGCAGGCACGTGCATGATGTTACTATTCCCTCAACATCCATTCGCGCCCCTCCTATGAAAATTCTGTCCGGCATCGTTGTCGCCTTCTTCCTGTGCGCCTGTTCGCAAAAAATGGAGGTCGCCGCCGGCGGCGCCATGCCAGAGGCTGTCGAAACCAAGTTGATAGAGG
Source organism: Massilia rubra (assembly GCF_011682065.1). Classification (GTDB taxonomy): domain Bacteria; phylum Pseudomonadota; class Gammaproteobacteria; order Burkholderiales; family Burkholderiaceae_D; genus Telluria_A; species Telluria_A rubra. Next base: position 5,256 of record NZ_VUYU01000011.1, on the reverse strand, counting down.
CGCCCGAACCGCCAGGAAGCCGGCGCTACATCGCCACGCGTCACAAACTGCTGCTCGAAGCGCCCGAAGCCGAGCTGCACAAGCACTTCGAGGCGATCCAGGCGGCCTGCCTCAAGCTCGCCTGCGTGGTGCTCAACGCCGATCAGTCGCAGGCGCGCCTGCGCAGCCCGGCCAATGCCACCCTCAGCGCCCGCATCCCCCCGCAAGCGTTCGACAGCTTTCTCAAGACCATGCTTGAGCACGGAAAGCTGCTGCAACATGAACGCGACAGCGAAGACCTGACCGCCCAGGTGATCGATGTGGAGGCGAAAATCGCCAACCTCACGGCGCTCAAGGCGCGCATCCTCGACCTGCTGGCCAAGCGCACGGGCAACCTGAAGGAAGTCCTGGAAGCCGAAAAGCAGTTGTCGGAAACTCAATCCGAACTCGACAGCATCAGCGGCCAGCGCAAGGCACTGGCCAGCCAGACCGAGATGACGCGGGTCGAACTGAACCTGGTAGCCGAATCGCTGCATGCCGAACAAAGCTGGGTCGCGCCGGTAGCACAGGCGATCAAGGAATCCGGCCATGTGCTCACGTCGAGCCTGGGCGTCCTGATCACCGTGGTCGTTGCCGTCTTGCCGTGGTTGCTGGTGTTGATCCCCCTGTTCCTGTGGTTGCGCAAGCTGTACCGCGCACGCAAGGCCCGCCGCGCTCAAGCGGCGATGTAAAACCCCCGGTCCGAGCGCACGCCAAGGCGCTCGAGCACCTGGCCGGGCGCCACGCCCTGCCCGGCAAAATGCCGCTGCACGATTTCCTGGGCCACCGCCATCGCGCCGGCCGTCTTCCATTCGACCATGGTCACCACGTTAAATTCCCCGGTGCCGCCAAATTGCGTCAACAAATGCTTCTGGCGCCAGCCGGGCAGGCGCTCGAACATGGCTTCAATCTCGCGCATCTGCGTCACAAAGGCCGCCAGCGAGGCCGCCGGCACGACATATTTATCGATGCGAAATACCCCGTCGGACGGGTTCCTGGGTGTGTTCCTTGCCATCTGAAATTCTCCTTTAGAATGCTTGCCTGGGCAGTGAAAGCCAGTCTAAAACATCAAGTTAAGTTGAGGTCAAGGAGTCTTCGATGGCAGAACAACATCCGCAGCGCGAAGCCCATCCGAGCTTGTCCGTGGGCGAGGTCGCGCGGCGCAGCGGGGTGGCCGTGTCGACCCTGCATTTTTACGAAACGCGCGGCCTGATCGCCAGCACGCGCAGCGCCGGCAACCAGCGCCGCTACACGCGCGACGTGCTGCGCCGCATCGCCTTCATTCGCGTGGCCCAGCGCGTTGGCGTGAGCCTGGCCGAGATCGAGGCGGCGCTGGCCACCCTCGGCAGCGGCGCGCCCAGCCGCGACGACTGGGCGCGCCTGTCGGCCGCCTGGCGCCACGACCTCGACCAGCGCATGGCGCAGCTGAAAAAACTGCGCGACACGCTCGACGATTGCATCGGCTGCGGCTGCCTGTCGCTGGAGCGCTGCTGGTTGCGCAATCCGCAGGACAAGCTGGCCGGCAAGGGACCGGGGCCGCACCGGCTCTGGATCGGCAAGCCGGCGCCAGAGGAAGGCGACGCCCAATAAACGTCTAGCAAGGCCGCCAGGATGTGACACCGGACAGCTTGCCGCGAAGGCGCGCGAACGCTGCGGCCAGCGCGCGGTCGAATGATTGAGTATTTACAGTTTCGACAATATTTGTATGCGTAATTCATTAAACAAATTACAACCATACGTAGCGCTTCCACTATAATGCGCGTGTTGTCGACATTGATTTTTGTTCAATCATCCGCACCCGGAGGCTGTCATTCCAACCAACAATCATAGCGCGTGCGCGTCCGCGCACGCGGGCGCCCTCGCCTACCGGCCCGATATCGATGGCATGCGCGCGCTGGCGGTGATCGCCGTGATCGCATTCCATGCCTGGCCGACCTGGTTTGCCGGCGGTTTCGTGGGCGTCGATATCTTCTTCGTCATCTCGGGCTTCCTGATCACCTCGATCCTCCTGTCCCAACTGGAAAAGGGCAAGTTCAGCATCGCCGATTTCTACGTGCGCCGCATCCGCCGCATTTTCCCGGCCCTGACCGTGGTCATGCTCGCCACCCTCGCCTTCGGCTGGGTGACCCTGCTGCAAGGCGAGTTCCAGCAGATCGGCAAGCACGCCGTGGCCGGCACCACCTTCGTGTCGAACCTGGTGTTGTGGAACGAGGCCGGCTACTTCGACAACGACGGCATCACCAAGCCCTTCCTGCACCTGTGGTCGCTCGGAGTCGAGGAACAGTTCTACATCCTGTGGCCGCTGATCCTGTGGCTGGTATTTTCGCGCAAGCTGCGCTTTTTGTGGGTCGCCGGCGTGATCTTCGTGATCTCCATGAGCGCCAACGTGCTGCTGGTGGCCGACCATCCGGTGGCGGCCTTCTTTTCGCCGCTCACGCGCTTCTGGGAACTGATGGCCGGCGGCGTGGTCGCGTATCTGAACCTGCACCACGCGCAGCGCTTCACACGGCATGGCACGGCGCTGTCGCTGGGCGGCGCGGTGCTGCTGGGGCTGGCGTTCTGGCTGACCAACGAGCAGTCGCTGTTTCCCGGCTGGTGGGCCATGTTGCCGGTCGGCGGCGCCTGCCTGCTGATTTTGGCCGGCAAGGATGCCGTGCTCAATCGCCTGGTGCTGGGACGGCGCTGGCCCGTCGCGATCGGCTTGATCAGCTATCCCCTGTATCTGTGGCACTGGCCCTTGCTGTCCTACGGCCATATTATCCATGGCCAGAAGCCGCCGATGCCAGTCAAGCTGGCGCTGATCGGCGCCGGCTTCGTGCTCGCCTGGCTCACTTACCGCCTGGTCGACATCCCGCTGCGCGAACGGCGCGACCGTACGCGCGTGACCTGGTCGCTCGGCGTGGGCATGGTCGCCATCGCCGTGTTCGGCCTGGCGATCAGCACCAGCATGCTGCGCCAACGCATCGACACGCATGGCGCCGAGCCCTTCCTGGCGGCCCTGAACGACAGCCAGTACCCCGGCCCGACCCTGGCGCCGCTGCGCTACGACGGCGTGGTGTTCCAGAAGGCGGCCAGCCGCGGACCCGGCCTGACCGTGTTCCTGGGCGACTCCGTGATGCAACAGTACGGCCCGCGCATCGAGCACGCGGTGGCGACCGATCCGGCGCGCTTCAGCTCGGTAATTTTCGCCACCGCCGGCGGCTGTCCGCCGATCGAGCACACGGTGCGCCTGCCGCAGATCCGCTTTCCGCTGTGTCCCAAGACCGTGAAAGCGGCCTACGCCCTGGCCAACAGCGCGCAGGTCGATACGGTGGTGCTGGGCGCGGCCTGGTACGGCTACTTCAACGCCGGCCAGCGCGAACTGCTGGTCGACAAAGACGGCGTGCAAAAAGCCTTCCCGGCGGCTGATGCGCAAGAGCTGGCGTATGCCTCGCTGCGCGCGAGCCTGGCCACCTTGCGCAAGAACGGCAAGCGCGTGTTCCTGGTGCTGCAGCCGCCGGCCGGCAGCGCCTACGATCCGCAGTCGATGGTCACCGGCTCGCGTTTCGGCACCATCGTCCCGGTGCCGAAGGTGCCCGCGTTCAACCTGGCCGAGTATCGCCAGCGCAACGCGGCGCCGCTGGCGCGCCTGACCGCGATTGCCGCCGACACCGGCGCCATCGTCATCGAACCGGCCCAATACATGTGCAAGGACCAGCTGTGCCCGGTGCTCGACGAGAGCGGCGCGCCGCTGTACACCGACACCATCCACATGCGCCCGGCTTACAGCCGGCGCGCCGCCAGCTTCCTCGATCCGACCATGCTGCGCGGGCCGGAGCCGGCCACCGCGCAGCCGACCGCGCTGCTGAACCCGCCGCCGGCGCTGTGACGGCGCCAGCCTGCCCGCCCTTGCTTAGGGCCGGGCGGGCAGGCTGGCCGCGCCCGCACCGGCCATCTGCACGCGCCAGCCGCGCAGGCGCCAGGCGGCCCAGGCCGACAATAGCGCGCCCAGCAGCAGGATCAGGCGCGTATCGAGCAGGGTCAGCACCGAGCCGACCAGGGCCATGACGATATTGGCCAGGCAGAACGTGGTCGACAGCAAGCCCATCACCGCGCCCTGCCCCAGCGCGCCGAAGCGCTCCGCGCACCAGCCCGGCACGATGGCGTTATAGAACGCGTTCGGAATCCCGAACAGCACGATCGCTACCAGTCCCAGCCACACATGGCCGAGCGCCACCGCCGCAATCGCCGTGGCGCAGGCGAACGCGCTCCACGTCGCCCGTTGCAAGGGGGCGAAGCGGCTCGGCCGGCCGGCGAACACGGCGGTGCAGGTCATCACCGCGCACAGGGCGGCCGTGACCCAGGCGATGCCGGGCGCGCCGTAGCCGGGATACTCCACCAGCCACAAGGGATAGAACTCGTAAAAGGCGGTCACGCCGCAGGTATAGGCGAACTGGACGATGAACAGCTTGCGCAGGTCGGCGTGGCGCAGCAAGTGAAACGCGTGCTGGTGGCGCGCCACATGCCACCACGAGGTGGTGGCCAGCGAAGGCGCCTCGCGCGGCAGCGCCAGCGCCACCAGCGCGGCGGTCATGACCAGGGCGCCGGCCGCGATCCAGAACGGCACTGTGATGCCCCACACCACCGTGGCGCCGGCCAGCAGCGGCCCGGCCAGCCAGCCAAGGTAGAACGCGCCGTTCAGCCACGACATGGCGCGCACGCGCAGGTCGCCTTCGAGGCGGTCGGCCAGCATGGCGCGCACGACGGCGCCGTTACCTTCCAACAAGCCAGTACCGAAGCGCGCCACGATAAACAGCGGATACGATTCGAGCAGCAGCGCGAGGGCCGTGAGCATGTGGCCGAGGGCGGCGCCGATGGTGGTCAGCATCAGCACCGGGCGGCGGCCGTAACGGTCCGAGAGCGGGCCGAGCAAGGTATTACCGATCAACAAGCCGAGCGGATTGATGGTCAGCGCCAGGCCGAACAGCATTTTGGGCGGCAGCCCGAGGAAGGAATTGAGGCCGTTCCCGACGCCCGAAGCGAACAGCGGCGGCAGGATCGGATACGGCAGCGAGGCGCCGATGGTCGAGAACAGCCCCAGCAGGCAAGCGGCGGCAATAAGAAGATTGATGGTAAGCGGCCAGCGGCCCCACCTGTACAGCCTGTTTAGCGCGAAGTAAAGTCGGGGAATGGCAGCAGCGAATCAATCTGGCTGTTGGGGCACGTCGGGAGACGTTCCAGTACGATGGCCAGCCAGCG
>NZ_VUYU01000117.1 GCF_011682065.1 Massilia rubra | reverse complement strand
CTGTTCGGGATGGGAAGGGGTGGTACCGATTTACTATGGTCATCAGGCATAACTTGTACAGCTTGGTGCTCCCGATCGGGCAGCACTAGCTTGAATCTGGAAGAAGTATCGTTTTATTGTATTACTTGGGTAGTGATTGCGTATCAACACAAAACACAACGCGCATTTCTTATCTCTGTACCTGCTAAGGTTATAGGGACAAGCCGTACGGGCAA
>NZ_VUYU01000116.1 GCF_011682065.1 Massilia rubra | reverse complement strand
GAAGGACGTAGTAGCTTGCGATAAGCTGCGGGGAGCTAGCAAACAAGCTTTGATCCGCAGATTTCCGAATGGGGAAACCCGGCCTTTTAGGTCATTGCATACTGAATACATAGGTATGCAAAGCGAACGCGGCGAACTGAAACATCTAAGTAGCTGCAGGAAAATAAATCAACCGAGATTCCCAAAGTAGTGGCGAGCGAAATGGGATGAGCCTG
>NZ_VUYU01000115.1 GCF_011682065.1 Massilia rubra | reverse complement strand
CTGTCGACACCGGCCAGGTCCATCAACTCGTCCTGAGTAAGCCACGTCCGGTCTGCCGAGAACTGACCACCAACCCGCCAACCTTCAACCGCATACCGCTCCATTCGATGTCCCGTTCAATCGGGTAAGGGGGCTATTGCCCGCGACATCGTGATCGTCACTGGGGAGCTCATGTATCGCCGAACCGGCACTGCGGTGGCAGTTTATGAAACATTCAGGCTAGC
>NZ_VUYU01000114.1 GCF_011682065.1 Massilia rubra | reverse complement strand
CTGTTCGGGATGGGAAGGGGTGGTACCGATTTACTATGGTCATCAGGCATAACTTGTACAGCTTGGTGCTCCCGATCGGGCAGCACTAGCTTGAATCTGGAAGAAGTATCGTTTTATTGTATTACTTTGGGTAGTGATTGCGTATCAACACAAAACACAACGCGCTTTCTTATCTCTGCACCTGCTAAGGTTATAGGGACAAGCCGTACGGGCAATTAGTATCAGTTAGCTTAATGCATTACTG
>NZ_VUYU01000113.1 GCF_011682065.1 Massilia rubra | reverse complement strand
ATCGAAAACGGCAACCTGTACCTCGCGCTGGGCCGCTACAACGGTAGCCGAGGCAAGCCCGCCTACCCCAACGCGGTACTCGCCGCCTGGGAAAAGTGGAAATTTCCTACCTAAAAACTCAGACCCCGGTTCGGGACTAGATGATCAGCTAGCTATCAAGTTTTGCAGGTGAGTAGCTGTTGAAGTCCGGCACCACGGCGGCGGTCGGGGGTGTAGACTGCCATTTTTCTCAGAGCTCACGAAAG
>NZ_VUYU01000112.1 GCF_011682065.1 Massilia rubra | reverse complement strand
GCTCCATTCGATGTCCCGTTCAATCGGGTAAGGGGGCTATTGCCCGCGACATCGTGATCGTCACTGGGGAGCTCATGTATCGCCGAACCGGCACTGCGGTGGCAGTTTATGAAACATTCAGGCTAGCAGCCTGTCGGACTTGGGATCGTCGGCTGCAAAAATACCTGGGACGGTCCATATTTCGCCGCTTTCTCGGCCAATAGCTCGCTATTGGCACTGCGAAATCGTCAAAATCTGGCCTCGCCCAGC
>NZ_VUYU01000111.1 GCF_011682065.1 Massilia rubra | reverse complement strand
TGCGGATCAAAGCTTGTTTGCTAGCTCCCCGCAGCTTATCGCAAGCTACTACGTCCTTCATCGCCTGTAATCGCCAAGGCATCCACCATGTGCACTTATTCGCTTGTCCCTATAACGTTAGCCTCTGATCCGGAGATCAAAGAGCGTTACAGAGATAAGAAAGTACAGCGTTGTTGCTTTGTTTTGATACATACAATCACTACCCATCGAACCGTCTGTCGACGATTCGATTAAAACTTTACTTCTTCCAGATTGTTAAA
>NZ_VUYU01000110.1 GCF_011682065.1 Massilia rubra | reverse complement strand
GGCTAAAACAGTCAGGATGTTGGCTTAGAAGCAGCCATCATTTAAAGAAAGCGTAATAGCTCACTGATCGAGTCGTCCTGCGCGGAAGATGTAACGGGGCTAAGCCAGTCACCGAAGCTGCGGATATATGCTTGCATATATGGTAGGAGAGCGTTCTGTAAGCCTGCGAAGGTGTCTTGTAAAGGATGCTGGAGGTATCAGAAGTGCGAATGCTGACATGAGTAGCGATAATGGGAGTGAAAAGCTCCCACGCCGTAAGCCCAA
>NZ_VUYU01000109.1 GCF_011682065.1 Massilia rubra | reverse complement strand
GCTGCATAATCTCACCTCTCTGCTGCAACGAACACAACGCTTCGTAGCAAACGGCAGAAGGTAGTACAGAATAAGTTCTTTAACAATTAACAGTCGATAAGTGTGGGCGTTTGATGAAGGTGCCAACAAAGCGTAAGCGATGTTGAATACTTAAATTATCAAATGTTCACAAAAAAGAAATATAGGCGCTTCGCAAGAAGTGGCCTGTCAGTATTTTGAGTGAGCGATCTGTCCGCAAGGACATTAAACAGAGATTGAACTGAAGAGT
>NZ_VUYU01000010.1 GCF_011682065.1 Massilia rubra | reverse complement strand
GTTTGGGTATTTGGTTTCCTTTTTCCACCGCCGGGGTCCCCGGCGGGGGGGGGTGCCCACTTGCCCCTGCTGATCGGGGTCTTTGTTCCCCCCCGGGGGGGGGGGCCCGACGGCTCAAAATGCGGTAGTACTTACAATGTCATCGCCTGCGCGCTCATGCACCTTCCGGCCAGCCGCATAGGTCGCACCCACGCACCGGTCGTCGCCCAGCAGCGCCAGCGCGAACAGCAGCTCCTCGAGGTTATTGCAACGCTCCGTGCGGCGCGCCAGCAAGGGCGTCGCTTTCGGGTCGAGCACGATGAAATCGGCTTCCGCCCCCGCCACGAAACTGCCGATGGTCCCTTCGAGTCGCATGCTGCGCGCCGCGCCCAGCGTCGCCAGGTAAAACATGCGCGCGGCCGGCAGGTAACTGCCTTTTAAGCGCGCTACTTTATAGGCTTCATTCATAGTTTGCAACATGGAGAAGGAAGTCCCCGCCCCCACGTCGGTCGCCAGCGACAGCGATACCCGCGCCGCGTCGGCCTTTTCAAAATCGAACAAGCCGCTGCCGAGGAAGAAGTTGGAGGTCGGGCAGATCGCCGCCGCCGACCCGGTGTCGGCCATCCGTGCAAAATCGGCATCGTCGAGCCAGATGCAGTGGCCGAACATGGCGCGCTCGCGCATCAGCCCATACTGGTCGTACACGTCCAGATAGCTGCGCGCATCCGGAAACAGCGACTTGACCCAGCTGCATTCGTCCGCATTCTCCGACACGTGGGTCTGTATGTACGTGTCCGGGTATGCCGCCGCCAGCTCTCCCGTCAGCCGCAGCTGCGCGTCGCTGGACGTGGGCGCGAAGCGCGGGGTAATCGCGTACATGGCGCGGCCCTTGTTGTGCCATTTTTTGATCAGGTCCTCGCTGTCGCGCACCCCGCCCTCGGCGGTATCGCGCAGGAACTCGGGACAGTTGCGGTCCATCAGCACCTTGCCAGCCGCCATGCGCAGGTTGCGCGCCGCGCTGGCTTCAAAAAACGCGTCGACCGACTCGCGGTGCACGGTGCAGTACACCATGGCCGTAGTGGTCCCGCAGCGCAGCAGCTCGTCGAGGAAGAAGTCGGCCACTTCGCGCGCGTGCGCCGGGTCGCCGAACTGGCGCTCGGTCGGGAAGGTGTAGGTCTCCAGCCACGGCAGCAGGCCCGGCGCCGGCGAGGCGATCATGTCGGTCTGCGGAAAATGCAGGTGGGTGTCGATAAAGCCCGGCATGATCACCTTGCCGCGATAATCGCGCACCTGCACGCCGTCAGGGAGCGTCGCCAGCAGCTGCGCGTAGTCGCCGGCCGCCCGGACTTTGCCGTCGGCGACGATCAACAGGCCATCTTCGTGCCACAGGCAGGCGTCTTTGCTGAAGGCCGGGTCGGCGTGAAAATGCAGCAAGCTGGCTCGGTAGGCTTGCACGGTGCTTGGTGGTACGGTAGACATCAGGTTCTTTCGGTGATTGCGGCCGACGGTCTTGCCGAGATGTGCGTGAACGCGCTGGGCGTTCCTTGCATGGCTTCCCACACGGTCAGTAATTGCGCGCAGACGGAAGCGGCGATAACCGCCGGCGCTTTGTTGGTGATGCCGGCCAGCCCGATCGGGCAAACCATTGTATCAATCCGCGCCGCGTCCACGCCGCGCGCAAGCAGGCGGTGTTCGAACTGGCGGCGCTTGGTTTTCGATCCGATCAGGCCGAACCAGCCCACGTCAGGCCGCGCCATGATCGCCTCCGTCAGGCGCTGGTCAAGCGCGTGGCTGTGCGTCATGACGAGGTAACTGGCATTGGCCGGCGCGGCGGCGACCAGCGCCTCGGGCAGGTCGGTCGCTTCGATGGTGACGTTGGCCGGCGCCTGTGCGGGGAACATGTCGTCGCGCTCGTCCACCCAGGTGACGTGGCACGGCAGGTGCGCCAAAGCGCGCACAATGGCCGTGCCTACGTGGCCGGCGCCGAACAGTACCAGATGCGCACGTGGCGCGAACACCGGATCGACCAGCCAGCGCCGCCCGTCCGGCTCCTGCATGACGTAGGCGCCACGGTCGCGCGCGAATACGGGCGGACGCTGGCCCGCCAGCCAGCGGCCGTCGCCATCGAACAGCGCGGTCTCTGGCGCGCCGTCGATGGCGCTCACGCGCCAGCTGTCGTGCTGGCGGCGCTGGCCGAGCAGCGCGGCCTGCGCCGCATCGAACAGTTCGAACGACAGATGCACCACGCCGCCGCAGCACTGGCCCAGGCTCGGACCGAGCGCATAGCGTTCGAAGTGGCGCGCGCGGCCACCGGCCAGCATGGCGCGCGCGGTCTCGATGGCGCGGTGCTCCAGGTGGCCGCCGCCGATGGTGTCCAGCACCCGGGTCGCGTCGACCAGCATTTTGGCGCCGCATTCGCGCGGGCCGGAGCCTTCGACGATGGCCACGGTCACCAGGATGGACGGCGCGCAGGCGCCGGCGCTGAGCCAGTCGTCCATCACGCCGCCTTGAGCGCCGCTTCGACAGCGGAAATCGACTTGAGGATTTCTTCGCTGGTGGCCGGCGCATTGAGCGGCGGGTTGACCTTGTGCCCGCCGACGCTGGAAACGGCATCGCGGATGGCAAAGAACACCGAGAACGGCAGCAGCAGGGGCGGCTCGCCCACCGCCTTGGACCGGTGGATGCTGTCTTCGACGTTGCGGTTGTCGAACAGGCGCACGCGGAAGTCTTCCGGGCAGTCCGATACGCCGGGGATCTTGTAGGTCGATGGCGCGTGCGTCATGAGTTTGCCGGCCGGGTTCCACCACAGTTCTTCGGTGGTGAGCCAGCCCATGCCCTGGATGAAGGCGCCTTCGACCTGGCCGATGTCGATGGCCGGGTTGAGCGACTTGCCGGCGTCGTACAGCGCGTCGGCGCGCAGCAGCTTCCATTCGCCGGTGAGCGTATCGACCACCACTTCGGCCACGGCGGCGCCGTAGGCGTAGTACGAGAACGGCCGGCCGTTCATTGTCTTCGGGTCCCAGTGCAGGCCCGGCGTGGCGTAAAAGCCGTCGGACCACAGCTGCACGCGCGCCAGATAGGCTTTTTGCACGAGCACCGGAAAAGCGACTTCGTGGCCGTTGACGAACACCGTGTCGTTGGCGAACACCACCTCGCCCGCTTCGCCGCCATACAGCTTGACCGCGTACCCGGCCAGGCGTTCGCGGATCTGGCGCGCCGCGTCCTGCGCCGCCTTGCCGTTCAGGTCGGCCCCGGTCGATGCGGCCGTGGCCGAGGTGTTTGCAACCTTGCTGGTGTCGGTGGCGGTGGCGCGCACGTTGACGAGGTCCACGCCCAGTTCATGCGCGACCACCTGCATCACCTTGGTGTTGATGCCCTGCCCCATTTCGGTGCCGCCGTGGTTGACGATGATCGAACCATCGACGTACACGTGCACCAGCGCGCCGGCCTGGTTCAGGTGCGTGACGTTAAACGCAATCCCGAATTTGACCGGCGTGAGCGCCAGCCCTTTCTTGAGCACCGGACTGGCGGCGTTGAAAGCGGCAATCGCCGCGCGCCGGGCGCGGTAGTCGCTGGTTTGTTCCAGCTCAAAGGACAGCGCGTCGATCACGTTGTCGACCACCACCTGGCCGTACGGGGTGACGTTGCGATCGTCACGGCCGTAGAAATTGATGCGCCGGATATCGAGCGCGTCGCGCCCGAGTTCACGGGCGATGTCGTCGATCACATATTCGATGGCGATCGCGCCCTGCGGGCCGCCGAAGCCACGGAAGGCCGTATTCGATTGCGTGTTGGTCTTGCCGCAGGCGGCGCGGATGTCCACGTCCGACAAATAATAGGTGTTGTCGAAGTGGCAGACCGCGCGCGTGGCCACCGGCCCCGACAAGTCGGCCGAATAGCCGGCGCGCGTCACCATGTCGACCTTGGCGGCGAGAATGCGGCCGTCGTCGTCGTAGCCGACTTCGTATTCGTAATGGAAGCAGTGGCGCTTGCCGGTGACGAGCATGTCGTCGTCGCGGTCGGCGCGCAGCTTGACCGGGAGCTTGAGCTTCGAGGCGGCGATGGCGGAAGCGGCCGCCCACAGCGCCGATTGCGACTCCTTGCCGCCGAAGCCACCACCCATGCGGCGGCATTCGACGACGATGTTATGCGAGTGCAGGCCGAGCGCATGGGCCACCACGTGCTGCATTTCGCTCGGGTGCTGGGTCGAGCAGAGCACCAGCATGCCCTTGTCTTCCTTCGGGATCGCGTACGAGATCTGCCCTTCCAGGTAGAACTGCTCCTGCCCGCCCACATACAGCTCGCCCTTGACCGAGCGCGGCGCTTTTTCAAAGGCGGCTTGATAGTCGCCGCGTGCCAGGCGCATCGGCGGCAGCACGTACGATTGCGCGGCGCGCGCAGCTTGCGGCGTGAGGATGGCGGGCAGTTCTTCGTACGTCACCTGGCCCAGGCGCGCGGCGCGGCGCGCATGGTCGTGGGTGTCGGCGACGACAATGAAGATCGGCTGGCCGACGTACATGACCAGGCCATCGGCCAGGATCGGGTCGTCGTGGATGATCGGGCCGCAGTCGTTGGTGCCGGGGATGTCGGCCACCGTCAGCACCGCCACCACGCCCACGCTGGCGCGCACGGCGGCCAGGTCGATGGCGCTAATGTTGGCGTGCGCCTTGCTCGATAATCCGAGCGCCGCGTGCAGGGTGCCCTGCACTTCCGGGATGTCGTCGGTGTAGGTGGCCTGGCCGAGCACGTGCAGCGCGGCCGATTCGTGGGCGCGCGAGACGCCCACGCCGGTCCACGCCGCCGCTTTGAGCGCTGGGGTAGCTGCGTCGTTCATGGTGTTCTCCTTACGCGCGCACGGCAAAGGCGTTGACGGCATCGGCCGCCAGCGGGTTGTGTTGACGGGTCTCGAACCAGTAGCGGCGCAGCAGGTTCTGCGCCGTCTTCATGCGGTATTCGCTCGACGCGCGCATGTCCGACAGCGGCGCGTAATCCTGCGCCAGCATGGCCATGGCCGCATCCACGGTCGCCTCGCTCCACGCCTGGCCGACCAGCATCGCTTCGGTCCGCGCGGCGCGCTTGGGCGTGGCGGCCATGCCGCCGAAGGCGATCCGTGCTTCGCTCACCACATCGCCGTCGAAGCGCAGCGCAAAGGCGGCGCACACGGCGGAAATATCCTGGTCGAAGCGCTTGGCCAGTTTGTAGGTGCGAAAGCGCACGCCGGCGCGCGGCAGCGGCACGCGCACCGCCTGGACGAATTCGCCCGCTTGCAGGTCCTTTTTCTGGTAGCCGAGGTACAGCTCTTCCAGCGCCAGCTCGCGTTCGCCGGCGGCGCCGCGCAGCACCACGCGCGCGCCGAGTGCGATCAGCCACGGCATCGAGTCGCCGATGGGCGAGCCGTTGGCGACGTTGCCGCCCAGGGTGCCGGCGTTGCGGATGGGGAGCGAGGCAAAGCGCTGCCACATGCTTGAGAGTTCGGCCGGATAGTGCGCGGCAACCGCCTTGTAGGCCTGTTCCAGGGTGACGCCGGCGCCGATATCGATCATGCCGTCCCGCTGCGTGACGTGCTTGAGCGCGTCGACGTGGCCGAGGTAGATGATGTCGCCCAGCTCGCGCATCTGCTTGGTGACCCACAGGCCGATGTCGGTGGAGCCGGCCAGCAGCACGGCGTCGGGTTTGTCGGCGCGGATGCGCACCAGTTCATCGAGCGTGCGCGGGGCGAAGAAGGAGGCGCCGCCGGCGCTGTAGGTGGCCATGGCGCCGCGTTGCAGGCTCGCCAGCTGGGCCGCCAGCGCGGCGCGGTCGAAACTCACGGGCGGCAGTTCGCCCATGCGTTTGGCGGCGTCGATGATCGGGCGGTAGCCGGTGCAGCGGCACAGGTTGCCCGAGAGGGCGTCGTCGATCTGGCAGCGCGATGGCGCTTGCCCTTCCTGCTTGAGGTACATGCCCCACAGGGACATGACGAATCCGGGGGTGCAAAAGCCGCACTGGGAGCCGTGGCATTCGACCATGGCTTGCTGCACCGGGTGTAGCAGGCCATTCGGCTGCTGCACATCTTCGACGGTAAACAGGGCCTTGCCGTCGAGCGTGGGGGTCAACTGGATGCAGGAGTTCACCGCCTTCATCTCGACCTGGCCGTCGGCGCCGAGCGTGCCAATGACGACCGTGCAGGCGCCGCAGTCGCCTTCGGCGCAGCCTTCCTTGGTGCCGGTGCAGTGCAGGTCCTCGCGCAAATGCTGGAGGATGGTCTGCGTCGGCGCGGCCTGCGTGACTTCGCGCACGGCGCCCTGATAGTAAAAACGGATCGGTGTTGACATTCTTGCCTCGGCTTTATCCCAGTATGCAAGGTTAACACCCAAGGCATCCGCAGTTATATCTATTTGGAGATGTCTGTTATCACCCAAAAGCACTATGCCGGGTGGACGGTCTTCCAATGCTCGGCGATATCGATGCGGCGCGTGATCCAGACCTTGTCGTGGCCCTGCACGTAATCGAGAAAGCGCGCCAGCGCCGCCGAGCGCCCGGGGCGGCCCACGATGCGGCAATGCAGGCCGATGGAGAGCATTTTCGGCTGGTTCATGCCATCCGGGTCGCCTTCGGCGTACAGCACGTCGAAGGCGTCTTTCAGATAATCGAAGAACTGGGTGCCGGAGTTAAATCCCTGCATGGCGCAAAAGCGCATGTCGTTGGTGTCGAGCGTGTACGGCACCACCAGGTGCGGCGTGACACCGCCCGCGTGCTCGACCTGCTGCCAGAACGGCAGGTCGTCGCCGTAGTGATCGGCATCGTAGGCAAAACCGCCATGCTCGACCACCAGCCGGCGCGTGTTGGGCGAGTCGCGCCCGGTGTACCAGCCCAGCGGCGCAGACCCGGTCAGCTCGCGCATGATCTGCACGGCCTCTTGCATGTGGGCGCGCTCGGTCGCTTCGTCCACGTTTTGGTAGGAAATCCACTTCAGGCCATGGCAAGCGATTTCGTGGCCCAGTTGCTGGAAGGCCGCCACCGCCTCCGGGTTGCGCTTGAGCGCCATGGCCACGCCGAACACGGTCAGCGGCAGCTTGCGCTCTTCGAACATGCGCAGCAGGCGCCACAGGCCGGCGCGCGAGCCGTATTCGTAGAGCGACTCCATGCTCATGTGGCGCATGGGAAAGGCCGCCGCGCCGATGATTTCGGAAAGAAAGGTTTCGGAGGCGGGGTCGCCATGCAGCACATTGTTTTCGCCGCCCTCTTCATAGTTGAGCACGAACTGCAGCGCCACCCGCGCCTGGCCCGGCCATTGTGGGTGGGGCGGCGTGCGCCCGTAGCCGGCCAGGTCGCGTGGATAGTTGTCATAAGTCGTCATGAGGGGGCTCGGGATGGAAGTAGGTGCATGGAGGGTATAGTTGTCATCATATAGCGGCGTTCGCATGCCGGTATATGATCAGCCAGATAACATGCCGCATTTTGATCATATAGGAAGGATTATGGGAAAACTTAGTACGCACGTGCTTGACACGACGCAAGGCAAGCCCGGGAACGGCGTGGTAGTCGAACTGTATGCGGTCGCTGCCGGCGCGCGCACCCTGCTCAAGACCGTCACCACCAACCGCGACGGCCGGGTCGACACGCCCCTGCTCGAAGGCGAGGCCATGCTGGCCGGGCGCTACGAGCTGGTGTTTGCCGCCGGCGATTATTTTGCCGCCCAGGGCGTGAAGCTGCCCGAACCGCGCTTCATCGACCAGGTGACGCTGGCCTTCGGCATCGCCGATCCGGCCCAGAATTATCATGTGCCGCTGGTGGTGACGCCGTGGTCGTATTCCACTTACCGGGGCAGTTGAACGCCAACGAAACCATGCGGCGGGCAAAAACTTGCTATTCTTGGGCGACGAGCTCCAGGAGAGATAATGTCGCTGCACATCGTTCACTTTATCGGCCCCATCAACCATAGCGCGGTGTGCGCGGTCCGCAACCTCTGCCTGCAGGCCCTGCAAAGCGGCGCCAGCGAGATCGAGCTGCACATGTCGACCGAAGGCGGCAACATGACCGCCGGCTTCGCGTTGTATTTCTTCCTCAAGTCGCTGCCCCTGCCGCTGACCACCCATAACATCGGCAGCGTCGAATCGGTCGGGGTGGTGATTTTCCTGGCCGGCGCCAAGCGCTATGCCTGTCCCGGCACGCGCTTCCTGGTCCATCCCCTGCACTGGGGCTTCGGCAGCCTGGTCGCGGCCGACCACTCGCGCGTGAGCGAGTGGCGCGACTGCCTCGATTTCGATGCCGAACGCTATGCCTGCATCTTCGAGGAAGCGACCAGGTCAGCCGGGGTGCAGGACGATATCCGCACCAATCTGTTCGGCAACGCGCGCATCTACGACGCCACCCAGGCGGTCGAGGCGGGCATCATCCACAAGGCCGTGCAGGCGCGCCTGCCGGCTGCGGGAACCACCTCGCACTGGTGGAACGGCTGACGGCGCCTGCGCTGATACAGGGCGAATAGTTGCCGCACTACGTGACGCACATAATTCTAGTCAAACTTGCACGGAAACGGACCTTGACTTAAAATCAGCAGCTCTGCGGTTGCCGTTCCGGCGACACACCATTCTGGGCTTGGCCCGCTTTCGATGCTCCCCTGTTCTTCTACCGCTGCCGCACACTGACCCTTGGATACCGTGTCACCCTGGGTGCTTGTCGCCGCGCTGGTTTTGCTGATCCTGTGTTCAGCCTTTTTCGCCATGGCGGAAACGGCGCTCATGGCCGCCAACAAATTCCGCCTGCGCAGCCTGGCCAAGCGCGGCCACCGCGGCGCCATCACCACCTTGTGGCTGCTCGAGCGCACCGACAAGCTGCTCTCGCTGATCCTCATCGCCAATACCCTGGTCAACGCCATGGCGACGGTGCTGGCCACCGCCATTGCGATTTTACTGTTCGGCTATGAAGAGAGCGTCATTGCGATCGCCATCGCGCTGCTGGTGTTCGTGCTGATCGTGTTCGCCGAAATCGCGCCCAAGTTCATCGGCGCCACCTATCCCGAAACCATTTCGCTGGTCGCCAGCACCCTGCTCAAGCCGATGATGGCGGCGGCCAAGCCGCTGATCTGGTTCGTCAACCTGTTCGTGCGCCTGTTCTTGACTATTTTGCGCGTCAAGCCGGCCGACAGCGCCGCCCAGAACCGCGTCTCGCCCGACGAATTGCGCGCCATCGTGCTCGAAGGCGGCAATTTCATTCCGCAAAAGCATAAAAGCATCTTGCTCAACCTGTTCGACCTCGACACCACGTCGATCGAAGACATCATGACCCCGCGCGCCCAGATCGAGGCGCTCAACCTGGCCGTCCCGGTCGCCGAGCTCAAGGCCCAGCTGACCAGGTGCTATCACAACAAGCTGCCCGTGTATGAAGGCGAGATCAACCACATCATCGGGATCTTGCATGTGCGCCATGCGATCGCCCTGCTCAACGAGGAAGAGGAACTGACCATCGCGCATTTCCGTGGTTTGCTGACAACACCGTACTTCATCCCGCAGGACACCAGCGTCTTTACTCAGCTACAATATTTTCAAGAAAACAAAGAACGCCTGGGCATCATTGTCGACGAGTACGGCGAAGTGCAGGGCCTGGTCACCCTCGACGATATCATCGAAGAAATGATCGGCGACTTCACCACCTCGGCGCCCGGCGCGGCGCCAGGCGACAAGGTCTGCTGGGATGCGCGCGGCGAATGTTTGTTGGAAGGCACGGCGCCCCTGCGCGAGATCAATAAACGGCTGGGACTGGCGTTTCCGCTGGACGGTCCCAAGACCGTCAACGGCCTCATGCTGGAGCAATTGCAGGAAATTCCCGAGGCCCCGATCAGCATGAAAATCGGCAACGTGGCGATCGAAGTCATCCAGGTGCAAAACCAGGCGATCAAGCTGGTCAAGCTGACCCGCCCTCCGGCGCGCTGAGACAGTCCCTAATCAGACTGTCACCAACAATTCCACTCCAACCATAGAAGTTCCAAAACACAAAATAACGTTCCATTTTGGCTACGTGGTATGGTTGCCTCCCCCATGCAGCAAACACTTTACAAATGTGATGCCCGGAGGCATGATCCAAGGCAGTTCGCCGCAACAGTCACTACTGGACGGCGCTTTGTCGTTCCCCTGTACTCTTTAAACCAAGCGCGCATATGGCTGCAGTCCTCCCCAATACGACCCCCGGAACCCCGATGCCGGGCCTGGCCCGCGCCTTGATGCAGGCGGGCCGCCTCAGTGCGCAGCAGGCCGATTCGCTGCACAAGAAGTCGCTGGCGGACAAGAGCCCCTTCATCGATACCCTGCTGCTGACCGGCACCTTCGACTCGCGCACGCTGGCCGCCTTTTGCGCGGAAACCTTCGGCTACCCGCTGATGGACTTGCAGAGCTTTAATGTCGACGTGCTGCCGGCCAACGCCATCGACGGCAAGCTGATGCAGAGCCAGCGCGTGATCGCCCTGGCCAAGCGCGGCAACAAGATGTCGGTGGCCATTTCCGACCCGACCAATATCCAGGCCCTGGACCAGATCAAGTTCCAGAGCGAAGCCTCGGTCGAGCCGGTGATCGTGCTGCACGACGTGCTGCTGGCGCTGCTGGCCAACCTGGGCCGCAACGCCGAAACCAGTCTCGCCGACATGGTGGGCGACCAGGAAGAAATCCAGTTCGGCGAGGACGACGCGCCCACCACGGTGGTCGACACGGGCGCGGCCGAAATCGAAGACGCACCGATCGTCAAGTTCCTCAACAAGATCCTGACCGACGCGATCAACCTCGGCGCGTCCGATATTCACTTCGAACCGTTCGAAAAATTCTACCGCATCCGCTTGCGCGTGGACGGCATGCTGCGCGAGCACGCGCAGCCGCCGATCACCATCCGCGACAAGCTGGTCTCGCGCATCAAGGTGCTCTCCAAGCTCGACATTTCCGAAAAACGCGTGCCGCAGGATGGCCGCATGCGCCTGATCCTCTCGCCCACCAAGGCGATCGACTTCCGGGTCAGCACCTGCCCCACCCTGTTCGGCGAAAAGACCGTGATGCGGATCCTGGACGCCACCCAAGCCCAGATGGGCATCGACGCGCTCGGCTACGATCCGGACCAGAAAGAGTTGCTGCTCGAAGCGATCCAGCGCCCGTACGGCATGGTGCTGGTGACCGGCCCGACCGGTTCCGGCAAGACGGTGTCGCTGTACACCTGCCTGAATGTGATCAACAAGCCGGGCATCAATATTTCGACCGCGGAAGACCCGGCCGAGATCAACTTGCCCGGCGTGAACCAGGTCAACATCAACGACCGCTCCGGCCTGACCTTCCCGGTCGCGCTCAAGTCCTTCCTGCGCCAGGATCCGGACATCATCATGGTCGGCGAGATCCGCGACCTGGAAACGGCCGACATCGCCATCAAGGCTGCGCAAACGGGCCACATGGTGTTCTCGACCCTGCACACCAACGATGCGCCATCGACCCTGACGCGCCTGATGAACATGGGCGTGGCTCCCTTTAACATCGCCTCGTCGGTGATCATGATCACGGCGCAGCGCCTGGCGCGACGCTTGTGCACCTGCAAGAAACCGGTCGAGACCAGCCGCGAAATCCTGCTCGCGGCCGGCTTCAAGGACGACGAACTGGAAGGCGGCTGGAAGCCCTACGGTCCGGTCGGCTGCGACCGCTGCATGGGTGGCGGCTACAAGGGACGGGTCGGCATCTACCAGATCATGCCGATTACCCCGGCGATCGAAAAAATCATTCTGGCGCACGGCAATTCGATGGAAATTGCCGCGCAATCGGAGCTGGAGGGCGTCAAGTCCCTGCGCCGCTCCGGCCTGATGAAAGTAAAGCAAGGCTTGACCAGTCTTGAAGAAGTTCTCGGCTGCACCAACGAATAGGAAAATACAGTATGGCACTCGCTCAAACCAAAACCGCCGCCAAGGAGTCGGTCTACGCCTGGGAAGGCAAGGACAAGACTGGCAAGACAGTTCGCGGCGAACTGCGCGCCGGCGGCGAAGCCGTGGTCAACGTGACCTTGCGGCGCCAGGGCGTGATGGTGACCAAGGTCAAGAAAAAGCGCTATCGCAGCGGTAAGAAAATTACCGACAAGGATATTTCCCTGTTCACGCGCCAGCTGGCCACAATGATGAAGGCCGGCGTGCCGCTGCTGCAATCGTTCGACATCGTCGGCAAGGGCCACTCGAATCCCTCGATGTCCAAGCTGATCATGGAACTGCGCGGCGATATCGAAACCGGTACCAGCCTGAACAATGCTTTCCGCAAGTATCCGCTGTATTTCGACCCGCTGTTCTGCAACCTGGTCGGCGCCGGCGAACAGGCCGGTATTCTGGAAGACTTGCTCACGCGCCTGGCGATCTACAAGGAAAAGACCCTGGCCATCAAGGCCAAGATCCGCTCGGCGCTGATTTATCCGGTGTCGATCCTGGGGATCGCGTTCATCGTCACGGCCGTGATCATGATCTGGGTGGTGCCGGCGTTTAAGACGGTGTTCGAGAGCTTCGGTGCCAACTTGCCGACCCCGACCGTCATCGTGATGGATATCTCGGACTTCTTCGTCACGTACTGGTGGGCGATTTTCGGCTCCCTGTTCGCCGGCCTGTACTTCTTCTTCCAGGCCTGGCAACGCTCGGCCAAGATGCAGCGTTTCATGGACCTGGCCCTGCTCAAGGCGCCGATTTTCGGTTCCGTGGTCCGCAAGGCGGCCATTGCGCGCTGGACGCGCACCCTGGCCACCATGTTCGCGGCCGGCGTGCCGCTAGTCGAAGCGCTCGACTCGGTCGGCGGCGCGGCCGGCAATGCCCTGTACCTGGAAGCGACCAAGAAAATCCAGAACGAGGTCAGCACCGGTACCAGCCTGACCGTGGCGATGCAGAACGCCAATGTGTTCCCGCCGATGGTCACCCAGATGGTGGCCATCGGGGAAGAATCGGGCGCGCTCGATTCGATGCTGGGCAAGGTCGCCGGCTTCTTCGAAGATGAAGTCGACGAAGCGGTCGCTTCGCTCGCTTCGCTGATGGAACCGCTGATCATGGTGATCCTGGGCGTGATCATCGGCGGCCTGGTCGTTGCCATGTACCTGCCGATCTTCAAGCTGGGCGCGGTGGTGTAATCGCCCGACTGCAAGCGTTCATTATCGTTTGCAGTTGTTCATCGTCGTTTGCAGTAGGCGCTCACATAGTTGCAGTGCCTACTGCATTCATCGTGCGGTGGTTTCCAGTGGGGCTCATGGGAGCCTCGCGTCGCGCATGTATGTCCGGCCTGTCGGATCTGCCCATCTTGAGACAAGGCTTGCCGCGTCAACGATTTCCCTTACCTTTGACAGCGTTGAAAACGGAGAGGGTGCGCAGTGTCACAAAGCATGAAGCCATGTTTGACGCCGTCCTCGATGTCGAAGCGATCCTTCAGAATGTCCCAGTACTGGGAATCGGCATGCTCAAAGTGGCGAAAGATCGAATAAGCGACCAAGTCCGCAAGTTGAATCAGGCGACTGGCGCGTGAGTCCAGAAATACCGGAACTTCCGCGTAATTGCGCGTCTTTCCGAAAGTATGGCCGTTATGCTTGAACTCTCTTGCAAGCGTCTGCAATCGCTTTTCCGTGCTTGACTCGTCAAACAGCATCATGCCGCGTTGCGGATCATGGTGTTTGGTGTGGCACCGTTGCAAGAAAAGATCGAAGCGCCTTGCAAGCTGTTCAAAGCAAAGCTCAACCGGCTCCCTGCCCGTGATGGCGGACTTCTCGACCACGCAAGCAAACAGCCTCACGCCTTTTTGCTGTTGCATGACGCCAGCGTTCAGCGCCTCTTTGATGAAACCCTCTCGCGTCGCGAGATCGAATTGACGCCAAAAACCTTTGCCAGATCGCATGGGTGAACCGTGCAGTTCGCGATCATCAAAAGCGATCGGATCAGCCTTCTTCGCAATCTGATCCAAGGCCAGTTCGATCCAATGCGTGGTACGTTCAAAGACGGAAACACCTGCCAACACGAAATAGCGCTGGCTGGCGTCTGTTACCGAACCAGACTCATCTACATAGAGTAAATGCACCGTCGCTTTTCCTTCCACAAAAAAACGGGCCACCAGAATTGGTAGCCCGTAGGAAAAAGGTGAGCCAGGTGGAACAAACGTCCATCGCACCGCACAGGGCAGCGCTCCCGACCCATCTGAAAATTATATCCTACCTTTGCAGGCATTTCTGATCGCCGGACGGGACCTGTGAGAAAAGTCAAGTAGTGCTCTTTGCCAATCATACTTACCTTGACCTGACACGCCTGCCGGCCTCCCGTATCGGCGCGCGGCGCCGGCGGCGGTCCAAATGCGACAACATTGGCCTGGCGCCCCGCCAGAAGGCCATCGGCCTTCCCCAAAGCGGCTGAACCCCCTAAAATAGATTGTTGTACAGAACTGCTTGATCAATTCATAACGTGGAGCATCATGCTACCGGAAACACTTTTGTTCGCC
Source organism: Massilia rubra (assembly GCF_011682065.1). Classification (GTDB taxonomy): domain Bacteria; phylum Pseudomonadota; class Gammaproteobacteria; order Burkholderiales; family Burkholderiaceae_D; genus Telluria_A; species Telluria_A rubra. The sequence goes on along the minus strand of NZ_VUYU01000010.1, from coordinate 178,481 downwards.
GCCCCCGGCTCCCTGGGCCCGGCCCTCGTCGCCGGCCTGTTCGGCCTGCTGATCGGCAGCTTCCTGAATGTCGTCATCTACCGTCTTCCCAAGATGATGGAGCGCGACTATAACGATTACCTGGCCGGCGAATACGGCTGCGGCTGCGGTACCCGCAAGGCGCACACCGACACCTTCAACCTGATGGTGCCGCGCTCGGCCTGCCCGCATTGCGGGCACCGCATCGGCGCGCTGGAAAACATTCCGGTGATCAGCTACCTGATGTTGGGCGGCAAGTGCAAAGGCTGCAAGGCGAAAATTTCGCCGCGCTATCCGCTCATCGAACTGGCCAGCGGCCTGCTCTCGGCCCTGCTGATCTGGACCTTCGGCAGCGACTATACCGGGCTGGCCACCCTGGTCTTCCTGTACCTGCTGATCGCGATGACCTTCATCGACGCCGACACCCAACTGCTGCCCGACGAGCTGACCTATCCGCTGCTGTGGATCGGCCTGTTGCTCAATATCCAGGGCCGCTTCGTGCCGCTGCAGGACGCCGTCATCGGCGCTGCGGTCGGCTATCTGGCGCTGTGGTCGGTGGCGACCTTGTACGAGAAGCTGCGCGGCCAGGTCGGCATGGGCCATGGCGACTTCAAGCTGCTGGCCGCGCTCGGCGCCTGGATGGGCTGGAGCATGCTGCCGAGCGTGATCCTGATTTCATCGGCGGTCGGCTCGGTGGTCGGGATCTGCCTGATCGTGTTCGGCGGGCGCGAGCGCAACGTCAAGATTCCCTTCGGTCCCTACCTGGCGGCGGCCGGCCTCATCGTGATGATATACGGCAAACAAATCGCCGGCGTGACCGATGTCGTCATCAAACACTGGGTCCAGTAACAATGACTAGCGCCTCGCCTGGGGCCGCACAGCGCGGCAAGTTCAGCGTCGGCCTGACCGGCGGCATCGGCTGCGGCAAGACGGCCGTGTCGGACCGTTTCGCCGCGCTCGGCGCGAGCATCATCGATACCGATCTCATCGCCCACGCCCTGACCGCCCCCGGCGGCGCCGCCATGGATGCCCTGCTGCAAGAATTCGGTCCGGCCTTCGTCAGCGCCGACGGCGCCCTCGACCGCGTGCGCATGCGCGAACTGGTGTTTTCCGAGCCGCCCGCCAAGGCGCGCCTGGAAGCGATCCTGCATCCGCGCATCCGCGCCGCCACCGCGGCGGCGGCGCTTGTTGCCAGCGGTCCCTATCTGATCTACGTGGTACCGCTGCTGGTCGAGTCCGGCGGCTGGCGCGAGCGGGTCGACCGCGTGCTGGTCATCGATTGCCCAGAAGAAATGCAAATCGCGCGCGTGATGCGCCGCAACGCCATGAGCGAAGCCCAGGTGCGCGCCATCATGGCCACCCAGGCCAGCCGCGCCGAACGGCTGGCGCAAGCCGACGATGTCGTGTCCAACGATGGCGACCTGGAAGCCCTGGACCGTCAAATTGCTCTATTGCATGCCCAATATCTGGCATTTTGCGGGAGAATGGCACGATAACCGGTGCGGCGTTTGTAATTTTGCCTCGCTTGGTTCAGAATCACGGGATTCTTCTCCTGCCATGTAAAGGGATGTCATTTTGATCGTCTACGAATACCCTTTCAACGAGCGCATACGCACGTTGTTACGGCTGGAAGACCTGTATGAGAAGTTCAAGTTCTTTGTGCATCAGGAACATGCAATGCAGCATCACGTTGCCCTGGCCACCATTTTCGACATGCTCGAAGTGGCCGGCCGCGCCGATCTCAAGAGCGATCTGCTGCAGGAACTCGAACGCCAGAAGCAAAGCTTGCTGAGCTACCGGTCGAATCCGAACGTGGCGGCCGACATGCTCGACGCCGTCCTGCTCGAGGTCGAAACGGTCAGCGCCGCGCTGGTCGCGGCCCAGGGCAAGACCGGCCAGAACGTGCGCGACAACGAATGGCTGATGAGCATCCGCGGGCGCACCATCATTCCCGGCGGCGCCTGCGAATTCGACCTGCCGTCCTACTACGCCTGGCAAAAACGCCCGGCCGAACAGCGCTTCAACGATATCGTCAACTGGTTCGCCCCGCTCGCGCCCCTGTTCGACGCCTTGGCCCTGGTGCTGCGCCTGCTTCGCGACTCGGGCGGCCCGGTCAAGATGATCGCCATCGCCGGCAGCTATCAGCAAATGCTCCAAGGCAAGGTCTATCAGATGTTGCGCCTGACCATGGATGAGTCGATGGGAGCGATCCCCGAGATTTCCGCCAACAAGTACATGTTGTGGGTCCGTTTCACCACGCAGGGCGGGGATTTGAAGCCCAAGCCGCTGGAAGAAGACGTCCCGTTCGAGCTCACGCTCTGTAATTTTTAACTGTTTGATGTTGCCATGACCGTCGTCAGCTGCCCCACCTGCGCCAAAAAAGTCGAATGGACCGAGGCCAATAAATTCCGCCCCTTCTGTTCCGAACGTTGCAAACAGATCGACCTGGGCGCCTGGGCCGAGGAAAAATACACCATTCCCGGCGCCGCCCCGTCCGACCCCTTGCTTGACGACGAGAACCTGCCACAGTAGCGTCGCCAGGGCGGCGCCACTGCGTCTTTGCCGCAGTGGCCGTAAAAGCGCTTACAATGGCTGACCGCCCACCATGCAAAGGATGCAATACCATGTCAATGCCACAGGCATACCGATGAGACTCGACCGTTTCATCAAAGAGCGCATGGAAGCAATCCTGACGGAGTGGGAGGCGTTTGCCCAGACCCTGCTGCCGGCCGCCAGCCAGATGACCGACCTGGCGCTGCGCGACCACGCGCGCCAGATCCTGCAGGCGATTGCGCTTGACATCGAAACCTCGCAGAACCCGCAACAGCAGATCGCCAAGTCGCAGGGCCTCGCGCCCGACACGGTCGAGGGCGAGAGCGCCGCCTCGATCCACGGCGCGCTGCGCCAGGCCAGCAATTTTTCCCTGCTCCAGCTCAGCGCCGAATTCCGCGCCCTGCGCGCCACCGTGCTGCGCCTGTGGCTGCCGCAGGTACAACGCATGACGTCCGACGTGGCCGACGAAATGGTGCGCTTTAACGAAGCCATCGACCAGGCCTTGGCCGAATCGGTGGTGACGTATTCGGCGCGCGCCGACCACATGCGCGAACTGTTCCTGGCCATCCTCGGGCACGACCTGCGCGCGCCGCTGTCGAGCATGTCGATGGCGGGCGAGCTGCTCAGCCGCAAACAGGTCGACGCCGCCCAGGCCAGCGAAATCGGCGGCAGGGTCAAGCGCGGTGCGCGCCTGATGAGCAGCATGGTCGATGACCTGATCGGCTACACCCGCACCCAGCTCGGCGGCGGCATGCCGACCGTGCTGCGCGAGGTCGACCTGGGCGACGTCTGCCGCGCCGCGCTGGCCGACGCCCACGCCACCCATCCGGCCACGCGCTTCGAGCTCGAGGCCGACGAGGCGATCAAAGGCCAGTATGACCCCGTGCGCCTGCACCAGTTATTGACCAACCTGATGGTCAACGCCGCCCAGTACGGCACGCGCGGCGCCGCCGTGCGCATCGTCGCGCGCGCCCATCCCGACGCGGTGACGGTGGCCGTGACCAATGACGGTCCGGTGATTCCGCCCTCGGCGCTGGAGAGTATTTTCAGTCCGCTGATTCAGTTGCCGGGCGACGGCGAAGCCGAGGCACGCCCGCGCACCAGCCTGGGACTGGGTTTGTTCGTCGCGCGCGAAATCGCCGCGGCCCATGGCGGGACCTTGAACGTCACCTCCAGCGCGGAGTGCGGCACCACCTTCACGGCGCACCTGCCGCGCGCGCCGAAGGCGCAGCTGGCCAACGCCTGAGCGGGCGCCGCCGCGCGCGTCAAGCGCCGTAGCGGCTCATGAACAATCCCTCGGTATCGATCTCGGGCGCGCGTCCCGACACCAGATCGGCCAGCACCCGCGCCGAACCGCACGACATGGTCCATCCCAGGGTGCCGTGCCCGGTATTGAGAAACAGGTTGCGATAGCGGGTCGGCCCGATCACCGGCGTGCCGTCCGGCGTCATCGGACGCAGCCCGCACCAGAACGTCGCCTTTTCCACATCGCCCCCGCCCGGAAACAACTCGCTCACCGCATGCACCAGGGTGGCGCGGCGCGCCTCGTGCAGGCGCAGGTCGTAGCCGGCGATTTCGGCCGTGCCGCCCACCCGGATCCGCTCGCCCAGGCGCGTGATGCCGACCTTGTAGGTCTCTTCCATGATGGTCGATTCGGGCGCGCTGGCCGCGTCGATGATCGGCAAGGTGATCGAATAGCCTTTGACCGGATACACCGGGATCTTGATCCCCAACGGCGCGAGCATCAGCGGCGAGTAACTCCCCAGCGCCATCACAAAGGCGTCCGCTCTTAATTCGCCCAGCGAGGTGTCGACCGCCGTGACCGCGCCGCCCTCGTGCAGCAGGCGCCGGATCTCGACGCCGTTGCGGAAAACGACGCCCGCGTCGGACGCCATGCGCGCCAGCGCCTGGGTGAACTTGAAGCAGTCGCCGGTTTCGTCACAAGGCAGGTGCAGGCCGCCGACGATCTTGCCGCGCACGCGCGCCAGGGCCGGCTCCACCGCTTCGCAGCCGGCGGCGTCGAACAGCGCATACGGCACCCCGTAGCGCTTGAGCACCGCGATATCGTCCTGCGCTTCGTCGAGCTGGCGCGGATTGCGGAACACCTGCAAGGTGCCCTTGCTGCGATGGTCGTAGGCGATGCCGGTCTCCTCGCGCAGCGCGATCAGGCAATCGCGGCTGTACTCGGCCAGGCGCACCATGCGGCTCTTGTTGACGGCGTAGCTGGCCGGATTGCAGTTGCCCAGCATCTGCAACAGCCAGCGCCACATGCGCGGATCGAACGAAGGGCGCACCACCAGCGGACTGTGTCGCATGGCCAGCCAGCGCAAGGCCTTGAGCGGGATGCCCGGCGCGGCCCACGGCGCGGCCATGCCCGACGAGACTTCGCCGGCGTTGGCGAAACTGGTCTCCAGCGCGGCGCCGTCCTGGCGCTCGACGACGGTCACTTCATGGCCGGCCCTGGCCAGGAAATAGGCCGACGTGGTACCGACCACGCCACTACCGAGCACGATAATTTTCACGGACTTCCTTGCGGTGCGTTGGTTTGCCGAAGCGGCAAATACAGGTGAAAATGCTTACGGGTAGCGCACCTGGTCGAGGCATGCGAGCAGCGGAATGGTGGCCGGCAGCAGCGGCGACACGCCGACCACGCCCTGCCACGCAAAGGCCTGCCCTTCGAGGCTTTGCGGTTCGCCGCGCCACTGGCGGCAGATAAAGAAGTGCAGGCGCACGTGCGCGTGTTCGTACACGTGCTCGACCCCGCACCATTCGCTCGCGCTCAGGATATGAACGCCAAGCTCCTCGACGAATTCGCGTTTGAGCGCGTCGAGTATGGCTTCGCCGGTTTCCACTTTCCCACCCGGGAATTCCCAATAGCCGTCGTACGGTTTGCCGGCGGGACGCTGGCCAAGCAGCACGTCGCCATTGGGTTTCATCAAAATGCCGACCGCGACATCGATCGGTTTTTTACTGGTCGATTCAGTCATTCGGGCAGCCTTCCCGCGTAGTCGCGCGCGAACTGCCACGCCACCCGGCCCGAACGCGAACCGCGCTGCAAGGCCCATTGCAGGGCCTCGGGGCGCGCTTGCTCGATCTGCTGCGCGCTGCAGCCGAAACTGGCCAGCCAGTGCGCCGCGATATCGAGGTAGTCGTCCTGCTTGAACGGATAGAACGACAGCCACAGGCCGAAGCGCTCGGACAGCGAAATGCGCTCTTCGACCGTCTCGCCCGGATGCAGGTCGCCGTCGTCACCGTGCTTGTAGCTGGCGTTGTCGCTGGTTTTTTCCGGCAGCAGGTGGCGCCGGTTCGAGGTGGCGTAGATCAGCACATTGTCCGACTGCGCCGCGATCGAGCCGTCCAGCGCCACCTTGAGCGCCTTGTACCCGGCCTCGCCTTCTTCGAACGAGAGGTCGTCGCAAAAGATGATGAAGCGCTCGGGGCGTCCGGCCACCAGGTCGACGATGTCGGGCAGTTCGGCCAGGTCGGCCTTGTCGACTTCGATCAGGCGCAGGCCGTCGGCGGCGAACTGGTTCAGGCACGCCTTGATCAGCGACGACTTGCCGGTCCCGCGCGCGCCGGTCAGCAGCACATTGTTGGCCGGGCGCCCCTGCACGAACTGGCGCGTGTTGCGCTCGATCTGCTGCTTTTGCGGCCCCACGTTGTGCAGGTCCGACAGGGCGATGGTGGCCGCATGCAGCACCGGCTGCAGGTAATTGACGGTGCTGCCGGGGCGCTTGCGCCAGCGGAACGCGGTGCCCGAGCGCCAGTCGGGCATGCGCGGGTAGGCCGGCGGCAGCACCGCCTCGACCCGCTGCAACAGCGCCTCGGCGCGGCGCAGGAATTGTTCGAGTGGCGTCGTCAAGGCGCGACTCAGGAACGGTAGTCGGCGTTGATGGTCACGTACTCGTGCGACAGGTCGCAGGTCCAGACGGTGGCGCTGTGGGCGCCGCGCCCGAGGCGCACGCGCACCGTGATTTCGCTCTTTTGCATCACGCGCTGGCCGTCGGCTTCCTGGTAGGCCGGATTGCGCCCGCCGCTTTTGGCCACCAGCACGTCGTCGAGGTACAGATCGAGCTTGGTGACATCGAGGTCGTCCACGCCGGCGTAGCCGATCGCGCACAGGATGCGGCCCAGGTTCGGGTCGGACGCGAAGAACGCGGTTTTCACCAGCGGCGAATGGGCGATCGAATAGGCGATCTTGCGGCACTCTTCCATGTTGCCGCCCTCTTCCACCGTGACGGTGATGAACTTGGTGGCGCCTTCGCCGTCGCGGATGATCATCTGCGCCAGCGAACGGGCGATCTCGGTGACCGCGGTTTTCAGTTCGGCGTATTCGGTCGAATCGGTGTTGGCGATGGCCAGGCTGCCGGTGCCGGTGGCGATCAGCATGAACGAATCGTTGGTCGAGGTGTCGCCGTCGATGGTAATGCAGTTGAACGAATGGTCGGCCGCGTGCTTGACCAGTTCATTCAAGACGTCCTGCGACACTTTGGCGTCGATCGCCAGGTAGCCGAGCATGGTGGCCATGTTCGGGCGGATCATGCCGGCCCCTTTGCTGATGCCGGTCATGGTCACGCTGTGGCCGCAGATGTCGACCGTGCGCGAGGCCGCTTTCGGCTGGGTGTCGGTGGTCATGATCGCCTCGGCGGCGTTGAACCAGTTGTCCGCTTTCAGGTTCCCGATGGCCGCCGGCAGCGCGCCGACGACTTTGTCGACCGGCAGCGGCTCGAGGATCACGCCGGTCGAAAACGGCAGGATCTGGTGCGGCTCGCAGGCGAGCAGCCTGGCCAGCGCGGCGCAGGTGGCGTTGGCGCTGGCAAGGCCGGTCTCGCCGGTGCCGGCGTTGGCGTTGCCGGTGTTGACCACCAGCGCGCGGATCGGCGCGCCGCCGGCGGCAACGGCCGCCAGGTTGGCTTTGCAGACCTGCACGGGAGCGGCGCAAAAGCGGTTGGTGGTGAACACGCCGGCCACGGTGGCCGTGTCGGCCAGCTTCATCACCAGGATGTCCTTGCGGTTGGGCTTTTTGATGCCGGCTTCGGCAAAACCGATCTCGATCCCGTTGACGGGATTCAGGTCGGCGGCGACGGGCAGAGGGGAATTGACGGCCATGGCGGATTCTCTAGCGTGGAAGTGGGAAGACGCTATTGTAACGCTTGAAACGATATGCGGGAGGCAACTGCAAGCGGACGGCGACGGGGGCCGCAACACCGCCCCATCGAGGCGGCAGGCAACTTATAGTAGTATTGAAATATTGCCATGAAATCAAGCCGGATGCGCCTTCAATCAATCACCGCAAGGGAGCGAACATGGGTTCTTTTTACACCAGCCACACAGTGCGCGGTCCGAGCCAGCAGGCCGTGCTGGCCCATATGACCGAGCGGCGCGCCTTCGTCTCGCGCGAGGAAGACGGCAATCTCACGGTGCTCGACGAAGCGAGCGAATGCCAGGACCCGCAGGTGCTCGGGGCACTGGCGCAAAGCCTGTCGTCCTTTTTCGCCTGCCCGGTGCTGGCGCTGCTCAATCACGATGACAATTTCCTGTACCTGGAGCTGTACGAGAACGGCGCGAAGACCGATCAGTACAACTCGAATCCGGCGGCGTTTTCGGAAGACGACGAGGACGGATTCGGCGTGCCGCAAGGCGGCGACGCAGCGCGCCTGTGCGCCGCGTTCGGCGTGGCCGATGTCGGCGCGGTCGAGGCCGTGCTGCGCGACGAGTCGTTCATGATGGCGGTGGAACGGCACGAACGCCTGGCCGAAGCGCTCGGCCTGCCGGCGTTCTCGGTGGGACTCGGTTTCACCTATGCCGAGGCCGACGACGGAGTGCCGGAAAACTGCTTCGTGCCCAGCGCCGCCGCCGCGTAGGCGGGGCCGGCCCGCTGTGATGCGCTGTGATGTTTACCCGCCGTGGAGACGATCCGCGCCCTTATCGACCATTGAAAGAACCATCATGACAATCATTGCGCGTATTTTCCTGGGGATGCGCTCGCTCCTGGTGCTGGCCGGCCTGTCGGCGAGCCTGTGCAGCCATGCCGCCTTTGCGGCCGGGAACGAGGGTGTAACCCCGGACGCGGAAGCACGCGCCCAACAAGAGATCGCACAGGAAACCTCGCGCCATGTGTTGGCGGGCGACTTCGAGCGCCTCGAAACGCTGCACCTCAGGCTGAACCGACCCGGCGAGCGCACCCCGAGCGGAATCTGGAAGCTCGCCATCTATTACAATCAGCTGCGCAGCTTCCGCACCCAGGTCCCGGACATGAATGATTGGCTTGAGATGCAAGGCCAGGCCAATCAGTGGCAGGCCCGCTATCCGGACTCGGTGCCGGCGCGCTTGTTGGATGTGTACGTGAAACTGGAACTGCTGGAGATAACGCGCGCCGGCCGCCCCCTCGGCAAACTGAAGGTGGTGGAGCGCCGCATCCTCGATGCCTACGCGATCAAGGCCATGCAGATGCTGGAAGATACCCGGCGCCTCGCCGTCCAAGCCAACGATCCGGAATGGCACCGCGCCATGCTCAACGTGGCGCCGTACATGCGTAACATGTCCGCCAACGGCTACCGCGAAAAGGTGCGGGAGGCGCTGGCGCGCCACCCGGACTATCACGAAGCCTACTTCACCGCCGCGCTGTACTCGCAGCCACGCTGGGGCGGCACGCGCGACGGCGTGGCGCGCCTGGCCCATGACGCCAGCCATGCCGGGAGCAAGGAATCGCCCTCGATGTATGCGCGCATTTTCTGGGCCATGGACCAGCGCGCGTACCAGGGACGCCTGTTCGATGCCGGCGGCGCCGACTGGCCAAGCATGCGCGCCAGCTTCGAGCACATGGTCGCGCAGTACCCGGGCGCGTGGAACCTGAACGGGTTCGCCTACTTTGCCTGCATGGCCAACGATTACAAGACCATGGACACCCTCGTCGAACGCATCGGCCCCGGGCTGGTCCCCGCCCTCTGGGGCGCCGGTGGCCAGGCAACGCACGCGCGCTGCCTGGCGCACCAGGCCCCTGCCGCAGCGCGCCTGTAGGACGGCGTGCGCCCGCCCGGCCGCGGCCGCGCAGCGCTACCCGTATCCGCCCTGCCCGCGCCCGGCGTCATCTCTTGCGTTTTCGCAGATCGTAAAGAGTTGCACGCTGTCATTATTTCCCTGCCGTGGATGCGTTTCAAGGCGCGATCCGGCACTGAAAGGGACATCATGACGACAATTTCGCGCATTTCCCGGGGCGCCCGCGCCTTCCTCGCGCTGGCGTGCCTGTCGGCGGCCCTGTGCAGCCACGCCGCCGCGCCGGCCGCAACGGACAATCCGCCGGCGGATGCGGAAACGCACGCGCACGAAGCGATCAAGCAGGAAACCGAGCGCTATCTGGTGGCGGGCGACTTCCGGCGCCTGGAAGCGCTGTATCGCACCCTGAACCACGCCGGCCAGCGCACCCCGAGCGGGCTGTGGAAACTGGCGATCTTCTACAACCAGCTGCGCCGTTTCGGCACCCACACCACCGACATGGACTATTGGGAGGCGGTGGAAGAGCAGGCGCGCAATTGGCAGGCCGGCTATCCGAAGTCGGTGCCGGCGCGCCTGTTCGGCGTCTACCTGCAACTGGGGCGGCTGCATGTGGCGCGCGGCAGCGGCTTGCTCAGCAAGCTGCCGGAGCAGCAGCGCGACGCCGTCTCGTACGGCGCCGAGGTGGCCATGCGCATGCTGGAAAAAACCCGGGTCCTGGCCGAGCGGGCCAACGATCCGGAATGGCATCGCGCCATGCTCAGCGTGGCGCCCTACGTGGACGGCATGTCGGCCGAGGGTTATCGCAAGAAGGTGCGGCAGGCGCTGGCGCGCCATCCGAACTATCACGCCGCCTACTTCACCGCCGCGCTGTACTCGCACCCGCGCTGGGGCGGCACGCCCGATGGCGTGGCGCGCCTGGCGCACGATGCCAGCCATGCCGCCGGCAGGGAGCAGCCGTCGATGTATGCGCGCATTTACTGGTTCATGGACCAGAGCGAGTATCACGGGCGCCTGTTCGACGCCGGCCGCGCCGACTGGCCGACCATGCGCGCCAGCTTCGAACACCTGGTCAACTTGTACCCGGCCGCGTGGAACCTCAATGCGTTCGCCTACTTTGCCTGCATGGCCAAGGATTACGAGGCCATGGACGCCATCGTCGAGCGCATCGGCGCGCAGCTGATCTTCGACGTCTGGGGCACTGACGGCGAGGCAACGCAGGCGCGCTGCGCCGCGCACCGCGCGCCCGGCGCGGCGGTCCACGTGATCGAGGCGGCGCTACCCGGGCACACTGCGCCGCGCTCGTAGGGGTGCGGCACCGGGATGGCTGCAACGACTTGCACGCCCGGGCCGCGCTGGCTGGGCGGGGCGGCAACGCGCCCCTGCCCGCTGTCGCAAGACAAAGCGGAACCTTCCAGCCGTTGCGATTTAGCAACGATAAACATGCTTAATGACAAGTAAACACATTTGCCGGATAATGTTTAACATTATCTATTTATCAATCAATTTCCAGTGAAAAAACTTCTCCTGTGCGCGGCCCTGATGGCCTCCTTCCCGGCCATGGCCGCCAATGCCACCGACAACGCCAAGGCGCCCGCCGCCAAGACCGAGTCGAACATGGCCGACGCCATGGAAGCGGCCACACTCGAACTCGAGCAGAGTTTCGGTACGGCCAAGGGCAATCCGATTCCTATTTTCGACAAGCTGGCTGTGTACGAGTTCAGCGCACCGACCGGCGAGAAGCTGAAAAAAGTCTTCGGTTCGGCCCGTCCGTACACGCTCACGCGCGCGCCGGCCGCAGGCGGCATGATCGCTTTCGATTTCTCGGTGCCCGCGCACAATTACGCCGACCTGAACGAGCAAAACTGGTCGTGGAGCGCGCTCAAGCTCCATATGCTTACCGACGAGGCCGGCCGCACCATGACCAGCACCGGAAGCTGGCCGGTATTCATGTTCGACAGTAAATCGGGCAAGGGGATCGTCAACAATATCACCCTGGAAAGCAAGCAAAGCCGCAACAGCGACGACGTCTGGATTGGCGCGGCACGCGTGGAGGCCAAGTCGATCGAGATGAGCGGCAAGGACAAGCCGTTCAGCATAAAAATGGACAAGCTGTCGGTCTCGTCCGTGGTTGAGCCGAACGGCAAGGATTACGACCTCGCCAGCGACTTGCGCATCGAACTGATCACGGTCATGGACGAAAAAATCGAGGACTTGCGCGCGTCCCTGCGCATGAGCAAGCTCGACCTGAAAGCGTTCGAGCAATTAAGCAGTGAGATCAGGAAAAAAACCAAGCCGGGCGCCGAGCCGAAGCTGGACGAGTTCGGCCCGCAGATCAAGGCCTTCGCCAAGGGCATGTCCGCGCGCGGCACGGCGATCGAGTTGACCGAGATGAGCGTGGGCTACCTGGGTCACCGCGCACTCCTGAAAGGCCGCTTCTCCCTGGGCAAGACGGTCGAGAGCGACTTTAAAACGACCACCGCGCTGGTCAAGAAAATGGATGCGCGCTTCGAAATGCGCGTGCCGGTCGCGCTGGTGAGCGCCGTGACGCGCAAGATCACGCTGTCGCAGGCTGAAAAGCAGGCCGACAAGCCATCGCCTGAAGCGATCGACGCCACCGTCAAGTCAATGACCGACACGTACGTGACAATGGCCGTCGATGCGGGCTATGCGCGCCTGGACGGCGATGTGCTGGTGTCGATGCTCGACTACAAGGCAGGCAAGCTGACGGTCAACGGCAAGGCCATCGCCATGCCGGGCGGCGCTGGCAAGACGCCGGCCGCTGGCGGCAAGAAGCGGGCGCGCCGCAGCAAGTAAGCAGCACCTGAGCAGCACCTGAGCAGCACCTGAGCGGTAACCAAGCCAGGCATCAACCGGCGGCCATCGCACGATGGTCGCCGCGTCTGCCACCGCCTTGCGCGGCATACGCGACCAGCGCTTAGCGAATGCTGCGCAGTTCACGTCGCAGCGCCGCCAGATTGGCGATATGACGATGGCGCGCATCGTCGTCGGCGCCATGTTCACGGGCAGCCGTCAACGCCTTCTGTTCCGAGACCAATTCGTTTTCCAGGATCGCGCGGCGATCGATGTCGCGCTCCTGTTGCGTGTGCGGATCGACCCTGGGGAACGATGCCGCTGTCGCACCGCGCAGCGGGACTGACGGGGAGAACGGCGTTGTGGTGAGCCCGGGTTTGGGCGCCACATTGCTCAATACGGTCACACCGCTGGCCGGATCGACGCGAACATGGATTTCAGCCTGCGCGGGCGGCAGCGCCGCCAGCATCGCTATCAGCAGGGATACGCGGATCATGGCGCCACGGCCAGACGGTGGCTTGCCAGCCTGGCCAGGCGTTGGTCCACTGCCAGCCCGGCCCGCAGCGCTCCGCCACCGGCAAGTTCGAGGCAGGCGTACGCGCGCCGCGCGGCCCGCACGCGCCACGGCTTGACGTCGCGGTGGATCGCCAGGATCAGCCCTTCACTGTCGAGAAACACGACATCGATGGCGAAGCGCATGAACAAGGTATGAATGTTGGAACACGGCGCCAGCAACAGCCCCTCGTCCGGCGCCAGCGCGCGCCGTCCCAGCAAGCCGACCAGGCGCGCGCCAAACGAGTACGCTACGCTGATTCGAATGCCACGCACCTCGACGCACCGCTTATCCATGCTCATTTCTCCAGTTTACCGCGTTCCGGCGGCACGGTGATGCGCACCACCGATTGCGACAGGATCGGGATTGCGTTGATGGCATAACAGGTGAGGTGATCGACGCTATGATCGGACCGCAAGTCGCTGGTTAGTACCTTGATGATCATGCTGTCGATGACCGGAATGATCATCTGGTAGCAGTAGCGCGTTTCGATCTTGAGCAGCAGTGCATCGGAACGCTGCTGCTGCGATTTTCCGCCCATGGCATTGTTGGCGTACAGGCCGTCCACGGGAATAATCTGCGCCTTGTCCGAGGCACGCGTGATCTGGAAGTCGTCGAATGACTTGCTGGTCGGGTTGAGGACCGTGATGCGGTGCATTTTCAAGCCCTCGGTCTCCAACCTGGCACGCGCAATCGCGGACAGGCCGACGCTCCCGTAGTTCGATTGCGCGTCGGCGAAGCCCGCATCGCTGATACGCCGCAACCCGCTGGTAGCGTACAAGGGCGCGATGTGCAAGGCAAAAGCGCGGCGCATCTCGCCCATGTCCAGCCCCGAGGCCGCTCCGGCGCGGGCGGCGGCGAGCGTGGCGACATTGGCCGTGTTCTTGGCCACCATGAACAAACCCAGTTGCAGTATCGCCATGAACAAGGGAACCAGAACCCAGAACGCGATGATGTAGAACTCGATCGTCGCGGCGCCGCACTGAGCGCGCACGCGGCCGGCGCCATCACGCCGTGTCACTGCAACGGCTCCGGCGCGGCCTGCGGTGAGCTCGGCGCCTGTGGGCCAAGCGCATGATCGACATCGCGCATCAGCGCTTGCAGCGCTTGCCGGTTCGGCGCGGCGACATCGCCGCTGCGCACGGCGATGCCGGCCGCGCCGCGCAACAAGATCGCGTGGGCCAGCGCCAGGTTGGCATGGGCCTTGGCCATGCCCGGCTCGACCCGCAAGGCTTGTTCGAACGCGCCCTGGGCCTGGCGCACCTGGTTGGTGCGCAGGTACACGGTGCCGAGCCGGAACCAGGCTGTGGCGTTGGCGGGAAAGGCATGCACGATCTGCACGTAACGCAGCTCGGCATCGCCAAAACGGCCGGCGCCGATTTCCTGCTCGGCCCGCGCGGCCAGTTGCATCATCTGTGCCTCGCTCATCGGGCCGGCAGCATGCGGCGCCGGCGCCGGCGTGGCGCAAGCGAACAGAAAGGAACTGCAGCACATCAGCGCTGCGCGAACAACGGCGTTGCCTGGCTTGAGCATCAAGGCCTCCTCAGTTGATTGCGCCCAGCATCTTGACCACGATGGGAAAACCGATCACGACGAAGGTGCAAGGGAAAATACACAGGATCAGCGGGCCGAGCATCTTGACCGGTGCTTCCATGGCCAGCTTCTCGGCGCGCGAAAAGCGCTCGTTGGTGCGCTGGGTCGACTGCGCGCGCAGCACCATGCCGAGGCTGGCGCCGGTCTTTTCGGCCTGGACCAGTGCGCTGATGAGGGAGCTGACGGCGGCGTTGTCGAGCCGCTCCTCGAGCATGCGCAGCGCGTCGATGCGGTTGCGTCCAGAGCGGATCTCGCGCAGCAGGCGGGCAAAGGCGCGGCGCAAGGCATTGTCGGGCGTTTTCTCGACGGCGATGTTCATCCCCACGGTCAGGTTGCAGCCCGATTCAATGGCCAGGGTCAGCATGTCGAGAAAGGCCGGCAGGTTTTTCAGCACGTCGATCTCGGTGCGCTTGATGCGGTCGCGCATCCAGATTTCGAGGTACCAGAAACCGAACAGGAAGCCGGCCATCGGTATCACCAGGCCCTTCGCCCCCACCCATAAGGCCAGCAGCGTGACCATGGCGCCGATCAGGCACGCATACACGACCTTCGACGCAAACCACTGCTGGGGCGAGAGCGCATAATCGAGTTCCACCTTGCGCAGCCGGCGGATGGTCTTCTCGCGGTACTCGACCGACAGCAAGGGACCAAGATAATGGGTGACCAGGACAATCAGCGGCCAGACACGCGCCATGGCCGGTGGCGGCTTGTCGGCATAGGTGCGGTCTTCGACTTCGACCGCGGTGACGATCCGGTAAGCGAATACCGCGCCGAACATCATGGCCATCGCAAACGCGCCGGCGAGCAGGTACATTTCGATCATGCGCAGCTCCTCTTACACATCGATGGCGACGATCTTGCGGATCAGGACGAACCCGACGCACTCGAGCACGAAAATGAGCAGCAGCACGCCATAACCGATCCAGGTCGTAAACAGCGGCGCCATGGCCTCCGGCTCCATGCCGTTGAGCGCGGCCATCAGGAACAGCGGCAGGCAGCCGACGATGATGCCCTGCAGCTTGCCCTGCGCGGTCAGGGCGTCGATCTTGTCTTCCATCGCCAGTTTGCGGCGCATGGTGTCGGCCAGGCGTTCGAGCGACTCGGTCAGGTTGCCGCCAACCTCGCGCGCGATGCGCATGCTGGTGGCAAACATCGTGTATTCGCGCGAGCCGATGCGCGACTCCAGTTCATCGACCGCTTCGTCCATGCCCACGCCCATGCGCAGCTTGCGCACCAGCAGCGAAAACTCCTGGCTCGATGGCTTGGGCAACTGCTCGGCCAGCAGCGCCAGCCCCTGCTGCAAGCTCATGCCCGAACGCAGGGCGCCGACCAGCGAGTCCAGGGTGTCGGGCAACTGGCGGATCAGCATCCTGCGGCGGCGCGCCCTGAGGCGCTTGTGCACCAGGCCGGGGCCGACCAGGCACGCCATGGCGCCGGCGACGGCCAGCAGCGGATTGCGGCTCAAGACCAGCAGCAGCACAGGCACCAGCACGGTGGCGATGATACTGAGCTTGGTCAGCAGGCGCGGGTCCATGAAGATGAACATGTCCGACAGCTTCAGGCTGGTCGTATCGAGCACCTTTTCCTGGTAAGACGCGGCCAGGCTGCGTCCCAGCATCCATACGGCGGCCACGAACAGCACCGTAGCCACGGCGATGCCGGCCGCGATCACGCTGGGCAGCAGCGCGTCATCCATGGCCGGCCTGGCCCGCCGCGACGGCGCCGTCGACGCCAAAGGTGGTCAGGTCGATGTCGATGCCGAAGCCGCGCAGTTCTTCGTAAAAGGTCGGCACGTTCCCGCACGGGACGAACTGGCCGCGCACCTTGCCGTTATCGTAAAAGCCGAGACGCTGGAAGCGGTAGATTTCCTGCATCTGGATCACGCCGCGCTCCATGCCGGTGATTTCGGTGATGCTGGTGACCTTGCGCGTGCCGCAGGCAAAGCGGGTTTGCTGGACGATGATCTGGACCGCGGACGCCACCTGTTCGCGGATCGCCATCACCGGCAGCTCCATCCCGCCCATCATCACCATCACTTCGAGGCGCGAGAGCATATCGCGCGGCGAATTGGCGTGGGCCGTCGTCAGCGAACCATCGTGGCCCGTGTTCATCGCCTGCAGCATGTCGAGCGCCTCGCCGCCGCGGCATTCGCCGACCACGATGCGGTCGGGCCGCATGCGCAGCGCATTCTTGACCAGCTCGCGGATGGTGATCTGGCCGCGCCCCTCGACGTTGGCCGGGCGCGCTTCGAGCGTGACCAGATTGTCGTGGTACAGCTTCAGTTCGGCGGCGTCTTCGATCGTGACGATGCGCTCGTAGGGCGGAATCAGGTTCGAAATAATATTGAGCAGCGTGGTCTTGCCCGAGCCGGTGCCGCCGGAGATGACGATGTTCTTTTTCTGCTCGACGCAAATGCGCAGGAAGGCGACCATGGCGACGTCGACCGAATCGAACTTGACCAGGTCGGCCACGCCCAGGCGGCGCTTGGCGAACTTGCGGATCGAGACCGCCGGCCCCTTGAGCGCGATCGGGCGGATCGCGATATTGACCCGCGAGCCGTCTTTCAGGCGCCCGTCGCACAAGGGAGACGATTCGTCGACGCGGCGCCCGATGGGCGAGACGATGCGCTCGATCACGCCCATCAGCGCCTTCTCGCTGCTGAAGGCAATGTCGCTGCGGCGCGTCTGTCCATCGCGTTCGACAAAAATATCCTGGGCGCCGTTGACCATGATCTCGGTCACCGAGTCGTCGGCCAGCAGGCTTTCGAGCACGCCCAGGCCGACCGCTTCGTCGAGCACGAACCTGGCCAGTTCATCGGGATCGGTCACGGCCGGCAGGGTGACCTTCGCCATCAACTCGCGGATCAGCTTATCGGCCACGCCGCGCAACTCGGTGTCGCCCATGCGCGTCACATCCTGGCGGCGCAGGTCGAGTGTCTGGATCAGCTCCGCGTGCAGCACCTCGGCATTGCGCGACAGGGCCAGGTGCAGTGCGCGCGCGGCGTCGCTGCGGGCGCCGCCGCGCGGCTCCTCGCCCGGCTGGAGCGGCGCCTGCGCGGCGGCGGCCGGCGTGGCCGGGTCGCACAGGGAAGGCTTGACCGGTTCGGCCGCACGCGCCAGGCCGACCGCCTTGACCCGCAGGTGCTGGCCGCCGACCATGATGGCGTCGTCCACGCGCAATGGGCCGTAGCGCACGATCCGCTCGCCGTTGACGAAGACCCCGGCCAGCGAGGCCAGGTCGATCACGCTGGCGCCGCCTTCCGCGTCCACGGTCAGGCGCAGCGCGCCCTTTCCGGCTGCGGCGGGCAGCGGAATCGGCGAGGCTGCCTCGGCGCCGATCACGGCGGTTTTGCTGATGAGATAGTCGGCGAACTGGCCGTCGGGCTGCCTGGATTCGATCGTGATCATGGGATTATTCCGTCATCGTCAGCGGTGCGGGGGGCTTCGGCCCAAGCTGCTTGTCGCGCAGGGCTTTGTCGAATTCATACAACTTCTGCTTGTTCACGTCCGCCGGCCCGGCAGTGGGATTGGGGGTGGCCTGCACCAAGCGCGGCGTGATCATGATGGCCACTTCACGCGTGGCGCTGACCGTCGCCTTGTTGCGGAACAGGCCACCGAGAAAAGGAATCTGCCCTGCCCCCGGCACCTTCTGCGTGTCGCGCGCGCCCTCGTACGAGTACATGCCATTGAGGACCACGGTTTCGCCGTCGCGCGAATTGAATTCGGCGGTCGATTTACGTTTGAGCAGGCCAGGGACGCCGAGCACCGTGACCGAGCGGTCGATGCTGCTCACTTCGACGTCGACCTTGGCGTAAATGGCGCCCGATTCGTCCGTCACCGGCGTGACATCGAGGATGACGCCATACTCCTTCATCTCGACGCTGGTGCGGCCAAGCGCATCGACGCTGGGCAGCGGGATTTCGCCGCCGGCCACGAAGCGCGCTTTCGAACCGCTGCGCGTGCTCAGGCTGGGGGCGGCAAGCACCTGGGCTTCGCCATCCTGCACCAGCAAGTTGATGCGCGAGGTAATCAGCGACGTGAGGTTGATGAAGCCTTTCGGCGGCCAGATTTTGTTGGCCAGGGCGCCGTCGGCGATATCGATGCCACTGCTGCCGGCGGGGGGAAGGTAGCGAAACGTCGGGTTGCTGTAGAAATCGGCGATGATGCCCGCATGCGGCCCGTTGACGTTCGAGTCCCAGCGGATGCCGAGGTCACGCGAGCCCTTGGTGGTCAGTTCGAGGACCTTGACGTCGAGGTAGACCATTTTTTCCCAGCCCACCTTGCCGACGAAATTGACCACCTGCTCCGGGAACATCTTCTGGATCGACTGCGCCCGTTCCTGGTTGATATCGCTGACCATCTCGCCCTCGAGCACGATGCGGGCGCCGGCCACGCGGGCGCGGACATTCTGGACATTGGCCAGCAGCCGGTTGATATCTTCCAGCGTGGCCGCCAGATTCGCCTCGCGCACCTGCACCGTCATGATTTTCTCGCCGCCGCCCTTGAGCCAGACGTGCAAGGTGGTACTGCCGCCGGCTTCGGCCAGCACCAGCATCTGGTTATTGGCCAGGCTGGAAGCGGAGATCACCTTGCCGTTGCCGATCGCGATACGCGACGGCGACAAGGGGAGCACGCGCGCTTCGCCGACGAACATATCGATCGTCGTCGGTGGCGCGGCATGTGCCGGCGTGGCCAGCATCACCAGGATGCTCAATGTAGCGACGAGTGCTTTGATCACTTGGTTGGTCCGTTCTTATGGTTTGATGGGGGACACCGCGGCAGTGAGCGACGGCGCCGGCGCCGGTACAAGGCCGAGACGGTGATGCACATTGCCCGCGCTGGGCGCTGGCGCCGGCGCGGGTGCGGCGGCCGGCGTTGCCGGGCGCGGCGCGATCTCCTTGAGCAGGTTGACCAGCGCCTCGCCGCCCTCGGGCGACTTGACGCGCGCCCCGCCGGCGGTGCCGGTGCCGCCGATAATGATCTCGATAAAGCGGCCCTCGTCCGGCTTGGGCGGGGCGCCTTCCACCTGCTTGAAAGTCGCCTCGTCGAGCACGACGCGCTTGAGCACATCCTTGTCTTCCGGGTTGCGCAGCACCGCAGTCAGTTTGCCGATTTGCTGGGCCAGCAGGATCTGCTCGGCGTCGCGCGGGCCGACGTTCAAGGTGACGGTGCTAAATTCCGCGTTGACTTCGCGTTCGCCGCCGCCTTCGGTGCGCACGACACGCTTTTGGGTGGTTTTACCTGTCGCCATGACCGATACCGCCTGCATGATCAGGCGCACATGCAGCAGCTCCCGGGCGCGCGCCTGACCGTCGGCTTCGGGTGGCTGGTTGTAGGAATTGGTGGTGGTGCCGGGGCCGGTGAACAGCAAGTCGATGATGTCGCCCGGGACCAGCATGCCCGAGATCGAACTGATTTCGTCGACCGGAAACGTGATCGCGCGCTCGCCCTTGGCGACGGTGGTCGAGAGGGCCGCGTGGTCGCCGCGCTCGAGCGCGCCGCGGTCGATCGGGTCACCGGGTTTGAGCGCCACCATGATTTTCTGGCCCTGCACCATATCGAAAGAATCGGGCGCCAGCACGGTACTGCTCAGATAGCGCTCCGGCACCGAGCGCACCGCCAGATTGTCGCCGCTGAGCGTGGCGCCGGCCGGAATGTCTGCCTTGGCCACGAGGATTTTCTTGGTCTGGTAGTCGCCGGCGAGCCTGGCTTCCTCGCGACTGAGATGGGCGCGCAGGAAGTAGTTGGCGCCGACAAAGCACACGATGCCGAGACCAACCGCGCCACCCAGCAACAGGGTATTTTTAGAGATTTTCAAGGGACGCATTCGGATAGTGGGTTAAGAAACGGACATCATGAAGCTGTAGCTGCGGAAGAATGCCCGCACAGCGCGCGCGAGGTAATCGGCCAGCGACATGTCGTTGGTCAGGGCGGTGGGGATGAACAGGACCAGTGCCACGGTGCTGGTCACGACCAGGTATTCGATCATGGCCTGGCCGCGCTGGCGTGTGCCCGGCGGTGGCGCTGCGGTGGAAGTCGATTGATGGCGGCGCATGCGGTTCATCCTGGCGGCTTAGTTAAGAAGGGTATTCATCATCACGATCGAACCGTTCGGTTGCGCGGTCAGGGTTGCGTCGAACTGCTGCTTGCCCTTATTGGCGGCGAACACGATGCCGGTGGGTTCCGCCTTGAAGCGGTGGCGTTCCCAACCCGACGCTTTGAGGGATGCTTCAAGCGAGGCAGCGGTGGCGGTCATCGAACGCTTCGACACGGCGATCACTTGCTGGGATGCGCGGCCCTGGTCGACCGAATCGATGATGGAAACAGCGGTCATATCGGGCGGCAGGCGCACTGCCAGCTTCGGTTCGCGGGTGGCCGACGGGGATGTCAGCGCGACGAAGCCTTCGATGGTCGAGGCGCTGGCCTGGCGCACCTGAAAACTGCGGTGCTGCGCGCCGACGGGTTGATTGAGGACGGTCCAGGCGCTGTTGACTGAGCGTTTGACTTCGCCCGGCGAGCGGCGCCAGCGGGTTTCGACGTCCTGTAATAGTGCGTCGAGAGCGAGCCTCGAGGCGAAGGCGCGCACTTGCATCGGCGTGCCGTTGACCTGCAAGGTGTCGCCCATCGCTTGCAGCTGCACCGTGTCGGGCATGTCTTGCCAGCCGGCGCGGGCGACGCCAGGGAGTGCGAGCGCCATCAGGACAAGTACGAGGCGGGCCGTCATCGTTGTCAGAAACATTGAGCGCCCCCGTAGGCCGGCAGATTGCTGCCTGTGACACGATCGGCGGGGACGATGTCGGGGCAGATCTTGCCTGGTTCGAAATGCCGAAAGGCTGGTTCGAGGGGCACCAGAAGGTAGCTGGCGGCCTTGATCACCGGCGTTATCCTATGGAACAGCCCGGCTCCGGTGAAGACACGGGTACGTTCGGCGACCTGGGACGGACTGTTCGCATCCCAGTTGTCGGTAATCAACGATGAGGTTTCGTTGAGTGTGAGGTTGAGCTCGTTGAGCGGTGCGGGCAGTGAGGCCACGTTGCTCAGTTTGACGCTGACGGTGCTGGTGTACAGGCCGCCTTCGGGGAGTTTTTCGCCGTCGGATATTGTCGCGAGAAATCCCGTTACTATACCCATCACCTCCGCTGTCACGCTAGCGGCCTTACCGGGTAGGTCGCCGCGCACTGTACGGACCGATACGTCGCTAGGATTGTCAACTAGACGTATTTTGCCCGAGTGGTCTTTCCATATCTCAGTCTGGCCGCCCCACGCGGCGCTGTCGGTGGCGCCGTCATTACTTCTGAATGCGTCGGAATTCCAATTAAACAGTCGGGAACGCGTCTGTTCCTGAAGTTTGCTCTCACTAAACGTGGATGGGCGTACCGTTCGCTCCCATGAGGCATAGCGCGCGGCCTGAATAGTGCTTGCCTGAATGTCATGAAACTTACCGAGATAGAAGATAGCAAAAAATATCATGACCACGAAAGTCGCCACAACAGCCATTTCCACCATCGCTTGGCCGTGCTGATATCGAACAAAACGCGATCTCATCATTTGGCGCTCGCATTGACAAAGATTGTTGGACTTACCTTGATGCCGACTTTCAAAGACACTGGCTCAAGGATCATTGGGCTACCAAACACCGACTTTCCTGGCAGATCACGCGAGTAGACGATAGGAGGCTTTCCGTCTGACATCGCTATTCTTCCAAGTTTCGGATCGAGAACGCACATTTCAGCGACAATCTTTCCCGCAACCATTAAATCGCTCTCATCAGTGCATTTGACGGCAATATTGTTTATTTTTTTGGAGATTGAATATCCTGACGCACTCTGTGGATCATAAGGCTTAGCTTCATACTTCGCTCGCTCTGACTCCGCCTGGCTCTGAGTCTGATCATCAAGTACATATTCAAACCCGTTGTGTGCTACCCATGTGTTTGAACCGCCGCCGAATTTCGTTTCGCAACCGTTTTCTGGCGTTACCCCGTCGATATCAACACCGAAACCCTCTTCGGTAGTCCTGAACGATTTACCGTCACTGATGATGGTGGTGCGTGTCATCACGAAGTTCTCAGGAATAACTGGAAACGGTTTCACGGGAAGATTTTTAGCCCGAGCCAGTGCTCTGCACATTTTGTATGGCACACTCAGTAGATTGACATAATCTTCGATTGAAGTTGGCCGGTGTACGGTGATCAATTCATAACTATCTCTAATTTGAGATAATGTTGGAGATATCGACGAGGTGTGAGCAGGTGGACTATCATCCCCACATGCGATGAGAACTCCGCACCCAAGGAATAGATATGACACCATTTTCAACGCGGCTGGGGTTTTCATACTCGGCATGATCCTTTACCAGACACCCTCATCGGGAACAGTCCTTTTGCCACTCTAACAAGAGCCATAGAGCGAAAATCATCAGTCGCAAGTGATGCTCTCCAGTAAGGATTAAACAGGCTCGGAAATTCTGTCGCGCCATCCAGACGCGGATGATTGAAGGGACGTTGGAACGCTACGCACGCTTCCGCAATCGCAAACACTCCTCCGTTAGCGACATACTGGGGGTCGTGTTCAAGCATGACGCCATTCGTCAAAGCAGCTTTCGCCCCGAACTCACTATTAGCCGAGGGAATCGCAGATTCTTTTATAACCACTTCGACAGCGAATGGGAGCATGTTAGATTTTGGCTCTCCGGCGTCGAATTCCTGCACATCTCGATAACCAGGGAAATCAACTAGCTTAGATCCCAATTTAAGTGGATTAGCAGTTATTTTACTTTCTGCAGCGTCACGTGCAAGTAGGCCATCAATAGCGTTCCAATCGTTGATGTCACCATGCGTACCAATTTTTTTCACAGGCATTCTCGTCGAATAAGCTTGTGCGCCTCCCCAGCCTAAGGGAAACTTTAATTGTATGGGTGGTATTCCTATGCTTACCGCGACAGAATCCATTGCCTTCCAGGAATCGTAATCAATCAAATCTGTGCCACCCTGCTTACGGAAACTCAAAGAAACATTAAGACTCCAGTCGCGTGCACGAGTGAATCCGTCGCGTGAATTAAGCGCCACTTCGCGCAAACGCTTGCGTCCATCGTCCTTTGGGCCAATGGAAGGCCGATTATTTTTGTCATACGTTTCGGTGAATTTTACCCAATACTCAAGGTTTTTTTCGAATAAGGCTACATCGCCCAGAGTCAGACTGGCCCCATTCTTTTTTGCGATCTCATTAGCAATATCCATTGCTATTACGACACCAACGCCATTAAAACTCTTCTGCGCATTGTGTTCCAAATAACTAAGGGTGCGTAACGCGTCTTCAACTGGCGGAAAATGCGTTTGCACTTGGTTGTTCACACGCTCCAATACTCGGGCAGCCGTTTGCACTACCGCATAAATTGGCGGGTAGAGTTTTGCTATATGACTGACATTTCTGACAAGCTCCGCCAAATAATCAATCCATGAACGAAGGCTCACGGATTGGGCGATCGTCACTTCATTGACGATCATGGCCCGGTTCATGTAAGCCTGAAAATTAAGAGTACGCGCCTGCCACACAGCACCGCTGTAGGCAGCAGCGTCAGCCGCGTTCATAGCGCGCATTTTTGCGTTGCTCACCTGCCCGGAATTGAACGCCACGAGCATGATCCCGGTCAGCGCAGCAGCAAAGGCAAGGAATAGGACAAGAGCCTGGCCGTTCTGATAGTTTCTGATTTTTCGCACACCGCCCCCGGCGATTATGTCTCGGGGGACGCTCCCCCGAGATCAAGAAATCAACTAGTACTACCGATATTATTTGACGCCGGCAGTCGACTCGTAGGTATCCAAGTGGAGGCTTTTAGCCCTAGCATTTGCTGCCGTGTTCCCGTCAGTCACGACCTTTCGCGCTCCTTCATTCTTTGCCCCAGCCAAGGTCGAGGCGGCGACACCTGTTTGGCCACGGATCACGTCTCCGAAGGCCTGGTATACCCCAATGGCGGCGATAGCAATCAGCGCGACGATAATGATGTATTCAGTCATGCCTTGGCCGAGTTGACGACGACGCGTAATGAACTTATTCATGTTGACTCCATTAAGATTAATCGAGAGAAACCACACGAACTGGACGAACTATACTCACGTAATAGGAAACGAAAAATCCTGAATGCAACGTGTTTAACCTAGATCAAATTGTTCCAAAACTTTTCCATAAGTGTTGCAAATCTGGCTCAACCTCCTTTCACCTCATAATACTGCGATGCTTGATAGTCGATGTGACAACTGCGATTGCCATATAATCCAGATTCAACCCCCAGACGATCGTCTATGAAATTGTGCCTGGAAGAAAACGTTGAGTCAGATTAGCTGATCATAAGTTCAATGTTTTGATCTATATCCTCATTCATGTTTGCAAATTGGAAAATATATTTCCCAATTGAAATTTCCTCAGTTGCGTATAATTAGCAAGCCGGCATGAGTAAACGCTATTGAATCTCCCTAACAGGAACCTGCCGACGTAGCTTGCCAAAGGCGAAGCGTATGGATCTGAATCGCTCTGCAGATGTTTTTCTGAGGAAAGTCAAGGCTGAAGTCGAATAGTTCTTGCTAGAATCTCTATCAGTTAAGTGGACGAATACAAAAGTCGAAAATATCCGCTGCTCGAATTTTCTATCGCTTCGGAGCGAAATTTTTTTGCGTAAGCGCCATGCCGACCTTATGCCCGGCAGAATTATCGATTCTCCTATCGCTCTAAATCAGGTTTTGTTGGCGCATCTTCAGTCGATACTATCCTATCAACCTAACTGGGCACATCATGGCAATCCATTCGTATTTCTTACTGCCGGCAGCAGCCGTAGTCTCCTCGCTGTTTATTGGGTGCTCACGCCAATCCGACACTGGCACAACGCCCACCAATCGCACCGAGCCCACGCTTCCTTCAGTGAGCGCTAGCCCTGCGGAGCCTTTTCCTGCCACTTCATCATCGCCGCCGACATTGTCAGCTGCTCCACTTGGTCCGCCGGCCACCCTCGAAAACTCTCCTATTTCGGGATCCGCAAATGCCGAGCCGCCCACTCTCGCAAGAAGCGATATCTTGGATAAGATTCCCCTTACCACAGCTGCGGTGCCGCCCTACCCATTTTTTGAATATCCAGCAGTAATCCCTAAACATCAATATCGAGGGGAGCTTGTGGAATTCGACAGAGTTGGCATCATTGTTGAGAACAAGGTGCGTTTTGTGGAAGGACGTTATGCGGAAATTCTATTTTCGAACCGGGAGGCGAATCTGACTGTCTTGGCTTCGCACCGTAGTTATACCAATGCTATCGAGGCACTCGGTGCCGTCAAAGTGAACAGCGTATCGCCAGACGATCCAACGTTTCTCAAGGAATTTGATTCTCCAAAACTACGCAAAGATTTGCACATCCCCGAGCGGGAAATGTCCTATGACGCCTACGCCCTGCGCACCACCGAAGGTATTTCCTGGATCGTGCTGATGGTGAACGAATCGCGTACGAATATCTTCGTTGCGCAAGCCAAGGAGCTGGTCTCGCCGGTGATCTTGAAGCGCGCTGCGGCAATCAAGTCGGAACTCGATGCCAAAGGCCACATCGCCTTGTATATCAACTTCGATACGGACAAGGCCATCGTCAAGGCGGACGGCAAGGCGGCAGTCGATGAAATTTCGACCGTCCTCAAGGCAGATCCCGCGCTTCGCCTGTCGATTGAAGGCCATACCGACAACGTCGGTGACGCCGGGCACAACAGCGCGTTGTCGAAACAGCGTGCCGACGCCGTCGTCCAAGCCCTGCTGGCCAGCGGCATCGACAAGACGCGTCTCGCCGCTGCCGGCCACGGTGCAGACCAGCCGCTGGTGCCCAACACGGACGAAGCAAGTCGGGCCAAAAATCGCCGGGTCGAGCTCGTTAAAGTAGTGAAGACCTGAGCAGGACGGCAGCCGGCGAAACAAGGCTGGGGCGCCTCACGGGGCCTGCAGCCTGGTTCATTGCTCAGTAAGTGAGCACCTGGCGTGACTTGGCCACGCTCGGCTTAGGTGGCGCTACGACAGCCAACTTGCGGTCCGAATTGGACCACACCTGCATGCACTCGGCACCGGTCCAACTGGTCGCTTCAGGACAGGCGCAATGCGTCCCCGCAAAGAAACTGTTGGCCGGACACGGCTTGTCCGAGCGCTGCACAGTCAGCCCGGACCCACCCGGCATATGGGACGGCTTGGTCCACACCGATGCAAGCAGCAAGCCTGCAAACACGGCGACAGCGGCAAAAATGGCTTTCATGACGTCCTCTTGGTTGGCGGTGAAACCTAACCATTGCAGGAAGCGCCCACGCCATTATTGCGTACCATCAACTCTTCTTTCCTTACCTGTACGCAATGCCGCAAACGTGGCGCCCGCGCGACGCCGCTACACCGATTCAGCCGCCGCTGCCAGCCGCACAGGTATTTCCGATCCGCGTCCAGCGCACCCGCTGGCGCGTATCGGTCGCCACCGACTTGCCCGACTGCGCCATCGCCGCGCGCACCGCCTCGGCCTCCTCGGGCGTCTTCGCATTGCGCAGCGCTTTCGAAAACGCCACATTGACCGCCACCTGCTTTTCCGCCAGCTCGCGCTGCAAGCGTGGCAAATCGAGCAGCTGCTGCGCCGCCCTGGCGCGTGCCTCCGGCGTCTTGCCCTGTGCCGCCTCGCGTTCGAGCACGGGGCGCATCCACGCCAGGTCGGCCGCCGGATCGCTGGCCCGGGTGGCGCTGACGGTGTCGTATTCCCACGTCACCTTGTCAATGCGCCGGATGGTCAGCGTCACCACCGCCGCCGGACAATTCGCCGTATGCACCAGCACCCCATCCGCGCCCACCTGGCTCGATTGGTCAGGGCAGGACGCCAGCGCCACCGCCGACGAATACAGCGCATCCGAGATCCTGCGCGGCCGGATGCAATGCGTTACCGGTCCCTTGCCTTCATAAACCTTCTCGCCCGAGTCAGCCCCGGCGACCCGTTCGCGCCGCACGATGTCGCCGCTGGCCCCATCGACCCGCGTATCGACCCGGTTGGCCGGCGCCGGCGCCGGCAGGCTGCTGGTCGATGCCGAATCGAGCCGGTACAAGCCCGCCGGCGGCAAAATTTGTTCGATCGCCGGCGCGGCGAGCGCCATCCCGCCAACGAGCAGCGTCAGCGCCGCCAGCATGGTGCGGTTCACCGGAACAGTCATGGAATTCTCCTGAAATAATGGGGACCTAATGGCGATACGGCCGCGCCGAACTGTCCGCGGCCATAAAAAAAGGGGAGGAAGAACATCACGTTCCGCCTCCCCTGTCGGTCATGCCGGGCGCTTTATGCGAGCTTGCCGTGGCATGCCTTGTACTTTTTGCCGCTGCCGCAAGGGCATGGGTCGTTGCGGCCGACCTTCGGTCCGAGCATCTCGTCTTCGCCCACCACGCCGACCGGCGCCAGCAAGTCTTCCGGCGCCGTGTCCGGATTGAAGTCCGCGTGCTGGTAGCTGACGTTTTCGACGTGCGACTGGTGCATTGCCGCTTCGGCCGCATCGATCTCTTCGCGCGACTGGATCCTTACCGTCATGACCATGCGGATCACTTCGTTCTTGATCATGTCGAGCATCGATCCGAACAACTCGAACGCTTCGCGCTTGTACTCCTGCTTCGGGTTCTTCTGCGCATAGCCGCGCAGGTGGATACCCTGGCGCAGGTGGTCCAGCGCCGCCAGGTGCTCGCGCCAGTGGCTGTCCACGCTTTGCAGCATGACGTTGCGCTCGAAGCCGCCGAACGACTCCTTGCCCACAATCGCGATCTTGCTGTCGTACGAGGCGTCGGCCGCGGCCAGCACGCGCTCGCGGATGTCGTCGTCGGTCATGCTGGTATCGGTGGCCAGCATTTGCGCCAGCGGCACGTTGAGCTGCCATTCGTTGGCCAGGGTCGCTTCCAGGCCGGCGATGTACCATTGCTCTTCGACCGATTCTTCCGGCACGTAGGCATGCACCACATCGGTGAACACGCCGGCGCGCAGCGAGGCAATCAGTTCGGCGATGTCGGTCGTTTCCAGCAATTCGTTACGCTGGGTGTAGATCACCTTGCGCTGGTCGTTGGCCACGTCGTCGTATTCGAGCAGCTGTTTGCGGATGTCGAAGTTGCGCGCTTCGACCTTGCGCTGGGCCGATTCGATCGAGCGCGAGACGATGCCCGCTTCAATCGGTTCCCCTTCCGGCATCTTCAGGCGGTCCATGATGGCGCGCACGCGGTCGCCCGCGAAAATGCGCAGCAGCGCATCATCGAGCGACAGGTAGAAGCGCGATGAACCCGGATCGCCCTGGCGGCCGGAACGACCACGCAACTGGTTGTCGACGCGGCGCGATTCGTGACGCTCGGTGCCGATGATGTGCAGGCCGCCGGCTTTGACCACGTGCTCGTTGAGCGACTTCCACTCGCTGCGCAGCGTTTCGGCCTGGGCCGCCTTGTCGGCATCCGTCAGCGCGGCATTGGCTTCGATGATCTGGATCTGCTTTTCGACGTTACCGCCCAAAACGATGTCGGTACCACGGCCGGCCATGTTGGTGGCGATGGTGATCATCTTCGGACGACCCGCCTGGGCGATGATTTCGGCCTCGCGCGCATGCTGCTTCGCATTGAGGACGTTGTGCGCCAGCTTGGCCTTGTCGAGGATCCCCGACAGCATTTCGGAGTTTTCGATCGAGGTGGTGCCCACCAGGACCGGCTGCCCGCGCTCGTAGCAATCGCGGATATCGATCAGCATCGCGTTGTATTTCTCGGCCGACGACTTGTAGACCTGATCCTGGCGGTCCTTGCGCTGCGACGGACGGTTCGGCGGAATGACCACGGTTTCGAGACCGTAGATTTCCTGGAATTCGTACGCTTCCGTATCGGCCGTACCGGTCATGCCGGACAGCTTGGCGTACATGCGGAAGTAGTTCTGGAACGTGATCGAAGCGAGGGTCTGGTTCTCGTTCTGGATCCGCACGCCTTCCTTCGCTTCAACCGCCTGGTGCAGGCCGTCCGACCAGCGCCGACCTGTCATCAGGCGGCCGGTGAATTCGTCGACGATCACCACTTCATCGTTCTGCACCACGTAGTGCTGGTCCTTGTGGTACAGCGCGTGCGCGCGCAGGGCCGCGTACAGGTGGTGGATCAGGGTGATGTGGGCGGCGTCGTAGAGCGAGGCGCCTTCCGGCAGCAGGCCCATTTTGGTCAGCATCGCCTCGGCGTTCTCGTGACCGCGTTCGGTCAGCAGCACCGTGTGCGCTTTTTCGTCCTTGGTGTAGTCGCCCGGAACCGACACTTCGCCCTTGCCGTCCGGCGTTTCTTCGCCGATCTGCAGGGTCAGCATGGCCGGCAGCGAGTTAATCTGGTGATACAGCTCGGTGTGGTTTTCGGCCTGGCCCGAGATGATCAGCGGCGTACGCGCTTCATCGATCAGGATCGAATCGACTTCATCGACCACCGCGAAATTGAGGCTGCGCTGAACGCGCTCGCTGGCCTCGAACACCATATTGTCGCGCAGGTAGTCGAAACCGAATTCGTTATTGGTGCCATAGGTGATGTCGGAGGCGTAAGCGGCTTGCTTGACGCTGTGATCCATCTGCGACAGGTTGATGCCGGTCGTGAGACCCAGCCAGCCGTACAGGCGTCCCATCCACTCGGCATCGCGCTGGGCCAGGTAATCGTTGACCGTGATGACGTGCACGCCCTTGCCGGACAGCGCGTTCAGGTAGGTCGGCAGGGTCGCCATCAGCGTCTTGCCCTCGCCGGTGCCCATCTCGGCGATTTTGCCGTAATGGAGGACCATCCCGCCGATCATCTGCACATCGAAGTGGCGCATCTTGAGCACCCGCTTGGCCGCTTCGCGGCACACCGCGAACGCTTCCGGCAGCAGCTGGTCGAGCGTTTCGCCCTTCGCGACGCGCTCCTTGAACTGCGGCGTCTTCGCTTGGAGTTCAGCGTCCGACAGCTTTTCGATCTGTGGCTCGAGCGCGTTAATCTCGCGCACGGTTTTTTGATATTGCTTGAGCAGCCGCTGGTTGCGGCTACCGAAAATCTGGGTCAGTAATGACATGCTTGAATTCTTGAAAAAAACGCCGCAAAAAGAAGCCGCAATGATAGCAAAAACATATCACCCAACGGCCGACTATGCAAAAAAGACTGTGATTTTATCATGCGATACGGCCACACTTGGGGATATTGGCCCGGAACTCAAGGGGCAGGGGCAAAACAAAGTTAATAAAATGACTCCGGGACGCGCTGGTAGCGGGACGCCGCGCGCTGTGATATGTTGCGCCTTATGCATATCTACGGAACCAAGACGCGCCGCACGTCGATTGTCGCCACTGATTTTCTCAAGCGTAACGACAAGATGGCGGCCCTGCTGCCGACGGCGATGCGCATGGCCAGCCTGCAGAGCGACTGCGCCAAAGCGCTGCCGCCGATGTTCGGCAATTGCGACGTGCTCTCGTTCGAAGACGCGCGCCTGGTGCTGGCCACGCCCAGTTCGGCCGTCGCCGCCAAGCTCAAACAGCAACTGCCCAAGCTGCAAGGGGCGCTGCAAAAGCGCGGCTGGCATATCGACGACATCAAACTGAAGGTGCAGGTCACGCGCAGCATTCCCCAAGTGGTGCACACGCACCAGCTGATCCTGCCCGGCACGGCGCGCTCGGCGTTCGAAGCGCTCGGTGACGCGCTGCCGAAAACCAAGGCCAACGCCACCCTGATCGCCGCCGTCAAGGCGATGGCGGCGCGCCAGCGCTGATCGGAATCCGCGCTGGGACGACGGTTTAGGCTAGGTAAGCGCCCACTCGCGCGCCATCTGGCGCACGTACGAGGCCGGGGCGCTGCCAGGTTTTTCGAACGCCACGATCTCGTACGCGTCCGGATGCTTGAGCAGTTCCAGCAGCAGCAGATTGTTGAGCGCATGGCCCGACTTGTGCGCCTCGTACCCCGCCAGCAGCGGGTGCCCGACCAGGTACAAGTCGCCGATCGCGTCGAGTATCTTGTGGCGCACGAATTCGTCGTCGTAGCGCAGGCCATCCGAATTGAGGATGCGGTACTCGTCCATCACAATCGCGTTCTCTAACGAGCCGCCGCGCGCCAGGCCCATGCCGCGCAGGCTTTCCACGTCCTGCATGAAACCGAAGGTGCGCGCGCGCGCCACGTCGTGTACATACGACACATCGCCAAAGTCGACGAAGGCGCGCTGGGTCGTGCCGTCGACCGCCGGGTGATTGAATTCGATGAAAAAATCGAGCTTGAAGCCATCGTATGGCGTCAGGCGCGCCCATTTTTCGTTGGCGCCGCTGCCCTGGCGCACTTCCACGTCTTTCAGCACGCGGATGAATTTTTTCGCCGCGCCCTGCTCCTGCACGCCCGCCTGTTGCAGCAAAAAGACAAACGACGAGGCCGAGCCGTCCATGATCGGAATTTCTTCGGCCGACACGTCCACATACAGGTTGTCGATCCCGAGCCCGGCGCATGCCGACATCAGGTGCTCCACCGTGGACACGCGCGCGTCGTCCTTGACCAGCACCGACGCCATGCGCGTATCGCCCACCACGCCGGCGCTGGCCGGAAACTCCACCACCGGGTTCAGGTCGACGCGGCGGAACACGATGCCGGTGTCGATCTCGGCCGGGCGCAGGGTCAGCTCGACCTTGGTCCCGGAGTGCAGCCCCACGCCGACGGTGCGCACCAGTTGTTTGACGGTTCTTTGTTTTAACATCCGGCGATTATAGCGAACTTGATCGGCCGGTGCCGCCAGCCGTTCCGGATCGCTTACGGATGCTCGGCCTGGGCGTGCGCGCGCTCGTGCCGCACCAGGTAGATGCCGCTGCCGATGATGATGGCCGCGCCGATCAGGGTGTACTGGTCGGGCAGGGTGCGCCACAGGATCCAGTCCAGCCCCACGCCCCAGGCCAGCCCCGAATACTCGAACGGCGCCACGCGCGACGCTTCGCCGGAATTGAACGCTTCGGTCACCGCCAGTTGCCCCAGGAAGCCGGTCAGCGACAGGCCGCACAGCAGCCACACATCGGCGCTGCGCACCGCCACCCAGTTGGGCGCGGCCAGGGTGGTCGCGCCAATGGCCAGGAACACCATCAGCCACAGCACCATGTGTTCGGAGCGGTCGGTGCGCCCGACGATGCGGGTGGTAATGGCCGACACCGCGTAGCACAGCGCCGCGCCCAGCACCGCCAGTCCGCCCAGGGTCAGCATGCCGGTCCCGCTCGGGCGCAGCACCACCAGCACCCCGCCCAGGCCGACCGCAATGGCGATCCAGCGCGCCAGGTTGACGCTCTCTTTCAAGAACACCACCGACAAGGCGGTGATCAGGGCGGGCGCGATGAAGAAGATCGAATACGCTTCGGCCAGCGACAGATTGCGCAGGCCGAAGGCGAACAGGCCAAGCATGGTGATGCTCAGGCCCGCGCGCAGCAGGTGCAGCGGCCAGCGCACCTGCAAGGCGCTGGCGAACGCGCCGCGCCAGCCCACGTACGCGAGCACCAGCGGCAGCGACGACAGGCCGCGCATGGCGGCCACCTGCAGCGCCGGATAATGCGCCGACAGCAGCTTCATCACCGTGTCCATCAGCGAGAACATGGCCACCGCGATCAGCATCGCGTAAATGGCGCGCAGATTGCCGCTGCGCGCCATCACAGGCGCTTGACCATGAAAAGGCTCAGCGGATCGGGTTGATAGTCGCCGAACGGCGCGCAGCGGATAAAACCGTCGCGCTCATACAGGCCGATGGCTTCCGGCTGGCTGATGCCCGCTTCGAGCATCAACGCCGGCAGGCCGGCGGCCGCCGCGCGGCGCGCAATCTCGCCCAGCAGCTTGCCGCCCACGCCCTGGCCCCGGCTGGCCGGTTCGACGTACATGCGTTTGACTTCGCCGTAGCCACCGCGGTCGACGTAAGCGCCGCAGCCAAGCGCGCGGCCTTCGGCATCGCGCGCGACCAGGAACACCACGCCGTCCTGGCAGAGCGAGTCGACGTCCATCAGGTGGTTGCTCTCGGGCGGATAAAGAGCGGCAAAATAGGCGTCCAGCCGTTCGAGCATGGCGATAACGTCGCTCTGGCGTGGCGTTTCGGTTTGAATATGCATGGCGATATAAAAAACGGCGCCGCGGCGCCGTTTGTGCGACAGAGGTGACAGGTAGGGATTAAGCGACTTGCTTGAGCAGCGTTTCGGCGTTCGACACTTCAAAAGCGCCGCCCTGCTCCACGTTCAATTGCGTGACCACGCCGTCGTCGACCAGCAGCGAGTAGCGCTGCGAGCGCGTGCCCATGCCGAACTTGGAGAAGTCGGCGTCCAGGCCGAGTGCCTTGCTGTAGGCGGCGTTACCGTCGGCCATCATGCGCACGATGCCGGTGGCTTTCTGGTCGCGGCCCCAGGCGCCCATGACGAAAGCGTCATTGACCGAGATGCACCAGATTTCGTCGACGCCCTTGGCTTTGAGTTCGTCGGCCAGCTTGACGTAGCCCGGCACGTGCTGTGCGGAGCAGGTCGGGGTGTAGGCGCCCGGCAGGCCGAAGATGGCGATCTTCTTGCCCTTGACCAGATCAGCCACCTGGAAAGTGTTCGGGCCGAGCGAGCAGCCTTCGGTTTCGGTCTCGACGAATTCAGAGAGGGTGCCTTCCGGCAGGCGGTCGCCGATTTTAATAGTCATTCGAGGCTCCATAATGTAGGGTTGATAAGACGACTAGTATGCCTGATCCTGCCCGATCTTGCAGGCAGCGGGCGCTGCGATCAGGCACAGTTCCCCGTGCGCGGCGTCGTACCGATAAAAAAAGCCGGGAAAGTTCCCGGCTTCTTCAACCCAGCACTGCGGCCGGCTTAGTCGGCTTGCTTGCGCAGGAAGGCCGGAATGTCGTAGGTTTCCACGCCATTGCGCTGCATCGCCTGGACCTGCTCGGAGGCCTGCTCGCGGCGCCACACGGCGGGCTGCTTCATGCCTTCCATGGCGTGGCCGCTGGCCGAGCCGGAACCCATCGACACGCCCACGGTCGCGCCCACGCCGCCGGCCGACATGGCCGGGCCGTTGTGGGTACCGGTGCGCAGCATCGGTTGCTGCACCAGCTGCATGGCCTTCTTGGCCTTGCCCAGGCCCGTCGCCACCACGGTCACGCGGATGTCGTCGCCCATTTCGTCGTCGTACGCGATACCTTGCGCAATCGACGCATCGGGCGCTGCAAACGCGCGCACGGCCGCCATGACTTCCTTGATCTCTTTACCCTTGAGGCCACGGCTGGCGGTGACGTTGACCAGCACCCCGCGCGCACCCGACAGGTCGATCCCGTCGAGCAGCGGCGAAGCGACTGCCTGCTCGGCCGCGATGCGGGCGCGATCGACGCCGCTGGCGGTGGCGGTGCCCATCATGGCCTTGCCCTGCTCGCCCATGATGGTCTTGACGTCGTTGAAGTCGACGTTGATGTGACCCGGCACGTTGATGATCTCGGCGATACCGGCTACCGCGTTGTTGAGCACATCGTCGGCGTGGCGCATCCACTCGATCATCGATTCGTCTTCGTAGATCTCTTCCAGTTTTTCATTGAGGATGATGATCAGGGAGTCGACGTGCAGCGACAGCTCTTCCAGCCCGCTCTCGGCCACGTCCATGCACTTCTGGCCTTCGTACGAAAACGGCTTGGAGACCACGGCCACCGTCAGCGCGCCGAGCGACTTGGCGATTTCGGCCACGATTGGCGCCGCGCCGGTACCGGTGCCGCCGCCCATGCCGGCCGCGATGAAAACCATGTGCGCGCCGCGCAGCGCGTCTTCGATGCGCGCGCGCGATTCTTCGGCCAGCTGGCGGCCGACGGTCGGCTTCATGCCGGCGCCCAGGCCCGACTCGCCGATCTGGATGATGTTGTGCGCGCTGGACTTGGCCAGCGCCTGCGAATCGGTATTGGCCGCGATGAACTCAACGCCAGACACGCCCTTGTTGATCATGTGCTGAACCGCATTGCCACCTGCTCCGCCGACGCCGACGACCTTGATGACGGTTCCTAGTGCTGCGTTATCGACCATATCAAACTCCATGATGAACTCCTAATCAAAGTGCGGTTTCCAAGCGCCAGGACTCATAGTGGTATGAAACCTGGAGATTGAAAACTGCGTTAACCGTTAAATAACAAGAACCCGTGTACGTTGTATTTCAATTCGTGCCGACCTAAAAATTCCCTAAAAACCATTCCTTCATGCGCTGCCAGACCGCTTTGACGGAGCCATCCTGGCGCGTCACGATATGCCCGCGCAGATACTGCTTCTTCGCTTCGAGCAGCAGCCCGAGCACGGTCGCATAGCGCGGGCTGCGCACCACGTCGGCCAGCTGGCCGCGATAATCCGGCGTGCCAAGGCGCGCCGGCTTGAGGAAAATATCTTCCGCCATCTCCACCATGCCGGGCATGATCGCGGTGCCGCCGGTGAGCACGATGCCCGACGACAGAACTCCTTCGTAACCCGACTCGCGCACCACCTGGTGCACCATCGCGAACAATTCTTCGACCCTCGGCTCGATCACCGCCGCCAGCGCCTGGCGCGACAGGTTGCGCGGACCACGGTCGCCCAGCCCCGGCACTTCGAGCGATTCGTGCGGATCGGCCAGCACCTGCTTGGCCACGCCGTAGCGGATCTTGATCTCTTCAGCTTCGGAAGTGGGCGTGCGCAGCGCCATCGCGATGTCGTTGGTGATCTGGTCGCCGGCGATCGGAATGACCGCCGTATGCCGGATCGCGCCGTCGGAAAACACCGCAATGTCGGTGGTGCCGCCGCCAATGTCGATCAGCACCACGCCCAGTTCCTTTTCGTCGAGCGTGAGCACCGCATCGGCCGAGGCCATCGGCTGCAAGATCAGGTCCGATACTTCAAGGCCGCAGCGGCGAACGCACTTTACAATGTTTTGTACCGCCGACACCGCACCGGTGACAATATGCACCCGCACTTCCAGGCGAATGCCGCTCATGCCGATCGGTTCGCGCACGTCTTCCTGGCTGTCGACGATGAATTCCTGCGGCACCGTGTGCAGCAACTGCTGGTCGGTCGGGATGTTGACCGCCTTGGCCGTTTCGATCACGCGCGCCACGTCGGTGGCGGTCACTTCCTTGTCCTTGATCGCGACCATGCCGCTCGAATTGAACGAGCGGATATGGCTGCCGGCGATGCCCGCGTAGACATTGCGGATCTTGCAGTCGGCCATCAGCTCGGCTTCTTCGAGCGCGCGCTGGATCGATTCGACGGTCGCCTCGATATTGACGACCACCCCTTTTTTCAGTCCGCGCGACTCGTGCTGACCCAGTCCGATCACCTCGTGGCGCCCGTCGGACATCACCTCGGCCACCACGGCCACCACTTTCGAGGTACCGATATCGAGGCCGACGATCAGGTTTTTCGCGTCTTTTGTCATGTGCTGTCGCCTACTGTCTTTGCTTGATTTTGCTGCTGGTTGATCTGCTGTTCGGTTTTACTGCTTTTTTTGCCACCGCCTTCACAGGCTTGTGCGGATCGTCGGGCAGTACCAGGGCGGCGGCGGATAGCGCCAGGCCGTTCTGATAGCGCATGTCGATCGTATCGATGCCATCCTGCAGGCGGTTGGCCAGTTGCGGATAAATCCCCACCAGCCGTTGCACCCGCTGCTTGAATGTCGTCTTGTCCTGCTCCCGTCCCAGCGCCACGCTCATGCCGTTATCGAGTTTCACGGTCCATGCGTAACGGTTCGACAGGTCCAGCTTTTCCGGCACCAGCGCGATCGGCGCAAACATCGCGCGTAATTCGATGAACCGCGCCAGCACTTCCTTCTCGCTGCCTTCCGGCCCGTCCAGAGCCGGCAGCGGATGGTCCTCGTCCGCCTCGGCCAGGTTGGCGGTAAATACATCGCCCTTGACCGATAACAGGCGCCCATCCTCGCCCCAGGTGCCGAGCGCTTCGTGCTCCTCGACTTCCACGATCAGCTGGTCCGGCCACTCGCGCCGCACCGTGGCCCGCCTGACCCAGGGCACCGCTTCGAAGGCGGTGCGTACCTGTTCCAGGTTGGTCGTGAAAAAATTCCCCTTGATGCGGCCCACCACGCCGGCGCGCAAAGTAAGCTTGTTCACGTGCTGCAGCCCGGTCGCGTGCACGCTGTCGACCCGCACCGTGCGCAGGGTGAACATGGGCAGCTGCGACAGCCACCACACACCCGACGCCAGGCAAGCGATCACCACGGCGGCCATCAAGCCGCTCGCGGTTGCGTTCAAAGAGCGTACGTCATGCCACATTACTGTATTAACCCTGGCCCTGGGCCATTTTCAAGCGTGCCGAACGAACAATCTCGACACACAGGTCTTCATAGCTGATGCCCAGCGCGCGCGCCGCCATCGGCACCAGCGAGTGACTGGTCATGCCCGGCGAGGTATTGACCTCGATCAGGAACGGCTTGTTGTCGCTGGCGCGCAGCAGCACATCGACCCTGCCCCAGCCTTCGCAATCGATGGCGCGGTAGGCTTCCACCGCCAGTCGCGACACTTCCGCGCTGGTCGCTTCGTCCAGCACGGCCGGGCAAAAATACTTGGTATCGTCGGTGAAGTACTTGTTCTGGTAATCGTAATTACCGTCCGGCGCCACGATTTCGACGATCGGCAGCGCGCGCGCATGCGCGCCGCGACCGAGCACCGCCACCGTCAGCTCGCGCCCGGTGACGAATTCCTCGGCCAGCACCACCTCGTCGAAACCGGCCGCCACCTCGTAGGCCGCCTTCAGGTCGCCCTCGGCGCGCACCTTGGTGATGCCCATGCTCGAACCTTCGTGCGGCGGCTTGACGATCAGCGGCAGGCCAAGCTGGGCCACCACCTGCGCCAGGTCGGTGCTGGCGTCGAGCGACGCGTAGCGCGGCGTCGGCAGGCCGCGCATCAGCCAGATCATCTTGGTGTATATCTTGTCCATGCCGATCGCGCACGCCATCACGCCGCTGCCGGTGTACGGAATACCGAGCTGCTCGAGCGCGCCCTGCAGGCTGCCGTCTTCGCCGAAGCGGCCGTGCAGCGCGATGAACACGCGGTCGAATTCTTCGGCCGCAAGGTCGGCGATGCTACGCTCGCCGGTGTCGAACAAATGGGCGTCGATGCCCTTGCTTTGCAGCGCCGCGTGCACGCCCTTGCCCGACATGATCGACACATCGCGTTCGGCCGAACGGCCGCCGAACAGCACGCCGACCTTGCCCAGTGCGGCGGCGTCGCCGGAATTAAAACCACTCATGCTCAAGCCTCCACAGGATTAACCAGTTTATTCGGAATGCCGCTGATCGAGCCGGCGCCCATGGTAATCACAACGTCACCGTCGCGCACCACATTCATGATTGCAGCCGGCATGTCGGCAATCGCCTCGACAAAAATCGGCTCGATTTTCCCGCCCACGCGCAGCGCGTGCGCCAGCGCGCGGCCGTCGGCGGCCACCACATGCGCCTCGCCGGCGGCGTAGACTTCGGACAGCAGCAGCACGTCGGGCGTGGCCAGCACCTTCACAAAATCTTCGAACAGGTCGCGCGTGCGCGAATAGCGGTGCGGCTGGAAGGCCAGCACCAGGCGCCGGCCCGGGTATGCCCCGCGCGCCGCCGCCAGGGTCACTTCCGTCTCGACCGGGTGGTGGCCGAAGTCGTCCACCAGCGCAAAGCTGCCGCCGCCCGGAATGGCAATGTCGCCGTAACGCGTGAAGCGCCGGCCCACGCCGTGGAACTCGGCCAGGCCCTGCTGGGTCGCGCTGTCGTCGATACCGATTTCGCGCGCGATGGCAATGGCCGAACAGGCATTCTGCACATTATGCATGCCGGGCTGGTTGAGGATGAACTGTGTATCCGGATAGCCTTCCTGGACCACCGTGAAATGCATCTGCAGGCCGATGGCGCTGGCATTGATGGCGCGCACCTGGGCCGCTTCGGAAAAGCCATAGGTAGTAATCGGCTTGGTCACGAACGGGATGATGTCGCGCACGTGCTGGTCGTCGATGCACAGCATCACGCGCCCGTAGAACGGCAGGCGGTGGGTGAAGTGCACGAAGGCCTGCTTGAGCTTTTCGAAATCGTGCTCGTAGGTTTCCATGTGATCGGCGTCGATGTTGGTGATCACTTCGATCATCGGCGTCAGGTTCAGGAACGAGGCGTCCGATTCGTCGGCTTCGGCCACGATGTATTCGCCGGTGCCCAGCTTGGCGTTGGCGCCGGCGCTGTTCAAGCGGCCACCGATCACAAAGGTCGGATCGAGCCCGCCCTGGGCCAATACGGAGGCTACCAGGCTGGTGGTGGTGGTCTTGCCGTGGGTGCCGGCAATGGCGATGCCGCGCTTTAAGCGCATCAA
Source organism: Massilia rubra (assembly GCF_011682065.1). Taxonomy (GTDB): domain Bacteria; phylum Pseudomonadota; class Gammaproteobacteria; order Burkholderiales; family Burkholderiaceae_D; genus Telluria_A; species Telluria_A rubra. Next base: position 138,629 of record NZ_VUYU01000010.1, on the reverse strand, counting down.
TTCACCGAGCATAATCGCGCGCGGCACAATGGGAATCTGCGCTGCGCGCGCCGCCACCACCTCCGGATTGTCGTCCTTGACGGCGGTCGAGGTCACGACCACGTCGGCGCCGAGGATATTATCGGCCGCGTGGCCGAGCATCACCTGCGCGCCCAGGCTGGCCAAACGCTGGCTGGCCACGTTGGTGCCCAGGTCCGAACCGGAGACGCTGTAGCCGAGATTGAGCAGCACTTCTGCGATGCCGCTCATGCCGCTGCCGCCGATGCCGACGAAGTGAATGTTCTTGATTTTATGTTTCATGTTCTGTTTGCTGTTCCTGCCAGTTGTTCGAGTACGTCCGCGATTGCTTCATTGGCGTTGCGCTTGCCGACCGCCAGTGCGGCGACCGCCATGGCGCGGCAGGTCTCGCGGTCCAGCCCTTGCAGCAGCTGCACCACGCGCTGCGCGCTCAATTCTGTTTGCGGCAAATGAATTGCCGCCTTTTGCTTGTCCATCCACTGCGCGTTGTCGCGCTGGTGGCTGGTGGTGCTGGCCACGAACGGCACCAGCACGCTGGCCACGCCCGCCGCCGTCAGTTCCGACACCGTGATCGCGCCGGCGCGGCAGATCACCACGTCGGCCGCGGCATAGGCGCCGGCCATGTCGTCGATGAAGTCGACCACGTCGGCCGTCACGCCGGCTTTGGCATAGGCCTCGCGCAGCGCATCGATATTCTTCTTGCCCGACTGGTGCGTCACGTGCGGACGCTGGCCTTCCGGCAGCAGCGCCAGTGCGGCCGGCACGCTGTCGTTCAATACCTTCGCTCCCAGGCTGCCGCCGACGACCAGCACGCGCAAAGGCCCGCTGCGGCCGTCGAAGCGCTGCAGCGGCGCCGTCATGGCCAGGATTTCCTTGCGCACCGGGTTGCCGGTGACGATGGCCTTGGCGGCGGCGCTGCCGAAATCGGCGGGAAAGCCGAACATCACTTTTTTCGCCAGGGGCGCGAGCGTCTTGTTCGACAACAGCAGCGCGGCGTCGGCATTGACCAGCGCCAGCGGCACGCCGGCGGCGCGCGCCATCATGCCGCCGGGGACGCACACGTAGCCGCCCATGCCGAGCACCACGTCCGGCTTGCGCTGCCTGATGAAGCGGCGGCAGGCCACGAAACTGGCGGCCATCTTGAAGGCCCCGGTCACGCTGTGTTTCAGCCCCTTGCCGCGCATGCCCGAAAAATCGATGCTGTCGATGGCGATGCCGTTTTTGGGCACGAGCTCCTGCTCCATGCCGTGCGAGGTTCCCAGCCAGCTCACCTCCCAGCCGCGCTGGCGCATGGTCTGCGCGATCGCGATCCCCGGGAAGATATGCCCACCGGTGCCGGCCGCCATGATCATCAAACGCTTCATGGCCGTCCACCCCTCATCAACACACGGTTCTCATAATCGATACGCAGCAAAATCGCCAATCCCACACAGTTGATCAATACGCCCGAGCCGCCGTAACTCATCAGCGGCAGGGTCAGTCCCTTGGTCGGCAGCAGGCCCAGGTTCACACCCATGTTGATAAAGGTCTGCACGCCGATCCAGATGCCGATGCCCTTGGCCGCAAGGCCGGCGAAGGTCTGGTCGATGGCGATGGCCTGGCGCCCGATATCGAAGGCGCGCTTGACCAGCCAGTAGAACATGGCGATGACGACCACCACGCCGGCCAGGCCCAGTTCTTCGCCGATGACCGCCATCAGGAAGTCGGTGTGCGCTTCGGGCAGGTAGTGCAGTTTTTCGACGCTGGCGCCCAGGCCCACGCCGAACCATTCGCCGCGCCCGAAGGCGATCAGCGAATGGGTCAGCTGATAGGCCTTGTCGAGCGAATTGCCCTCTTCCCAGGGGTTCAGGTAAGCGAACATGCGCGCGCGCCGGAACGGCGAAAAGAAGATGATGGCGCCGAAAATGGTCACCAGCAGCGCGCCGATGCCGCCGAACCAGACCGCGTTGATCCCGCCCAGGAACAAGATGCCCATGGCGATGCAGACGATCACGCCGAACGCGCCCAGATCGGGTTCGAGCAGCAGCAGCAGGCCGACCAGGCCGATCGCACCGGCCATCGGCAGGAAGCCCTTGGTCAGCTTGTGCATGTATTCCTGCTTGCGCACCGTGTAGTCGGCGGCGTACAGCACGGCCGCGATTTTCATCACTTCGGACGGCTGCAGCTTGAAGAATTTGAGGTCCAGCCAGCGCTGCGCGCCGTTGACCGAAAAGCCCACGTGCGGCACCAGCACCAATGCCAGCAGCGCCAGGCTGCCGACGAACAAGGTCGATGCGTAGCGCTGCCAGACCGTGACCGGAATGCGGAACACAAAGAAGCCGGCCAGCATCGAAACCATGATGAAGATCGCCTGGCGCTGCAGGAAATACGTGGTTTTGTAGTTGGCGTACTTGGGCGAATCGGGCAACGCGATCGACGCCGAGTACACCATCACCATCCCGAACAGCATCAGCAGCACGGTGACCCAGACCAGCAACTGGTCGTATTCCATCATTTTCGACGGGCGTGTGCGGTCCCCGGACAATGCGTCCGAAGCCGGGCCGGCGAATTTGAATGGAAACTGGAAGGCCATCAGAGATCCTGTCCTTTATCGAGCGCCAGTTCGCGCACGGCGTCGACGAACACCTGGGCCCGGTGGCCATAGCCGGTGAACATGTCGAAGCTGGCGCAGGCCGGCGAGAGCAGCACGCAATCGCCGGCCTGCGCCAGTGCGGACGCGCGCCGCACCGCTTCCGGCAGGGTTTCGCAGTCGATCACATCGACGCCGGACGGCTCGATGGCCGCGCGCAGCAGCGGCGCGTCGCGCCCGATCAGCAGCACCACGCGCACGTAGCGCGAGCACGGTTCGGCCAGCGGCTCGAACTGCTGGCCCTTGCCGTCGCCGCCCGCGATCAGCACGATCTTTTGCGCTTCGCCGCCGAAGGCCTTGCCCAAACCAGTCAGGGCGGCCACCGTGGCGCCGACGTTGGTGCCCTTGCTGTCGTCGTAGTAGTCGACGGCGTCGATGGCGGCCACCAGTTCGACCCGGTGCGGTTCGCCCTGGTAGTCGCGCAGGCCGTGCAACAGCGGCGCGAACGGCAGGCCGATGGCGCGGCACAGGGCCAGCGCGGCCAGCGCGTTGGCGGCGTTGTGCAGGCCGCGGATGCGCAGGGCGTCGGCCGGCATCAGGCGGCTGATCGTGCACGGCACCACTTCGACCGGATCGTTTTTCTTGCGCTTTTTCTCGCTCTCTTCGCCGGCCACCGCCACGGTCAGCCACAGCACGCCGCGTTCGTTGTGCAGGCCGAAGCTGTCGGCTTCCTGCGGCTCGCCCGTGCCGAAAGTGCGCACCACGCTGCCTTGTGCGCCCATGCGCGCGACCAGCGGGTCGTCGCGATTGAGCACGCGCACCGTCGACGGGCCGAAGATGCGCGCCTTATCAACGCCGTAGGCGTCCATGTTGCCGTGCCAGTCGAGGTGGTCCTGGGTGAGGTTCAGCACCGTGGCCGCATCGGCATTCAGGCTGAAGGTCGAATGCAGCTGGAAGCTCGACAACTCGAGAATCCACGCTTGCGGCAGACAGTCCTGGTCCAGCACTTCGCGCAGCACGTCGAGCGCCGCCGGGCTGATATTGCCGGCCACGCGGGTCGACAGGCCGGCGCGCTGGCACAGCAAACCGGTCAGGCTGGTGACGGTGGTCTTGCCGTTGGTGCCGGTAATCGCGATGACTTTCGGCGCATACGCGCGTTCGTCTTTCAACGCGGCCAGGGCCTGGGCGAACAGTTCGATCTCGCCCCACACCGGAATGGCGCGCGCGGCGGCCGCCGGCACGATGGCCGCCAGTTCGCGTTCGGGCGCGAGACCCGGGCTGACGGCCACGAAGTCGATCGTCTCGAGCAGCGCTTCGAGCAGCTCCCCGCCGATGAATTCGGCCGCCGGAACCGCGTCGTTGAGCGCTTGCAGGCGTTGCGGCGCTTCGCGCGTGTCGGCCACGCGCACGCGCGCACCGCAGCGCGCCAGCCACTGCGCCATGGCGAGACCCGACTCGCCCAGTCCGAGGACCAGGGCGTGTTTGCCGGCGTAGAGTTCGAGGTGGTTCATCAGCGCAGCTTCAGGGTGGACAGGCCGACCAGCACCAGCATCATCGTGATGATCCAGAAACGCACGACGACCTGGGTCTCTTTCCAGCCTTTTTGTTCGAAGTGATGGTGCAAAGGCGCCATCAGGAACACGCGGCGCCCGGTGCCGTAACGCTTCTTGGTGTACTTGAACCAGCTGACCTGGATGATCACCGAGACCGTTTCGGCCACGAACACGCCGCCCATGATGAACAGGACGATTTCCTGGCGCACGATGACGGCAATGGTGCCGAGCGCGCCGCCGAGCGCCAGCGCGCCGACGTCGCCCATGAACATCTGGGCCGGATGCGCGTTATACCAAAGGAAGGCCAGGCCCGCGCCGGCCATCGCGCCGCAAAAAATCAACAGTTCGCCCGCGCCGGGAATGTGCGGGATGAACAGGTATTTGGAGTACGTGGCGCTGCCGGTCAGGTAGGCGAACAGGCCCAGGGCCGAGCCGACCATCACGGTCGGCATGATCGCCAGGCCATCGAGGCCGTCGGTGAAGTTGACCGCGTTGCTGGTGCCGACGATGACGCAGTAAGTCAGCGCGATGAAGCCCCACACGCCGAGCGGATAGCTGACGGTTTTCACGAACGGCACGATCAAGTCGGCCTTGGGCGGCAGGTCGAGCGAAAAGCCCGACTGCACCCAGGCGTAGAACAGGTCCCACACTTTGCCGGGGGTCGGCGCCGATACCGAGAACGCCAGGTACAGCGAGGCGGCGATGCCGATCAGCGACATCCAGAAGTACTTTTCGCCCGAGCGCATGCCTTCCGGGTCCTGGTAGACCACCTTGCGGTAGTCGTCGGCCCAGCCGATGGCGCCAAAACCGAGGGTCACCACCAGCACCGGCCACACCAGGCGGTTCGACAGGTCGCACCACAGCAGGGTGGAGACGCCGATGGCGATCAGGATCAGCACACCGCCCATGGTTGGCGTGCCGTGTTTTTTCAGGTGCGTCTGCGGACCGTCCGGGCGCACTGCCTGGCCGACTTTGAGCGACGTCAGTTTGCGGATCACAGCCGGACCGGCGACCAGGCCGATCAGCACCGCCGTGATGGTGGCGAACACCGCGCGGAAGGTGATGAAGTTGAAGATTCGCAGAGGACCGAGTTCGTCCTGGAACATTTGTGCGAGCCAGAGCAGCATGTTAGTGGGCTTCCTTACTTGTGTTATGTGATCCGGCCAGGTGAGCGACGACCCGTTCCATTTTCATGAAACGCGAGCCCTTCACCAGTACAGTCGCGTCAGAGGTGCTGCCCAATTGTGTATCGAGTGCTGCCAATAATTCGTCGAACTGCGTGTAATGCTGTGCGCCCGAGGCGGCCATGTGGCGCGTCAGTTCGCCGGTGACGAGCACCGAGTCAATACCGCGCGCGGCCGCGTAGGCGCCGATTTCTTCGTGAAATTCGCGTCCCTGGGTGCCGACTTCGCCCATGTCGCCCAGTACCAGGATGCGCGGCGCGTGCGCCTGCGCCAGTACGTCGATGGCGGCGCGCACCGAATCCGGATTGGCGTTGTAGCTGTCGTCAATGACGGTGGCGCCGCAGGTGGCGTGCTTGCGCTGCAGGCGGCCGCTGACCGGCTCGAACGCGGCCAGGCCGCGCGCCACGGCTTCCGGCGCAATGCCGGCGGCGATGGTGCAGGCGATCGCCGCGAGCGCGTTACGCACATTGTGCAAACCGGCCGCGGCCAGCTTGACGTTGAAGCTGTGCGTCGGCGCGCCGTCGATCCGCACCGTTACATCGAGTTCGCTGCCGAAATCGGTGGCGCGGTGCCCGCAGCTGACGTTGCAGGCGGCGTCGAAGCCGAAGGTGATGCAGGTGCGGCCGGCGGCCATGCCCTGCCACAGCGCGGTGTATTCGTCGTCGCCTGGGAACACGGCCACGCCGTCAAGCGGCAGACCGGCCAGGACGGCGCCGTTTTCGCGCGCCACCGCTTCGACCGTGTGCATGAATTCCTGGTGCTCGCGCTGGGCGTTGTTAACCAGCGCGATGGTGGGCGCGGCAATCGCCGTCAGGCGCGCGATCTCACCCGGATGATTCATGCCCAGTTCAATCACGGCCGCCTTGTGCGCTTCGGTCAGGCGCATCAAGGTGAGCGGCACGCCGATTTCGTTATTCAGGTTGCCGCGCGTGGCCAGGCGCGCCTGTTCCGACAGGCCGGCCGCCAGGATCGCGGCGACCATTTCCTTGACCGTGGTCTTGCCGTTGCTGCCGGTGACGCCGATCACGGGAATGGCGTATTGCGCGCGCCAGTGGTTGGCGATGCGGCCCAGGGCGACGAGGGTATCCGGCACCACGATGGCGGGCAGGGTCCAGCCGTCCGGCAGGCGCTCCGCCACCACGCACGCGGCGCCGCCGGCGGCCACCTGGGCCAGGAAGTCGTGGGCGTCGAAGGTCTCGCCGCGCAGGGCGACGAACAGCGCGCCGGCGCCGGCGCTGCGGCTGTCGGTCGAGACGCTGCTGAAAGTGGCGTCGGCCGTCATGCGCGCGTTGGAAATAGCCGCGACCAGTTGTGCGAGCGAGCCGTGCATCAGTTCGTCCTCATCATGGTCACGCGCGCGGCCAGCGCCAGCGCGGCGTGATCGGCGTCGGAAAACGGCATCTTGCGGCCCTTGATTTCCTGGTACGGCTCATGGCCTTTACCGGCCAGCAGGATGACGTCCGGCTTGGCCGCGTGCTTGACGGCCGACAGGATCGCGGCGGCGCGGTCTTCGATCGCCTGCAAGCGCGAGGCCGGATGGGCCGCATCCATGCCGGCCACGATCTGGCTGATGATGGCGGCCGGATCTTCGCTGCGCGGATTGTCGCTGGTGACCAGCACATGTTCGGCAATCTGCGCAATCGCCCCCATTTGCGGGCGCTTGCCCGGATCGCGGTCGCCGCCGCAGCCGAACACGCACCACAACTGGCCGCCGCGTTCGTGCGCGACCTGGCGCAGCGCGCCCAGGGTTTGCTCCAGCGCGTCCGGGGTGTGGGCGTAGTCGATGACCACCATCGGCGCATCCTGGCCGCCGATCTGCTGCATGCGGCCGGGCGCCGGCGTCAGCGCTTCGATGGCGTCGAGCGCGGCGCGCAGGGCCACGCCCTTGGCCAGCAGTGCGCCGAGCACCGCCAGCGCATTGCTGATGTTGAAGTGGCCCACCAGGCGCGTCTTGACCTGGGCGCCGCCGAGCGGCGAATCGAGATGGAATTCGGTGCCCGCGTGGCGGCTGCGGAACTGCGAGGCGCGCAGCATGGTCACGCCGGCGATGTCGGGCTGGGTGGCCACGTCGCGCAGGGTGTAGCCGGTCACGCAAGGGCCGCCGGGCTGGGATACGAGTTGCTTGACCAGGCGTTGTCCTGCCGGGTCGTCGAGGTTAAGCACTGCTGTTTTCAATCCTGGCCACGCGAACAGCTTGGCCTTCGCCGCTTCGTAGCATTCCATGGTGCCGTGATAATCGAGGTGGTCGCGCGTCAGGTTGGTGAACAGCGCAACGTCAAAATGCATGCCCAGGGTACGGCCTTGCCCGAGACCGATGGAGCTTACCTCAATCGCCAGCGCGGTGGCGCCCGCATCGCGCACGCCGGCCAGTTTTTCGGCCAGCAGCACCGCGTCGGGTGTCGTGTAGCCGGTGACGTCGTACTCGACTTCGCCGCGCCCACTGAACAATCCCACGCCGAGCGTGCCGATGACGGCCGCCGTCTCGCCCAGGCGCGCAAAGGCCTGGCCGAGCCAGACCGCGCACGAGGTCTTGCCGTTGGTGCCGGTCACGCCGACGGTGAACATGGCGGCGTCCGGCATGCCATAGCAAGCGTGCGCGATCGGACCGGCGTGCGCTTTCAGGTCGCTCACGGCCAGGTGCGGCACGCCCGAGGCGTCAGTCCAGGCGAAATCGCGGTCGTCGTAGACGATGGCGGCGGCGCCCTGCTCAATCGCCCTGGCGATGTAGGCGCGGCCGTCGGCGGCGTCGCCCGGGTAGGCGAAGAAAACGTCGCCCGGCTTGACGCGGCGCGAGTCGGACACCACCCTGGCGCCGGGTGCGGCCTGGGCGATCCAGCTGCAGACCTGCTGCGGATTCAAGGACGGCACTATTTGTGTCATTACATCACCTCCCCGGAGCCATCGTTCGGCGCGACGATTTCGGTCACGTCCGAATCGGGCGGAATATTGAGCGCGCGCAGCGAGTTGGCGGCCAGCGCGGCAAAGGTCGGCGCCGCCACGATGCCGCCGAAGTGGCCGATCGCGGTCGGTTCGTCGATCATGACGGCGATGATGAAGCGCGGGTTCGACATCGGCACCATGCCGACAAAACTGCCGATGTACTTGCGCGGCATGGCGTACTTGCCGTTTTCGACCTTGTAGGCGGTGCCGGTCTTGCCGCCCACGCGGTAGCCGGCAACCTGCGCCTGCTTGGCGGTGCCGTGCGCGCCCGACACCACCAGCTCGAGCATCTCGCGCATCTGGCGCGCGGTTTTCGGCTTGATGATCTGGCGCCCGACCGGCGGCTCGGTGACCTTCTGGAACGACAGCGGAATGGTGTCGCCGTCGCGCGCGAACATCATGTAGCCGCGCGCCAGTTGCAGCAGCGAAACCGAAATGCCGTTCCCGTAGCTCATGGTGGCCTGTTCGACCGGACGCCACGATTTGTACGGACGCACGCGCCCCGCCACCGCGCCGGGAAAGCCGAACTTGGGCTGCTGGCCGAAACCGACTTCGGTAAACATCTCCCACATTTCGCGCGGCGGCATCGACAGCGCCAGCTTGGAGGTGCCGATGTTGGACGACATTTCGACGATCTCGGAAACCGTGATCACGCCGTGCGCCTTGGTGTCGGAAATCGGCGCGCCGTTGATCACGAAGCGCCCGGCCCCGGTATCGATGCGGGTGGTGGGCGTGACGCGCCCGCTGTCGAGCGCCAGCGCGACGGTGAACGGTTTGAGGGTCGAACCCGGCTCGAAAGTATCGGTGATGACGCGGTTGCGCAGCTGCGCCCCGGTCAGGCCCTTGCGGTCGTTCGGATCGTACGTCGGCCAGTTGGCCAGCGCCAGCACTTCGCCGGTTTTCACGTCCAGCACCACGGCGGCGCCGGCCTTGGCCTTGAACTTGGCCACGGCTTCCTTGACCTGGTTGAAGGCGATGTATTGCAGCTTGCTGTCGACCGACAGGGTGAGGTCCTTGCCGTCGTGCGGCTCTTTCGACAGGCCCACGTCTTCGACGATCTGGCCGAGGCGATCCTTGATCACGCGGCGGCTGCCGGTGGTGCCGACCAGGTTTTTTTGCTGGGCCAGTTCCATGCTTTCCTGGCCGGCGTCTTCGACGTTGGTAAAGCCCACCAGGTGGGTCGCGATTTCGCCCTGCGGATAAAAGCGTTTGTATTCCTTGCGCGTGTCCAGGCCCTTGATGCCCAGTTTGGCGATCTGCTCGATCACCGGCATCTCGACCTGGCGCTTCAGGTAGACGAAGGTGCGGTCCGAATCGAGTTTTTTGCGCAGCTCGGCGTCACTCATGGTGAGCAGCGCGGCCAGGGCGCGCAGTTTTTCCGGCGGCGACTCGAGCACGTCTTCGGGAATCGCCCACACCGCCTTGACCGGGACCGAGGAGGCCAGCACCTGGCCGTTGCGGTCGAGGATGCGCCCGCGCGTGGCGGGCAGTTCGATGGTGCGCTCGTAGCGGTTCTTGCCCTGGCCGATCAGGAATTCGTTGGACACGGTTTGCAGCCACACGGCGCGCCCGGCCAGCACCATGAAGGAGGCGAACAGCACGAACAGCACCACGCGCGAACGCCAGGTGGGCAGGCTGACCGCCAGCACCGGGCTTTTCGAGAACGATACGCCTTTCGAGGCCGCTACGCGCGCGCCTGCCGCACCATTGTTACCGCGTTTCATTGCGCCCCTTCCGTCAGGTACTGCGTGCGCGCCGGAGTCAGCGGCGTCATGTCGAGCTTGTTGCGCGCGATCTGTTCGATGCGCGCGTTGGTGCCCAGGGTCGACTGGTCGAGCTGCAATTGCGCCCAGTCGATGTCGAGCTGGCGCGCCTGGTGTTCGAGCTTGCCCAGCTCGATGAACAGGTTGCGCGCCTGAAACTGGGCGTTGACCAGCGACAGTGCGCAGCCGACCAGCAGCACGGCAAGCACGGCGTTGATCTTGCTGTTCACGGACCGCTCCGATTGGGACGAGATTCGGGCAACCGTTCGGCCACCCGCATCACGGCCGAGCGCGAGCGCGGATTGCCTTCGACTTCAAGCTCGGACGGCTTCATCTTGCTGATCAGCTTCATCAGCGGCTGCGGCAGGTCGACCGCGCGGATCGGCAGGCGGCGGTCGGGCTGTTCGACCTTGACCTTGCTGGCCAGGAACTGCTTGACCATGCGGTCTTCCAGCGAATGGAAGCTGATCACGGCCATGCGTGCGCCGGGCGCGAGCATGGCGTAAGCCGCGCTCAAGCCTGTTTCAAGGTCCTCAAGCTCTTTATTGATGAAAATCCGGATAGCTTGAAAGGTCCGTGTGGCCGGATCCTTGCCCTTCTCGCGGGTTTTAACCGCGTTTGCCACGATGCCGGCAAGCTGTCGTGTGCTTGAAATTGGTTCGACTGCCCGGCGAGCAACAATCGCCTTTGCAATCTGAAAAGCAAACCGTTCTTCCCCATAATTGCGAATGACCCTTTCCAATTGTTGTTCAGTCTCGCTGGCCAGCCAGTCGGCGGCGGACACGCCGCGCGTGGTGTCCATGCGCATGTCGAGCGGGCCGTCGTTGCGGAAGCTGAAACCGCGCGCGGCGTCGTCCACCTGCGGCGAGGAAATGCCCAAATCGAGCAAAATGCCGTCGACCCGGTCCACGCCGCGCGCGGCCAGGGCCTGGGCCATCGTGGCAAAACTGTCGTGCACGATTTCAAAGCGCGCGTCAGTGATCTGGCCGGCCGTGGCGATCGCCTGCAAGTCCTTATCGAAAGCAAACAGGCGCCCGTTCGGCCCCAGGTGCGACAGGATCAGGCGGCTATGTCCACCGCGACCGAAGGTCCCGTCTATATAAGTGCCATCGGCACGCACGCCCGTCAGGTCGAGTGCGTCAACCGCTTCGTCCAGCAACACCGTCCGGTGCTGAAATTCCGGCACCGCCACCACATTCATCATCGGCGCGCCTTAGAAAGAAAAATTTGATAACACATCGGGCATGCCACCGGCGACGGCGGCTTGCTCGTCTTCGGCCAGTTTGGCGGCATCCCAGATTTCGAAATGACTGCCCATGCCAAGCAGCATGACCTCGCGGGTGAGGCCGACAGCGCTGCGCAACTCGGGCGAGATCAGGATACGCCCGACAGAATCGAGCTCGACATCGCAAGCGTTGCCGAGGAAAATACGCTGCCACGCGCGGGCCGACATCGGCCAGGCGGCGATCTGCTCGCGGTGCGATTCCCACACCGGACGCGGAAAAAACAGCAGGCACCCGTGCGGGTGGCGGGTAAGCGTGAGGCGGCCTTCGCACTGGACTGCGAGTGCGTCGCGATGCTTGGAAGGAATAGACATCCTGCCTTTCGCATCGAGATTGATTGCGGACGCGCCTTGAAACACGAGTTACCTACTTGAAAAAGTTATTATGAAGTCGGTGTTTTGGCGCCAGGAGCATGAATTCTCTCCCACAAAACTACACTTTTCCACACAGTTGCCCACTTTAGATGAAGCCATCTGGACGGTCAAGCGCTTTCAATCGTGCTAAAAGGGAATTTTGTTAATGAAGTCAAGGACTTAGCGCATTACCTTGAAGGATCTTCAAAGGAAAATATGTCGAAAAATTAGAGACTTAGACAAGACAGTGAATGTTCAACCTCATCTATACACATGGGTTTGCGAGACACAACAAGACTTAAAATAATTACATCTGCTTACTTTTGCGCAACGGATGAGTAATTTGTCCGGTGTGGACCATGGAGTGTGATAGGAAGCCCGCAGCCGGCCAGCGCCGCGGGCAAGCGGTGGATCAGGACAGCAGCGGCGAGCCGTCGTTCAGGCTGGCGCCGGGCAAGAACTCCTGCATTAAGCTGCCGAAACCGCTGCTGCCGACAATGGCGATCGCCACCGCCGCGCCGACCGTGGCCAGGTTGCCGTTGAGCGCATACTGATAAGCCAGGTCGCCGCCGATGGCCGCCGTGTCGCTGCCGCCGTTGGAGAATTGCTCCAGGCTTGCCCCAAAGCGCCAGGTGCTTCCCAAGGCGCCCCGGTTCTGGTCGAATCGAGCGATCAAGGCCATGAAATCGAAGGTTTCCACCTTGTTATCATGGATCGGGCTGCTTGCGCCGGGGAGGTAGTCCGCCGATGCTGCCGTGACCATCTGCAACACGGCGACGCTGGCATGGTCCGGCCCCGCGTACCAGCTCTTGAAGGTGATCTGGTCGCCGGCGCCGGCCGACAGGATCAGGTCGGCGCCCGACTTGCGCAGCGCCAGGTCGGCATACGCGATGCCGCCGCCAAGCGAGACGATATTGTCCGTGCCCAAGGAGAATCCGACCGTGTCCATGCCGTTGCCGCGGTTGAACACGATCAGGTCGGCGCCCGCCCCGGTGGCGATGTTGTCGGCGCCCTTGCCGCCAAAAAACAGCTCGTTGCCGTCGCCGCCGCTCAGGCGGTCGGCCCCGGCGCCGCCATCGAGCAGGTTGGCATGGCCGGCCGTATCGGTCAGGGTATCGTTGCCCGCCCCACCCTGCAGCAGGTCGACCCCGTCCTGCCCATTCAGCTGGTTGGCGCCGACATTGCCCTTGAGCAGGTTGTCGAGCGCATTGCCACGGCCGTTTACCGCCGCGCTGCCCGTCAAGCTCAGTATCTCGACGTGCGCCGGCAGGGTCAGGCCGGCCGCGCTGCTGATCTGGTCCAGCCCCGCATCGGCCTCTTCGGTCACGACATCCTGGGCATCGACAAAGTAGCTATCGTTGCCGGCGCCGCCGGCCAGCGTGTCCCTGCCGGCACCGCCGTCGAGCACATCGTTGCCCAGATGGCCGTACAGCTGGTCGTTGCCGCCCAGGCCGGCCAGGTGGTCGTCATTCGACTTGCCATGCAGGATGTCGGCCTGCGCCGTGCCGCGCAGGGCGATGCTGCCGGCCGCGGCCACGTTCAGATTGAAGCTGGTGCTGGCGCTGGCGCCGGCGCTGTCGGTCCAGGTAACGTCGATGGCGAGCGGGCCGGCGCCGGGAGTGGCCGGGGTGCCGCTCAGGGTACGGCTGAGCGCATCGAAGCCCAGCCAGGCCGGCAACGCGCCGACCGTCATGACGCCGGCGCCGTCGTCATCCTCGTCGACGAACATATCGGAAGGCAGGACCAGGCTGAACGGGCGCTGTTCCTCGACCGTCTGGTCGGCCATGGGCGTGCCGACGACCGGGGCGAGCGGAAGGTCGCCTACTTGCAGCGTGAAACCGGTGCTGGCCGACTGGCCCGAGCTGTCGGTCGCGGTGAGGATCAGCCTGAGGTCGCCGGCGTCGCGATACCCCGGACTGAGCAGCATGACGCGGGCGTCGGCATCGAAGCTGAGCCAGGCGGGAAGCGCGCCGCCCTGTTCCGTGCGCAGCTCGTAGCGCAGTATATCGCCGGCATCGACATCCACAAAAGCATCATCGGGGATAGTCAGCGCGATGCTGTCGCCCTCTTGCACCGCAAAGTCGAACATGCCAATGCCCACCTTCGGCGCATGGCGGATGAAATCGGAGAGCGGCCTGACTGTCTGGTCGGCGAACCTGACATCCACAAAATCCGCCTGCCATGCGTGGTCGGCCAGCACCAGGCGATCGATGGCGCCGTTGACGCTGGCATAGGCAAACGCCATCGTCGGCGCGAAATTGACCGGCACGATATCGCTGGCCTGAATGCCAGGGCCGAACGCGATCATCGTATTGAATCCCGCCTCGAGGATCGTGTCCGTCCCATCGCCCTGGTTGAACACAAACGTATCCATGTCGGCGTTCGACCCCTGGCGCAGAATATCGTCGCCCCGTCCGCCATTGAGCAGGTCGACGCCGCTGCCGCCATGCAGGTCGTCGCTGCCGTCGCCTCCTTGCAGCACATCATTGCCGTCGCCGCCCTGCAGTACATCATTGCCTTCGCCGCCATCGAGGCGATCGTCGCCGCTGCCGCCCTGCAGAAGATCGTTGTCCTCGCCGCCAAGCAGCGTATCGTTGCCGCCGGCACCAATCAAGGTATCGTCGCCACCGTTGCCATATAGCTGGTCGCTATTGCTTAATCCAGTGAGCTTGTCCCCAATATGGCTACCGATGACAACGATGGAAGGATCGTAATGCGTTTGCAGAACCATGGGCATATCCGTTTTTGAGAAGAAAATTGAAAAGGAACACGTACTTGACCTGTCCCTACGAAAGAACGCTTACTTTTATACAATTGGTTAACCAGAGTCCATTTTTTGCGCATGGGTAGAGGATTGCGCAACGGCGGGTTTCGCCAACCGCCACCGGCCAGATGCGATGCTTGCCCCGGCGCCGGGTTGGAACGGCGCGCCGGACAAGCCGCCACTTCCGCGCTGGATGCGCGGGAATGGCGGTTCATGCCGGGCGTGCTTAGAACAGCAGCGGCGAGCCGTCGTTCAGGCTGGCGCCGGGCAGGAATTCCTGCGCTGCGCCGCCGAAACCGCTGCTACCGACGATGGCCAGCGCCGTCCCCGCGCCGATATTGGCCAGGTTGCCGTTGAGCCCGTACTGGTAAGCCAGGTCGCCGCCGATGGCCGCCGTGTCGCTGCCGCCGCGCTGGAATTGCTCGAGCGTGGTCCACGCGCTCCAGGCGGTCGCGCCGGCGGCGCGCGCCTGGTCGAAGCGCGCCACGATGCCGATAAAGTCGAACTGCTCGACCTTGTTGTCGTTGATCGGGCTCAGCGCGCCAGGATGGTAATCCGTGGAAGCGGCGGTGATCACTTGCAAGGTCGAGATGCCCGCGTTGCCCGGTGCCGCGTACCAGCTCTTGAGGACGATCTGCTCGGCCACCCCGGTGGTCAGGACCAGGTCGTTGCCGGACTTGGTCAGCAGCAGGTCGGCATAGCGGATGCCGCCGCCCAGCGACAGGGTGTTGTCGGCGCCGGTCGTGCCAAGCACGGTGTCGACGCCGTCGCCCCGGTTAAAGACGATCAGGTCGGCGCCCGTGCCGGTGGTGATGGCATCGGCGCCCTTGCCGCCGATGAACATGTCGTTGCCGCTGCCGCCCACCAGGCGGTCGATGCCGGCCCCGCCGTCGAGCAGACTGGCGCGGCCCAGCGCATCGGTCAAGCCGTCGTCGCCGGCGCCGCCCTGCAACAGGTCGAAGCCATCCAGGCCTTGCAGCAGATTGACGCCGGCGTTGCCCTTGAGCAGATTGTCGAGCGCGTTGCCGACGCCGTCGGCCGGCGCGGTCCCGGACAGGGTCAGGATTTCAACATGCTCGGCCAGGGTCAGGCTGGCCGCGGACGTCACCTGGTCCAGGCCGGCGGCGGCGTCTTCGACGATGACATCGGCCGCGTCGGCCAGGTAGCTGTCGTTGCCGCTGCCGCCAGCCAGGGTGTCCTTGCCGGCGCCGCCGTCGAGGGTATCGTTGCCGCCCATGCCGTTGAGCTGGTCGTCGCCATCGAAGCCACGCAAGTCGTCGTGATTCGATTTGCCGGTGAGAATGTCGGCCTCCGGCCCGCCGCTCAACGTCACGCTGGCGGCCGGCTTGACCGCCAGATCCATGACGAGACTGGCATGCAAGCCGCCCTTGTCGGTCCAGGTCACGGTCAGCGGCACCGTGCCGGTATCGCTGGACGAGGGGGTGCCGCTCAACATCCGGGTGAACGGATCGAAGCTCAGCCATGCCGGCAGCCCGCTGACGCTCATCACGCCGGCATCGCCCTGATCCGGATCGGAGAACATGTCGCGAGGCAGCACAATATGGAAGGGCAGCGATTCTTCAGCCGCCGGCGGCGTCGGCACATACGCCGGGACCGGTGCATGGTTGTCGAAGGCCGACAAGGGAACGCGCGTACCATCGGCAAATTCAAGGTAACTCTGCGCGAGGACGCTGGCCCCATCGCCACTGTAGCCCTGGTTGATCACGACCGAGTCGCCGCCGTAGCTCAGGCGCATGAGGGAACCGCTGGCTGGCGCGGCGACGATATCGGCGCGGCCGATGCCGGCGCCGAAACGGATCACGCTGCCGGCGCTCCAGTCCCGGATGACGTCGGCGCCGTCGCCCCGGTTCAGCAGATAGGTATTGGCCTCATAGTAGCCGCCCTCGAGCGTGTCGTCGCCTTTGCCTCCCGACAAGGTGTCATGGCCATTTTTCCCGTACAGATGATCGTTGCCCCCATGACCTTCGAGGACATCGTCGCGGACGTCGCCAAACAGCATATTGTCGCGCTCGTTGCCGATCAGCGAGCGGGCGAAGATGGCGTCCCTATCCCACACCGTGCCGTCGGGAAAGCGGATTTCGTGCACAGACGTAGCTCCGTAGTAACGATAGACGTAATTCGGGATGGTAATACGGTCCGCCCCCGACTCCAGGATCAGTTCGCTGCGATTGACACCCCCGCCCGCATTCACCAGGCCGACCCAGACATCCTGCGGCTTGAGGTCGCCCTCGAAGGCGATCACATTTTTCTGGTTGGCCTCTTCCTGCGCAATTTGCAGCACGTCGTTGCCGTCGCCGGGCGCAAACACGAAGGTATTGCTGCCATCCTGTTCCCAGATCTCGTCGTCGCCAGCGCCGCCGCGCACGGTATCGTCGCCACTGCTGCCGAACAACCTGTCGTTGCCAGCCCCGCCTTGAAGCAGGTCATTGCCCTCGCCGCCCAAGAGCACGTCGCGCCCCTCCCCGCCCACCAGGAGATCGTAGCCGTCGCCGCCGTCCAGGCTGTCATCGCCGTTGCCGCCATACACAGTGTCGTCGCCGCGGTAGCCCTCGAGCGTGTCATTGCCATCCAGGCCGTGCAGCACGTCGAGCCCGTTGCCGCCTTTGATGAGGTTATCGCGCGCATCCCCGCGGTACAGCCGGCCGAGAATGTCATCCTCGCCCCACACGCTGCCATCGGCAAACTGGAATTGCACGCGCATCCGCATGCCAGGCTCGACGTCGGGCCACGCGTTGAAGGGCAGTTGCAGCAGCGCGCTGGTGCCGGTAATGGCAATGTTCAGCTGGCTGGACCCACTAACCGCAAAGCTCACATCGGCTGGCCGTACATCCGCGCCCAGCAGCACGATATGGGTACCGCCGGCGCCGGGTTCGAGCACATAGGTTCCCGCATCACGGCCGAACTTGTACAGGTTGCCCCCCGATCCGCCAATCAACCTGGCGTCGCCCGCACCCGCGTCGAAGAGGTTGTCGCCTGCGTCGTCAAACAAGAGGTCATTGCCGGCGCCGCCGACCAGGACATCGTTGCCATTGCCGCCCACGAGCGTGTCGTTGCCATTGCCGCCGCTGAGAAAGTCGTTGCGCGCATCGCCCTTAAGCCAGTTGTTGGCGTCGGTGCCGCTCAGTGCGAGACCGTTGGCATAGGTCATCTCCTGGCGCAGTTGCTCGGCGTTCCAGTTGGCGCCGTCGGCCAGCACGATGCGCATGCGCGCGGCGATCTCGGGCGATTGCGGGTTGAAGTAGTTGGTCACGGTAATGCTTTGCGTCGCGCCCTTGACCCCGATCAGCAGGTCATTGCCCTGCCCTCCAACCGCGCGCGCGAAGCTCAGCGCGCCCGCCAGCAGATCGGGCAGCGCGATCAGATCGACCCGCATGCCGTAGTTATTTGCCACGATCGTGTCGTGCCCCCAGTCGCCATTGAAACGGTAGGTGTTGACGCCCTCCGCGCCCGACAGCCAGTCGTCGCCGGCGCCGCCGGTCAGCAGGTCGTCGCCATCGCCGCCGTCGAGGCGGTCGTTACCGTTGCCGCCGGCGAGCTGGCTGCCCGAGCGCGCACCCGTCAGGCTGTCGTTGCCATCGCCGCCGTCCAGATTGATTCCCGCGAACCAGTCGGCGCCAGCGGACAGGGTTTGAAGCGGGTTGAGCAGGCCGAACACGGCCGCGTGGTCCCAGCTGGTGCCGTCGGCGAAGCGGATATCCGCGACCGGCGCGGGGCGCGCTTCGCCGCTCGACAAGTTCACGCCCGGACCAAAATACCCCTTGACGGTGATGCTGTCGTCGCTATGGCGAATCGACAAGGTCAAGTCCTCGTAGCCGGCCCTGGAAAGGACGATGTCGGCCGGATTGATGCCTTCGGCGAAGCGGATCAGGTTACGTTCCTTTGCGGCGCCCCAGTCCGCACTAATCTCGTCGCGGCCGTGGCCGCGCCCGAAAAAATAGGTATCGTCGCCGGCGCCGCCGTTGAGCATGTCGTTGCCCGTGCCGCCAACGAGGGTATCGTTACCGGCGCCGCCGTCGAGGCGGTCGTCACCACCCATGCCGAACAGATAGTCTTTGTCGGCGCTTCCGGTCAGGAAACCGGCATTATCACTGCTGCGAAATACGGAGATCATCAAAAAATTCCATTAAGAATGAGGAAACATTTCTTTTATAGAAATAATTAATGAGTGTCAACATATGAAAATGTGAGGTCGTCCCTCAGCAGGCCGGCATGGCGCCGGCGCCAGGGCCGTAGTAGGGCCGACCCGCATGCGGATCCCTTGGGAATGTCCTCGCCGGAGGCGAGGCAGGATGTTTCAGCGGCGCCTTGCGCGCCGGATTATTCAGTGTGAAGCAGGCCGATAGGCCGGATTTTGTTACGGCGACGACCCTTGCGGGCAATCGCTATGACAGCCATTCCTCTAGGCGCAGAATTACTCCTGCGCTCAAGCTCCCTACCCGCACGCTCCGCGAGCCGCCTCAACGCGTGCCTATTTGGGATTGCTCCAGGTGGAGGTTACCGCGTTTCACCGTAACTTAATACGCTCGTCTCTGTGGCCCTATTCCTCGCCTTATACTCCCCGGCTTACGCCGGTCGGCTTTCAGCGGACGGCCATTAACCGTCACCCTGCTCTATGGAGTCCGGACCTTCCTCCCGCCGACGCATTACGCGCCAGCCAGCGACTGTCTGGCCTGCTTCACCCCGCCATTGTACCGCGCCAGCGCGCACGCCACCAAGTTTCCACCAGCGGCCATGTGATCGATACCGATTTCGATATCATTATTGCAAAAAAAGTGATCGCAGTTGCGTTACCCAACGTACATACTAACTATTACAATATAGACAATTTTTAACAAGGAAACTTTAATGAAACTGTTGCCTCTTGCCGCACTGATCAGCACCGCTTTGTTCGCCACCTCCGCCGCCAATGCCGCCGACTGGCCGGCGAGTTTTTCGAAATGCGCCGCCCAGGGCGGCACCTGCGACGTCGGCGCCGCCAAGCGCCAGGTTTCGTTCGGCATCAAGAACAAATGGGTGGTCAAGTCGCTCAGCGGCAAAGTGGCCTGCACCGCCGCCACCTTCGGCAGCGATCCGTATCCCGGCGTCGCCAAGAAATGCGCGGTAGGCCCGCTGGACGGCGCCACCACGCCACCGACCACCCCACCAACCACCCCACCGACGACGCCGCCGACCACCCCGCCGACCACCCCGCCGACAACGCCGCCAACCACCCCGCCGGCCGGCACCGATCCGCTCACGCAAGCAGCGCCCGCAACGGGCTGGGCCAGCTACAGCAGCGGCACCCGCGGCGGCGCGGCGGCGACGCAGAAAGAGGTCTTCCTGGTCAGCTCGGCTTCACAACTGCAGGGAGTGCTCAAGAACACGGGCGGCAAGCCGACCCAGGTCAAGATCTACGGCACCATCGACATGGCCGCCGACGGCCCGTTCAAGAATGCCACCGACCAGGGCGTGCGCAGCCTGATTTCGCTGCCATCGAACACCACCCTGATCGGCGTCGGCGCCGACGCGGGCATTGTCAACGGCCGCATCATGATCAAGGGCGTCGATAACGTCATCGTACGCAACCTGACCATCGCCAACCCCTGCGATATCGCCCCGGTGTGGGATCCGAAAGACACCAGCACCGGCAACTGGAACTCGCGCTACGACGGCCTGAACGTCGACCAGGCGACCCACGTCTGGATCGACCACAACACCTTCACCGATGCGCCGCGCACCGATGACCAGTTCCCGAAAGAAAACGGCAAACTCAAGCAGTGCCACGATGGCTCGCTCGACATCAAGAACGGCGCCGACTACGTCACCGTGTCGAACAATGTGTTCAAGCTGCACGAGAAAAACACCTTGGTCGGCTCGTCCGACAGCACCACGTCCGACGATGGCCACCTGACCGTCACTTTCCACGGCAATCTGTACCACGACATCACCGGCCGCTCGCCGCGCGTGCGTTTCGGCAAGGTTCACGTGTACAACAATTACTACCAGGGCGACCGCGACGCCAAGCTGTATCCGCACCACTACAGCATCGGCGTCGGCTACAAGGCCAAGATCGTGTCGCAGCACAACGCGTTCGACATCATCGGCGCCAAGGAATGCGGCGATGTGGTCGAGGCATCGGGCTCGTCCGGCAAAACCGGCGCCATCGTCGACAGCGGTTCCTTGCTGAACGGCGTAGCGCTGGGCCTGGGCGGCGAGAGCTGCAAGTTCAGCACCGCGGTCGGCTGGACCCTGCCGTACACCCCGGTCGTGCTCGATGCGTCCAAAGTGCGCGAGTCGGTCCTGCGCAACGCGGGCGCCGGCAAGCTCAGCGTCAGGTAAGCCGGGCACGTCCCGCATCGCGCCGCAGCCCGCTCCCGGCTGCGGCGCGATGCGGTAAATCAGCCTGGGATGGCCGGCGCAGCGCCGCCGGCCTGTTCCAGCTGCGTCACCAGCACCCGGTCGATCCGGTGTCTGTCCATATCAACCACCTCGAAACGAAAACGCTCCCACACAAAACGGTCGGACGCGGCCGGCACATGCCCGATTTGCTCCAGCACGAAACCGGCCAGGGTCTGGTAGGCCCCGCTCGCTTCGCCGGGCAGCGCATCAGCGATGTCGAGCACCGCGCGCAGGCGTGGCAGGGGCATGGCGCCATCGAGCAGCCAGCTGCCGTCCTCGCGTCGCACCGCGTCCGGCTCGCCCGCCTCGTCGCCGGGCAGCGCGCCGATCAGGGCCACCATCAGGTCGACCAGGGTCACCATGCCCTTCAGTTCGCCATGCTCGTCAACCACCAGCGCCAGTTCGGCCTGCTGTTGGCGCAACTGTTCCAGCAGGCCGCGCGCGCTGACCGTGTGCGGCACCAGCAGCGCCGCGCGCGTGGCCGCGCCGATATCGATGGCGTCCAGCGCGCCATGGGCGACCGCCTGGGCGAACAGCTCGCCCGCGTCGACCACGCCCAGCACCTGCGAGGCGTCGCCGCGCACCACCGGAAAGCGGCTGAACGGGCTGGCCGCGATGCGCGCCAGGTTGGCGCCGCGCTCGCCATCGAGGTCGATCAGTTGCAGCGCGGCGCGTGGCGTCATCAGCGCATCGATGCGCTGGTCGTCGAGGCGCAGGGCGCGCGCGGCGATGTCCGATTCGGTCTTGTCGAGCACGCCCGCGTCGGCGCCCTCGCGCAGCATGCCGCTGATCTCGTCGGCGGTGGGGGCGCTGGCGGGGGCGCGCCCCATCCCCAGCACCCGCATGATCAGCTCGCTCAAAGCCGACAACACGCGCACCAACGGCGCCATTGCGCGCGCAAGCGCCTGCAGCGGCGGCGCGATGATGGCCGCCACAGCTTCCGGATACTGCATCGCAATGCGCTTGGGCACCAGCTCGCCGAGCAGGATCGACGCCAGCGTAATGCCGGCCACCACCAGCGCCAGCGCCGCCTGGCGCGCATAGGGCGCCAGCACCGGCAGCGTGGCCAGTTGCGGCGCCAGGCGCTCGGTCAGCGACGCTTCGCCGAAGGCGCCGTTGAAGATGGCAATCAGGGTAATGCCGACCTGGACCGTGGAAAGAAAGGCGCCCGGGTCATCGGCCAGCCGCATGGCGGTGCGCGCCCCGCCCCGGCCCCGGGCGGCCATTTTTTCGAGCCGCACCCGCTTGGCCGACACCAGCGCCAGCTCGGACATGGCAAACACGCCGTTGAGCAGGATCAGGACGAGGATGATCAGCAATTCCATGGAAAGCGGCTGGTGAAGGTCAAGGAAATATCCACCTTAGCCCTGCCATATTGCGTGGGTTTGAGGCAGCACAATGTCGCACGCGGTCCAGCGGGGATAGAAATTGTGATATTTAATGTCGTAATTTCAAAAGCTTGCCCGAATCGGCTCGCATAGAATGACGCATACTCAACCATCCAGGCAGAGACTCCATGACGCACCCTTCCCGCAGTGGCGGCCAGATTCTGGTCGATGCGCTCAACATTCACGGCGTCGACACCGCCTTCGGGGTTCCCGGCGAAAGCTACCTCGACGTGCTCGACGCCCTGCACGACTCCGATATCCGCTTCATCATCAACCGCCAGGAAGGCGGCGCCGCGTTCATGGCCGAAGCCTATGGCAAGCTGACCGGCAAACCCGGCATCTGCTTCGTCACGCGCGGCCCCGGCGCCACCAATGCCTCGATCGGCGTGCACACGGCCTACCAGGACTCGACCCCGATGATCCTGTTCATCGGCCAGGTCGGCAACGATTTCATCGACCGCGAAGCGTTCCAGGAGATCGACTACCGCCGCATGTACGGCCAGATGGCCAAGTGGGTCACCCAGATCGACCGCGCCGACCGCATTCCCGAATACATCGCGCGCGCCTTCCAGGTCGCCACCAGCGGCCGTCCCGGCCCGGTGGTGCTGGCGCTGCCGGAAGACATGCTGATCGACACCGCCGCCGTGGCCGACACCCGCCGCTACCAGCCGGTGCAGGCGTCGCCGTCCGCCGCCCAGATCGCCACCCTGCGCGAGATGCTGGCCGCAGCAACACGTCCGGTGGTGCTGCTTGGCGGCGCCAGCTGGAACGCCCAGGCCTGCGCCGACCTGCAACGGTTTGCCGAAGCCAATGCGCTGCCGGTCGGCTGCACCTTCCGCTTCCAGGACCTGCTCGACAACGCCCACCCTCACTATATAGGTGATGTCGGGATCGGCATCAATCCGAAGCTGGCCGCGCGCGTCAAAAACGCCGACCTGGTCATCGCCATCGGCCCGCGCCTGGGCGAAATGACCACCGGCGGCTACACCCTGCTGGCCTCGCCCGTGCCAAGCCAGCGCCTGGTGCATTTCCATGCGGACGCCGAGGAACTGGGCAGCGTGTACCAGGCCGAGCTGATGATCAACAGCGGCGCCGCGCAAGCCTGCGCCATGCTGGCCGCGATGGAGCCGGTTGACCCGTCCGCCTGGCGCGGCACGGTCGCCGAGGCGAAGGCCGAGCTGGCCGCTTATCAGGAACAGCCGCCGATTTTCAAGGATGGCGCGGCCCCGCTCGACCTGTGGCAAGTGGTGCAGGAACTGATGGCGCAAGTTCCGCGCGATACGATTATCACGAATGGCGCCGGCAATTACGCCTCGTGGGCGCACCGCTTTTATCGGTATGGCGGCATGCGCACCCAGCTGGCGCCGACCAATGGCGCGATGGGTTACAGCGTGCCGTCCGGCATCGCGGCCAAGATTGTCGATCCCTCACGCACGGTGGTGACGTTTGCCGGCGATGGCGAATTCATGATGAATGGACAAGAACTGGCGACCGCGGTGCAATACAAGGCCGGCGTGATTATTATTGTTTTCAATAATGGCATGTTCGGCACCATCCGCATGCACCAGGAAAGGGATTATCCGGGCCGCGTATCGGGCACCGGATTGCATAACCCGGACTTTGCGGAACTGGCCAAGGCGTATGGCGCGCATGGCGAGGTAGTCAATGCCACGGCGGAATTCGGCCCGGCCCTGGCGCGCGCGCTGGCGCACACCCGGGACAATGCCTTGCCGGCGGTGATCGAGTTGCGTTACGACGGGAATTTGATTACCCCGAATGCGACCTTGGAGACGATACGCAAGACGGCGGAAGCGACAAAGGCGGCGAAAGCGATCAAGTAATCAAGGAAGCGCTACCCGCAAAACCGTCGTTCCCGCGACGGCGGGAACCCAAGTTTCTTAGCAACTTCTGGAAACTTGGGTTCCCGCCGTCGCGGGAACGACGCTGTATCTGTGTAACGACGACCGTGGCAGGCCGGGGAATTGGGAATTACTGCGAACTAAGCAACTGCGCCTGCGGCAGCAGTTCAAGACCAAGCTCGGCTGGCAGAGGCAGCGGGCGGTCATAAGCACTCTTGGCTTCGGTTACCGGTGCTGTAAAGAAACATGCCACGGTGGCGATAAACGCCAAACCGATGACATTGCGTATCCACATCGACCCTGCCACATGAATTGTCTCCGGCGAAATCAACAAGCTGAAATTGTCTGGGCTTTTCACACTGCCTCCTGTCATAGTTTTGTAATAATTTATACCCTTTTTCGATAAAAGCCTAGTTAATCTTGCGCCGGATTGATGCATATGTGGGTCAGTCCATACAGCCTATTTATTTGCTGCCCGCTTGAGCCAGCGCATCACGCTTCCGAGTATCGGCAGCTTCTCGTAAAGCTCCTCGGCGGCATCCCAATAATCCCGATGCATCATCACTGCCCCGCTCGCATCAAAGCGGATCCGGGTCGCGCCGCGAATGCATTGCGGCGCCGTGGAAAAGCGTTTCATCCGAAACAGGAACTCCCACGTCAAAAAGGCCTCGTCGCCCTGCAGCACGGTTGACGTCACCACAAACCGCGGCTGCGCGACCTGCTCGAACATATGCTCGAAGATGGCGACGATCGGCCCGGCCCCGCACACCTCGTTGAACGGATCCTTGAACTGCGCATCGGGCGCGTAGATCCGCTCGATCTGGGCGCGCAGCGACGCGCGTTCGATGCCTTCGTAAAAGCGCACCAGCCGTGCCAGCTCCGGCGCGCGGTTCATAATCCGGTCACCTTGTGGATCAGCCAGAAATACAGGCGGTACGGCAGCAGGCGCGCCAGGCGCATGCTGTTGGTGAAGCGCTTCGGAAAATGGATATGAAAGTGGCCACGCTCGATCCCGTCCACCATCGCATACGCGGCATCGGCGGCGCTCATCAACGCCGGCATCTTGAAGTCGTTACCGGCCGTGAGCGGGGTGTCGACAAACCCCGGATTAATCTGGTACACCGCGATCCCGCGCGAGCGCAAGTCCAGGTACAGCGATTCCGACAGATTGATCAGCGCCGCCTTGGTCGGGCCGTACACCAGCGCCTTGGGCAGCCCGCCGAAACCGGCCACCGACGCGACAATGCCGATCCCGCCGGCGCCCTGCCTGAGCAAGACTGGCAGCGCCACGTCCAGGCAGTTGAAGGCGCCGCGCAGATTCAGGTCGATCATCCGGTTGGCCGCCGCCAGGTCGATCGCGTCGGCCCGCATCTCGTTGTAGCCGCCGGCGACGATCAGCACCAGGTCGACGCCGCCCCACTCGGCCACGATGCGCTGGCAGGCCTCGTCCACGCTGGACCGGTCGGTCACGTCGAGCGCCAGCGCCAGCGCGCGCGGCTCGCCCGCCACCGTCTGTTCCAGCTTGTCGGCGCTGCGCGCGGAAAACGCCACGCGCGCCCCCAGGTCGAGCAGCAGGTGCGCCGCCGCCTCGCCGATTCCGGTCGAGGCGCCGATCATCCACACGCGCTGCCCGCGCCACTGCTTGATGCGCGGGTTCATTGCGGCGCCGCGCCCGTGCGCTTGGTGAACGACAAGGTCACGCTGCCCAGGTTCACGCCGAACTTGCTCATCGCCGTGCGGTTCAACATGACCTTGTCGTCGATCAGGAACATCCAGTCGTCCATGTCCATGTTAATCACCTTGCCGTCGACCGGCAGCGCCAGCACGTACTGCCAGCGCAGCGCATTGCCCGACACGGTGCCGCGCGCGCTGCCGACGACGTCCGCCGCAGTCGCCGTAAACGTTCCCGGCCCGGTGCGGGTCAGGGTCCAGATGCGCTTCTGGCGCGTGCCGTCCGAGTAGACAAAATCTTCATCGAGTACGCCCGTGTCGCCATTCCAGGTGCAGCGCATCTGCACCACGAAACGCTTGATGACTTCGCCGGAGCGGTCCTGGAACATGCCGTGCGCGTCGAGGGTGCCGTTGAAGTACTTGGTGATGTCGAGCGCCGGAGTCTGTTTTGCATAGGTTTCGGGCGTGGGCGTGCTGCAGCCGGCAATGGCCAGCGCCAGGGCGCCGGCGGCAAAAATCTGGTGGAGTTTCATGGGCTATCCTTTGGTGGTTAACAGTGACGCAGCGGCGCGCGCCACAACATGGCGGCGGCCAGCAATTTGAGGGCGCACGGCAGCAGCGCGTAAGCCGCCGCCAGCGCGGTGGTGCCGCCGCCCGCGCCGGGCACGTAGCCGAGCCAGGCCAGCAGCGGCAGGGCGATGCCGGCGGCCAGCGCCAGGGTCATTTGCACGCCCCAGTTCCACACGCCGAAGTAAGCCGCTTCGCGTCCGCCCGCGTGACCGGCGCCGGCGATCACGCCGGCCAGCAGCGCTGGCGGCAGCGCCAGGTCGGCCCCCAGCGCCAGCCCTGACAGCAGGCAGATGACGCCGAAGGCGATGCTCGCGCCCGCGCCCAGCCCGAACGCCCAGACAAAAACGGCGGCCGCCAGCAGCATGCCGGCCGCCCACGCGCGCGCTTCGCCGAAGCGGGCGGCGGCGGCTATCCACAGCGGCATCGAGCAGGCCGCCGCAGCGAAGTAAATGATCAGGAACAGGGACGACATGGCCCCCAGCTTGAGCCGGTCGGCCGTGAAAAACAGAAACAGCGTGGCCGGAATCGACGAGGCGACGCCATTGACGATCAACACCGCGAACAGGGAACGGAACGGCGCTTCCCGAAACGGCGCGGCCATGGCGCGCCAGCCGGGCCGCGTTTCCAGCGCCGCCTTGACCAGCGGGCGCGGCGAACGGGCCAGCAGCAGCGCGCCGCCCGCCGCCAGCGTTGCGGCGAAGGCGAGACTCAATGCGTCGTAGCCGGCCGCGCCGGTGACTGCGGCCGCCAGCACCACGCCCGCCAGGCCGCAAGCTTCGCGCACGCCGGTCACGCGCGCGCGCTCGAGCGGGGCTTGCGTGAGCGCCGCGCCCCAGCTCTGGTGCGCGATGGTGGCGATGCTGAAGCCCAGGTAGACCAGCATCAGCGTGCCGAGAAACCAGGCCATGGTCGCCAGCCCGCCCAGCGCCGGCGGATGGAACAGCGCCACAAAACCGGCCAGCAGCAGCGGCAGCGCCAGCGCCACGTAGCGCGCGTAAGCGCCATGCCCGCGCTCGATCCACCAGCCGAGCAGCGGGTCGATAAAGGCGGCGGCCACGCGCGCGGCCAGCAGCACGGCGCCGATCAGCGCCAGCGACAGGCCGGCGCGCTCGGCGTAAAACTGGGGCAGGTAAACATAGATCGGCAACGCGACCATCGCCAGCGGCAGGCCGAACAGGCCGTACGCGAGCAGCTTCGCCAGCGACAGGCGGCTCATCGCGGGGCGGCGTCTTTGAGCAGTGCGGTGCGCAGCGCGCGCGCGCTGGTGGCGGGATCGAACCAGATGCCGAAAAACGCGCGCGCGAATTGCTGGTCGGGCACCGTGGCCAGCGCCTTGCCATCGAGGTAGAACCGTGCGCCGGCGCCGGGCAGGAACACGCCGCTGATATGCGTGCCTTCCTTTACATCCGGGAAGATGGTCTTCATGGTGGCCAGCCACTGGGCGCGTTGGGCGGGCGTGCCGGCGCCGGTTTTTTCCATCTGCTCGGCGCTGGCCTCGGCGATCTTGACGCCATCGAGCTTGCGCGCGTAGCGCAGGTCGAGCACAAACGGCGCGGCGGCGGGAGCGTCGGGCCGGTAGCCCTTCTCGCCCACCCACAGTTCGGCCTGGTAGATCGCCAGCCCGAACCAGGTAAAGGTGCCTTTGCCGGCCACGCGCGCCTGCGCCAGGTGTTCTTCGATATGGCCCGGCGCGGCGCCGGCGGACTTGACGACCATCAGCGCACAGGCGGACAGCAGGAGCTGGCGGCGCCGCATCTCAGGCTTTCGTCAGGGTGAAGTGCATGACGTCGGTGTTCTTTTCACGGAACGCGGCCTCGCAGTAGCACAGGTAGAACTCCCAGGTGCGAATGAAGCGCTCGTCGAAACCCTGCGCGCGCACCTCGTCCAGGCGCGCGTGGAACGCCTGGCGCCATTCAACCAGGGTGTCGGCGTAATCGATGCCGAAACGGTGTTGGCTGGTCACGCTCAAGCCATGTTCGAAGGCCATGCGCTCGAACACCGATGGCGACGGCAGCATCCCGCCCGGGAAGATGAACTGCTGGATGAAGTCCGTACCCTTGCGATAGCGCTCGAACAGTTCGTCGGCGATCACGATGGTCTGGATGCAGGCGCGCCCGCCCGGCTTGAGGTTGCGCGCGATGCACTCGAAGTAGCTCGGCCAGTAGCTCTCGCCCACCGCTTCGAACATTTCGATCGAGGCGATCGCATCGTACTGGCCGTCGCTGTCGCGGTAGTCGCACAGGCGCAGGTCGGTTTTCTCCGCCAGGCCGGCTTGTTCCAGGCGCGCTTTGGCGTAGGCCAGCTGCTGCTCCGACAGGGTCAGTCCGGTGACGTGCACCTCGCCGTCGCGCGCGGCCAGTTCGGCGAAGCCTCCCCAGCCGCAACCGATTTCCAGCACCTTCTGGCCGGGCGAAACCTCCAGCTGGTGCAGGATGCGGCGGTACTTGGCCTTCTGCGCCTGTTCCAGGTCGCGCCCACTGGCCTCTGTATACAAGGCGCTCGAATAGGTCATCGACGGGTCGAGCCACAATCTGTAGAACGCGTTGCCGATGTCGTAGTGCGCGTGGATGTTCTTGCGGCTGCCGGACTTGCTGTTGCGGTTCAACAGGTGCTTGATGCGGTACGCCAGGCTGCCCCACCAGCTGCCGTAAACCAGCGTTTCAATGGCGGCGCGGTTGCGCGCCAGCAGCGCGATCAGGCCGGTCAGGTTGTTGGTCTGCCAGTCGCCGTCGATATAGGTTTCGGCAAAGCCGATGTCGCCCGAACGCAGGGCCGCCGAAAAGCAGTTCCAGTTATTCAGCTCCAGCAATACCGGCACCGACGCGTCGCCGTAGTGACGCTGCGCGCCGTCAGGCGTAATCAAGGTCAGCGCGCCGTGTTTCAGGTTCTCGAGCAGCTTGAGAATGACTTTGGCGGACGACGGCGCGGGCGTGGCGGCGCGCAGGCGCGGCGCGGCCGGAACAAGCGATGGCAGGGATTGGGAGCTCATCGGGTTACCTTATGTTGGGGTGGAGTCGGTTTGGAAAAGAAGGGAACGCGCCGCAGCCACAGGCGCAGCGCTTGAATATGGATGCGCGCCACCACGCCGGCCGTCATCAGCGGAAAGCCGAAGAAGGCGCGCGCCACGCTGGCGCTGGTGATCGGCGCGGCGCTGCCGGACAGGCTCGTTCGCAACAGCGCGCCGTCGGCGTCGTCGTAGTCGATGCAGGCCAGCGTGCTCTCAAGGGCCTGGCCCTCGTTCATGCGCAGCAGGTGGGTGAAGCGGAAGCGGTAGCCGCCCTGCACTTCGCAGAACGGCGAGACGTGGAACACCTTGCGCGCGTGCAGTTCCTGGCCGTTGGCGATGTCGGCGCCGGTATCGAGCACATAGAAGTGGCGTTCGCCGAAGGTATTGCGCACGTCGCACACCAGCGCGCGCAGGGCGCCGTCGCGCCGGTGGCAAAACCAGAACGAGACCGGATTGAACACGAAGCCGAGCACGCGCGGCATGGTTTGCAGCCAGACTTCGCCATCGGCGTCGAGAATGCCTTCCTGGCGCAGCAGGGCGTCGATCCAGTCGACCAGCGGGGCCTTGCCGTCGCCATGGTCGGCGTCGGAAAACGACAGCAAATTGAAGCGGTTGCGCGAGAACAGCGCGCAGCCGAAGCCCTGCGCGGCCATCGCGCGCAGCGGCAGGCGCACGTAATACGTGGCGTAGGCGAAGGCGTTGAAGACGGGTCGCAGGCGCGTGTGGCGCACCTGGCCGAAGCACAGCTGCGCGCGCGGCTCGGACGCGGGTTCAGGCCGCCGCATGCTGCGTGCCCTGCATCAGGCGCATCAAGGCGGCGGCGGCGGCCAGGCCCGACTTGAGGCCATCTTCATGGAAGCCGTAGCCGGTCCAGGCGCCGGCGAACCAGGTGTTCTGGCGGCCCTGGAAGCTTGCCAGGCGCCCTTGCGCGGCCACGGCGGCGTCGTCGAACACCGGGTGCGCATAGTCGAAGGACTTGATGATGCGCGCCCGATTCGGCTCGTCGATCGGGTTGAGCGAGACGATCAGCGGCGTCTTGAAGGGCAGCGGCTGCAACTGGTTGAGCAGGTAGTGCACGCACACCTGCGGCGTGGCCGACGCCGTGCTCTGGTAATTCCAGGCCGACCAGGCCTTGCGGCGGCGCGGCAGGCAGCTCGCGTCGGTGTGCAGCACGGCGCGGTTGGGCTGGTAGCGCACCGCCGACAGGACCGAGCGTTCGTCGTCGCGCGCGTCGGCCAGCAGCGCCAGCGACTGGTCGCTGTGGCAGGCCATGACGACATGGTCGAACTGTTCGCTGTCATTGGCCGTATCGACCCGCACCGAACGCGCGCCGCCGGCCGGGTTGCGCGTGACGCTTGTTACCGGCGTGCCGAGGCGGCGCTGGGCAATCGCGGCCAGCAGCTTGTCGACGTAATTGCGCGAGCCGCCGCGCACCGTATGCCACTGCGGGCGGTCGCTCACCTGCAGCAGGCCGTGGTTGTGGCAGAAGCGGATGAAAGTGGCGACCGGGAAGGCCAGCATCTGCTCGGATGGACACGACCAGATGCAGGCGGCCATCGGCAGCAGGTACCAGGCGCGGAACTGCTCGCTGTAATGGTGCTGGTCGAGGAACTCGCCGAGCGACATGGCCGGCATGCGATTGGCCGTGGCCAGGCTGGTGGCCTGGCGGTTGAAGCGCAGGATGTCGCGCACCATGCGCAAAAAGCGCGGGCGCAGCAGGTTGCCGCGCTGGGCGAACAGGGTGTCGAGATTGCTGCCGGCCCATTCCAGCACGCGCGCGCCGGCTTCCGGCCCGAGCGGCAGCTTGACCGAGAACGACATGTCGCTCGGCGCCGTTTCCACGCCAAGCTCGGCGAACAGGGCGATCAGCTGCGGGTAGGTGCGCTCGTTGAACACCAAAAAGCCGGTGTCCACGCCGTGCGTGACGCCGTCCAGGGTCACGTCCACGGTGTTGCTGTGGCCGCCAAAGTAAGTCCCCGCCTCATACAGGGTCACCTCCGCCCCGCCATGGACAAGCCGGTACGCACACGACAAACCGGAAATCCCCGCCCCAATCACTGCTATCTTCATCACATCCACCTGTTTTCTTGTTTTGTCTAGGACAAACTCGCCACCTGACGGATAATCCGGCAAATAATGAGCGATGTCAACTGTTTGTCCATGACAAACTGAGTTAGTATGGATTTATACGCAGCGGGTAGAAAATTGGATTCAAGAAATGCGATTTCGTACGAAGCCGCAACATTGCGAGGCATGGCATCATGTCGGGCCTGAGTCACGGCATGAAAACAAGCTGATACAAAGAGTAGTTTTCTGTATATCATTTCAACTTACAATCAGGACGATGTCCTGAACAAACCATGAATGCGACAATGAGCCAAGCATCGACCACTGCCGTTTTCAGCAGCATCAGCGACGTGGAACGGGACACCGGCATCCCCAAGGAAACCCTGCGCGTGTGGGAACGGCGCTATCACTTTCCGCAGCCGCAGCGCGACGCCAACGGCGAGCGCCTGTATCCGCTCGACCAGGTGGCGCGCCTGCGGGTGGTCAAGCGCCTGCTCGACATGGGCTACCGGCCCGGCAAGATCATGCATTTGAGTACCGATGAGCTGAGCGACATGGCCAGCAAGTCCGGCGCCGGCTCGATCGCCGGCGACGCCGACGACCCGGTGCTGCGCCAGTGCCTGGCCATGATCAAGGCGCACCAGATGCACGAGCTGCGCCAGAAAATGGCCCAGTCCCTGCTGCAACTGGGGCTGCGCCGCTTCGTGCTGGAACTGGTGGCGCCCCTGACCACGCTGGTCGGCGAAACCTGGGCCGCCGGCGGCCTGGCCATCTTCGAAGAACACCTGTTCGCAGAATTGCTGCAAAGCGTGATGAGAAATGCCATCTTTTCGGCCAACCAGCAGGTGGGCCAGAGCGACGCCACCCCGCGCATCCTGCTCACCACCGTGCCCCAGGAGCGCCACGGACTGGGCCTGTTGATGGCCGAGGCCCTGTTCGCGCTGGAAGGAGCGCACTGCGTTTCGCTGGGCGTGCAGACCCCGCTGGCCGACATCGTCGAAGCGGCGCGGGTGCAGCGCGCCGACATCGTGGCGCTGTCGTTTTCGAGCGTGATGTCGCCGCGCGCGGCGGTCGACAATGTGATCGAGCTGCAAAGCCGGCTGGGCGAACGGGTGCAGGTGTGGGCCGGCGGCAGCTGCGCGGCGCTGGCGCGGCGCCAGCTCGGCCCGAACCGGGTGCTCGACCTGCACGATATCGATGCGGCGGTGGAACGCTGGCGGGCGCAAAACACGGCCGTTGCGAGTTAGGCAGTCCGGCCGGGGAAACCCCGCCCTGCTCTGGTAAAATACGCGGCATCGATTTCGTCGTGCCCGGCGCCGCCGGGCATCAGCATGCTGCGCCCTCCACCACATTCCCATGTTTAGTTTTTTTAAGAAAAAACCACCCGCTCCCGATCTTCCGCCGCCAACGCCCGCAGCTCCCTCTCCGCCCGCACCAGCCGTGCCAGTCACGCCCGTGGCCGCCGCCGTTGCCGAGTCGCCGCCCGCCGCCACTCCCGTCCCGGCGCCAACGCGCCGCTACGGCGCCACCTCGACCTTCGTGGCGCCGCCGGTGCCGGCCTTCGGCACCGAACTGATCGCCGAAACCGCCGAACGCCTCGGCAACGACGCCGACAGCAAGAGTTCCTGGATGGCGCGCCTGAAAGCGGGCCTGTCCAAGACCTCCAGCAACCTGAGCCTGCTGTTCGTCGGCGCGCGCATCGACGAAGACCTGTACGAGGAACTCGAAGCGGCGCTGCTCATGTCCGACGCCGGCATGGACGCCACCGATTACCTGCTCACCGAGCTGCGCCGCAAGGTCAAGGAAGACAAGCTGGTCGACGCCGCCGCCGTGAAGGCGGCACTGAAGGTGCTCATGACCGACATGCTGCGCCCGCTGGTCAAGCCGCTCGAACTGGGCCGCCACCAACCGCTGGTGATGATGATCGCGGGCGTGAACGGCGCCGGCAAGACCACCACCATCGGCAAACTCGCCAAGCACATGCAGAAGTACGAGCAATCGGTGCTGCTGGCCGCCGGCGACACCTTCCGCGCCGCCGCGCGCGAACAATTGATGGTCTGGGGCCAGCGCAACAACGTCACCGTGATCGCCCAGGAGTCGGGCGACCCGGCCGCCGTGGCCTTCGACGCGGTCCAGTCGGGCAAGGCGCGCAAGATGGACGTGGTCATGGTCGACACGGCCGGCCGCCTGCCGACCCAGCTGCACCTGATGGAAGAACTGAAAAAGATCAAGCGCGTGATCGGCAAGGGCATGGATGGCGCCCCGCACGAAGTGCTGCTGGTCATTGACGGCAACACCGGCCAGAATGCGCTGGCCCAGGTCAAGGCCTTCGACGACGCCCTGCAACTGACCGGCCTGGTCATCACCAAGCTCGACGGCACCGCCAAGGGCGGCGTGCTGGCCGCGATTGCCCGCACCCGCCCGATTCCCGTGTACTTCATCGGGGTCGGCGAAAAAATCGAAGACCTGCAACCGTTCAGCGCCGACGAATTCGTCGAGGCGCTGCTGGGATAAGCATCCATGATCGAATTCCGGCTTGTTTCCAAGACCTACCCGGGCGACGCCATCGCCCTGCGCGAAGTAACCCTGAACATCGCCCGCGGCGAACTGGTCTACCTGGCCGGCCCGTCCGGCGCCGGCAAGTCGACCCTGCTGAAAATGATCGCGGCCATGGAACGCCCCACCTCGGGCAGCGTGCTGGTCAACGATCAGGATATCGGGCGCATGAAAAACGCCAGCCTGCCCTACCTGCGGCGTAACCTCGGCCTGATTTTCCAGCAGCAGCGCCTGCTGACCGACCGCTCGATCCTGGCCAACACCATGCTGCCGCTGCTGGTGACCGGGGCCTCGAAGGCCGAGGCCGAACTGCGCGCCCGCGCCGCGCTCGAGAAAGTCGGACTGGAAGCACGCGCGCTGGCGCGCCCGCTCGAACTGTCGGGCGGCGAGCAGCAGCGCGTGGCGATCGCGCGCGCCATCGTCAACCGCCCGCAGATCATCCTGGCCGACGAACCGACCGCCAACCTGGACCGCGCCAGCGCCGACAAGGTGCTCGACGCCCTGCGCGCCTTTCATTCGGTGGGCGTGACCTGCCTGATCGCCACCCACGATGAACTGGTGCTGTACGACGCCGCGCGCCAGAACAGCGCGCGCGTGATCCGGCTCGACCATGGCGCCGTGGTGGGAGACGCCACATGAAGCGCTGGTTCCGCCAACACAGTTTCGCCATCGGCTCGGCGCTCGGCCAGCTGGGCAAGTCGCCGCTCAGTTTCCTGTTCAATGTGATCGTGGTGGCCATCGCGCTCACGCTCCCGTTCGCCGGACTGACCCTGCTCGACAATGTGCGCCCGATGTCCGAGCAGCTCTCGGTCGAGCCCGAAATCAGCGTGTTCGCCAAAGCCGAGACCACGCGCGCGCAGGCGCTGGCCATGGAACCGGCGATCCGCGCCATCCTGGCCGATCCCAAGTCGCGCATCGTGTTCGTGCCGCGCGAACAGGCGCTCGAGAGCTTGAACAGCAAAACCGGGCTGACCGACGTGCTGGCCACCCTGGGCGAAAATCCCCTGCCGGACGGCTATGTGCTCAAACTCGACAGTTTCAGGACGGTGAGCGAAGCGGGCAGCGTCGACGCCATCGCCGCGCGCCTGCGCACCTTGCCCGGCGTGGACGCGGTGCAGGTCGATTCGGCCTGGGTCAAGCGCCTGGCCGCCCTGCTGCGCGTGCTGCGCCTGATCTTGCTACTGCTGGCCGTCACGCTCGGGATGGTGGTCATTGCGGTGGTGTTCAATACGATCCGCCTGCAAGTGCTGACCCAGCGCGACGAGATCGCCGTGAGCAAGCTCATCGGCGCGACCGACGGCTTTATCCACCGCCCCTTTTATTACACCGGCGGTTTGCTGGGCTTGTGCGCCGGCGCCGTGGCGCTCGGCGCGGTGACCTTGTCGCTGCAACCGCTCAATACGGCCATCGGCGAATTCGCGCGCCTGTACGGCTCCGCGTTCCAGCTGGCGCCGCTCAATCCTGTGTTCATGGGCTTGCTGCTGGCGGTCAGCGCCGCGCTCGGCCTGGCCGGGGCGGTGCTGTCGGTGCGCAGGCATTTGGCGCGCCTGCGCTAAGTCGAAGAAAAAGAACCGCGTGGCTTTTGCCCACACGGGTCTTTCTCTTATGACTAGCCTGACGATAACAGGAGCTTGCTGTCTAAGCAGCAGGAAAAACGCACTTTCAAACTATTGAACGCGACAACTATCCTGAGACGCATCGAAGGCGCCGTTGAGAAAAAAACAGTGTTTGGAAGCAGGCAAGGACGTCTTTATCGCCCCATCCGACTGGCGCGGAGGCTTGCAAAACCGGCAATGCCGAGTCCGGCCAGAAGCATCATCCAGGAAGACGGTTCCGGTACCGCGCCCGCCGAGTCGTAGAGAAAACTCCTGGCGTTTACCTCCACGAAATTTGTGGTGCTGTAGGCGTAGGCATTCGATACTGTGAGTTGAAGCCGCTTCATATAGCTTGGCCCTGAGTCTGAATACCAGCTTCCCCGATCTGTTAGGTGTTGCCAGTTGCCTCCCAGATTAGTTCGTGCTCCCAAGCCGCCGTCCGAAATACCCCCGGGTATACCTTGCGTTCCACCGCCGCTAAGGTCGGCGGAAAAAATGACAGCCGTATTGGGTGACAATATGAAAGGAATCGCGCCAGTCGACGATTCTGCAGTCCAGCGCGAGGGGCTTTCCGTACCCGGTGCCTCTGTCGCGGACGTCACCGACGTGTGCAGTGTCAGTTCCTTCTCCAGTGCGCCAGTGACGCTGGCCGATCCGCTGCCGTGCAGCTTGGTCATGCTCACGGATAAAGGTTCGAGCAGGCGGGTTCCGCGTGCGAATGCCTCATCGTAAACCTGCAGTGCTGGAATGTCGCCGAGCACATAGACCGTGGAATCCATGCGGTGCCCTGCAGGCGCTACGGCTTGCCAGCTCAGCGATGCCACAACCCCGTCGTCGGGATTCAGATCAATCAACTGATATGAAAAATTGGAAATGGTGCTCGTGGCCGTCATGTGGGCGCTGGCCGCGCCGGATACCAGACCACAGATGAGTCCAAACATACAGGTTTGCTTCAACATCATGCCTCCTTGAAATTAACTTAGAGACAATTTTACGTTAAAAGCCACATAAAAAGCGGGTTTTTGCAGCGTGAGCGGCTATAAAAGACGCAGACGAAAAAGAAAAAAATGGCCGCTTGCGCGGCCATCAAGACAATCGAAGGGGCCGCGCCATGCGGCCCCTTTTGCATGGCTTAGATCAGGAACCCGGAACCATCGGCCAGGTTGATCGCCGAGGTCAGGTACTGGCCGTCGCCGAAGCTGCTGCTGCCGATGATGTTCAAGGCCGGTACCTGGGCCACGTTGGCCAGGGTGCCGGCCGTGGCGTACTGCTGCGCCAGGTCGCCGCCGACGGCCATGTTGCCGCTCGCCTTGATCCAGGCGCCGGCCAGCTCGGGCGCCAGGCTCCAGCTGACCAGCGCCGGATCGGCCAGCAGCGCCTGCTCGAACTTGGCGGCCAGCGCATCGAAGTTGAACAGCTGGATTTTCTGGCTGTTCATGGCCAGCGGTGAAGCTGCCAGGAAATCGCTGGTGCCGTCGATGAAGATCTGCAACTTGCCCACGCTGTGGCTGCTGGCCGATGCGAACCAGTTCTTCAGGTTGATCTGCTCGCCGGCGCCGGTACCGAACACCAGGTCGCTGCCCACTTTCTTGAACGTCAAATCGGCATAGGTGATGCCGCGGCCCAGCGAAATCACATTGTCGGCAACGCTGCCTGGGGTGACCGTATCGCTGCCGTCGCCACGGTTGAAGGCGATGATGTCGATCCCGTTGCCGGTCGTGATGATATCGTTGCCGGCGCCGCCGATGTACATCTCGTTACCCGCACCGCCGCTGAGCGTGTCGACGCCGCTGCCGCCGTCGAACAAGCCCTTGCCCATCGTATCGACCAGGCTGTCATTGCCGGCGCCGCCCTGCAACAGGTCGTTGCCGCCGTTGCCGTTGAGGAAGTTATTCCCGCTATTGCCGTACAAAACGTTGTCGGTGCCGTTGCCGTAGCCGGCCAGCGCGCCAGCGCCGCCCAATACCAGTACCTCGGCATTGACGGGCAGGGTGTAGCCGACCGAGACCACCACCGTGTCGCGCCCTTCGTTCGCCAGTTCGACCACCTGGTCGCCCGCCGCATCGACCAGGTAGCGGTCGTCGCCGGTGCCGCCGGCCATGCGGTCGGCGCCCAGGCCGCCGTCGAGCACGTCGTTGCCGCCCAGGCCGTTGAGCTGGTCATTGCCGGCCTGGCCCGACAAAGTGTCGCCGGCCGACAAGCCGTTGAGCACATCGGCATCGATCGTGCCGGCCAGGTTGCGCACCGCATCGGCCGCGATGTTGAGCTTGAAGCCGATGGCGCCGGTCAAGCCGACACTATCGGTCGCGCCCAGCACCAGCGACAGGCTTGCCGCGGCCCCGGCCAGGGGCGTGCCGGACAGGGTGCGGGTGAGCGGATCGAAGCTGAGCCACGACGGCAAGGCGGCGCCGCCCGACTGGCTCAGCTTGTAGGTGACGGCATCGCCGTCCGGGTCGACCAGGGTGCGGGCCGGCAGCACGCTGGAAAACGCCGTATCGAGCGCGGCGTTGAGGGTGCCGGGCGCCTCGGTCGCTTGCGGCGCCCGGTTGGTATTTTTGACGACGATATCGATGTTGCTCGAGACCGTCAGGCCACCTTGGTCGGTGGCCGTCGCCACCAGCTGGTAGTTGCCGGCGCGGTCGTAATCGGTCACGGCCCTCAGCGTTTCCTTGCCGTCGAACCAGAGCCACGAGGGCAGCGCGCTGCCGTCCGCCATGCGCAGCTTGACGCTCAGGGTGTCGCCGATGTCGGCGTCGGCAAAGGTCGGCGTGCGCACGCTGAAGCCGCTGTTTTCGTAGGTCGTGACGGGCTTGAGCGCCAGCGCGACGGTCGGCGCCCTGTTGCCTGCGCCCACGGCCAGGATGAAGTCATCCGTGGCATGCAGCCCGGCCGGGTCTTTCGCGGTCACGCGCAGCGGGTAGCTGGACTGCACGCCCTGCGGGACCATGCCCTCCAGGATGCCGCTGGCCGCATCGAAATGGAGCCAGTCGGGCAGCGCCAGGCCATTGCTTTGCGCCATCATCAGGCTCAGCACGTCGCCCGCGTTGGGATCGGTGAACATGCCCAGTGGCAGGTTCAGCTTGAAATACTTGCCCGGCGTCATAGCTTGGTCGGCCAGCGGCAGCTTGAGCTGGGGCGCCTGGTTGAGGTAATCGCTTGGGTAGCCGACGCTGCCATCGGCAAAGTCGATGCGCTTGATGGCGCTCTCCGTGCCCGGCGCGCCACCAGTGCTGAGCAGGATGACGTCGCCCTGCTTGCCATAGGCGAGCTCGAGACTGTTGCCCATCGGCGTCAGGCGCAGGTCGGCGGACGTGATGCCGGCGCCGAAGCGCAGCGTGTTGCCCACGCCGCTGGTCTCGCGCGTGTCGATCAGCAAGTCGCGCCCGTCGCCCAGGTTGAACACATAGGTATCGGAGCCGCTGCCGCCGGACAACTGGTCGTTGCCGCGTCCGCCGATCAGGGTGTCGTCGCCGCCTTTGCCGTACAAGATGTCGTCGCCGCCCCGGGCGTCGAGGACGTCATTGCCCTCGCCGCCGCTCATGGTATCGCCCATGTCGGTGCCCTGGTTCGAGCGCAGCGCGATGGCCGCCGCGTCCCACTTGCTGCCGTCGGCGAAGCGGATTTCTTTCAACCGCATATTGGTGTCGTACATCGGATCGGCCCAGACGTAGGCCTGCAGCGTGATTTGCTGGCCCGGCGCGCCGTCGACCGTCAGCACCAGGTCGTCAAAGCCGCCGCGGTTGATGCGCTGCAGATGCACTTCCTCGGGGCGGATGCCGTCGGCAAACGCGATGGTGTGGTAGCGCAGCTCCGGCGTCCTCATATTGTTGATGATCATGTCACGGCCGTCGCCGCGCGCGAACACATACGTATTGTTGCCGAAGTTATCGTCCAGGATGTCGTCGTCCTGGCCGCCGTTGAGGGTATCGTCGCCCTCGCCGCCGATCAGCAAATCGAAACCCGCGCCGCCCAGCATCAGGTCGTTGCCCTGCATGCCATAGAGCATGTCGTTGCCGCCACGACCGTCGATACGGTCATGGCCGGCGGTGCCGCGAATCTCATTACGTTCCTCATTACCGGTCAGCAGCACACTGTTGATGATTGCGTTGTCCCAGCGGGTGCCGTCGGCGAACTGCAGCGCGATGGCAGGCCCTTGCATGTCCATCGGTGGAAAATAGGCGGCCACCCGCAGGCTGGCCTCGGCGCCGCCTACGTTGATCAGCAACTCGGGGCCCTGGCCGCCATTGCCGCGGGTCAGTACGATATCGGCCGCGCCGATGCCCGCTTCCAGCAGCACCGTGGTGACGCCGCCGACCCCGTACATCGGGAACAGCTCGTCATGCCCGGAGGCGCGGCCGAACAGCAGCGTGGCGTTGCCCTCGCCGAGCATGATGCGGTCGTTGCCGGCGCCGCCGTCGGCGACATCGTTGCCCTGGAAGACATCGAGCATGTCATTGCCGTCGCCGCCGATCAGCAGGTCGTCGCCGTTCTGGCCGGACAGGGTATCGTCGCCGCCGCCGCCGCGCAGGATGTCACTGCCATAGGTGCCATTCAGGGAATCGGCGCCCTCGGTACCGGTGACGGTGTTGACCGGCATGCCGCCGTAGGCCCGCATGTCGATCATCGACTTGTTCATTACGCTGCCGTCGGCGAAGTGGATGCTCACCGTGCGCGGCGCAATGAAATAATCCTTGACCGTCAGGCGCTCGCCGCTCAGCGGCAGTTCCAGCACCAGGTCCGGGCTGTCCGGGCTGGTACGCAGCACCGTCAGGGTAGCGGCCTGGACCCCGGCCGTCATATCGATGGTCAGCACATCCCCCTGGCCGTACTTGGGCGCGACGACGGTATCCTGGCCGCTGCCATAACCGAAGCGGTAGGTGTCGTACCCGCCTTCGCCGTTGAGCAGGTCGTTGCCGGCGCCGCCATCGAGCATATCGTTGCCGAAGCCGCCGGCCAGGCTGTCGTCGCCGCTACCGCCAAGCAGCACATCGTTGCCGTAGGAACCCATCAGGGTATCGTTGCCGCTGCCGCCGAGCAGCACGGACGGGCCGTTGGCGTACAGCGTGTCATTGCCGCCGGCGCCGTCGAGGAACGGGCCGCCCATCGTATTATCCTGCTCGTCGAGCACCAGCATCGGCCGGTCCTGCGTCAGCACCCTGGCCTGGATCGCCTGGATATCCCAGCCGGCGCCGTCGGCGAAGCGGATGGTGCTGATCGGATAGCCCCATGTCACGCCGCCGTTGTACGACATGTCCACACCAAAAAAACGGTGCATTGTCAAGCGGTCCTCGGTGCCGGCGATGCCGAGCACCAGATCGTCGTTGTAGCGGGTCAGGCGCAGGTCGGACGCGGACACGCCCTCGCCCAGTTGCAGCACGTTCATGCCGGCATCGCGCGGCCCCCCGTGGACGATGACGTCCTCGCCGGCGCCGCGCCCCCAGCGGTAGGTATTGGCGCCGAGCCAGCCGTCCAGGATATCCTTGCCGGCGCCGCCGTCGAGAGTGTCGTTGCCGTCGCCGCCGAACAGGAAGTCGTCACCGCCTTTTCCGTTGATCAGGTCCGGCCCCGATCCGCCATTCAGTTGGTTATTATTGTCGTCGCCGTCAATGATGATGATCGGAGTCATGGTGTCTTTCAAAAATGTTGAGATGTCATTGTTTTAAAGAAATTCTTTCACTCTGTCAATACAACTTGCTACATTTGGATTTATCCGTCGCGGGTACGCAACGACGCCGGCGCGCCGCCAGCGTGTGTGACCGTACAGAGGCCCGCGTCGCGCTGCGCGATACTGGTGCATGGCATGGGAGGGCTGCGCCGGCGCAAACAACTGGCGATCCGCCCCAGGCTTTGCTTGATCCGTATCAAGACGTCAATGCAGTCCTCCACTAGAGTGAAACTTGCCAATTTATGGTTGCCTACAAGTAATAACATTTCGCTATCACTGCCATACATTCTGCACATTGGCACTCCTCCGCAGAGAGTGCTAATATAGGGACTTGCATGGCGGGGAAGACCCGAAGCCACCGCTGGCATCAGATCGCAACAGTCGCCCCGGAGCCGTCTCCGGCCCGGGCATTCGATGATGCAGCACAGAACTCTACGAGGAAATACATGATGACGTTGTCCGCACAATCCGCATTGGTTCCGACCGGCAATCGTGCTTTAGGACTCGGTTTCACCGGCAACCTGGGCAATATCGACGCCTATATCTCGGCGGTGAACCGCCTGCCGATGCTGACCCACGAAGAAGAGATTTCCCTGGCCCAGCGCCTGCAAACGAACAACGACCTGGCCGCCGCGCAGGAGCTGGTGCTGTCGCACCTGCGCCTGGTGGTGTCGATCGCGCGCGGTTACCTCGGCTATGGCTTGCCGCACGCCGACCTGATCCAGGAAGGCAATATCGGCCTGATGAAAGCGGTCAAGCGTTTCGACCCTGACCAGGGCGTGCGCCTGGTGTCGTACGCGATGCACTGGATCAAGGCCGAGATGCATGAGTACATCCTGAAGAACTGGCGCCTGGTCAAGGTGGCGACCACCAAGGCCCAGCGCAAGCTGTTCTTCAACCTGCGCAGCAACAAGCAGGGGCTCGACGCCATGAGCCCGAGCCAGATCGATGCGCTGGCCAAGCTGCTTGACGTCAAGCGCGAAGAAGTGATCGAGATGGAAACGCGCCTGTCGGGCCGCGACATCGCGCTCGAAGCGCCGACCGACGACGAAGACGACAAGTTCTCGCCGATCGCCTACCTGTCGTCGGACCTGTCCGAGCCGACCAAGGTGCTCGAAGCCGAACAGGTCACGCGATTGCAGTCCGAAGGCCTGGAAACCGCGCTGGGCAAGCTCGACGCC
Organism: Massilia rubra; assembly: GCF_011682065.1. GTDB lineage: Bacteria > Pseudomonadota > Gammaproteobacteria > Burkholderiales > Burkholderiaceae_D > Telluria_A > Telluria_A rubra. Next base: position 96,244 of record NZ_VUYU01000010.1, on the reverse strand, counting down.
CGTTCGCGTCGCATCGTCGAAGCGCGCTGGCTGGCCAACGACGACGGCTCGGGTGCGACCCTGCACGCCCTGGCCGACGAATTCGGCGTCTCGGCCGAGCGCATCCGCCAGATCGAAAGCGCGGCGCTCAAGAAGATGAAAACGGCGCTTTCCGCATTTATCTGAGAACAGTGCACGTCCGGCGCCCCGCGCCGATGCCGCCTGGTGTAGACTAGGCGGCATTTTTTTTGTCGGTACAATTCATCAAGCTTGTACAAGTCAATACACTTGATTACATATTTATAATTCGACTTTGACGTATCATGCATACCGTGCCGATGTGCTAGCGCGGCAATACTGGGCCCCGAGCGCTGCCCTGCGCGCCGTCACAGCCTTTTTCACAGCTCAACATGAATAGGTAGTCTGCAAATGAAATACTCAACATGGACACGACCTCTGGCCGCCCTGCTGCTGGCGCCCGGCCTGGCCGGCGCCGCTCCGGCCCTGATCGAGTCCCCTGCCCTGAATAATGTGAGCAAACACTATGCCAGCCATGCCGGCATCGAACTGGCCGACGTGCGTTCCAGCCGCGGACTGGCCGACGTCACCCGCGCCATGCACCTGCGCCCGGGCGACGTGCTGGGCGAAAACAATCACGATGTCGCCAGCGCCCTGAGCGTGGTTGCCAACAGCAATCTGAGCGCCTGGAGCACACCCACCCTGCGCCAGGCTTACCCGGACGTGCGCACCAGCTTCGACAAGCAAGCGCGCAGCGCCTTCGACACGGCCGGCACGCGCGCCAGCGTGGCCTCGCAATCGGTGCCGGAACCGGAAACCTACGTCATGCTCGCCGTCGGCGTGGCCGTCATCGTCCTCACGCGCGGCACCCGCAAGCGCCTGCAGGACAGTCTCGACGCGTAAGGCCGGGCCGCCGCGATCCTGCCGGCGGCGCCTGTTGGCCCCAATACCTTTCTTACAATGTTGTCCTATGACGTGCGGGTGGCCCTCGATTATGATGGCAACCTGAAAACGCCGTGGGGCGTTCACCGATGTGATGACATGAAAAGGAATGGGACCAATGAACTTGATTACATTGCAGTTGGGTGCGGTCGCGCTGGCTTTCGCGTCCGCTACCGCAACGGCGGCGCCGACCGTCATCGAAGCTAAAACCTTCACTTTCAGCAATCCTGATTCGCAGCTGGCCGACGTGCTGGTATCCGACACCGGCAGCGCGACGACCATCCGTTTCAGCGATTTTGCCAGCAGCATGGCCGTCAAAAGCAGCGAGGCCGACGGCACTGACTACTCGGGCGAGATGAGCTTTGCCGCGCGTTCGGGCTACCTGATCACCGGCTATTCCTTTTCCGCCACCTTCGCCGGCACGCTCGACGCCGCCGTGCCGCCGGGCGGACTGGCCGGAGCCGGCACAGCGAGCAACCGCGGCTCGGTCAGCCTGTTCGCCAGCGGCGCCGACAACTGGAGCCGCAACGGCAACCGCCAGGTCAAACTGCTCAATGGGAACGACGCCTTCGTCTTCAACGCGGGCAACATCATGCTCACGCAGATGAGCATGTCCCTGAACGGCAGCATGACCGTGTTCGCCACGCCGGCCAGCTGGACCACGCCGGACGGCGTCGTCCACAGCCAGGATTCCCTGGCCGGCCTGACCCTGCTGAACCCGACCCTGACCATCTACACCAGCGCCGTGCCGGAACCGGAAACCTACGCCATGCTGGCGCTGGGCCTGGCCGTGATCGGCCTGACCCGCCGTCGCCGGCAAGGCCGCGCCGCGCAGGCGTAATTGCCCACGGGCCAGCTCCGGCTGGCCCGGCGTTTATCCATCGCAAGGCAAGCGCGCGGCAGCCCTGGCGCGCGCCGACTCGTCAATTGCGCGGCCACACAGTGGCGAAATTGATATGATCTATGATCGGCTTTCCCACTACTGAGGAGCCCATTATGAACAAGCTGCTTTTCGCGTTCGCCGCCACCTGTGTGTTTACCGGATGCACCGCCGCGCCAATGAAGGAATCGCCCAAGGAACCGCCGATGCACCACAAGAACAACCAGACTGTTGCCTTGCTGCCGCAGACCAGCACCACGCTGGCGCCGGACACCGTCCTGCGCTTCGAGCGCGTCGATGACAGCCGTTGCCCGCCCGACGTGTTCTGCATCACGGCCGGAAAGATCGTCTACCACTTCACCCTGATCTTTCCCACCGGCCAAGAACCGTTCGACCTGGAACCGGCCAAGCCGACCTACATCTCGGTGCAGCGGCCCGACCTGGTCATTGCCCTGGCCACGACCCCGCCGCCACCGCGGCCCACCAATGCGCCGCCGGCCCCGCCGTCAGCGGTGCGCCTGACCATCAGCCAACCCAGCGAAAACCGATAAGTCCCCATGAGCCACGCCGCCCGCCGCTTCGCCCTCGCCTGCACCATCGTCCTGATCATTCCCCTGGGCCATGCCAGGACCCCGGTGGCAAGCGGCACCGGCGGCGCGGTCGCCACCATCAGCGAACAAGCGTCGCAGTCGGCCATGGCGATCCTCGACAAGGGCGGCAACGCGGTCGACGCGGCCGTTGCGGCGGCCGCCACCCTGGGCGTGACCGATCCCTACAGCTGCGGCATCGGCGGCGGCGGCTTCATGATGATTTACCTGGCCAAGGACAAGCGCGTGATCACGGTCGACCACCGCGAATCGGCGCCAGGCAGCGTGACTCCCGGCGTATTCCAGGAAAACGGCAAGGACAGCGACCTCGACACCACCATCGCCAGCGGCGCCTCGGTCGGCGTGCCCGGCACCGTGCGCGGCTGGCATGAAGCACTGAGCCGCTACGGCACCATGTCGTTCAAGCAGGTGCTGGCGCCCGCCATCGGCGTGGCCAGCAAGGGTTTTCCGGTGAGCGAGAACTTCAGGCGCCTCAGCGCCGAGAACCAGAAAAAACTCCAGATGTTTACCAGCAGCAGCGCCTTGTACTTCAAGGATGGCAAGCCGCTGGCGCTCGGCGCCGTGCTGAAAAACCCGGGCCTGGCCAAGGCCTACCGCGACATCGGCGCGCAAGGCCAGAAAGCGTTTTACCAGGGCCCGATGGCGCGCGCCATCGTCGAGGCCGTGGCCCGGCCGCCGGTGGCCCCCGGGGTGCGCGTGCGCGCCGGCGCGATGAGCATGGCCGACCTGGCCAACTACGAAGCGCGCATCCGCCAGCCGGTCAAGACCACGTACCGCGGCTACGACATCTATGGCATGCCCTTGCCGAGCAGCGGCGGCATCGCCATCGGCGAAGCGCTCAACCTGCTCGAAGGCTACAAGCTCAAGACACTGCCGCGCGCCAGCGCCGAACACCTGTACATGGAAGCGAGCCGCCTGGCCTTTGCCGACCGCAACGCCTACCTGGCCGATCCCGAGTATGTGGACGCGCCGGTGGCCGGCCTGCTCAGCAAGGAATACGCGGCGCGCCGGCGCACCGCCATGAACGCCGAGCGCGCCGGTCCCAAGGTGCTGGCGGGCGACCCGTATCCCTTCCAGAGCGACCCCAGCGTGCCGCAGCGTCCGCAAGCGGCGCGCCTGATGGCCGAGAATGCCCACACCACCCACCTGGCCGTGTCCGACAAGGAAGGCAATATCGTCGCCTACACCTTCACCATCGAATCGTGGGGCGGCAGCGGCATCGTGGTGCCCGGTTATGGTTTTTTGCTCAACAACGAAATGACCGATTTCGACTTCGGCGGCCCGCACCCCAACGTGCCGGAAGCGGGCAAGCGCCCGCGCAGCAGCATGGCGCCGACGATGGCGTTCAAGAATGGCAAGCCGGCCTTTACGGTCGGCAGCCCGGGCGGCGCAAGCATCATCACGACGGTGCTGCAAACCATCGTCAACCACATCGATTTCGGCATGCCGATGGACAAGGCCATCAACGCTGCGCGCCTGAGCCAGCGCAACGATGCGAGCACCGAGATCGAGCCGGGCTTTGCCGGCAGCGCGCAGGCGCTGGCGCTGGAAAAGCTCGGCTACAAGTGGGCCGCCAAGCCGGAAGAAATCGGCGCGGCCAACGCCATCGTGTTCAATGCCGACGGCACCGTGACGGCCGTGAGCGAAGGCAAGCGCCACGGCGTGGGCAGCGCGCTGGTGCAGAAGAGCGCGAACTAGCGCAGGCAGGCGGCCGGCCGCACAGGCCGCCGCCGACCTCAGCTCTTAAACGGACTTGCGGCGACGCGCGACAGCGCCGATGGCCAGCAGGCCCGCGCCCAGCATCAGCCAGGATTGCGGTTCGGGCACGGCGCTCACTTCGCTCACGGTAAAGGTCACGTCCGAGGTCCAGCGACCACCGGCAATGTACGGCTCGCCGCCGCCATTATAGCTTGCGTAGAATCCGTAACTTTGCCCGGTGGTGACAGACTCGGAAGAATAATACGACTCGGTACTTTCGTAGCGGCGAATGTCGAACTGCGGCGCACTGCCCGGCACCCACGAGAAACTGCTGATCGTACACTGAGCGCAGCTCGGATAATCGTGACCAAGATAGGTCAACGACTGCAATTCGGATTTGTCGAACTTGCCGTCGGCGTTCAAGTCGTTCACCGAAAAACTGCCCTTGAGCGTGTTGTCGAAAGGACTGCCACTTTCGAGACCGAGGAAGCCGCCAGTAAAAGTCCAGTCATAGGACTGGATGGCTGCCTGGGCCGGACTAAGGAACATGAAAGCGGTTGCTGCGCATGCGATATAACGTAACATTTTTGTTCCTATAACATTGTAAAAGTTTACATTATATCAGCGAAAATATATTGCACACGCAACAATAAATGCGATGCCAGGGCGGTGCCGCGCGCCTGGGCCTGCGTCACGATGGGCTGAGCGAGCTGGTGCGGAAAAGCGCCAATCAGGCCAGGCGCCCGGCCGGGAAGGCGGGCGGCGCCGTCACCATGCGCAGCCAGCAATGGCGCGCCCAGGCGGCGCCGGCCAGCAGCGTCACGGCCCCGATCATGCACCAGGTGGCGTTGTCGAAGCGACCGCTCAGGGCGGCGTATTGCAGTGCCGCGGCGGGAAGCAGCCAGAGCGTGCAAGCACCCAACACACCGTTCCGCGCACCGGCGTCCCCCGCGTAGTTACGCAAGGCCAGGGCGCTGGCGCCAATACCGAGGCAACATGCCGGCAGCAGCCGCGCCACTTCCGCCAGGCTGGCGCCGATACCGAACGCCAATGCCAGGGTGAGCACGCTGATGATGGCCCAGCAGCCGGCCAGGCGACCGAGCAAGGCGCGCGCCAGCACCGCGTTCATGGCGGCGGCGCCGGGAGCGCGCGGCGCCAGGCGCAGCAAGGACTGTTGGGCGCGGGTTCGCCGGAACGCCCACACCAGGGCGTGCGGCACCGCCGCCTGCAACAACAGCGCGGCCGCCATCAGCGCCGGCATCGGGAGCACGAACGTTTTTCCCTTTGACCAGCCGAGCGCCCCGGCCACCACGCCGATGGCGCTGACGCAGACGGCCCCGATCAACCAGCCGCGCTCCAGGCGCAGCGCCGGGCCGAGCGCATGCAACAGCAAAGGGCCAGCCGCGCCGCGTGCGCAATCGCGCCGCAGTGCGCGCGCATAGGCGCCCCCGGCCCGCCCGACTGGCGCGCGGCCGGCCAGCGCCGGCGCGCGCAGCGGCCATGGGCTGCGCAACAGGCGGCGCGGCAAGGCGTACCCCACGACGACACAAAACAGGGCCCCGACGGCGCTCAGCAAGTCCACGCTCAACACCTGCTCCGGCAATCCGGGAACCAGCCATGACACCACGCCGGGCAGGAACAGCGTGGCGCAAACGAGGTAGCCCAGCAGCGGGAACACCACCATGAGCGCGAAATAGCTCATGACCGTACAGACGATCACCAGGGTCGGAATCAGGGGGGCGCCGGCCAGCACGAACAGCCCTGTCAGCACGCTGGCGACCGACAGATAGACCAGCGCCAGCAAGCGCACCGAACGCCGCGCCAGATCAGGCACCAGCTTGCTCGCGACATGGTTTTGCTGGGCCATCGACGCCAACAGCAGGCCCCACCACAACAGCGACAGGAGCGCCAGCGGAATGCCCGCGCCCAGTCCGATGGAGCGCCGCCACTGTCCGCTCAGCGCGCCGGCCACGAGCGGCGTCACCAGCATCGCCGCCAGGAACAGCCAGCTCAGCCCATTGCCGCCGAGGCTGGTGCGGCCGCGGATGGCGGCCATCGCGATGGCGCCGCTGGCGCGCCACTCGGCGCCGGCATCGTCGATGCGCAGCGCGCTCATTGGGTCACCGCCACGAACAGGTCTTCCAGGCTGAGCGCCTCCACCCGCAGCGCCGGCTCGCGCGCGGCCCGGGCCTGCAAGCCTGCGCCGGCCGTGCTTGTGATGACTTGGGTGAAGCCATCTTGCGTGCTGGTGCGGCGCAGTTCGCCGTCGACCTTGATCGATGCCAGCAGTGCGCTCGGGCCGCTGACCCGGCGCGCATTCTCCAGCAACTCGTCGAGCGCACCCTGCAGCGCGATCTTTCCATCTTTGAGAAATGCCACATCCGGCGCCACCCGTTCCAGGTCCGACAAAATGTGCGTCGAGAACACCACCGTGGTGCCGCGCTCGATCACATCGTCGACCAGCTCGCGCAAAAAGTCGCGCCGGCCGACCGGATCGAGCGCCGACACCGGTTCGTCCAGAACCAGCAGGTCCGGGTCGTGCGCCAGGGCGCGGATGATCGACAGGCGCTGCTTCTCGCCGCCCGACAAAGTGCTGATCGCCTTGTCGCACATGGGCGCATCAAAACCCCAGCGCGCCAGCAACTGCGTCACGCGCGCCCCGTTCCAGCGCGGGTACAGCGCTGCGAAGTACGCCAGCATCTGGCGCGCCGTCATCCATTCGAACAAGTCGCTCGCCTGCGGCACGTAGCCGATGCGGGCGCGCGCGGCGGACGACAGGTCGGCGACCGCTTCGCCGAAGGCGGTGACGTTGCCGCCATCGCTCTCGCGCAGGCCGAGCAGGCATTCGAGCAGGGTCGACTTGCCGGCGCCGTTGCGGCCCAGCAGGCCGATCACCTGGCCCGGCCGCACTTGCCAGTCGAGCGCATTGAGGACGGGTTGGTCGCCGACGTGCTTGGTCAGCGCCGAGGCGTGCAGGATGGGGGCGGTCATGGGGTGTCTTTCATTATTTGGGTGAACAGGGCAAGGACGGTAGCGGGATCGAGTTCGAGCTGGCGCGCTTCGAGCGCGGCGCGTTCCAGGGTCGGACGCAGCAACTGGGCGCGCTGCGCCAGGCTGTGGCCGGACGGCGGCGCGTCGGCCACCGTCATGCCGAGGCCGCGCCGGCGCGTGAGCACGCCTTCGGTTTCGAGCAGGCCCCAGGCTTTCGAGACCGTCATGGGATTGACGGCCAGGGCCAGCGCGACTTCGCGCACGGACGGCATGGCGTCGCCGGGAGCGAGCTGGCCGCCGGCGATCAGGCGCCGTGCCTGGTCCACCAGTTGGCGGTAGATCGGCTCGGATGACCCGGTGGCGATCGAGAACAGATGGGCTAAAGGGCTGGTCATATCAGTCTAGTGTATTAATTAACTAATACAGTATACGGAGCAAACTGCCCGGTCAAGTGTTTCCGGCAATCTTCTTGTTTGGTATCAGGCCTGACGGGGCGCTTCTGTCGCACGCGTGCAGCAGAAGGCGGGGCGAACCCACGGAAAGCCAGATCTGGCGGCGGGTTCGGATTTACCAGGGAAGGCAACGCTACACCGCTAACGCTTTCGGCCAGCAGCGCACGGTCGGGGCCTTACCCGGTTGCCGGATTGCGCCGGCAACTTCTTCAAGTGCGCCCGGAAGGCTCAACCAACCTTGCGGCGGCGCACGGCAGCGCCAATGGCCAGCAGGCCCGCGCCCAGCATCAGCCAGGTTTGCGGCTCGGGCACCGCGCTCACTTTCCAGGTGACGTCCGGGGTCCAGTCACCACCGCTACTGTACGGCTCGCCTTGACCATAGACGCCTCCGAAGTCGCGGAACTTGACCCCCGTTTGTAAGGAATGGGAATAATAGTACGGCCCAGTATAGTTTGAACGGGAAAGGTCGAACTTCGGCGCACTGCCCGGTACCCACAAGAAGCTGTCGATTGTGCACTCAGCACAGTTCGTATATTCGTGGCCAAAATAGGAAAGCGACTGCAATTCGGATTTGTCGAACTTGCCGTCGGCGTTCAAGTCATCCACCGTGAAAGTGCCCTTGAGCGTGGTGTCGCGCGGAAATCCATCAAGGCCGGGATAGGAGAAGCCGCCAGTGAAACTCCAGTCGTAGGATTGCAGGGCCGCTTGGGCCGGGCTAAGGAACATGAAAGCGGTTGCTGCGCACGCGAGATAACGTAACATTTTCAATCCTTTAATGTTGTAAAAATATTCATTATAGCGACGATGCCACGGCACCCATGCGTTGTCTGTGTCATATTTGGTGTCAGGTGTTAACATTTCGCCACGGGCTGAACAGTGGCAATGCGCGCCCGAGGCTTCCTGCAGAGGCCGTGTCCGTTTGTCAGGCCTGGCACCGGCGTTTGACGTCAGCCGGTTCAGATGTCGAAGACGAGTTCCGGCAGCACCACTTCCCATTGGTCGCAGCGGGCCAGACGACGGTAATCAGTGTCGTCGTCGGCAGCCTGGCGTACCAGGATGGCCGCGACCCGTCCCGCGCTCCAGCGCAGATTGTGCGGCGGCTTGAATGAGCGGGCCAGCTGGCCCACCACCACCCCATCGAGCGTGACCAGCTCCCACTTGGCTTTGCCCTCGCGTAGCAGCAGCGGATCGTCGATCCGCAGCGCCCCGATGGCGCGGTGGACCGGGTCGCCCGCCGCCATCCGGCCGACGAAGCCGATGTCGACATCTTCCAAGCTTAGCTGCAGATAGCGGCGCCGCAGCGCACCCGGCGGCGCAGCCAGCGCCACTGGCGCGCGGCGCAGCAGGCATGGGGCGTCGTCCAGTGCGTCGAGCAGGCTGGCCGGACGGCTGCGCGATGGCGCAAAGCGCGCCAGCGTCAGCGTCTGGCGTGCGCGCGTCATCGCCACGTAGTAAAGGCGGCGCGGCGCATCGGCGTCGTCGTTGCTACTGAGCGCGGTCCAATCGCCATCGGCCACGGCGACGTGCTCGAACTCGAGCCCCTTGGCGCGGTGCGCCGTCAGCAGCAGTAAGCCAGTCTGGCGCCGGCGCGCTTCGCGGCCCCATTCGGCCAGCCATTCGATGAAGTGCGCCACCGGCAGTTCGGCGCCGCCCGTCTCGAGCGCGTATTCCTGCACCGCCTGGAGCAACAGGGCAAGCCAGGTGCCGTGCGGCTGGGTGTCCAGCCAGGCCTCGATGGCCGCGGTGTCGACCAGCGCAGCGGCGTCCTGGCGCAGCCAGCGCACCAGCGCCTGGGTTTCGCGCAGGCGCCAGAATTGCGCGGCTTCTTCGTTGGCCAGCTGCACCGGGATGGCGTTCATCATGCAAAAGGTGCGCACCGGTTCCAGGGTTTTCCATTCTCGCGCGATGACCGCCACACCGGCCCAGTCCCAGCCGGGATCGAGCGCGGCCAGGCGCTGCAATTCGGCCATGATGGCCAGCGCCTGGCTGGCGTTATCCACGCCGGCGTCGATGATCTGCACCCGTCCGCGCCCGACCGCGTCGCGCGCATGCCACGCACCGCCCGCGTCAAGCTTGCTGCGCGCGCGGTCGATGCTGATCGGGTTCTGGTTTTTCATGCGCGCGCAAGCCGGCGCGATCAGCAGGTTGGACGCGTCGATGATGTGCCGCGTCGAGCGGTAGTTCTCGGTCAGGTAGGCCGGCCTGGCGCTGTAGTCCTGTTCGAAGCGGCGGATGAAGTCGACCGAGGCGCCGTTGAAGGCGTAGATGTTCTGGTCGTCGTCGCCGACCGCAAACAGGGACAGGCGCGCATCCTCGTCGGCGCTGTTGCGCCCCGCCAGCGCCGAGATGAGCGCGTACTGGTCCGGTCCGATGTCCTGGTATTCGTCCACCAGAATCCAACGGAAGGCGCCGAGCAGGCGGTCGCGCTGCTCGTCCGCTTCCTGCGGCGCCAGGCCGGTTCCGTTCAACAGGGCCACCGCCTGCGGAATGACTTGCCTGAGCAGGTCGTCGGCGGCGCCGGGGTGCTTGTCGAAGCTGATGCCGGCCAGGCGCATCGCCAGCGCGTGGCAGGTCAGTACGATCACGCCGGCGGCTTCGCGCCCGATCAGGGCGGCCAGACGGCGCCGGATTTCGACGGCGGCGTGGCGATTATAGGTCAGCACCAGGATCGCGCGCGGATTCTCCCGCCGCACCCGCACCAGGTAAGCGATGCGGTGCACCAGCACGCGCGTCTTGCCCGAGCCGGGGCCGGCCAGCGCCAGCACGTTGGTGCGTTCGCGGTCGTCGGCCACGATGCGCTGCTGGGCGCTGTTATTGAGGCTCTCGACAATCGCGCGCCACGAGGCCGGCGTGGTCTGGCGCTCCAGTTCCTTTTCGCGCGCCGGCAGCCATTGCGCGATGAACTGATCGCGCTCCATGCCGAAGTAATCCATCGCCAGTTGCAGCGCGTCGGCCATCTTTTGCAGGCCGCGCTGCACGTATTCGGCCATGACGTGGATCTGCACCACCTGTTCACTGTAGTGCAGCTGCAGCGGCGCGAAGTCGGCCTTGTAGAAGCCGCGCCGTTCGGGCGCCAGGCGAATCGTCATCGCCGGGCGGAACACCGCCATGCCCTTGTTCAGGCGGATCACGCCCTGCTCGTGCAGCCACAGCAGGCCGCGGTCGACCAGCCTGGGGCATGACTTGGCCCGGCCCGCCAGTTCCAGGTCGCCCTCGATGGCCGCGAGCAGCTGGCCGAGCGTGGTGCTGGCCAGTTGGTCGTTGCCGCGCGCGCTGGGCGGCAGGCTGGCGAGCAGGTGCCGCAGCAGCGCGCCAGCGCCGTCGCGGCGCAGGGCGGCGGTGCTGGCGATCTGCTGCCAGCTGCGTTGCAGGGTGACCTGCACGTTTTCGGCGTCGAGCTGGCGCACGCCCACACTGCCGACGCCATCGTCGCCATGGCCGTCGTTGGCGATGCTGCGCACGATGCGCAGCAGCTTGTCGGGCAAGGCCCAGTCCAGGCCCGCGTCTTTCAGGCGCGAGCTGGCGTGGCGCAGGTGCAGCACCGAGGAGCCGCCCTTGGCCAGGTCGGGCGCGCCTTCGCGCATGGCGTCCAACAACGCTTCTTCGAGCGCGCAGCTTTGTTCGAACAGGCGCCTGGACGACATCTCCACCGCCACGTGCACGAAAGCGGTCAGCGCGGTGTCGTTGCTGGCGATCTTGTACTGCTCCAGCTCATACAAGGCGGCGCGCACCTTCTCGGCCGACAGGCCCGAAGCGTTCATCAATTCGTCGGTGGAGATGCCTTCGTCGGCGTCGGCGCCGATCAGGGCCTCCACCAGCGCCAGCAAGGCCGTGCGATGCTCCTGGAACAGCGGATAGGCGGCCAGCTTCGCGCGCGCCTGCTCGAGCGTGGCCACGCGCAGCGAGGATGGGAAGATCTGCACCTGGTTTTCTTCGCGCGTGAGCAGCCTGGCTTCTTCCAGCCAGGCGATGGCGGTGCGCACGCGGGTGTCGTCGGTGGCCGAGTCGCGCGCAAAGTCGCCGTCGGCGTCTTCGGTCAATATCTCGCCGGCGGTGGCGATGATGTCGGCGTCGCCGTGTTTTTTGCGCTCCAGGCGCTTGATCGCCTTGAGCACCACCTGGATATCCTGCTGCGACAGGCGCGAGCGGGCCGACATGGCGAACTGGCGCTCCACATCCTCCACCGTGTAGAGCAGCACGCACTGGGCCGCGCCGCAATCGCGCCCGGCGCGCCCGGCTTCCTGCAGGTAGTTTTCGAGCGAGCCGGGAATGTCGGCATGGATCACCAGGCGCACGTCCGGCTTGTCGATGCCCATGCCGAAGGCGTTGGTGGCGACCATGACTTTGAGCTCGCCGGCGATGAAGGCTTGCTGGCGGTCTTTCTTGTCGCGCCCGCGCAGGCCGGCATGGAAGTGCGCCGCGCCTACCTCTTTCTGGCGCAGGAAGGCGGCGACTTCCTCGGTCTGTTTTTTGGTGGCGCAGTAGACGATCGCGCCGCCGGGCGCATGCGCTGGCAGTTCGGCGTCGAGCAGTTGATGGATGTGCGCGAATTTTTCGGCCGGGGTGGTGGGCACCACCGAGAACGACAGGTTGACGCGGCGCGCACCGCCATCGAGCACCATCAGGTCGATCCCGACTTTGTCGCGAAAGTGGGCCAGCATGTCGGCCACCACGTCCGGTTTGGCGGTGGCGGTCAGGCACAGCACCGGGGCAATGTCGCCCTGCCCGGCGCGCTCGCGGATGAAGCGGCCGACGTAGCGGTAGTCGGGGCGGAAATCGTGGCCCCATTTCGAGATGCAGTGCGCCTCGTCGAGCACCCAGGCACCGATCTCGCGCTGTTCGAGCACGCGCCGCACGCCGGGACTGCGCAGTTGTTCGGGCGAGACGATGACGATGCCGGCGTCGCCCAGGCGCACCCGCTCCAGCGCGGCGGCCCGTTCGGGAATCGACAGCAGGCCGTTAATCGCCACCGCGCAGCCGATGCCGCGCGCTTCCAGGCCCGCCACCTGGTCGGCCATCAGCGCCACCAGCGGCGAAATGACGACCGTCAGCGCGCCAGTCTTGTCGTAGCGCGACAGGGCGGCAATCTGGTAGCACAGCGACTTGCCGGTGCCGGTGGGGAGGATGCCGAGCACGTGGCGTCCGCGCATGGCGGCGTCGACGATCGCTTCCTGCAAGGGGCGGCCGTGGGCGTCGCACGGTTCGGGGCGAAAGGCGGTCATCCTCGGGAACCAGCGCTTCAGTTCCGCCAGCGGGTTGTGGCGCGCGCCGCACCAGGCGCAGGCCGGGTCGCTGCAGGCCTTGTCGCGCAGGCGTCGCACCAGTTGCGCCGCTTGCGGGAACTGGTGGCGCACCCAGGGCGGCAGGACGGAGCTGGCGCCAGCCACCGAGAGCCAGGCCAGTGCGTAGGCCAGCGCCCAACCGAGGGTGGGCGCGTCAGCGGCGACCGCCGCCGCCTCGGTCATGCAGGCCTGGCCGTCGAGGCGGCTCAGGATGGCGGCAATGGCATCGGCATCGTTCGGGCGCGTGTTGCGGCGCACCATCATGAACAGGGAATTGAGACCCGATAGCGTCCCGGCATCAGTGGTGAGCCAGTGCCAGGCCAACAGCAGGGCGGGCGCGCTGTCCTGCATCTCGCGCAAGGCGGCCAGCTGGTCGGTGAACACTTGCAGGGTCAGGCGGGCGTCGCGCTCCGGGTCGTTGAGCTTGCCGCGCTGCAGTTGGCCTTGCTTGTAATGCTTGACCAGGTGATGGTAAGGATGGCGCGGAAAGGCGAGCGGATTGAGGCGCAAGGTGTCGACCATCGGCAGCTTGAGCAAGCGTAGTGGCGGCGCCACGGCGGCCAGGTGCGGCGCGTCGAATGCGAGCAGGTTGTGGCCGAGCAGGAAGGCGGCCGGGTCGGCAAAGTCGTCGAGCCGCGCCAGCGCCTGCTCCAAATCACCGTTGGTGAAGACGAAGGCCTCGCCGGTTTCGCCGCGCACGGCGGCGAACTGGTGGATCAGGCCGTCTTTCAAGCCCACTTCCAGGTCGATCGAGAGGCAGCGCGGGGCGATGGCGGTGGCGGCGCCGGTCGATGGCGATTCCTGGCGCGCGGGCGCGCCGATCGTTTCAAGGGTCATACAACGCTTTGCAATGAAAATGGTCGCATCGCGGGTGTGTTCCTCGCTTGCTGTTCCGAGCGCGATTTTAAGTAAGTGCGCATAAATTCTTGTAATTTATAGCTGCCATAAGCGGCGCCTTGCTGTGTTGCCCACCGCTAGCAGTGCTCGCACTGCGTCGCGGCGTGCGCCTTGCAAGGCATCCGCTTCTGTTCGCTATAAATCACAATAATTTCTGCACACTTACTTAGCAGCGTGGTGTTGATCGATGCGCAAAAAAAGCACCCCGCGCCAAAAACCCGTATCGCATACGGATGGGCTTGGTGCGGAGCGCCGGTCGCGCAAGGCGCCTTGCCGGGATGGAACCCGGCCGGCGCAAACAATTACAGGTGCGGCGTGATCTTCGGCATCAGCTCATCGAAGGTCTGGCCGCTGCCGTTTTCGCCGATCGCGTGCATCTTCCACTCGCCGCCGTGACGGTACAGCTTGGCCATGATCTGGGCCGTGTGCTCGCCCTGCACCGACAGGTTAAAGCGCGCCACTTCCTTCTGGTCGGCGCCGTTGATGATGCGGCAGTAAGCGTTTTCGACCTGGGCGAAGTTCTGGCCGGTGAAGCTGTTCACGGTAAACACCAGCGACTTGACATTGGCCGGCACCTGGGTCAGGTCGACCAGGATCTGCTCGTCGTCGCCGTCGCCGGCGCCGGTGCGGTTGTCGCCCGTGTGCACGATGCTGCCATCCTTGCTCTTGAGCTGGCGGAACCAGACCACATCGACCGGGCTGCCGCTCTCGTCGAACAAGAGGCAGGAAGCGTCCAGATCGACCGACTGGGTCTTGCCGCCAAAGCCGAACAGGCCCTTGGTCTTGATGGCATCCCATCCCAGGCCCATGGTAATGCGGGTCAGGGTGCTGCCGGCTTCTTTATCCAGAGAAATTTTCTGGCCTTTTTGCAGATTGACTGACATGGTATGACTCCTTGGTTTTTAGCGCGCGCGGCCTGCCGCCCAGGCTTGGAACGAGGCACGGTTGCGCGAACAAATATAGACTTTGCCATTGCCGGAGAAGCGTAGCACGATGCCCTCCCCGCTGGTCTGGCTGTTGATCAGATTACCTAAAAAGCCGGCGCTGGCGCCGGTGGTGATCGACGGCGTGTACTGCAGGCTGCTGTCCCAGGCGACCACGTGCGAATTGTCGATCGTGACGTCCTTGCCCTTCTCGACCACCAGCTCATGCATCGAGCCGAAGCCGGACACGACCACCTGGCCGGTACCGCTGGTTTCCGTGACGAAAAAGCCGCCGCTGTCGGCGAACAGCGCATTGCCGAGGCTTTGGGTGCGCACCTTCAGTTCGACCCTGGCGCTGGCCGCGACAAAGGCGCCATCGCTGAGCAGGTAGTGGCGCTGGCCGACGTCGATGATCTGCATCGCGCCCGGCAGGGTCGGCGAGAGCAGGCAATCGCCATCGCCGCGCAGCGCTTCGATGTGCTGCTGGAAGAACGATTCACCGTTGGCGAAGCGCCGCATCAGCGCGCTGCCGATGCCGCCCTGCATCTTGCCCTTGAGGTCAAGCGCGGACTCCATCATCACCATCGCGCCCGATTCGCAGTAAATCGTCTCGCCGCGCGTCATGGACACGTGCAGGAAAGGATCGATATCGCCTGTGATGGTAAAAACTGGCATGCTGGCTCCTTATCGCAGCCCGCGCCGCTGCTTACCTGCGCGGACCACCATGCAAAGTTAAACGTTGACGCCGAAACTCGTTGCCAGAGGACCCAGGCCACCCTGGAAGCCCTGGCCGATGGCGCGGAATTTCCAGTCGCTGCCTGCGCGGTAGACTTCACCGAAGATCATGGCCGCTTCCGTCGAGCCGTCTTCCGACAGGTCGTAGCGGGCGATTTCGGCGTTGCCGGCGGCGTTGACGCAGCGGACGAACGCTTTCGATACCATACCGAAGTTCTGGCGGCGTGTCTCGGCATCGTGAATCGTCACGGCCAGAACGATCTTGTCGATATCGGCCGGCACATTGGCCAGGTCGATGGTCACGTTTTCGTCGTCGCCATCGCCGGCGCCGGTTTTGTTGTCGCCCGAGTGGGTGATCGAGCCGTCAGCCGATTTCAGGTTGTTGTAGAAGATGAAGTCGGCGTCGGAACGGACCTTGCCGCTGGCGCCGAGCAGGAATACAGCGCCGTCCAGGTCGAACGCGCTGCCGTCGGTGGCGCGCGTGTCCCAGCCGAGGCCGACGATCATCTTGGTCAGGCCGGGTGCTTCTTTACTCAGGTTGACGTTACCGCCTTTTTGCAAGCTGATAGGCATACTTTATTCTCCAAAAGTTGTTAAGACAATGAACACCGGGGGAATGACGCGGCAAACTGGTGTTCTTCAGTTTGCCGCCTTTGTATTACTCAGCGCTTAACGACGTCAATTACGCCGCCAGCTGCAGTTTCTTGTGCTGCACCGACGACCACAGCGAGGCGACGATAAAGGCCACGCCAATCAGGCCGGTGAAGATTTCAGGTACATGGAACTTCATGCTTGCCAACATAATCAGCGCCAGGATACCGATCGCATAGTGTGCGCCGTGCTCCAGGTACACGAATTCGTCGAGCGTGCCCTTCTTGACCAAAAACACCGTCATCGAACGCACGAACATCGCACCGATCGCCAGGCCGAGCATGATGATCACGACGTCGGTGGTGATCGCAAACGCGCCGATCACGCCGTCGAAGGAGAACGATGCGTCCAGCACTTCCAGGTACAGGAAGCCACCGATACCACCGCGCTTGACCATGTCGCCGACATTGCTGCCTTCGGCTTCATCGCCTTCGAGCAGGCTGCTGATCGTGTCGACACCAACGTAAATCAGGATACCCCACAGGCCGGCCATCAGCACGACCATCTTTTGCGCTTCGGCGACCATCGTCATGCTGGCCATCAAGGTACCGAGTGCAATCATCACCGAAATCGAGCCGACTTTACCGAGCGCGCCGAGCTTTTCTTCGATGCGGCCGAGCCAGTGGGTTTCTTTTTCATCGTCCAGCAGGAAGTTCAGGAACACCAGCAACAGGAACATACCGCCAAACGCCGCCACTTCCGCATGGTGCGCCGTCAGGTGCGCCGAGTACGCTTTAGGATCGGACAGGGCCAGGTTCCACACTTCAATAATGCCCAGGTCGGCAGCTTGCGCCACGATCACCAGCGGGAACAGCAAACGCATACCGAACACGGCGATGATGATACCGACGCCGAGGAACAGCTTTTGCCAGTAATCGTCCCAGGTCTTGAGCACCGAGGCGTTCACGACCGCGTTATCGAAGGACAGCGACACTTCCATGATGCCCAGGATGGCCGCCACGCCCAGCGCCGAGAACATGCCGCCGATCCCGTGGTGCTGGTAGCCCCACCATCCGGCCACCGCAAGGCAGACGAAGGTGACTAAAAATGAAATTCTGAAATGCTTCATGTGTTGATTTCCCTCATTTGTTATTGTTGATGGATGCAGTGTAGCCGCAAGCAATGCTTTTAAAAATAGGAGATAATCTGAGGATTACTTCTGAAAAACCGAAGCATGAAAAATACTGGAATGAATTTCCGCCATCTGTACTACTTCTGGGTGGTGGCCAAGGAGGGCGGCGTGACGCGCGCCGCCGAACGGCTGGGACTGGCGATCCAGACCATCAGCACCCAGCTCAGCCAGCTGGAGCAGTCGGTCGGCAAGGCGCTCTTCATGCAGCAGGGCCGCGGCCTGCAACTGACCGAGGCCGGGCGCCTGGCGCTGGCCTACGCCGACCAGATCTTCCTGCTGGGCGAGCAACTGCAGGAAGCGCTGGGCGAAGCCGACAGCGGGCGCACCCGGCTCACGGTCGGCATTTCCGACTCCTTGCCGAAGCTGACCGCCTTCCGCCTGTTGGAGGCGACCCTGCACCTGGCCACCCCGGTGCGCCTGGTGTGCTACGAAGACCAGTTCGAAGCCCTGCTGGCCGACCTGGCCCTGCACAAGCTGGACGTGGTGCTGACCGACCGCGCGGTGCGCTCGGGCACTACTTTGCGCGTGTTCAGCCACATGCTGTTCGAAAGCGACACCATCGTGGTCGGCACGCCGGCCCTGGCCGAGGCCTATGCCGAGGGTTTTCCGGGCAGCCTGAACGGCGCGCCCTTCCTGCTGCCCACCCGCAACAACGCCTTGCGCGGACGCATCGACGAATGGTTCGAGCTGCACAATGTGCGGCCGGACGTGGTGGGCGAATTCGAAGATAACGCCCTGCTCAACACTTTCGGGCGACGCGGCGCCGGCCTGTTTTTCGCGCCGGCGGCGCTGGCCGGCGACCTGGCCGACCAGTTTGGCGCGGTGCTGGCCGGCCACGTGCCGCAGGTGCGCGAGCACGTCTACGCCATCTCGAACGAGCGCAAAATCAAGCATCCCGCCGTCGAAGCAATCCTTTCGGCTGTACATCAAGGTGTGTTCAGCACGCCATGAACGGTACAATGTCCATCCCGGTCCCATGTGGCCAAGCGAAAAACTAACCCTACTCTTTATGCAAAATGCCTTACTGGTCTTGCTCGCCCTGTTCCTGGTGGCGCTCAACGGCTTTTTCGTGGCGGCCGAATTCGGCATCGTCACCCTCCGAAAAACCCGCGTGCGCGCGATTGCCAAGAGCCAGGGGGTGCGTGGGCGCCTGCTGGGCAAGGTCCACGGCCAGTTGGACGCCTACCTGTCGGCCTGCCAGCTCGGTATTACCCTGGCGTCGCTGGGCCTGGGCTGGGTCGGCGAGCCGGCTTTTGCCAGCCTGCTCGAACCGGTGTTCGGCCTGCTGGGCGTCGAATCGGTGAAGATCATCCACACGGTGTCGTTCGTCATCGCCTTCAGCGTGATTTCTTTCCTGCACATCGTGGTGGGCGAACTGGCGCCGAAATCCCTGGCGATCCGTAATCCGGAAGTGGTGGGTTTGTGGACCGCGCCGGCGCTGTATATTTTTTACTGGTCGATGTATCCCGCGATTTACCTGCTCAACGGCAGCGCCAACCTGGTGCTGCGCCTGGCGGGCCTGTCCGGTTCGGGCGGGCATGACGCGCATTATTCGACTGAAGAACTCAAGCTGATCTTGCGTACCAGCCAGCCTGGCGAAAAATTTACCCGCGACGAGCGCCATATCCTGGCCCAGTCGCTCGACTTCAGCCAGCTGTCGGTGGCCGACCTGATGCGCCCGATCAATGAAGTGATTGCGCTGCATGCGAACAAATCGCTGGAAGAAAATTTGCAGACCGTGGTGAGGAACCGTTTCAGCCGCTATCCCTACTTCGACAGCAATGGCGAAGACGTGCTGGGCGTGATCCATTTGAAGGATTTGTTCTTTGCGCAGCAGGCCGGGCGGCCGATCAAGGATCTGACCCAGTTTTTGCGCCCGGTTGAGACCATGTCGGCGCGCACGCCGGCGCAGCAGATGTTCCGCCGCTTTCGCGACGGCGCGCCGCACTTTGCGCTGATTGGCGAAAAGGGCAAGCGCCCGGTCGGGTTTATCACGCTCGACAACCTGCTCGGCGCCATGGTCGGCGAAATCCGCGACGAATTCCGCTTGAACGAGAACGATTGGCTGCGCCAGCCGGACGGCACCCTGATCGGCAAGGCCAGCCTGCCGATCTTCTCGCTGGAGCGGATCCTGGGGATCGATATCGATAACGAGACGCTCGGCCTGGATGAAGTCGAATCGGTCGGTGGCTTGCTGATGGTGAAGCTAGGCGACATTCCCAAGCAGGGCCAGCGGATCGAGTTTCCTCACTTCGATATTGTGGTCAAGAAGATGAACGGTCCGCGCATCGTGCTGATCAAGGTGATTCCGCAGGTGCACCGCACGCCTGATACGGACGAGCAGGACTGATCGTCGCGGGGGGATCGGCTGTCGCGTCCTGCTTAGCGCGCGACGGCCTTGCACCGGTCGGGCATATCCTTGTCGGGGGCCCCGATGCAACGCCACTGGATTTTTCCATCAACGAATAAGGGCGACAGAATAATCATCTGTCCGTTCCTGCCGCCTTTTGCGACGATCACGCCTGCGTCGTTCACCTCGAACAGCGTGACATTGCTTGGGACCGGCAGCGCATGCGCGAGCTTTGTTGCCGTACCGACAAAAGTGCCGCGCTTGACGGCATCGGCCTCGATCGCGCGCTGCACTGCGCCAAGCTGAGCAAGCATCTTGCTGGTCTCTGCGCGCGCACGATAATCCGAATACTGTGGAATTAGCGCTGCCGCCAGCACAAGCACGCAGAGCGCTCCCAGCGACCCTTTCAGAAAACACTTCATGCTGTTGCCTTGGGAAATAGGATGTGTATTACCGCCATCGCCCGGTCCAGGCCTGGACCTTCCGAGCCTCCGCCGCAGCCGTGATGTCGTTGGATAGGGCCGACTTGCTGGCGGACCGCCCGCAATCGACGCTCCCATCATCATTGCTCTGCACGATGACTCGTCAAACGTCGGTTTCTGTGAAGTTCACCTTACAATTCCGACACTGGCAAGAGGTAAAACTCCTATATACGTCGACCGCTGTTGAGCCAATCGCGGGCGCTAAAGCGTGTCCGCATCGATCACATTTGATGCTGTTTAAAAACCACGACGAGAAAACAAGATGCGCAATAAAAAAAAC
The DNA here is from genome assembly GCF_011682065.1 of Massilia rubra. Lineage (GTDB taxonomy): Bacteria > Pseudomonadota > Gammaproteobacteria > Burkholderiales > Burkholderiaceae_D > Telluria_A > Telluria_A rubra. The sequence goes on along the minus strand of NZ_VUYU01000010.1, from coordinate 75,944 downwards.
GATGAACACGTTGTGCACATAGAGCATAGCGACAATGAGGATCATTCCGATCATCATGAATAGCCATAGTGACAGACGATATTTCTTTAGAGGATTAATATGCCCGCCGCGATCAATGATGCATGGAGTGTGAAAAGAACACAATTTCCGGATCGTTATCGTCCAGATTGTCGATGAATCCGCTGAGTCGAAATCCGGCCGACTTCAGCAGTTCCTGCATGCGCTGGTTGGACAGGTTTGTCGAGGCAAAGAGTTTCGGCGTCGTGCAGCGCGCCTGAAAATCACGCACCAGCGCCATTCCCAATCCCTGGCGGCGGAAACCTTCGCCTACCATGACCATCTCAATGAAGCCGTTACCGAAAAAATGGTATCCCAGGACGCCGTAGGCGCCGACAGACTCGCCCGTCCGGGCGACATAGCAACATCCTGTGTCGATCCACTGTCTTATCTGGGCACGTCGCCCAGGTTCGCAGGACGCCACCGTATCGAGCGCGACCAGCAATTCATAGTCGGCCACGGTGGCAGCCCTGATCTCCACCATCTAAATATCGTTGACGATGGCCGGTTCGATGCCGGTCCATTCGCGCATCAGCGAGTAGCCCACCGCCAGCAAGGTCGGGCCGATGAACAGGCCCACGAAACCGAACGCCAGCACCCCGCCCAACACCCCCAGCAACACCAGCAAGAACGGCAGGCTGCTGCCGCGGCTGATCAGCATCGGCTTGACCACGTTGTCGACCCCGCTGATGAGCACCAGCCCCCACACCACCATGAAGATGCCCCAGCCGGTCTGGCCCTGGTTGAACAGCCAGATCGCCGCCCCGCCCCAGATGATCGGCGGACCCACCGGCACCAGCGACATCACGAACGTGGCCACCGCCAGCAGCGGCACCCCCGGCACGCCGGCGATCACAAACCCGATCGCGGCCACCACGGCCTGCGCCAGCGCCGTTCCCAGCAAGCCGTACATGACCCCGCGCACGGTCTGGCTGACGGTGGTGGCGATGCGCTCGGAGCGCTCGCCGATGATGCGTTTCATGGCAACCCCGATGGCCACCAGCAAGGTCGGCCCGTCGCGGTACAAGAAGAAGCTGACAAAGGCCGCCAGGCTCATCTGCGCCACACCCGCGCCCAGCACGATGCCGCCGCCAAGCAGGTAGTGGCGCGCCGGCTCCAGCAGGCGCTGGGCCAGTTCCATCATCTGTTCGCGGCTCGAAACCAGGTTGCCCACGTAGCTGTAGAGCGTCTCGCCGACCACCGGAACCTGGCGCAGCCAGCCCGGCGGCTCCACATGCCCGGTGGCGACAGCGGCCTTCAATTGATCGTAGAAGCGCCCGACGTCGTCGGCCAGGTTGTAGGCCACCAGCGCGATCGGCAGGATCACCAGGCAGGTCAGGGTCAAGGTGAGCGTCAGCGCGGCCAGGGTGCGCCGGCCACGCATGCGCGCCAGCACGTACAGGTAGATCGGCCAGGAGGAAATGACGATGGCGGCGGCGAACAGGATCGCCGCCAGGAAGGGGCGCAGGACATACAGGCAACCGATGGTGAGCAGCGCGATCGCGCCCATGAATGCGTAATTCTTGCCGCTGCGCTCTTGGTCCATGGTCACCCAGTCAGGTCAGTGTTGCGGGTCAGTTCAACAGTTGCTTGATGTCGTGCACGATCGGCGCCGGGCCTTTTCCGTGACGCACGAACAGGCGGATCTTGCCGTTGCGGTCGAACACATAGCTGGCGGCGGTGTGGTCCATCGAATAGCTGCCTTCCGTCTTGCCGTTGACCTTGGCGTAGAACACCTTGAATTCCTTGGCCACTTTCGCGGTCGCTTCGGCGTCGCCGTACAGGCCGAGGAAGCGCGGATCGAAGGCCGGCACATATTGCGCCAGCAGCGCCTGGGTATCGCGCGCCGGGTCGATGGTGACGAACAGCACCTGCACCTTGTCGGCGTCGGGACCGAGTTCCTTCATCACCGCCGCCATTTCGGCCATGGTGGTCGGGCACACGTCGGGACACTGGGTGAAGCCGAAAAACATCACCACCACCTTGCCCTTGAAGTCGGCCAGGGTGCGCGGCTTGCCGTTGTGATCAAGCAGGGCGAAGTCGCGCGCGTAGTCCAGTCCCGTCAGGTCGGTGTTCTGGAAACTCGGCGGCGCAGGCGGCGTGGCCGCCTTGTCGCAGGCGGCCAGGGTCAGCATCGCAGGAAGGATACACAGGGCAAGCAGTTTCTTGATCATATTTTGACGTAGTGGTCGAGCAACAGCGCGGCAAACAGCAGCGACAGGTAGATGATGGACCAGGTGAACGCTTTACGCGCCACCTGGTCGGAATAGTGGCGGTACACCTGCCAGCCATGCCACAGGAACACGGCATTGAGCAGCACCGCCGACACCAGGTAGATGTGCCCGCTCATGCGCACCGCGTACGGCAGCAAGGTCGTCGCCGCCAGCACGATGGAATACAGCCAGACATGGAAACCGGTGAAGTTCATGCCATGCGTGACCGGCAACATCGGCAAGCCCGAGCGCGCATAATCGTCGCGCCGGTACATGGCCAGCGCCCAGAAGTGCGGCGGGGTCCACACGAAAATGATCAGCACCAGCAGCCAGGCTTGCATCGGCACGTCGTTGGCGACCGCCGCCCAGCCCAGCGCCGGCGGCATCGCGCCCGACAGGCCGCCGATGACGATGTTCTGCGGCGTGGCCGGTTTCAGGATCATGGTGTAGATGACCGCATAGCCGACAAAGGTGACAAAGGTGAGCCACATGGTCAGCGCGTTGACCATCGTATAGAGCACGGCCATGCCGGCGCCGCCGATGATGGCCGAAAAGATCAGGGTCTGGGTCTTGGTCAGTTCGCCCATGGCGGTGGCGCGGCGCGCGGTGCGCGCCATGCGCGCGTCGATCTCGGCCTCGACCAGGCAGTTGACCGCGAACGCGGCCCCGGCCAGCAGCCAGATGCCGATCGTGGCCGGCACCAGGATGCGCCAGCTCGGCACGCCCTCGGTGGCCAGCAGCATCCCGATGACGGCGCAGAACACGGCCAGCTGGGTTACTCTTGGTTTGGTCAGCGCCCAATACTGGGCGACGCGGTTGGCGGATTTATGTGTTGCGGTCTGGGTTGTCATGGGTGGTGGCTTGCTTGCAGTACCGGTCCGGAGGGGTACTTGATCTTGTAGTTTAACATGGTCACCATCAGCACCAGCAGCGCAGCGCCTGCGTTATGCAGGACGGCGATGGTCAGTGGAAAGTTCAGATAGACGGTGGCGATCCCGCTCACCGCTTGCACGGCGAGCACGATGCCGATCCCGCGCGCATGCCGCGCCACGCCGGGGTGGGCCCGCGCGCGCCAGGCGGCCAGGCCCAGCACCGCCAGCACCACGAAGGCGAAGTTGCGGTGCACCCAGTGGATCGCGGTCAGGGCCGAGAACGGCAGGTAGTGTCCGGCGGCGGTCTTGCCCAGCTCGCGCCACAGGTGGAAGCCGTGCCCGAAGTCCATCTCGGGCACCAGCTTGCCGTTACACAGCGGGTAATCAAGGCAGGCCATCGTGGCGTAGTTGGTGCTCACCCACCCGCCCAGGGCGATCTGGATGGCCAGCACCACGGCAGCGGCCAGCGCCAGGCGGCCCGGCATGCCGGGCGCGGCGCCCGCGCTGGCGTCGGGCGCGGTGAAGCGTCCGTGCGCCAGCGCGCTGGCGCGGTTCTGGCGCGCGCCCAGCCACACCAGCATAGCCAGCAATCCCATCCCCAGCAGCAGGTGGATGGTGACGATCACCGGTTGCAGCTTGAGCGTAACGGTCCAGGCGCCGAAAGCGCCCTGCACCAGCACGAACACGAACAGCATGGTCGGCAGCGCCGGCGCGTATTCGGCGCGGCGCGTCTTGCGCCACTGGTTCCAGGCGGTGCCCATCAGGGCCACGATCAGCACGCCGATGCCCATCGCCAGGTAGCGGTGGATCATTTCGATCCAGGCTTTGACGAGCGTCACCGGTCCGCTCGGCATCAGCGTTTCGGCCTTGATGATCTCGGCGTGCGCCAGGAAGGGATTGGCGGCGCCGTAGCAACCCGGCCAGTCCGGACAGCCCAGCCCCGAATCGGTCAGGCGCGTAAAGGCGCCGAACACGATCAGGTCGAACGTGAGGAAGACCGTGATCCAGACCAGCTTGCGGTATTTGTTCGGGTCGGACGACATCCACACCATCGACAGCGGCAGGCAGGCCGCCAGCAGGCCGGTCAGGCCCAGTTGCACCATGGACGAGAGCTGCATCGCTTAGCCGATCGCGGACGCTTTGAGCACTTTGTACATATCCTTCTTCACCTTGGACGGATCGGGCTGCTTGGGGAAGCGCATCATCAGGTGGCCCATCGGGTCGATCAGGTAAGTATGGTCCTCGATCTTGCCGCCCGGCTCGACCGGCAGCCAGGCCGCCACATTCGCGGCCGGCACGCGCAGCATGTGGGTGCCGTCGACCACGCGCATGAGCATGGTGTCGATCGGGCTGGCGTCCGTCACCAGCCAGACCCGTTCGATGCGTTCCATTTCCTTGCCCTGCATCAGGCGCAGCTGGCGCATCGCGACCAGCTGGTCGCGGCAGGCTTGCGGACACTCGCCCGGGCCCACCTGCAGCATGATCCATTTGCCCTTGTAGGCGTCGAGCGCGGTCGGCTTGCCGTCGAGCGTGGTGGCGCCGAGGGCGGCCGGGATCGGGTGCTTCTGCGGCTCGATCAGGGTGCCGTAGTTGGTGCGCCCGGTCGGCTTGATCACGTAATAGGTGAGATAGGAAAACAGCATCGGCGCCGCGCACACGAAGACCACGGCCAGCAGTTTCCAGCGGCCGCTCCACTGATTTGCGTTCGTATTTGCTTCAGTCGTTTTGTTTTGTTCCACGTCGAAATCCTGTAATCACGAAAAAGAGCAGCGCCATGACCGCCAGCGCATACCATTGAAATGCATAACCCTGGTGTTTTTCCACATTCAGGGAGGGAGCCGGCCAGTTGCGCACCAGCTTGTCGCCGGCGGGCGCCGGGCCGCTTTGCTCGATAAAGAACGGTTGCACCGTCAGGCCGCTGGCCTGGGCGAATTCGTCCGGGGCCAGGTTTTGCAGGATGGCCTTGGGCGCCACCGGCGCCGCCGTACCGAGCTGCATCACATGGCCCATGCCGGCGCGCGCCATGCCGGTAATCGTCACCGTGCCGGCCGGCGTATCGAACTCGGGCAGGCGGTCGAACTGGCCGGTGTAGCGCGGCAGCCAGCCGCGCGCCACCAGCACATGGGTGTTGCTGCCGTCGATGCGCAGCGGCATCAACAGGTAAAAGCCGGCCTTGCCTTCCTGCGGACGGTTGTTCAAGAACAGCGGCCATTCGCGCACGAAGGTGCCGGTCACCGTGACCGGGCGCAGTTCGACATCGGCCGCCGCCAGCAGGGCCGCGCCCACGACTTGCGGGGCGGCGCCGGCGCGCGCCGTCATCTGCTGCTGCAGGGCGATTTTCTGGGCGGCGCGGCCATCCTGCCAGCGCCCCAGGACGATGCCGAGGGCCACCAGCAGCACGGTCGCCACGAAGGGAATGGCCCGAAAGCGGAAGCCGATACGCATTACAATGGTGCCTTACTCAAAAAAGTCGAGCTCATTATGAAAATCCTCGTCGCCTGTGCCTTCATCCTGATCCTCGGGAGCCTGGGCTCGGCCCTGTTCTTCCTGATGCGCGACAAGGGCAAGAGCAACCGCACGGTGCACGCGCTGGCGCTGCGCGTGGGCTTGTCGATCACCCTGTTCCTGATGCTGCTGGGCAGCTACAAGATGGGCTGGATCGCGCCGACCGGCATCCGCTGACGCACTGATCGACCCTGCGCCCGGCAAGGTTATACCCCAGCCGCAAAAAACCGGGGACAGGCCACCGCTTGGTGGACTGTCCCCGGTTTTTCTTATGTCAAGCCTGCCGGAGGGCGCACCCTCCCGCCTGCCGCCATTACAGCCAGTAGACGACGACGTACAGGCCGAGCCAGACGACGTCGACAAAGTGCCAGTACCAGGCGGCGCCTTCGAAGCCGAAGTGATTGTCGGCGGTGAAGTGGCCCTTCATGACACGGTACAGGATCACCGACAGCATGATGGCGCCGAGCGTCACGTGGAAACCGTGGAAGCCGGTCAGCAGGTAGAAGATCGAACCGTAGATACCCGAGGTCAGTTTCAGGTTCAGCTCGCTGTAAGCGTGCATGTATTCGTAGGCCTGGAAGCCCATGAAGACGGCGCCCAGCAAGATGGTCGCGGCCAGCCAGAAGGCGGTCTTGGCACGGTGGCCGGCGCGCAGGGCGTGGTGCGAAATGGTCAGGGTCACGCCGGACAGCAGCAACAGGCAGGTGTTGATGGTCGGGATCGGGAACGGGCCCATGGTCGTGAAGCTCTCGATGGTGCCGGCCGGGCTGGCGCCGCCCCACTGGGCTGCGAAATCGGGCCAGATGATCTTGTGATCGAGGTCGCCCAGCCACGGCGTGCTGATGGTGCGGGCGTAGAACAGCGCGCCGAAGAAGGCGCCGAAGAACATGATTTCGGAGAAGATGAACCAGCTCATCGACCAGCGGAACGACAGGTCGATGCGCTTGCCGTACTGGCCGGCTTCGGATTCGCCGATGGCGTCGCCGAACCAGAAGTAGAAGACCAGCAAGGTCGACAGGATGCCGGCGATATTCAGTGCCGGACCCCAGGACACGTCATTGACCCAGGCCGAGGCGCCGATCATCGTCATGAGCAGCGACAAGCCGGCGGCCATTGGCCATTTGGACGGGCCTGGCACGAAATAATACGGTGCGGCGGCGTGTGGTGAACTCATCTTCATCTCCTAAATCAAACTGTATGCGGTGAATTTATTGCTAATTTTGTAAAACATCAATCCGGCGGCCGGTTTACGACACGGCAAATTTCACCAATGCCACCAGCACGCCGATGAACAACATCACCCCAATCAATCCGGCAATTACCACATGCACCGGATTCAGGCTGGCCGAATCTTTTTCGTAATCGCTGCGCTTGCGGATGCCCAGGAAGGACCAGAACACCGCTTTCATGGTGGCGCCGAACGACGCATTGCGTTCGGGACCTTTGTTCAATTCCGTCATGGCGGCCCCTACTTCGCCGCCACTGCCTGGGTGCCGGCAACTTCAAAAAACGTGTACGAGAGCGTCATCGTCTTCACGTTCTGCGGCAGGGCCGGATCGATGTAGAACACCACCGGCATCTGCCTGGCCTCGTTCGCCTGCAAGGTTTGCTGCTTGAAGCAGAAACACTCGACCTTCTTAAAATGCTGCATCACCAATTGCGGCGCGAAGCTGGGAATCGCCTGCGCCTGCACGGTCCGGTTCTGCGTATTGACCACTTCGTACAACACGGTGGTCAGCTCGCCCGGATGGACCTCGACCGAGCGCTTGGTCGGGCGGAACCGCCACGGCCCCTGCGCATTGCCGTCGAACTCGATCGTGATCGTGCGCGACTTGTCGATCTGGGTATTCTTGTCGTACGCCACCGTGCCATCGGCCTGGGTCAGCACATTGATACCGAGCAGTTCGCACATGTGCTTGTACACGGGGATCAGGGCGTAACCGAAACCGAACATCAGCACCGCCACCACCAGCAGCTTGCCGAGCATGGTGCGATTCAGTTTCAACGTGCCGGATTGTTCTTTAGCCACGTCAGCTCACAGCCAGATGCGTTTGATGAACACCATCGCGAAGAAAAATACCGCCAGCGCGCCGAGAATCAGGCCCGTTCGTGCATTGTTCGGCTTTTTTGGATCAGACATGGTATTTACTTACAAGTTCAGTAGCGCGGGCCCCTTGCTGGCTGCCCGCGCCGCTGTATGACTAACTTACTTAACCGTCGGCGGTACTTCGAAGGTGTGGAACGGCGCCGGGCTCGGCACGGTCCACTCCAGGCCTTCAGCGCCATCCCATGGCTTGTCGGCCGCTTTGGCGCCGCCACGGATGGTCGGCAGGATCACGAAGAACAGGAAGTACACCTGCGACAGGCCGAAACCGAAGGCGCCGATGGTGGCGATCGTGTTGAAGTCGGTGAACTGCGCCGGGTAATCGGCATAACGACGCGGCATCCCCGCCAGTCCCAGGAAGTGCATCGGGAAGAAGGTGATGTTGAACGTGATCAGCGACAGCCAGAAGTGCATCTTGCCGCGGAATTCGTTGTACATGTGGCCAGTCCACTTCGGCGACCAGTAGTAGAAACCGGCGAACAGGGCGAACAGGGAACCTGCGACCAGCACGTAGTGGAAGTGGGCCACGACGTAGTAGGTGTCTTGCAGCTGGATGTCGATCGGGGTCACAGCCAGGATCAGGCCGGTGAAACCACCCATCGTGAACACGAAGATGAAGCCGACCGAGAACAGCATCGGGGTCTCAAACGTCATCGAACCCTTCCACATCGTGGCGATCCAGTTAAACACTTTGACGCCGGTCGGCACCGCGATCAGCATGGTGGCGTACATGAAGAACAGCTGGCTGGTCACTGGCATGCCGGTGGTGAACATGTGGTGGGCCCAGACGATGAACGACAGGATCGCGATCGAGGCGGTTGCATAGACCATCGAGGCATAGCCGAACAGTGGCTTGCGGGCAAACGCCGGCAGGATCTGCGAAACGATACCGAAGGCCGGCAGAATCATGATGTACACCTCGGGGTGACCGAAGAACCAGAAGATGTGCTGGTACATGACTGGGTCGCCGCCGCCGGCGGCGTTAAAGAACGAGGTGCCGAAGTGACGGTCGGTCAGGGTCATGGTGATCGCGCCAGCCAACACAGGCATCACGGCGATCAGCAGGTAGGCGGTAATGAGCCAGGTCCAGCAGAACATCGGCATTTTCATCAGGGTCATGCCGGGAGCGCGCATGTTCAGGATGGTGACGATGATGTTGATCGAACCCATGATCGACGACGCGCCCATCAGGTGCATCGCGAAAATCGCCATGTCCATGCCCGGTCCCATCTGGGTCGACAGCGGTGCGTACAGGGTCCAGCCGGCAGCGGTTGCGCCGCCTGGCACCAGGAACGAGGTCGCCAGCAGGATCGCCGCGGGCGGCAGCAGCCAGAACGAGAAGTTGTTCATCCGTGCGAACGCCATGTCGGAGGCGCCCACTTGCAGCGGGATCATCCAGTTGGCGTAGCCGACGAAAGCCGGCATGATCGCGCCGAACACCATCACCAGGCCGTGCATCGTGGTCAGCTGGTTGAAGAACTCGGGCTGGAAGAATTGCAGGCCCGGTTTGAACAGTTCGGTACGGATCATCAGCGCCAGCACGCCGCCGGAGAGCAGCATGATGAGCGAGAACCACAGGTACAGGGTACCGATATCCTTGTGATTGGTGGCGAACAGCCAGCGGGTCAGGCCCGTCGGGTGATCGTGGCTATGATCGTGGTCATGGCCGTGTGCGTGATCTAGTGTGCTTGTGCTCATGAGTTACTCCCGATTACTTGTTACGTGCAGCCAGGACTTCGGCTGGTTGAACGATATTTTCCGCTGCCTTGTTCGACCAGTTGTTGCGGGTGTAGGTAATCACCGCAGCAATATCGGAATCCGACAATTGTTTCCAGGCTGGCATCTCGGTCGGGAACTTGCCCGATTTCTGGCCATGCAGCAGCACATTGACCTGGTCCGCTTTCGGACCGGTCACAACGGCGGAGCCGTCCAGCGCGGCGAACGCATTCGGCACGCCCTTGCCGTTGGCCTGGTGGCAGACCACGCAATTGGTGGCGTAGACTTTTTCGCCTTTGATCTTCAGTTCGTCGATGGTCCATACTTTCGATGGATCGTCGGCCAGGGCAGCCATTTTCTTTTTCTCCTTGGCGACCCACGCACTGTAGTCGGCGTCGGAGACGACATTGACCACGATCGGCATGAAGGCGTGTTCTTTACCGCACAGCTCGGCGCATTGACCGCGGTAGACACCGATCTGCTCGGCCTTGAACCAGGTGTCGCGCACGAAACCGGGAATCGCATCTTGCTTGACGCCGAAGGCCGGGATCATCCAGGCGTGGATGACGTCGTTGGCGGTCAGGACGATGCGGATCTTCTTGTTGACCGGCACGTAGATTTCGTTATCGACTTCCATCAGGTAGTTCACGCCGCGCGGTGCGGTTGGCGCAATGCCTGGCTCGCCGACCTGCGAACGCGGGGTGGACAGGCTCGACAGGAAGGAAATGCCTTCGCCCTCGCCCTTCAGGTAATCGTAGCCCCATTTCCACTGCATGCCGGTGGCTTTGATGGTGATGTCGGCGTTCGAGGTATCTTTCATTGCGACCACTGTTTTGGTCGCTGGCAGCGCCATCACGATGACGATCAGGAACGGTACGATGGTCCAGGCGATCTCGACGGCAGTCGATTCGTGGAAGGTGGCTGGCTTGTGGCCCAGCGAACGGCGGTGCTTGAAGACCGAATAGAACATCACGCCGAACACCGCGACGAAGATCACCAGGCAGACGACCATCATCCAGGTGTGCAGGTCGTTGATTTCCGACGCAATCTTCGTCACTGGCATTTGCAGGTTCAGCTGGTAATCCACCGGACGTCCCTCCACCGGTGCGGCCAGCGCTGGGATGCTGGCCGAAATTGCCAGACCGAACATCAAGGCCTGAAGTCGCTTTGCATATGTCATGTTTTCCCCAACCACCCAAAATTAAAATATTTTTTCTACGCCAGTGATCCTGATCGGATCCCGGCGCTCCGAAACCATCGCACAAAAAGGGCCCATACCGTCCCGGCGCGCTCACGGCACGGCGGACCCGACTGGAACCCTGACATCGGCCATTGGCGCATAAAGCACACTGATGAACGCTGACTTGCTATCGCTTTCGGCTGCTGCACCGTTGAAAAACTCGTGCGCTTGGCACCAGAATCAACACAGCCGATAAAATTAGTCCTTGATTATACTCAAGTATGCCCAACGTCATCAAGGGAAAATCCTCCCGTAACGGGTCAGCGCCCCCCTGTTTGCCCCGCTTTCGCGGCCGTTGTGTACCATGCGGGGTACAAGTGGCGAGCGCGGCGCCAAAACCATTGACGGAGCATCAACGCCCCTTGCGCGGCTCGAAGCGGATGATCGCCTCGCCCGCCGCCGTCACGCGCGGCGCCGGGCGGAAGGCGTGGCCGTAGATCACTTCGAAGGTCAGGCCGAGCTTGCCGTCCGGCCGGCGCTGGCGCTCCAGCGCCGCCAGCATGCGGCTCCACGCCGCGCGCCCGAGCAAGCCGCGCGCGCGCGTGGCCAGCGGATTGCCGCCCAGCGCGCGCGCATCGGCCAGCAAGGCCTCGGCCGTGTCGTACGTGACGGTAATGACCTCCATGTCCATGACCGGGGTGGAAAACCCGGCCCCCACCAACTGGTCGCCGAAGTCGTGCATGTCGACGAACGGCAGCACGCGCGGCGACGCAGGGCCGCCGGCGTCGGCCTCGGCAAAGGCCGTGCGCAGCTCGCGCAGGGTGTCCGGGCCGAAATTGGAAAACATCAGCAAACCATCCTGGCGCAGCACCCGGCGCCATTCCGCAAAGACGCGGTCGGGCTGCGGATGCCAGTGCAAGGCCAGGTTGGACCACACCAGGTCGACCGAGTTCGGTCCCAGCGGCAGATTGCCGAAATCGCCGCACAGCAGGTCGACCCCGGCCTTGCCGGGCAACAGGCGGCTGAGCAGCTGGTTCAGGGACTTGATGGCCGAGGCCGGCGATTTGGCCGCCTCGACCATGGCAAGGGCGGCGTCGAGGCCGACGATGTGGGCAGCGGGATAATCTTTTTGCAACAATGCCAGGTCGGCGCCGCTGCCGCAGCCGGCGTCGAGCACGCGCCTGGGTGCCACTTTGACCAACATCAGCCGCTCATGCATGCGGGCGGCGATCTCGCGCCGCAGGAAATCGGACCGTTCCACGCGCTGCGGGAGCGAGAACAGGGTACGCACGCGCGCCAGGTCGATCGGCGCGCTCAAGGTATCGGGCGTGTTCATAGGACTGTGAGATGAGATAATGCCGGCAGTGTACCCGTTTGCCGTCTTGCCGTTTGCAGCGATGCGATTTTGGAAGGGCTGTCCGATGAGCGAATTTCTGCGCCGCTGGCTGCGGCCCCGGATGCGGGCATGCGCCGCCGCATGGCTACCGTCGGCCTGCGCCTTGTGCGGAGGCGATGCCGACGCGCCGGTCTGCGCCCCGTGCGCGCGCCGCTTCGTCGGCGGCGGCGGCGCGCGTTGCCGCTGCTGCGCCAATCCGCTCGGCAGCGCCGACCGTGGGCTCCTGTGCGGCGCCTGCCTGGCCGACGCGCCCGCCTACGACGCCACCGTGGCCGCGAGCGACTATGCCGTTCCGCTCGACCAGTTAGTGCTGCGGCTCAAGTTCGGCGGCGCGCTCGCGCTGGCGCCGTGGTGCGCCGGGGCGCTGGCCCGGGCCGTGCTGGCCGCGCCCGGCTTCGCGCCGCCGGAATTGCTGTGTCCGGTGCCGCTGGGACCGGCGCGCCTGGCCGAGCGCGGGTTTAACCAGGCGCTCGAAATCGCCCGGCCGCTATCAAAGTTGCTGGGCATTGCGCTGTACCCGCGGCTGGCCGTGCGCCAGCTGGACACGCCGGCGCAATCGCGCGTGGCGCCGGGCCAGCGCAAGCACAATATGCGCCATGCATTCCTGGTCGCGCCCGACATGCTGGCGGTGGTGCGCGGACGGCACATCGGCGTGGTCGACGATGTGATGACCAGCGGCCACACCCTCGATGCGCTGGCGGCCACCCTCAAGCGCTTCGGCGCCGCGCGCGTGAGCAATATGGTGTTTGCGCGCACGCCGCCGCACTAATGACTACATGCCACCCAAGGAGAATACATTGTTTCACGTCGTACTGGTCGAACCCGAAATCCCGCCGAACACCGGCAACATCATCCGCCTGTGCGCCAACACGGGCGCGCAACTGCACCTGATCGAACCGCTAGGTTTTCCGCTGGACGACGCCAAGATGAAGCGCGCCGGGCTCGACTATCACGATTACGCCAGCATGCGGGTCCACAAGAACTGGGACGCCTATATCAGCGCATGCCAGCCCGACCCGGCGCGCATGTTCGCGCTGACCACGCACGGCTCGGCGCCGTTCGCCGGGGCCAGCTTCCTGCCGGGCGACGTGTTCGTGTTCGGCGCCGAAACGCGCGGCCTGGCGCCGGCCCTGCGCGAATCGTTCCCGGCGCAACAACGCATCCGCCTGCCGATGCGTCCGGACAACCGCAGCCTGAATCTCTCCAACACGGTCGCGGTGGTGGTGTTCGAAGCCTGGCGCCAGAACGGCTACGCCGGCGGCGCCTGATCCTCCCAGGCAGTGTCACAGGCGGTGTCAGGTCTGACATTCGGACACGAGCACGGCTGTATCAGGCAACAATCTTTACCCAATGTTCAGTCTGTGTCCGAATGTCAGACCTGACACCGGGGATGACAGACACCGGGGACCTGTTCAGTCTGTGTCCGAATGTCAGACCTGACACCGGCGGTGGGCAGGGCGCAGGCAAGCGGCCTCTCGCGCACGATTGCATCTGCCGGGCAAAGATTTCCCCAAAGCCTTACTATGATGACATCAGCGTCCCCTTGTGCGCACCGTCATGATCAAGCTCCAGCTCCTGCTGCGCGATCGCGCCCGCGATCGCAGCGATGACCCCGCCCTGTGCGCCTTGCTCGAGGCGCACGGCATGCATGTGACCGCCTGCGGCATGGCCACCATCTCGGCCGAAACCTCCCTGGCCCAGGCAGAAAATTTATTCGGACCAATTCCAAATGTAAGATCCGGGTTCGCATCCGATATACCATCTACACCAGAGCTCGCGATTCCGGCGGATCTGCAACACGCCGTCAGCCTGATTACCATCGCTCCGCGCCACGCGACGCCGGGCCAACCTACCTAGGGGGATTCCATGCAGCCTTTCAAACCCAGCCAGCCGCGTCCCGCCGTGGGCGAACCGGCTCCGCCGGAAGCGCAGTTGCGCATCGCCATTACCTTCAAGGGCCGCGCCAACGCCGGCCCGACCAAGCTGGCGGCGCGCCTGTCCTCGCGCAGCATCCTCAGCTTCGAGCCAGCGCCGGGGGAAATGGAAACGGCCATCGAGGCGCTGCGCCAGCGCGGCTTTATCGTCTCCGGGCGCGGCCGCATGACGGTGTCGGTGCGCGGCAGCGTGGCCCAGTTCGAACAAGTGTTCGGCACGCGCCTGACCCCGTTCAACCTGAGCCAGAAGCAAAGCTATTCGAGCGACCGCGTGTTCTACCCGGCCAAGGGCGCCCCCTGGAATCCCGATCCGGCGATCAAGGCGCTGATCGACGACGCCTATATCCAGTGGCCGCACATCTACCTGGCCGACCCCGGCGCCAGCGCGCGCCCGCCGTCGGTCGGTTACTACCATCTCGACGTACTCAAGGATGTGCCGGCCAAGCTGAACGTCACCAATATCCACAAGGAACGCCACCATGGCGAAGGCATCCGCGTGGCCATGATCGACACCGGCTTCGACCATTCGCACCCATTTTTCACGCGCAACGGTTTTACCTCCTCGGTGGTGCTGGCGCCCTCGGCCACCAACCGCCAGACCGATCCCGGCAGCCACGGCACGGGCGAATCGGCCAATGTGTTCGCGGTGGCGCCGAAAGTGACCTTCATCGGCGTCAAGCTGGGCGACGACGCCGACCCGAACGGCGGCGCCAGCATCCTCGAAGGCTTCCAGGAAGCGCTCAAGCACAAGCCGCACGTGATCACGGTGAGCATGTGCTACGACTTGCGCGATGACGATGGCGTCTCCGAACTGGGGGACTTGCCGAACGGCCTGAAACCGCTGGAAGCCGAAATCCAGGCGGCGATTGCCAGCGGCATCGTGGTGGTTTTCTCCGCAGGCAACGGCCACTACGCTTTCCCGGCCTCGATGCCGGAAGTGCTCAGCGTCGGCGGCACCTTCGTGGCCGAAAACGGCGCGATGACAGCGTCGGATTACGCCTCCGCCTTTACCAGCGGCATCTATTCAGGCCGCCACGTGCCCGATGTATGCGGCCTGGTCGGCATGCTGCCGAACGCCGATTACATCATGCTGCCGGTGCCGCCCGGCGCCGATATCGATACCGGCAACGCCGCGCATGACGGCACCCGTCCCGGCGACGGTTGGGCCGTGTTCAGCGGCACCTCGGCCTCGGCGCCGCAGATCGCCGCCGTGTGCGCCCTGCTGCTGCAGAAAAATCCCAAGCTCACGCCGGCCGAAATCAAGGGCCTGCTGACGCGCACCGCGATCGACGTGCATGACGGCTCGGCCAGCCCGTCCAGCGATCCGGAAGGGCTGGGCGTGAAGGCCGGGCCGGGCGTCGACGGCGCCACCGGGGCCGGCCTGGTCGACGCCCACGCCGCCTGGCTGCAGGCGTGAGCATGGACGCACCGCGTGAAGTGCGCGTCGGCCTGATCGGCTACGGCTTTTCCGGCGCCACCTTCCAGGCGCCGCTGATCGCCACGACACCCGGCCTGCGCCTCACGCGCGTGTGCTCCAGCCAGGGCGAGCGCGTGCTGCGCGACTTTCCGGGCGTGGCGGTGGTGGCCGCGCCGGCCGAGCTGATCGAGTCGGGCGAGGTCGACCTGGTGGTGGTCGCCACGGCCAACGCCAGCCACGCGCCGCTGGCCAGGCAGGCGCTGTTGGCCGGCAAGCACGTGGTGGTGGAAAAGCCGTTCACCATCACCCTGGACGAAGGCGCCGAGCTCATTGCACTGGCCGAGGAGCGGCAACTGGTGCTCAGCGTGTTCCACAACCGGCGCTGGGACAGCGATTTCCTGACCCTGCGCCAAGCCATCGAATCGGGCCTGCTGGGGCCTGTCAACACCTATGAAGCGCATTTCGACCGCTATCGGCCGGACGTTCGCGGGCGCTGGCGCGAACAGGACTTGCCCGGTTCCGGCCTGCTGTACGACCTGGGCGCACACCTGATCGACCAGGCGCTGGTCTTGTTCGGCAATCCCGATTGCGTCAACTGCGACATGGGCGTGCAGCGCGGCGCCGCGGGCGGCAGCGCCTCCGACGACTACTTCCACCTGACCATGCGCTACGGTGCGCGGCGCGTGATCCTGCACGCGGCGTCGCTGGTATTGCAGGCCGGCCCGCGCTTCACGGTGCATGGCGAAACCGGCAGTTTTATCAAGCATGGGATGGACCCGCAGGAGGCGGCGCTGATCCGCGGCGAGCGTCCCGGCGCGCCCAGCTGGGGCGTGGAAGCCGAAGCGCAGCATGCGCGCATCGGTTTTGTAAAAGGTGGTTTGACGGTGAGCGGCAAGGCAGCCTCCCTGCCCGGCCGCTACCAGGACTACTACAAGGGCCTGTTCGACGCCATCGTCAACGGCAAAAACCCGCCGGTGACGGCGCGCGAAGCGCTGGCGGTGATCAAGATCATCCACCTGGCGCTGCAAAGTCACGCGCAGCAGCGCACTGTGACGTTCGAATAGGAACGGCGTGGCCTTAGCGCGAAGTTGGCCGACCTTTTGACCAACAACTTTGGAACCGTCTTCCCCGCGCAGGCGGGGATCCATAGCACCGTAGATCATAGGGGCTATGGATCCCCGCCGAGGGCCGCCTTGGCGCGGGGAAGACGGCTCGACGGTTTGCGGTTTCGGGTTTGGGGTACTCTTATCAACGCTACAGCATTTCATCGACCTTCAGGTATTCACGCAGCACCCCGACCACCAGCGCATGGTCCTCGGCCCCCGGCAAGCCGGCCACGGTGATCGTCCCGGCCACGCCGCTGCCCCGTATCGTCAGCGGAAACGCCCCGCCCAGCGCCGCGAACTGGCGCGGATCGAGCGTGGGAATGGCGTGGATCGAACCGCCGCCCACGGTTACCTGGGTATGCACATGATAAGAACTGTGGCCGGTGCGCTTGACCAGGTTACTCTTGCGCCAGATCCAGTGCGCGTGATCGGCCGGCGTGCCGTTCATGGCGTGATAAAACAGGCGCTGCCCGTGCCGCGTAATGTCCACCGTGATCGCCTGGTTCCGCGCGCGCGCCGCCCGCACCAGCCGCAGGCCGATTTCCAGCGCGATATCGCTGTTGAATACATCGAACTGCAACAACCGCTCCTGCCGCACCAGCATCGCCAGCATCACATACGGGTCATCCCGCTTCACGGCGCCGTCCCGCCCAGCACATCGAGCGCCGCCGACACGTATACCAGCGGCGCATTCCAGTTGATCGCCACTTCATTGCTGGCGTAGCTGCAATCGTCGTCGATGTACGACAGCGCCGGCAACGCCGACGGATATTGCCCCTTGCAGTCGCCCTTGTCCTGCTGCCCCGCATGCGGCCCGCCCGCCAGGAAACCCGGCACCGGCGCGGCCACCTGGTCGGCCATCGACGGGCGGTGATGCGGATGCATGACCTGGCGCGCGCCGAAACCGGTCACGAACGAATACCCGGTGGCGTTGCGCCCCAAAACATAATCGAGGCCGGCCTGCGCGGCGTCGAGGTAATCGCGCTTGCCGTTCAGGCGGTACGCTTGCAGCAGCATCATCGACTGGTTCAAGGCCACCGCATTGCTGCCCCAGACGAAATCGTCGCCCTGCATCGGCACCCCGTAGGCGGACGCGCGCCACCTGGCCGCCAGCGCCGCCGCCAGGGTGTCGATGCGCGCGGCGATCAGCGTGCGGTCGGCCACCGCGCTCAAGCTGTTGCGGTGATGCGCGAGCGAGATCCAGGCCAGCGCACGCACATCGGCCCATTGCGGCACGCTGGCGGTCACCCCGGCCGGCCGCATGGCCGCGTAGTAGCTGTCCTTGCCGCTGCTGATATACAGTTCGGCCGCGGCCCAGGCGAATTCGTCGTCGAAGGTGGCGTCGCCGTATTCGCCGGTGAGCACGCCGGCCGGATTGCGGAACACCACGGCCGGATTGGCGCGCGCCCATGCCCACGCCGCTTCGGCCGCGCGCAGCATCTTCGCCGACAGGCCGGGCAACTGCTTCTCGTAGGGTTTGAGCACGCGGCTGGCGGTGGCCATGGTGGCGGCGAAATCGAGCGTGGCAGCGGTTCCCTTTTGCACCACGTAGCGCTCCGCCCCGGCCTGGGCCGGCATGACGATGCCGTCGAAGCGCAGGTTGGTCAACTTGTTGTAGACGCCGCCGTCATGCGGGTCCTGCATGGTCAGCATCCACTCCAGGTTCCACAGCGCCTCGTCGAGGATGTCGGGCAGCGCGTTGCCGCTCTCGGGAATGGCGCTGCGCTGGCGCGCGAAATAGCCGGGATAGTGCTCGAACGCGGCCAGCAAAGTGCAGGTCGAGATACCCGAATTGACGATGTACTTGTTATAGTCGCCGGCGTCGTACCAGCCCTTGGCGCTGGCGATGACGGTGCCTTCCGGCCGCGCGGTCGACGCCGCCGAGGCGTGCACCAGCACCCGCGTATCGGGATGCCCGGCGGCGCGCGCATATACGCCGGCGTGGGAAGCGTCGAGCGCCGTGCCGGAGCGGTTGAAGTAATACGCCTTGAGCGCGGCGCGGTTCAGTTCCGCATACACGCCGGCGCGCACCGCAAAGCGCTCCGACGGCGCCACGCCGGCGGCGCGGATGCGGTACTCGCCGGGCCGCGCCAGGGCCGAAAAATCGGCCAGCCTGACCGACTCGCCGGACTCGCGCCAGGCGCCGGCGGGGCCGGCCCGGCCGCGCCAGGCAACCGCGCCGCTGGCGGCGTCGATCACTTCCACCTCGCCGCTGGCGCCGGCCGGCAGCACGGCCACCTTGTGCGCCAGCGGAGCGAAGCCGACCTGGTTGACGCGGATCGCGTCGGGCGCCGCGCTGGCGCACACGCCGGCCGCCAGCAAAACACAGAGCAGGCCGGCCGGCGCGCGCCTCATGCCGGCACCGCCTGCACGCCCTTTGGGTCGTCGCTTGCCGCTTCATCGATATAGAACGGCGCGCACCAGGTGGCGATGAACGAGGGGATGGTGGCGACCATCACGAAGATGAAGTAGCTGACGTAGCCCATCGAGACCTGAAGGTGGCCGCTGACCGCGCCCGTCACCAGCCCGCACAGGCCCATGATGCCGGTGCCGAAAGCGTAGTGCGTGGTGGTGTACTTGCCCGGCGCGAGCTGCTGCATCAGGTAGATCATGAAGCCGACCGCACCGAAGCCGTAGAAGAACTTCTCGATCATGACACCGGCCGTGATCAGGTACAGGTTCGTCGGCAGGTAGATCGCCATGATCAGGAATGTCACGTTCGGGATGTTAACCGCGCAGCACAGCACGAACAAGGTCGGCTTCAAGCCTTTTTTGGCCACGTACCAGCCGCCCAGCAGAGACCCGAGCAGCACCGCGGCCAGGCCGTAGGTGCCGTAGATGACGCCCAGCTTTTCGTTGCTCAGCCCCAGGCCGCCCTTGGCGGCCGGATCGACCATGAAAAATGGTCCGATTTTTTCGAGGAAGCCGATACTGAGGCGGAACAGGAATGCAAACGCGATCATGCGCCACACGCCGCGCTTCTGGAACAGGGTGACGAAGGAGTCGGCCAGAAAATGGCCGACCGCGCGGACGCTGGCCGGCGTGTTTTCGGCGCGCGCGCCGTCGGGCATGAAGCGCGCATGCCAGAGCGCCATCAGCACGGTCAGTCCGCCCACCAGAAAGAAGATAATGCGCCACGATTCGATCCAGTCCGGGCCGAACACGGCGGCGTCGTGGTGGAACATGTTCACGTGCAGCCAGCCGCTCAGGTACACCATGCCGCCGGCGGCCACGATCGGGCCGACGTTCCAGCTCAGGCTCTGGATTCCGCAGTACAGCGACTGTGCGCGCGAGTCGAGCGAGGTGACGTAGACGCCGTCGCTGGCGATGTCCTGGGTCGCCCCGACGAAGGACATGGCCCAGAACAGCGCCATCAGGATCGTCATGTAGTTCGGCAGCGCCATCACCAGCGCGATGCCGATGAAACCGAGTCCGAGCATGGTCTGCGCGCACAGCACGAAGAACTTCTTGGTGCGGTACATTTCGACGAACGGCGCGAACAGCGGCTTGATCGTGTAGGCCAGGATCAGCAAGCTCGAATACTCGGCCGCCTTGCCGTTGTCCATGCCGAGATTCTTGAACATGATGGCGGTGACGGAGGTCAGCATGACGTACCCGAGCGCCATCGTGAAGTAACCGGTCGGCACCCACAACAAGGGCCAGACGGTCGGTTTAGAAGCGTGCATGGTCGTTTTCCGTTTCAAGAATAGGCAGCGGCAATGGCGCTACGGCGCGCGGCATGGCGCGCGGCGGCGCCAGGTCGGCCAGGTGCTCCGATAAAATCGCCGCCGCGCCCAGCATGGCCGGATAGGGAGCGGTGATGACCAGGGTCGGGATCTGCGAGGCAAAGGCGGAAAAGCGGCCCTTGCTCTCGAAGCGCGCCCGAAACGGCGAGCCGGCAAAGTACGCGCCCAGGCGCGGCACCACGCCGCCGCCGATATACAGGCCGCCGCGCGCGCACAGGGTAACCGCCAGGTTCGCCGCGACAGTGCCGAGCATACCGCAAAAGCAGTCCAGCGTTTCGCGGCACAGCGGGTCGCTGCCGGCCAGCGCGCGCTCGACGATGTCGGCGGTGGACAGGCTGGCGTCGACCCGCAGGCCACGGTGCGCGGCCAGCGCTTCGCGGATCAACACGATCCCCGGACCGGAGACGATACGCTCGGCCGAGACGTGCTCGTAACGCTGCCAGCAATGCTGGAGCACCGCTACTTCGCGCTCGTCGAACGGCGAAAAGGCGACGTGGCCGCCTTCGCTCTGGAGCGCCACCCAGCGTCCGTCGACCGGCACCAGGCCGGCCACGCCCAGGCCGGTGCCGGCGCCCACCAGGCCGATCACGCCGGCGGCAAGGGCTTGCCCGCCGCCGATCTGTTGCAGGTCGGCCGGGCCCAGGGCCGGCAGCGCCATCGCCAGCGCGGCGAAGTCGTTCACCACCAGCAGGGTGTCCAGGCCCAGCGCGGCGCGCGAGGCGCTGATCGAAAACGCCCAGTGGTGATTGGTCATCTGGACGGCGTCGCCGTCGACCGGATTGGCGATCGCGATCACCGCGTGGCGCACGCGCCGCGCCGGCAAGCGGTTTAAATAGGCGCGGACGGCGTCGTCGAAGTGCTCGTAATCGGCGCAGGCCAGGGTGTGCGCGTCGCCCACCCGCCCGGCGCCCTGTTCGAGCGCAAAGCGCGCGTTGGTGCCGCCGATGTCGGCCAGCAGGCGCGGACCATCGGCATAGGAATCAGGAACCATGTTGCCTCCAATGGAAGAACGGTCGATCAGCGCTGGCGCTGGGCGGTCAGGAAATCGCGGTACCAGATGGCGCTGTCCTTGAGGGTGCGCTCCTGGGTCGCGTAATCGACATGCACGATGCCGAAGCGCTTGGCGTAGCCGGAGTTCCATTCGAAGTTGTCGAGTAAACTCCAGAGGAAGTAGCCGCGCACGTCGACGCCCTGCTCCATGGCCGCCTTGAGCGCATCCAGGTGCATCTGCACGTAGGCGATGCGCTCCGGGTCGGCCACCTTGCCGTCGCTGACCGCATCCGGATTGGCCATGCCGTTTTCGGTGATGTAAATCGGCGGCAGCATGTATTCGGCATTGAGCTTGACCAGCAGTTCGGTCAGGCCCTGCGGATAGATTTCCCAGCCCATGTCGGTGAAACCGAGCTTGCCGGGCGGCGTGCGCGGCGGGGTCTCCGCACTGCAGAAGGAACGAAAGTAGTAATTCACGCCGAGGAAGTCGATCGGCTGGGCGATGGCGGCCATGTCGCCCTCGTGCACCACGGGGGCGTTCTCGCCGTGCGCGCGCAGCGCCAGTTCCGGGTAATGTCCCTTGAAGATCGGGTCCATGAACCACTGCACCGAACGCGCGTATTCCAGTTCGGCCATGGCGCGATCAGCCTCGGAATCGGTGGCCGGATCGGCCGTCCACTGGTTCAGCACAATGCCGAGGCGCGCCGAGGTGGCGGCGGTGCGCATGGCGCTCATGGCCAGGCCGTGCGAGAGCAGCAGGTGGTGCGACACTTGAATCGCCTGCCTGGCGTCGGTCACGCCGGGCGCGAACTGCGCATTGCCGTAGCCCAGATTGGCGCTGCACCACGGCTCGTTATGGGTGGCGATGGCCTCGATCCGGTTGCCGAAACGACGCGCCACTTCCTGGGCGTAGTCGGCGAAGCGGTAGGCGGTGTCGCGATTCATCCAGCCGCCGTCGTCCTGCAAGCCTTGCGGCAGGTCCCAGTGGTACAGGGTCAGGTGGGCCTTGACGTCTTTCGCGGCCAGTTCGTCGAGCAGGCGGTCGTAGAAATCGAAGCCGGCTTCGTTCCAGGCGCCCTTGCCGCTCGGCTGGACGCGCGCCCAGGCCATCGAGAAGCGGTAGGCGTCCACGTTCAGCGACGAGATCAGGCTCACGTCTTCGCGATAGCGGTGGTAATGGTCGCAAGCGACGGTGCCGTCGCTCTGGTCCTTGATGTTGTTCGGGTTCAGGCAAAAAGTATCCCAGATCGATGGCCCCTTGCCGTCAGCGTTGGCGCCGCCTTCGATCTGGAAAGCGCTGGTCGCGACTCCCCACGTAAAGTCGGCGGGAAATTGGTTGGATTGGTTCATGGTAGAGCTCGATATCGGTGGGGCGATGACGGGACGCGCGGCGCCCATCCGGGCACGCCGCGCCGTGTTCCGCCTCCCGGGGGAAGCGGACAGCTTGACGCGACTTAGAAGTCGACGCCGGTATTAAAGCCGATGGTACGCGGCGGCAGGTACTGCGCCATGTACGGGCCGAAGGAATTGCCGGCGCTGGTCTTGATGTTTTTGTCGGCCACGTTACGCACGAAGGCATCGACCCACCACTTGTTGTTGGTGTAGCGCAGGCCCAGGTCGGTGCGGGTGTAGGCTTTCTGGCGGTCGCCCTCGCCCAGGTTGAAGACGCTCAGCCAGGAGGCGGTTTCGTAGTGGGTCGAGATGCGCGGCACCACCGTGGCGCCACCGGCCAGTTCGAAGGTGTGCTGGTACTGCAGCTGCATTGAGAACTTCGGTGCGTGCGGCATGGCGTTGCCGCTCACGTCCAGGCAGGTGCTGATGCCCGGCACGGTGCACACCGGCAGGGTGTAGTCGTTGGTGCCGCCAATCAGTTTGCCCAGCTTGGCGCGGGTATAGGCCAAGGTCAGTTGCAGCTTGTCGTCGCGGGTGAGCTTGGCCGCGATTTCCGACTCCAGGCCCCACACCGTGGCGCCTTCGGCGTTGTTGGTGGCCAGGCCGCGGGTGCCGTCCGGATTGGTGACCGGGGCGCTGAACTGGAAGTCCTTGAAGTCCGAGTAGTAGGCCGCATTGTTCACCTTGACCATGCCGCCCATCAGGGTGCTCTTGCTGCCGATTTCATAGTTGGTCAGCGTTTCGGCGCCGTACGGACGGCCGCCATCCTGCAGGCCGCCCGACTTGTAGCCGGTGGCGACGCTGGCGTAGACCATGTTGCTGCGGTCGAGTTCATAGTTCACGCGTACCAGGCCGGTGACCTTGCTGCCGTGGTAGACGCCATCGTTCGATGGCGAGCCGGGGCTGTAGCCCTGGCCGGGAATGCGCGGATCGATCGATGGCGACAGCGGCACCTGGGCCACGTTCTTGTCGCCGTTCCAGGTGTAGCCGTTGCCGCCTTCGTTGGTGCGCTTGTCCTTGGTGTAGCGCAGGCCGCCGGTCAGGTGCAGCTTCTCGGTCGCATTCCAGGTCGCCTGGCCGAAGGCGGCGCTCGAGGCCACCGTTTCTTTCGGCTGGATGAAGGAACCCTGCCAGTTGACGGTGCCTTCCTGGGTGCCGCTGAAGATCGGGATGTCGAAGCGGATGTCGTTCTTTTCAGCCGCGTAGTACAGGCCGAGCTGCCAGTCGATATTCTGCTTGCCGAGCGATTGGAGTTCCAGTTCGTGGCTGTGGTTCTTGTAGTTCGACGAGACCGTGTTGTTGGCCTGGTAGGTCGCGCCCGTGGCGAAGCTGGTCGGCACGGCGGCGCCGCCATCCTGGTCGAAGGTCGACGAACCGGAGAAGCGCGACACCCCGGCGATGTAGTGCAGCGCCAGCGAGTCGTTGATGGTGTATTCGAGGCGCGAGCGGATCGCGTCGGTATCGCGCTTGAGGGTCGGCGCCACGTCGGCCAGGGTCGACCACAGGTCGGTGCCGGCGCGCGGGTTTTGCAGCAAATTCATGCTCGGGGTGCCGCGGTCGGCGAATTTTTCGTACGACACGTTCCACTTCACGTCGCGCGCGATGTTCCACAGCAGCGACAGGCGCACCGCGGTCTGGTCCTGGGCGCCGTATTTGGGGCCGCCGGCGACGAACAGGTTCGGATTGATCGGACGGAAGTCGGCATCCTTGCCGCCGCCGGCCTTGAAGGCGGCGCGCTGGTCGGCCAGCGAAATCGACGGCAGCTTCTGGTAATCGATGTAGCCGTCGTGCTGTTCGTGCACGGCGGCGATGCGCAGGGCAGCGGTTTCGCCGAGCGGAATATTCACGGCGCCACGCGTGCCGAGGCGCTTGTAGTCGCCCATGCCCGCTTCGACGCTGCCCGAACGCTCGCCGATCACCGGCTTGGCGGTCTGCATGTTGACCGCGCCGACGGTGGAGTTGCGGCCCCACAGCGTGCCTTGCGGGCCGCGCAGCACTTCGATCGCTTCCAGGTCGAACAGCAGCGAGGTGGCGCCTTCCGGACGTGGCGAGTAGATGCCGTCGACAAAGCTGGCCACTTCGGGATCGGCGTATTCGGTCTTGGCGCTGTCGTTGCCGATGCCGCGCAGGGTCATGGTGATCACGCCATGGTCGCCCTGGCCGGTGGCCTGGAAGCCCGGCACCAGGTTGACGACGTCCTGGATGGTTTGTACGTGGTTGTCCTGCAGCGCGGCGGCGTTGATCGCGGTGATGGCGATCGGGGTTTTTTGCAGCGGGGTCGAACGCTTGGTCGCGGTGACGACGACTTCGGGAATCACGTTCGAGTCGGCGCTGCCGATGCTCTTGCTGACCGCGGGCGCTGCTTGGGCTTGCGCCACATCCTGGGCATGGGCCGCGCTAATGCCTGCGAGCAATGTCAGGATGGCGAGTTGAATTGGGGCGCGAGCGCGGCGAAACGCCTGGGTGGCGGTAGATTTCATGCAGTCTCCATTCGGAATTGTCCGATTTTTGTTGTTCAAAACTTGGCTGGGCGAGAAAACGTTTTCAGATTGCGTGAAAACGATTTCATGGTACATTTCGGTGCATTCCAAAGTCAAACGAAATATTATGGTGCGAGCCGATTTGTCATATCTGCCACACATCGCCACAAAAAGGGGCAATTCATGAAAGCGTTTCATAACGTATTGATCGTCGGCGGCGGCACTGCCGGCTGGCTGACCGCCTGCTACCTGGCGCGCACCCTGGGTGCGGCGCACGCCGGCGCGGCCGGCGTAGCCATCACCCTGGTCGAGTCGCCCGAGATCGGCATCATCGGCGTGGGCGAAGGCACCTTTCCCTCGATCCGCGCGACCCTGGCGGCGATCGGCATCGACGAAGCGCGCTTCGTGCGCGAATGCCAGGCCACCTTCAAGCAGGGCGTACGCTTCAACAACTGGGTACGCCCGGCCGGCGCGCCCGGCGCCGACCACTACTTCCATCCGTTCAGCCAGCCCAGCCAGCGCCAGGGCGGGCCGGAACTGCTGCCGCACTGGCTGCAGGGCACGGCCGGCGCCGGCGTGCCGTTCGCGCAGGCGGCGACCATGCAAAAACGCGTGGCCGACGCCGCGCACGGGCCGAAACGCCTGGCCGACGCCGACTACACCGGGCCGATGAACTACGCCTACCACTTCGACGCCGGGCGCTTCGCCGCCCTGCTGGCCGAGCATGGCCGCTCGCTCGGCGTGCGCCATGTGCAGGCCACGGTGGAACGGGTCGAGCTGGAGGCCGACGGCGCGATCGCCTGCGTGCACACGCGCGAACATGGCGCGCTGGGCGCGGACCTGTACGTGGACTGCACGGGTTTTCGGGCCGCGCTGATCGGCGAAGCACTGGGTTCACCGTTTCGCAAGATGGATGACGTGCTGTTCGTCGACCGCGCGCTGGCGATGCAGGTGCCCTACCCCGCGCCGGACACCCCGATCCCGTCGTACACCATCTCCACCGCGCACGAAGCCGGATGGACCTGGGACATCGGCCTGCAGCAGCGGCGCGGCATCGGCTACGTGTATTCGAGCCGCCACACCACCGACCAACGCGCCGAACAGGTGCTGCGCCAGTACATCGGGGCGGCGGCCGACGGCCTCACGCCGCGCCAGCTGAAACTCAACATCGGCTACCGCGACGTGCAGTGGATCAAAAACTGCGTGGCGGTCGGCCTCTCGGGCGGCTTCCTGGAGCCGCTCGAATCGTCCGGCATCGGCCTGATCGAAACGGCGGCTTACCTGATCGGCCACCTGTTCCCGTTCAACGGCGACACCGCCCCGGTGGCGGCCCAGTACAACCGCCTGATGCGCGAGCGCTACGAGCGCGTGGTCGACTTCATCAAGCTGCACTACTGCCTGTCGCAGCGCACCGATTCGGCCTTCTGGACCGACAACACCGACCCGCGCTCGATTCCCGAATCCTTGCGCGACAAGCTGGCCATGTGGCGCTGCCGTGCGCCGCACCGGCTCGACTTCGTGGCCGACGTGGAGATGTATCCGACGTCGAGCTGGCAGTACGTGCTGTACGGGATGGAGTTCGCCACCAGCCTGCATCCAAGCGCCTGCCATCCGGCGCGGCGCGACGAAGCGGCTGGCGAATTTGCGATGATCGCCAAACTGGCCGGCCATGCGCTGGCCGACCTGCCGCCGCACCGCGCGCTGGTGGAACACTTGTGCCAACGACGATGAGAACCAGACAATGAGGACTATTCACAGCGGCCCCGTTACATTGCACCAGGTGGCGCATGCCGCCGGTGTGTCCCCGGCCACCGCGTCGCGCTTCATGAACGGCACCGCGCGCGTGTCGGACGCCAAGCGGCGCAGCATCGAAGACGCCATCGAACGCCTGAACTACAAGCCGAACCTGGTGGCGCAGGGCCTGAAGATGGGCAGCACGCGCACCATCGGCGTATTGACGCAGTCGCTGGTGTCGGGCTACTTCAACGACGCCATGGTCGGCATCGAGGATGCGGTCAAGGCGGCCGGCTACGCGCTGCTGATCATGAGCGGGCACTGGCACGCGGCCGAGGAAGCCGAACGGGTCGAACTGCTGATCGGGCGGCGCGTGGACGGCGTGGTGATCCTGACCGGGAACATGAGCGACACCCAGATCCTCGACTTTTCGCAGCGCGTGCCGATCGTGGCGTTCGGGCGCAAGCTCGAAGGCGAGCGGGTTTTCGGTTTTTTCCTCGACAATTACGGCGCCGCCTGCGAGGCGATGGAACTGCTGATCGAACAGGGGCACCGGCGCATCGCCTTCATTCGCGGTTCGGACGACCAGGAAGATGCGCATGCGCGCCTGGCCGGCTACCGCGACACGCTGGCGAAACACCGCATCGAACCCGATCCGGACTTGATCGTGGCGGGCGACTTCCAGGAGTCGGGCGGGCTGCAGGCGGTCAACCAGCTGCTTACTTCGGGGGCGCGTTTTTCGGCCATCTTCGCGGCCAACGATCTCTCCGCCTACGGCGCGCGCCTGGCGCTGTACCGGCGCAGCATCCGCGTGCCGGAAGACGTGTCGATCATCGGTTTTGACGACCTGCATAGTTCGATGTACACCACCCCGCCCCTGACCACGGTGCGCCAGCCCTTGTACGACGTCGGTTCGTGCATCGGCACCATGATGCTGGGGATGATCGGGCATGACGAGGTGAAGGTGGCGCTGCCGGCACTGAGCCTGGTGGTGCGCGAATCGGTGCGGCGACTGACTTAAACGATGCTGCGCCGCAGGCGTTCGCCGCCACCGGCGGCGATGTCTTCGAACGCCGAGTCGAGCGTGGTGAACACATCCCAGCGCAATTGGCCGCGTTGTGCGGCGATCATATCGATGACGCGCAGCTCGAGTTCTTCTTCGCGCTTGCCCTTCCAGAGTTTGTCGGCCAGCGCGACCGACAATTCCTCGAACGAGTTGCCCGGTTCCTGCCACGCCGCGTGCGACACGCAGCAGCGCGCCACCGCCGGCGGCACGCCGTTGGCCAGCATCAGGGCCTGGCCGGCCGGTTCGTGGCGCGAACCGGGGCCGTCGAGTTCTTCGGGGAAGGTGATCTTGCCGGCATCGTGCACCGCCGCGCCAAGCTCGATCAGGCGCGCGTCGAAGCGCAGTTGCAGGCTGTTGTAGGTATCGATCAGCGCATCGGTGGCTTCGCCCACCAGTTGCAGGTGACGCAGCAGGCGCGCGCTGGCGCCAAGCGCGCGCAGCAAGGCATACGCGTCGGCACGGCTATCGAGCATGTTGTTCAGCATCGCGCACGCGGCAACTCAGGGACGCATATGTGCCCTTCGGAAGAGCATTCTTGATGCCGAACGAGCGCAATTGTTTGCCGGGATCGACATTTTCTTCCAGCGTGCAGCGATTCTGCGCCGCGAATTTTTTCAGCGCCCCGAGGCTGCCCGCCACGCCGACCGTGACGCCAATCCCCTTGCTGACGCAGCAGCCGGCGTAACGCGTCATGTATTCCTCTTCAATCAGCACCAGCGGGTGTCCCAACAAGGTCGCCGGCTTATTGAGAAGGTAATAATCGGTGTAATCGGCGCGCCCGTTCGGACGTTGATTGACATAGCCGGCTTTCATATAGGCCTGGATGGCTTTTCCGGAGCTGCCGATGCGTTTTTCCGATGCCTTGTCAAATTTCATGGCTTTCATCAAATTCACTTCGAGATCGGGATTGCCGGCAGCGGCCACGCCGCCGCACAGCGCGCCAGCGAAAAGGCCGAGTAAAGCTGCATGGTGCATGCTCATGATCGGTCGGAAAAGCGTTGGTGTGACATATGATCGAGCGGCGCTGGTTCCGGCGCGGTATCGCTTGCCGGAACAATCGGAAAAGCAAACGTATACGCCATCACCGCCACCACCGGCGCGATCCAGACCGCGAGCCAGGACCAGCCGAGCTCGCCTGGCAAAATGATCAGTGCGAGTATCAGTGCCAGCAGATTATATATCGCCAGCATGGTCATCTTTTCGTGCATGGGCCGGCGCGAAAAATACAGGTAAAAACCGAGGCCGAACAAGCATACAAGGAAAGGAATGCCCACCCCAATCAACCTGGCCGCGTCCTCGACCGCTTTCCCATCCATGATGACGGCCATTGCTGGCAAGGACGTGCACAGCCCTGCCGCAAGGGTGATGCCATACAAAAAAGTGCGCTGCGCTTTCATCGTTTTCCAATTCGTTTTTTGCATTGGTCATGCGGTCGATGACCGATTATGCACGCATCAGTGGCGGTATTGCCCGCGTGCGACAATATCATCCGCGATTTACTTATTCAATCACTATCGGGACAGCTACATGAATTGGCTTAAGAAACTCACCGGCCAGATAACAGGCAAAAAAGAAAAAATCAACAACGCCGGAGTAGGGTCCGCGACGCCAAGCGATGTGAGCGCGCCAAACGATGCGCACCCGCCGGCCGACGCCGGCCCGGAGCTCACCCTGCGCGAGGGCACGCCCGAATTCAACCTGATCGTCGCCAGCACCGAACTCGAAACCGGCGCCAACCTGGCCCACGGCGCATCGCACCTGGCCGTCCTGCTGGAAGTCGATCCAGGCCGCGCCGACTGGCAGGCGCTGGCCGCGCGCTACCTGGACGCGGCCGGCGATGATGTGGATGCCCTGCTGCCGGTCGGCGACGAGCGCTTTGTCAACAGCGAAGCCTTGCGCGCCTGGTTCTGGCAGCGCCAGGGCAAGACGCCAGAGGCGCTCGACCTGCTGCTGCAGATCTCGCGTGCCGCCGGGCACGCGACCTATCTGCATGCATGGGCGCTCGACTGGCTCGAGCAGGACGGCGCGCTCGCCCGTATCGGCGAAACGAGCATGATGCAGTTGCTGGCGACGGCGCTCAATAGCGTCGAAGAGGCCCACCAATCTTCGGCCGGCACCGTGCGCGACATGGGGCGCTGGGCAAGCCTGGCCGAACGCGCCAGCGCCGGCTATGCGCCGTCGCCCACCCTGCTGCTGGTGCGCGCCGGCCTGCAACGCAAAGCCGGCAATGTCGATGCGGCGCTGGCGATCACCGGCCCGATCGGGCAGGCCGCCTCCGCCGAGCAGGCCAACGCCATCGGCCTGCTGCTGCGCTGCATGCGGCGCTTCGACGAATCCGAACAAGCCTTCATCCACGCCGGCAGCTTCGATCCGGCCGACATCACGCCCAAGCTGGAAGCGGGCGACACCTGCTTCGAGGCGGGCAACTGGCACAAGGCGCTGTTCTGGTACGAGGCCGTGCTGGCGTCCGAGAGCGAGCAGGCGTGGGCGCTGCCCTCGTCCTGGTACTGCCGTTACAAGCTCGATGGCGACGAAGCCTGGATGGAGCGCTTGTGGGAGGCGATGCGCAAGGGCGATAACCGCGCGCACCTGCTGGTGTTCCGCGAGCGTGGACGGCTGGCGCAATCGCACGACGCCGGCGCCAACCTGCTGCGCACCCTGCTCGAACGCTGGCGGGAAAACGGCAACACCGACGACAGCGGGGGCGCGATGGCGATCTCCGCCACTGTCATGGAAGCGCCGAGCAACCGGCTTGCATTCGCGCTCGAACTGGCGGGACGCAATCCCCCGGTGAAGCTGGAGATTACTTTCGGCCCGCTTCCGGCCGTCGACCCGCGCCTGGCGCTGGCGCCGGTCGATTATCCGCTGTGGGCGTACGAGGGCACCGTGCCGCATCCGGCCTTGCCGGCGCCCGACGCGGCGGTGCGGGACGCCATCGCGGCGTTGGCGCTGGCGCCCTACAACCCGAACGAGAACTGGGCCGCGGCCAGCCACGTGGCGGCGCGCTTCGGCACGCGCCATGTGCGCGACATATTGGCGGCGATGGTGTACCCGCCGCCGCTGCCGCAGGACGTGCGCGCGCTCGAATGGCTGCCGCGCGTGCAGCTGGCGGCGGCGTATGTGCTGGGCCAGATCGACAGCGGCTGGGAGGGGTCGGAGCGGCGCCGCGCGCTGGTCTCGGTCCTGTTCGGGCCGATGGACTGGACCACCTGCGCGGCGATCCGGGTACTGGCCCGCATCGCCACCACGGAACCGGCCTGCGCCACCGACATCATGCGCTTGTTCGCGCGGATGGAGCGGCATATTCCCGAGGTCGGCCATTGGGACTGGGTCACGCTCTTGTACGAGCAGTGGCTGGAACTGCCGTTCCTGTTCGATGCGGAACGCGAGGAACTGCGCCGCAAGCTGGCGGCGCGTGAAGAAGATGAGTAGCGCTAGCGCCAGCTGTGTTGATATGCGCCGATGTGGGCGCTGATGTCGCCCGCTGCGAGGGTCAGCACCCACTGCTCGAACGACAGCGCCGCGTCGTGCGGCGCGTCCAGGAAGCTGGCGCGGCACGCGGCCATGAACTCGCCCAGTTCTCGTCCCTGGTAGCCGGTCTGCGCGCCGACGATGGCGCCGTTCCAGACCACTTTCGCGCGCTTGTGCGTTTCGTGTTCGTCGATCGCCGCCAGGTACTGCGGGCGCGCTTCAGGGAAGATGCCGCTGAAGATGCGCTGTTCCCAGTCGGCCCGTTCGGCATCGCGCTCCACTGATTTTTTACCGCCGTCCCAAGCCGACCAGCTGTAGCGGTCCAGTTCCGGTTTGTCCGCGATCCAGGCCAGGAACGCGGTGTACGACGGCCGCTTGGCGTCGCGCACGCGGCTGGCGGCGTTGCGGTTGTCGAGCAGGTAGATCTGGCGGTGAAAATACGGGGTCGAAGCGGCAAATTCAAACACGTCCTCCAGGGTGTCGAAACCTTGCAGGTAACGCGCATGGTCGTAGCCGAGCAGGGCGAAGGTCTTGGCGACGTCGCGCGAGATGAGGATGTCGGCGAACACCTGGTCGTTGTCGCGCAGGAGCTTCCACAGGCCGTCATGGCCGTATTTGAGGCCCATCTTGTGGGCGATGCGGCCCATCAGGTTGCCCAGGTCGTTGAAGGCGTAGTAGGACGCGGCGAAGGCCATTTCTTCAGCCGGGGTGGTGATCAGGTCGATCTGCATCGAGCGGAAGTCGAACGAGACCACGTCGCCGTTGACGACCAGGTCCTGCGGCGCAAAAGCGGCCTTGACCTGCTCGATCCAGTCGGGCGGCAGGTGGGTCGATTCGATCAGGATGTCGCTGTCGCCGAAGCTTTCCTTGCTGCCGTAGGCGAGGATCGGCTGGCAACCGATGCCGGGAAAGAGCGCGCGCAGCTTGTCGATCGTGGCGGTGGTGATGGCCGTGTAATCGGCCGCCGACTGACGGGTGACGCCGACGTGTTTCATGGCGTTTCCACCCATGGCGGTTTCCTTGGTTACGTGCGGATTTTCGACAGCAGCTTGGTGGTCGAACGGTCGTGTTCGAAATCGATGGCGACCGCCTGGCCGCCGTAGGCCAATACGGCCTGGCCTTCGGGAATGGCGTGCATGTCGTAGTCGCCGCCCTTGGCGTAGATGTCGGGGCGCGCTTCGAGGACCACTTCGAGGGCGGTGTCTTCGTCGAAATCGACCACCAGGCTGACCGATTCGAGGGCCGCCAGCACGGCCATGCGGTCGGCGGCGTTGTTGAGGGGACGGTCGTCGCCCTTGCCGAGGCGCTTGACCGAGGCGTCGGTGTTGGCGGCCACCACCAGCGAGGCGCCCAGGGCGCGCGCCTGGGCCAGGTAGGTCACGTGGCCGCGGTGCAGGATGTCGAACACGCCGTTGGTCAGCACCACCGGTTTGGGCAGGGCGGCGACGCGGGCGGCGAGGTCAGGGCGGGGGCAGATCTTGTTTTCGAAGTCGGGCATGGGGATCAAGGTACTGTATTAGTCGATTTCGCTATCACGTCGTTCCCGCGCAGGCGGGAACCCAAGTCCGTCGCTAAGCGGATAAACTTGGGTTCCCGCCTGCGCGGGAACGACGGGGGGGCTTACTCTTCCTCTTCCTCATCCATCGCCATCGACAAATCATTCGATTTCGATCCCACAGCGCCACCCGGTTCCTTGCGGTCGCCGCGCAGCTTGATCTGCAAACGCAGGCCGTTGGCCGAGTCGGCGTTGCGGATCGCTTCGTCGTAGCCAATCTGCCCTCGGTTGTACAACTCGTACAGCGCCTGGTCGAACGTGCACATGCCCAGCTCGCGCGACTTGTGCATGATCTCTTTAATCGACTGAAAATTCCCCTTCAGGATCATCTCGCTGATGGTCGCCGTATTGAGCAAGATCTCGATGGCCGCCTTGCGCCCCTTGCCATCCTCGGTGCGCACCAGCCGCTGCGAGACAATCGCGCGCAGGTTCGACGACAAGTCCATCAGCAGCTGGTTGCGCCGCTCTTCCGGGAAGAAGTTGATGATCCGGTCCATGGTCTGGTTCGAATTGTTCGCGTGCAGGGTGCCCAGGCACAGGTGGCCCGTTTCGGCGAATGCGATCGCGTGCTCCATGGTCTCGGTATCGCGGATCTCGCCGATCAGGATCACGTCCGGCGCCTGGCGCAGCGTGTTTTTCAGCGCCGCATGCCAGGAGTGCGTATCGACCCCCACTTCGCGGTGCGTGATCAGGCAGTTCTTGTTCTTGTGGACGTATTCGACCGGGTCTTCCACCGTGATGATGTGCCCCGCCGAATTGGCGTTGCGGTAATCGATCATCGCCGCCAGCGTGGTCGACTTGCCCGATCCCGTGCCGCCCACCACCAGCACCAGCCCACGCTTGGTCATCACGACCTCTTTCAATACTTCCGGCAGGTCGAGTTTTTCAAAATTCGGGATTTCGGACGCGATCGTGCGCACCACCATCGCAACGCATTGTTGCTGTACGTACACATTGACGCGGAAACGACATACATTCGGCAACGCAATGGCGAAATTGCATTCCATTTCCTTCTCGAACTCGTTGCGTTGCTTGTCGTTCATTAACGACAAGGCCAGCGCGCGGGTGACTTCGCCGGTCAGCTTTTGCTGACTCATCGGCTTCATCGAACCCTGGTATTTCATGCTCGGAGGGAAGTCGGCCGAGATGAACAAGTCGGAGCCGCCCTGATGATGCATTACGGTCAGCAATTTATGGATGTAGGCCTGTGCTTCAATCGGGCCAAAAGTGGTGGACATGCTCGCCTTTCAAGTGGTCGGCGGGTCGAAAATCCGCCCGCGGCCCAATTATATCGACTGCATTCCGGTAGAATATAATTTCTTTGCTGAGCTATAAGCAATATCGTGTCACGACAGTCGCGCCGCGCCTGTCCTCTTCCTGCCCTCACCTTTATGACCCTCACTGAACTGAAATATATCGTTGCCGTCGCGCGTGCGAGACATTTCGGACACGCCGCCGAGGCGTGTTACGTCGCCCAACCCACCTTGTCGGTCGCCATCAAGAAGCTCGAAGACGAGTTGGGCGTGGTGTTGTTCGAACGCGGCGGGGCCGAAATTTCGGTCACGCCGCTGGGGGCGCAGATCATCGCCCAGGCCGAACGCGTGCTGGAACAGACCGCCGCCATCAAGGAGCTGGCCAAGCAGAACAAGGACCCGCTGGCCGGGCCGCTGCGCCTGGGCGTGATCTATACCATCGGCCCTTACCTGCTGCCGCCGCTGGTGAAGAACATCATCGAGCGGGTGCCGCAGATGCCCTTGATCTTGCAGGAAAATTTTACCGTGCGCCTGCTCGAACTGCTGCGCCAGGGCGAACTGGACGCGGCCATCATGGCGCTGCCGCTGCCGGAACATGGCATGTCGATGCAAACCTTGTACGACGAACCGTTCGTGGTGGCCGTGCCGCAAAACCACCCGTGGGCCAAGCGCAAAGTCGTCTCGGCCCAGGATCTGAAATCCGAAACGATGTTGTTATTAGGCAACGGTCACTGCTTCCGCGACCAGGTGCTGGAAGTGTGCCCGGAAATGGCGCGTTTTTCGTCGCCCGGCAACGGCATGCAGCGCACCTTCGAGGGCTCGTCGCTGGAAACGATCCGCCACATGGTCGCCAGCGGCATCGGCCTGACCGTGCTGCCGCGCGCATCGGTGCCGGACATGCAGTCGCGCAGCAATATGCTGGCCTTCGTGCCCTTCGAGGAGCCGGTGCCGTCGCGCCGCGTGGTTATTGTGTGGCGCAAGAGTTTTACCCGCCGCGCCGCCATCGAGGCGGTGTGCGAAGCGGTCGCCGCCTGCGACTTGCCGGGCGTTGAGATGGTGGCGCCGGACCCCGCCTGAGGCACTTCCCGTCCCCAGGCCGGCGGCGGCCAAGCCCCTTCGCATTGCGCAACGCGCCCCCCGCCCGCCGGCGCGACTGGCGTCGCCTGTGCGCAAAAGCGCGCGCCACAGCGACGCTGTTCAATTGCGCTATTGGAAGTAAGCTTCAATGACAATAACGTTACAATCTCATCGATCACGGTCGTGCGCCGCCTGGCGCCACCGTCCCCTTGTTTGCCGCCGATGGCGTTTTTTCGACATGACAGGATGCCTGATATGTTTTCGACAAAATTACTTGGCCTGAAAGAGACTGCGCTCAGGGTGGCCGGCGAGATCGCGCCTTTCGCCACGCAAGTCGACAGCGAAGCGGCCTGGCCGGCGCATTCAATGGCAGCCCTGTCGAAGGCCGGGTTGATGGGCCTGCAAGTGCCGGAACAGCTCGGCGGCCATGGCCAGGGTCTTCTGGCGCTGGCGGTACTGACGGAAACGCTGGGCAAGGCCTGCCCCTCGTCGGCGCTGTGCTTCGGCATGCATTGCGTGGGGACGGCGGTGATCGCCGCCAAGGCCACCTCCTACCAATCCGAGCATTACCTGAGCAAGATCGCGCGCGGCGAGCATATCACCACCCTGGCCCTGTCCGAAAGCGGGACCGGCGCCAATTTCTATCTGTCCGATACGCGCATCACCCTGGGCGCGGGCCAGTTTCTTGTCAACGGGACCAAGCAATTCGTCACCAACGGCGGCCACGCCGATTCCTACGTGATTTCGGCGCTGAATCCGGATTCGGACGAAATTGGCGACGTGAGCTGCCTGATCGTCGAGCGCGACACGGCCGGGATGGAATGGCTCGAACCCTGGCACGGCTTCGGCATGCGCGGTAACTCGTCACGCGGCATGCGGCTGCACGATGCACAGGTCCCGCTCGCCAATCTGTTGGGCGACCCCGGCGACCAGATCTGGTACGTGTTTGAAGTCATCGCGCCCTACTTCCTCATGGCGATGGCGGGCAGTTATCTCGGCATTGCGCAATCGGCGCTGGAGGCCGTCGGCGAGCATATGCGCACGCGGCGTTACGACCATACCGGCGAATCGTTGCGCCACCTCGACCATTTGCAGATGAAGTATGCCGACATGTGGAGGTCGGTGGAAAAGACGCGGCAACTGCTGTACGCGGCCGGCGAGCGCGGCGACCGCGGCGATCCCGAGGCACTGCCGTTCATTTTATCCTGCAAGGCCGATGCCGCCGAGACCGCCGTGGCGGTCAGCAATGAAGCGATGACGATGTGCGGCGGCATCGCCTATCGCGAGAACAGCCGCGTGGGCCAGATGCTGCGCGATGCGCGCGCCGGGCATGTGATGGCGCCCACCACCGATATGCTGAAAATCTGGGCCGGGCGATCCTTGCTCGGCTTGCCTTTACTGTAACGACGCGGTGAACTACAAACTCATCTTTCTCATTGTTCCGGACCTGCACGCGCAGGTCCCTGAGGCGCTCGCGCAGGCGCTCAAGGAACAGCAACTCGACGCTGTGCAGGCAACGCCCGCCGATGCGCTCGAACGCATCGGGAAATTGATCGGCCAGGACCAGGAACCAGCGGTCGTCCTGGTCGGGCCGGGCATCGCCAATCCGGCCGCGATTGCGCGCCGGATTCGCGCCGTCTGGCCGATCGGGCAGATTCTCTTTATGCCTGCCAGGGAGCGGTTCGAGGCGACCCAACAGGAATTGCGCTATGTTCCCACGCTGGGGCCGAACTGGTCCCTGGTGGCGCTGGACGATCCCCGCCTGGGCGAAAAATTGCTGCGCGCGGCGCAGGCAAGCCGCCAGCGGGCGCGGCTGCGCACAACCCTGGACCGGGCCAATGTCCGGCTGGCGGCGCCGAAACCGGTCGATAACGTGGCCTATCGCCAGTCGCTTATCTCGGAGCGCTACCTGGCCAGCTTGCTGCAGCACTCGTCGGATGCGATTTTCTCGCTGGGGCCACGCGACCATGTGCTGTATTGGAGTACGGGGGCGGAACAGCTGTTCCGGTGTTACCCACGGCACAACCAGGCGGCTGCCGAACTGCCTTTTTGGTCAGCCATGCTCGCTGCGCTGCTCGATCGTATCCATGCCGGCGCAGCGCCATTGAAAGCCGCACTGAGCGCCGTCATCGATGGACAGAGCTTGCACCTGGAAGTGTCGATGGCACGGGTGGAGGATGAAAACCGTCATTTTCTCGGTACATCGATTTGCGCGCGCGACGTGTCCGACACGGTGCGCGCCATCGAAACGGAACGCGCGGCGCGGCTCGATGCAGAACGCCTCAGTCGCCTCAAGGACGAGTTCCTGGCGCTGCTGTCGCATGAATTGCGCACGCCGCTCAGCGTCGTCATCGGTCGTACCCAGCTCCTGCGCATACAGCACAGCAATTCACCCGACCTGCAATTTTCGCTGGAAGTCATCGAACGCAACGCCAGGCTGCAGGCCAAGCTGATCGAGGACCTACTGGACGTGTCCGCGATCGTCGCCGGCAAGCTTACCCTGGACTTGCACGCGATCCTGATGGGCGACCTGCTGCGGGCGGCGACCGATTCGGTGCGGGCCATGACCGACGCCAGGCAGCTCAAGCTGGTAACGCAATGCGCGCTGGCCGGGGTGACGATCCGCGCCGACGTGTACCGCCTGCAACAGATTCTCTACAACATCCTCAGTAATGCCATCAAGTTCACCCCCGAAGGCGGCTCGGTATTCGTGCGCGCCTCGGTCGTTTCGGCGCAGCGCGCGCAAATCGTCATCGAAGATACCGGCTGCGGCATCGGCGCCGAATTCCTGCCGCATGTATTCGACAAATTCGGACAGGAAGATGCCTCGCTCACGCGCCGCCATGGCGGCTTGGGAATCGGCCTGTCGATCGCCAAGCAGCTTACCGAATTGCATTCGGGAACTATCGAGGTAAGCAGCCCAGGGCGTGGGCTGGGCACCCGTTTTACGCTCACTTTTCCCATCGATTCCGTGGGCGAGGGCATGGGGCCTGGCCGCCAGCGTGCGGTGATGCCGGCGGCGCAATCGGGCATGCTTGCGCAGCGCCGCATTCTGTTGGTGGAAGACGTGGCCGATACGCGCGCCCTGATCACGGACGTGCTCGGCGCGCACGGCGCCTATGTGCTGGCCGCCCCCTCGGCGCTGGTCGCGCTTGAGTTGCTCGACAGCGAGGCCCCGGAGCTGATTGTCAGCGATATCGGGATGCCGGAAATGGATGGCTATCAGCTGATCGGCGAGATCCGGCGGCGCGGCTATTCAAGCACCGCCCTGCCGGCCGTGGCCCTTACCGCTTTCGCCGGCGCGGAGGACCGCCAGCGCGCCTTCGACGCCGGTTTCCAGGCGCATGTGGCCAAGCCGTATATCGTGGCCGAACTGGTGTCCACCCTGGTGGCCATGCTAAGTAAGTGCGACGGGGCGGTTCGCTGAGCTCGCGTACAAGCGCGACGGCAACCGCAACCGATCTCCTCGTCAAAAATGGCGCGGCCGCACGCCCCGCCGTCCAAACACAGTAAAATCCCAGCCTCGCCCACGACAGTCGCGCCCGCGACCCGACCATGAACAAGCTGTCGCTGTACTTCCGCCTGATCCGCCTGGACAAGCCGATCGGCATCCTGCTGCTACTCTGGCCTACCCTGATTGCCCTGTGGATCGCCGCGCGCGGCAAGCCCGACCCGGCCGTCGTGCTCATTTTTTGCCTCGGCACCGTCCTGATGCGCTCGGCCGGCTGCGCCATCAACGACTACGCCGACCGCGATTTCGACAAGCACGTCAAGCGCACCGCCGAACGCCCCCTCACCAGCGGACGCATCAAAAGCTGGGAAGCGCTGGCCGTGGCCGCCGTCCTGTCGATCGTCTCCTTCCTGCTGGTCCTGCCGCTCAACACCCTCACCAAGCAGCTCTCGCTGGCGGCGCTGATCGTCGCCGGCAGCTATCCGTACTTCAAACGCTTCTTCGCCATTCCCCAGGCCTACCTGGGCATCGCCTTCGGCTTCGGCATTCCGATGGGCTTTGCCGCCGTGCTGAACCAGGTGCCGGCGGTGGCCTGGTGGCTGCTGCTGGCGAACGTGTTCTGGGCCGTGGCCTACGACACCGAATACGCCATGGTCGACCGCGACGACGACCTGAAAATCGGCATCCGCACCGCAGCCATCACCTTCGGCCGCTTCGACGTGGCCGCCGTCATGCTGTGCTACGGCGCCGCGCTGGCCATCATCCTGGTGTGCGGCTGGCTCGAAGGCTTGCGCGCATGGTTCGTCGGCGGCGTTGCCGTGGCCGCCGCAGTGGCGCTTTATCACTACACTTTGATCCGTGGACGCGAACGCATGGCTTGTTTTGCCGCTTTTCGGCACAACAATTGGTTGGGTGCGGCCCTTTTTGCCGGTGTGGCGTTAGACTACGCTTTCAGCTGATGTTGTTCCGATAACACGGAAAGTCAACGTTGCCAGCGTGTAAGATTCACTCCGGCGCGCCGGGCAGACCGGGCTTTCCTATAAATTCACTTACGAGGTAACAAAAATGATCGAATCCATCCCAACCAAGCCAGGCGCACGCGACCAGTTGATGAACGACCTGAAATCCGTGATCCAGGATGCCGAACAGTGGCTGCGCCACGGCAGCCAGCTGACCGGCGACGAGCTGCAAGCGGCCAAGGCCAAGTTCGAGCGCACCATCACGACCGCCAAGGCGGACCTGATTCGCCTGGAAGAAGCGGTGGTCGAGAAAACCAAGATCGCGGCCAAGGCGACCGACGAGTACGTGCAGGAAAACCCATGGAAAGCGGTCGGGATCGGCGCTGCGGCAGGCGTCATCATCGGCATGCTGATTTCGCGCAGGTAAGGCGCATGGCGATCGTCGAATCGGTGGGGCGGATCGGGGCGACCCTGATCGCCATGGTGCAAACGCGGCTGGAACTGGCCGCGGTCGAGGTGCAGGAGGAGCTCCAGCGCTTCCTTGGGTATGTCGTGCTGGCACTGGCGTCGCTGATCCTGTTCGGCGTCGCCCTGTTACTGTTGGTGTTGCTGGTGGTGGTGATCTTTTGGGATAGCTACCGCCTGGAAGCCATCGGCGCCCTGGCGCTGCTGTTCGGCGTTGCCGGCGGCGCGATCGGGCTGCAGGTCAAGCGCAGTTTCGACGCCCGTCCGCGCCTGCTGGGAGCGACCGTGGCTGAACTGAACAAGGACGTCAATTTCGTCAGGAATGCGGGGCACGCCGATGAGTAACGCGCCGACAAGTAACGACAAGCGGTCGCTGGCCGAACGGCGCGAGGCGTTGATTGTGCAGTGTTCGATGCAGCGCAGGGATGCCGCGCGCGAGTTCGGCGCGCTGATCTCGCCATTGACGCATCCGGTCAGCGGGATCGGCAAGATGCTCAGTGGCGGTGGCGGCGGGATGAAACTGCCGCTGGGGATCGTCGGTACGGTGGCCGGACTGGTCATGGCCAAGTCGGGCAAGATACTGCCGATGCTGACCGTGGGCCTGTCGCTGATCAAGGCTGCGCGCAGCGTGATGGGGCTGGTGCGTAAAAAGCGCAGCTAGCGCCTGTTCTTCCGCTATCACCAAAACCGTCGTTCCCGCGAAGGCGGGAACCCAAGTTTGTGCCGCAGCCGCCGGCTAGATTACGAACTTGGGTTCCCGCCAAGGGGGCCGCCAAGGCCGGGAACGACGGGTAGTGGCTAGAGTGATGGCATGGCATCGCAAACGATGATGTTCACCCCGCCCCCAACTCATCCCCCAACTCCCGGCCCCGCGCCGCAGCCGCCTTGATCGCGGCAACCACCTTCTCTTTCACGCCGCTCGCTTCCATGCTGCTCAACGCCGCATAGGTCGTGCCGCCCTTCGACGTCACGCGTTCGCGCAGCAGCGACACCGCCTCATCCGACTGCGCCGCCAGTTGCGCCGCGCCGGTGAAGGTGGCCAGCGCCAGTTGCTTGCCCTGCTCGGCCGACAAACCCATCTCCTCGGCTGCCTGCTGCATCGCTTCGATAAAGTAAAACACATACGCCGGCCCGCTGCCCGACACCGCCGTCACCGGATCGATCATGTCTTCGCCATCGAGCCACACGGTCTGGCCCACGGCCTTCATGATGTCGTCGGCCGCCGTCTTCTGCGCCGCGCTCACGCCGGCCATGGCCACCATGCCGGTGATGCCCAGGCCGATCAAGGCCGGGGTATTCGGCATGGTGCGCACGATCGCGCCGTAACCACCGAGCCAGCGCGACAGATCGGCCGCGCGAATCCCGGCCGCGATCGACAGGATCAAGGGCGCGCCCGTCAACTGCGGCAGCAGCGCCGCCGCCACCTCGCGCATCTGCTGCGGTTTGACCGCCAGCACGATCGCATCGCACGCGGCCAGCGCGCCATCGATCGCGCCGCTGGTGCTCACGCCGTGCTGCGCGTTCAGGCGCGCCAGCGCATCGGCATTCGGATCGACCACGTGAATATCGGTCCCCGCGGCGAGCTTGCCCGCCAGGCCGGCGATCAGCGCCGACGCCATGTTCCCACCACCGATAAAGCCAATCTTCATAGTCACCCTCATTGTTATCCGTACTGCGGTTATTCGTATTTGCGCGACCCGAAAATCGCACTGCCCACGCGCACGATGGTCGCCCCTTCCGCCACCGCCGCGCCAAGATCGGCCGACATCCCCATCGACAGGGTATCGAGCGCCATCCCGTCCG
The DNA here is from genome assembly GCF_011682065.1 of Massilia rubra. Taxonomy (GTDB): domain Bacteria; phylum Pseudomonadota; class Gammaproteobacteria; order Burkholderiales; family Burkholderiaceae_D; genus Telluria_A; species Telluria_A rubra. Next base: position 34,002 of record NZ_VUYU01000010.1, on the reverse strand, counting down.
CGCGCAGCCGGTCGTACAGCACGCGCAACTTGCGAAACGCGGCGCGCTGCTTGTCGACCTGGGCTTCCGCTTCCGGGATCGCCATCAGTCCGCGCAGGCGCAAGTGTGGCAGTTGCGCCACTGCGCGCGCCAATTCAGGCAATGCTTCCGGCGTGACACCACTCTTGCTAGCCTCACCACTGATGTTAACTTGCAGACAAATATTCAAGGGCGCCAGTTCCGGCGGGCGTTGTTCCGATAAACGCTGCGCTATCTTGAGCCGTTCGACGGTATGCACCCACGCGAAGGACGCCGCGATCGGGCGCGTCTTGTTGCTCTGTATGGGGCCGATGAAGTGCCACTCCATCGGCGCGGCCGGCAAGGCGTGCGAAACGGCGGCAATTTTATCTAATGCTTCTTGCAAGTAATTCTCTCCGAACGCATACTGCCCGGCGGCGGCGGCTTCAAGTACGGCCTCGGCAGGAAAAGTCTTAGAAACGGCGAGCAATTGCACGGCGTTCCGGGGGCGGCCTGCGGCGTCGGCCGCAGCAACAATACTCGCATCGACAGCTTGCAAGTTCTGGACGATTGTGGACATAATCATTTTCGGCGGGCAATTCAATGCAGGTCGGTCGTTGCGAAATGCGCACACTATCGGCATGCGCCCATTCACGGCACAGGGATTATAAATGGACATCTCCGAATTACTCGCATTCTCCGTCAAGAACAAGGCATCCGACTTGCACCTCTCATCCGGCCTGCCGCCGATGATCCGCGTGCACGGCGACGTTCGCCGCATCAACTTGCCGCCGCTGGAGCACAAGGATGTGCACGGCATGATCTATGACATCATGAATGACGGCCAGCGCAAGCAGTACGAAGAAATGCTCGAGTGCGATTTCTCGTTTGCGATTCCGGGCCTGGCGCGCTTTCGCGTCAACGCCTTCAATCAGGAGCGCGGCGCGTCGGCGGTACTGCGGACCATTCCATCGAAAATCCTGAGCCTGGAAGACCTGAACGCCCCGCGCATTTTCGCCGACCTGGCGATGCGTCCGCGCGGCCTGGTGCTGGTCACCGGCCCGACCGGTTCGGGCAAGTCGACCACCCTGGCGGCGATGGTTAACCACCTCAACGAAAACGAATATGGCCACATCCTGACCATTGAAGACCCGATCGAATTCGTGCACGACTCGAAGAAGTGCCTGATCAACCAGCGCGAAGTCGGCCCGCACACGCTCTCGTTCAACAACGCGCTGCGCTCGGCGCTGCGCGAAGATCCGGACTGCATCCTGGTGGGCGAGTTGCGCGACCTGGAAACCATTCGCCTGGCCCTGTCGGCCGCCGAAACGGGCCACCTTGTGTTCGGCACCTTGCACACCTCCTCGGCCGCCAAGACCATCGACCGTATTGTCGACGTGTTCCCGTCCGAAGAAAAAGAGATGGTCCGCGCGATGCTGTCCGAATCGCTGCAGGCGGTCGTCTCGCAAACCCTGCTCAAGACCAAAGATGGCTCGGGCCGCGTGGCCGCGCACGAAATCATGATTGGCACGCCGGCTATCCGCAACCTGATTCGCGAAGCGAAGATCGCGCAGATGTACTCCGCGATCCAGACCGGCAGTTCGGTCGGCATGCAAACGCTGGACCAGAACCTGACCGACCTGGTTCGCCGCAACGTCATTTCCGGCGCTGCTGCGCGTTCGGCCGCCAAAACGCCGGAAAACTTCCCCGGCTAATTTTTAGGATATTTAATGGAACGCGACCAGGCCTCAAAATTCATGTTCGATCTGCTGCGTCTGATGACCAGCAAGAACGGCTCGGACTTGTTCATCACCGCCGGCTTTCCGCCGGCGATCAAGATCGACGGCAAGATCACCCCGGTGTCGTCCCAGCCGCTCACGCCGGCCCACACCGCCGACCTGGCGCGCTCGATCATGAGCGACAAGCAGACCGCCGGCTTCGAACTGACCAAGGAAGCGAACTTCGCGATCAGCCCGGGCGACCTGGGACGGTTCCGGGTGTCGACCTTCATCCAGATGAGTTCCGTCGGCATGGTTCTGCGGACCATCACCACCGCCATTCCGCGCCTGGAAGACCTGGGCCTGCCCGAAGTCCTGAAAGACATCGTGATGACCAAGCGTGGCCTGGTGATCATGGTCGGCGCGACCGGTTCGGGTAAATCGACGACCATGGCCGCGATGGTCGGGCACCGCAACGAAAACAGCTACGGGCATATCATCACGATCGAAGACCCGGTCGAATACGTCCACCCGCACAAGAACTGCGTGATCACGCAGCGCGAAGTGGGCGTGGACACCGATTCCTTCGAAATCGCGCTGAAAAACTCGCTGCGCCAGGCGCCGGACGTGATCCAGATCGGCGAGATCCGCGACCGCGAAACGATGGAACACGCAATCGCCTTCGCTGAAACCGGTCACCTGTGCATGGCCACCCTGCACGCCAACAGCGCCAACCAGGCGCTCGACCGGATCATCAACTTCTTCCCCGAAGAGCGCCGCCAGCAGTTGCTGATGGACTTGTCGCTGAACTTGAAGGGCATGGTATCGCAGCGCCTGATTCCGATGAAGGAAGCCAAGGGCCGTTGCGTGGCGATCGAGATCATGCTCAACTCCCCGCTCATTTCGGACCTGATTTTCAAGGGCGATGTGCACGAGATCAAAGAGATCATGAAGAAGTCGCGCGAACTGGGCATGCAGACCTTCGACCAGGCGCTGTTCGACCTGCACGAAGCGGACAAGATCACCTACGAAGACGCGCTGCGCAACGCCGACTCGGTCAATGACCTGCGCCTGAACATCAAGTTGAACGGCAAGGAAGCGAAGAACCGCGACCTGTCGGCCGGTACCGAGCACCTGGGCATCGTGTGACGGGGGCGCTCGACTTCAAGGCCGCCGACCTGTCGGGCACGCCGCTGGACCTGGCCATGTACAAGGGCCAGGTGGTGCTGGTCGTGAACACGGCCAGCGAATGCGGCTTCACCAAGCAGTACAAGGGCCTGGAGGCCGTGTACCAGCAGTTCCGCGACAAGGGCGTGACGGTGCTGGGTTTCCCGTGCAATCAGTTCGGCGGACAGGAACCGGGCAGCGAAAGCGAGATCGGCGCCTTCTGCGAAAAGAACTTCGGCGTCACGTTTCCGCTGTTTGCCAAGGTCGACGTGAATGGCGAGAATGCGCATCCGTTGTTCCAGCACCTGAAGAAAGCGGCGCCCGGTTTGCTGGGCACCGAGCGGATCAAGTGGAACTTCACCAAGTTCCTGATCGGGAAAGACGGCAGCGTCGTCAAGCGCTACGCGCCGGCGACCAAGCCGGAAGAGCTGGTGGCGGATATCGAAAAGCTGCTGGCAAAGTAGCCCAACTTCTGGACCAAGCGCGTGAACGGGCATACACACGTGTTCGGAGTGCCGACGCCCCATTCATTTGCGCCCCCTGGAAACGAAAAAACCGGCTTGCGCCGGCTTTTTCCCCCGCGCTCCAGATGGTCAAGCCACACCGGAGCTACGGATTAGTTGTTGCTGCTAATCGTAGCTCACCGCTAAGGTAAGGTCAAGCGCTACGCTCCGGCGACCAAACCCGAAGAGCTGGTGGGCGATATAGAGAAGCTGCTGGCGACATAGGCAGGCTTGCCATGCCGTGTTGGCAAGAACGCGAAACGCATGTCCTTATCAACTGCTTACACGTCGAGCTCAGCGGCCTGTTGACCGCCCTGCACGTCTGCCGCTTGAGCCGCCGTGCCCAAGCCAGAAATAACTGCCGCGAACAACACGGTTTTGAAGAAGGTCATTTTCATTTAGTCGCCTTTGATAGGGCATGCAATTGCCGATGGCGGCGGCAGGCCTGGCGGGAAGCCGGATCTGCCGAGCGTGTTCCATACGGACGGGAGGTTCAGGGCGCAACGTGGGTGTGGAAGATCTTGCTCACGACCGTCCACTTGCCCTCGACCTTCAGCAGGTTGAAGAAGTCGGTGAAGCAGAAGCCCGAGACATCGTTGGTGTCGATGCGCGCACTGGCGGCGGTGCCCACGATGTCGACGTTGACGATCCCCCCTTGGGCTTGCGGAGACGGGCGGAACGCGTTGTCGATGCCGTCGAACAGGCCCTGGATCGGGCCGCCGGTCAGCTTGCCGTCGCCATCGACGCTAAACATCGTTGCCTGCTCGCTGAAAGCGGGCTTCATGATGCCGCTCTTTGCCTGTTTGCAGCCTTCGTTGTACTTGTTCAGTACGTCGACGATGGCTTGATAATCTTGCACGTAGGTAGGTTTGTTCATGTTTTCACTCCGGGTTGTTAATGCAATCATGCGAGTCATGGTAAAAACCGGCCGCCTTGGCCGGCATCGTGTTCAATCGTTGTGGCCATTCGCAGCCGCGTCCTCCATCGGCGCCCATGGTCCCAACTGGACCAGCTTGCTTGCGCGGTGGTCGAGCCACCAGCCGGCCTGCACATTCCAGTTGGCATAGGCCGCGTCCGGGCTGACCGCCCCCAGCGTCTGCTGTGCATGCAAGGGAAAGTGTGGATCGCGCAGCGCCGCATGCCCAAGCGCGACCAGGTCGGCCTGGCCGGAGGCGATGACAGATTCGGCCTGCCACGGATCGACGATGATGCCCACAGCCATGGTGCCGATGTTTGCTTCGCGCCGAATCTGCGCAGCAAACGGCACCTGGAAGCCATAGCCGTCGGGGTAGTCGTAGACGCCGAAGCCACCGGACGAGCAATCGATGACGTCCACGCCAACCGCCTTCAAGGCCTCGGCGAAAGCGACGCTGTCGGCGATGCTCCAGCCGCTGCCGCTGCCATCGACTGCCGACAAGCGCACGAACAGTGGCTTGTCCTGCGGCCAGACCTCACGCACTTCGCGAGCGATCTGCAGTGGCAGGCGGATGCGGTTCTCGAAGCTGCCGCCATATTCATCGCTGCGGTCGTTGGTCAGCGGTGACAGGAACGCGTTGAGCAGGAAGCCGTGCGCGTAGTGCAGCTCGAGCACATCGAAGCCGGCCTGCAAGGCGCGGCGTGCCGAAGCGACAAAGTCCGCACGTACCTTGGCGATGCCGTTGGCATCGAGGGCGGTGGGCACCAGCCAACCGTCGGTGACCGGGCGCGCGCTCGGCGACACGACTGGCCAGGCGTGTTCACCGCGTGCCGCGTCAACCTCGTTCAGTGGGCCGTTACCTTCAAACGCTCTCTGGATGCTCGCTTTAGGCCCTGCATGGCCAATCTGGATACCAGGTGTCGCGCCATAGGCCCTGGCAAACGCGGCGATGCGTGCGAGGCCCGGGATATGGGCGTCGTCCCACAGGCCCAGGTCGCCATGGCTGATCCGTCCTTCGGGCGACACGGCGGTCGCTTCGACCATCAGCAGGCCGAAGCCGCCAAGAGCGAAACGTCCGTAGTGGATGGTGTGGTAATCGCTGACGTAACCATCTTTCGCCGTGTACTGGCACATCGGGCTGAGGGCATAGCGGTTGCGCAGGGTGACACCGCGCAATGTCAGGGGTTCAAAGATTTTGCTCATGGTTCTTTTCTCGAAAGATGGCTTGCCTAGCCGGATTGATTTGCTTGATGTGAGCAGTATGCGGATCGGCGATAATGACGTGAATAGTCATAGATAGAGATACAGTATGAACAAAAAGGTCATAATCGAGCCTTCGGGCGCACTCCCTGCACCGCCGCTGCATCTTCCAGGTCTGCTGACCTTTGAGGCTGCCGCCAGGCATTTGAACTTCGCTCGCGCCGCCGCGGAAATGGGCGTCACGCCGACCGCGGTATCGCGCACGATCAAAAACGTGGAAGCACAACTGAATGTGCGGCTGTTCAACCGCACCACACGCAGTGTCAGCCTGACCGAGGCTGGCGCCTCATTGAACGCGGCATTGGGGCCCGCGCTTGCCTTGATCAGAAACTCCTTGTCGCAAGCGTTGCTCGCGACTGATCAACCGTCGGGCATGTTACGCGTCAGTTCATCCTACGTTGCCTACCATATCTTGATCGAGCCGCACATCGCGTCGTTCCTGGAACAATTCCCGCTGATTAATGTCGAGATATCGCTCGACAATCAACTGAGCGATATCGTCGGCTCCGGTTTCGATATCGGCATACGCATGGGGAGGAAACTGCAAAATGACATGATTTCCGTACAGCTGGGAGCAGTACAAAAAAGAATCGTGGTGGCAGCACCGGATTACTTCCGCGAGCGCAGCGAACCACAAACGATGGCTGAACTGCTCAAGCACAACTGCATACGCCAGCGCTTTTGTGTTGGGGGCAGAATGTATGACTGGACGTTCGAAGATCGCGGCCAGAAGGTTCAGATCGATGTGCAAGGACGCTTCATTTTTGACGAAATGCGCTCCGTGATGGAGGCTGCAATACGCGGCCACGGCATCGCTTTCATCCTCGAAGATTTTGCGAAACAAGAGCTGTCGGACGGCGTGCTGAGGCACATACTGAAGCAGCACTGGGCACTGGACGACGCTTTTCATCTCTACTATCCGCATCGCGAGCACATGCCCGGAAAGCTGCGGGCGTTCGTCGATTTCATGCGCACCGCCAATCAAACGACACCGTCTTGATTGAATGGCTCCTGTTACTTCACACCCATCCCGGTCGACATTCAGAAATCAGATATCGATCATCAAATAATGTGCTTACGTGATTCACGTTGTGAATGATATCCATTCGAATTTGAAATTGGAGTTATATGTTGCGATGCCGCATAATGCCCGCATACCAAATCAAAACACAACGAAAAAGGATCGATATGAACATCGTGAAGAACATGGAAGCCGTCGTCATCGCCGCAGTTGCACTGACCTTTGTCACCGCCATGGCCTCGGCAGAAGCACCGCGCGCCCGCAGCGCAGCACAAACCGTACCGGCAGCCGCCATCAAAGCCGACAGCGAGATGACCACCATCGTCGTCACCGGCAAGCGCCTCACCGCTGCACAAAAAGCCGACCTGGCCGCGTAAGAATCAAGTAAACATCAGGCCAGCGCCTGGTCGATCAACTCGATCCAGTGCGCGACAGGCGTCGCAGTACCCGACTGGAGATGTGTCTGGCAGCCGACATTGGCCGACACAATGACTTCCGGATCGGTGGCCAGCAAATCGGCCAGCTTGCGGTCCCGTAGTTGCGTCGCCAGCGCAGGCTGCAGCACCGAATAGGTGCCGGCCGAACCGCAGCACAGATGACTGTCCGCGCACAGCGTGACGTCGACGCCGGCGGCACGCAACACCCCTTCCACCTTGCCCCGTATCTGCTGCCCGTGCTGCAGGGTGCAAGGCGGATGAAACGCCACCCGCTTCGCCACTTTCCCTTTCAGTTTCGCTCCCAGTTCGACCTCGAACTGCGGCATGATTTCGCTCAGGTCGCGCGTGAGCATGGCGATGCGCGCCGCCTTGGCGGCATACGCGCTGTCGTGCGCCAGCAGGTGCCCGTATTCCTTCACCGTGACCCCGCAGCCGGACGCCGTCATCACGATCGCCTCGATCTGTCCGCGCTCGACCAGCGGCCACCAGGCGTCGATGTTGCGGCGCATGTCATCGAGGCCGCCATCCTGGTCGTTCAGGTGGTAGCGCAGCGCGCCGCAGCAGCCGGCCTTGGGCGCGGCCAGCAACTGCACCCCAAACGCATCGAGCACGCGCGCCGTGGCCGCGTTGATATCGGGCGCCATGGTGCTTTGCACGCAGCCTTGCAGCACCAGCATCTTGCGCTCATGTTCGCGCGTCGGCCAGCGACCGGCGGCGCGCGTGCTGGGCAGCTTGTCCTGCAAGGCCGGCGAGAGCAGTGGCCGGAACAACTGGCCCGCCTTGAACGCCGGCCTGAAAATCCATGTGCGCGGCAGCGCTTCTTTCAGCACCGCGCGCTTGATGCGTTCGGCGAGCGGACGCCGGACACGCTCTTCGACCACGCGGCGGCCGATGTCGGCCAGCCGTCCGTAACGCACGCCCGAGGGACAGGTTGTCTCACAATTGCGGCAGGTCAGGCAGCGGTCCAGGTGGGTCTGGGTCTTGGCGGTGACCGGCGCGCCTTCGAGCACCTGCTTGATCAGGTAGATGCGTCCGCGCGGGCCATCGAGTTCGTCGCCCAGCAACTGGTAGGTGGGACAGGTGGCGGTGCAAAAGCCGCAATGCACGCAGGCGCGCAGGATCGCTTCGGCTTCGTCGCCGTCCGGCGTGCCCTTGATGAAATCGGCGAGATTGGTTTGCATCAGTACATCCGTCCGCGATTGAAAACCTGCGACGGATCGAAGGCCGCCTTCAGGCGTTGATGAATCCTGGCCACGCCGGGCGCCAGCGGCTGGAACACACCCACGCCCTTGTCGCCGCCACGGAACAGGGTGGCGTGGCCGCCCACCGCCGTCACCGCGCGCCGGATATTTTGCGCATTCGCCGCATCGGCATCGACCTTGAGCCAGCGCTGCGCGCCGCCCCACTCGATCAGCTGTGCGCCGCGCAGGATGATGGCGCCGGTGGTTGACGGCACCGACAGGCGCCACAGGCTCCCCGGTCCGTCGAAGTAGGCGTGCCGCTGCTCGCGCAGCGCGGCCCAGAAGGCGCGGTCGTCGTCTACCGGCTCGCCACCGAGCGTGCGCGCGGCAGCAATCACCGCCGCCTGCGCGCCCGACAGGCGCAAGCTCAGCACCCCGGCGTGCCAGCAACTGGCCGAGATGGGCAGCGGCAGGCCGGCCCATTCGTTCAGGCGCCGCAGGGCCTCGATTTCGTCCATCGCAAAGCGCAGGCTGGTGTCGCACAGCGCGCGCGGCAGCACCTTGATGGAATGCTGCAGCATCAGCCCCAGCGTGCCCATGGAACCGGCCAGCAAGCGCGATACGTCGTAGCCGGCCACGTTTTTCATGACCTGGCCGCCGAAGGTGAGCACCTCGCCCTTGCCGTCCATGAGGACCGCGCCCAGCACGAAGTCGCGCAATGCGCCGCTGCTGGCGCGGCGTGGGCCGGACAGGCCGCTGGCCACCACGCCGCCGATGGTGGCGCTTGTGCCGAAGTGCGGCGGCTCGAAGGCCAGCATCTGATTGCGTTCGGCCAGCGCCGCCTCGATCTCGGCCAGCGGCGTGCCGCAACGCGCGGTGATGACCAGTTCCGTCGGTTCGTAGTCGACGATGCCGCTGTGACCGCGCGTATCGAGGATCTCGCCTTCCGTATTTTGCCCGTACCAGTCCTTGCTGCCGCCGCCGCGAATGCGCAGCGCGCGCCCATCGCTTGCCGCCGCCAGCACCTGCTCCCTGAATCGTTCGATTTGCGGCACGTTGTCTTCCATCGTCAAAAACGCGGCAGGCCGGCGAACGGCAGCACGCCGCCCGACACGCGCATCTTGCCGAATTCGGCGCAGCGGTTCAGGGTGGGAATGGCCTTGTCGGGATTGAGCAGGTGTTGGGCGTCGAAGGCGCGCTTGACGGCGAAGAAGGCATCGAGTTCGGCGCGCGTGAACTGGATGCACATCGAATTGATCTTTTCCTTGCCCACGCCATGCTCGCCGGTGATGGTGCCGCCCACTTCCACGCACAGCGCCAGGATATCGGCCCCAAAGGCTTCGGCGCGGTCGAATTCGCCGGGCTGGTTGGCGTCGAACAGGATGAGGGGATGCAGGTTGCCGTCGCCGGCGTGGAACACGTTGGCGCAGCGCAGGCCGTAAGTGGCCTCCATCTGCGCGATCCCGGTCAGCACCTGCGCCAGGTTCTTGCGCGGGATGGTGCCGTCCATGCAGTAGTAGTCGGGCGAAATGCGGCCGGCCGCCGGAAAGGCGTTCTTGCGGCCCGACCAGAAGCGCAGGCGTTCGGCCTCGCTCTGCGAGACGGCTATCGCACCGGCGCCCGCCGCTTGCAGCACCGCCGTCATGCGTTCGATTTCCTCGTCCACTTCCAGCTGGGTGCCATCGGCTTCGCACAGCAGGATCGCGGCGGCGTCGGTGTCGTAGCCGGCGCGCACGAACGGTTCGACCATGCGCGAGGAAGTCTGGTCCATCATCTCCAGCCCCGCCGGGATGATGCCGGCGGCGATCACGCTGGCCACCGCGTTACCGCCCGTGACGACGTTGTCGAACGAGGCCATGATCACGCGCGCGGTGGCCGGCTTGGGAATGAGCCGGACCGTCACTTCGGTGACGATGCCCAGCATGCCCTCGGAGCCGATGAACACGGCCAGCAGGTCCAGGCCCGGTGCGTCGAGCGCTTCGCCGCCAAGTTCGATGATGTCGCCATCGATGGTGGCCACGCGCACGCGCAGCACGTTATGCACAGTGAGTCCGTATTTGAGGCAATGCACGCCGCCGGAATTTTCGGCCACGTTGCCGGCGATGGTGCAGGCGATCTGCGAGGATGGATCGGGCGCGTAGTACAAGCCGTGCGGCGCGGCCGCATCCGAAATGGCCAGGTTGCGCACGCCCGGCTGCACCACCGCCAGGCGCGCGTATGGCTCCATGCGCACGATGCGGTTCATGCGCGCGGTCGAGAGCACCACGCCGTCGGCCATCGGCAACGCCCCGCCCGACAAGCCGGTGCCGGCGCCGCGCGGCACGATCGGCACGTTCAGCTCGCGGCACACGTTCAAAATCGCCAGCACCTGTTCCTCGTCGTCGGGCAAGGTAACGATCATCGGCAACTGGCGGTAGGCGGCCAGGCCATCGCACTCGTAGGGACGCGTGTCTTCGGGGTCGGACAACACGCAGCGTTCCGGCAGCACCGCCAATAGCGCCTGGGCTACCTGCTGGCGGCGTTGGGGATCGATGGGAAGGGATGCGGACATGTCTTGATTGTATGCGTAAACGCCGCTTTTGTCGTATGCTGGCTCATTATGATTCAGCTACGGGAAAACAATCATGGGCAACCGACTTTCCAAAATCGCCACCCGCACCGGCGACAACGGCACCACCGGCCTCGGTGACGGCAGCCGCACCGAAAAAGACAGCGTGCGCGTGCACACCCTGGGCGAAGTCGACGAACTCAATTCCTTCGTCGGCCTGCTGCTGTGCGAAGACATGCCGGCCGAGCTGCGCGAAGAGCTGGTCTCGATCCAGCACGACCTGTTCGACCTGGGCGGCGAGATCTGCATCCCAGGCTACACCCTGATCACCGACGAGCATGTGGCGCGGCTGGACGACCTGCTCGAAAAATACAATGCCGACCTGCCGCCGCTGAAAGACTTCATCCTGCCGGCCGGCTCGCGCGCGGCCTCGATTGCGCACGTGTGCCGCACGGTGTGCCGGCGCGCGGAGCGCAGCATCGTCACGCTCGGCAAAACCGAGACCATCAACGAGCACCCGCGCCAGTACGTGAACCGGCTGTCGGACCTGATGTTCGTGCTCTCGCGCGTGTTGAACCGCTTTGCCGGCGGCAGCGACGTGCTGTGGCAGCATGAGCGCAAGCGCGGATAATCGCCATGAGAAGAACACTGATTGCCACGCTGGCAGCGGCACTTTTAGGCACCGGCAGCGCGTTCGCCGCAGCGCCCGACGTCACCCGCACCGAAGTCACGCGCCTGCTCGACGCGGTCGAAAAATCGCAGTGCCAGTTCAACCGCAACGGCAGCTGGCATGACGCCAAAGAGGCGCGCGCCCACCTGCAAAAGAAGTACGACTATCTGGAGAAGAAGAAGCTGGTGACCAGCACCGAAAGCTTCATCGAACGCGGCGCCTCGACCAGCAGCATGAGCGGCGACCCGTACCAGATCCGCTGCCCCGGCACGCCGGCGGTGACCAGCGCCGCCTGGCTCAAAGCCGAACTGGCGCGCCAGCGCAAATGAGCACAAGCCGCAGCCCACAGCTCAATTCCACATAGCCGAATAAGGACGCACATGCGTCATGAACTGTATTTTCTCATCGAGCCGACAGAGACGGCGCGGCGAGATTTTCCCCTGCGCGCCAATCCGGACGTCGCAACGAAATTGTTGGACTATCTCCTGACTAGCCGCGCTCACTATAACAGTTATCTGTGGGGCGAAAAGGAGTGCGCACTCGCCGTCAAGCTTCTGCACCTGGCGCGGATGCGCGAGTACGACGGCGTTTCAGAGAGCGAAAGCGCAATCCGGATTCTCGGCTCCGACCGGATTTCGGTAGAAGTTTTCGACAAATGGTGGACCATCCGCTGTTTGTGGATGGAAGAGGGACCATCGGAACAGATGCACGATTTTCTCGTGGCGCTCGTCGATTCGGTCGACCCTACTGGCAATGACGCTGTCGACGAATGGGTTCAAGAGTTGCCCAAACCACGACAGAGCAGACAGCTTGGCTCGGATGACTGACCAGGCATGGCGCGAGTTCAGGCCAACGTATTTCCCTCTGCCGGATCCCTCGACGCGCAATACGCCCTGGCTTGAACGCAATCCGTGGTTTCAGCATGACCTGGTCCAGCTACTGCGCGCGCGGATCAATGCCATCTTCAGAAAACGATAGCTTTGCGCCTCATGCCGTCCGGCGCAAACCGGCGGCCGCCGCATCGAACAACTGGCGCGCCGCCGGCGTCAACCCGAGCATGTGTATGCAACCATGGATCATGCCTTCCAGCGTGATACACGAGGCATCGACCGACGCGCCCCGCAATCGCTGCGCGTACGCCACTCCCTCGTCGCGCAAGGGATCGAATTCGCACACCATGATCGTGGCCGGGGGCAGCCCATGCAGCGATTGCGCGCGTAACGGCGCGGCGTAGTCCGGGTCCGCACCGTTTGCGTCGCCCAGATAGGCGGACCAGCAAAAGCGCATTGTCTCGAGCGTCAGCGAATAGCCCTCGGCGAATTCGCCGCAGGACGCGCTGGACAACCGGTCGTCCAGCGCCGGATACATGAGCAACTGGTGCGTAATCGCCGGACCGTCACGGTCGCGCGCCAGAAGCGCTGTCCCAGCGGCCAGGTTCGCTCCCGCGCTGTCGCCGCCCACAGCAATGCGCGCGGGATCGATCCCGAGTATGACCGCATGCTCCGTGGTCCACACGAGCGCCGCATAAACGTCTTCCAGCGGCGTCGGGAACGGATGTTCGGGCGCCAGGCGGTAGTCCACCGACAGCACCATGCAGCCGGTCGCATTGGCCAGGGCGCGGCACGGATTGTCGTACAGGTCCACGGAACACAGGCACCAGCCGCCTCCATGGGCGAACACGATGGCCGGGCGCGCGCCGCTTGCAGGCGCATTGACTGGCAGGTAGACCCGCAGCATGATCGGGCTGCCTGCGGCGCCAGCAATCTCGTAGTCGGTCACCGACGCTACCGGCTCCGGCGCCCCGTGCAAGCGGCGCAGGCCAACCTCGGTCGCGGCGCGGATGCCGGCCAGCGAATCGGATGCGGCGCCGGTGTCGCCCTGCGCCAGGTAGGCGGCGATCTTGGGATCGAGGCTCATCGCGGCGCCCCCTGCGCAAGGAACGGCAGCAGATGGAGCAAGAACTGCTCGGGATTTTCTTCCATCACAAAGTGGCCGCAGTCGGCAAGCACTGCGCCGCGCAGATCGGGAGCATGATCGCGCATCGTATCTTGCGGCGCGTTTTTGGTGGCGTGTTCGGCGCCGATTGCCAGCACAGGCATGGCCAGCTTTTTTGTGGCGCGCAGCGTATTCTGGCGAATCGTCTCGGGAATCGCGCGGTAATAGGCGAAGCCGGCGCGCATGGCGCCCGGGCTGGAGTAGGCATCGGCGTAGACCTCGACCGCGACCCGCTCGCGCCGGTACGACCATTTGTCGAACATGAAGCGTATGTACTCGCGTTCCTTGCCGGCGATCAGAAACTCCGGCAAGTCGAGTACCTGGTTGAACATGAAGTGCCACAGGAACCGGTTGTCGGCCGGCGCCACGAAGATCGGCGGCGCCGCCGCCAGGCCCGGGATCACCGCTTCGGTCACCGCCAGCTTCGTCACTGCGGCCGGATAGTCGCTCGCCAGCGCATACGCAACCCACATGCCGATGTCGTGGCCGACCACGTCGTAGCGCGCGTGACCCAGTTGCTGCATGCATTGGTGCAGGATGCGCGCCACCGAACCGGTGTCGTAGCCATCCGCAGCACGGTCGGACAGGCCGGTCCCGGGGGGATCGACAGCAATCGCCTGGAAACCTGCTTCCGCCAATGCCGTCATCACATGACGCCATGCGTACCAGGTCTGTGGCCAGCCGGGAATCAGCAGCACCGGCTTGCCGGCGCCGGCGGTGACCAGGTGCAGGCGCTGCCCGTCTACCTGGAGGTAAGCGTGGTCCATAGCAACAGCGCTGTCGTGGTGGGTGGGAGTCGTCATTGGTTTTCCTTGCTGTGTGTATTAAGAACTTGTCTCGGCCGGCTCTAAGCGATGCCAAGCAGTTGTTTCAGTTGCGCCGCGTCGATCGGCACGCCGGCGAAGTCGTCGAACACCTTGTCGGTGACTTCAATGATGTGGCGATTGACAAAGTCGACGCCTTCGCGCGCTCCCTGGTCGGGGTGCTTCAGGCAGCATTCCCATTCCACGGTGGCCCAGCCGGCGTAATCGTATTGCGTCAGCTTTGAGAAGATCGCCTTGAAGTCGACCTGGCCGTCGCCCAGCGAACGGAATCGGCCGGCGCGGTTTTCCCAGGATTGATAGCCGCCGTAGATGCCCTGGCGCCCGCTCGGATTGAACTCGGCATCCTTGACGTGAAACATGCGAATGTGGTCTTTGTAGATGTCCAGATAGTCCAGGTAGTTCAACTGCTGCAGCACGAAGTGACTGGGGTCGAACAGGATCGCGCAACGCTGGTGGCCACCGACGCGCTCGTGGAACATCTCGAAGGTGACGCCGTCGTGCAGGTCTTCGCTCGGATGGATTTCGTAGCACAGGTTCACGCCGTTCTCGTCGCAGGCGTCGAGAATCGGCAGCCAGCGGCGTGCCAGTTCGTCGAACGCGGTCTCGATCAGCCCGGGCGGACGTTGAGGAAAGGGGAACAGATATGGCCAGGCCAGGGCACCGGAAAAGGTGCCCATCTCGGTGAGGCCGAGACGGCGCGAGGCACGTGCGGCCAGCAGCAGCCGTTCGCGCGCCCATGCGGTGCGCGCCGCCGGATTGCCGCGCACCTGCGGCGGTGCAAAACCGTCGCACAGTACGTCGTAGGCCGGATGCACCGCCAGCAGTTGGCCGAAGATGTGCGTGGTCAGTTCGCTGATCACGAGGCCGTGCTCGGCCAGTACGCCGCGCACCTGGTCGCAGTAGGCCTGGCTTTCGGCCGCCAGTTTCACATCGAACAAGCGTTCGTCCCACGCGGGCAGTTGTACCGCCTTGTAGCCCAGTTGCGCCGCCCAGGCGGCAATCGAAGGCAAGTCGTTGAAAGGCGCGGCCACGTCGCTGAACTGGGCCAGGTGGATACTTGGGCCTTGAATGGTTTTCATCGGTTTTCCTATTCTTTGTTGATTGACAAAGAATAGGACATGGCGGCGTTTCGGTCAAGAGGATTTTTACGTCAGGCCCGCACGGCGAGGCGGTATACTGGCCGGCTGACGAATCAGGCGGGAGCAGTAAATGGCGGGAAGGCCGAGGGAATTCGACCGCGATCTGGCGCTGGTCAAAGCCAGGGATGCGTTTTGGGAGCGTGGTTATGAAGGTGTGTCGATGTCCGACCTGGTCCAGGTGATGGGCATTGCGTCAGCCAGGATTTATGCCGCCTTCGGGTCCAAGGAAAACCTGTTTCGCGAAGCGATTGCGCTGTACGAGGCCGATGAAGGCGGGTTTGCAGAGCGCGCCCTGGCGCAGCGAGCACCGGCACGCGCTGCCATCGAGGCCATGCTGCGCGACGCGGTGCTGGCGTACACCCGGCCGGGGGCGCCGCAAGGTTGCATGGTGGTGTCGGCGGCGACCAATTACAGCAGCGGGAACGACGCCATCAACGCCTGGCTGGCCGGACATCGACGCGCGCGCACCGATTCGATCATCGAGCGGCTGCGCCGTGCCTCGCAGGATGGGGAACTGAAGGCGGACGCCGACGTCGCCGCGCTGGGCGATTGTTACGCCGTCCTGCTGCACGGCATCTCGGTGCAGGCCCGTGATGGCATCGGCAGCGCGCGGCTGCTGGCCATGATTGCCCCGGCGATGCGGGCGCTGGACGAAGCGCTGGCCGATTAGGCTGTCGGACCGGTGTTGCGATCGACTGCAAGCGCTGTCAGGAAGAACAGATCGTTCACCGCGATGAATGTATCGCGGGGTCGGCAGTCTCCTCGGCGGTCAGCTTGACGTACTGCACGTTGAGCGTAACGGTTTCGCTGTAGCGCAGCACGAACGAGTCGCCATCGACCTCGTAAAAACGGCCGGATTCGGATCCATCATCGGCATCGGCGCCGTTTTTGTCGGCGGCGATGGGACGGCGCGAGACGCCTTGCAGCACCAGGCGATCGAGCTGGCCGTCGGCGTCGACGAAAAATTCGCTTAACACGCCCACATACAGCACCGCTTCCTTTGCAATCTCGACGATGGCGGAAATGACGATGAAGTCGGGCGCCTCTTCCTCGGTAAAATCGGCGCCGGTCAGCAGGTAGTACCACGGGGCGTCGTGGAACCTGAACACGGCCCCCCACGGCGCCGATGAGCGGTCCAGCCGAAACCTGGAAATGGTGGCGCGCACCAAGGTCGGGACAAGAAACGACGCCACAAACAGGCTGCCGAAGTAGCTCGCCACCCATGCAAAATTCGCCGCGACCGCTACGGTGGCGTCCGCTTGGCTGAACGGCGAGGCAGAGAGCAGCTTCATCAGCACCAGGGGTTGGAACCGTTGGCTGAAAACGATGTCGGACAAGGCCAGCCAGAGGAGGTGGGCAACAAACGACCACAGCACGGCTTCGGCGACGATTTGGCCGAACGGGGAAAAATCCAGGGAGGTGCGCTCGGCCCGTTTCAGGCGCGTGCGGAAGATAAAGCCGGGGAGAAGAAGGAGGAAAGCGATCAGTGCAGGAAGAGCAATATTCATCCTAGGCGGCTTTTGCCTTCGGTACGAACACGGCCTTCACCGTGGCCGCTGACGTGCCGCGACGAATCTGGAACTGTCCGGTAACTGGCTGATCTGTCGAAACAGCGCTGGAGCGCTTGGTCACCAGGAAGCGACGCAACTCGTCGCGCGCTTTGGGATCGGCAAGAAGCTCGTTGGCAAGGGGGCTTTTAAGCGCTTTCATGGGCCTACTATGCCATAAACAGGAGGCAAACGCATTAAGAGCCTATCTCAGTAGATCGGAGTCGCTGCTGGCGCGCCTGGCAAGCGAGTGCCGCCTCGGTATTCCTTCGGAATACCCTCGTCGTTGCATGGCTAGCCATGCGGCCTCCTCGCGCCTTGCCCTCTCTTTCCATGCATCGCCTACGCGCATGTCGCCATCAGCTTCCCCCGATCTACTGAGATAGGCTCTAACTTGAAGTACGCGAAGTCCTTTCCGCCACTGGCGGAAAGGACAACACTCAGGTGTTATTGACCACCAGGCGAGGCTCGGCGGCGCCGAAGCGCTGGCGGATCGACGCGGCGATGCCCTTGGCGTCGAGTCCCACGCTGGCCAGCAAGGCCGCCGGGTCGCCATGGTCGATGAATTTATCGGGCAAACCGAGGATCAGCAGCGGCTTTTGGATGCCAAGCTCCGCCAGCGCTTCGGCCACGGCTGAACCGGCGCCGCCCATGATCGCGCCCTCTTCCACCGTCACCAGATAGTCGTGATCCTGCGCCAGCTGCTTGACCAGTTCCACGTCGAGCGGCTTGATGAAGCGCATATTGGCCACCGTCGCATTCAACTCTTCGCCGGCCACCACGCTGCGCGCCACCATCGAGCCGAACGCCAGGATCGCCACGCTGCTGCCGCTGCGTTTGATTTCGCCCTTGCCGATCGGGAGCGTGGTCAGCTCTTTTTCGATCACCGCGCCGATGCCGGCGCCACGCGGATAACGCACCGCCGCCGGGCCCTTGTACTGGTAGCCGGTGCTGAGCATCTGGCGGCATTCGTTTTCGTCCGAGGCGGCCATGACCACCATGTTCGGAATGCAGCGCAGGTAGGACACGTCGTAGTTGCCGGCGTGGGTGGCGCCATCGGCGCCCACCAGGCCAGCGCGGTCGAGCGCGAACAGCACGTCCAGGTTTTGCAGCGCCACGTCGTGGATCAGCTGATCGTAGGCGCGCTGCAAGAAGGTCGAGTAGATCGCCACCACCGGCTTGAGGCCTTCGGTCGCCAGGCCGCCGGCAAAGGTCACCGAGTGCTGTTCGGCGATGCCGACGTCGAAGTAGCGGTCCGGGAACAGCTCTTCGAAGCGCACCATGCCCGAGCCTTCGCGCATGGCCGGCGTGATGCCGACCAGGCGCTTATCCGCAGCGGCCATGTCGCACAGCCAGTTGCCGAACACTTCGGTGTAAGTGGTCTTGCCGGCCTTGGCGGGCAAAATGCCTTCGGTCGGATTGAACTTGCCCGGCCCGTGGTACAGCACCGGGTCGGCTTCGGCCAGCTTGTAGCCCTGCCCTTTGCGCGTAACCACGTGCAGGAACTGCGGACCCTTGAGCTTCTTGATGTTTTCCAGGGTCGGAATCAGCGAATCGAGGTCGTGGCCGTCAATCGGGCCGATGTAGTTAAACCCGAATTCCTCGAACATCGTGGCCGGAACCACCATGCCCTTGGCGTGTTCTTCGAAGCGCTTGGCCAGTTCCAGCACGGGACCGGGCAGCACCGACTTGCCGACGTTCTTGGCGGCCGCGTAGAACTGGCCCGACATCAGGCGCGCCAGGTAGCGATTCAGTGCGCCCACCGGCGGCGAGATCGACATGTCGTTATCGTTCAGGACCACCAGCAGGTTGATGTCTTCCTGCACGCCGGCGTTATTGAGCGCCTCGAAGGCCATCCCGGCGGTCATGGAGCCGTCGCCGATGACGGCGATCGCGTGCCGGTGTTCGCCCTTGATCTTGGCCGCCTGCGCCATGCCCAGCGCGGCCGAAATCGAGGTCGACGAGTGGGCCGTGCCGAAGGTGTCGTATTCGCTTTCGTCGCGGCGCGGGAAGCCGGAAATGCCGTTCAACTGGCGCAGGCTGTGCATCTGCTCGCGCCGGCCGGTGAGGATCTTGTGCGAGTAAGTCTGGTGGCCCACGTCCCACACGATGCGGTCGTGCGGCGTGTTGAACACGTAGTGCAGCGCAATCGTCAGCTCCACCGTGCCCAGGTTGGACGAGAGGTGGCCGCCGGTCTTGGACACCGAATCGAGCAGGAAGTGACGCAGTTCGTGCGCCAGCGGCGTCAGTTGGGCGCGCGCCAGCTTGCGCAGTTCGGCCGGTTCGTTGATTGTCTCTAGCAAGTTCATTTACGCTTTCCGCTGCACGATCAGGTCCGCCAACTGGCGCAGCCGATCTGCTTTATCACCAAACGTCGCGAGCGCGTCATGCGCATCGTTCCGCAATTTTTCTGCCAAGACCCTGGATGGTTCCAGGCCCAAAATCGATACATAGGTCGGCTTGTTGGCCGCCGCGTCCTTGCCCGCGGTCTTGCCGAGGGTGGCCGAATCGGCGGTCGCATCGAGCACGTCGTCGACCACCTGGAAGGCCAGCCCGATCGCCCTGGCGTAGGCGTCGAGCGCGCGCATCTGGTCGGGACCGACATCGGCGCCGGCCAGCGCGCCCAGCACCACCGAGGCGCGCAGCAAGGCGCCGGTTTTGAGCTGGTGCATCTGTTCGAGCTGTTCCAGGGTGAGGCTGATGCCGACGCTGTCGAGGTCAATCGCCTGGCCGCCGCACATGCCGCCCGACCCGGCCGCGTGCGCGAGCAGGCGCAGCATCGCGACCTGGCGCGCGGCCGGAATGTCCATGCCTTCGGCCAGCACCAGGAACGCTTGCGACTGCAAGGCGTCGCCGACCAGCAGCGCGGTCGCTTCGTCGTAGGCCACGTGCACGGTCGGTTTGCCCCGGCGCAGGTCGTCGTCGTCCATGCACGGCATGTCGTCGTGCACCAGCGAGTAAGCGTGGATCATTTCGACCGCCGCGGCGGCGCGCGCCAGTGCCTGCGCATCGGCTCCGAACAGCGCGCCGCTGGCAAACACCAGCAGCGGGCGCACCCGCTTGCCGCCGCCGAGCACCGTGTAGCGCATCGCTTCATGCAGCTTGTGCGGAACCAGGTCGGCCGGCGGCAGCAAGGCGTCCAGCGCCTCTTCGGCCCTGGCCTGCACGGTTTTCATCCAGTCGTCGAAAGGGCCGCTCATTGCATGCCCTCGCCGGCGCCATCGGCCGCGAAAGGCTTGAGCATGTCGCCCTCGAGCACCTTGACCTGGGACTCGACTTTTTCGAGCTGGGCGGCGCAGTAGCGCACCAGCTCCGAGCCGCGCGCGTACGCCGCCACCGAGGCCTCCAGCGGCAACTGGCCGGCTTCCATCTGGCTCACCAGCTGGGCCAGTTCGGCCATGGCCTGTTCGAACGATTCCGGCGCCGCTGCGGGTTCCACTGATAATTTCTTTGCCATAGTTACTTTATGTGAGTCCGCGGCATGCAACTTGTGCGCGGCGCGCCAGTCTAATCGCTTATTCTAGAACAATCCATCCTAACGGGTGGCGATATGGCATTTTATCGTATTGAGGCTGTATCGATGAAAACCATGTTTTTCCCTCAACATTTACTTCCCTCCACACCACATTCGCGCGCCGGACCGAGACGGCAGAGCTTGTTCCGCGCTATAATCGCCGGTTCTGTCCGAAATACCGTATTCCGTCGCTAAAAATACTGGTCTTTGGATTCTTTCTCTTCTTTAGCTGATGCACATATAAAAGGGGGGTTGGGATGTCCGATCTGGCTACCCACGCCAAGCTGGCGCGCTCATGCGCGCAGCTTCCGGTAGATGCTTACTTTGATGAAGCGCTGTTACAGCGCGAAATGCAGCAATTGTTCCAGCATGGCCCGCGCTATGTCGGCCATACGCTGATGGTGCCCGAAACGGGCGACTTTGCCACGCTCGCTTCCGAGAATGAGGGCCGCATGCTGGTGCGCAACGGAAACGGGATCGAGGTCCTGTCGAACGTGTGCCGCCATCGCCAGGCGCTGATGTTCAACGGACGCGGCAACGCGAACAATATCGTCTGCCCGCTGCATCGCTGGACTTACGATCTCAAGGGTGAGCTGATCGGTGCGCCGCACTTTCCGGAAACGCCGTGCCTGAACCTGTCCAAGACCGCTCTGCAGGAGTGGAACGGGCTGCTGTTCGAGCAGAACGGCTACAACGTCATGGACCAGCTCAAGGGCTTGTCGGTGGCCGGTGATTTCGATTTTTCGGGCTATATGTTCGACCATGTCGAGGTGCAGACCTGTAATTACAACTGGAAGACGTTCATCGAAGTCTACCTGGAGGATTACCACGTCGAGCCGTTTCACGCGGGCCTGGGCGGCTTTGTCAGCTGCGACGACCTGCGCTGGGAGTTCGGGCGCGATTACAGCGTGCAGACGGTGGGCGTGAACCGTGGCCTGGGCAAGGCCGGCTCGCCCATCTACCAGCGCTGGCAGGAACAGGTGCTCAAGTTTCGTGGCGGCGTGCCGCCCGATAAAGGCGCGATCTGGTTCACGCTGTACCCGAACATCATGGTCGAGTGGTATCCGCACGTGCTGATCGTCTCGACCCTGTGGCCGGACGGCCCGCAAAAGACGCGCAACGTGGTCGAGTTCTACTACCCCGAAGAGATCGTGCTGTTCGAGCGCGACTTCATCGAGGCCGAACGCGCCGCCTACTTCGAGACCTGCATCGAGGACGACGAAATCGCCATGCGCATGGATGCCGGGCGCCGCATCCTGCTCGCGCGCGGCGTCAACGAAGTCGGCCCCTACCAGTCACCGATGGAAGACGGCATGCAGCACTTCCACGAGTGGTACCGCAGTAACCTGGCGCTGTAGGGCGCCGACTTCGTGGCCGCGCTCTGGATCCTGCTTGCGAGCTTTTTGTTCTCGCTCATGGGCGCGGCCGTCAAACTCGCTTCGAACGAGTATTCGGTGGCCGAAATCGTGTTCTACCGCGGCCTGGTCGGCATCATCCTCCTGTATTTTTTCATCCGCCACCAGGGCGGCAAGCTGCGCACCGAGCACTTAGGCGGCCATCTGTGGCGCGGCGCGATCGGGGTGGTGTCGCTGTGGATGTGGTTTTACGCCGCCACCAAGCTGCCGCTGGCCACCGCCGTCACCCTCAATTACATGTCGCCCATCTGGACCGCCGTGGCCATGATCGGCTTGGCCTGGTGGCAGGGCAAGGAGCGCATCGCCCTGCCCCTGCTGGCGGCCATCGCGGTCAGTTTCGGCGGCGTGATGCTGGCCCTGCGCCCGGCCTTCGAAGCGCAGCAGTGGTTCGGCGCGCTGATGGCGCTTGTCTCCGGCATGCTGGCCGCCATCGCCTACACCATGGTGCGGCGCCTGAGCCGCGCCGGCGAACCGGAATACCGGGTCGTCTTCTACTTCTTGGCCGTGAATATCGCCGCCGGCGTGGCGGGCAGCCTGCTGCCGGGCGGCTCGCCCGACGGCGCACCCTGGCATGCGCATTCGCCGCGCGGGGCGGCCCTGCTGCTGTTCATCGGCGCCTCGGGCGTATTCGCCCAGATGGCGCTCACGCGCGCCTGGCGCACCGGCAAGGTGCTGGTGGTGGCCAACCTGCAGTACACCGGCATCGTGTTTTCCAGCGTCTGGGGCATCCTGATCTGGCACGACGTCTTCGACTGGCATGTCTGGCTTGGCATGGTGCTGATCCTCGCCTCCAGCCTGGCCGCCACTTTTTATAATACCGTCACCGAAAAGCGCGCCGCCGCGGCCCGCGCCGATACGTAAGAAAGAACCGATGGCAGCAGCGCTGTGGATGTTATTTGCCAGCTTCGCCTTCGCCGCCATGGGCGCGGCCGTGAAACTGGCGTCAAGCACGTATTCGACCTCCGAAATCGTCATGTACCGTGGCCTGATCGGCACCGTCATGTTGCTGATCATGGTCAAACACCAGGGCTTGAGCCTGCGCACGGTGTTCATCAAGGACCATCTGTGGCGCAGCTTTGTCGGCGTGGTGTCGCTGTGGATGTGGTTTTTCGCGATCGGCAAACTGCCGCTGGCCACCGCCGTCACCCTCAACTACATGGCGCCGATCTGGATCGCCGCATTCCTGTTCTGCGCCGGCTGGTGGCGTGCCAAGGACCATGTGGAGTGGCCGCTGGTCCTGGCCGTGATCATGAGCTTCGTGGGCGTGACCCTGGTGCTGCAACCGGCGATCGCCAGCAACCAGTGGCTCGGCGGCGTGGTCGGCCTGCTCTCGAGCGTGATGTCGGCGATGGCCTACATGCAGGTGCGGCGCCTGGGCCAGCTGGGCGAGCCGGAGTTTCGCGTGGTGTTCTATTTTTCCGCGATGACGGCTTCCGCCGGCCTGGCCGGCACCCTGCTGGAAGGGCGCGGCGCCGCCGTGCCGCTATTTACCGCGCATAGCCTGCACAGCGCCGCCCTGCTGCTGGCCATCGGCGTGTCGGCCCTGTTCGCGCAGATCGCCATGACGCGCGCCTACCGCATCGGCAAGGTGCTGGTGGTGGCCAACCTGCAGTACACCGGCATCGTGTTTTCCAGCCTGTGGGGCATGTTGCTGTGGGGCGATAAATTTACCTGGACCGTGTGGCTGGGGATGGCGGTAATTCTTGTGTCGGGCATCGCCGCGACGTTTTACAATACCCGAAGCACGCCGCGCGGCGCCGCCGTCAGCAAGACCGATCCCATCGCAAGCGAACTCTAAGGACGCCCATGTACACGACACTCATTTCCGCAGCCGACCTGGCCGGCCATATCGACAACCCGGCGTGGGTCATGGTCGACTGCCGCCATGACCTGATGAACCTGTCCGCCGGCCGTGAAGCCTACGCTGCCGGCCACCTGCCGCACGCGCTGTTCGCCGATATCGAAACCGAGCTGTCGGGCGCCAGGCGCGGCGCGGACGGCGTGTTTCGCGGGCGCCACCCGCTGCCGGTGCGGGCCGACTTGGTCGCCACCCTGCGCAGCTGGGGCATCGACGACGACACCCAGGTCATCGCCTACGACGCGCACGGCGGCATGTTCGCCGCGCGCCTGTGGTGGATGCTGCGCTGGATCGGCCATCCGGCGGTGGCGGTGCTCGACGGCGGCATGGCGGCCTGGCAGGCGGCGGGCCTGGCGCTGTCGACCGAGGCCCCGGCGCCGAAAACCGGCAGCCTCACCGAAGGCGCGCCGCTGGTCGCCACCGTATCGGCGGCCGACGTGCTCGATAATGTCAAGACCGGCCAACGCGTGGTGCTCGATGCGCGCGCGGCCGACCGCTTCCGCGGCGAGAACGAAACCATCGATCCGGTGGGCGGGCATATTCCGGGAGCGAAGAATCACTTCTTCAAGGATAACCTGGGGCCGGACGGACGCTTCAAGGATGCGGCCCAACTGAAGGCCGAACTGGCGCCGCTGGTGGGCGATCCGCACAACGCCATCATGCAGTGCGGCTCGGGCGTGACGGCCTGCCACAACCTGCTGGCGCTGGAAGTGGCGGGCTTGCCCGGCGCCGCGCTGTATCCGGGATCGTGGAGCGAGTGGTGCGCCGATCCGGCACGGCCGATTGCCACCGGAACGTAAATCCAGTCCGGCGCGCCTGACCCAGCCTCAGTCGCCGCCGCAGCCACCGCCGCAACCGGCGTCGCCCGCGCCGTCGCACGCTGCTGCGCCGCAGTCCGCATCGCTGTTGCCGGGGCCATTGTCCCCAAGCGCGCTGCGCTGGCGCGCGTGGCGCCGGTATTCATCCTCGCTCACCAGGCCGGCCGCCAGCAACTGCGCCGGCCGCAAGCTCTCCGCATATGCCGGCACGGCCGCCGCGCGCCCGCGCGCGTCGAGGGCGACCGAGGCCACCTCGCCGTTGAACAGCAGGTAGCCGCAGCCGCCCGGCATGGCCAGCACGCGGTCCAGCGCGAACAGGCGCGGCAGGTTGGGGCCGGCCACCGGCATGCGCTCGATGCGGCGCGCCCGCACCAGGCAGGCCGCCAGCGCGCGCCCCATGCCGCCGCTCATTTCGGGCGCTTCCACGTGCGGGATGACGCGCCCAAAGTGCTTGCGGCAGAACGCGTTCAAACCGGTCGGCGAGAGGCGCATCCAGGCGTGCCACACCGAGTCGGCCGCCATCGAGGGCAAGCCGCACGGCAGGCTGGCGTCGCGCACGCAGTCGAAAAACGCCATCAAGCCTTCGGCGGCGCGGGCGAAAAAAAAGGCATCCTGTGGGATGCCTGTGAATTCGTGTTGCGCCGTGCGCTTCCAGAAGGGGTAGAGCGTGGCCGGAAGGTCGGCCATCTGGGCCCGGTACGGCGACTGGTGCGCGACCCGCGCGGCGCGGAAAGTGTTGATGTGGCTGGTGACGGTACTGAGCATGTTCTCGTTCTCCTTTGTTGTTATTGTATGAGCACAGCCTGGCATACCTGTATGACAGCTTGATGACAAGCGCTTGGAATTATTCAGTACTGCGCTTGTCGTTTTGACGACGGCCGTGAATCAGGCCGACATCAGTCGCACCGACGAGATGGAATCGTTGGGAATATCCACCGCTTCAACCCAAGAATAGCGGCCCGGTCCGAATATGCGCGATGCCGGCCCGCGATAATTGCTGTCGCGATAAAATTTCCAGCGGCCGGATACCACGACGAAGGACGACACTTTATCGTTAAAGAAATTGTCATTCGGCGCATTCAGATTCGACTCCGACCCGTACAAATGTTTTTCGCGACCGCGAAAATCAATATGTTGATATAACACGACTTCAGCCATATATCCTCCTTACTAGATAACAGGCGGCAAGCGCAGCCGATACGCGCCACTGCGCTCGTCGCCAACGAATGTCAGGCTTACACCAGCCGGACCGACGAAATGGAATCGTTCGGAATATTCACCGCTTCGGTCCAGTTATACAGGCCCGGTCCGAATACCTGCGACGCCGGCCCCTGGAAATTGGCGTCGCGATAGAACTGCCAGCGGCCCGACAAGATGACAAACGATGAAGTCTTGTCGTTGAAAAAGTTATCATCGGGTGCATTCAGATTGGTTTCTGAAGTGAACAAATGTTTATGAGCACCGTGATAATTGGCATGTTCAAACAGGACGATTTCAGCCATATATCCTCCTAAACTAGCTACGAGGCAAAAGGTGGTCTCGCTTCACCGGATTACTGCTTCAGGGCTTAGTATAAGGAGACTGGCGAGCTAAACAATAGCGCCGGATTGACAGGGACTAAATGCGCTGCGCATTGCCGCCCGAAGTGAATAACAGGAAGAAATTTGATATCCGGAGCGGAATAAACTCCATTGCCAGCGGCAAGAAAATGCCGCTGCGAAGTTTATCGTCCGTTGGTGAGAAACAAGACGATCAGCACGCCCACGCCGATCAACAACACTTGCGGAATGGATTCGCGCACGGTGGCTCGTCTTTGCATCTGCGGCATTAAATCGCTCACGGCAATGTACAGGAAGCCCGAGGAGGCGAACACCAGCACGTAAGGAATCAGTCCGCTGGCGCGGTCCAGGGTGAAATAGCCGAGCAAGCCGCCGGCCACGGCCATGAGACTGCACAGCAAGTTGAACAGATAGGCGCGGGTGCGCGAAAAGCCGGCATTGAGCAAGACGATGAAATCGCCGATTTCCTGCGGGATTTCATGGGCGATGATGGCCAGCCCGGTCACGATGCCCAGTTCCGGATTGGCCAGGAAGGCGGCGGCGATCAGGATGCCGTCGGTAAAATTGTGCATGCCATCGCCCAGCAGGATCATCCAGCCGGCCTTGCCCGCCTCGCGCTTGTCGTGCCCGTGGGCATGGTGGTGACCATCGCCTTCGTGATGGTGCGAATGGCGCAGGATGGCGAACTTTTCCAGCATGAAAAATGCCAGCAAGCCGGCCAGCAAGGTGGCGAACAGGCGGCGCGGATCGGCGCCCGACTCGAACGCTTCCGGCAAGGCATGCAGGAGCGAGGTCGACAGCATGATCCCGACCGACAGGCTGACCATGCGCTCGACCATCTTCGAGAGCAAGGCGAACGAAAACACCGCGGCGGCGGAAATGCTGAGCACACCCCCGATGGTCGTTGCCAGCAGGATGGAAATGAGGGTCGAATCGATTTGGAAGCCTCTTGAACGACACTTGCGACGATCGCAAGCCGGGCATTGTACCGCTCCGCAGCGTCTGCCGCCCAGTTCGGCGCCAATGGCGCCGCCTTGCGCCGGGCGGCAAACCCGGCGCAAGGCCTTACCTTACGGGAATGTTACGGCGTCAGTTGCAGATTGATATTGGCCTGGTCGCCGGTCAAGACATTCACCGACGCCACCGATTTGACGCTGTAGCCGGCGGCGACCGCATCGACGCGATAGTTGCCCACGCCCTGAGTCGGCACAGCGCTGCTGAACACCAGCGGCGCGGTAGCGCTGTAGGTGGCGTACTGCGGCGCGCCGACCGGCAACGATCCGATCGCGTACGCGCCGGTGCCGGCGGCCGCATCCACCGCCTGGATCGCCACGGTCTTGCCGCTGATCACCGTCTGCAAGGCGCTCACATACGGCCTGACGGTCGGCGCGAGCGGCAGCATGCTGACCGTGCCGCTGATCGAGCGTGTCAGGCTGGCCGGCATGGTGATCGGCGAGGCCACCGTGCCGAGGACGATATTGCTGGCGCCGCCGGGCACGCTCACATTGCCGATCACGGCTGCGGCGCGGCCGGAAGCGACGACCACGACATCATAGGCGCCCGGATTCAGGCGGCTGATCGCGAACGCGCCGGTGGATGGATTGACCGAGGTGCTGCCGACCACCCTGCCGTTTTGCTGGGCGCTCACCACCACGCCGCTGGCCGAGAACAAGGTGCTGACGTAACCACTGACGCCGCTGCCCGCGGCCGCCATGGCGCTCACGGACGGCGTCAGCAGATAACCGCCGCCCGCCTTGTTGACGACCGAACGGCAGGCGTCGAAATCGAGCACCAGGTTGTACGGCTGGCCCGCCACGACTTCGAAGTCGCTGGCGATCTTGACGCCGGCCTGCACCGCCGCCGGGGTTTCCAGGGTTGTTTCAACCTTGGTCGCGGTCGGCGTGACGCTGTTGGCGAAGCCGTTGCCGGTATTCGGATCGAGCATCAGGCGCACCTGGGTGTAACGCCCGGCGGGCACGCTGACCGAACCGAGCGGATCGAGCACGCCATTGACCAGGTTGAGCAGATTGATCTTGCGCGCCGGCGCCAGCACCACCTCGGACCAGCCGGGATCGGCATCGGCCGCGGTCGCGCTCTGGTGGACGCGCACCTTCTTGACGGTGACGTTGACGGCGTCGAAGCCGCAGGCCGGGGCATCGGTCAGCGCAATGTTGAGCGTGCCGGCGGTGCCGCCGAGCGTCGGCGGAGTGGTGCCGGGGGTGGTGGAGCCGTTGGCGCCGGGGTTGCCGCCGCCGCCGCCGCAGGCTGTCAGGGCCATGGCGGCCACTACGGTGCTTGCCGTGCCAAGGCGGATAAATGTGCTCTTCATCGTTCCCTCTTTCAGTAGGTAGGTCATTATTTAATAGTTAGTGCGCTTCATCCCAGTTTTTACCGATACCCACCTCAGCCAACAGGGGCACTTTCAGGGCCGCCACGCCCGCCATCAACTGCGGCAGCCTGGACTTGACCAATGCCAGTTCCGCCTGCGGCACTTCGAGCACGAGTTCATCGTGCACCTGCATGATCATGCGCGTGCCCAGAGCGTCGGCCTCGAGCCAGTCCTGCACCGCGATCATGGCCAGCTTGATCAGGTCGGCCGCGGTGCCCTGCATCGGCGCGTTGATCGCGGCCCGTTCCGCGCCCTGGCGGCGCGGGCCGTTCGGGGAATTAATCTCGGGCAGCCACAGGCGCCGGCCGAACACGGTTTCGACATACCCGCGCGCCTTGGCCTGCATGCGCGTGTCTTCCATGTACTGGCGCACGCCCGAAAAGCGCGCGAAGTACTTGTCGATATAGTTTTGCGCCGCCGAGCGTTCGATGCCCAGGTTGGCGGCCAGCCCGAAGGCGCTCATGCCGTAGATCAGGCCGAAGTTGATCACCTTGGCGTAGCGGCGCTGCTCGCCCTGCACCTCGGCCGGCGCCACGCCGAAGATCTCGGCGGCGGTGGCGCGGTGGATATCCTCGCCCTCGGCAAAGGCGCGCAGCATGGCCGCGTCTTCCGAAATATGGGCCATGATGCGCAGTTCGATCTGCGAATAGTCGGCCGAGACGATCACGTTGCCGGGACCGGCGATAAAGGCTTCGCGGATGCGGCGCCCTTCGGCCGTGCGGATCGGGATGTTCTGCAGATTCGGCTCGTTCGACGACAGGCGCCCGGTCACGGCGACGGCCTGCGCGTAGTTGGTGTGCACGCGGCCGGTCTCGCGGTTGACCATCTTGGGCAGCTTGTCGGTGTAGGTCGACTTGAGTTTCGACATGCCGCGGTATTCGAGCAGGATTTTCGGCAGCGGGAAATCCTCGGCCAGCTTTTGCAGCACCTCCTCGTCGGTCGACGGCGCCCCGCTCGGGGTCTTTTTGATCACCGGCAGCTGGAGTTTACCGAAGAAGATCTCGCCGATCTGCTTGGGCGAACCGAGGTTGAACGGGCCGCCGGCCAGTTCGTACGCCTTTTGTTCGAGCTCCATGATGCGCGCACCGAGTTCACCCGACTGCACATTGAGTAGCTCGGCGTCGATCAGCACCCCGTTGCGCTCGATCTTGTGCAGCACCACGGAGGTAGGCAGCTCGATCTGGCGATAAATGAAATTGAGCTTTTCGTCGCTCTCGACATGGCCCTTCATGGCCTGGTGCAGGCGCAGGGTGATGTCGGAATCCTCGGCCGCGTATTCGGTCGCGCGGCCCAGTTCCACCTGGTCGAAGCAGATCTGGCCGGCGCCCTTGCCGCATACATCGACAAACGGAATCGTGGTGTAGCCCAGGTGGCGCAGGGCCATGCTGTCCATGTCGTGCGGCTTGTGCGACTCGAACACATACGACTCGAGCAAGGTGTCGTGCACGATGCCGCGCAGGGTCACGCCATGGTTGGCGAAAATATGGCTGTCGTACTTGAGGTTCTGGCCGACCTTGGGCTTGGACGGGTCTTCCAGCCATGCCTTCATGCGCGCCAGGACCGCCTCGCGATCGAGTTGTTCGGGCACGCCGGCGTAGCGGTGCGCCAGCGGGATGTAGGCGCCCTTGCCCGCTTCGACCGACAGCGAAATGCCGACCATCTGCGCCGTCAGCGGGTCGAGCGAGGTGGTTTCGGTATCGACCGAAGTCAGCTCGGCGGCATCGACCAGGGCCAGCCAGCGTTCCAGGTCGGCCTCGGTGACCACCGTTTCGTACTCGCCGCGCATGACCGGCACCAGCGCGCCCGGGAACAAGTCGCCCTCCGGGGAATTGAGCAGCGCGCGCGGGGCGCCCTCGTCGTCGCGCTGGACCACTTCGCGCAGCAGGGTCTTGAAGCCATAGCGCTCGAAGAAGGCCTTCAGGCCCTCCTTGTTTTCCGGCTGCGCCACCAGGGTGTCGGCGATCGAGACCATGTGTCCGGCCAGGTCGCAATCGGTCTTGACGGTGATCAGGGCGCGGCCCTGTGGCAGCCACGGGAGCGCCTGGCGCAGGTTCTCGCCGACCGCGCCGCCGATGGAGGCCGCGTTGGCGATCACCCCATCGAGGCTGTCGTGCAGCGCCAGCCACTTGAGGGCGGTCTTCGGGCCGCACTTGGCCACGCCGGGGATATTGTCGACGGTATCGCCGATCAGGGTCAGGTAATCGATGATGCGGTTGGGCGGCACGCCGAACTTGGCCAGCACGCCGGCCTCGTCGAGCTTCTCGTTGCTCATCGTGTTGATCAGCATGACCTTGTCGTTGACCAGCTGCGCCAGGTCCTTGTCGCCGGTGGAGACCACGGTATTCATGCCCAGCCTGGAAGCCTGGACCGACAAGGTGCCGATCACATCGTCGGCCTCGACGCCGTCGACCATCAGGATCGGCCAGCCCATGTGGCGCACCACTTCGTGGATCGGCTCGATTTGAAGGCGCAGGTCATCCGGCATGGACGCGCGCGTGGCCTTATATTCCGGATACATATCATCGCGGAAGGTCTTGCCCTTGGCATCGAACACGCAAGCGATAAACGCGGCCGGATAATCCTGGCGCAGGCGGCGCAACATATTGACCATGCCATGCATGGCGCCGGTGGGATGGCCATCCGGGCTGCGCAGATCGGGCAGGGCATGAAAAGCACGGTACAGATAACTGGAACCGTCGACTAACAGCAGGGTATTTTGCATAGTGCCAAAAATGAGGTTGAGCCGGGACAAAAAAGGGCGCGGCAGCGTACCGGTCATTATCGCAGAAAGCGCGCCCGCCCCGAAGCCCGAACCGGGGTCTGACCTCTGACTAGCAACGTTTCCCCCCGGAACCGGGGTCAGAGCTTTAACTTGCAACATATGGCGTGGCATGAACTGGATTTGTCCCATGTCCGGCACCTTTGGGCGGCAATTGCTTGCTTAAGTGCAGCTTGTACGCAGTTTTGAACCGACATTACTGCTTACAGCCGTGGTGTTGCTAATTAAAGCTCTGACCCCGGTGATCGGTTCGGCGGTTTTGTTGCTAATCAGAGGTCAGACCCCGGTTGGAGGGGGAGGATGGCGCGTGCAGGAGTGCGGGGAGCTTGTGCGATGTGTTTCCACAGGCGGGGCGGGGGTTTGTTACAATGGACTACACGATCAAAAGGCGACCCTATCATGCTGCGCACTTCCACTTTCCGCAATCTCCTGGCCCTGTGCCTGCTCGCTTCGGCAAGCCTGGCCGGCGCCCAGCAATCGAAGCCGAGCGACGCCCCGCCCAAGCTCGAACGCCTCGACGATGGCAACATGGCGCCCGCGATCGTGGCGCCGCGCGCCAACGAGCCGAAAATCAGCGAGAAACGCGAAAACGGCCGCACCACGGAAGTGAAAGTTAAATCCGGCAAGAGCAGCTATA
The DNA here is from genome assembly GCF_011682065.1 of Massilia rubra. Lineage (GTDB taxonomy): Bacteria > Pseudomonadota > Gammaproteobacteria > Burkholderiales > Burkholderiaceae_D > Telluria_A > Telluria_A rubra. The sequence goes on along the minus strand of NZ_VUYU01000010.1, from coordinate 2,110 downwards.
CGATGAAGGGCACCAATCCGGCCGCCGGCAGTTCGGGCATGGATGCCAACGGCTCAGCCCTGCGCGGCCCCCAATGGCAAGTCGGTGAATTCGACCTGAACAAGAAGAAAAAGGCCGCCAGCGAAGCCGCCGCCGCGACCGAAGCCGCACCGGCGCCACCACCGGCGCCAATCAAGTAATCCCCCCCATCGGCCCGCGCCCTTCCCCGGCGCGCGGGTAACGATATCGATCGACTTACCTTACCCTTCGCTTTCACATGGCAGTTTTTACCGCGGTCACCCTGGATGACCTGACTTTGTTGTTGAAGAAGTTTCCTCTGGGAAACGCTATCGCCATCAAAGGGATCAGTTCCGGCATCGAAAACAGTAATTTTTTCATCGATACGGAGCGCGGCGAGTACGTGCTGACGATTTTCGAGAACCTGACATTCGCGCAGCTGCCGTTTTATCTTCAGCTGATGCGCCATCTGGCCGAGCGCGGCGTGCTGGTCCCCGCTCCGGTGCCGGACCAGGCGGGCGAGCTGGTGGTGCCGCTGCACGGCAAGCCGGCCGCCATCGTCAGCAAACTCGAAGGCAGCTCGCAAATGGCGCCGCAACCGGTCCACTGCGCCGCCGTCGGGACCATGCTGGCGAAGATGCACCTGGCCGGACGCGACTTTGCGCTGCAGCAGCCGAACCTGCGCGGGCTGGACTGGTGGAACGAGACCACGCCGCTGGTGCTGCCCTTCCTCGACGAGCATAACGCCCATCTGCTGCGCGCCGAGATGCATTTCCAGAGCGCGTTCGCGGCCTGCGACCATTACCATCGCCTCGGGCGCGGCCCGGTCCATGCCGACTTGTTCCGCAATAACGTGATGTTCATTGGCGAGCGCCTGACCGGTTTCTTCGATTTCTATTTCGCCGGCTGCGACACCTGGCTGTTCGACGTGGCCGTCACCGTCAACGACTGGTGCATCGACGTCGACACCGGCGTGCTCGACGCGGCCCGCGTGCGCGCCCTGCTCGATGCCTACCACGCGGTGCGCCCGTTCACGGCCGACGAGCAAGCCGCCTGGCAGCCGATGCTGCGCGCCGCCGCACTGCGCTTCTGGCTCTCGCGCCTGTACGACCTGTACCTGCCGCGCGAAGCCGAAATGCTCACGCCGCACGACCCGACCCATTTCGAGCGTATCCTGCGCGAACGCATCGCCACCCCCGCTCCAGGATTGTTCGCATGAGCCGCCTTCCCGCCATCACCGGATGGCACTGGATCAAGCAGGGCTTTGCCCTGTTCCGCAAGCAGCCAGCCATCCTCACGATGCTGCTGTTCGCGATTCTCCTGATGAGCCTGACCCTGGCCACCATTCCGGTGCTGGGGCAAATCCTGACGATGGTGCTGCTTCCCTCGTTCGGCATGGCGATCATGCAGGCCTGTAACCTGATCGGGCAAGACCAGTCGGTCACGCCCGGCGTGCTGCTGACCGGTTTTCGCCAGCCGGCCCTGACCCGCCTGTGCAAGCTGGGCCTGATTTACCTGTTGATCTCGATCGTGCTCGGCTTGATTCCGGCCTTCATGATCTCGCCCGACTTCATCAAGCAGATGAGCGTGCCGCTGGCCGAACGCGGCGCCATCAAGATCAGCCCGGCCGACATGCAGGTGGTGTTGCTGGCCGGCCTGCTGCAAGGGCTGGCGCTGCTGCTGATGTGTTTTGCGCCGCCGCTGGCTTACTGGCAGCACATGAAACCGGGCAAGGCGACCTTTTACAGCGTGTTCGGTCTGTTCGGGGCGATCCGCCCGTTCGTGCTGATGCTCATGGCGTGGGTCGCCATGTTCTTCGGCGCCTCGCTGCTGGTGGGGATGGTGCTGGGCAACAGCAAGGGCGGGCAGATTGCCATCCTCTGGCTGATGCTGCAGTTCATGCTGCTGCTGCAATGCGCGATCTTTGCCGCCTACCGCCAGATCTTCGGCGACCCGTCCCTGCTGCCCACGCAAGTCGAGGCCAAGTAAGAAACGTGGGGGGGGGCCGGACGGGGCCCCCCCCCCCCCGGCGGGGGGGGCCCCCGCGCGGGGGGGGGCCCCCCGCGGGCGGCCCGTAGATGCCCGCGTGGGCCGAATTTTTGGGGGGGGCCGG
>NZ_VUYU01000108.1 GCF_011682065.1 Massilia rubra | reverse complement strand
CGTCATCCTCCACCACTCTACTTAACTCTTGAAAGTACAAACGTAAGCACAGATGCTTAGGTTTGGTCTTTTAGAGATTAAAGCTGTTTCGTTCTTTAACAATCTGGAAGAAGTAAAGTTTTAATCGTTTGGCCGACAGGCCAGACGATGGGTAGTGATTGTATGTATCAAAACAAAGCAACAACGCTGTACTTTCTTATCTCTGTAACGCTCTTTGTTCTTCGGAACAGAGGCTAACGTTATAGGGACAAGCGAATAAGTGCACATG
>NZ_VUYU01000107.1 GCF_011682065.1 Massilia rubra | reverse complement strand
CTGCATAATCTCACCTCTCTGCTGCAACGAACACAACGCTTCGTACCATGCGGCAAGATAGAAATACCGAATACGTTCTTTAACAATTAACAGTCGATAAGTGTGGGCGTTTGATGAAGGTGCCAACGAAGCGTAAGCGACGTTGAATACTTAAATTATCAAATGTTCACAAAAAAGAAATATAGGCGCTTCGCAAGAAGTGGCCTGTCAGTATTTTGAGTGAGCGATCTGTCCGCAAGGACATTAAACAGAGATTGAACTGAAGAGT
>NZ_VUYU01000106.1 GCF_011682065.1 Massilia rubra | reverse complement strand
TTGGGCTTACGGCGTGGGAGCTTTTCACTCCCATTATCGCTACTCATGTCAGCATTCGCACTTCTGATACCTCCAGCATCCTTTACAAGACACCTTCGCAGGCTTACAGAACGCTCTCCTACCATATGGATTAAGGTACAAGTACCGAAAAACATATCCGCAGCTTCGGTGACTGGCTTAGCCCCGTTACATCTTCCGCGCAGGACGACTCGATCAGTGAGCTATTACGCTTTCTTTAAATGATGGCTGCTTCTAAGCCAACATCCTGACTGTTTTAGCC
>NZ_VUYU01000105.1 GCF_011682065.1 Massilia rubra | reverse complement strand
CTGACGATGACCTACTTTCACACTGGTTGCAGCACTATCATCGGCGTAAAATCGTTTCACGGTCCTGTTCGGGATGGGAAGGGGTGGTACCGATTTACTATGGTCATCAGGCATAACTTGTACAGCTGGTGCTCCCGATCGGGCAGCACTAGCTTGAATCTGGAAGAAGTATCGTTTTATGTATTACTTTGGGTAGTGATTGCGTATCAACACAAAACACAACGCGCTTTCTTATCTCTGCACCTGCTAAGGTTATAGGGACAAGCCGTACGGGCAATTAGTATCAGTTAGCTTAATGCATTACTG
>NZ_VUYU01000104.1 GCF_011682065.1 Massilia rubra | reverse complement strand
GTTCGAGTCCAACCAGCCCTACCAGTATGTCTTTAGATATACCTTGGGGGATTAGCTCAGCTGGGAGAGCACCTGCTTTGCAAGCAGGGGGTCGTCGGTTCGATCCCGTCATCCTCCACCACTCTACACATCTTGAAAGTACAAACGTAAGCCACTGGGTTTAGGTTTGATCTTTCAGAGATTAAAAGCTGTTTCGTTCTTTAACAATCTGGAAGAAGTAAAGTTTTAATCGTTTGGCCGACAGGTCAGACGATGGGTAGTGATTGTATGTATCAAAACAAAGCAACAACGCTGTACTTTCTTATCTCTGT
>NZ_VUYU01000103.1 GCF_011682065.1 Massilia rubra | reverse complement strand
GTCCGACGTACCCCGCTCTGGCGCGAGTCCTTGCTGGCGATCACCTCAGCGCTGGTCGGCATCAGCCGCGAGCGCGTGCTGGCCCTGCTCGGCCTGCATTAACACCGCCACCGGGGTCAGAGCTTTAATCTGCAACTTCCGCGATTACTCTGCCTCCAGCGCGATTCCACCTACAACCGGGGTCTGACCTCTGATTCGAAATGTTTCGAGTTAAAGCTCTGACCCCGGTGTCGTTGGCCCGATTCCACCTACAACCGGGGTCTGACCTCTGATTCGAAATGTTTCGAGTTAAAGCTCTGACCCCGGTGTCGTTGG
>NZ_VUYU01000102.1 GCF_011682065.1 Massilia rubra | reverse complement strand
GGTTGCAGCACTATCATCGGCGTAAAATCGTTTCACGGTCCTGTTCGGGATGGGAAGGGGTGGTACCGATTTACTATGGTCATCAGGCATAACTTGTACAGCTTGGTGCTCCCGACCGGGCAGCACTAGCTTGAATCTGGAAGAAGTATCGTTTTATGTATTACTTTGGGTAGTGATTGCGTATCAACACAAGCACAACGCGCTTTCTTATCTCTGCACCTGCTAAGGTTATAGGGACAAGCCGTACGGGCAATTAGTATCAGTTAGCTTAATGCATTACTGCACTTCCACACCTGACCTATCAACGTCCTGGTCTCGAA
>NZ_VUYU01000101.1 GCF_011682065.1 Massilia rubra | reverse complement strand
CATTTCCGTCCCAGCACACCAATTTGAGGCGCGTACGACGCCGGTTGCTGAACACGTAGGCCGTGCCGTCGCAGGGAGGGCAACCGAGCACCTGCTGGACCAGCAAGGACAGTCCATCGACACCGATACGCATATCGACGGGCCGGGTGGCAAGCCGAACCAACTCGGCCTGCAGCTTCATGCCAGCTCGCGCAGTAGTGCCGCCACCCAACTGGCAGGCAAGGCCGGCGGCAATGTGAGCGTCCAGCCACTGGGACTACGCAGGCTCAATGCCGGCGCCGCATCGGTGGAGGCTGCAATCGACACTGGCAGCAGCGCCGCCG
>NZ_VUYU01000100.1 GCF_011682065.1 Massilia rubra | reverse complement strand
GTTGCTTTGTTTTGATACATACAATCACTACCCATCGAACCGTCTGTCGACGATTCGATTAAAACTTTACTTCTTCCAGATTGTTAAAGAACGAAACAGCTTTTAATCCCTGAAAGATCAAACCTAAGCATCGATGCTTACGTTTGCGCTTTCAAACGCTGTTCTTCTAAATTGACAGTCGATAAGTGTGGACGCTTAATGAATTGGCTCTATAGCCAGTGCAACTCTAGAAAGGAGGTGATCCAGCCGCACCTTCCGATACGGCTACCTTGTTACGACTTCACCCCAGTCACGAATCCTACCGTGGTAAGCGCCCCCCTTGCGGTTAAGCTACCTACTTCTGGT